>NZ_JBNWDU010000001.1:764007-1351710 GCF_053521725.1 Agrobacterium sp. CG160-95 | reverse complement strand
CCATAGGGATTTACGCTGGTAACGCGGGGTGGAGCAGCCCGGTAGCTCGTCAGGCTCATAACCTGAAGGCCGCAGGTTCAAATCCTGCCCCCGCAACCATCTTCTCAAAAACCCCGTAGCTTAAGCTGCGGGGTTTTCCTTTTGCGAAATACCTCAAATAACATCCAAACCAATATAAGTTCGCATCGTTCACAATTGGCGCTCTTTTTTCTGCGACTGATTCAGCCTTTCTGCGTTGCGATAGCCCCTGATTTGACCATGATGCGTAAACCGTCCAGCTCATAAGAAAGCCAACGTGACCACCGATCCCTTGCAGATTCTCAAGACCGTCTATGGCTACGATACGTTTCGTGGCCAGCAGGCGGAAATCATCCGGCATGTGATGGCAGGCAACAATGCTTTTGTGTTGATGCCAACAGGGGGCGGGAAGTCGCTTTGTTACCAGATTCCGGCGCTCGCCCGTCAGGGAATGGGGCTGGTTGTTTCGCCCCTGATCGCGCTGATGGTTGATCAGGTCGCCGCCTTGCGTCAGGCAGGTGTGCGGGCAGAAGCTCTCAACTCCGATCTTTCCCCAGAAGAGCGGCGGGTACTCTGGCAGGATATGCGGGCTGGCAAGGTCGATATTCTCTATGCCGCGCCGGAGACCCTTCTCAAGCCGGATGTTCTGGATGCGCTTCAACCTATCAGCCTGTCGCTAATCGCCATCGACGAAGCTCATTGCCTGTCGCAGTGGGGGCACGATTTCCGTCCCCCTTACCGCCAGCTAGACACGTTGATCGAGCGCTTTCCGGATACGCCACGCATGGCGCTCACGGCGACTGCGGACGAGCCAACCCGCGCCGAAATTCTGGGTCATCTCGGGATCAACGGAAGCGACGCCTTCATAGCCGGATTCGACCGGCCAAATATCCGCTATGCGATCATGGAAAAGGATAATCCACGTACGCAGCTGAAGCGCTTCCTGACGGGTCGCGAGGACGAAAGCGGCATCGTCTATTGCCTTTCCAAACGCAAGGTCGATGAGACGGCAGCCTGGCTGCGTGAGGAGGGGCGCGATGCGCTGCCCTATCACGCCGGCATGGACAAGGCCGCCCGCGAGGCGAACCAGACCCACTTCCAGCATGGTGAAGCTGTCATCATGGTTGCAACCGTGGCTTTCGGTATGGGCATCGACAAACCGGATGTGCGCTTCGTCGTGCATATCGATCTGCCCAGCAGCATCGAAGCCTATTATCAGGAAACCGGCCGTGCCGGCCGTGACGGTCTGCCGTCCGACGTGCTTATGCTTTACGGTTATGAAGACATCGCATTGCGCAACCGCTTTATCGAAGAGTCGGATGCGGGCGACCAGCGCAAGAACATGGAGCGCCGGAAGCTCGATGCGTTGCTTGGCCTCGCGGAAACAGCCGGTTGCCGTCGGCGGGTGCTTTTGTCTTATTTCGGCGACTATTGCGAGCCCTGCGGCAATTGCGACACCTGTGCGGAGCCGCCGGACCTGTTTGATGGTGCCATTGCCGCGCAGAAGTTGCTGTCCTGCATTTACCGCACGGGAGAACGTTTCGGCCAGGCCTATGTCATCCGCGTATTGCTGGGCATGGAAGATGAACGGATATCGAGCTTTGGTCACGATCGGATCACGACCTACGGCATAGGCAAAGAGCACGACAATCGCACCTGGCGGGCCATCCTGCGCCAGATGGTTGCGCTGCGCCTGATCGAGGTTGATCTGGCCGGTCACGGGGGATTGTCCATTTCCGAAGAAGGGAGGCGATTCCTGCGCGAAAAGCCGTCCCTGATGTTGAGGATACCGACCGCTCCCCGTTCGGCGCGACAACAGACGAATCGCAAGCCCACCGCCATTGTTCTACCGGATGCCGATCGCAGTCTCTTTGAGGCGCTGCGTGCGAAGCGCATGGAAATTGCCCGCGCGCAGAACGTTCCGCCCTATGTGATTTTCCACGACAAGACACTCATTGAGCTTGCGGCAGCAAGACCGGCCTCTGTGGGAGAAATGGCGCAGATACCTGGAGTGGGAGACACAAAGCTGGAACGATACGGCCCTGCTTTTCTGGCGGCAATCATGGAACATGCCGCCAGCGAGTGACCATTTGAATCCGGCAAAGAGTCCCGCCAGGAAATTTAGGCAGGGCCTGAAACCTCAGCCTGTTGTGTCCTTGAAGAGAACATTCTGGTCGATGAGATAACGGGAAAACAGGGGCAGGCTCGCTCCCCCGATAGCCCGGGCCTGGCTGCCGACCGCTCCCTCGATGATTTCCGGGAGCGTAACACCCTGAAGATCGTGATGTTTTAGGGCAAGACGGGTGGCGGAGACTATTCTTGCTCTGACCCAATCCGGAAAACCGCCATCGATGATGACGCTGGAAAAATCGATGATGGAGGCTGCAGCGATGACGGCTTGCGCAAGGGCCGCGGCCGTTTTTCCGATCCAGCTTTCCAGCGGCTCGCCGAAATCGATCCATTCATCCGGCGAGAACCACAGGGGACGGGGATCGATGCCGCGTTCGCGCAACATGTTTTCCAGAACGAAGATGGAGGCGATTTTCAGAAGCTGGACCGTGTTGCCGTCCTGCCCCTGAACTGGCAAGGGGCCGATTGCACCGGCGGTGCCCGTCTTTCCGGAAAACAGTGCGGAATTTAAAACGACACCGCCACCGATGAAGGATCCGATGAAGATATAGAGAAAATCGGGGTAGTTCTGGCCTGCACCAAAAACCAGTTCTGCACCGCAGGCACTGGTCGCATCGTTCTGCAGGAAAACCGGATAGCTGACGCCATCCGCAATTTCGGCACGGATATCGACGTCGCGCCAGCGCTCCATCTCATTCTGCGGGGCGCCCACCTCCTGCGCCCAGTTCCACAATTCGAACGGTGCGGCAATGCCGACACCGGCAATTTTTTGCCGTTCGGCCGGAGAGAGCTTGGACTCGAGTTCCGTGATACCCTCGATGACGAATGGCAAAATCCATTCCGGCATAGGATAAGGGTAAGTTCTGCGGAGCTTCAGCTTGATCCGGCCGACGAAATCCATCAGCACCAGATCGACGCTGCGACGGCCGATTTTCACGCCAAACGAGAAGACGGCATCGGGATTGAGGCGCATCGGCGTCGAAGGCTGCCCGACTTTGCCGCGCAGTCTTTCGCCACGGATAAGAAGACCGTCACTTTCGAGCGAGCGCATGATGACCGAGACAGTCTGCGCCGAGAGACCGCAAAGCCTGGATATTTCGGCTTTCGACAAGCCGCCGTGGCGGCGCACCAGCGACAGCACAAGCCGCTCGTTATAGGCACGCACCCCGATCTGGTTGGCGCCGCCGCTCATATCCATGTTGGTGGACGGCGCGGGCGGCGCCGTCTCGACAGATTGTCTCATAGTTTCATCCTCCCGCCCGCCATATCCGCCGCGACCGATACATGCAGGCTTTATGGCAATCTTGCTATCGCAACGTTAAACGACGCCGCGATATTCCTCCCTGCCGCTTGTTAGAATGCCATACGGAATTAATAATTCAATCGGATTTATTTATTGACAGCCGTTTCCTTTGGTGGTTCCATCTGTGTCAACGGTCGCTGTTCTCGGAGGAGACGAGATCGTCGGGTAACCGTCACGGTACTCAAACATTCAATGGGAGGATTACAATGAAGACGACTGTTTCCGCTCTTCTGGGCGCGCTTGCGCTCGGCGTTTCTTTCGCGTCCGTCGCGTCCGCCGCCGATACTTCGGTTTGCCTGATTACCAAAACCGACACCAATCCCTTTTTCGTCAAGATGAAGGAAGGCGCAACCGCCAAGGCTAAAGAACTTGGCGTGACGCTGAAGTCCTATGCCGGCAAGATCGATGGCGATTCCGAAAGCCAGGTTGCCGCGATCGAGACATGCATTGCCGATGGCTCCAAGGGTATCCTGATTACCGCATCGGACACCAAGGGCATCGTTCCGGCCGTGCAGAAGGCGCGCGATGCCGGTCTTCTGGTCATCGCGCTCGATACACCTCTCGAACCCGTTGATGCCGCTGACTCCACTTTCGCTACCGACAATCTTCTGGCCGGCGAGCTGATCGGCAAATGGGCTGCTGGCACCCTCGGCGACAAGGCCAAGGACGCGAAAATCGCCTTCCTCAACCTCACGCCTTCCCAGCCAACCGTTGATGTTTTGCGCAACCAGGGCTTCATGAAGGGCTTCGGCATCGACGTGAAGGACATCAACAAGATTGGTGATGAAGACGACAAGCGTATCGTTGGTCATGATGTTACCAACGGTAACGAAGAAGGCGGCCGCTCTGCGATGGAAAATCTGCTGCAGAAGGATCCGACCATCAACGTCGTTCATACCATCAACGAACCTGCAGCTGCCGGTGCTTACGAAGCGCTGAAAGCCGTCGGCCGCGAAAAGGATGTTCTGATCGTTTCCGTCGATGGCGGTTGCCCTGGTGTCAAGAACGTTGCGGAAGGCGTGATCGGCGCAACGTCTCAGCAATACCCGCTGCTGATGGCGGCACTCGGCGTGGAAGCCGTCAAGAAGTTTGCCGATACCGGTGAAAAGCCGAAGCCGACCGCAGGCAAGAACTTCTTCGACACCGGCGTAACGCTGGTAACCGACAAGCCGGTCAAGGGTCTCGATTCGATCGACACCAAGGAAGGCCTGAAGAAGTGCTGGGGCTGATACTTCACCGTTGAAATCGGCGGGGGGCAATTTGCCCCCGCCCTTGAACCGGAATGGTTTAAAAGAACGATCTGGGTGATCGGACAGGAACAAACGAGCGCGCCCGGCGTCCGTGGACGCAACTGAGGCACGCTTCTCAACAGTTTGAATCTACGCATTGTCCCCTCTGGAAAATAATCCCGGGTTCGGGGCTGATGCGATGGAGCGATCGGGAGGAAAATCCATGAGCGATCAGCCAGTGCGGGCTCAACCGCATAATGAATTTGAAAAAGTGCTGTCGGGAAGTTCGACCCAGGTCGCTGCTTTCGATACGCACAACAAGAGTTTGCTTGAAAAATTCCAGCACTTTCTGCATTCCAGCCCGGCGGCCGTACCGCTGATCGTTCTGGTGTTGTCGCTGGCTGTCTTCGGCATGACCCTGGGCGGCAAGTTTTTCTCGGCCTTTTCGCTGACCCTTATCCTTCAGCAGGTGGCAATCGTCGGCATCGTCGGCGCGGCACAGTCGCTGGTCATTCTGACAGCAGGTATAGATCTTTCGGTCGGTGCGATCATGGTCCTGTCCTCCGTCGTCATGGGACAGTTTACGTTCCGCTATGGTTTGCCTGCCGAACTCTCGATTATCTGCGGTCTCGCAGTCGGCGCATTTTGTGGCTTTATCAATGGCGTGCTGGTTTCGCGCATGCGGCTTCCGCCCTTCATCGTTACACTGGGCATGTGGCAGATCGTGTTGGCCACCAATTTCCTCTATTCGGCCAACGAAACGATCCGCTCACAGGATATCGTCCAACAGGCGCCCATTCTCCAGTTTTTCGGCAACAATGTCCGCATCGGCAGCGCCGTCTTCACCTATGGCGTCATTGCGATGGTTCTGCTGGTTGCCCTGCTCTGGTATGTGCTGAACCGCACCGCCTGGGGTCGACATCTCTATGCAGTGGGTGATGATCCCGACGCAGCCGAACTGGCCGGCGTTAACGTCAAGCGCATGCTGACGACCGTCTACACACTTTCCGGGCTTATCTGCGCCTTCGCGGGCTGGGCTCTCATCGGCCGCATCGGCTCGGTATCGCCGACCGCCGGTCAGTTCGCCAACATCGAATCCATCACCGCAGTGGTCATCGGCGGCATATCGCTGTTTGGCGGACGCGGCTCGATCATGGGCATGATCTTCGGCGCGCTGATCGTCGGTGTCTTCTCTCTCGGCCTGCGACTTATCGGAACAGACCCACAATGGACCTATCTGTTGATCGGCGTCCTTATCATCTTGGCTGTCGCAATCGACCAGTGGATCAGAAAGGTAGCAGGCTGATGGCAAAAGAACCTATCCTCACAGCACGCAATCTCGTTAAACGCTACGGTCGTGTGACTGCGCTCGACAATGCCGATTTTGACCTTTATCCGGGCGAAATCCTCGCTGTCATCGGTGATAACGGTGCTGGAAAATCCTCTCTCATCAAGGCGATTTCCGGTGCGGTGACACCCGATGAAGGGGAGATCAGGCTGGAAGGCAAGCCGGTACAGTTCCGCTCGCCGATCGAGGCGCGCAAGGCTGGTATCGAAACCGTTTATCAGAACCTTGCGCTGTCTCCCGCATTGTCCATAGCCGACAATATGTTTCTCGGCCGTGAAATCCGCAAACCCGGTATTCAGGGAAGCCTGTTCAGGGCACTGGACCGTCCGGCGATGGAAAAGTTTGCCCGTGAGAAACTCTCTGAACTCGGCCTGATGACGATCCAGAACATCAATCAGGCGGTGGAAACCCTCTCCGGCGGCCAGCGCCAGGGTGTTGCGGTGGCGCGTGCAGCCGCCTTCGGCTCCAAGGTCGTCATCCTTGACGAACCGACGGCGGCGCTCGGCGTCAAGGAAAGCCGCCGCGTTCTCGAGCTTATTCTGGATGTGCGCGCGCGAGGGCTACCGATCGTTCTCATCTCGCACAACATGCCGCATGTTTTCGAGGTTGCTGACCGGATTCATATTCATCGGCTGGGCAAGCGTTTGTGCGTCATCAATCCGAAGGACTATACCATGTCCGACGCCGTCGCCTTCATGACGGGCGCCAAGGAAGCGCCAAAGGAAACGCTGGCCGCATGACGCTGAAGCTTGAAACGATCGTCGAAGACGTTCTTCGGCGGGCAGAGGGTAAATCTCGTTTTATCATTGCCATTGCCGGTCCCCCTGGGGCCGGCAAATCCACGCTGGCGGATGCCCTGTGCGGTGCCCTCTTGGCGCGCGGCGAGGCTGCGGCTGTCCTGCCCATGGACGGCTTCCATATGGATAACGGTATTCTCGAAGAACGGGGGCTCTTGCCGCGAAAAGGCGCACCGGAGACCTTCGACGTGCGCGGCTTTCTTGATATCGTCTCCGCAGTTCGTCAGGGCGGGCAGGAAGTTCTTGTCCCGGTTTTTGACCGCTCCCGCGAAATTGCCATTGCCTCCGCTCGCGCCATCGCGCCAGAAACACGCTTCATCCTTGCCGAAGGCAACTATCTGCTGTTGAACGAGGCGCCGTGGACGAAGCTTTCCGGCAGCTTCGATCTTGCCGTCTTCGTAGGCCCATCCGTTGCGGTGCTCGAGGAACGCCTGCGGGATAGATGGCAGGGCTATGGTCTCGATGCGACCGAGATTCACGCCAAACTGTTCGAAAATGATCTTCCCAACGGAAAGCGGGTGATTGAGAACTCCCGCCCCGCCGATATTCGCATCGATATCTGGGAATAACCCGCTGCTTCCGTCCGTAGGCGGCATGGAGCATTCACCGTTAAGCCTTTGTTGACCATGTGTTGAATCTTTTTGATCCACAGGGTGGGGCTTTAGCATGTCTAATTATTGACGAAAAAAATTCATCATATACTATATGTGGTGTTCAAGGTTCTTTCGATTCGCAAGCGTCGGGAGCTAAGACGGGAATTCGGTGCGTAACACCATTATGGTGAAGCAATGCCGAAACTGCCCCCGCAACTGTAAGCGGTTAGCATCGTTCCGATTTGAGCCACTGGCGCTAAAAGCTCCGGGAAGGTGGGAATGGATGTTTTGACCCGTAAGTCAGGAGACCTGCCTTGAGCGAAAACGTCCACGGGCGGGGTGTCCGGAAGGAAGGTGTATGACGCAAATGAATTGCGTGCGCCCTTTTCTGCCCCCTCCAGAACAAGCTTCGGGGTGAAGTCATGCCAGTGCATTTTTATAAGTTTCTACGCTCGTCGGCGTAGACAGAGATCTTACGCGGCCTCACCCGCGCGCCTTGCCAGAATGACAGAACCATCGCCACCCGCTTGTGATTGCAGGCGGGCAATGTTGAGCCGTGCGTAAAAGCGGCTTCGAAAGAGGAAACAATGACCGTCACCGTTTACAGCAAACCCGCCTGCGTCCAGTGCACTGCCACCTATCGTGCGCTTGACCGCATCGGTGTCAGCTACGAGATCGTCGATATCTCCGAAGATGCGGATGCCCTCGATCGCGTTCGCGGCCTTGGTTACATGCAGGTTCCCGTGGTCGTTGCCGGCGAACGCCATTGGGCGGGTTTCCGTCCGGACATGATTGGCTCGATCAGCTGAGGAGGCGATGCGATGGGGCTGATCGTCTATTATTCCAGCCGGTCTGAGAACACTCATCGCTTCCTTCAAAAACTGGGGCGACGATTGCTTCGCCTGCCGCTCGGCGCCGAGGAAGACGTTCCTCACGTGTCGGAGCCCTATGTTCTCGTCACCCCCACCTATGGGGGCGGCGGCATGAAAGGAGCGGTACCGAAACCGGTTATCCGGTTTTTGAACGAGCCCTCAAACCGAAATCTCATTCGCGGCGTCATAGCGGCGGGAAATACGAATTTTGGCGCAGCTTTCGCATCCGCCGGAGATATCGTGTCGCGTAAATGCGCGGTGCCGTTTCTCTACCGCTTCGAGCTTCTCGGCACAGAGGAAGATGTCGCCAACGTCAATCATGGATTGGAACGATTTTGGACACGCTGACCTCAAGCGCGGTGCGCAACACGGATGCCAAACAACAAGTAACTGCCGCGCAGAAACACCTGGACGCGGGACTGGACTATCACGCGCTGAACGCGATGCTGAACCTCTACGATGAAAACGGGAAGATCCAGCTCGACAAGGACCGCCTTGCGGCACGGCAATATTTCCTTCAGCACGTCAATCAAAACACGGTGTTTTTCCATAATCTCAGGGAAAAGCTCGATTATCTCGTGACCGAGGGATATTACGAACAGGAGGTGCTGGACCAGTATTCCTTCAATTTCGTCCGTGACCTCTACGACGAGGCCTATGCCAGAAAGTTCCGTTTTCCGACATTTCTCGGCGCCTTCAAATATTATACGTCCTATACGCTGAAGACTTTCGACGGAAAGCGTTACCTGGAGCGTTATGAGGACCGCGTCTGCATGGTGGCGCTGGCTCTGGCGCGTGGCGACGAGCAACTTGCCCGCGATCTGATGGATGAAATCATTTCCGGCCGCTTCCAGCCGGCAACCCCGACCTTTCTCAACGCCGGCAAGAAAAGCCGCGGTGAGCTGGTTTCGTGTTTTCTGCTGCGTGTGGAAGACAATATGGAAAGCATCGGCCGGTCCATCAATTCAGCATTGCAGCTTTCCAAGCGTGGCGGTGGCGTAGCATTGTCCCTGACCAATATTCGCGAAGCCGGCGCGCCGATCAAACAGATCGAAAACCAGTCCTCCGGCGTGATTCCTGTCATGAAGCTGCTGGAAGATTCGTTCTCCTACGCCAACCAGCTTGGCGCGCGCCAGGGCGCTGGCGCGGTCTATCTGCATGCCCATCACCCCGACATCATGCGTTTCCTCGATACGAAACGTGAAAACGCCGACGAAAAAATCCGCATTAAAACCCTTTCGCTCGGCGTGGTGATCCCCGATATCACCTTCGAACTCGCGAGAAACAACGAGGATATGTACCTGTTCTCGCCGTATGATGTTGAGCGGGTCTATGGCGTGCCGTTTACCGAGATTTCCGTCAGCGAAAAATATCAGGAAATGGTCGCCGACAGCCGCATCCGCAAGAAGAAGATCAAGGCACGCGAGTTCTTCCAAGTCATCGCAGAAATCCAGTTCGAAAGCGGTTACCCCTATATAATGTTCGAGGATACGGTTAACCGCGCCAATCCGATCGCCGGCCGTATCAGCATGAGCAATCTCTGCTCGGAAATTCTACAGGTCAGCGAGGCGAGCGAATTCAACGACGATCTCTCTTACAGCCATATGGGCAAGGATATTTCCTGCAATCTCGGCTCGCTCAACATTGCTTCAGCAATGGATTCGGCTGATTTCGGCAAGACGATCGAAACCTCCATCCGGGCGCTGACGGCCGTTTCTGACATGAGCCACATCTCGTCTGTCCCTTCCGTGGAAAAGGGCAATGATGCGAGCCACGCCATCGGGCTTGGTCAGATGAACCTGCATGGCTATCTGGCGCGCGAGCGCATCTTCTACGGCTCCGAAGAAGGCATCGATTTCACCAATATCTATTTCTACACGGTGACCTATCACGCCATCCGCGCCAGCAATCGCCTTGCCACTGAAAGGGGCCAGAGCTTCAAGGGCTTTGAAAACTCCAAATATGCCTCGGGCGACTACTTCGATAAATATACCGACCGGGAATGGCTGCCCGCGACGGAAAAGGTCCGCGACCTTTTTGAGAAAGCCAGCATTTCCATTCCGACACAGGAGGACTGGAAAGCGTTGAAGCAGGCCGTCATGGAGACCGGCCTCTATAACCAGAACCTTCAGGCCGTGCCGCCCACAGGCTCGATCTCCTATATCAATCACTCGACCTCCTCGATCCATCCCATCGTCTCGAAGATTGAAATTCGCAAGGAAGGCAAGATCGGCCGTGTTTATTATCCGGCTTCCTACCTTTCGAACGACAATCTCGAATATTATCAGGATGCCTACGAAATCGGTCCGGAAAAGATCATAGATACCTATGCGGCGGCCACCCAGCATGTCGATCAGGGCCTGTCGCTGACACTGTTCTTCCGCGATACGGCAACGACGCGCGATATCAACCGGGCGCAGATCTACGCCTGGAAAAAAGGCATCAAGACCATCTATTACATCCGTTTGCGCCAGATGGCGCTGGAAGGCACGCAGGTTCAGGGCTGCGTATCCTGCACGCTCTGAATTGAGGGACAAGACAATGAACATTGCCGTAAAACCCGCGTCCCGTATTCGCGCGGTCAACTGGAACCGCATCGAGGATGACAAGGATCTCGAAGTCTGGAATCGCCTGACATCGAATTTCTGGCTACCGGAAAAGGTGCCGCTCTCCAACGATATCCCGTCCTGGGGAACGTTGAAGCCGGAAGAGCAGACCCTGACGATCCGCGTCTTCACCGGGCTGACATTGCTGGACACGATCCAGAATGGCGTCGGTTCCGTGCGCCTGATGGCGGATTCTGCGACGCCGCACGAGGAGGCGGTGCTTTCCAACATCTCCTTTATGGAGGCGGTCCACGCCCGCTCCTATTCCTCGATCTTCTCGACGCTCTGCTCCACGCCTGACGTCGATGACGCCTATCGCTGGTCGGAGGAGAACGAATTCCTGCAACGCAAATCCGCGCTCATCATGCGCGAATATGATAGCGGAAATCCGTTGAAAATGAAGGTCGCCAGCGTGTTTCTGGAGAGCTTCCTGTTCTATTCCGGCTTCTACCTGCCAATGTTCTGGTCAAGTCGCGCCAAGCTTACCAACACGGCCGATTTGATCCGTCTCATCATTCGCGATGAGGCCGTGCATGGCTATTACATCGGCTACAAGTTCCAGCGCGCGCTCGAACGTCTGGGCGAAGCGGAAAAACAGGAGATCAAGGATTTCGCCTTTGATCTTTTGCTCGAGCTTTACGACAACGAGGCCAAATATACCCAAGACCTCTATGACGGCGTTGGCCTGACGGAGGACGTCAAGCAGTTCCTGCATTACAACGCCAACAAGGCCTTGATGAATCTGGGTTACGAGGCGCTGTTTCCGCCCGAGGCCTGCCGGGTCAATCCTGCGATCCTCTCGGCGCTGTCTCCCAATGCCGACGAGAACCACGACTTCTTCTCCGGCTCCGGCTCGTCCTATGTCATCGGCAAGGCGGTCGCCACAGAAGACGAAGACTGGGATTTCTGAACCGGTTGTCGCCAAGAACCCGCAAAAGTTATTGCGGGTTCACGACCTGGCTCGCAAGCCGGAAGGGGCTGGATACTGTTGCCCCGATAGCATCGAACACAAAGGCACCCGCGCGGCCTATGCCGTTTTCGCCGTTGCCGTTCCGGCTCGCCTCCAGTTGTGGCACCAGCGACGCGAGTGCCGCATAGCGGTCGTGGTTGAGCGGATCCGATGCCTTGAGCTTGGAGATGTCAACGAACTGAACGCCCTCTTTCAGGGCGGCTTCCTGCACTTGAGGATCGGTCACATCCAGCGCGCCGATGCGGGTGACATCGGCCCCCAGGATGGAGGAAGCCTTCAGGGCGCGGTCGTCCTTGGAGACGAGAATGGTGAGCGGCGGATTGAGCCTTCCCACCACCTCGATCTGCTTGCGGAAAACATCGGCGTCGATATCCGGCGCGGCCAGCACTACCTGTAGTTTGGAGAGCACATCGTTCCTGCCTTCGAAGCGCAATTGTCGCAGCGCTTCCATGACCAGCCAGCCGCCCATGCTGTGACCGAACACGACAATGCTTTTTTTCGGTGTCTGCCTGGTAAGGTCTGTCAGCACCATGGCCAGCGCGTCTCGCGAATAGGTCGCTGATTCCTTGTCGGCCACGTAACCGGTGACGCTCGCCTGGGACGGCCAGGAAAAGACCAGCGGCACACCATCCATATTGGCATCGGCTGCCATTTGTGCCGCACGGAACAAGGCCTCCTGATAGCTGTAATTATAGCCATGCACAAAAAGCGCAATCTGCTTGCCGGAGCGGGTGACGTCGCCAAGATCGGAATTGAAACGCGTTTTCGTCAGCATATCGGCTTTGGTGACGACAAAATCCTTGCTCGGGTTCGGCTTACCTTTGGACCATTCGATATTTCCGCTTTTATGGCTGGGAGGAATGGAAATGTCGAAGCGCGCATAATTCAGCTCAGCCGCCCGCCCAGCGCTAAAGCCCTTTTTGGCCTCGTTGTTTTTCTCCCGCGTGCTCGCCACATAGGCTGTCACGATTTTCGTATCGGTGGTCTTGGTGTTTATGGCCTGCAACACATCCGCCCCCGGTCTGCCCGCGCAGGATGAAAGAAGGCTGAAAGCGAGGAGGAGCGAAAAAATCAGGCGCATGGATGGGGTTACCGATAATGAGGGACCACGCATAAATAACCGGACGCTCAAAAAGTTGCTACTGGAGACTGGATTGCGGTGTGGTGGCATTATGTTCAATGCGGACGACGCATTCCCCACCTTGCTATCCAGCTATGTTCGTTTTAGGCCGTACAGATGACGAATAAGGTGTCGCTTTTACGGCTGAAACTCACGGACTTCCGCAACTATGCGGCGGCGGCGCTCGCGCTGGATGACCGCCACGTGGTGCTGACGGGTGACAACGGTTCCGGCAAGACCAATCTCCTGGAGGCCGTTTCGTTTCTGTCGCCCGGAAGGGGCCTGCGCCGCGCCACCCTGTCCGATGTGACGCGAGTGGGGGCGGAGGCCGCCGGTTTTTCGATTTTTGCGGACGTCGACGGCATGGACGGCGAGGTCGCCATCGGAACCGGGATCGAGGGTGACGGCGAGGTAGTGTCGCGCCGCCTGAGGCTGAACGGGACATCGGTGAAGTCGGTCGATGAATTGACGGATCATCTGCGGGTGCTGTGGCTGACGCCTGCCATGGATGGGCTTTTTACCGGTTCATCCTCGGATCGCCGGCGTTTTCTCGATCGGTTGGTGCTCTCGCTCGATCCCGCGCATGGACGGCGGGCAAGCGACTTCGAAAAGGCCATGCGCGGCCGCAACCGTCTGCTTTCGGAAGGCCGTTTCGATCCGGTCTGGCTGGACGGTATCGAGAAGCAGATGGCGGAACTCGGCATTTCCATGGCGCTCGCGCGCTATGAAATGTTGGGTCTTTTGAAGAGCCTCATCGAAGGCCGTTCCGGCAATGCTGCCTTCCCCTCTGCAGCGCTGGCGCTCTCGGGTTTCATGGACGACACGCTCAACCGGCCGGCTGTCGATCTGGAAGACGAGTATAGGCTTACGCTGCGCGAAGGCCGGTATCGAGACGCGGCGGCAGGCCGCACGCTTGATGGACCGCACCGTGTCGATCTGTTCGTGCGCCACGCGGAAAAGAACATGGAGGCAGAGCGTTGCTCGACCGGAGAACAGAAGGCGCTGCTGGTGGGATTGGTGCTTGCGCATGCCCAGCTCACCGCCAACATGACCGGCCATGCGCCGGTTCTGCTGCTCGACGAAATTGCCGCGCATCTGGATGAGGGCAGGCGGGCGGCTCTGTTCGATCTCATTCACGCACTCGGTGGTCAGAGTTTCATGACCGGAACGGATGCGGCAATGTTCTCCGCCCTTGGCGACAGGGCGCAATTCTTCAATGTTTCCCACGGGGGCATCACGGCATGACGGCGAAAAAATGGAGTGCGACATGGACCCGCTGAGCCCGGACGAAATCGAACGCTACAAGCGCCATATTCTCTTGCCGGAAATCGGCGGTGCCGGGCAGCAGCGTCTGAAGGCTGCGCGGGTGCTGGTAATCGGGGCTGGTGGCCTCGGCGCGCCTGTCCTTCATTATCTTGCTGCAGCCGGTGTCGGCACGCTTGGCCTGATCGATGACGACGTGGTCTCCCTGTCCAATCTCCAGCGGCAGGTGATCCACGATACCGGCACGATCGGTGAGCTGAAAACGGCAAGCGCCCGCGCAGCCATCGCCCGGCTCAACCCGCATGTGCGTACCCTTGTTTTTGAGGAGCGTTTTTCGCAGGTCTGGGCGCACACCCATCTGCCATCCTTCGATCTCCTTATCGACGGTTCTGATAATTTCGACACACGTTATGCCGCTGCCGATGCCGCAGAGGCTGCTAAAAGGCCGCTGGTAACGGGCGCTGTCGGCCGTTTCGATGGTTCGGTAACGGTGCTGAAACCCTATGAGGCGGGTGCCGATGGTAATCTGCTGCCGGGGTATCGCGATCTGTTTCCCGAGCCACCGCCGCAGGGGCTTATTCCGAATTGCGCGGGAACGGGCATCGTCGGCGCTTTGACCGGCGTGATTGGCACGATCATGGCCATGGAGGCCATCAAGGTGATCACCGCTGCCGGCGAGCCATTGGTCGGCCGCCTGCTTCTCTATGACGCCCTGTCGGCCCGCTTCGAAACCGTGCGTTACAAGCGCCGCCCTGCTGGAAAAAAACATGACTGAGATCACAAGGATTGGCGAAGAATTCGAGCGCTGGCAGGAGCTGCTTGCGCTTATCATGTCGTCCTTCGCCTATATGGACGGCGTCATCGACCCACCATCGTCCGCTCACCGTTTGACGCTCGAAAATCTCGCGGAGAAGGCGAGAGCGGAGACCGCTTTCGTGGCGCTGGATGGGGATGAGATTTTTGGCTGCCTGTTTTGCCGGCAGGAACCACCGACCTGCCTTTACGTCGGCAAGCTGTGCGTCTCCCTGAAAGCGCAGGGCAAAGGCATCGGCAAAATGCTTCTGGAACGGGCCGAAGCATTGGCCCGCGAATTGGCGTTACCGGCGCTGCGGCTGGAAACGCGCATCGAGCTTGTCGGCAATCACGCGAAATTCGCCGCCTGGGGTTTCATCAAAACCGCTGAAAACGCCCATCCGGGTTACGACCGTACGACCTCGATTGAAATGACGAAATTCCTCGGCTGAGACGGCTCAATTTTTGATCCGCTTAAAGGCCTGCTTCTCCGTCCCATGTCACGAGCAGACACGGCTTGTCTGAACCGGTTCAGTTCCGCCCCGGCAGCACCCGGTTCGGCGGTCGGTGTCCGTCGAAAAGCGTGCGGATGTTGATGATGACCTTGTCACCCATCTCGATCCGGCCCTCAATCGTTGCCGAGCCCATATGGGGAAGCAGCACGACCTTCCCTTCTCTCGCGAGCTTGATGAGCTTGGGATTGATTGCGGGTTCGTTCTCGTAGACATCAAGACCGGCTCCGGCGATCTTTCCGTCGCGCAGGCACTGGATCATTGCCGCCTCATCGATGATATCGCCGCGCGCCGTGTTGACGATGTAGCTTGTCGGCTGCATCAGCGCGAGCCGTCGTGCCGAGATCAGGTGATAGGTCGCAGGCGTGGAGGGGCAATTGACAGAAACAATATCCACCCGCGCCAGCATCTGGTCGAGGCTGTCCCAATAGGTTGCCTCAAGCTCCGCTTCCGTCGCCGGGTTGACGCGTTTGCGGTTGTGATAGTGTATGGAGAGGCCGAAAGCCTTGGCGCGCCGCGCAACTGCCGTACCGATGCGGCCCATGCCGACAATGCCGATGCGTTTGCCGGAAATACGCCGTCCCAGCATCCAGGTCGGCGACCAGCCCAGCCATTCGTCGGCGCCATTGGCAAGTACGCGCGTGCCTTCGATCAGGCGGCGCGGCACGGCCAGTACCAGCGCCATGGTGATATCGGCGCTGTCTTCGGTCAGCACGTTGGGCGTGTTGGTCACTGTGATGCCCTTTCGGGCGGCCGCGTCCACATCCACATGGTCTATGCCGTTGGAAAAGCTTGCGATCAGCTTCAGTTGCGGCCCTGCTTTCTCGATCATGGCGGCGGTGATGCGGTCCGTGACTGTCGGCACCAGAACGTCGACCCGCTGCATGGCGGCCACAAGCTCTTCCTCGCGGCGCTGCGTATCGTCGATATTCAGTTCGGCATCGAAGAGTTCCCGCATTCTGGTTTCGACGACGTCAGGCAATTTGCGGGTGATATAGACTGTCGGTCTCTTCTTGTGGGTCATCGTTTGCCGCTGCCTTGTTCAGAAGTCATTAACCAGAAAGAGCGATAATTTCTTTCAATCAGGGCGTTTCTACCAGACCCACCGGCGAAGACAAATAAAACTCGCCGAAGCTTGAGGCGTGTGGAAACGAGCCTCCTCGAATTTAATCCGGTTTGCAGAAGGCAGGAAACGGAAATGGGCATGCGCAGTGTGGTTTCTATGGTTTGCATTGCATTGTCTCTGGGCCTCTTTGGTGTGGCGAACGAGGCCATGGCGCAAGGCGCTGCCAAAGGCGCAAGCGGCCTGCCTTTGCCGCGTTTTGTCAGCCTGAAATCCAAGCGCGTCAACATGCGCATCGGACCCAGCACGGATTATGCCGTTTCCTGGATGTATATGAAATCGGGAATGCCGGTTGAAATCATTCAGGAATATGAGAACTGGCGGCGCATCCGCGATGCCGATGGCACGGAAGGCTGGGTTAACCAGGCGCTGCTTTCCGGTGAGCGCACGGCCGTCGCCGCGCCGTGGATGCGCGGCAAGGGCAAGGATGTCTACGTGAACATGCGCCGCGACGCACAGTCGGGCGCCTCCGTCATCGCCCGGCTGGAGCCGGGTGTCGTCTTCAGGATCGGTGAATGCAACGGCGACTGGTGCCGCGCCGAGGCCGGTCAGGCCTCAGGCTGGGTGTCGCAGGGTGAAATCTGGGGTGCTTATCCCGGCGAGGCCTTTAAATAAGGCCGTTTTTCTCGCCCAGCGCCTTGAGCGATGACATCGGACGCGGCCCGACCTGCTGAATGACGGCGGCAGCAGCAAGGCAGCCGAGTTTGCCGCAATCTTCCAGAGACCGATCCTGCGTGTAACCGAACAGGAAGCCGGCGGCGAAAAGATCGCCGGCACCCGTTGTGTCGACCACGTCATACACCGGATAGGCTTCTACCTTCACGCGTTCCGTGCCGCGCAGGATAACGGCACCTTCTTCGCTCATCGTCACCGCTGCGATCTTGCAATCGGCAGCGATTTTCGTCAGCGCCAGCTCGAAATCGTCGGTTTCATAAAGCGAGAGAGCTTCCTGCTTGTTGGCGAAAACGATGTCCACGGTGCCGGAACGCATCAGGTCGAGAAATTCTTCGCGGTATCGGCCAACGCAGAAACTGTCTGAAAGCGTCATGGAGACTTCACGGCCGTTCTCATGCGCAATGCGGGCGCAATCGCGAATGGCATCCTTGGCGCGCGGCGGATCCCACAAGTAACCTTCGAAATAGGTGACCTTCGTGTTCGCCACGACGTCTTCTTCTACATCTTCCGGACCGAGATCGACGCAGGCGCCGAGATAGGTGTTCATCGAGCGCTCACCGTCTTCCGTGACGAAGATCATCGAGCGGGCAGTCGGCGGAAACGTGCCTTCCGGCTTCGTTTCGAAATAGACGCCCTGCGCGCGGATATCGTGTTGGAAGATTTCGCCGAGCTGATCTTCTGCCACCTTGCCGAAATAAGCCGCCCTGCCACCGAAATTCGCCACGCCCGCCGCCGTGTTGCCCGCACTTCCGCCGGAGGCCTCGAGCGCGGGTCCCATCAGCGAATAGAGCAGTTCGGCCCGCTCCGCGTCGATGAGGTTCATCGCGCCCTTGGTGATGGCGTTATCATTGAGGAAGCGATCATCACAACGGGAAATGATGTCGACGATGGCATTGCCGACAGTCAGTACGTCGAATTTCGTCATAGGCCCTATCCGGTTTGCAGGGTGCACATTTTTGAACGGTCTTAAACAATTCTGGCGGCAAGAAAAGCCCAAAGGGAAAATATGCGGTTCTCCACCAGAGACAGAAACGCGTCATGTGCCTGTAATGTGGTTAAGCTATCACTCCGATCAGAGCAAAAGGTGCGTGAATACGGACCAGAATAGAAGACATGAGGTCTTCTGGCTCACCCGTTATCTCCGTCACGGATGTACTGACGGCGTATAACGGATATGACAAAAGGCGGGGGAAACCCCGCTTTTTCTTTTGGTCCACCTTTGGTCCGCCTCTTTCTAGAGTGCCGCAAGCGGGTTTTCATTATAGACGGTACTCGAAAAACCGACCGCAGCGCCACTTGATCCAGTGACCGGTTTTGAGGGGCTTTCTGCAAAAATACCTGACGGAGCTACGTCGCGTATTAAATGAAACATCCGGGTGCAGCGTTTTCGCGATTCCATTCCCTTGGAAAAGGCTCTAAAGCGGAGTATCTCCCGCAAAAGCCGCGAAAGCTCTCCCTCCATGTCTGCCGTTGCCGCGAACGTCGCTCCGATTTTCATTCTTATCCTGATCGGCTGGCTCACCGTCAAGGCCGGCTTGTTTAGGGCTGATGCCGGTGAGATTCTCAGCGATTTCGTGTTCAAGATCGCCGTGCCGACTTTGATCTTCCGCACTCTTGCGGAGGCGAATTTTCATGGCGCATCGCCCTTCCGGCTGTGGCTGACCTATTTCGCCGGCGTGGCCGTAACCTGGACGGTTGGGCATATCGTCACGCGGTACATCTTCAAGCAGGATAGTCGCATCGCCGTCATAGCCGGCATATCCTCGGCCTTTGCCAACAATATCTTCATCGGCCTGCCGCTTGTCGGGCGGTCCATCGGGGATGAGGGGCTGGTCGCCCTCTCCATTCTGCTGGCCATCCATCTGCCGGTCATGATGATTGCCGGTACCATCTTGATGGAGAACGCCACGCATAAGGCGGTGGGCGGCGAAAAGCGCAGCATGGCTTCTGTCTTCAGGCAGGTCGGCCGCAACCTCATTACAAATCCGCTGGTGATCGGACTTTTCATCGGGCTTTCGACCAATGTTTCAGGCGTGACGCTCACGCCCATCCTCAAGACCGTGGTTGATCAGATCGCGTCCATGGCGGGACCGGCAGCGCTCATCTCGCTCGGTATGGCGCTGACGAAATACACCATTCGCGGTAATCTGGGGATTGCCGTCACCATGACGGTTTTCAAACTGCTGCTTCTGCCCGCCTGCGTGTGGGCCATGGGCCATGCTCTCGGCCTCAGCCGGGAATGGACAGCTGCCCTCGTGCTCACCTCGTCGGTGCCGACAGGGGTGAATGCATGGCTGATCGCCAACCGCTTCGGCATCGGCCACAGCGTTGCGGCCTCCACTATCAGCATTTCCACGGCGACCGGTGTTCTTTCCGTGTCGCTGTGGGCATGGCTGTTGAGCTGATGATGCTCGAATTGCTTACTTCTGGGCGCTCAGGATCTTGAAGCGCGCGTTGCGGCATACCTCGGCGCTGGTGCGGAATTCCGCCGCCAGAACCGGCTCATAGGGCATGCCGCGATTGGCGACCATCAGCAGCTTTCCACCGTTGCGAAGCGCGCCGGCAGCCGTCTTGATAAAGGCCTGACCGAGAGCGGGTTCTGCCGCCTGTCCTGCCGCGTGGAAAGGCGGGTTCATGATGATGAGGTCGTATTTTTCTTTCGGCGGCTCGTTTGCAAGGTCCTGCCAGAAGAAGCGCGCCGTCAGTCGCGGATTGTTTTCAAGAAGATTGGTCTTGGCGAATTCGAGCGCGTTCCAGTCCGCTTCGAAAAGATCGATACGCGCCGTGCGCGGCGATTTTTCCGCCAGCATGACCGAGAGATAACCCCAGCCTGCGCCGAAATCGGCGGCGTTGCCGTCGAAGTCGGTCGGCAGGCGCGACGCGAGCAGCTCCGAGCCATCGTCCACGCGGTCATGCGAGAACATGCCGGGCATGGCGGTGAAACGGCCAGCAACCGTAACGGAATGTTGCGCGAGTTTCGACACGGCAGATGCAACGTCTTCCGGCCGTTTGAACCAGAGGGCGACGCCGTGGTACTTCGGCGTCGATTCCGCCTCGATGCCAAGCTTTGCCAGCGTCTTGCGCAGCGTCAGAATGCCGTCTTCCTTCGATCCCGCCGCCACGATCAACCCACCCGCCTTGACGCGCAAGAGCGCTTCAGCGACGCGGTTTTCGTTCTCGCCGCGATGTTTGCCGCAAAGCAGCAACGCCGCATCGTAGTCCTCGCCGGAAATATCCGGCGTGACCTCTGCGTTCTGGGCCTGAAGAGCCCGGTAAAGCGGTCGAAAATTCTGAACCGAGACGATGTCAGCGTTAAAACCGTCTAGCCGCGGGCCGGCTTCCGCTCCCAGAAACAGAACGCGCTCGCCCTCTTTCGGCAAGTCGAGCATCTCTGCGGCAAAGGGATGGAAAAGGGTTTTAACAGCATCACGGCTCATTGGAGCGTCCTCAAGATGGAATAGAAAAAAGGCGCGGGCAAAACCCGCGCCTCGATAGGGTCTGGCGAGGCTGCCTTACTCGGCAGCGGCTTCGCCATCTTCCTTCTTCTTGTCTGCGGCAACTTCCTTGCCGGTTGCCTGGTCGACAACCTTCATGGACAGGCGAACCTTGCCACGCTCGTCGAAGCCCATCAGCTTGACCCAGACCTTGTCGCCTTCCTTGACGACGTCGGAGGTCTTGGCGACACGCTCGGAAGCGAGCTGCGAGATGTGAACGAGGCCGTCGCGGGCGCCGAAGAAGTTGACGAAAGCGCCGAAGTCAGCGGTCTTGACGACCGTACCTTCGTAGATCTGGCCGACTTCCGGTTCTGCAACGATCGAATGGATCCACTTGCGGGCCGCTTCGATTTCCTTGCCGGAAGCAGAAGCGATCTTGACGGTGCCATCGTCTTCGATGTTGATCTTGGCGCCGGTCTTTTCGACGATTTCGCGGATGACCTTGCCGCCCGAACCGATGACTTCACGGATCTTGTCGACCGGAATGTTCATCACTTCGATGCGCGGTGCGAATTCGCCAAGCTGGCCGCGGCTCTCGGTGATGGCATTCGCCATTTCGCCGAGGATGTGCTTGCGGCCACCCTGTGCCTGCTCCAGAGCGATCTTCATGATCTCTTCGGTGATACCGGCGATCTTGATGTCCATCTGCAGCGAGGTGATGCCGTCGGCAGTACCTGCAACCTTGAAGTCCATGTCGCCGAGGTGATCTTCGTCACCCAGGATGTCGGAGAGAACCGCAAAGCGCTCGCCTTCGAGGATAAGGCCCATGGCGATACCGGCAACTGGCTTGGCCAGCGGTACGCCAGCGTCCATCAGTGCAAGCGAGGTGCCGCAAACCGTTGCCATCGACGAAGAGCCGTTGGACTCGGTGATTTCGGAAACGACGCGCAGCGTGTAGGGGAACTGTTCCGCAGTCGGCAGCATCGGACGGATAGCGCGCCATGCGAGCTTGCCGTGACCGATTTCGCGACGGCCCGGGGAACCCATACGGCCCGTTTCACCGACCGAGTAGGGCGGGAAGTTGTAATGCAGAAGGAAACGTTCCTTGTACATGCCGGTCAGGCTGTCGACATACTGTTCGTCTTCGCCGGTGCCGAGCGTCGCAACAACGATCGCCTGGGTTTCACCACGGGTGAACAGCGCCGAGCCGTGCGTACGCGGCAGGATGCCAACTTCCGAAACGATCGGACGAACGGTCGACAGGTCGCGGCCATCGATGCGGCTCTTGGTGTCGAGAACGTTCCAGCGAACGATCTTCGCCTGAAGGTGCTTGAAGACAGCGCCGATTTCTTCAGGGCTATACTTCGCTTCGCCTTCTTCCGGCAGGAAGTGAGCCTTGACCTTCGCCTTTACGGCGTCGACGGCGGCGTAACGGGCAGCCTTTTCGGTGATCTTGTAGGCGGTGCGCAGTTCGGTTTCGGCAAGGCCGAGCATTTCGTTTTCGAGCGCGGAGAAATCTTCCGGTTCGAATTCGCGCGGTTCCTTGGCGGCAACTTCAGCGAGCTTGATGATCGCGTCGATAACCGGCTGGAAGCCGCGATGGCCGAACATGACGGCGCCGAGCATGACGTCTTCGTTGAGTTCCTTGGCTTCCGACTCCACCATCAGGACTGCGTCCTGCGTGCCGGCAACAACCAGATCCAGAACCGATTCATCCATCTCATCAAGATGCGGGTTCAGAACATATTCGCCGTTGATGTAACCAACGCGCGCGCCGCCGACCGGGCCCATGAAAGGAATGCCAGACAGTGTGAGCGCAGCGGATGCGGCAACCATCGACAGAACGTCCGGGTCATTTTCGAGGTCGTGCTGAATGACCGTTACGACAACCTGCGTGTCGTTCTTGTAGCCTTCAGGAAACAGCGGGCGGATCGGACGGTCGATCAGGCGGGAAACCAGCGTTTCCTTTTCCGACGGACGGCCTTCGCGCTTGAAATAGCCGCCAGGGATCTTGCCGGCTGCGTAGGTCTTTTCCTGGTAGTTCACGGTGAGCGGGAAGAAGTCCTGTCCAGGCTTCGGAGACTTTGCGGAAACCACCGTCGCAAGAACCATCGTCTCGCCGTAGGTTGCGATGACGGCGCCGTCAGCCTGACGGGCAACCTTGCCTGTCTCGAGCTTCAGCGGGCGGCCAGCCCATTCGATTTCCACGGAGTGTTTATTGAACATATCTTGTCCTTGTTTGTGTATGCCCGCCTTGCGAGGGGGCAAAGAACGACGCAATCACGGGCAAGACAGCCGGAGGCTTTCAAGGTGCAAGCATCCGGCAATCCTGCCCCATGACAGGTCTGCGGTTGAAAAGGCTGCACCGGCCCATCCGGGGCTGCCTTATCGTCCGGGGGCCACATCTATGGCGAACGCCCGGAAATTGAAGATGACCTTCAAAAGGCCAGATATAAAAACCGGCGGGTATCGTTGCGAAACCCGCCGGATAAGGTTTTAGCGGCGAATGCCGAGAGCACCGATCAGCTTGCTGTAACGGGCTTCGTCCTTCTTCTTCAGATAGTCGAGAAGCGAACGGCGGCTCGAAACCAGCGTCAGAAGGCCACGACGGGAGTGGTTGTCCTTCTTGTGGTCCTTGAAGTGACCGGTCAGGTTGTTGATCCGCTCGGTCAGAATAGCGACCTGAACTTCCGGAGAACCGGTGTCGCCTTCGTTCGTTGCATATTCCTTGATGAGGGCGGCTTTGCGCTCTGCAGTAATCGACATCGGACGATCCTTTCTATTTTAAGGAAAAATGGGACGCCTAGAGCCGGGATGTCGTCCAGCTCTGGCCATTCGGCAGCATAGGCAAAGCCCAAGCTGGCGCTGCCTATAAACTATTCCGGGTACAATTGAAAGAGGCGATTGACGCCGCCCCTCAAGGCTCGTCTCAACCGAAAACGCGCTTCGGCCGGAATTCGCCCTCGCCGATCTCGCCGATGGCAATGAGCTTGCCATGCGCAGTGGCATAGGCCTCCGGGTGATTGGCCGGCGCATCACGCCCGCGCAGCAGGATCGGGTTGCCCATCTTCAGCCGGTGTGCCTGATCATCATTGATGATGAGGTGGGGAAGGGATGAAAGCGCTTCCGCCGTGTCGATCAGAAAAGCATCGAGCGCTTCAAGCCGCTCGTCGCGGTCTTCGATGGCTTCGAGCGCCGTCAAGCTTTCGAGCGGTACCATCATGTCCTCGCCGAATGGCGCGACCATGGTACGGCGCAATTGCGAAATATGACCGAAACAACCGAGATCCCGGCCCATATCGCGCGCAAGCGCCCGCACATAGGTACCCTTACCGCATTCCACTTCGAAATGAGCGGTGTCAGCGTCGGGGCAGGCGAGCAGCGTCAGACGGTGAATTTCCACCTCGCGCGCGGGAATCTCCACCGTTTCGCCTTCACGAGCCAGATCATAGGCCCGCTCACCGGCGATCTTGATGGCGGAAAACTGCGGCGGCGTCTGCATGATCACGCCGGTATAATTGGGTAGAATATCGCGGATCGCCTGTTCGTCCGGGCGCTGGTCGGAGGAGTTGACTACCTCGCCTTCCAGATCGTCGGTTGCGCGTTCTTCACCCCAGGTGACGGTAAACTCGTAGATTTTCCGGCCGTCCATGACGTAAGGAACGGTCTTTGTGGCGTCACCGAGGGCAATCGGCAACATGCCGGACGCCAAGGGGTCGAGTGTTCCGGCGTGACCTGCCTTCTGGGCGTTGAACAGCCATTTGATCTTGGAAACGGCTTCGGTTGAGCCGAAATCGAGCGGCTTGTCGAGAATGAGCCAGCCCGAAATCGGGCGGCCCTTGGGTTTGCGGTTCTGCTGTTTGCGTGGTTTGGACATGCTTCAGTTCTGTTCGTCGTCTTTTTCGTTCGAAGGTCCCAGATCGCGCTGCACCTCCGGTGACCGCAGGAGTGCGTCGATCTTCTGGTAGTTGTCGAAACTCGTATCGTCGCGGAAACGCAGTTCCGGCATGTACTTCATCTGCCGCAGCTGCGGGCCGAGGCGGCCGCGCATGAACTTGGCATGGCGGTTGAGCGCCGTGATGATGTCGGTGTGATCGGCAACGCCAAGCGGCGTCACGTAAGCGGTCGCGATCTTGAGATCGGGTGACATGCGCACTTCCGAGATGGAAATGACGGTGCCTTCGATCAGATCGTCGCGGACTTCGCCGCGCTGGAGAATCTGGGTCAGTGCGGCGCGCACCTGTTCGCCAACACGCAGCATGCGTTGCGAAGGGGCCGATGATGTAGCTTTTGCCATGGGTAATGCCTCAAACGGAGCGAGCGCCGGTGAAGCCGGCGCCCGACAGAAAAGTCCTGTTTTGCGGCGAGACGCTTAGAGCGTTCTCGTGATGTGTTCGACGCGGAAGCACTCGATGGTGTCGCCGGCGCGAATGTCTTCGTAATTCTCGAAGGCCATACCGCACTCCTGACCAACAGGCACTTCGTTGACTTCGTCCTTGAAGCGCTTGAGGGTCTTGAGCTTGCCTTCGTGGATAACGACGTTGTCGCGCACCAGACGCACACCCGCACCACGTTCCACCTTGCCCTCGACGACGCGGCAACCCGCGACCTTACCGACCTTGGTGATGTTGAACACCTCGAGAATTTCGGCATTGCCGAGGAAGGTCTCGCGACGTTCCGGCGAAAGCAGACCCGACATCGCCGCCTTCACGTCATCCACCAGATCGTAGATGATGTTGTAGTAGCGGATTTCGATACCGGCGCGTTCGGACGCCGTACGTGCCTGTGCGTTGGCGCGAACGTTGAAGCCGATGATCGCGGCGTTCGATGCCTCGGCAAGCGAGATATCCGATTCCGTGATGGCACCAGCACCAGAGTGAACGACACGAGCGCGGACTTCGTCTGTGCCGAGCTTGTCGAGCGAAGCGATAATGGCTTCGACCGAACCTTGCACGTCCGCCTTGATGACCAGCGGGAATTCCTTCAATCCCGAAGTCTGCAACTGGCTCATCATCTGTTCCAGCGAGCCGCGCTGACCGGTCTGGCGGGCAACAGCCTTGTCGCGAGCCAGACGCTGGCGGTATTCGGAGATCTCGCGAGCACGACCTTCGTTTTCGACAACCGCAAAACGGTCACCGGCTGACGGCGTACCGGAAAGGCCGAGGATTTCGACCGGCATGGCCGGACCGGCTTCCTTCACGTGGTCGCCCTTGTCGTTGACGAGCGCGCGCACACGGCCCCACTGATCGCCGGCAACGATGATCTGGCCGGGCTTCAGTGTACCCTTCTGCACGAGAACGGTCGCGACGGCACCACGTCCACGGTCCAGCTCGGCTTCGATGACCGTGCCTTCCGCAGTGCGGCTTGGATCCGCCTTGAGATCGAGGATTTCCGCCTGAAGCAGGATCGCTTCGAGCAGCTTGTCGAGGTTGAGCTTGTTCTTGGCCGACACTTCGACATCAAGAACTTCACCACCCATCGATTCCACGAATACTTCGTGCTGAAGCAACTGCTGGCGAACCTTTTCAGGGTTTGCCTCGTGCTTGTCGATCTTGTTGATCGCAACGACGATCGGAACACCGGCCGCCTTCGCATGGTTGATCGACTCGATCGTCTGCGGCATCACGCTGTCGTCGGCTGCAACAACCAGCACGGCGATGTCGGTTGCCTGCGCACCACGGGCACGCATTGCCGTAAAGGCGGCGTGGCCGGGGGTGTCGATGAAGGTGATCTTCTGACCGTTCTTTTCGACCTGATAGGCGCCGATATGCTGGGTGATGCCACCGGCCTCGCCAGCAACGACATTCGCCTGACGGATAGCGTCGAGCAGCGAGGTCTTGCCGTGGTCGACGTGGCCCATGATGGTCACGACCGGCGGACGGGAAACCATCTCGCCTTCATCGTCAGCCTTGTTGAAGAGACCCTCTTCAACGTCGGATTCGGAAACGCGCTTGACCGTATGGCCGAATTCGACCGCGATCAGTTCCGCCAGATCGGCGTCGATCACGTCGCCCGGCTTCAGCATCTGGCCTTCCTTCATCAGGAACTTGATGACGTCAACGGCGCGCTCGGACATACGCTGCGACAGTTCCTGAATGGTGATGGTTTCCGGCAGGATGACTTCGCGCAGAACCTTTTCGCGGGTTTCCTGCATCTGGCTGCGACGGAATTTCTCCTGGCGGCGGCGCATGGATGCCATGGAGCGGCCACGCGGCGTACCATCTTCTTCCAGATTGGCGGCGGTCACGGTCAGCTTGCCACGACGGCGCTCTTCTTCGGTCTTCAGGCGGGCTGCAGGCTTGGCCGGAACCGGAGCCACGACCTTGCCACGAGCCGGAAGGCTGCTGCCACGACGGACTGCGCCGCGATCGTCCTCGTCGTCGCCACCGGTGCGGCGTCCGCGGGGAGCGGCGGCATCGGGCGTGGCGGGAGCGGAACGGGGAGCAACAGGCTGGGGACGGGCGTCAGCGCGTGGCGCCGGCGCAGCGGCCGCAGCCGGCTTTTCGCCGGACAGATCGGATTTCGCTTCCGTAACAGGCTGGCTCGCAGCGATCTTTGCCGCAGCAGCCTCTTCGGCAGCGCGGTTTTCGGCTTCGATCTTTTCAGCGGCGATGCGTTGTTCTTCTTCCACCTTGCGGCGGGCTTCGTCTTCGGCGCGCTGCTTGGCTTCGATAACATCGCGAGCCTGCGCTTCTATCAGCGCACGGCGGCGGGCTTCCATCTCGCCTGCGGACAGGTCGTGCAGAACGTTGCCGCGCGGACGGTCAGGCTGACGCTGCTGCGGTGCGGACGAGCCGGGGCGCTGCTGCGAATGGGAAGAACCCGGACGCTGCTGTTGGTTGCTCGGCTGTTGAATGCGTTGCTGTGGGGCCTGCGGACGCGGTGCCGAAGGGGCAGGCGCTGCCGGCTTCGGCGCCGGAGCTGCCGCCACGACAGGCTGAACCGGCTTCTCGTCTTCGGGACGCAGGGGGCGGCGCTTGCGTGTTTCCACGACAACCGCGTTGGTGCGACCTCGACCCATGTCCTGCCGCACGGTGCCCTGATTCATCCCGCCCGGTTTCAGGGTAAGAGTCTTCTTGGCCGGCGCATTGAGTGTCTTGTCGTCGTTGTTGTCGGTCATTCCGTTCCCGTTCCTACGGACGAGAACCGGATGACATCCATCAGGTCTCGTCGTTCAAGTGCTGCATCGGAACGCGGCGGCCGTTCATGTTTGGCAACCGCGTCATTGTACTGTCCGGGCAGCGTCGCGTTCCGCCTCAGGCTGACCGCCAAGGCGGTACTGCTTAAGCATCTTTGCGCGCTTCACTACACCCTCACCCGCCTGCCCCGCAAGCGCGCAAGCATGGATAAAAGCATTCTGGCCCATCAACTCGTCCATTTCGGCTTCGCTAAAGAGCCGGAAGGACGGAATTTCATTGCCGGCATCGCTGCCGAGCTCCCAGGCCTTGCGGGCCTGGTCCAGTTTTCGCACGCCGTCTGCCGCGGCATCGGTTGCGTGGAACACGGCAATCGCATTCCCCGAACGGACGGCGGCATCGACTTTCGTCGCGCCGCTGATGAACTGACCCGCCTTGCGCGCCATGTTCATCATTCCGGCAAGCTGCTGCGACATCAGGCGGTCGAGAAGAGCGAGAAGCTCCGGCCCGGCCTTGACGTCGCGTTTGAGTGCCCGTGCGAAGATCTTCTTCGCGATGGCTTTCTCTATCAGGGCGCGCTCCGGCTTTACCCAGCATCCGCGCCCCGGCAATTGGCGTTTCAGGTCCGGAACGACGTTGCCGTCCGGCCCTGCGACGAAGCGGATCAACTCGTCTGGAGATCCGCTCTGCCTTGTCACAATGCACATACGTCCATTGACGTTGCCTTCCAGCCGCCCGTCCTCATCGGTTTCGGGCAGCTCGTCCGGCTCATGCACCTGCGATGTCATTCCTGTCCGGCGGTATCCGCCTCCTCAGTAGCTTCCGCATCGACTTCCTCTTCGGAAGCCAGATCCTCGGCCGTGATCCAGCCTGCCAGAAGACGGGCCTGCACAACCATGTTCTCAGCTTCGACGCGCGATACGTCGAGCTTGGAGAAGATGCCTTCGAACTTCTTCGTCTCGCCGTCCTTGCGTTCGCTCCAGCCGACCAGATCGTCTGCGGCGCAACCGGCAAAGTCCTCGATGGTCTTGATACCGTCTTCACCAAGGGCGACCATCATCTGCGAGGTCAGGCCTTCGATCTGTCGCAGCTCGTCGGCAACGCCGAGTTCCTTGCGCTTGGCGTCCATTTCGGCTTCCAGGCGTTCCAGATATTCGCGGGCGCGGGTCTGGATTTCATCGGCGGTGTCATCGTCGAAGCCGTCGATCGAGGAAATTTCGCCAAGATCGACATAGGCAAGTTCTTCAACCTGCGCGAAGCCTTCGGAAGCCAGAACCTGACCAACCATCTCGTCAACGTCGAGGGCGTCCATGAAGAGTGCCGTGCGCTCGTTGAATTCCTTCTGGCGACGCTCGGATTCTTCCTGCTCGGTCATGATGTCGATATCCCAGCCGGTCAGCTGCGATGCCAGACGTACGTTCTGGCCGCGGCGGCCGATGGCGAGCGAAAGCTGCTCGTCGGGAACCACAACTTCGATGCGCTCGGATTCTTCATCCAGAACGACCTTGGCCACTTCAGCGGGCTGCAGAGCGTTGACGATGAAGGATGCCGGCTCCTGGCTCCACGGAATGATGTCGATCTTTTCGCCCTGCAATTCGCCGACAACGGCCTGAACGCGCGAACCGCGCATACCGACGCAGGCGCCGACCGGATCGATCGACGAGTCGTTCGAAATGACGGCGATCTTGGCGCGCGAACCGGGGTCACGGGCAACCGACTTGATCTGGATGATGCCGTCGTAGATTTCAGGAACTTCCATGGTGAACAGCTTCACCATGAACTGCGGATGGGTACGCGACAGGAAAATCTGCGGGCCACGCTGCTCGCGGCGAACGTCGTAGACGTAAGCGCGGACACGGTCGCCATAACGCATGTTTTCCCGCGGAATCATCTCGTCGCGACGGATGATGCCTTCGCCACGGCCCAGATCGACGATCACATTGCCGTATTCGACGCGCTTGACGGTGCCGTTGACGATTTCGCCGATGCGATCCTTGAACTCGTCATACTGACGGTCGCGTTCTGCTTCGCGCACCTTCTGAACGATGACCTGCTTGGCGGACTGTGCGGCGATACGGCCGAAATCCATCGGCGGCAGCGGATCGGCGATGAAATCGCCGAGCTTTGCGTCCGGGTTGCGGTCGCGGGCAAGTTCGAGCGGAATCTGGGTCGAATAGTCTTCGGCCGTCTCTACCACTTCCAGAAGACGCTGCAGGCGGATTTCGCCGGTCTTGGAGTTGATGTCGGCGCGAATGTTGGTTTCCGAACCATAGCGCGAGCGGGCGGCTTTCTGGATAGCGTCGGCCATTGCGGCAAGCACGATTTCGCGGTCGATGACCTTTTCGCGCGCCACAGCGTCGGCGATCTGCAGAAGCTCAAGCCGGTTAGCACTCACTGCCATTTTTTTGTCTCCGTAAGTCGCATAATTGCGGGGATCACCCGTTTTCCGGGCTTTTACGTTGGAATTAGTCTTCGTCTGCTTCGTTTTCGTCGTTCTGGTTTGCGGCGGCGGCCTTTGCCGCCTTGTCTGCCCGCAGCGCATCACGAATAAGGTCGTCCGTCAGAATGAGCTTCGCATCGGAAAGCGCGCTGAACGGAATGGTGACTGTCGGTTCGTCGCCATAGGCGATCTGGTCGCGTTCCAGCTTGAAGCCGTCCGCATCCACCTCGACGATCTTGCCGCGAAACCGCTTGCGGTTTTCGACCAGAATGGAGGTTTCGGCCTTCACCAGATGGCCCTGCCAACGGGTGAAATCCGACTTGCGAACCATCGGCCGGTCGATGCCGGGCGAGGAAACTTCGAGATGATACGCCTTATCGACCGGATCTTCCACATCAAGAACCGGTGAAATCGCCATTGACACGGCTTCGCAGCCCTCGACGGTCATGGTGCCGTCTTCCCGCTCGGCCATCACCTGCAGGGTCATGCCGTTCTGGTTGGAGAGGCGCACGCGCACCAGAAGATATCCCATGCCCGTCAAAACAGGCTCGATGATTTCGGCGATGCGCTGGTCGATTCCCGTTTCGGTTATCAGTCGCGGTTCATGTACGGTGTCTGCCATCTGGCCTTCCGGTCTTTAGATTTTCACCGGGCGCTCAGCCCGTGGTTTCCGGTTCGCCTAACGAAAAAGAGCGGAGCCTTGCGGCCCCACTCTTCATCAAGCGATCAAGAATTTCAAAGGTCATATAGACCCATCAGGGCAGGATTGCAAGGTTTTCGCGGGCAGGGCGCTTCAGTCACGGCTGCGGCCACATTTTCACCTTCACCGTGTCGGAAAGGGTGGCATGATTTCCGGCACTGTCTATAGTTGCCGTTTGACAAATCGCAGTTGCATCAAGTGGACTGATCGTGCCTGACCGTAAATCGCCACTCGCGCCTTTAAGGCATTTGACTTACAGACGAATCTGGATCGCGAGCCTTGCCTCGAATTTCGGCGGTCTGATCCAGGCGGTTGGCGCCGCGTGGATGATGACCTCGCTGTCGAGTTCCGAAAACATGATCGCGCTGGTACAGGCCTCCACCTCGCTGCCGATCATGATGTTTTCGCTGATTTCAGGCGCATTGGCCGATAGTTTCGACCGCCGCCGCATCATGATTTCCGCTCAGATCCTGATGCTGACGGCTTCCGTGCTGCTGACGGTTTTTGCCTGGTCCGGCTGGCTCACTCCGTGGTTGCTGCTCTTCTTCACCTTCATGATCGGCTGTGGCACGGCGCTCAACAATCCGTCCTGGCAGGCGTCCGTCGGCGAAATGGTGCCGCGTGAGGATTTGCCCGCCGCCGTGACGCTGAACAGCGTGGGCTTCAACATCACCCGCAGCGTCGGTCCTGCCATCGGCGGCATCATCGTCGCTGCCGCCGGCGCCGCGGCCGCGTTTTTCGTGAACGCGCTCAGCTATTTCGCCCTGATCTACGCGCTGGTTCGCTGGCAGCCGCCCAAATATGCCTCGACCTTGCCGCGCGAGCAGCTTCTTGCCGCCATATCGGCCGGGATGCGTTATGTGGCGATGTCGCCGAATATCGGCAAGGTTCTGGTGCGTGGCTTTCTCTTCGGCCTTTCCGCCAGCGCCATCCTGGCGCTGATGCCGATCGTTGCCCGCGATCTGGTCGAGGGTGGCCCGCTGACCTACGGCGTCATGCTGGGTGCGTTCGGTGTCGGCGCTATCGGCGGCGCGCTCGTCAGCGCCAGACTTCGCGAGGTTCTATCCAGCGAATGGATCGTGCGTGTCGCCTTTTTGGGCTTCGCCTTCAGTTCCGGCGTGACGGCGGTCAGCACGAACGCGATCGTAACCTCGCTTGTTTTGACTATTGCCGGTGCCTGCTGGGTTCTGGCGCTTTCCCTGTTCAATACCATCGTCCAGCTTTCTGCCCCGCGCTGGGTGGTGGGCCGGGCGCTGTCGCTTTACCAGACGCTGACCTTCGGCGGCATCGCCGTCGGCAGTTGGCTGTGGGGCGAGCTGGCGGAAGATTACGGTATTTCCTATTCGCTTCTCGGTTCGTGCGTGCTGATGCTGCTGGGCGTCGTCGTCGGCCTCAAACTCGCCATGCCCGCTTTTGCTTCACTCAATCTCGATCCGCTCAACCGTTTCGTCGAACCGCCGCTAAGGCTCGATATCAAGCCGCGCAGCGGGCCGATTGCCATTCTCATAGACTATGAAATTCATGACGAGGATCTCGGCGAATTCCTGCCGTTGATGGCCGAGCGTCGCCGCATCCGTCTGCGCGATGGCGCGCGCAACTGGAACCTGATGCGTGATCTGGAAAATCCAGATATCTGGACGGAAAGCTACCACGTACTGACATGGGTGGAATATGTCCGCCACAACCACCGCCGCACCCAGGCGGATGCGGAAGCCTGGGACCGGCTGCTGGCCCTTCATCGCGGCAAGACACGGCCCCGCGTGCACCGGATGATCGAGCGGCAAACCATTCCGCCGACAGATGACATCTTCCACAAGCCGCATACGGACCAGCATTGAGAGACGATAGGGCTAAGCAGTGGCGATGTCATGCTCGGGACAAGCCCGCGCATGACGGAGGAGAGGTTTTCACACGTCGCCAGTAAGTTGCTATTTCAGCTTCGCTTTCAGCGTAGCATCGGGAAAGCAGGTCGGTGACATTCCGTTTTTCGCCTGCCAGTCGCCCAGTGACCGGCGTGTCTTGAAGCCGGCCAGCCCGTCCGCTTTGCCGACATCATAGCCCTTGGCGACGAGTGCCTTCTGCATGGCAAGAACGTCGGAGCGCAACATCGATCCGACATTGCCCCATTCGCCCTTGAACGGCCCCGCCCCATGGGAGATGCGGTCGGCGAGATTGCCAATGAACAGCGCGTAGAGATCGGAATTATTGTATTCCTTGATGACGTAGAAATTCGGCGTCACCACGAATTCCGGCCCGTGCCGCCCGGCCGGCACAAGCATCATGCCGTCGGCGGAGAGGTCATTGGATGGAAAGGCCTTTCCGGAAATGCGGGTGATCCCCATCTTCGCCCACGCACTCACCGGCCGGGCAAGATCCGGGCCTTCCTGGGCGCAGGAGACGTTGCCGGGTATAGACACTTCGAAGCCCCAGTCGCGATCCCTCTGCCAGCCGCGCTGCGAAAGATAGTTCGCTATGGATGCCAATGCGTCCGGCACGGAGTTCCAGATATCGCGGTGGCCGTCGCCATCGAAATCAACGGCATATTTGAGATAGCTCGACGGCATGAATTGCGGCTGACCGAGCGCGCCTGCCCAGGACCCCATCATGCGCGAGGCCGCAATATCGCCGCTTTCGACGATCTTCAGCGCATCGATCAGCTCGGTGCGGAACATCTCCTTGCGGGTAGACATATAGGCTTTCGTCGCCAGCACATCGACAACCGAATGCGGCAGTTTCGCACGGCCGAAACCGGATTCGCGGCCCCAGATCGCCACGACGACATCGCCGGGCACGCCGTATTTGGCTTCGATCCGGCGAAGGGTGGCGGCATGCGTCGCGGCCAGAGAGCGGCCGGTGGCGGCAAGCCCCTGCAATCGTTTTTCGGAGAAATAAGCGCCGGGCGATGAAAATTCGGCCTGGCTCTGGCTCTGTTCCTTCGGCGGCTTCTGGCCGGGGATGACGAGATCAGGCAGACTCCAGTTGATGGAAAGGCCGCTCAGCGCAGCCTCCAGCGTCTTTTGCGAAATTCCCGCCTTGCGCGCTTCCGGCCAGATTTCCTTTTTCAGCCATGCATTGAAATCGGCATCGTACCGGGCAGCAGCGGCACCTGTCGGCGCGGATTGCGCCAGAGCGTCCGTTGCTGAAAAAACGGAAAGAATGGCGGCCAATGCCTTGAGGCTTTTACAGGAAAAGTGGAGGCCGGTTTTCCGTCTGGAAATGCGCCAAAACAAAGAATCAAATCGGTTTCGCATTCGGTCTCCTCTTCGAGTGACGGACGGGGAAAGAAGGCGTCAGATCGTTGTGCGAGCGCGCAGCGCCGCCGTCAATGTGCCCTCATCGAGATAGTCCAGCTCGCCGCCAACAGGCACGCCATGCGCAAGCCGGGTGATCTTGATGCCGAGATCGGCCAGGCGGTCGGTGATGTAATGGGCTGTTGCCTGTCCCTCCACCGTCGCATTGACGGCGATGATGAGCTCGCGAATACCGCCGGCGCTGACGCGATCGATCAGTCCCTTGATGTTCAGATCTTCCGGCCCGACGCCATCGAGCGGCGACAGCGTGCCACCAAGCACATGATAGGCGGTATTCATGGCGCCTGCTCGCTCCAGCGCCCACAGATCCGACACGTCTTCCACTACGATGATGACCGACTGGTCACGTCTATCATCGGCGCAGACCGTGCAGGGATCGATGGTATCGACATTGCCGCAGCACGAGCAGATCTTCACCTTGTCATAGGCTTCACCCATCGCGTGGCCCAGCGGTCCAAGAAGCTGTTCCTTCTTCTTGATGAGATGCAGCGCCGCCCGCCGCGCCGAGCGGGGCCCAAGCCCCGGCACTTTTGCAAGCAGCTGGATCAGTTTTTCGATTTCGGGACCGGTGACTCGTTTTGCCATGAGCGCTTTCTACTGCATAAATCGGGAAACGGGAATCATGAAGCGCGAAGGGCAGTCCATGAAAATACGGGCAGTGTGCCGGGGCGAGGCGAAGGCCTTGCCGGGAAAGACGGCGAAGACGGGTATTTTCAAACATGCCGTGCAGGGCGCGGTGATGGTCGATGCGCAAGGCATCGTCAGCGACGCTGTCTGCAATCGTAAACATCACGGCGGGCCGGATCAGGCGATCTACGCCATGGGCTCCGCCGATCTCGATTTCTGGTCGCGTACGCTGGGTTTTGTGGTTGAGCCCGGATTTTTTGGGGAAAATCTGGTTCTGGAAGGTGTCGATAGTGCAAAACTGCATGTCGGCGACAGGTTTTCAGCCGAGGAAGTGGTGCTGGAAGTGACCGCCGCCCGCATTCCCTGCGCCACCCTGTCAGCCCGACTCGGCGATCCCGGCTTCGCGCCGCGTTTTCGGCAGGCGGGTCAGCCGGGCTTTTATTGCCGGGTTCTGAAAGGTGGAATGCTCAGCGCCGGTGAAGGCATCGCTTTCCAACCCTATCAGGGAACGAAACTGCCCATACCGGTCATTCTCCAGCGCTTCCGCCCCATGCAGCTCACCAGGGACGAACGTGCCGCATATCTCGGCACCCCGCTTGCGAGCCGGTTCCGCGCCATGCTGGAAGTCTGAATTCGTAAGAATATCAGAACGGCAGCTTCATGCCGGGCGGGATCGGCAGGCCAGCCGTGATTTCCTTGGTCTTTTCAGCGGTGATGGCCTCGGCGCGCTCCTTGGCGTCATTGTGGGCGGCGACGATCAGGTCTTCGAGAATTTCGACGTCGTCTTCCTTGAAGAGAGACGGATCGATCTTCAGGCCCAGCAGGCTGCCCTTGCCATTCAGCTTCACGGTGACGAGACCGCCACCGGACTTGCCTTCGACTTCAAGCGCGGCGATATCCGCCTGCATCTTTTCCATCTTGGCCTGCATTTCCTTGACCTTGCCCATCATGCCCATGATGTCGCGCATGTGCCAAACTCCTGTTTTTGTTATGTATTAAAATTCGATATCGTCGCCGGGAAGGATGTCGCCCTCGCTCGATTCGGCAACCGAAGGCGGCGGGGCGATCTCGTCCGGCTCGTCCTGCTGGGTGACGCGAATGCGCACGTCGGTGATTTTTGCACCTGGAAACTGTTGAAGAATGGCTGCCACGTCAGGGTCCTGCCTCGCATCCACGAGGCGGGCGTCGCGCGCACTCCCCTCGGCTTCAACCAGCGTCGGCTGACCCTGTTCCTTGCTAAGGCTGACGATCCAGTGGATACCGGTCCACTCTTTCAGCTTCACACCAAGCTCGCCGGGGAGCGATCCGGGTGCGCCATCGCCGAGGCGCATGTCGAGCCGGCCCGGCTCCAGCCGCACCAGCCGTACGAAGTTGCGAACCTTCGCCCGCATGACGGGATCGCGATTTTTCTGGCACAGGTCGGCAATGTCCTGAAGAGAGTTGACGGGAACCTTCGGCTCCGGCCGTTCTTCGGTTTTTGGTGCCGCGACGTGCATTTCCTGCGGGCGGCTGTCAGGCACGGCGCGCAGCATGGTCGAAGGCTGCGAGCTTGCCGGCCTCTGGGCGGAAAGCTCCACAGGTCTTCCTGCGGCCACTGTCTGTCCTGAGGAATAGGCGCGAGTGCCGCCGCCATTGCCGCCACCCGAAGGCGCGCCATTGGAATAGCCGCCATCGCTGTTGGAAAGTTCGAGCAGGCGTCGCGCCGCGTCTTCCGGTGCCGGAAGATTGGCGGCGTGCGAAAGGCGGATCAACACCATTTCGGCCGCGCCCGCAGGACGTGAGGCATTTTCAGTTTCCGGAATACCCTTGAGCAGCATCTGCCAGATACGCGACAGCGCGGTCACGGCGATTGTCTCGGCAAATTCCGCGCCACGCACGCGTTCGATCTCGGACAGCGAGGGATCTTCCGCCGCATCCGGCACATATTTCATGCGGGTGACGAGGTGAGTGAAATCGGCAAGGTCGTTCAGCACGACGACGGGGTTGGCGCCTGCCTCGTATTGGCCGTTGAATTCCGAAAGTGCCGCCGCGACATCGCCTTTGATGATGTGCTGGAAAAGATCGACGATGCGCGCCCGGTCGGCAAGACCCAGCATGCCGCGCACCGCCTCGGCTTCCACCCGTCCGCCGCCATGGGCGATCGCCTGATCGAGCAGGGAAAGACCGTCACGGGCGGAACCCTCAGCCGCGCGGGCAATCATTGAGAGCGCCTGCGGTTCGGCCTCGAAACCTTCCTTGCCGGCAATGGCAGTGAACAGGCCGACGAGATCGGCGGCGCTGATGCGGCGCAGGTCGAAGCGCTGGCACCGCGACAGCACGGTGATCGGAACCTTGCGGATTTCAGTAGTTGCGAAGATGAATTTCACATGCTCCGGCGGCTCTTCCAACGTCTTCAGAAGACCGTTGAAGGCCTGCGTCGAGAGCATGTGCACTTCGTCGATGATATAGACTTTATAGCGCGCCGAAACCGGGCGGTAACGCACCTGCTCGATGATCTCGCGAATGTCGTCAATACCGGTATGGGAGGCGGCGTCCATCTCGATCACGTCGACATGACGGCCTTCCATGATCGCCTGACAATGTTCGCCGGGGATACGCAGGTCGATGGTCGGTTTGTCGATGGTGTCGGTCTTGTAGTTCAGCGCACGGGCAAGAATACGCGCGGTGGTCGTCTTGCCCACACCGCGAACACCGGTCAGCATATAGGCCTGCGCGATGCGGCCGGTCTCGAACGCATTCGTCAGCGTGCGGACCATCGGCTCCTGGCCGACCATCAGATCGGAAAAATCCTTCGGACGATATTTGCGTGCCAGTACCCGGTAGCCGGTCCCGCCCTGGGATTCGCTTGATGTGGTGGGTAAGGTGTCGCTCATCGCCTCGCCAGTTTATTTTGCCAGTTTGTCCTAGAGCGCCGTGCGTCCCATTGGACGCATCAGGCACGCTCTATTCCTCTAAAGTCTGCACATCATGCCGATACGCAGGGGCCGCTTTCAGGCTGAACCGGCCCGGCGAAAGCTGAGCGGAATTTAAAAAGGGTGGGAGGCTGGCACGGCGACCCGTGCCTGGCTCGTTAGGGCTGCTTCCTTCCGGACCTGACCCGGTTGGCGAGTGGCTCGTCCACCACCAACCTCCCGGGGCCACATATCGGCAATATCGAAAGCAAATGCAAGCCAAGCCTTCAAAAAACTGCTATCACAATGAAAACAAACATGGAGGACGCCTTGGAGACATTCCGGCTGGACGACAGGCTGGCGCGCGACAGTGCGCTTGTAATGCGTTTGGGACTATGCGAGCTGCGTTTGCAGAACGACAGCCGCTGGCCCTGGCTGGTGCTGGTGCCACAGAGAGGCGGCGCCAGCGAGCTGTTCGATCTTACTCCGCTCGATCAGGCCGTGCTGACGTTCGAGACCAATCTCGTCGCCTCCGCGCTGAAGGACGTTACCGGGGCCACCAAGATCAATGTCGGCGCGCTGGGCAATATCGTCCGGCAACTTCACGTCCATATTATCGCCCGCAACGAAGGCGACACCTGCTGGCCCGGCCCAATCTGGGGTCACGGGACGCCAGTGCCCTATGGCCCGGGCGAAAAGGAATCCTTGATGAAAAAAATATCCGGCGCGCTCTGATGATATCAATGACTATTTTCGAAACCACTGCTCCCCATCCCGAAGCAAGCCTGCTGACAGCCTTTTCCAAGAACGCCCTCAACCGATTCGCCGAAAAGCGGACGGAAGACTGCGTTGCCGATGCGCTGAAAGTCGATGGCACCCATATTTTTGCGTTCTCCGGCAACCGGCTTGTCCTGAAACATGACGAACAGGTCATAGATCCCCTGTTTTCCGCCTATGAGCTGGCGGAATTGCAGCCGGATTTCGACAATGCCGTTCTGCTTGGATACCGCGAAACCGGCGAACCGAGAATTGCGGTGCCGGTGGCCGTCACGGAAGACACGCTCGCGAGCCACTACAAGCTGGCCGATGCCCGCACCCTTTATCGCGACCATCTTCTCGATGAGGAATTGCTGAGCGAGGTTGCCCAGGCCGTCAGCCTTACGCACTGGAATGCCGACAACCGCTTCTGCGGACGGTGCGGCGGCACGATGGAATTGCGTATCGGCGGCTACAAGCGCATATGCGCCGCCTGCAATCACACTATTTTTCCCCGAACCGATCCCGTTGTCATCATGATGACGATCGATATCGAGCGCGATCTTTGCCTGCTCGGACGCGGCGCGCATTTTGCGCCGGGCATGTATTCCTGCCTCGCCGGTTTCGTGGAGCCGGGCGAAACGATCGAGCAGGCCGTGCGCCGCGAGACACATGAAGAATCCGGTGTCGAAATCGGCCGCGTGCGCTATCACGCTTCCCAGCCCTGGCCGATGCCGCACACGCTGATGATCGGCTGTTATGCCGAGGCTCTCTCGTTCGATATTTCCCGCGATGAGATCGAGCTGGAGGATTGCCGCTGGTTCACGCGGGCGGAGGTTGCCACGATGCTGGAGGCTGCTGCGGGCGAGGGCTTTTCCGCGCCTCCGGGCGGTGCCATCGCGCACCGGCTGATGCGCGACTGGGTGGAATGGACGAAATGAAGATTTGCGGCAGGCTCAGCTCTGGTTGAGCTTGCCGCGCATCGCATGACCCCTGTAGACGCCGAGAATTCGGACCTTCTCGGAAAAGAAGCGCAGCTCGTCCAGCGCGTGCCGCACCGGCTCGTCATCCGGATGGCCTTCGATATCGGCATAGAACTGCGTTGCCACGAACCTTCCGCCGAGCTGGTAGCTTTCCAGCTTCGTCATGTTGATGCCATTCGTCGCGAAACCGCCCATTGCCTTATAAAGCGCCGCCGGAATGTTGCGGACATTGAACACGAAGGTCGTGACGATGGTTTCATCTGGTGCTTCGCCTTGGGACTGGCGTTTGGCCCAGTTCTCATCACGCGAAAGAATTACGAAACGGGTGATGTTGTTTTCTGAATCCTCGACATTTTCAGCCATGATATCAAGGCCGTAGAGACCGGCGGCAAGACGCGGTGCAAGCGCTGCCATGCTGCGATCACCCTTTTCAGAAACCAGTCTCGCCGCTCCGGCCGTATCGCCGGCAACGACGGGCTTCCAGCCGTTGGAACGGATGATCTTGCGGCACTGGCCAAGCGCGTGGATGTGGCTGTGAACGGTGCGGATTTCGTCTTTTTTCACGCCCGGTATAACCATCAGCTGGAAGCGGATCGGCATGAAATATTCACCGATGATGTGAAGGCGTGATTCCGGCAGCAGATGATGGATATCGGCAACGCGACCGGCCAGCGTGTTCTCGATCGGGATCATGCCGAGATCGGCTTCGCCGTTTTCGACGGCATTGAAAGCATCCTCGAATGTCGGGCACGGCAAAGGCTCCATATCCGGGAACATGTCGCGGCATGCCATGTCGGAATTCGCGCCAAATTCGCCCTGAAAGGCAATGCGGTTTGTGCTCAAGGTCATGGAATTATCCATCAGAGGGTTCGGTTTGCGAGAATAGTGCGGGCTTTTTCGAGATCGTGCGGCGTATCAACGCCAAGCGGCACGGAGTGAACGATTTCGGCATCAATACGCATGCCCGCTTCCAGCGCGCGCAATTGTTCCAGCCTTTCGCGCTTCTCGAGTGGCGAAGGCTGAAGCCTCACGAACGTTTCGAGGGCGGCGCGGCGATAGGTATAAAGGCCGATGTGATGATAAAGCGGTCCGTCGCCATAGGGCGCAGTCGCGCGGGTAAAATAAAGCGCGCGCAATCGCGTCTCGGAAAGCGGGCTGCCAACCACTTTCACCACGTTCGGATTGGTCTTTTCTTCCTCGTCGGTGATCTCCACCGTCAGCGTGGCAATGTCGACGGCGGCATTTTCCAACGGGCGCAACGAGGCGCGGATCGTTTCCGCTTCGATGGTCGGAAGGTCGCCCTGAACATTGATGATATATTCGGCGTTGCCATAGGGGTCGGCCTTCTGCAGTGCCTCGAAAATGCGGTCCGAACCGGATTGGTGATCATCTCGCGTCATCATTACGTCGAAACCGGCATTTTTTACGGCTGAAAATACCTGTTCGTCATCGACTGCAACGACGATGCGCGTCGCGCCAGCTTCACGCGCCCTGAGTGCAACCTGCACAATCATCGGTTTGCCGCCAATATCCGCGAGAGGCTTGCCCGGAAGCCGTGTCGATGCCATCCGCGCCGGTATAAGGACGACAGCTTTCTCGAATTCCCGATTCTTCATCCGACACCCTTCAAATCCCAACCGAAAAGTGTCAAAACGTCACGGAGTGGGGAATATTATTCAAGTTGCGCAGGCTGTGCAAAAGCCATAGCTTTTGAATAATTTCAAGATGCCCGGTTATATGGAGCGGATGCGAGGGAGCGCATATAGATGAATTCTTATGTAAATATGGGCGTTGGGGCGTTGCTGGGCACGGTTTTCGTTCTGATGTCGGTGTCAATTGCGTCTGAGGGCATTTTTCATGCGCCCACCCCGGAAAAGGAAGGTTACGCCATCGTCGCGGAAGCGAGCGGCGGCGAGGCTGCAGGCGAACCCGCTGCAGCGGCAACCCCGATCGCGAAATTGCTCGCTAGCGCGGATGCTGCCAAGGGTGAGGCGGTCTTCAAGAAGTGTACGAGCTGTCATACCGGAGAGAGTGGTGGTGCAAACAAGGTCGGCCCCAATCTCTTCGATATCGTCAACCGGCCGATCGCCAGCCATGCGGGTTTCAGCTACTCCGCAGCAATGAAGGATTTCTCCAAGGGCGGTTCCGTGCACTGGGATTACGATCATCTCAGCTACTTCATCGAAGCTCCCAAGAAACACGTTCCCGGCACGGCCATGGGCTTTGCGGGTGTGAAGAAGGAGACGGAACGCGCCGATCTCATCGCTTATCTGCGCACGCTGTCGGCAAACCCGGCGCCGCTGCCGGATCCGGCTGCGGCTCCCGTGCCGATAAACTGACGGAATATGGTGATTTCATAAGAAAAGCCCGGCATCGCTGCCGGGCTTTTTTGATTCTATCTGTCTGATTTCTGAAAGATCAGAAACCCTTGCCGCCGCGCAATTCGGAAATGACCGTTCCGATCATGATCTTGATATCCAGCCAGACGGAAAAATTGTCGACGTAATAAAGATCGGACACGATGCGGGCACGCGCCTTGTCACTGCGATCCGTCGGGCCGCGCAAACCCCGCATCTGGGCAAGACCGGTAATGCCTGGTCGCATCCGGTGCCGCAGGTGGTAGTGGGGAACAAGTTCCTCATAAAGACGGCCGGCGGCCAGCATGCCGATGGCATGGCAGCGCGGACCCACCAGCGACATGTCGCCTTTCAAGACGTTGATGAGCTGTGGCAGCTCGTCGACATTTGTGCGGCGAAGCACGGCGCCGATCCGGGTTATCCTCGGATCGTTCTTTACCGTTTGCGCCACGCCGGTGGCATCGCCCAGCTCGGTCCGCATCGAGCGAAATTTATAGACCCTTATCTTTCGCCCGTTCATGCCCCAACGGACTTGTGAGAACAGGACCGGCCCTTTGCTGTCGAGTTTGACCAGCGCCGCGACGGTCAGCAATACGGGCGCGAGTGCGACAAGGGCGATGGACGCCCCTGCAATGTCGATCGTTCTCTTGAGCACAAACTGGCTGCGCAGGAACACCGACGTGTTGGTTTCTGAAATGGAAGGTTGTGTTTCCGCCGCGTCGAAAGTGACAGCCGCAGGATAAGGGGCGCCGTAAAACACGGCATGCGATGAGCTTTTAGTACCCAGCATAATATGAAGCCCTGAAAAGTTATTTTGAAACAAGAAAATTAATTTATATGAACGATTAATAATTCATTTACCGTAAAAAGTCATCCGAAATGTAATCGTTTTTGCGCAAATAGCAATCTACGGTTAACGTGGATGCACGCATATGTTGCAAACACAAGCGCGGTCTCCGCTCTTGGCTGCGTTGGTTGCCCATTCGGTGTAATCAAGTCTTTGGAAAATTGAGTATTTGCGGGAAAGGCGACAGGATCGTTGCCTGCCCATCGCTTGCCGGGTAACCGGCGAGCCGATTACCCAAAAGGCAATTAATTTCCCATCAGAATATCAAGAAGGGTCGTCTGCTTCGGCCCGGAAGTTGCCGGCGCCCGGCCGCCGATATCGGCTGGCGGCACAGGTCCATTGTTGGCTGAATAGCCGGGTTCGATATCGCGGGAAGGGATGTTTCCAGGCGGCATGGGGACGCCCGGCTGACCAGCGTTTGGCGAGACGGGCGCTTCGGGATAGGCTCGAGTGTTTGTCGTTCCGCCGCCGCCGAGAGCATTGGAAATGATGTCGCCGATGGAGGAAGGCGGGCTCTCGGGCGCCGGTTGCTGTATTTCCCCAAGCGGCGGCACGCCGCCTGCGCCGAGACCAAAGAGCGGCGAGGGCGAGAGCCCGGAATGGGCGGCGGTCATGAAATCTTTCCAGGCCTTCGCAGGCAAGCCGCCGCCGGTGACCTTTTTCATCGATGTGCCGTCGTCATTGCCGAACCAGACGCCCGTTGTCAGGTTGCTTGTGTAGCCGACAAAAAGCGCGTCGCGGAAAGACTGTGTCGTGCCGGATTTTCCCGCTGCCTGCCAACCCTGGAGGCGGGCGGCTTTCCCTGTTCCTTCGGTGATGACGCGCGACAACATGCCGTTCATCGTCGCGGCGATCTCCTCGCTCAGCACGCGCGGCGGGTTGTCGTATCTGTTTTCATAAAGCACCTTGCCGTCGGCATCGGAGATGCGTTTGACGATATGCGGCGTCGCCTTGTAGCCGCCATTCATGAAGGGAGCGTAGGAGGCGGTCAGCTCCATCAGCGATACTTCCGAGGTGCCGAGTGCGATGGAGGCGTTGTTCTGAAGCTCCGATTCGATACCCATGCGGTGCGCCACCTGCGTCACCCGCTCAGGACCGACTTCCATCACCAGCTGCGCGGCGATCGTGTTCAGAGAATTGGCAAGCGCAGTGGCAAGCGTCACTTCGCCACGATATTTCTTCTCGTAATTTTCCGGTGTCCAGTTTCCGATGCGGACCGGCCCGTCATTGCGAATGGTACTGGGGGTCAGACCCGATTCGAGCGCGGCGACGTATACGAAGGGTTTGAACGCCGATCCGGGTTGCCGTTTCGCCTTGGCGGCCCGGTTGAACTGGCTTTCGGCATAATCCGCCCCGCCGACCACGGCCCGGATTGCGCCTGTGCCATCGATGGAAACCAGAGCCGCTTGCGAAGCGCCCTGCTTTTTACCATCACCCTGCAGAACATGGGTCAGTGCTTTTTCGGCGTCGCGTTCAAGATTGGGGTCGATGGTCGTATCGACGACGATGTCCTGCTTGACGTCGCCAATCAGGCCACGAACTTCCTCCATCACCATATCGGCAGCGTAATGTTCGGCACCGGACCAGAAACGTTTGGCCTTGGTCGGCGGCTGCGACATCGCGGTCTTGATCTCGTCATCGGTGATGAACCCGACATCGCGCATGGATCTCAGAACGACCTGCGCCCGCTCCTCCGCCGCCTGCGGGTCGCGCGCCGGTGAAAGGCGCGAGGGGGCCTTGAGAAGTCCGGCAAGCGTTGCCGCCTCGCCAAGATTGACGTCGCGCGCGGATTTGTTGAAGTAGCGTCTGGAAGCGGCTTCGACGCCAAAGGCGTTGGAACCGAAATAAACGCGGTTGAGATACATCGCGAGGATCTGGTCCTTGGTGTATTTATGCTCCAGCCAGAAGGCCAGCAGCACTTCCTGCACCTTGCGCTCCAGCGTCCGGTCCTGTGAGAGGAACAGGTTTTTTGCCAGCTGCTGCGTCAGCGTCGAGCCGCCCTGCACTGTTCGTCCCGTCATCACATTGGTCACGATGGCGCGGGCCAGGCCGAGTGGATCCACACCGAAATGCGAATAGAACCGCCGGTCTTCGATCGCCATGACCGCTTGTGGAAGGTAGGGCGACATGTCTTCAAGCGCGAGAGCCTCGCCACCCGTGGTGCCGCGATTGGCAAGCACGCTGCCGTTCACCGAAACGATCTTCACATTCGGAGGGCGTTCGGGAATGGTCCAACTGCTGGCACTCGGCATGCGCGCGCCGTAATAAAGGACAAGACCGGCAACGCCGATACCGCCCCAGATGCCGAGCACGATGCACCAGTAAACGAGGGACCGGATAAAGCCTGTTGCGCCACCGCCGGAACTGCGTGTGCGCTTTTCCTTTTTTTGCGGTTTGGCGCGGCCGGATGTGGACTTCGGTTTTCTGGCGGGCTGCTTTGCGGTTCCGCCAATGCGCTCGCTGGCATCAAGACGCAGATCGTCACCGGATTCGTGGAAATCCCCGAAGGAAGGCTCTACCCGATCGCGTGATTTACCCTTGCCTGCCATCCAGCCGAAGTCGCTCCTTATATTCGCGAAACCGTTCGCACTTCAGGCTTCTATGCCTGCGCGATCCTTAATCCAGGATGAAGAGTTTAAATGCGGCAATTTAAGGCGGGGTTAAGTCCTCGCCGGATCAAATCGGCGTCATTGGCAGACGTCGACCCATTCCGCTCCCGTCAGTCGTGCCATCGCGTCAGGCGAAATCCTTACCGCCGCATTGGTGGCACCCGCTGCCGGAACCACCTCGGGATAGTTTTTCAGGGATATGTCGCAAAACACCGGAAGGGGCGAAGGCAATCCGAAAGGACACACGCCGCCGACGGGATGGCTGGTCACCGTAACGACTTCTTCCGGCCCCAGCATGCGCGGCTTGGCGCCGAAATGATTGCGGAATTTACGATTGTCTAGCCGCTTCGTGCCGGCGGCAACGACGAGAAGAATTGTGTCGCCCGCCTTCAGGCAGATCGTTTTGGCAATCTGGTCGGGATCGACGCCGTGCGCTTCGGCAGCCAAAGCGACTGTCGCCGAACTCGTTTCCGTTTCGATAACGGTCACTTCGGGGGAATTCTCGGTAAAAAAGGCTCTGACGGATTCGATGGTCATGCGTATTTATTAGGCGGTATGCCAAGAGGCTTCAAGGTGTCGCGAAATAGCTATGCGTTTTATGCAATGCTGCGCTGCGATGAAACGTCTGTTTTTTGAGCGGAGATCCTGTATCTTCAAATCATCGAAGCGACGCACTCCTCCTCCCAGCGTCGCCCGATTGGACTGACAATACTCCTCCTCCCAATTGTCAGTCAGTTTCAAGAACCCGGCGCACCTCCTCCCGCGCCGGGTTTTTGCTGTTTAAGGCCTTGTTTCCCGCGACTTTCATTTGCCGACGCTTCACAAAAATCGCCGGGCTTTTTCAAAGAAACTTGACTTTCAGGCCCTTCCAACCTAGGTGTTCGCGCATCGATATTTGTTTGACGACCAGAGCTTCGGCGCCTTTTTTAGGTGCACACGACGATCTTTCCTTCAAATTCGACCCAAGACCGCACTGCGCGCAGTGCAAATACAATTTGCCAACGGAAGGAAATCGTTATGGCGACTGGTACAGTAAAGTGGTTCAACGCAACCAAGGGCTACGGCTTCATTCAGCCTGACGACGGTTCGCAGGACGTATTCGTTCACATCTCCGCCGTTGAGCGCGCTGGTATGACCTCCCTCAACGACGGTCAGAAGCTCTCCTACGAGCTGACGCAGGACCGCCGCTCGGGCAAGATGTCTGCAGGCGAGCTCGTCGCTTCCTGATAAGCGGCTTGGCCTGAACGGGTCATTCGCATGAATATGAAAGGCCGGATTTTTCCGGCCTTTTTCTTTTGGAAGGTGTACCGGGTCCGGCCGCTCTTGAAAAAGCTGGAGTGCATACCAATATAGGGTTCAACAGTGCTCCGCACGGAATTGTCAGGCTGGTGCTTTTAAAGTGCCGCTGTTGTTGCGTTAACCAAAGATTAACCAAAGCAGCCGATCCTGATCGTGAAAAGCAGCGTCGACTTTGTTGGCGCGCTCTGGAGCATCGGACCGTTTGAACGCTTTGACCACGGATGTACTGGCACTGACGAAAAACGGATGGAAAGGTCGGGCTTGCCCGGCCTTTTTGTTTTGAACCACCAAAATATAAGAGAACGGGGAGGCATCGGGTAACCGGCGCCTCCTTTCTTTTTGACTACTTCGCGGAAAGGGCGTCGAGAATGCGGATCCAGGAGCGGATGCCCTTGTGGAACGACTGCAGGTCATATTTTTCATTCGGCGAATGAATGCGGTCATCGGTAAGGCCGAAACCGACGAGCAGCGAATCCATGCCCAGCATCTTCTGGAAATCGCCAACGATGGGGATCGAGCCCCCCATGCCGATCACGACGGCAGGTTTGGGCCACTCTTCCGAAAGCGCGTTTTTCGCCTTCGTCAGCACTGGCGAATCATAGGAAAGCTGGATAGCCGGCGATGCACCATGCTCGTGAAATTCCACCGAGCAATCGGCTGGAATTTTGGAGCGGACAAAGTTCCGGAAGCTCTCGCGAACCGCTTTCGGGTCTTGCTCTCCGACGAGACGGAAGGACACTTTAGCAGAGGCCTTTGCGGCGATAACCGTCTTGAAGCCGTCGCCGGTATAGCCGCCGATGATGCCGTTGACTTCCGCCGTTGGCCGCGCCCAGGTCTGCTCCAGCACGGAGCGGCCCTTTTCGCCCGATGGAATCGAGAGGCCGACTTCGCCGAGGAAGGCTTCGGCGGTGCGGCCCAACGTTTCCCAGGAAGCCTTGATGTTGGCGGGGGTTTCTTCCACGCCGTCATAGAAGCCGGCAAGTGTCACGCGGCCGGTCTCATCATGCAAGCCGGCGAGAATATCGGTCAGGATGTGAATGGGATTTGCGGCCGCACCACCGAAAAGGCCCGAATGCAGGTCGCGGTCGGCCGCCGTGATTGTGATTTCCTCGCCGACCAGGCCGCGAAGGGCGGCGGCGATGGCGGGCGTATCGCGGTCCCACATGCTGGTATCGCATACCAGTGCATAATCGGCCTTCAGCTCATCGGCATTGGCGTCAAGGAACGGCTTCAGCGAGGGCGAACCGGATTCTTCCTCGCCCTCGAAAAGAATGGTGACGCGCACGGGCAGACTGCCATTGACTGCCTTATAGGCCCGGCAGGCTTCCACGAAGGTCATCAGCTGACCCTTGTCGTCAGCCGTTCCACGCCCGGTGATCACCTGCCGACCGCCGCCGATATCTTTCACGGCCGGTTCGAACGGATCGTTTTCCCAAAGATTGAGCGGATCGACCGGCTGCACGTCGTAATGGCCGTAGAAAAGCACATGCGGCGCGTCTTTTGTCGCGGCGTCGTGATGCGCCACCACCATTGGATGACCGGCCGTGTCGCGAACGGAAGCCGCAAAGCCCAGTGATTCAAGCGTTCTGACCAGCCATTCCGCCGCCTTGCGGCACTCCGCCTTGTAGGCGGGGTCCGTGGAAATGGACGGGATGCGCACCAGTTCGAACAATCGCTCGAGGCTGGAGGTGAGGTTGTCGTCGGCCGTGGAAAGAATGGGGGAAACGTCTGTCATCGCTGATCCTGTCATGTCTGTCGTAACCCGGCGATGGACGAAACATCCTGGTATCGCGCGTCGCGTGGGAACAAGGGGCTGACGTGTCGTTGAATCGGCAAGCGCGCAGCCGCCGGAACGATAGAGCAGTTCAGGAAAAGTGCGAAGTGATTTTCCGTCCTAAACTGCGCGGAAACAAAACCTTGGAGGCTGCAGGCGATAGAAGCCAGGAGCAAAGAAAGCATTTCGAGTTGTAAATGCTATTTCGCTTTTTTTGCGCGGTCGATCGCCCGGCGCATATATTCCAGCAGAAGCTGCTTTTCGAAACGGCGGAAATCCGCCAGCAGCGTATCTTCCGTGGCTTCGGAAGCGGCAATGGCGTTCGCCTCGAGATCCCTGCCGCGCTGGGTCAGTTCGATGATCTGCGCGCGGCGGTCGCTTGGGTGGGATTTGCGCACGATCAGCCCGTCGCGCTCCATGCGGGACAGCGTATTGGCAAGCGTCGCCTGCTCCACGTCGATTCTATCCAGCAATTGCCGTTGCGTCAGTCCCTCCTCATGCCACAGTTCGATGAGGATGGGGAATTGTCCAGGAGAAAACCCCAGCGCGGCAGCTCTCTTCTGGAGCGCCATGGTGAATTCCCTCGCCATTTTTGCGGCGAGATAGATCGCCGATTCGTCCCGGGAAAAACCCATTCATCAATCCGTCTGGCATCTGGTCGGCGCAATCGCGCGATTTCGATAGTGGGATATATATCGCATGATATGTTTATGCCAGTTAGAAACCCGGCACAAATAAAAACCGCCATGGCCGGGAGGGGACGGCCATGGCGGTCATATAAGAGGACAAAGGCCCGGAGAGGGGGGAAAGGCCTTTGTCCGGTCTGATGCGGCGGGGGACGAGCCTACAATCAGACTACGGCGTGATCAGGCGCCGTCCCCTAAGAAATGTGTGTGCAAATGCGGCTTTTCAAGGGAAAATCTATTACAAATTCGTAAGGTTCACGCGAATTTTGCCGGTGCCTCCAGCGGCTTAGCCCCGTGCGCTTTGCGGTGCGTTGTTTGAACTTTCTGTGGACGTCAAAACGGCCCCGCGCTATCCATATCGCCATGAAAAAAGGCGATCATCTCTTCCTCGTTGACGGCTCCGGTTTCATTTTCCGGGCGTTCCATGCCATTCCCCCACTGAACCGCAAGTCGGATGGGCTGCCGGTCAACGCCGTTTCCGGCTTCTGCAACATGTTGTGGAAGCTCCTGAAGGATGCGCGCAATACCGATGTCGGCGTCACGCCCACGCATTTTGCCGTGATTTTCGACTATTCGTCGAAAACCTTCCGCAACGAGCTGTACGATCTATACAAGGCCAACCGCACCGCACCGCCGGAAGATCTGGTGCCGCAGTTTGGCCTGATCCGCGAGGCGACACGGGCCTTCAACCTTCCCTGCATCGAGACGGAAGGCTTCGAGGCGGATGACATCATCGCCACTTACGCCCGTCAGGCGGAGGCGATTGGCGCCGATGTCACCATCATTTCTTCCGACAAGGACCTGATGCAGCTCGTCACGGCCAATGTGCATATGTACGACGCCATGAAGGACAAGCAGATCGGCGTTCCCGATGTCGTCGAAAAATGGGGTGTAGCCCCGGAAAAGATGATCGACCTTCAGGCGATGACCGGCGATTCCACCGATAATGTTCCGGGTATTCCTGGTATCGGGCCGAAAACGGCCGCGCAATTGCTGGAAGAATACGGCGATCTCGACACGCTGCTGGCGCGGGCAGGAGAAATCAAGCAGCAGAAACGCCGCGAAAACATCATCGCCAATGCCGATCTTGCCCGCCTTTCCAGACAGCTCGTGGCGCTCAGAACCGATGTGCCGCTGGAGCAGTCTCTGGAAGAACTGGTGCTCGAACCGCAGAACGGCCCGAAACTCATCGCTTTCCTGAAGGCAATGGAGTTCACGACGCTGACGCGCCGGGTAGCTGAAGCCACCGACAGCGACGCCTCTGCCATCGAAGCCGCCAATGTGCCGGTGCAATGGGGCGCTGATGCCCATGGACCAGACCTCGACGCCGCGCCTGCAGTTGCCGCAGCTGATGACAAGACCGCTGTGCCGGCGTCAACCACCGCTCCGGCACGGAAGGTGACAGGGGAGGGCAGTGCGCCCACCGATCTCGCCACGGCACGGCAGACGGTTTTCTCCGCCGCCAAGATCGACACGACCGCCTATACGACGATCAGGGATCTGGCGGAGCTGGATCGTTGGGTTGCCGCTGCCCGCGAAACAGGTGTCGTCGCCTTCGACACGGAAACGACCTCGCTCGACCCCATGCAGGCGGAACTCGTCGGTTTTTCGCTGGCGATTGCCGATAACGGCAAGGATGCCTCAGGCACCGATATCCGCGCTGCCTATGTGCCATTGACGCACAAGACCGGCTCCGGTGGCGATCTTTTCAGCGATGGCATCAGGCTTGCTGAAGGACAGGTGCCGTTTGCCGAGGCGCTGGCACGTTTGAAGGATCTTCTTGAGGATGAAGCCGTTCTGAAAATCGCGCAGAACCTCAAATATGACTACCTGCTGATGAAGCGCCACGGCGTCGTCATGCAGAGTTTCGACGATACCATGCTGATTTCCTACGTTCTTGAGGCAGGAAAAACCACGCATGGCATGGATACGCTTTCCGAACGCTGGCTCGGCCACACGCCGATCGCCTACAAGGACGTGGCGGGATCGGGCAAGTCGAGCATCACCTTCGATTTCGTCGATATTGACAAGGCGACCGCTTACGCCGCGGAAGACGCGGATGTCACCCTGCGGCTGTGGATGGTGCTGAAGCCCCGGCTTGCCGCAGAGCGGCTGACCAGTGTGTATGAGCGGCTGGAGCGCCCTCTGGTGCCTGTACTGGCGCATATGGAGGAGCGTGGCATCACCGTGGACCGACAGATCCTGTCGCGTCTCTCCGGTGAACTCGCCCAGAAGGCGGCTGCTTTCGAAGAGGAAGTCTACCAACTGGCAGGCGAGCGTTTCAACATCGGATCGCCAAAGCAGCTCGGTGATATCCTGTTCGGCCGGATGGGCCTGCCTGGCGGCTCCAAGACCAAGACGGGCCAATGGTCGACATCGGCGCAGGTTCTCGAAGATCTGGCGGCGGAAGGTGCCGAATTACCGCGAAAGATCGTCGACTGGCGGCAGCTGACCAAGCTGAAATCGACCTATACGGATGCGCTTCCCGGATATGTCCATCCGCAGACGAAACGGGTTCACACGTCCTACGCGCTGGCCTCCACCACCACGGGGCGCCTGTCGTCCTCGGAGCCGAACCTTCAGAACATTCCGGTGCGCACGGCGGAAGGCCGCAAGATCCGCACGGCCTTCATCTCCACCCCCGGACACAAGCTTCTTTCCGCCGATTACAGCCAGATCGAGCTACGTGTGCTTGCCCATGTCGCCGACATTCCGCAGCTTCGCAGCGCATTCGAAAACGGCATCGACATTCATGCGATGACCGCATCGGAAATGTTCGGGGTGCCGGTGGAAGGCATGCCGTCTGAAGTGCGCCGACGTGCCAAGGCCATCAACTTCGGCATCATCTACGGTATTTCCGCTTTCGGCCTTGCCAACCAGCTCAGCATCGCGCGCTCCGAAGCGGGCGAATATATCAAGAAATATTTCGAGCGTTTTCCTGGCATTCGCGATTACATGGAAGCGACCAAGGCTTTCGCCCGCGAGAACGGCTATGTCGAGACGATTTTCGGCCGCCGCGCGCATTATCCGGAAATCCGCTCCTCCAACCCTTCCATGAAGGCCTTCAACGAGCGTGCAGCCATCAACGCACCTATCCAGGGGTCTGCAGCCGATATCATTCGCCGTGCGATGGTCCGTATCGAGCCGGTGCTGGAGGCGGAAAAGCTTTCTGCCCGCATGCTGCTGCAGGTACATGACGAACTCATCTTCGAAGTCGAGGAAGGGGAAATCGAAAAGACCCTGCCCATCGTCGTCTCGGTGATGGAAAATGCGGCCATGCCGGCTATTTCCATGAGGGTTCCGCTCAAGGTGGATGCCCGCGCGGCCGACAACTGGGACGAGGCGCATTGACGGGAATTGACCGGCCATTGACCGATTGGTGTCATTGGTTTGTTGCGTGCGCAGATTAGGGGAAACGTCTCAAAAGGAGTTCCCCATGCACGCCCCGCTCGTTTCAAAAGATCTGGAATCTTTTTCCGCTGCCAGCCACTATCAGCCGCCGCGCCATCTGGGTCGCCGCTATAATACGGATGGTGAATTCCTGCTCGAGCCGGGCAATACCGTGGTGTGCCATCTCGTTGAAGGGTCGAAAGCCGAAAGCGCAATCATCGGGACACGCCAGCGTCTTCTGGATATGCCCGAGGCATCGCAGCTCGCCTTCACGCCGGTTTCCAGCCTGCATATGACGGTATTTCAGGGCATTATCGAATATCGCCGTGCATTTCCCTACTGGCCGGAAGATATGCCACTCGATACCCCGATCGACACGATGACGGATTATTATTGCGATCGTCTGGCGGATTTTCCGGGCCTGCCTGGTTTCAATATGCAGGTGACTGGTCTCAAGCCGACGGGGCTGGTGCTGAAGGGTGCCAGCGCCGAAGACGACCGGATCATTGCGCTGTGGCGGGATACATTTGCCGAAGCTTTCGGTTATCGGCATCCCGATCACGACACCTATCAATTCCATATTACGCTGGCTTATGTCACGCGCTGGTTCGATCCGGAGTGCCTGCCGCGATGGCAGGCGATGCTGGATGAAGAGCTGGAAAAACTGCGTGCGGCAGCGCCGATAATCGAGATGCGCGCGCCAGCTTTCTGTGAATTCAGGGACATGAACCACTTTAGGGAACTCGTGGTTTTTGATAGGAAGTGAAGCATGATTTGCAAAGGCCTGCCGCCCGTCCGTCGCAGCAAACCGGCTTAATCGGAAAAAATGCGCGTCAGGGCTGGTCAAAGCCCGTTTGGGCATGTATAAGCGCGCCAAATTTCCGATATCGAGACACCCGACATTCGGCCTTTGGTTATGGCCGGTTACGTTGTTTCGCCGCTAAAGTGGAGTAACAAAAATGGCTGTACCAAAAAGAAAAACAAGCCCGTCCAAGCGCGGCATGCGCCGCTCGGCTGACGGTCTCAAGGCTTCGACCTACGTTGAAGACAAGAACTCCGGCGAACTGCGCCGTCCGCACCATATCGATCTGAAGACCGGTATGTATCGCGGTCGTCAGGTTCTGACGCCGAAGGAAAGCGCATAAGCTTTCTGAAATAATCTTTACGGAAAACCGGCCCTCGTGGCCGGTTTTTTGTTTTCAGGTCGTTTAGCTGCTTTTTTCGGTTACTTGGAAAATCCGATCACTCCTCCTACACTCTGTTCGGGAGAGCAGGTCTGATGCCTGCAACGGGGAGGGGCGCTTCGGTGAAATATCGCTGGATTTTATTGACGCTGCTCAGCCTCGGCCTCGGTTACGGCGCCGTGACCAAGGGCAGCGGCATCATTGCGGAAAGCTATTTCGGCGAAGTCTCCGATCAGGGCCGCACCACCCTCAGGCTGGCCGTCTCGGCTCTTGGCGGGCTTTTGAGCCGTTTCGAGCCGCTGCCCGCCCTGATCGCCGATCACGACGACATTGAGGAGCTTGTCGCGCATCCGCAGGATGAGGCGATGCGCCAGCGCGCCAATATCTATCTCAAATCCATCAATACATTGCTGGAATCCTCCGACATCTACATCATCACGCTGGACGGAGTGACCATCGCCGCCAGTAACTATGATGGACCCACGAGCTTCGTCGGTGAGAATTTCAGCTACCGTCCCTATTTTCAGGATGCCGCCAAGGGCTTCCCGTCGCGTTTCTTTGCGCTAGGCACCACCTCCCACAAGCGCGGTTATTATTTTTCCGCGCCTATTCTCTTCAACGAGGAGATCAAGGGCGTCATCGTCTTCAAGGTCGATATTGAAGGCATAGAGGCGTCGTTCGGCGATGGTGAAAACCGCATTCTCGTATCGGACCCGGAAGGCATCATCTTCATGACCGGAACGCCGCAGTGGCTTTATTCCGGCCTGATGCCGCTGACACCGGAAAGGCTTGCGCGCACGGCGGCATCCCGGCGTTACGCCAATGCCGACCTGAAGGAACTGCCGCTGAAAAACGGCAATTTCGGCTCTCATCAGTTGATGACGATCAGCCAGAACGACGGTGACCGGGAATATCTCGTCCTGTCGCAGCCGATGCCCGACGCGGGCTGGACGGTCAGCGTGCTGATGGATACCGGCTCACTCAGGACGCAGGTCAAGACGGCGATGATCGCGATCATCCTCTGCCTGTGTCTTGCCGCTGCCGTGGTCGCCGCCATGCTGCAAAGACGGCGGCGCCTGCGTGAACGCCTGACCCACCAGGCCGAAGCTCAGGCGGAGCTGGAGCGGCGGGTGGAGGAGCGCACAGCCGATCTCGCGCGGGTGAACCGTGAGATCGAACACGAAATCGCCGAGCGCCGCCAGACGGAGAAACAATTGCGCAAGATGCAGAATGACCTGGTTCAGGCGGGCAAGCTTGCAGCGCTCGGACAAATGTCGGCAGCACTTTCGCACGAGTTCAACCAGCCGCTCGCAGCCGCCAAGAATTATGCGGAAAACGCCTCTCTTCTCGTGGAACGTGGACGTCTGGAAGAGGTGACGGAAAACCTCAGGCGTATTTCGGGCCTTATCGATCGCATGGCTTCTATCAGCAGGCATCTGAGAAATTTTGCCCGCAAACCCAATGAGAAAATGGCTGCGGTCGCGCTCGATGCTGTCCTTCGCGATACGCTGGAAATTGTTGGAGCACGGCTGAAGGCCGCCGATGCGGTGCTGGATGTTGATCTTGGTCCGGTGCCGCTTGCGGTGAAGGCCGGGCCGGTGCGGCTGCAGCAGGTGCTGGTCAACATCATCTCCAATGCCGCCGATGCGGTGGAAGGGCGCGAGGATCGTCGCATCGCTCTGAAGGCCGTGCTGCACGGTCAGACGGTTTCGATTTTCATTCGTGACCGAGGTCCGGGCGTTCCTCCGGCGATTTCGGAGCGCATCTTCGATCCCTTCTTCACCACCAAGGGCGTGGGCCGTGGCCTCGGTCTCGGCCTTTCCATCACCTACAACATCATCAAGGATTTTGGCGGCCAACTGCGTGTCAGAAACCATGAAGACGGCGGCGCGGAATTCGAGATCGAATTACCGGCAGCAGCCTATCGTGTGGAGGTGGCGGCGGAATGACCATGTCGCGGGTTCTGTTGATTGATGACGAGGAGGAACTGCGTTTTTCCACCGCGCAGGCGCTGGAACTTTCCGGTTTTGCGGTCACCATGCTGGCAAGCGCCGAACATGCGCTTGAACTCATCGGCTACAGCTTCGATGGCGTCGTGGTCAGCGATATCAGGATGCCCGGCATGGATGGCATGACACTGCTGCAGAAGGTGCGGGAACTTGACCCGGAAATACCTGTCATCCTGATGACGGGCCATGGCGATGTGCAGCTTGCCGTCAATGCCATGCGCAACGGTGCTTATGATTTCATCGAAAAGCCCTTCACCCCGCAATATCTCGCCGGCATCATAAAAAGAGCCAACGACCGGCGGGCGCTGGTGCTGGAAAATCGCCGCCTGAAGGCGGTGGCGGGCAAGCATGACGATCTCGAAACGCGTCTGCCCGGCAGAACCCAGGTCATGGTCGATCTGCGATACCGCATTCGCGCCATCGGTGCGACCGATGCCGATACGCTCATTGTCGGCGATACCGGTGCGGGCAAGGAAGTGGTGGCGCGCGCACTTCACGATATCAGCGCCAGAGCCAACCGGCCCTTTGTCGCCATCAATTGTGCCGCCCTTCCGCAAACGCTGATCGAAAGCGAGCTGTTCGGCCACGAGGCTGGCGCTTTTCCCGGCGCGCTGCGCCCGCGCTACGGCAAGTTCGAGCATGCCCGCGGCGGCACCATATTGCTGGACGAGATCGGCTCCATGCCCTTTGAATTGCAGGGCCGGTTCCTGCGCGTGTTGCAGGAACGGGTGATCACCCGTCTTGGCTCCAATGAAACAGTCGAGCTCGACGTCCGCTTCATCGCCACCAGCAAGGTCGATCTGGAGCAGGAAGTCGCGGCAGGGCGGTTCCGTGCCGATCTTCTCTACCGCCTGAACGTGGCGACGATTCTCGTGCCGTCCCTCTCGCAGCGCAGTGCCGACATACCGCTGCTTTTCCTGCATCTGGTGCGGGAGGCTGCTGCCCGTTACGGTCGGGAAGATATGGACGTTCCGCAGCATCTGCTCTCAGTCATTTCCCTGCGTGAGTGGCCGGGCAATGTCCGGGAATTGCGCAATGCGGCGGACCGTTTCGTTCTCGGTCTGGAAAGCGATGTCTCCGAAACCTCGCTGCCATTTGAGGGCGATGGCAAGGCGGCCCTTGCCGCAAGGGTCGCCGCTTATGAAAAAAGCCTTATTGCGCGCGCGATCGCCGCCCACGGCGGAAATCTGAAATCCGTCTATGAGAGCCTCGGCATTTCACGCAAAACGCTTTACGAAAAAATGCAGAAATATGAGCTGCACCGGCACATGACCGAGGTGTAATGGGTGGATTTCCACCCATGGATGAGCCCGTATGGGTAGAAATCCACCCATTGCTGCCCATGATGGCGATAAAAGCGCGCCTTGCCGCAAGACCGCCGTTGCTGAACGGCAATCCCGGATCGCAAATGGCTCACCCCGGTCGCCATGGAGGAGCATGCGCGGCTGAAGTGGCGAACATTTTCATCCGGGAGGAATCGATGAAAATACTGAAGACAGTTACCGGCCTTGCTGCCGCCGCTGCCGTTTCCCTTTTTGCGCTTTCTGCATCCGCTCAGAACTACCCCGAGCGCAACATCACCATGGTCGTGCCCTTTGCCGCCGGTGGCCCGACAGATACGGTCGCGCGTCTTGTCGCTGAATCCATGTCGAAGGATCTCGGCCAGCAGATCATCGTCGAAAATGTCGGCGGCGCTGGTGGCACGCTGGGCGCTGGCCGCGTGGCGGCGTCGGATCCGGACGGTTACACCGTTCTGCTGCATCACATCGGCATGGCGACGAGCGCTACGCTTTATCGCAAGCTCGCCTATGATACCCTGAACGCTTTCGAATATGTCGGTCTGGTCACGGAAGTGCCGATGACCATTCTGTCGCGCAAGACGCTCGAGGCCAAGGATCTCAAGGGTCTGATCGACTACGCTAAGGCGAACAAGGACAAGGTCACCGTTGCCAATGCCGGCATCGGTGCTGCTTCGCATCTGTGCGGCATGTTGTTCATGAGCGCGATCGAGACACCGCTGGTCACTGTTCCCTACAAGGGCACAGGCCCGGCCATGACCGACCTGCTCGGCGGACAGGTCGATATCATGTGCGACCAGACCACCAACACCACCAAGCAAATCCAGGGCGGGACCGTTAAAGCCTATGCCGTAACCTCGGCCAAACGGCTCGACGTGCTGCCGGACGTACCGACAGTTGCCGAATCGGGCCTGCCGAAGCTTGAGGTGGGTATCTGGCACGGTATCTACACGCCGAAGGGTACACCGGCTGAGATCAACGAAAAGCTCTCCAAGTCGCTGCAGGTCGCGCTGAAGGACAAGAACGTGGCGGCCCGTTTTGCCGAACTTGGCACCACACCTTCCCCGGAAGCCGATGCGACGCCCGCAGCGCTCAAGACCAAGCTTGAAAGCGAAATCGCCCGCTGGAAGCCTGTGATCGAGGGCGCCGGCCAATATGCCGACTGATGGTTGAAGCAATTGCCGGCGGCACCCTGCCGCCGGCTTCTTGCCGTCAATTTAACGCGCGGAACGGTGTGTAGCCGGCCGCAGTGGAGGGGCATCTTTCATGAAGTCGTTTTTCATTGACCCTGCCGAGGCAGCCTGTGGGGCAATTTTCATCGGTTTTGGCGCTTTTTTCGCGTTGCAGTCTTTCGGGCTGGATATCGGAACCGCCTTCCGCATGGGGCCGGGTTATTTTCCGCTTGTTCTGGCAATCGTGCTGATCCTGCTTGGCGGGGTGATATTCATTCGCGCCACCCGTGTGCAGGGCGATGCCCTCGGTGCAATCGCCTGGCGGGGGATTTTTTTCATCCTGCCCGCGCCGATCTTTTTCGGTTTCACGGTCCGGGGGCTCGGTTTCGTACCGGCGCTTTTTTTCAGCGCCCTTATCGCAGCCTTCGCCTCGCACAAGATGAGCCCGCTCATGGCCGTCATTATTTCCGCCGCCATCACGGTCTTTTCCGTTGCTGTGTTCAATTATGGTCTCGGCCTGCCATTCCAGCGCTTCGGCCCCTGGCTTAAATTTTGAGGTGCCGTAATGGAATTGCTTGATAATCTTGCTCTCGGTTTCGTCACGGCCACGTCGCTGGCAAACCTGTTTTTCTGCCTGATTGGCGTGCTGCTCGGCACGCTGATTGGCGTGCTGCCGGGCATCGGCGCAACCGCAACCATCGCCATGCTGTTGCCGATCACCTTTCAGCTTGAGCCCGTCTCATCGCTCATCATGCTCGCAGGCATCTATTACGGCGCGCAATATGGCGGCTCCACCACGGCGATCCTCATCAACATGCCGGGGGAATCCTCATCCGCCGTTACCGCCATTGACGGCTACCAGATGGCGCGCAAGGGCAAGGCGGGTGCCGCACTTGCGATTGCCGCCATCGGCTCGTTTTTCGCCGGCACGGTTTCCACCTTTCTCGTGGCAGTCTTTGCACCGCCTTTGACGGCGATTGCGCTGGAATTCGGCGCGGCGGAATATTTCTCGCTGATGGTCGTCGGCCTTGTCTCATCCATCGCGCTTGCCCATGGTTCCATCGTCAAGGCGCTGGCCATGGTCGTGCTTGGCCTGCTGCTTGGTCTGGTCGGTACGGATATCTACAGCGGCGCGCCGCGCTTCACTCTCGGCATCCGTGAATATGCCGATGGGCTGAATTTCGTTGCGGTGGCCGTGGGTGTATTCGGTATCGCCGAAATCCTGCGCAATCTCGAAAACGAGCGCACGCGCTCGGTGCTGATCGCCAAGGTCAGCAGCCTGATGCCGTCGAAGGAAGACTTCAAGGCCATGGTCGGCCCGGTGCTGCGCGGTACGGTCATCGGTTCGGCACTGGGCATCCTGCCCGGCGGCGGTGCAATTCTCGCTGCCTTCGCATCCTACACCGTCGAAAAACGCGTCTCCAAGCATCCTGAGGAGTTTGGACACGGTGCGGTCGCCGGTGTTGCCGGTCCGGAATCCGCCAATAATGCCGGTGCCCAGACATCGTTCATCCCGCTTCTGACGCTCGGTATTCCTGCAAACCCGGTGATGGCGCTGATGATCGGTGCGATGATCATTCAGGGCATCGTGCCCGGCCCGAACGTTGCGACCGAGCAGCCGGCGCTTTTCTGGGGCATCATCGCCTCGATGTGGATTGGCAATCTGATGCTCGTCATCCTCAACCTGCCCCTGATCGGGCTTTGGGTGAAGCTGCTGACGGTGCCTTATTACGTGCTTTTCCCCATCATCATGGCCTTCTGCGCCATCGGGGTTTACAGCGTTAATTCCAACGTCTTCGATCTCTACGCCGTCGCCTTCTTCGGCTTCATTGGTTATGTGCTCGTGAAGCTGCGCTGCGAGCCGGCGCCGCTGCTGCTGGGCTTCGTGCTTGGGCCGCTGCTGGAGGAAAACCTGCGACGCGCCATGATCCTGTCACGTGGCGATCCGACGACCTTCGTCACCCGACCGATCAGCGCTACCCTGCTGTTTATTGCTCTGGCCGTGCTGATCATTGTCTTCCTGCCCAGCGTGAAGAAAAAGCGCGAAGAGGTTTTCGTAGAAGAAGACTGAGCAGGTCTCGAAATATTCGGAACGCCGGTGATGGAAATGTCGCCGGCGTTTCTGCGTTGATGGGATCGCTGTGAGGAATCCGGTTCACCGAAGCGGCATATGGTTGACTTGAAGCTTTTTAGGGCCAAGGAAGGGCGGGAAAGAGAGGTCGATATGACGTCGGAAACCGAAAAACGGATCATTGCGCTTGAGGAAACGATCGCGCATCAGGCCAAGACTATAGAGGAACTGTCCGACCAGCTGACGGAACAGTGGAAGGTGCTGGAACAGACCCGCGCCAAGCTCGACCGGTTGACGGAAAGGTTCCTGAGCCTCGAGGAGCAGTCGCTGGACGCGCCCGCAATCACCCGGCCGCCGCATTATTGATGAGGGAGACCCCATGACGAGCGATACAGCCGCACTTGCCGCCGAAATTGTGGATTTCTGGAAGAAGGCAGGACCGGACAAATGGTTCGACAAGGACGCCGCCTTCGACGATCACTTTCATGACCGTTTCCGCGATGCCCATTTTGCCGCTGCAAGGCGCGAATTGGATGGCTGGCTGGACGGTGCGGAAAGCAGCCTCGCGCTGATGCTTCTGCTGGATCAGTTCCCGCGTAACTGCTTTCGCGAGACAGCGCATATGTATGCCACCGATCCGCTGGCACGCATGTTCGCCAGCGAGGCCATCCATCGCGGCCACGATCAGGCGGTGACCGAGGATTTGCGGGTCTTTTTCTATCTGCCCTTTTCCCATTCGGAAAGCATCGAGGATCAGGAGCGTGCCTGCACGCTCAACCGGCCGCTTGGCGGGCTTTATCTCCACCATGCCGAAGAGCATCGCGATATCGTCGCGCGTTTTGGTCGCTTTCCGCATCGCAACGACATATTGCTGCGGGAAACGACGCCCGAGGAACGGCAATATCTTGATGCGGGCGGTTTTACTGGCTGATATGAAAGAAAAACGCCGCCAGTCCCGAAAGACGGCGGCGCTTTTTTTCGTAGGTAACGGCCGCAGATCAGCCGTCGAAGAATTCCTTCATCCGGGCAAAGAAGCCGGTCGATTCCGGATTATTCTCCTGGGACGAGAGTTGCTCGAACTCCTGCAACAGCTCGCGCTGGCGCTTGCTGAGCTTTTGCGGTGTCTCGATCTGGATCTGGATGTAGAGATCGCCAGTCTGCGCCGAACGCAGCACCGGCATGCCCTTACCCTTCAGGCGGAACTGCTTGCCTGGCTGGGTGCCTTCCGGAACCGTGACGCGAGACTTCGTGCCGTCGAGCGTCGTCACATCGAAGGTGCCGCCAAGAGCGGCCGTCGTCATGGAGATCGGCACGGTGCAATAGAGATCGGCACCGTCCCGCTGGAAGAACTCATGCGGACGCACGGACAGGAAGATGTAGAGATCGCCCGCCGGGCCACCACGCATGCCGGCTTCGCCTTCGCCCTGCAGGCGAATGCGGGTGCCATCCTCGATACCCGAGGGAATGTTGACCGAAAGCGAACGCTCTTCCGTCACGCGGCCCTGGCCGTGGCACTTGCTGCACGGATCGGAAATCGTCTGTCCACGCCCGTGGCAGGTGGGGCAGGTGCGTTCTACCGAGAAGAAGCCCTGGGCTGCGCGCACGCGGCCGGAACCCTGACAGGTGCCGCAGGTTTTGGGTTGCGTGCCGGGTTTTGCGCCGGAACCGGAACAGACATCGCAGGTTATCGAGGTTGGAACCCTGATCTGCGCCGTCTTGCCGGCAAAGGCTTCTTCCAGCGTGATTTCCATGTTGTAGCGAAGGTCGGCGCCGCGCTCGCGACCGCCGGAAGAGCGGCGTGCGCGTCCGCCGCCCATCATCTCGCCGAAGATGTCTTCGAAGATATCCGAGAAGCCGCCATTGGCGAAACCGCCGCCGCCCATACCACCGCCGCCCATGCCGCCATTTTCAAAGGCGGCGTGGCCAAAGCGGTCATAGGCCGCGCGTTTTTGCGGGTCCTTCAGCGTTTCATAGGCTTCGTTGATTTCCTTGAACTTCCGTTCGGAATCAGCATCATCCGGGTTCTTGTCCGGATGGTATTTCATCGCGAGTTTGCGGAAGGCGCTTTTCAGCTCTTTTTCGTCCGCGGTCTTGCTGACGCCGAGTGTTTCGTAAAAGTCTGCTTTCGCCATTAAGATAACAAGCCTCGCAAATGGATTTCCGGCTGCACTTCGGCAGCCGGATGTCTTGCATGTATCGACAGGAGACGGGAAGCCACGCGATTACGCGGACTTCTTGTCGTCCTTGATTTCCTCATAGTCGGCGTCGACGACGTCGTCCTTGCCGCCTTCTCCGTTAGCGCCGGCTTCAGCCTGCTGCGCTTCGTAGATGGCCTGACCGAGCTTCATGGAAACTTCCATGAGGGTCTGGGTCTTTGCCTGAATGTCGTCGGCATCCGGTTCGGAAGCCTCAACGGCCGTCTTCAGGCTGGCAATGGCATCTTCGATGGCCTTGCGGTCGGTTTCGGAAACCTTGTCGCCATATTCCTTCACCGATTTCTCGGTGGAGTGAACGAGGCTTTCGGCTTGGTTCTTGGCTTCGACACCCGCACGACGCTTCTTGTCGGCTTCGGCATTGGCTTCAGCGTCCTTGACCATCTTCTCGATGTCGGCGTCGGAAAGACCACCGGAAGCCTGGATACGGATCTGCTGTTCCTTGCCGGTGCCCTTGTCTTTCGCCGAAACCTGCACGATGCCGTTGGCGTCAATATCGAAGGTCACTTCGATCTGCGGAACGCCGCGGGGTGCCGGCGGCAGGCCGACGAGGTCGAACTGGCCGAGCAGCTTGTTATCCTGTGCCATTTCGCGCTCGCCCTGCGAGACACGGATCGTCACGGCCGACTGGCTGTCTTCGGCGGTCGAGAAGGTCTGGCTCTTCTTCGTCGGGATCGTCGTGTTGCGATCGATCAGACGGGTGAAGACGCCACCCAGCGTTTCGATGCCGAGCGACAGCGGGGTCACGTCGAGAAGCAGAACGTCCTTGACGTCGCCCTGCAGAACGCCGGCCTGAATGGCGGCGCCCATGGCAACCACTTCATCAGGATTCACGCCCTTGTGCGGCTCCTTGCCGAACAGCTGCTTGACGACTTCCTGTACCTTCGGCATGCGGCTCATGCCACCAACGAGAACGACTTCATCGATCTCGGCAGCGGTAACGCCGGCATCCTTGAGGGCAGCCTTGCAAGGGGCGACGGTGCGCTGCACCAGATCGTCCACCAGGCTTTCGAACTTGGCGCGGGTCAGCTTCAGCGTCAGGTGCTTCGGACCGGAAGCATCAGCCGTGATGAACGGCAGGTTGATTTCGGTCTGCTGCGAGGACGAAAGTTCGATCTTGGCCTTTTCGGCAGCTTCCTTGAGGCGCTGCAGAGCGAGCTTGTCGTTCTTCAGGTCGATGCCCTGATCCTTCTTGAACTCGCCGGCCAGATATTCGACCAGACGCATGTCGAAGTCTTCACCGCCGAGGAAGGTATCGCCGTTGGTGGACTTCACTTCGAAAACGCCGTCGCCGATTTCCAGAACGGAAATATCGAAGGTGCCGCCGCCAAGGTCGTAAACGGCGATGGTCTTGCCGTCCTTCTTGTCGAGGCCGTAAGCGAGGGCTGCTGCGGTCGGCTCGTTGATGATGCGCAGGACGTCCAGACCGGCAATGCGGCCGGCATCCTTGGTGGCCTGGCGCTGGGCGTCGTTAAAGTATGCCGGAACGGTGATGACGGCCTTCTCGACCTTTTCGCCGAGATAGGATTCAGCCGTTTCCTTCATCTTCTGAAGGATCATCGCGGAAATCTGCGAAGGGGAATAGTTCTTGTCCTGAGCCTTCACCCATGCGTCGCCATTGTCGCCCTTGACGATTTCAAAGGGAACGAGAGCCTTGTCCTTTTCGACGGTCGGGTCTTCATAACGGCGACCAATGAGGCGCTTGACCGCAAACAGGGTGTTGGTCGGGTTGGTGACCGCCTGGCGCTTGGCCGGCTGGCCGACAAGGCGTTCGCCATCGTCGGAAAATGCCACCATGGATGGCGTAGTGCGCGCGCCTTCCGCGTTTTCAATAACTTTCGTGTCCTTGCCGTCCATCACTGCAACGCAGGAATTGGTTGTGCCAAGGTCGATACCGATTACTTTTGCCATGCTCTTCTCTCCTTGAAGCGAGCTGTCGGAACCCCGTGAGGCATTCCATGGACAACTCCTTGACTTGGATTTGCAGTATTCGCTGCTGTTATGCGGCGTATATAAGGAGCGATTTTTCCTGCTGCAAGGCGCAAGAGAGGGTGAAGCGCTGCAAAAAAGCGGATGAAACCCCTGTCTGTGCAGAAGCATAGCCATCAAGGCATGCAGAAGGGCAAAAACGTGACTTTGACTGCCACGGTCATGGCGATGCGGAGGCGCGTTTATAAAGTCATTGAGGTGAGGTGAAATGGCGGACAGGGTGGGATTCGAACCCACGGTACGCTTTCACGCACACACGCGTTCCAGGCGTGCGCCTTAAACCACTCGGCCACCTGTCCTTTTTTCAAATCTGCATGTTTTGAGGAATGCAAATCACTGGAACGGCGCGATATATACCGATGAATTCGCTGGGATCAACACGAATCTGACAGTTTTTTGAATTGTCGGCAATTTCCTGCCTTCCGATGCGATTGCAAACCGGTTTTCCCGCCTTTATCGATGCAATATATCTTTCAAAACATGGCTGTCGAAACGACGGGCCGCAACCGAGGTATCCTGATGAAAGCTTTTTTGCGGTTTTTGAGCTTTCTTCTTCTCATTGCAGCTGTTTTTCTTGGCGTACTCGATTCGATCCGCTCGGTTTCCACATCCTCGGTCAATATCACCGGCATCCTGTCCGTCTGGAACTATCTTCTTCCTGCCTCGCGCACCATGGTGGAAACGGCCTTGGCTCACTATATTCACCCTGAAGCGTGGCGCTTCATTGAAAATGCCCTGTCGGGACTGCCGGCATTTGCTTTTTTCCTCGCGCTATCCCTGCTTTGCTGGATGGCCGGTTACAGGAAGCGCAAAGTGATGAGGCGTTCGTCAGTCTGAATTTATCAACTGACAGCGCGCGCCCCGCAGATGTGAACCCTGAGAAGCGGCATAATCGGCCGCACGGAGGACCGAATGTTCCTGTTCGATACGCTTTCAAAAAAGACGACGATGCCGACCGAAGATACGGCTTTGCCCGGCCGGGAAGAGGCGCTTGCCGTGCCCGAGACCCATTTCGTCAATGGCCGGCCCTTGAAGGGGCCTTATCCCGATGGTTTGGAAATCATCTATCTGGGTATGGGTTGCTTCTGGGGTGCGGAGCGCCTGTTCTGGCAGACGCCGGGTGTGTGGGTGACGGCGGTGGGTTATGCCGGCGGTTTTACCCGCAATCCCACCTATCAGGAGACGACGACGGGCCAGACGGGCCACGCCGAAGTGGTCAAGGTCGTCTACGATCCAGCCGTCATCTCGCTGTCAGGCCTGCTTAAGATATTCTTCGAGGAGCATGATCCGACGCAAGGGATGCGGCAGGGCAACGACGTCGGCACGACCTATCGTTCCGCCATCTATGCCAATACCGAAGGCCAGTTGCAGCAGGCGCAGAAGGCGCGCGACACTTTTCAGCAGGCTTTGGACGAGGCGGGGCATGGCCGCGCCATCACCACCGAAATTGGACCGCTTGAAACATTTTATTACGCGGAAGACTATCACCAGCAATATCTTGCCAAGAATCCGGGCGGCTACTGCGGCCTCAGGGGAACCGGCGTAAGCTGCAATATCGGCTAGATTTTTTGCACGTTGCCCAGGTGGAAAGACCAAAAAAACGCCAGAATAAAGTTTTTCCACCGGGTCAAAAAAACCGGATGAATTTTTCATTGAGCCATGCAAGGATATGAGCCAAGCACAGCCGGGATAACGGCTGGCGGTTCCGCAGACATTCCCGGTCAACGGGTTTGCGGGAGGACCCTTAAAATATCAATTGCAACAACAGGGCTGCACAATGAAAAAATCCCTTCTGACGCTTTTTGCGCTCGCCGCCATGTCGGCTTCCGCGCTTGCTGCCGATATCAAGCCGGCATTGGTTTATGGTACGGGCGGCAAGTTCGACAAGTCGTTCAACGAAGCCGCCGCGGCTGGCGCTGAGAAGTTCAAGGCAGAAACGGGCATCGAGTTCCGCGATTTTGAACCGACCAGCGATACGCAGGGCGAGCAGGCTATCCGCAACTTCGCCAGCAAGGGCTTTAACCCGGTTGTTGCCGTGTCCTTCGCCTGGACGTCGGCCATGGAAAAGGTTGCAGCCGAATTCCCTGACACCAAGTTCGTCATCGTCGATTCCGTCGTCGAGCTGCCGAATGTCCGCTCGGTCGTCTACAAGGAGCACGAAGGCTCTTATCTCGTCGGTCTTCTGGCAGGCATGGCCTCCAAGACCGGTAAGGTCGGCTTCATCGGCGGCATGGATATTCCGCTGATCCGTAAATTCGCCTGTGGTTATGCGCAGGGCGCCAAGGCTGCCAACGACAAGATCGAAGTCTTCCAGAACATGACCGGCACCACGGGTGCGGCCTGGAATGATCCGGTGCGCGGTGGCGAACTGACCAAGAACCAGATCGACCAGGGCGCTGACGTGATCTACGCGGCAGCCGGTGCGACCGGTATCGGCGTGTTGCAGACCGCTGCCGACAACAAGAAATTCTCGATCGGCGTCGATTCCAACCAGAACCACCTGCACCCCGGCTCGGTTCTGACCTCGATGGTCAAGCGCGTCGATCTGGCTGTCTACAACGCCTACAAGGATGCCAAGGACGACAAGTTCACCCCCGGCATCGTTGCTCTCGGCGTCAAGGAAGACGGCGTGGCCTATGCTCTCGACGACAACAACAAGGCCCTGATCACGCCGGAAATGACCGCCGCCGTGGACAAGGCGAAGGCCGACATCATTGCCGGCACCATCAAGGTTCATGACTACATGGCGGACAATTCCTGCCCGAAATGATATGATATGTGTCTGGGGCGCATGGTGATTTTTCACCTTGCGCCCTTTTCATATCCAGCCTTCGGAGAGGTTTCGGTTTGAGTATGGACCCAGCAATCGAACTCGTGGGCATCGATAAAAAATTCGGTGCCGTTCACGCCAATAAGAATATCAACCTGACCGTTGCCAAGGGTACGATCCACGGCATCATCGGGGAAAACGGTGCCGGAAAATCGACCCTGATGTCGATCCTCTACGGTTTTTACCAGGCTGATGCCGGTGAAATCCGGGTAAACGGCGCGCCGGTATCGATCCGCGACAGCCAGGCTGCGATCAGTGCTGGCATCGGCATGGTCCATCAGCATTTCATGCTGGTGGAAAATTTCACCGTGCTGGAAAACGTCATGCTGGGCGCGGAAGGCGGCGCATCGCTTGCCAAGGGCAGGGCGGCTGCGCGCAAGGAGTTGAAGCGCCTTGAAGACGACTACGGGCTGGAAGTCGATCCGGATGCTGTGATCGAAGAACTGCCGGTCGGCCTGCAACAGCGCGTCGAAATCCTGAAAGCCATGTATCGTGGCGCCGAAATCCTGATCCTCGATGAGCCGACCGGCGTTCTCACGCCTGCGGAAGCCGATCATCTTTTCAAGATCCTCGGTGTCCTGCGTGAGCAGGGCAAAACCGTCATCCTCATCACCCACAAGCTGCGCGAGATCATGGCGATCACGGATTCCGTCTCCGTCATGCGCCGCGGCGAAATGGTGGCGACCCGCAAAACCTCCGAAACCAGCGTTGAGGAACTGGCCGAACTGATGGTCGGCCGTCGCGTGCTGCTACGGGTGGAAAAAGGCGAGACGACGCCGGGCGAGGTTCTCCTTTCCATCCGTAATCTGACCGTCAAGGACAGCCGCGGCGTCACCATGGTGGACGATGTCTCGCTGGATGTCCGCGCCGGCGAAATCGTCGGCATCGCCGGTGTGGCCGGCAATGGCCAGTCCGAACTTCTCGAAGCGATCGCGGGCATCCGCAAGCCTTACTCGGGAGAGATATGGGTGGCCGGGCAGAAGGTTGATCGACCCGATCCGTCCATTCTGCGCGAACTCGGTCTCGCACATATTCCGGAAGACCGGCACCATATGGGGCTGGTGCTGAAATTCGAGGAATATGAAAATTCCATCCTCGGCTATCACCATGACGAGCGATACGGCAAAGGCCCTTTCCTCAACCCCGAGGCCATCCGCAAGGATGCGGTCGAAAAGATCGAGAAATACGATATCCGCCCGCCGAACCCGCAGCTGAAGACCGCCAATTTTTCCGGCGGCAACCAGCAGAAGATCGTCGTTGCCCGCGAAATCGAGCGTGACCCCAAGATGCTGATCATCGGCCAGCCGACCCGCGGTGTGGATATCGGCGCCATCGAATTCATCCATCGCCGCATCATCGAAATGCGCGATGCCGGCAAGGCGATCTTGCTGGTTTCGGTCGAACTCGATGAAATCCGTTCCCTTTCGGACCGGATCATGGTCATGTTCGCCGGGCGTGTCGTTGGAGAAAAAACGGCGGAAGCCGAAGAACAGACGCTGGGCCTGATGATGGCCGGCATCGCCGCATGAGGCATGAATGAGCACCGCTTCCGTACCCCTGCCAAACTGGATCACCTACGGCCTCCTGCCGTTTTTAAATGTAGTTACCGCATTTCTGATTTCCGGCCTCGTCGTCTGGTCGATCGGTGAAAATCCGCTCGCGGCGCTTCGCCTGCTCATCGAAGGGGCGCTAGGCCGTGGCGATGCCATCGGCTTCACGCTGTTTTATACGACGAGTTTCATCTTCACCGGCCTCTCTGTGGCGGTCGCCTTCCATGCCGGTCTGTTCAACATCGGTTCTGAAGGTCAGGCCTATATTGGTGGATTGGGCGCGGCGTTGGTGGCGCTGGCGCTCGACCGTTATGTGCCGTGGTATGTGACGATGCCCTTCGCCATCATCGGCGCTGCGGTTTTCGGCGCGGCCTGGGCGTTTATTCCGGCATGGCTGCAGGCAAAACGCGGTAGCCACGTCGTCATAACCACCATCATGTTCAACTTCATCGCTGCGGCGTTGATGGTCTATCTGCTGGTGAACGTGCTGATCGTGCCGGGCAAGATGGCGCCGGAAACGCGCACCTTTCTGCCAGGTGGGCAATTGCCGAAGCTCGACTGGCTGATGGCGCTGTTCGGCCTGAAGCTCGGGCCGGCGCCGTTCAACGTCTCCTTCATCATTGCACTGGTCATGTGTTTTCTCGTCTGGGTGCTGATCTGGCGCACTAAGCTCGGTTATGAGATGCGCACGCTCGGCGTCAGCCCCTCGGCCGCCGTCTATGCCGGCATTCCCTATGCGCGCACCGTCATCATCGCCATGCTCATTTCCGGCGGTCTGGCAGGTATGATGGCGCTGAACCCGGTCATGGGCGCGTCCGCCCGCTTGCAGGTGGAATTTGTCGGCGGTGCGGGTTTCGTCGGCATCGCCGTCTCGCTGATGGGGCGAAGCCACCCGCTCGGCATCCTGTTTTCGGCGCTGTTGTTCGGCATTCTCTATCAGGGTGGTGCAGATCTCTCTTTCGAGATGCCGAATATTACCCGTGAGATGATCGTCGTCATCCAGGGTCTGGTTATCCTGTTTGCCGGCGCGCTCGAATATATGTACCGGCCGGCGATCGTCCGCATCTACCAGCGCTTGGCAAAGGGGTGAGCTGATATGGATTTCTTCGATATGCTGGTCAGCATTCTCGGCTCGACCGTCCGTCTCACCATCCCGCTTCTGTTCACGGCGCTTGCCGGGCTGTTTTCCGAACGCGCGGGCGTGTTCGATATCGGCCTTGAAGGCAAGATGCTGGCGGCAGCCTTTGCTTCGGCTTGTGTCGCCTATCTCACCGCAAATCCCTGGGCCGGCCTGCTTGCGGGCATTGCCGTCTCCATCCTGTTTTCGCTGATCCACGGCTTTGCCGTCATCACAAATCGCGGCAACCAGATCGTGTCGGGCGTGGCGCTTAACTTCATTGCCGCCGGTCTGACGGTGGTTCTGGGGCAGGCGTGGTTCGGGCAGGGCGGGCGCACGCCGCAATTGCCGGGCGAAGGCCGTTTCGCACCGATCATCCTGCCTGGTGCGGATGCGATGCGCGAAGTGCCTTTCATCGGCCCGCTCTACGCCAATGTCATTTCCGGCAACAATATCCTGACCTATCTCGCCTTTCTGGCGGTGCCGCTGTCCTGGTGGGTGCTTTACCGCACCCGTTTCGGCCTTCGCCTGCGCGCGGTGGGTGAAAATCCGGGCGCGGTCGATACGGCGGGCATTTCGGTGACATGGATGCGTTACCGCGCCGTCATCGTTGCCGGCTTCCTCTGCGGTTTTTCGGGCGCCTATCTCGCCGTTGCGCAATCGGCGGCCTTCATCGCCAACATGTCGGCCGGTAAGGGCTATATCGCACTCGCCGCGCTGATCTTCGCGAAATGGAAGCCGGTGCCGGTCATGTTCGCATGCCTGCTCTTCGGTTTCCTGGATGCTTTCGCCAACTTCATGCAGGGCAAATCCGTGCCGGGTATCGGTGAAGTGCCGGTGCAGATTTTCCAGGCAATGCCCTATATTCTGACCTGCATCCTGCTTGCCGGTTTCATCGGCGTCGCCAAGCCCCCCAAGGCCGGTGGCGTTGCCTATGCGAAGGAGCGTTAAATCCATGTCCCGTGAACCAATGTCCCATCAGTTGTTCGAGGCAGCGGTGGAGGCCATGGCCTTTGCCCATGCGCCCTATTCGAAATTCCCTGTCGGTGCGGCAATCCGCGCTGAGGACGGCAAAATCTACAAGGGCGCCAATATCGAGAACCTCTCCTTCCCTCAAGGTTGGTGCGCCGAGCCTTCGGCCATCAGCGCCATGATCATGGGTGGAGCAAAGAAGATAAGCGAGATCGCCGTCATCGCGGAAAAGCTTGCTCTTTGCCCGCCCTGCGGCGGCTGCCGGCAGAAGATCGCCGAATTCGCCTCGCCAGACACCAAGGTCTATCTCTGTGACGAAACCGGTGTTCAGAAGGTCATGACCATGGATGAACTTTTGCCTTTCAGCTTCAAGACCGAGCTGCCCTGATGCCGGATACGCTGATCGATATTCTGGTGGAGCGTCTGAATGGCCTGATGCCGCGCATCGCCATCGTGCTGGGCTCAGGCCTGGGGTCGCTGGTGGACGAGGTCAGCGATGCGATCCGCGTGCCCTATGCCGAACTTCCCGGTTTCCCTGCAAGCGGCGTTTCTGGCCATGCGGGCGAGTTGGTGGCCGGATATCTCGGTGGCGAGCCGGTGATGATGCTGTCCGGCCGGGTGCACTATTACGAAAAAGGCGATCCGGCCGCCATGCGCGCGGTCATTGAGGCGCTCGCCGGTCTTGGCGTGCAGTCGCTCATCCTCACCAATTCTGCAGGCTCGGTCAGGCAGGACATACCGCCCGGCTCGGTCATGCAGATCACCGATCATATCAATTATTCCGGCATGAACCCGCTGATTGGCGAAGAGAGCGACAACCGCTTCGTCGGCATGACCACGGCTTATGATCCGGACCTGATGCTCGCCATGCGTAATGCCGCGATCCGCGCGACGGTGCCCTTGTTCGGCGGCGTCTATATGTGGTTTTCCGGCCCGAGCTTCGAAACGCCGGCGGAAATCCGCATGGCGCGGCTGCTGGGTGCGGATGCCGTCGGCATGTCCACCGTGCCGGAAGTCATCCTCGCCCGCTTTTTCGGGATGCGCGTTGCCGCCGCATCGGTTATTACCAATTACGGTGCCGGCATGACTGGCGCTGAACTGAGCCATGAGGAAACCAAGGACATGGCTCCGGTAGGCGGCAAGAGGCTTGCCGCCATCTTGAAAGAAATGATCGCAGGAGGAGCGTGACCATGGAACTCCAGCGTCCGCGCGAAGCGGCTGCCCTGACACTATCCTTGCTGGACCTGACCAACCTCAAGGAAGACTGCACGCCCGAGCAGATTGCTGCTTTGTGCCATAGGGCTCATACCGAATACGGCAATACCGCCGCGATCTGCATCTGGCCGCGTTTCGTCGCGCAGGCGCGTGCCGCTTTCGGAAAAGACCATGCGATCCGTATCGCCACGGTCGTCAATTTTCCTTCGGGCGATCTGGATGTTGCGACCGTGGTGGCGGAGACCGAGGCAGCTATCCGCGACGGTGCCGACGAAATCGATCTGGTCATCCCCTATCGTAAGTTCATAGCAGGCGATGAAACGGCTGTTTCCGAGATGGTGGCTGCCGTACGCAAGGTCTGCGTCGCACCCGTTCTTCTCAAGGTCATTCTCGAAACCGGCGAGCTGAAGGACAAGGCTCTCATTCGTCGTGCTTCCGAACTCGCCATTGCCGAAGGGGCCGATTTCATCAAGACCTCAACAGGCAAGGTCGCCATCAACGCCACGCTGGAAGCCGCCGATATCATGTTGCAGGCGATCCGCGACAGCAGGCAGAAGGTGGGCTTCAAGCCTGCCGGCGGTGTCGGCACGGTGGAAGACGCCACGCTTTATCTGCGGCTGGCGGAAACAATCATGGCGCCCGACTGGGCCATGCCGTCCACGTTCCGCTTCGGCGCTTCCGGCGTTCTCGATGATGTCCTGAACGTGCTGGCCGGTGGCGAACCGGCCAAGGCCGCCAGCGGGTATTGAGCTTGATCCCGCAGGAAATCATCCGCCGCAAACGTGATGGCCTGTCTCTTGCGCCGCAGGAGATTGCCGCTTTTATCGAGGCGCTGTCCAAGGACGGCATATCGGAAGGCCAGGCAGCTGCTTTTGCCATGGCGGTGTTTTTCCGGGGTATGAACCGCGACGAGATGGTGGCGCTGACACTCGCCATGCGCGACAGCGGCGATGTCCTGTCCTGGAACGATATTGGCAGGACGGTGGCGGACAAGCACTCGACCGGCGGCGTCGGCGACAATGTCTCCCTGATGCTCGCCCCGATCGTTGCCGCCTGCGGTCTTGCGGTGCCGATGATTTCCGGCAGGGGTCTTGGCCATACCGGCGGCACGCTAGACAAGCTGGAAGCGATCCCCGGTTACGATGTGATGCCGGACGAAGCCCTGTTCCGCCGGACGGTCAAGACGGTCGGCTGTGCCATCATCGGCCAGACGGGCGATCTCGCCCCCGCAGACAAGCGCCTCTATGCTATCAGGGACGTGACCGCGACGGTGGATTCCATCCCGTTGATCACCGCCTCCATTCTGTCTAAGAAGCTTGCGGCCGGACTTCAGACGCTGGTTCTGGATGTGAAGGTCGGCAACGGCGCTTTCATGCAGAGTGTGGAGGATGCCCGTAATCTCGCCGTCGCGCTGGTCGATGTGGCAAATGGCGCAGGCCTGCCGACGGCGGCTCTTATAACCGACATGAACCAGCCGCTTGGCGATGCCGCAGGCAATGCGGTCGAAATCGTCAATTGCCTGGACTTTCTGGCTGGCCGCAAGGCGGGAACGCGTCTCGAAAAGGTGGTTCTTGCCTTTGCTGCGGAAATGCTGGTGCAAGCGGGCAGCGCGGCCACTCTGGATGAAGGCGAGGCGCTGGCTGAGGCCGCCCTTTCCTCCGGGCGTGCCATGGAAGTCTTTGCGAAAATGGTCGCAGCACTTGGCGGGCCTGCGGACTTTGTCGATCATCCATCGCGTTACCTGCCATCGGCGCCGGTCATTCTCCCGGTTTCGGCTGAGCGCAGCGGCTGGCTGGCATCCTGTGCGACGCGCGATCTCGGCATGGTCGTTGTCGAGCTTGGCGGCGGCAGAAGAATGCCGTCAGACAAGATCGACCCCTCGGTCGGGATCTCCGATATCCTGCCGCTTGGCACAAAAGTGGAAAAAGGCGAACCAATCGCCTGCGTCCATGCGGCCTCTAAGCAAGAAGCGGAACTTGCCGTCAAAAGGATTACGGCCTGCTATGGGGTTGCTGACACTGCGATGGAAACCAGCACTGTGGTCCTCGAGCGAATTACCTGACCAGCCTCATTTCGCCACCCGATACCTTGAATGACGATAGTTGTTTCAGGAAGCTCATGCCAACAAGCATGTTGCTCAACGCATTATCTTTCAGCACCATGGCGTCGACATTCTGAACGCGGATCGTGCCGATTTCCACCCGGTCGAGCTTCAGATAGGCCGCCATGGTCTGGCCGTTGGCGGTTGAGATCGGATATTTGAAATCGAGGCTGTTGACGCCGAAACCGAGCCGCCGGGCGATCGTCTCATTGATGGCAACCATGGAGGCGCCGGTATCGACAAGCCCGTCGAAAGATTTACCGTTGATACGGAAGGCGGCGTTGAAGTGGCCGCGTGCGTCCGCTTTCAGATTGACGCCACCAAGCGAAACGGGCTCCGGTTTGACGGCTTCCGATTTGACTTCGGCTTTTTCCACCGTGGCTTCCGGGCGCGGCTGAAATTTTTCCACCAGCGCCGGAATCTGCGTGGCGCTGACCGAAAGACCGATAAGCAGAAAAATCGTACGCGCCAGCAAGTCGTCGCTCCTGAGAAGGCAGGGTTATCCCTATGCAGAATAGACGCAAAACGTGCTGAAATCTTAAAAGAAAAAAGCCATTCGCCGCTTGTTGGTCGGCGAATGGCTCAAACGGTTAAGCGATGATGAACGGTGTTATTTCGTGCCGTACATGCGGTCGCCCGCATCGCCGAGGCCGGGAACGATATAACCCTTTTCATTCAGCTGCTTGTCGATTGCGGCAGTATAGATCGGCACATCGGGATGCGCTTCACGGAAATTCTTGATGCCTTCGGGTGCAGCCAGCAGACACAGGAAGCGGATGTTCTTCGCGCCCCGCTCTTTCAGCTTTTCAACCGCAGCGATGGAGGAATTGCCGGTCGCCAGCATTGGATCGACGACGATGATAAGGCGGGCATCGAGGCTTTCGGGAGCCTTGAAGTAATATTCGACCGCCTCCAGCGTATCGTGATCGCGATACACACCGATATGCGCAACACGCGCCGAAGGCACGAGTTCGAGCATGCCTTCCAGAAGGCCGTTGCCGGCACGCAGGATGGAGGCGAAAACCAGCTTCTTGCCCTCCAGCACCGGAGCCTCGATGGTTTCGAGCGGCGTATCGATGGTTTCCATCGTCATTTCAAGGTCGCGCGTCACTTCATAGCAGAGCAGCGTCGAGATTTCCCTGAGCAGGCGGCGGAAGCCGGCTGTCGAGGTTTCCTTCTTGCGCATGATGGTAAGTTTGTGCCGCACCAGCGGATGTTCGATGACTGTGACGCCGTCCATGAAACTGGCCTTCCTTTTTTATCCTGTGCCCCTGTAATTCACCGAAAGCAGGCTTTTCGCAAGCCTTCTTCGCGGTTTTACCCCGCCAACCGATGCCTAGTGGCTATCGAGTTTCGCAAGCAGCCGGGCGCGTGTGACTTCATCCACAAAGGCGCTTTCCAGTGCGGTTCGGGTCATGCAGTTGATCTCGGCATCGCTGAAACCGAAAGCATCCGCAGCCAGCGCATATTCCCGGGCAAGCGAGGTAAAGAAGAATGGCGGATCGTCGGAACTGATGCAGACGCGCACCCCGGCATCGCGCAACGCCCTCAGCGGATGGCTGCCGAAATCGGGATAAACGTTGAGCGCGATATTTGATCCGGGGCAGACCTCAAGCACTGTTCCCGCCTCAACCAGCCGGGCGACGAGAGCGGCGTCTTCGATGGCGCGCACGCCATGGCCGATGCGCGACGGCTTTACGAGGTCGAGCGCATCGACGACGCTTTCCGGTCCGCAGACCTCACCCGCATGGATGGTCAGCCCAAGGCCGGCATCGCGGGCAATGTCGAAGGCGCGTGCATAATCGGCGACGCGGCCCATGCGCTCCTCGCCCGCCATGTTGAAACCGGTCACCAGCGGGTGTTTCGTCCGTGCTGCATATTCAGCCGCCGCAATGACCCGTTCAGGACCGAAATGCCGCTCGCCGGTCACGATGATGCGGGTTTCGATACCGGTCTTTTCTTTCGCGATCCGGATGCCCTCGGCGATACCGGAGAGATAGGCGTCAGCGCCGAGCCCGATGCGGTCGCCATGATCGGGCGAGATGATGAGCTCGCTATAGATCGTATTGGCCTCGGCAAGTTCGGTCAGATAGGTTTGCGTCAGAACCGCATAGTCCTCATCGGTCTTGAACACCTGCGCCACCGCATCGTAGCACTGGATGAATTGCGCAAAATCCGACCAGACGTACTGGCCGTCGCGCAGAAAGCTACTGGTGTCTATGCCGTATTTCTCAGCCTGTTTTGCGACGAGGGCAGGGGGTGCCGCACCTTCCAGGTGGCAGTGAATTTCCGCTTTCAGCAAATGCGATGTCAAATGAAGCTCCTGCCGTGCGCACCGGCCTCGATACCTAGATGGTGGGCGATGCTTTCGCCGATGTCGGCGTAGCTTGAACGAATGCCGACATCGCGTGAGCGGATGCCAGGCCCGAATGCCATGATCGGCACTCTTTCCCGTGTATGGTCCGTGCCCCGCCATGTGGGATCGCAACCATGGTCAGCGGTAAGAATGGCGATGTCGCCCGGCGCCATTTTGCGATGGATTTCCGGAATGCGCGCATCGAAGGCTTCAAGCGCCGCCGCATAACCGGCAACATCGCGGCGATGGCCGTAGAGCATGTCGAAATCGACGAAATTGGTGAAGACAAGATCGCCGTTTTCGGCTTCGTCAATAGCGTGCAGCGTTGCATCCATCAGGGCGCTGTTGCCATTTGCCTTGACGATGCGCGACACACCCTTGTGAGCATAGATATCGCCGATCTTGCCGATCGCGTGCACTTTCCTGCCAGCCTCCACAAGGCGGTCGAGCAACGTCGGTTCGGGCGGCGGAACGGAGAAGTCGCGGCGGTTGCCGGTGCGTTCGAAGGTTGCGACCGTCTCGCCGATGAAGGGACGGGCAATGACACGGCCGATATTCAGCGGATCGAGCAGCTTGCGCACCGTCTCGCAGAGCGTGACGAGCCGCTGCAATCCGAAATGGGTCTCGTGCGCTGCGATCTGGAACACGGAATCGGATGAGGTGTAGCAGATCGGCTTGCCGCTCCTGATATGCTCTTCGCCAAACTTCGCGATGATCTCGGTGCCGGAAGCGTGGCAATTGCCGAGAATGCCTGGAATATCCGCTTGCGTGCAGATGGCTTCCACCAGTTCGGGAGAAAAGGCGTCGCCCTCTGTCGGGAAGTAGCCCCAGTCGAAGGTGACGGGCGTGCCCGCGATCTCCCAATGGCCTGAGGGCGTATCCTTGCCCTTCGATATTTCGCTGGCAGAGCCATGCAGGCCGAAAATACGCTCCGGCGGTTCCATGCCGGCGGGAATGTCGCCGCTTGATTGTCGTGCAATCTCCAGAAGACCAAGCGAAGACATGTTGGGCAGCTTCAGCGGACCCGCCCGAAGGCCCGGCCTGTCGGCAGCACCTGCCGCGCAGAATTCGGCGATATGACCGAGCGTATTGGCGCCGAGGTCGCCATAATGCTCCGCGTCAGGCGCACCGCCGACACCGAAGGAATCCAGAACGAGAAGAAATGCTCTTGCCATAACTCACCGAAACGAAAATGCGCCGACGGGCAATGTCAGGCCGAACTCTCGTTATAGATCAGCAAAACGTGAAGAAGGAAGTGATTTTATGAACCATCCGGTAAAACCGGCTGTTCAATCCTCTTCCCGTTTCGATTTCGGCGCGTTGAGATTGCGCAGCACATACCATCCAGCGGCAATTACCATGGCCGCCAGAATGTACCATGTGATGGCGTAGGACAGGTGGTTGTTGGGGAAGGTGAGCATGGTCTTGCCGCCGACCGGTAGGCCACCCGGATTGGGCGTCGCATCGGCATCGACATAAAAGGGCGCCACGCCGGAAAGGCCGGATGCCTGCGATATCTGCGGGATATTGCGGGAGTACCAGCGCCGATTTGCCGGATCGTTGGTTCGAAGGAAAAGCCCGCCGGTTTCTGGCGCGCGCATCAGCCCGACGATCTCGACCTGCCCGGTTGGTTCCCCTTCGCGGCGCGAGGATGGATCGCGTTTGTCGGAAGGCACGAAGCCACGATTGACGATGATATTCGATCCGTCATCGCGTCTCAGCGGCGTCATCACCCAGTAGCCGGGGCCGAGATCGCTGACCGTATAGACCTGGACCTCCTTGTCGTTGAGGAAGGTGCCGGACAGTTTCACGCGGCGATATTCATACTCTGCGGGATCGGCAAGGGCCGGCCATTCGCGGGCTGCCGGTGCATCCACAGGTGCGGCATGGGCGCGAGCTTCGACGCGTTCGATGAGATCGAGCTTCCACAAGAGGCGTTGAACCTGCCATGTTCCAAGCGCCAGCAGGAAGCCTGTCAGTACAATAGTCAGAAGCAGGACGACGATTGCTGCGGGGCGGATGCGTCGCGTGTGCGGGGCGGTTGTCGACGGATCGGTCATGGTTTCACAGTCCTTGCAAGGCCATGCGGTTTGCTGCGGCAACACTGTCGGCCGTCGGCATCCGGGTCTTCCAGCAAATAACCCCATAAATCGCGCCGACGATTCATGGGGTTATGCGCTGCGGGGTCGTGTGCTGGCGCAGAAAGCGGCCCCCCGGAAATCCGGCAGGCCGTTGATCTATGGCTGCTCAGGGCAGGTTTTTCACATCCTCGATGTGCAGCGGCATCATGTTCTTGTTCATGTTGTACATGACCCAGAGTGAGCCGGAGAGCGTGATCAGCAGCACCACGACGGTGAAGATCAGCGCCATGAAGGTCCAGCCGCCTTCGGACTTGGTGTCCATGTGCAGGAAGTAGATCATGTGCACGAAGATCTGGATGACGCCGAGACCCATGATCGCGATGACCAGCAGCGTCTTGTTTTCAAGAACGTCGCCCATGACCAGCCAGAACGGGATCGCCGTCAGGATGACCGACAGGACGAAGCCGATCATGTAGCTTTTGAACGTACCGTGGCTGGCGCCATCATGGTGATGATGGTCGTCGCCATGCGCGTCGTGGTGTGCGTGTGCTTCGGAACTCATCAAAGAACTCCCATGAGATAAACGAAGGAGAAGACGCCGATCCAGATGACGTCAAGGAAGTGCCAGAACATCGACAGGCACATCAGGCGACGCTTGTTTGCGGCGATCAGACCATGTTTTGCGACCTGGAACATCAGTGTGACGAGCCAGATCACGCCGAAGGTGACGTGCAGACCGTGCGTACCAACCAGCGCGAAGAAGGCGGAAAGGAACGCTGAACGCTGTGGACCTGCACCTTCTTCGATCAGGTGATGGAACTCGTAAAGTTCCACGGCGAGGAAGGCGAGACCGAAGAGACCGGTGATGCCGAGCCAGATCAGCGTCGTCTTCACCTTCTGCTTCTCCATTTCCAGCATGGCGAAGCCATAGGTGATGGAAGAGAAAAGCAGGAAGGCGGTGTTGATCGCCACAAGCTTCAGATCGAACAGATCTGCGCCCGAAGGGCCGGCCGCGTAGTTGCGGCCGACAACGGCATAGGTGGCAAACAGCGTTGCGAAGATGAGGCAGTCGCTCATCAGATAGAGCCAGAAGCCCAGCGAGGTGCCGTTCTCCGGATGGTGGTCTTCCTTGAGGTAGAAGACCGGTGTTTCCGCGCCCGCGGCGCTTTGTGCAGGTGTATGAGCCATATTCGTTACGCCTGTTCCGCAAGCAGCTTCGTACGTTCCGCCTCGACTGTCGAAACATCGGAGGCAGGAATGTAGTATTCGCGGTTGTAGTTGAAGGTATGGGCGATCGAGACCGCGATGATGGCGAGCATGGACAGAGCCGCCAGCCACCAGATGTGCCACACCAAGGCAAAGCCAAGAACGACGCTGATGGCACTGATGATTACGCCCGCACCGGTGTTCTTCGGCATATGGATCGGGATGAAGCCTTCCTTGGGACGGTCGTAACCGCGCTTCTTCATATCCGCCCAGGCGTCGACGTCATGCACAACCGGCGTGAAAGCGAAGTTGTAGGCAGGCGGAGGCGACGAGGTCGACCACTCCAGCGTACGCCCATGATAGGGATCGCCGGTCACGTCACGGAGCTGATCGCGCTTCAAGAAGCTGACGATGAGCTGGATGACGAAGGAAGCGATGCCGAGCGCGATCAGGAAGGCGCCGAAGGCTGCGATCAGGAACCAGATCTGGAGCGAATTGTCTTCGAACTGGCTGATACGGCGGGTCACACCCATCAGGCCGAGAATGTAGAGCGGCATGAAGGCGAAGTAGAAGCCGATGAACCAGAACCAGAAGGACAGCTTGCCCCAGAACGGATCGAGGCGGTAGCCGAAGGCCTTCGGGAACCAGTAAACGATACCCGCAAGCACACCGAACACCACGCCACCGATGATGGTGTTGTGGAAGTGGGCGATGAGGAACAGCGAGTTGTGGAGCACGAAGTCCGCCGGCGGAACAGCGAGAAGAACGCCGGTCATGCCGCCGATGACGAAAGTGATCATGAAACCGATCGTCCACAGCATCGGAACGTCGAACTTGATGCGGCCCTTGTACATGGTGAAGAGCCAGTTGAAGATCTTCGCACCGGTCGGGATCGATATGATCATCGTGGTGATGCCGAAGAAAGCGTTGACGCTTGCACCGGAACCCATGGTGAAGAAGTGGTGCAGCCACACGATATAGGCGAGGATGGTGATGACACCCGTCGCATAGACCATCGAGGCATAACCGAAAAGACGCTTGTTGGAGAAGGTCGAGACGATTTCCGAGAAGACGCCGAAGGCCGGCAGCACCAGGATGTAAACTTCGGGATGGCCCCAGATCCAGATGAGGTTGACATACATCATCGGGTTGCCGCCGAGATCGTTGGTGAAGAAATTCGTACCAACATAACGGTCAAGGGTCAGAAGGGCGAGCGTGCCGGTCAGGATCGGGAAGGATGCCACGATCAGGATGTTCGAACACAGCGACGTCCAGACGAAGATCGGCAGGCGCATCATGGTCATGCCAGGTGCGCGCATCTTGATGATCGTGACGATCAGGTTGATACCCGAGAGCGTCGTGCCCACACCGGCGATCTGCAGACCCCAGATGTAATAATCCACACCCACGCCCGGACTTCCATCAATGCCGGACAGCGGCGGATAGGCAAGCCAGCCAGTCTGCGCATATTCACCGATGAACAGCGAGATCATGGTGATGACGGCACCGGCCGTGGTCATCCAGAACGAGAAGTTGTTGAGGAAGGGGAACGAAACGTCGCGGGCGCCGATTTGCAGCGGCACGACGAAGTTCATGAGACCGGTGATCATCGGCATGGCCATGAAGAAGATCATGATGACGCCATGGGCCGTGAAAATCTGGTCGTAATGGTGCGGCGGAAGATAGCCTTCCGATCCACCAGAGGCGATCGCCTGCTGGACGCGCATCATGATGGCATCTGCGAAACCGCGCAGCAGCATGACGAGTGCCAGAATGATGTACATGATACCGATCTTCTTGTGATCGATGCTCGTGAACCATTCATTCCAGAGATAACCCCACAGCCGGAAATAGGTGAGGGCGCCGACGACGGCGATGCCGCCCAGAGCCACTGCCGCGAAGGTCGCGACGAGAATGGGCTCGTGAAGCGGGATGGACTCCCATGTCAGCTTCCCGAACAGGAATGACGTTTGATCGGAATTGACGATCATTTTTAGCCTCTTGCGATTCTAAGACATAAGATCGGCGCAGCCATTGGCCGCGCCGCATAATGCCGGGACTTATCCGTCAGCCAGCGACTTGTTTCGTTTCCGGCAGCGCCGCGGGTTCGAAAGTCTGTCCTTCGATCGCAGCCGGAGTGGATTGGGGTCCGCTGGCGACACCGTAAGGTGAAAGCGGTGTACAGACGACGGAGTTCAGCGCCTTGGCGATATCGATGCCTTCCTTGCCGCCGCCGCCCTTGGCGTCGATATGCATCATGTCACGCATGCAGAGCTTGTTGGGCTCGACACAGCGGTTGAGGATGGCATCGTAAAGCTGCGGATCGACGGAGGCGAAATATTGCACCGGCTCACGTTCCGAAGGCTTGGCAAAGTCGAGATATTCCTGGCGACCGAAGCCTTTGCCGCCATCCTTGATCTTCGCAACCCACTGATCGAAGCCTTGCTGGCTGAGACCATGGAACTTGAAGCGCATATGCGAGAAGCCGGGGCCGGAGAAGTTGGCCGAGAAGCCGTCATAAACGCCTTCCTTGTTGATGACCGCGTGCAGCTTGGTCTGCATGCCACCCATGGCGTAGATCTGGCCGGCGAGTGCCGGAACGAAGAACGAATTCATCGCGGTCGTGCCGGTGATCTTGAAGTTGATCGGAACATCGACCGGAGCTGCAAATTCATTGACGCTGCCAATGCCGAGCTCGGGGTAGAAGAACAGCCACTTCCAGTCCATGGCCACCACTTCCACCGTAAGCGGCTTGGTCTCGGCGGTAACCTGACGGTTTTCGTCGATACGCTCCAGCGGGCGGTAGGGGTCGAGACGGTGGGTGGAAATCCAGGTCACCGTGCCTAGCATCAGGATGATGGCGACCGGGGCGGACCAGATCACCATTTCAAGGCGCGTCGAGTGATGCCATTCGGGATCGTAATCCTCGGCCTTCGCCGATTCGCGATACTTCCATGCGAAGAACAGCGTCAGGGCGATAACCGGGACGATGATGAGCAGCATCAGAACCGTGGACGTGATGATGAGGTCGCGCTGCTGGATGGCGACGTCGCCCGAAGGGTTCATCACCACGAGGTTACAGCCGCTAAGCAGCAGCAGTGCGGGGATTGCCAGAAGGGCAGATGTGATTTTCTTGATCATGCGCACGTTCTTTGAACTCGTACAGTTTGGATTATGCCGCGATTAATTGCCGAACATCATTTTTGAAATGAGGTATATTGTCGCGGTGCAGCGAAACCTTCGCGATGCACCATAGGCTTAGCGGAGCCGCGTTTGAAGGCGGAGCGGCTGCATTATCGCATAGGGAGCTTGCGGGGCAAGCCTTTCTTATCAAACTTCAATTGACGTTACGTAGGGTGCGTGTGACAATCCGCCGCATCGTAACGCAAAGGAAGAGGAGCCGGCGCGTTACAGGAAATGGTTCGTCCATGACGCAGGAGGGATATTATGAGTTATACTGATGCTGCTCCATCTTTTGGGCAGGCGCCGGAAGCGAAGGGACATGGGACCGATCCGGTCAAGGTCGATCCGGATCGCATTACAATTGCTGTCATTCTTGCGAGAATGACGGAGTTTTTCGACTTTTTCATCTACGCCATCGCCTCCGCGCTCGTTTTTCCGCATGTCTTCTTTTCCTTCGTCGATCCGCTGACGGCGACGCTTTATTCCTTTGCGGTCTTCTCGCTGGCCTTCATCGCAAGGCCGATCGGTTCATTGATCTTCCTCCAGATCGACCGAAAGTTCGGCCGTGCCGTCAAGCTGATGGCGGCCCTGTTCACGCTTTGCGGTTCCACCATGGCGATCAGCTTTCTTCCGTCCTATGCGGAAGCCGGCATGCTTGCCCCCTGTCTTCTGGCGGTATTCCGTATCGGTCAGGGACTTGGTCTCGGCGGCGCCTGGGATGGTCTTGTCTCGCTCCTCGCCATGAATGCACCGCCGAAGCAGCGCGGCTGGTACGCCATGATGCCGCAAATTGGTGCGGCGATGGGCTTTGGTCTTGCCAGCGCATTCTTCATCGTGTTCGTGACGCAGCTCTCCAGCGCGGAATTCCTGGCCTGGGGCTGGCGTTTCCCGTTCTTCGTTGCACTCGCGCTCAATGTTCTCGCGCTCTTTGCCCGCCTGCGCATGATTGTCACGCCGGAATTCCAGTCCATGCTGGCACAGCATGAGCTGGAGCCGCGCCCCGTGTTCAAGATGCTGCGCTCGCAGTTTCCGGTCGTGCTGACGGGCGCTTTCGTGCCGCTGGCAAGCTTCGCGCTCTTCCATCTCGTCACGGTCTTCCCGCTGAGCTGGGTTTCCCTCAATACCACCCAGCGGGTTTCGGACTTTCTGTTCGTGCAATTCGTCAGCGCCATCATCGCCGGCGGCATGATCGTCGTGTCTGGTATTCTCGCCGACAAAATCGGCCGGCGGAAGCTGCTGGCTTTCGCCGCAGTGCTGATCGGTCTTTTCAGCCTCGTGGCGCCGCTCCTGCTGAGTTCGGGCGATATAGGGCGTTATCTTTTTGTCTTGGTCGGCTTTGCATTGCTTGGCCTGTCCTTCGGCCAGGCGGGCGGTGCGCTCGCCTCCCGCTTCAGCCGCGAATACCGTTATACCGGCGCTTCGCTCACCTCGGATATTTCCTGGCTGATCGGCGCTGGTTTTGCACCGCTCGTGGCGCTCGGATTTTCGTCCAAATTCGGACTGTTTGCGGTCGGCATTTACCTGATGTCGGGTGCAGTCTGTACACTGGTCGCACTGTGGTTCAGCCGAACGCTGGACATGCCCTCGGAGTGAACAGGGCAATATAAACATCTCTGCAGCCATCGCGCCGCGGAATCCTGTCGGATTTCGCGGCGTTTTTGTTTTTTTATTGCGTGTGGCCGATTTTAATCTTGACTCGGTCCGTCATGAAATATTATGTAAGCAATACTGACGTAATTCAATGTGTCTCACTGCCGGAAATGCCGGCCATCAGGGAACGCAATGCGAACGATGACGATCATTATTTGCGAGAAAGCGGCCAATGCCGCCACGCCGTTTGGCGGCCGCAAAACGACCGTTCGCGCCATTAAACGCCGATAAGCAGAAAAGAAGAGGAGCAGCCAGGTCGCCTGCGGCTCCGCCCGCAGAGTGCCGGCTGCCGCGCCGGGTTTCGGGAAAAGGGCGATGCCGCGCGGAATGCGCAACGAGAGGAGAGAACCTTGAGCGTGACGGAGCAAAAATTCGGCCTTTACGATGCGGCTTTTGAGAAAAGCAGCTGTGGCGTCGGTTTCATCACCCGCAAGGACGGTGTGCAGACGCATGATGTGCTGAAGCGCGGTCACGAGGCGCTCTGTGCCGTGCCGCATCGCGGCGGCATGTCGGCGGAGGGCGTGGGTGATGGTGCTGGCGTGTCGCTCGATCTTTCACTCTCATTTTTCCGGAAGCTGACGGGCAACAATTCCTTGCAAGCCGGCCGGTTCGGCGTCGGCAATTTTTTCCTGCCGCAGAACCCGGCTTTTCATGATCAGGCGATCGGCATCATCGGCAGTGCTCTGGAGGAACAGGGCTTCTCGATCCTGCTCGTCCGCAATGTACCGGTGAATGACGCGGCCATCCGCGCGGCCGCCATTTCCTATCAATTGCCGATCCGGCAATGGGTCTTTTCGGCCCCAGCGGAATGCGCAACCCTTGCCGAGTTCGACTGGCGTATTCACAAGGCGCTGCTCGCTATCGAGGCGCTTGCCTATACCGCGCCGGAACTTGCCGGTTTTTATCCGCTGTCGCTCAGCGCGCGCACGCAGGTTCTGAAAGGGCGTTTGAACTCGCATGAGGTCATGCCCTATTTCTGCGACCTGACCGATCCGCGCCATGAAGTGCATACGATGTATTTCCACACGCGGTTTTCCACCAATACAGATCCGCACCCCTCCATGGCGCAGCCCTTCAGGCTGATGGCGCATAATGGCGAACTCAACACCGACAAGAAGAACCGGCTGTCGGAAGCGGCCGTGGCGCTGGCGAAAAATGCCAGCATCATCCGGCCGAAGGGCCAGTCTGATAGCTGCCGTCTGGACCAGACATTGCAGGCGCGGGTGATGGAAGACGGTCTCGACCTCGTCACCGCCGTCGTCTCGATGATGCCGCCCGCCTGGGAAAACGACGACACGCTCTCGCCCGGCGTCAAGGCGATGCTGGAATATTTCTCGCTCTACGAGGAGAAGAATGACGGCCCGGCTGCGCTGATTTTCGGCGACGGCACCGTCATCGGCGCACGGCTTGATCGCCTCGGCCTGCGCCCGCTGCGGACCGTCGAGACAGACGATTATCTCTGCGTCATGTCGGAGGCGGGGCAGATCGCCTTTCCGGCCGAAAGCGTCATTCGTCGCGGCCGCATCGAGGCCGGCGGCATGCTTTATTACGACCACGCCGAACGGCGCGCCTTTTCCACCGTCGAGGCGCTGGAGCTTCTGGCGGCGCGGCGGGACTACCCGTCGCTATTGTCTGAAGCGCGCGTCATGCTTGCGGATTTGCCGGAGGTGCCCGCCGAAAAGCAGGGATCGCCGCTTCGATACAATGGCGATCTGGAACGGCATCAGCGTTATGTCGCCTATTCGCACAATCAGGAAAGCTTCAAGTTCCTGATGGATCCGATGCTGGCGTCGGGTGCTGAAAAAATCTCGGCCATGGGTTATGGCAATGCCATCAACGCGCTCTCCGATCAGGAAGGCGGGGTTGCCAAATATTTCTCGCAACGCTTTGCGCAGGTCACCAACCCCCCGCTCGACAGCATTCGTGAGGCCGATGGCATGACGCTGCGCGTGGCGCTCGGCGCAAAGCCGAATAGCGGTGCGAAAGCGGCCCGCCAGATTGTCGTGCACTCCCCGATCCTGACCCATCTCGACATGCTGCGCATTCGCGAGCAGTCGGAGACGCCAGTTCGTCGTTTCGAGATGCTTTATACGCCGATCTTTGATGCTGCGAGTGCCAACGAAGCGGCCTTGGGTCAGGCGATAGATGGCCTCTGCGGTGAGGTTGTGGCTTTCGCGGCCGGGGAGGGCGGTATTGCCGTCGTCACTGACCGGCACGTTTCGGCAGGTCGTGCGGCGTTGCCTATGATCATGGTCGTCTCCGCCATCAACCAGCGGCTGATCGAGGAGGGTCTGCGGCTACGCGTGTCCCTGATCGTTGAAAGTGGGCAATTTTCCTCCTCGCATCACATCGCAGCGGGCCTTGGTTTCGGGGCTTCGGCTGTCTACCCACTCGGCGTGCAGTTCCGTGCCGAGGAGAAATTTGGTGCCGATGCTGACAAGGCCTTCAAGCGTTTTGCCAAGGCGGCTGAAAAGTCGCTGATGAAGACCATGGGCAAGGTCGGGCTGTGCACGGCGGAAAGCTATATTGGCGGCGAGTTCTTCGAACCGAACTTCCTCGACACCAACGATCCTGTGCTGAAGCGTTATTTCCCCAATGTTAAGACGCCGGTCGGTGGCGTTACCTTCGCTGTCATCGCGCAGGCGGTGTCGGACTGGCATCGAAAGGCGCTGTCGGTAAAGGGTGAAAACGACATTCCGCTGCTCGGTCTCTTCAAGGAGCGCGCCGAAGGTGCGGGCCATTCCTATGGCACGACGGCGGTTCGCGGTTTCGTCGATATGACGGAAGAAAAGATCGGTTTCGACAAGGGAACCGACAACGAAGAGGCGCTGCGTCTCCTGCCGCTCAACCGGCTGGAGGATGCTTTCGGCCTCAACGATGCGGCCTATTATCACAACAGCTTCGACCGGTTGACGCCCGAAGCAATCGACGCTTTCGAGGTAACGCCGGGTTACCGCGCCTTCGCACGCATGATGGCCGAAGAAAGGGCCCGCCGCCCGGCAGCCCTGCGTGATGTTCTGGAATTGCCGGCTGATGTGACCTTTGCCGGTTCGGCCGAAGAATTCCGCCGCGAGATGGGGCGCTTTTCCAGACGTGGCAACAACAGCTTCATGGTGCGCGGATTGCTCTGCGAAAGTGCGGGCGAAGGCGCGTTCCGGCTGGAATTGACCGGGCCGCACGGTCATGAGCTTGCCCGGCTTGCCGCACTCGGACAGTCGCTGCTTGATCGTTTCGGTGAGGATATTGCCGGCCATTGGCTGGAGGGCGGCGCGCTTCTGGTTCAGGCGAAGGGTGAAGCTTTCACCTATCTGTCGCTGATCCACACCGCACCTGACAGCATTGCGCTCGACGCTGTGCAAAAGGCGAGCGAGATCACCAAGACCCTCGCTTCGGGTGCGATGAGCCATGGCGCGCTGGTCGCAGCCGCCCATGAGGCGGTGGCGCATGGCACCAATATGGTTGGCGGCATGTCGAATTCGGGGGAAGGCGGCGAGCATATTTCCCGTTACGGCACCATCCGCGCCTCGCGCATCAAGCAGTTCGCGTCTGGCCGTTTTGGTGTCTGGGCGGGTTATCTTGCCGACCCGATGCTGGAGGAAATAGAGATCAAGATCGGCCAGGGTGCAAAGCCCGGCGAGGGCGGGCAATTGCCGTCCCCCAAGGTAACGGTGGAAATAGCCGCGGCCCGTGGCGGCACCCCAGGCGTCGAGCTGGTTTCGCCGCCGCCGCACCATGATACCTATTCGATCGAGGATCTGGCCCAGCTTATCCACGACGCCAAGGCGGCGCGCGTGCGCGTCATCGTCAAGCTCGTTTCGTCGGAAGGCATCGGCACGATTGCAGTCGGTGTTGCGAAAGCGGGTGCGGATGTCATCAATGTTGCCGGCAATACCGGTGGCACGGGTGCGGCCGCTGTCACCAGCCTCAAATATACCGGCCGCGCGGCGGAAATCGGCATCGCCGAGGTGCATCAGGCACTTTGTGCCACAGGCCTTCGTGCCAAGGTGCTGCTGCGCTGCTCCGGCGCGCACCAGACGGCGAGCGACGTGGTGAAATCGGCTCTTCTCGGCGGCGACAGCTTCGAGTTCGGCACCACGGCGCTGATGATGCTGAAATGCGTCATGGCGAAGAACTGCAACATCAAGTGCCCCGCCGGCCTCACCACCAATCAGGAAGCCTTCAACGGCGATCCACGCGCGCTGGCGCAATATCTCATGAACATCGCCCATGAAACCCGCGAGATCTTGGCCGCACTCGGGCTGCGCTCGCTGCGCGAAGCTCGGGGCCGCTCCGATCTTCTTCACCTCCTCGATCACCCGGCGAGCGTCGGCCAGCTTGACCTGCGGGCGATGCTTTCGGTGGTGGAGGAAGTGAAGATCGACAGCCCTGTCTATATGGAAAAGGACTTCGCGCTGGACGATGCCTTCATTGAACTGGTGCGCTCGGCTCTGATCGACAGCAGACGGGAAAACATCGAGCTTGGCGGCAATCGTTTCCTCAACAATTGCAACAAGAGCGTTGGCGGCCAGCTCGCCGTCGATATCGAGCGCATGCTGAACCACGAACTTTCCGACGAAGAGGCGGATGCGCTTCCGGCTGTGAAGCGGGATAGCCGTGGCCGCCGTTTTCTGGAGGCGGGTTCGGTGCGCATCGACACATCAGGTTCAGCCGGGCAGTCCTTCGGCGCTTTCTGCAATGACGGCATGGTCATGGTCCATACCGGTACCTGCAATGATGGCGTCGGCAAAAGCGCCTGCGGCGGCACCATTGTAGTGCGCTCCCCCGGTGGCGGTTCGCAAGATGCTGATGGCAATGTGCTGGTCGGCAATTTTGCATTGTTCGGCGCCACCGGCGGTCGCACTTTCGTGGAAGGGCAGGCGGGCGACCGTTTTGCGGTGCGCAATTCGGGTGCGACAGCCGTTGTCGAAGGTGTGGGCGACTTCGCCTGCGAATATATGACCAATGGCGCTGTGCTTAACCTCGGCAGTTTCGGCAAGGGTTTCGGCAACGGCATGAGCGGCGGCTTCGTCTATCAATATGACCCTTACGGCGATCTGCCGAAGAAGGTGAGCCATGATTCCATCCTGCTCGGCTCCATCACCGGCGAGGACGAACAGGCATCTATCCACAATCAGGCCGTTCACCAGCTTTTGACTTGGCATGTCGACGAAACAGGGTCGGCCAAGGCCGCATGGATTCTGGAAAACTGGGAAAGCGAACAGCACAATTTCGTCTACGGCATGCCGCGCGCCCTGCTGCTTTATCAGGACAGCGACGAAATTCTGAAAGCCAAGCCCCGCAAGGAGCTGCTGGAGGAACTGGCATCCGCGCTTGCCGCCCATCAGGTGCGGAAGTTCAAGCTGGCCTATCGCGACCGCAAGGCCGTGTTGAACGGAACCGTCCCTGGTTATGGTGAGACGGATACGGAAGACATGTATGCGCTCATCAACAACTACACGGTTTTGAGTATGGCGCAGGCTATTGCTCTCCAACGGTTGCCGATGGCATCCGGTCCTTCCGATCCCGCCATCGAAAAAGCCGTGCGCAATCTCGTCCTCACGGAGGACTATGCGCTGATGCAGCGGCTGCTGAAATATGCGCGCGAGGCGCTTTCCGATCATGATGACGAGCAGCTTGCGGTGATGATCGCCGCCAAGCGGCTCGACGATTACAAGCAGGCGCTTGCGCGCCGTAACATCTGGTCGGTGGATAGTCCCGGCACCTATGGCTGGATCATTCAGCAGGACCGCAAAAACATCGAGAAGATCGGTCGTCTGCCGGGCTTTGAGGAGCTTTTCGCGGCGCGTGCCATTCCCGACCTTGCCACCGCATCCAGCCAGAACAGGGCAGCATGATGAAGATACCTTACATTCCTCAAGATGCCCCTTTTAATGGCGACCAGCGCGCCTGGCTATCCGGCTTCCTGGCCGGGCTTCATTCCCGCGCAGCAATGGGTATGGACACATCGGTTGCCGCTGCCGCTCCCAAGGCGGCGGCCAGCGTGCTGAACATTCTCTTCGGCACCCAGACCGGCAATGCCGAGGCGCTGGCGATGGATATAGCCGACGCCGCCCGTGCCCAGGGCATGCAGCCTGTGGTGACGGCCTTGGACGATGTTTCCATGGATAGTCTGGGCGTCATGAAGCGCGTCATTGTCGTCACCTCCACCTACGGCGAAGGTGAAATGCCTGACAATGCCCAGCTTTTCTGGGAGGCACTTTCCAACGAGGCCGCACCCCGGCTGGATGAGATGAACTTTGCCGTGCTTGCGCTTGGCGACACCGGTTACGATGGCTTCTGCCAGGCGGGCAAGCTCATCGATACCCGCTTCGAGCAGCTTGGCGGCAAACGGATGAAGACGCGTATCGATTGCGATATCGATTTCGAAGATGTCGCCGCCAACTGGATCGGCGAGACCCTGCCACTCGCCCTCGCCATCGATGGTGGCAATAAGGCGGCGGTTGTGCCGGCGATCGCCGAGGCGCCCGCGCGGGCAAAACAGGGCTGGAGCCGCAAGAACCCCTATGCCGCGCAGGTGAGCGTCAATCGCCTTCTTTCCGGGCCTGCTTCGTCCAAGGAAATTCGCCACTACGAATTTGATCTCGGCGAAAGTGGTCTCGATTATGAGGCGGGGGATGCTCTGGGCGTCGTTCCCCTAAACGACCCGAAACTGGTGGGCGCGCTGCTCGCACGCTTCGGAGTGAGCGCGGATGGTGAAGTCGCCGGACTCGACCGTCCGGTCGGCGATGCGCTTCTCAATATGTTCGAGATATCGACACCGTCGCGTGAGTTGGTCGCGGAGATCGGCAAGCGCGCAGGTCACGATGAACTCAGCCACATCCTTGCGAATGGAGACAGGGAACAGCTTACCGCCTTTCTCTGGAGCAAGGATATTCTCGACCTGCTTAGTCTCGGTGAAAAACCCGTATTCGACCTTGCTGAATTCGTGACGTTCCTGAAGCCGTTACAGCACCGCGCCTATTCGATCTCTTCCAGCCCTCTGGCCGCGCACAACAGCGTGCATCTGACAGTCGCCAGCGTGCGTTATCGCGCCGAAGGTCGCGAGCGTGGCGGCGTGTGCTCCACTTATCTCGCGGACCGGGTAGAAGCGGGGCAGAGTGCCGGGATTTTCGTCTCTCCGAACAAGGCGTTTCGCGTGCCTCAGGACAATGACGCGCCTGTTATCATGGTGGGACCCGGCACGGGCATTGCGCCATTCCGGGCATTTTTGCAGGAACGGCAGGCGCGGGGCGCAAAGGGCCGGAACTGGCTGTTTTTCGGCGATCAACACCGGCAGTCGGATTTCATCTACGAAGACGAACTTGGAAAGATGAGTCGCGATGGCGTGCTGACTCGTCTCGATCTCGCATTCTCGAGGGATCAGGCCGAAAAGATCTATGTTCAGACCCGTATGCGCCAAAACGGCAAGGCACTCTATCAATGGCTCGAAGAGGGCGGCCATTTCTATGTTTGCGGCGACGCGACCCGAATGGCGAAGGATGTTGACGATGCCCTGCACCGGATCGTTATTGACGAGGCGGGCATCTCTGCGGAAGCGGCAAGCGACTATGTAAACGGGCTGAAGCGCGAAAAACGGTATCTGCGCGATGTTTATTAGAGCAACGCGCTGAGGCGCATCAGCAATTGGAGCAGGTTATCTCAGCGTCGCGCTGCTTGAAGAAATAATCGCGTGCGATCGTGATCGATCTTACGCCGGACGAAGAAATATCTGGCATGAACATCAACAACTCATGCGGCACGGAAAGCTCGACGTGGATGAGGAAACTGTCCGCTACAAGCAAACGTGTGGGAACGGAGACTGGCGATCCCACCACATAGGGCCTCGCGTTTTTCTCGTTCCAGGACCAGGCGATAGTCGCCTGTTTCTGCTTGTCGATCTTGATGCCGCTGATCTTCAGCTGCAGACCCTTGGTGCTGTAAGGCGCAAAGACGGCAGCCGTTACGTCCTGCATGCTTGTCAGATAAGCCTTGTCGACGGAATTTGTTTTGGAGATCAGGTCGTTGATCGTTGCGGAGGCGCTGCTTGCCCGCTTGTAGGTATTATAGCCGATTGTGAGTTCGAAGGACGTCAGATAAAGCGCAAGCAATATCGGGAAGACGATTGCAAATTCTACCGCACCCACGCCACGGCGATCCCTTGCGAAGCGTGCAACGAGCGCGATAAAACGAAGTCGGCCGTTCGTGATGGTGGAAACAAGCCCTGCCATCATGAGCCCCCGCTCGTGGTGTACTTCTCATTCATGAAAGCGTCGGTCGCGACAATGAGGAAATGCGACGGCATTGACCCGTCGGCTGGGCGTATTTTGGTAAGATATGGTCGGATGATATCTGCGACTACACGCCAGCGATAATAGACGCGCAGCATATTGATCGTGTCAGGTCCACCCGGCTTGAAGCCGAATTGCGCCGTGTCGAGATCGTAATATTCGCCGTTAGCTTTCAAGGGTATCGTAGTTGGAATATCCTTGAAGGCGGTGAAGGAGCGAAGGTCTATGTAAAGCTTCTGTTCTTTTTTGATCTCATCATCGCAGGTGATAATCACCGAAACTTCGTTGCAGAAACTCTTGCGAAAATCCTCTTTGGAAATCGAACTGCTGATCTGCCCGGTGCGCAGACGCCTCGCCATCGTGTCGGTAGCATTGACGACCACTTGCTCCGCCATCAAGGCGATGAAAGTTTCGATGATCGCAAAGACGACCAGGAAATAGGGAAGCGCCAGGATCGCGAATTCGATGGCTGCTGTCCCGTCACGCGAGAGCCCGAATTTTTCCAGCAATGGCTTCAATTTGGCCAGTCGCATATGTCGGTGTCGATCTTTAGAATATGCGGCAAGCGCAACCGTTGAATTTGTTGCGGACCATAACCAGCCGGTGTTTAAATTCAGTTACCCCGACGAGTTATACTTTATCAGTTCGCAAAAATGGCACAGGCAATAAACGCAAAAAGCCCGGCATATCGCCGGGCTTTTACTTACTGGAAAAACGATAGCTTATTCCGCATCCGCTTTTGAGAGAACCTCAAGGGTGGGTGTGGAGGTGATATTGTAGCCGCAATCCACATAGTGGCACTCGCCGGTAACGCCGCGCGACATGTTGGACAGCAGATAAAGTGCCGATCCGCCGATATCGTCGATATCCGCTGTCCGCCGCAGCGGTGCGTTTTTCTGGTTCCACGCATAAATTGCGCGCGCATCGGAAATGCCGGCGCCCGCCAGTGTGCGGACCGGTCCGGCCGAGATGGCGTTGACGCGAATATCGCGCGGGCCATAGTCGGCAGCGAGATAACGCACGGACGCTTCGAGAGCTGCCTTGGCAACGCCCATGACGTTGTAGTTGGGGATGACCCGCTGCGAACCGTTATAGGTCAGCGTCAGCATGGATCCGCCATTCGTCATCAGTTCGGCGGCACGCTTGGCGATTTCCGTGAACGAGAAACAGGAGATGACCATAGTGCGGCTGAAATTCTCGCGGGTCGTATCCGCGTAAAGACCCTTCAGCTCGTTCTTGTCGGAAAAGCCGATCGCGTGCACGACGAAATCCAGCGTACCCCATTTTTCTCGGATTGCCGCAAAAAGCGCGTCAACCGAGGCGATATCCTCGACATCGCAAGGCACGATAAAGTCGGATCCGAGCTCGGCGGCGAGCGGCTTTACCCGCTTGCCGAGCGCCTCACCCTGATAGGTGAAGGCAAGCTCTGCGCCCTGCGCCGCAAGAGCCTTGGAGATACCCCAGGCGATAGAGTGATTGTTTGCGACGCCCATGATGAGGCCGCGTTTACCCTGCATGATGCCGTTCATGGCAATTATCCGTTATGACGCTGGAAGACCAGCGTGGCGTTGGTGCCGCCGAAGCCGAAGGAATTGGAAAGGATCGTGTCGATCTTGGCATTGTCGATGCGGCTGCGAACAATCGGGACGCCCACAAATTCCGGATCGAGTTCGGAAATATGCGCGCTCTCGCCGATGAAGCGTTCCTGCATCATCAACAGGCCGTAGATCGATTCCTGAACGCCTGCTGCGCCCAGCGAGTGGCCGGTGAGGGACTTGGTCGACTGGATATGCGGGATCTTGTCGCCGAAGACTTCCCGGATCGCGCCGATTTCCTTGCTGTCGCCAACCGGCGTCGAGGTGCCGTGGGTGTTGATGTAGTCGATATCGCCCTTGACGGTGGAAAGGGCCTGACGCATGCAGCGGATCGCGCCCTCGCCGGAAGGAGCCACCATGTCGTAACCATCCGAGGTTGCGCCATAACCGACGATCTCGGCGTAAATCTTGGCGCCGCGCGCCTTCGCATGTTCCAGCTCTTCAAGAACCAGTACGCCAGCACCGCCGGCGATGACGAAACCGTCGCGGTTGACGTCATAGGCGCGGGAAGCGAGGTTTGGCGTCTCGTTATATTTGGACGACATCGCGCCCATGGCGTCGAAGAGGTTGGACATGGACCAATCGAGGTCTTCATGGCCGCCAGCAAACATCACGTCCTGCTTGCCCCACTGGATCATCTCGGCGGCGTTGCCGATGCAATGCGCCGATGTGGAGCAGGCGGAAGAGATCGAATAGTTGACGCCGTGGATCTTGAACCAGGTCGCAAGTGTGGCCGATGCGGTCGAGGACATGGCCTTCGGCACGGCAAACGGGCCAATACGCTTCGGACTGTTGTTCTTCAGCGTGATATCGGCGGCTTCGACGATGGTGCGGGTGGAAGGACCGCCCGAACCCATGATGATGCCGGTGCGCTCGTTGCCGCTGATGTCGCTTTCCTCGAGACCGGAATCGGCAATCGCCTGCTTCATGGCAACGTGGTTCCATGCGCCGCCCTGCGAAAGGAAGCGCATGGCGCGACGGTCGACCAGCTCGGTCGGATCGAGAGACGGCTTGCCCCATACCTGGCACTTGAAACCGTGTTCAGCAAAATCCGGTGAAAATGAAATGCCGGATTTGGCGTCGCGCAGGGATGCGGTGACTTCGGCGGCATCACCACCGATGGAAGAAACAATGCCGAGGCCGGTGACAACAACTCGTCTCATGAAATGGACCTTTTCTTAAGATTTCGGCTGGACGACCGAAGCCGCCCGGCGTTTGCCAGGACTATTCCGTCCGCTTCAGGCGGTCTTTTCCTTCGACAGCCCCACACGAAGGTCTGTCGCTTGATAAATGGTTTCGCCGTCTGCCTTCAGCCATCCGTCTGCGGTACCCAGAACGAGACGTCCGCGCATCACGCGCTTGAAATCTATGCCGTACTGGAGGAGCTTCGTCTCTGGGCGAACCATGCCCTTGAACTTGACTTCGCCGGTGGAGAGCGCCATGCCGCGGCCTTCTTCGCCCAGCCAGCCGAGGAAGAAGCCGGTCAGCTGCCACATGCCGTCAAGGCCGAGGCAACCCGGCATGATCGGGTTGCCCTGGAAATGGCAGGGGAAATACCAGTCGTCTGGGCTGACATCGTATTCAGCGCGGATGAAACCCTTGTCGAACGCGCCGCCGGTTTCGGAAATTTCGGTGATGCGGTGAACCATGAGCATGGGAGGCAACGGAAGCTGGGCATTTCCCGGACCGAACAATTCGCCGCGTCCGCAGGAAAGGATCTCCTCGTAATTGTAACTTGATTGCCTCGTTGCCATACCGCTTTCACTTCCTCAATCACTGGTGTTTATCGACTTCACTAGAGCAAGTTAGGTTCAAAATGAAGCGCTGCAAGGGCAGAGGCCATTATGCCCCCATTCTTTGTCTTCAAACCTTCTTTAGAGAAGTCATTACCTCAATATGCCGTCCGCATACAGGAACCATCCGGCAGGAACCAGAGGAAATTTGCAAGAATGGCCGGTTTGCAGCCATTTGCGACACTCGGCGACGCTGAAACTATTGAAAGCATTCACCGCAAAAGATATATGCTATTGCAATTGATGGGTTTCACCCCTGTGTTTGGAATGGGATTGTATGGCATTTGACGCCACATTGGATATCGGGACGAGGCTGCGGCGCTCGGGGCTGCGGCCCACGCGCCAGCGCGTTGCTTTGGGCGATCTTCTTTTCGCAAAGGGTGATCGCCACCTGACGGTCGAGGAGCTGCATGACGAGGCGGTGACCGCCGGCGTGCCCGTTTCTCTCGCGACGGTCTACAACACGCTGCATCAGTTTACCGAAGCCGGTCTCATCCGCGTTCTGGCTGTCGAGGGTGCCCGCACCTATTTCGACACCAACGTGTCCGACCACCATCACTTCTTCGTGGAAGGAGAGAACGAGGTTCTCGACATCCCCGTCAACAATCTCCAGATCGACAATCTGCCAGAGGCGCCCGAAGGCATGGAAATCGCCCATGTGGACGTGGTCATTCGCCTGCGTCGCAAGCGCGGTTGAAGCTTCGGCTTGATAAACAAAAAAACATGGCGCCTGTGGGCGCCATTTTTGTTTCAGGCAGCCTTCGCCGCCTCACTTCAATATATCTTCAGGCCGTCTGCCGGGCTTGCCCTTGTAGGGCGGAAAGGTCCATCCGAAGATCAACGCTCCGGACCGGACACCGAAAGCCGTCAATACGCCGATGCCCGACGCGACATAAAGCGGCGCGCCGAGGAAATAAGCGCCGGTGAAGATGGAGGCCCCCAAAAGCGCGCAAGTGATGTAGATTTCCGGGCGCAGCAGCACGGAGGGTTCTCCCGCGAGAACATCGCGCAATACGCCGCCGAACGTCGCTGTCAAAACGCCTGTCACGATCGCCACGGTTGCGGAGCCGCTTGCAGCGAGACCCTTGGCGGCTCCCATGACGCAATAGGCTGAGAGGCCGACGGCATCGAGCCAGATGAGCACCCGATACCGGGATTCGAACAGGTAGGCGGTGAAGAAAAGCAGAACCGCAACCGATACGCAGACCAGAATATAGGTCGGGTTCAACACCCAGAACACGGGCGCCCTGCCCAGCACGAGATCGCGCACCGTGCCGCCGCCGATCCCGGTCGCGGCGGCGAAAAACAGGAAGCCGATCAGGTCGAGCTGCTTGCGTGAGGCGGCCAATGCGCCGGTTGCGGCAAACACGGCAACGCCGGCATAATCGAGAAAACCCAGCAGTGTCATGGAAAAGGTCCCCCCGGAAATTTGGATGCGTTTGCGTCAGTGTCGCGCAAGCACGGAACTCTAGGCTGGCCGCCCGGATGATCGCAACATCCATAAACGAAACGGATGCAAAGGAAAATGCCGTGCGAATCGCTATCGTTGCCGCTCTTCAGGCGCTGGTCCTCTTGGTGTTTCCGGTCGCGCTGGCGGCACAGCAGCAGCTGGTGAACGATCCCGAGATCTATGAAAAGGATCATTTCCGCAAGGAGTGCAAGACGGCTGGCTTCGGCGATGATTTCATCACCAGACTGGATATCAACAATGATGGCCTGATGGATGCCGTCGTCAATCACGGCGTGCTGGATTGCGATGGCGAAAAAGGCCGCAGCTGCGATGACGAAGGTTGCCCTTACAATTTTTACGTCCAGGTCAAAGAGGGCGGATATCTGATGATCGCGACGGCCCGGATTTACGGCTACGATTTCATCAAACGTTTCGGCAACATGGTCTTCGTACTGAAGATGCACCCGCGTTATTGCGATCGAACCGACAAGGAAGCCTGCCTGATGACGGTGCGGGTGCGCGGCACGAAATTCGTCACCATCTCACGCAAGTGACGACGCAGTCCGTCAGGGCGCGATGCGCCTGATCCGGACCCTTTGGTTATAGCGGTGGCGAAGCGAACGCGGAATGACGAGTGTGGCGATGGCGACCGCAAAAACGGTTGCCGCAACCACCCACAGGGCATCGTACTGCAGCGTGGCGCCCAACACCGCCCCGCAGATTGCGCCGCTTATCATACCGAGCCAGGGCACGATCTGGATGCCCCAATCGAGGCTCCGCTCCCCCAGAAGATAGCGACCGATGCCGCGGCCAAAACGGGAAAGGGCGCCGGTCACGTAGGTGAGGCCAATAGGCAGCCCCTCAATATGTTCGACGGCAGCGTTGACCATCCCCATGGCGAAAACGACAAGATAAAACTGTGCCAGGGCGGAAGCATCGCCGCGCAGCAATGCGGCAATCGCCACAAGCGACCCGACGGCCATGAGAACGGCAAAGATGCTCCGGTCGAATTTATGCGCGACCACGATACCGCCAGCATTGCCCGCCACGAAAGCGATGATCGCGAAGAGTAGTTTCGCCGCATGGGAATAAATGCCAGCTTCCACAGAAATGGCCGCGCGGGTGGTGTTGCCGGTCATGAAGGAAACGAAATCGCCGGAAAGATGAAGACCCACCGCATCTGTCATTCCGGCGATGAATGAAATGGCGGCGACGAGCGCAATGCCGGTGCCGGTGCGCCTTGCCCTGATGATGTTACGGCGTCTCTGTCTGGTCATGGAAAAGCTCGATATGGAAAACAGCGGGCCGATGCGCCGGGCTGTGCTATCCTATGTCTAGAATGCCGGGCGGCTTGTTTGCAATCTTTCTGGAAGCGTTTGAGCGCCTCTATTTTGTCTAGACAAATGTAAAATCCCTGCCTAGCATGCCTCAAATAAAGCGAAAAAAATATCGCACAAAAATAAATCAAAAGGGGTTCCGATCATGAAAAAGACATGGGTTATCGCCGCAATCGCGACGCTTGTTTCATCTGCTTCCGCCTATGCCGAAACATCTGTTACAATAGGCATGTCCGGCTGGACCGGCTTTGCGCCACTGACGCTTGCCAAGCAGGCCGGCATTTTCGAAAAGAATGGCCTCAAGGTCGATATCAAGAAGATTCCGCAGGCAAGCCGGCATCTGGCGCTTGCTTCCGGTGACATCCAGTGCGCCGCCACCACGGTCGAAACATGGATCGCGTGGAATGCCAACGGCGTGAAGTCCACCCAGATTTTCCAGATGGACAAGTCGCACGGAGCCGACGGCATTGCGGTGCGCAGTGATGTTGCAAAGGTGTCGGACCTCAAAGGCAAGACGGTTGCCGCTTCTGCACCGGGCACATCCCCCTATTTCTTCCTTGCCTGGATACTGAAGGAAAACGGCCTGACCCTGAAGGACGTGAAGGTCGTCAACCTTGAGCCGGGACCGGCCGCGCAGGCATTCGTCGCCGGCCAGAATGAAGCCGCCATGACCTATGAGCCTTATCTGTCCACAGTGCGCGCCGCACCGGACAAGGGGAAAATCCTTGCGACGACGCTTGATTATCCCGCCGTCATGGATACGTTCGGCTGCACGCCGGATTTCTTGAAGGCCAATCCGCAGGCGGCAAAAGCCCTTGCGGACAGCTATTTCCAGGCGCTCGAGCTCATCAAGACGGACCCTGCAAAATCCTATGAGACCATGGGAGCGGACGTAAAACAGACGGGCGAGGCATTCGCAGCTTCGGCGAAATTCCTGGAATGGCAGGACAAGGCCGCCAACCAGAAGTTCTTCGACGGTGAATTCAAGACATTCTCCGAAAAATCGGCTGATCTGCTTCTGGAAATCGGCGTGATAAAATCGAAACCCGATCTTTCGACACTCGCGGACACGTCCTTCATCAAGTAACAGAAGCAAACTGCTGCTTTTCCTTCGGGGACTATTGCAGCCAGTGAGAAGCCTTACAGCGCCTGTGCGTCATGGACGACGCACGGCGCTTAGATGGTGCGGCGATGGAGTGCCGCGCCCGTTTTCCGGACAGGCGACAGAATGCAACCTCTTCAACCCATAAAGAACAGCACGCGGATTTTTCTCGGCATTCTGTTCTTCGTGCTTTTTTTCTCCGCCTGGGGCTTTGCCACGCTCGGCGGTTTCGTATCGCCGACCTTTCTGGCTGACCCGATCACTATGCTGAAGGACGGCATCTATCTGCTGACCGATCAGGGATTTGCCAGCGATATCGGAATGACGATCTGGCGTGTTGTCGGCGGCTTCGTGCTGGCCTCGCTCGTTGCCGTACCAGTCGGCATCGCCATGGGCGCTTACAAGCCGGTCGAGGCGCTGCTTGAGCCCTTCGTCTCCTTCGCACGCTATCTTCCGGCTTCTGCCTTCGTGCCGCTGCTTATTCTCTGGGCCGGCATCGGCGAGATGCAGAAGCTGCTGGTGATCTTCATCGGCGCAGTTTTCCAGATCATTCTCATGGTTGCCGTGGCGGTTGCCGGCACAAGACGCGATCTGGTGGAGGCTGCCTATACACTTGGCGCAAAAGACCGGGGCGTGGTCCGCCGCGTTCTCATTCCCGCCAATGCGCCCGATATTGCGGAAATTCTCCGTCTCGTCCTCGGCTGGGCCTGGACCTATGTGATTGTTGCCGAGTTGATCGGCGCGTCGTCGGGCATCGGCTATATGATCATCAACAGCCAGGCGCTGATGGCGACCGGGCAGATCATCTTCGGCATCATCGTCATCGGTGTCATCGGACTTATTTCTGACTTCGCGTTCAAATCGCTGAACCGGAAGCTTTTCGCCTGGAGGCTTGCCTGATGAGCGAACTCGTTATCAAGGGCGTCAGCCGCACTTTCCCCGGCGTTCAGGGCGGCCAGCCAACGCTGGCCTTGCAGCCCACGGATCTGGAAATCTCCCGCAACGATTTCGTCACCATTCTCGGCCCGTCCGGATGCGGAAAGTCGACCTTGCTGCGCATCATCGCCGGTCTTGACCGTCCAACGACGGGTGAAGTCCTTTTGTCCGGCCGGGCAGTGACAGGGCCGGGGGCGGATCGCGGCATGGTGTTCCAGTCCTACACGCTGTTTCCGTGGCTAACGATCCGGGAAAACGTCGCCTTCGGTCTGCGCGAGCGTGGTGTGGCCGAGAAGGAAAAATGGGAGATCGTCGACAGCTATATCGACAAGGTTGGCCTGCGCGGTTTCGAGAACCATTGGCCGAAACAGCTGTCCGGCGGCATGCAGCAGAGAACAGCCATCGCGCGCGCTCTGGCAAACGGCCCGAAGATCCTGCTGCTCGACGAGCCTTTCGGCGCACTCGACAACCAGACGCGCGGGCTGATGCAGGAATTGCTGCTCGGCATATGGGAGCGCGAGCAGAAGACCGTCATTTTTGTGACACATGACATCGAGGAGGCGGTGTTCATGGCGTCGCGGGTTGTGACGATGTCAGCGCGGCCGGGGCGCATCAAGTCGATCATGCCGGTCGACCTGCCGCATCCGCGTCACTACACCGTCAAGGCCAGCCCGGAGTTTTCGCAGCTACGCGCCAAGTTGACGGAGGAAATTCGCAGCGAGGCGATTGCCGCCGCTGCCCATGGATAGTTGATCCATAGAACCGGGAGGAAGGAAGCATCGGTATGAGGAGTACAGGCGCCGATCTTCAGGAAAAATCACTGCACGAGCGCATCCGCAACGATGTCGAGCGCCACATCATGTCGGGCGAGTGGCCGCCGGGGTACCGTATTCCCTACGAACACGAGATGACCCGGCAATATGCCTGCTCGCGCATGACGGTGAACAAGGCGCTCGGCGAACTGGTGCAGCGCGGCCTTATCGAGCGCCGCCGGCGTCTCGGCACTTTCGTTCGCCAGCCCCATGCGCAATCGGCCGTGCTGGAAATCCACGATATCGAGCGGGAGGTGCAGGCCCTCGGCCTCGTTTACGGTTACCGTCTCGACAGACGGCGACTGCGCCCTGCGGGGGAAGAAGACGGCGCGGCCATGGCGCTTGCCGCGGATGCCTCAGTTCTGGAACTCACCTGCACGCATTTTGCCGGCGGCGTTCCCTTTTGCCTCGAGGAACGCATCATCAATGTCACCGCCGTTCCGGAGGCTGAGGCAGCGGATTTTTCACAGATCGGGCCGGGCACTTGGCTGCTGAAAATGGTTCCCTGGAGTGCCGCGGAACATCGCATCAGCGCAGTTTCCGCTGATCGCAAAAACGCGACCGCGCTCGGCATTGCTTCCGGTGCGGCGTGTCTGGTCATCCACCGCCGCACCTGGCACGGAGCGGATTATGTCACCAGTGTTCGGGTCACCTATCCCGGCGACCGACACGCGCTGGTGGCGCAGTTTTCGCCTTCGCAAAACACCTGAAGACCGCAGGTCGGTCAATTTTTTGTAAAGAAGAGTTTACGGGTCGTCTTTTGGCAATATAATAGTTGTCAAAAGAACTCAGGTTTATTATCGGAACGTCAAGCTTTCACGACGGCATCCGTTCATGGCCCCGGTTTTAATGAACCGGTCAATCTGCGGATGAGTTCATCGACGGAAATCCGGGATAAAAATTATGTCAGCTGAGACCTCAACTTCTTCCGCGTGCTTCACCAGAGCAAACAAAACACGGCATATCTCACTTGCCATGACGGTCACTTTGCTGGCCGGCTTGAGTGCTGGAGCGGTTTTTGCTCAGTCGGCATCTGAGACCCCGATCCAACCAGCACCTGCACCGGCAACGGAAACGATGCAGCCCGCGCAGTCGCCGGCTGAGACGCCGAGCACTCCGGCAGTCCAGCCTGTTCCGCCTTCCGCTGCCGCGCCCACACAGCCCGCGCCGGCCCAGCCTGCGCCCGCCGCAAGTAATCCCACGCCGGCAGCCGAAGGTGTTTCACCGCAGCCGACACAGACGGAGCAACCCGCTCCGACGAACGGTACGGCAGCGCCGAACGAGGTCTCCACCCCGGTTGAACCGGTAGTCGCCGAACCCGCAAGTGCCGGACATCGTGCGGACATTCCGCACAACCTGTCTCCCTGGGGCATGTTCATGGCGGCAGACTGGGTCGTGAAGGGCGTGATGATCGGTCTTGCCTTCGCATCGCTCGTCACCTGGACGGTCTGGGTGGCGAAGTCTATCGAGCTTGCCGGTGCACGGGTGCGCGCCGGTGCGACACTCAAGGTTATTCGCAGGGCGAAAACCCTGAACGAGGCGACTGAGGCCGTCGAAAAGAAGGGCGGGCCGGCAGCGCTGATGTTGCGCATGGCAACTCACGAAATGCAGCTTTCCGACGCGGTGGTCGAACACACCGACGGTGGCGGCATCAAGGAGCGTGTATCCTCGGCCCTGTCACGCATTGAAACCCACGCCGGTCGCCGCATGTCGCGCGGAACGGGCGCCTTGGCGACCATCGGCTCCACCGCTCCCTTTGTCGGTCTGTTCGGTACCGTCTGGGGCATCATGAATTCCTTCATCAGCATCTCGGAATCGCAGACCACCAATCTTGCCGTCGTGGCACCCGGCATTGCCGAGGCGCTGCTTGCCACGGCAATCGGCCTTGTTGCTGCTATTCCAGCGGTGGTGATCTACAACGTCTTCGCCCGCTCGATCACCGGATACCGGCATTTGCTGGCGGATGCCGCAGCCGGCGTGGAACGCCTCGTCAGCCGCGACCTCGATTTCCGCCGCATTCCGCCGGGCAGCAGCAAGCCCGCAGTGTCGTTGGTTGGGCGGTGATCGGTCATGGCTGGCGGTATTCGCGAAAATAGCGGAGACGATCTCTCCGAAAACCACGAAATCAACGTCACGCCTTTCATCGACGTGATGCTGGTTCTGCTCATCATATTCATGGTTGCCGCACCGCTGGCGACGGTGGATGTGAATGTCGATCTGCCCGCATCCACCGCCAAGCCGGCGGAGCGCCCGGAAGAGCCGCTTTATCTGACCGTCAAGGATGATCTGTCGCTCAATCTCGGCAATGATGCGGTTGCCCGCGAAGCCCTGGCAGCGGCGATCGACCGGCAGACGAGCGGCAAGAAAGATACGCGAATTTTCCTGCGCGCCGACAAAGCCGTCGACTATGGCCACTTCATGGAAATCATGAACCTGCTTCGCGATGCCGGATATCTGAAAATCGCTCTGGTAGGGCTGGAAAATGCCGCTGCGGCAACGCAGCCAGCCGGTGCCGTTCCGCCCGCCGCGCCTTCAGTTCCAGGAACCGCGCCATGACTGAAAACGGCTACCCGCAGTCCCGACATTCCCGCCTAGGGGAAGCGGCGTTGTGGTCCGCCGCAGCACTGCTCATGCTGGGCGTTCATGCGGGTTTTGCCTATTACCTGATGCAGGAACCAGAGGAACTGGATGCCGGCGGGCCGCCGCCTGCCGCAATCATGATCGAAATGGCGGCCATACCGGAAGCCGTCAACACCGAGGAAACGACGCCTGCGCAGGACGTTGAAGATGCCGAAGAGGTAAAGAGCGACAACAGCCAGCCGGTAGAGGAAGTCACCCCGGAGGAGCCGCCGCCGCCTGAGCCGGTTGTGGAAACGCCGCCGCCGGAACCCGTGCAGCCGCCGGAACCGCCGGTCGAGGAGATCGTCGAACCGCAGGAAATTCCCGAACCGGTGGAGCCGATCGATCCCGTGCAGGAACAGATGATGGCGGAACTCGAAAATGTCGAGGTTCCCTTGCCCGTCATCCGGCCACCGCCGCCGCCGGTCGAAAAGAAGGTGGAGAAGAAAGAAACGGACGACAAGAAGAAGGTCGAGCGCCAGCGCCCCAAACCGCAACAGGCATCGGAACTGCGCGAAACGGCCAAGGCCGAGACACAGCAATCCGACCGGACGGCGGCATCGCGCAACAATGCCGGTTTCTTCTCTTCATCCTCCGCCTCGCCGGCAAAATGGGGATCGAAGGTTCGCTCGCATATCCAGAGGCGTAAGCCCCGCTCGCTTCGCAGCGATGCGATGACAGCGACCGTGCGGTTCCGGGTTAACGATACAGGCGCCATCAGCGGTGTCAGTGTGGTGCAGTCCACTGGTGATTCCTCCATCGACCAGCAGATTGCGGCCTGGATCCAGAGCGCGTCACCCGTGCCCGCGCCGCCACCGGATGCAAATAAGACAATCACCTTGCCGATCAGCATCCGCTAGATCAATTCCAAGGCCACGTCGCGGTTCTGCTGGAATAAGCTCTTGCCTGGCATGACGCCCTGCCGAAGGGCGAATGCGTGCCCGACCGGTATTCTCGATAAGATATCCATTTGGGCCTGAATTGCATTTCGCGAATGTTTTCGATGGTGTAGGTCTTGTCGACTTAACACGCAGAGGCATTCCGGAATGAAATTCTCAATCGCAGAGGCGGAGGATCTCGTATCCTCTATCTTTGAGCGTAACGGCGTTCTGCCGCAAAACGCCCGCTCCGTGGCGAAGGCGCTCGTGGCATCCGAGGCTGCAGGCCAGGGCGGCCACGGTTTTCGGCGTATCCCCGTTTATGTCCGTCAGGCGCGGGTTGGCAAGGTCAATGGCAATGCGCGGCCGGTGGCAAGTCGTGTCAAACCGGGTGTGCTTTCAATCGACGCTAACAACGGTTACGCCTATCCCGCGATCGACTGCGCCGTAGACGAGTTGCCGGACATGGCCCGGCAGCAGGGCATCGCGCTTGCCGCGATCCATCGCTCCCATCATGCAGGCGTCATGGCACTTACAGTCGAGCGTTTCGCGGAAATGGGCCTCGTGGCGCTGATGTTCGCCAATGCGCCTGCATCCATGGCGCCTTGGGGTGGCACCAAACCGCTCTATGGCACCAATCCGATTGCGTTCGCCAGCCCTGTTGGCGAGGCAGATCCGCTGGTGATCGATCTGGCGCTTTCCAAGGTTGCGCGCGGAAAGATTATGGCGGCCCGCCAGAAGGGCGAAACCATTCCGGGCGACTGGGCGCTTGATATGAATGGCCGGCCCACGACCGATCCCGAAGAAGCCCTGGCCGGAACGATGGTGCCTGCGGGCGAGGCCAAGGGGGCTGCCCTGGCGCTGATGGTGGAGATCATGGCCGCCGCGCTAACCGGTGGAAGCTTCGCCTTCGAGGCCTCTTCCCTTCTGGACGACAAGGGTGCGCCACCCTCTCTCGGCCATACGATCATCGCCATAGACCCCGTATCGTCGGGCGGTGCGGCCTTTACCGAGCGACTGGCGCTTATCGCCGGAGAGATAGAGAAGCAGGAAAACGTGCGTTTGCCCGGTCGGCGAAGCCAGGGCATTCGAAGGCAGGCGCTGGAAAGCGGTATCATCGTCGAAAGCGATATTCTTGCCGAGATTCAGTCGCTGTGAGGAACTGAAAATGAAAACCCGGCGGACCGGAAAGTCCGCCGGGTAAACCGTGTATGGCTGCCTTGCATTTGCGCCGATAGGCCGGAAATCATTTCCGACCCGCCTTTTGGTCCGCCGTCCCGCCATCGAAATGGTGGGTTTTTGGCGCAGAAAGCAACACATCCGGTTTTGGCTTACGGGAAGGGGACGATATCGCGTAAGCTTTTGGAGCGAGAGGGAAGCTCTAAATATCCTGTTCGATCAGTCCACGCAGCAGGGCGATGCTGACGGCATTCAGCAGATTGGCCGCACCCAGCCTTAGGCGGACCCGTTCCAGAGTATCTTTAACATCCGCTTCGTCCGCTCCCGTTATCAAGGCAATGTGAGAAGGATGTCGGCCCCGCGCAACGAGCCCCAGATATTGCCGCTCACGATCCGAAAGGACGATTTCACGCGCCTGGTGACGTTCATGCTGCGTTTTTGACGACATAGTCTTTCAGCCTCAAAAGAGATTGACCTTCCCAAAGCCGGATGTGGCCTCAGGAACCAGGCAATAAGCGGCTGATCTCGCAGCCAGCCGGTCCCGGCATGGGCATATCCTCGGCGATGAAAGAATGACTGCATCGTCCTTCCCAAAAACCTGAAATCGGTTCTTGTCCAGAACAATGTAAAATTCAAAGCTTTGGAATATTTTCCGTCATGCCCGAAGGCATATTGCGGCGTTCTATTAGGCGGTCTGCCATCTCAAGAGAATAACATCTCACGCCAAGTTTTGCGTTTTTATTGTTATGTTTCGATACATAATCCAATGAACGCCGACATATTTCCTAATTTTATTTTGGATATATGGAATATTGATGCTGGGAATGCGCCCTATACGGCGGAATGATGCGCGTGTGTCTTGCGAATATCCGTGGGCGTTGCCCCGAACCAGCGGGAAACGGAACGCGAAAACGCACCCGGCGTGGAATAGCCGAGCCTGTAGCTGATATCGGAAACCGGAAGATCGCTTTCCACGAGGAGCTTGAAGCCGGCATTCTTGCGAATGGCGTCCTTTATCTCGTTGAGATTAGTCCCAAGCTCGGCAAGCCGTCTTTGAAAACTGCGTTCCGACAGGTTGAAATAGGGGGCGATCTCGCTCAGCGAAAGCTCGGCATCCGACAGCCGCACCTGCATGTAACGCTTCACCTGATCGATGAAATGCGTGGCGTCTGCCGATGTCTCCGGCCGCAGCATCCGGCATTGCAAGTTCATCAGCTCGAACAGCCGCTCATCTGCATTTGGGTTGACCACGTCCAGAAGTGATGTGGGAAGACGCATGGTATGGATGGGTTGCGAAAAGCTGACGCGCTTGGTCATTCTTTCTTTAAATAGCTGAATATTAACCGGTTTCGGCCGTTCCAGACCGATCTCGATCAGGTTGACGCGCTCCCCCAGAATATCGCGAAGGCGCTGGATCAGAGCTGTCAGCGACAAATCCACATATTGATCGCGTTTGGCGATGACAGGCGCAAAGGACCACGACAGGGTTACGTGCGCGGCATCCGTGACCATGGTGAAATTGCTGTTATTGGTCGCGTAATAAACGTGATCCTGAAGAAAACGCAGGAAAGCCCGCACTGTCGGCGCGCTGATCAGGCCATATCCGAATGCGCCGGATGCGCCGGCGGGAAAGGTGGACGCGCATTGCAAACCAAAGGCGTCGTCGCCGGAAATCAACGCACATGTCTCGAGCAGGCGGCAAAATCGGTCGAGGCTGATGCGCTCCGTCACGCTGCCGAAAGTGGCGGGATCGATATCGAGAGCCTTGCAGATGGGGGCAATATCGATGCCCCGCGACCGTGCATAATTGGCGACGCCGGCGGCCAGACCGGCCACCACTGTTATCTCGTCGCTGACCCTCTTTTCAGGCATCCCTCGCCTTGGCGTACCATGTTTGGAAATTGTCGCCTGATGGTAAGCGTTGGGAAGCCATTTGTCGAGCAGTTCGGCCTATGGAGTTTAAATGTGGCGACGGCAGGCGCTCTGCTCCAGCACCTGCATGATGGTTTTGCCCGCATCTTCCATGGAACCGCTATTGTCCACGGTCGTCACATCAAAATCTCCGACGACCGTGAGCGAACTGCGTTCCAGCCGCCGGAGAATATCCTCCCGGCTTTCCCGCCCGCGCTGCTCCAGCCGCTTCGCCAGCACGTCCGGCCGTGCAACGATGTTCACGACCTTGAGGCGCGCAAAGGCGGTGCCGAACTGGGGCAGGGCCGAGCGGGAGCCGTTGGCGATGACCACGTCTCCCGCATTAAGATGACGATAGACGGCGGCCGGAATGCCATATTTCAGCCCGTGCGCCTGCCAGGAAACGGCAAAAGCACCTTCGTCTTCCAGCCGGTTGAACTCGTGCATGGAAACGGCATCGTGATTTTCGCCGCCGGCATCGCCGCTGCGGGTAATGACCCGGCGGGTGAAATGAAAGCCCGGCCGCCCGGACAGCTGCGCTGCCGCATAATCCATCAGCGTGTCCTTGCCGGCCCCACTCGGGCCGACAATTACGATCATGGTTCCGGGCACAGTACCCAGTGTCTGGCCGTCAAGCCGGCTATCCTGTCCGTTGCCGGTCATGCCACGCGTTTGCCCTGACGCCAGACCGAGCGGGCGACGGGAACGCCGTCCTCACGGTGAACTCGGACCAGATCGGCCCGCAATCCCGTTGCGATGCTGCCGCGATCGCGAAGGCCCACCGTTCGTGCCGGCGTGGAGGTAACCATGCGCAACGCTTCCGGCAGAGTGATGGCTTCCACCTGGTCGGCGAGCAGGAACGGTGCGTAAAGCAGGCTGAACGGCACATAGTCGGAAGAGAGAACATCCAGCACGCCAAGTTCGGCAAGATCACGCGCGGCGATGTTGCCGGAATGGGACTTGCCGCGAACGATGTTCGGTGCGCCCATCAGCACGCTCATGCCGGCGCTGTGCGAAGCCTTTGCCGCCTCGACGCTGGTGGGGAACTCCGCGAGTTTCACGCCGTGCCCGATCGCTTCGCCCACATGCGCTTCTGTAGCGTCGTCATGGCTTGCAACGGTTATGCCGCGCTCGGCGCAGCGGGCCGCCAGGTAATCCCGGTGCTTGGCAGAAAACTCCGCCGATGCCGTCTGCCGGCGTCTGACGAACTCGGCGAAAGCCTCGTCGCTCAGTCCGCGCTTCTTCTGGTAATAGAAGATATATTGATCCATCGACTGGAACTGGCGCTGCCCCGGGGAGTGGTCCATCATCGAAATCAGCCGCACACGCGGATCGGTCGCAAAATCTTGGAAATGCTCGAGCACATCGGCGGAGGCGACTTCACAGCGCAGGTGCAGCAGGTGATCTGCCCGCAGGCGGTTCTGATCGGCAGCGGTTTCAATGGCATCCGCCATTTCCCGCATCTCGCCCTTCTTGAACCCGCCATCTTCGTCGGAGCCGAGCCGCAGGCAGTCGAAAACAGTGGTAATGCCTGATGACGCGACCTGCGCATCGTGAGCCTGAATGGCGGCGATCTTATCCCAGATAACCCCGGGACGCGGCGAATAGTGCTGTTCCAGATGGTCGGTGTGCAGTTCCACCAGACCCGGGATGAGGAAATCGCCTTCAAGATCCTCACCGGTCTTGGAGGCGCCTTCGCTGATATCGGCGATCTTGCCGTCACGGATCAGAACGGATCCCAGAATAATATCGTCTTCCAGAACGATACGGGCGTTGGAAAGGGCATGCTCGGTCATGGGTCAGCATCTTTCTTTGGCGGCTGGCCAAGCGGGTGCCAGCGATGAACGGTAAATGGTGCGCCGCGCGTTTCCTCAACGAACAAAGCGAGGCCGGAAATGGTGAGAGGCCGGTCGACGAACTCGGAAAACTTGGTCGAAAGCACATCCTGGATAGCGGGCGCGTCGCTTTCGTCGATGCGGCCCGTCAGCGTCATATGAAAGCGGAAGTCGTCCATGACATGCGGATAACCCCAGAGCGACAGATTTTGCCGCTGGCTTTCGGTCAGGTTTTGCGGGCGCCGGCGGGCAATGTCGGTTTCGGACAGGGGGGCGCGAAACCGGTCGAAATGGTCGACGATCTCAGCGGCAAAATCCTGCAGCGGCTGGTAGGTGCGATCCGGAACGAGCGCGAAAAACGGCCCGAGTGCGCCGATGACAACACGCGGAATATCGAAGACGGACTGGCTGGCCGCAAACTGTTCGAGGGCGGCGACGAGATCCGCTTCGCTGTATTTTTCGGAAAGCTCGAAGGGGGCTTTCAGCGTCGCGTGGAAACCGTAACGGCGCGGCTCCTCCGTCATCTCCGCATAAGCGGCATGGTCATCATGTTGCGCGCCGGAAAACGCATTGCGTCCCAGCCAGCGCGACGCCGCTTCAGTCAGTGGATGATCTTTAGCCGGAGAAAAATAGATGGCGTAGCGCACGGCAAGCACTCTTCGGTGTCATGGAAAACCTGGATGAAAAGCTATTTGGCGTGACTCGCCCGCTTCCCGCAAGGTCAGGAGTGCGAGGTAATCGCTTTCCGTGACAGAATGATGATGCCCCAGGAAAAAAAGCGCTTGAAACGCCGCGTGTCTCTCGAATGTCCGCAAGACGGATGCTGGCGCATTGAGGGGATGTATCTGACTTTGCAAAGAGGTTCCGGTTTTGCGCACGTCTCGGGAAGCGGGATAGCCAAACCCCGCTCCTGCTTTATGAATTAATGCTGGGTTTTCCCGATCAGGCGCGACCGCAGGGAATTCGAGATGTGGTCGAACAGGAAAACCACGAAGAGAATGAGCAGCACCATATAAGCGACCTTGTCCCAGTCGGCATTGGTACCCATTGCTTCCAGCAGTTTCAAACCGATGCCGCCAGCGCCAACCGCACCGATGATCGTGGCTGAACGGGTGTTGCTTTCCCAGAAATAAAGCGACTGGGAAATGAAGACCGGCAGGACCTGCGGAAGCACGCCGAAACGATTGACGGCAATGGGAGAAGCGCCAACCGATTTGACGCCCTCGCGCTGCTTGTCGTCAACATTCTCCAGCGCCTCGGCATAGACCTTGCCGAGCGCACCGGTATCGGTGAAGAAGATCGCGGCAATGCCGGGGATCGGTCCCGGGCCGAAGCTGCGGGTGAAAAACAGCGCCCAGATCAGCATGTCGATCGAGCGCAGGAAGTCGAACAGACGCTTCATGCCCCAGTTGGCGGCCCTGTTGGCGGTGATATTGCGTGCGGCGAGAAAAGCGAGCGGCAGGGCAACGAGCGTGCCGAACAACGTGCCCACAAAGGCCATCACCAGCGTCTGCATCAGCTTGGAAAGAATATCGGCGTGCTGCCAGACACCATTGTCGAGGAAATCATCGACCATGTGGCTGATGTTTGAGCGCGTGGGATCGAGCCTTTCCCCCCACAGCGCCAGTGCGGCAAGGTCGCCGTAGCTCTTGCCCCAGAATTCCGATTTGGTATCGAACAGGAAGTTCGCCCACCCGAGGAACCGCCGCTGCACGTAAACCTGGCTGGTGCGGATTTCCGCCTGTCCGGCAAAACCGTAATGCACGAGAACCTTGTTGCCGTCCTGCGTGATCTCTTGCGGCAGGACCTCAGGCGCCAGAGCTTTGTCGCCATTGATGATGACGGTATAGTTCTTGCCGTCCACATAGACGTCCACCCGGGTCGGCGTTACGTCGAGACGGTTTTGCGTGCCCGCGTAAACGACGCTGTAGCCGCCATCCGGCAAGGGTTGCAGCCAGTCGATCGGCGCATCGGCGGGATATTGCATCCGGCTTGACCACTGCGGGTTCACCTTGCCGTCTTCGAAACGAAGGCGTGGCTGGGCCCGCCAGGAATACCAGTCCTGAATGTAGCTCGAAGCGCGATCCCATCGACCCTGCATGAAGGCGGGGCCGACATTGAAGAAGAAAAAGCAGGCGGTGAGATAGACGAGGACGGCGACAATACCGGTCAGCAAGCCGTATCGCTGCATGAAGCCGCGATTGAAAATTGCGGGATGTGCGGCCGTCAGCCTCTCGCGGTCTGCGGTATTGAGAATGAAGCTGGACGACATCAGGCCGCTCCCCGTCCGAATTCGAAGGATTGATGGCCGATCAGCCTGCGGCGCAACCAGCTTGAAAACTGGTCTACGGCGATGATGGTGATCAGCAGCAGGAAGATGATGGCATAGGTCTTGGAGGCGTGATCGTTACCGATCGACAGCCGGAAGACCTCGCCAATGCCGCCACCACCAACGGCGCCGATGATGGTCGAGGCGCGTACATTGATTTCGGCACGCAGCAATGCATAGGACACGAAATTGGGCAGGACCTGCGGCACGATGGCAAAGCGAACCCGCTCCAGCCAGTTGGCACCCGCGGCACGCAGGCCTTCATCCGCCTTCATGTCGGCATTTTCCACGACTTCGAAGAATAGCTTCCCCAGAGCCCCGATGGTGTGCACGGAAATCGCGATGATCGCCGCGATCGGCCCGATCGATAAGATGGCAGTCAGCAATCCCGCGACGACGATCTCCGGAAAGGCGCGCAGGATCTCCATTACCCGGCGTACCACCCAGCGCACGAGGCCGGCACCGATAAGGTTGGTGGAGGCAAAGAAGCACAGCACAAATGCGAAGGTCGTGCCTATTATCGTCGAGACCAGCGCGATGTTGAGCGTGATGATCAGCTGATAGATGAAATGCGGTATGTAGAAACCGTTGGTGATGTAAACGCGATCCGCGACATAGTTGTATTTCAGCGAACCGTTGTCATAGGGCGACGGCAGGTCGAACATCGCCCGGAAGACCTCGAGCGGACTATCCGGCACGAATGTTTTCATGAAGTCGAAAAAATATGGCAGGCGCTCGAAGAACTTGCCCGAATTGGCCTCATTGGCGAAATTCAGTGAGGCGGCAAGGACGATGAGGAAGATAACGAGCGACATAACGGTATAAATCCGCCGTGTCCTAAGCTGCTGTTGATAATGACGCATCACCGTTCGGGACGATGCGCTCAATCCCTCGGGCGTGAGGGTACCATGTTGCAGTGTGGTCGCCATGCCGCTTTCCTTTATTGGCAAAAGCGGCGGTGCCGCAAGGCACCGCCGCTTCCGGATATGATCTGAGGATCAGCCGCCGATAACGGACTTACGGGCGTCGATGATCGTCTGGTAGAAGGACGGATCGACCTTGACGTAGCCGGTGTTCTTGCCCTGGCTGAAGCCCTGGAAGCAGGCGAGGTCCTTCTTCGGCAGTTCCATGAAGAAGGTCTCGACCTTCTGCTTCATGCTGTCGCCGATCTTGTTTGCGACCATGAGCGGACCGTTCGGGATCAGAGGGGACTTCCAGACTTCGACGATATCGTCCATGTCGAGATTGCCCTTCTTGACCATCTGGTAGAGGTTGCCGGCCGTGTAGCCTTCTTCCCACTTGCCGACGCCCGAACCGAAGGTCGTGCCAACGTCGAACTTCTTGTCGAGAACGGCGAGAACGAGGTTCTCATGACCGCCGCCGAAGCCGGTTTCAGAGAAATATTCCTTGACCGGAACGCCGGTTTCCTTCGGAATAGCAACATTCGGGACGAGGAAGCCGGAGGTGGAGTCAGGATCGGCGAAGCCGATCTTCTTGCCCTTGGCGTCAGCCAGCGTCTTGATGCCGCTGTCCTTGCGGGCAACCATGATGGTGTAATAACCGGTCGAACCGTCAGCGCCAGCCGTGGTCAGGATCGGGTCGACAGCCTTCGGATCGGCAAGAGCGATCTTGGCGTAGGAAGAAGCGCCCATGGAGGCGATGTCGATGGTGCCGCCGAGCAGGCCCTGGATAACGCCGTTATAGTCCGGCGACGGGAAAACCTGAACTTCGGAAACGCCGGTTGCAGCCTTGAGGCCATCGGCAACGCACTTCGTGTTGCGGATCTGGTCGGCTTCATTTTCCGAACCGTCGAGACCGATACGCAGGACCTTGACGTCCTGAGCCATGGCCGAACCGGCCAGAACGCCAAGGGCGACTGCCGAAAGAAGGATTTTCTTCAACATGGACTTTCTCCTGTTTCCCGGCGAGCCGGAGTTTGTTGTGAAGTATCGGCCCTTGACGCGGGCGCAAACGATGCTGAGCGGTTCCTCAGAGCCCGGCGAGAGCCAGCGGTTCGGGACCGGCAGATTGCTGAACCGGACGCGCGGCAAGCTGCGCGCCGGGAATATTGATGCTGGTCGAGGTCATGGTCTCGTCGATGCCGGCGCCGTGTGAATCCGTGCCGTAAATCTCCGTGACCGCCGCAGCCGTCAGTTCGGCGGGTGTTCCGTCGAAAACGACTCGACCCTGCGACATGCCGATGATGCGTTCGCAATAATTGCGCGCCGTATCCAGCGTATGCAGATTGGTGATGACGGTGATGCCTTCACGCTCGTTGATGTCGCGCAGGGCGTCCATGACGATCTTGGCGTTCAGGGGATCGAGAGAGGCGATCGGCTCGTCGGCGAGAACCATCTTCGGAGACTGCATTAGTGCCCGGGCGATAGCGACGCGCTGCTGCTGGCCGCCGGAAAGCGTGCCCGCCGCCTGCATGGCCACGTGCTCGATGCCGAGCCGCTCGAGGGCGGCAATCGCCATCAGGCGCTCTTCATCCGTGAAGATGTTGAACAGGCTGAGCACGGTCGAACGGTGGTTCAGGCGGCCGAGCATGACATTGGTGAGCACGTCGAGACGCGGCACCAGATTGAACTGCTGGAAGATCATCGCGCAGTCGCGCTGCCAGTTGCGCAGGGCGGCACCCTTCAGCGAAGAGACTTCCGTGTCGTTGAAGTGAATGGAACCCGAGGAGGGATCGACGAGGCGGTTGATCATGCGCAGCAGCGTTGACTTTCCTGCGCCAGAACGTCCAATCACGCCAACCATCTGGCCTTGCGGAATTTCCACATTCACGGAATCGACCGCAGTGTGGTTGCCGAAACGGCGCGTGACTTGCTTCAGGTGAAAGCTCATTTCCCCGTCCAATCTTCTTCTGATGGGGTTCGACCTAACAGCGGTGCGTGAAGCGTGAATGTCAGTTTGATGAAGAAAATATTACAGAATGCGCAGATAAGGCGTGCGCGTGGTCGCCTGCGAACCTTTTAGTAGTCGTGCCAAGGGCTTGAAGCCCGCGCTGTGTCTCGCAGACATGGTTAGGGAGACCCCGGAGCATGACCCCGGAATCTGCAGTTTCTTCGGTGTGGGGCGATTTTACCCGGCGTATTTCGCCACGAAATCCTCGGCGGCGAGGGTGCGGAAATCGTCCAGTGCGCCGCGCAGCGTTGCGTGGTCCCAGTCCCACCATTTGAGATCGTCCATGCGCTGGCCAAGGTCCGCCGGGAAGCGGGTCCTGATCAGCCGGGCGGGTACGCCGCCGACGATGGTATAGGGCGCAACGTCTTTCGACACGACCGCACCGGCCCCGATTACCGCGCCGTTTCCGATTGTGACGCCAGGCAGGATGGTCGCGCCATGGCCGATCCAGACATCGTGGCCGATCACCACGCGCTTGGCGCGGCGGGCGGCGAAGAAGTCATTTTCATCTTCGGCGTCGTCCCAATAATTGCGGGCACGGTAGGTGAAATGGTGAAGTGTGGCGCGCGACATCGGATGATTGGTCGCGTTGATGCGGACGGATGCGGCGATGTTGACGAATTTGCCGATGGTGGCGCACCAGATCGCACCGTCCTGCATGACATAGGAATAGTCGCCCATCTCCACTTCCTCGATGCGGCAGCGTTCCGAAATTTCGGTATAGCGGCCGATCGATGAATTGGTGACGCGGGCACTTTCGTGGACAACAGGTTCGAGACCGACCTTCACACTCATGCCGCTGCCTTCCGGGGGGAGAATTGCGAGACATCCAGAACGCGATCGGCCACGGCTTCGCGCACTTCCTCGTCATGGAAAATACCGAGCAAGGCCGTCCCTTTGCGCTTCTTTTCCGCGATCATCTCCACGACCACCCGTCGGTTGGCGGCATCCAGGGATGCGGTCGGTTCATCGAGAAGCAGGATCGCGTGATCGGTGATGAAACCGCGTGCGATGTTGACGCGCTGCTGCTCGCCGCCGGAAAAGGTTGCTGGCGGCAGCGACCACAATTCCCGCGGCAGGTTGAGTTTCGAAAGCAGAACGGCTGCCTGCTCGCGGGCCTCTTCTGCGGCAACCTTGCGCGCAAAAAGCGGCTCGGCGACGACGTCGATCGCCGGAACGCGCGGCACGGTGCGCAGAAACTGGCTGACATACCCGATGGTGCGATGGCGAATCTCGAGGATGGTGCGCGGCGAGGCGCTGCCCATGTCGATGACCTGATCCTCGTGGCGGATGAGGATCTGGCCGCTGTCGATGGCATAATTGCCATAGAGCATTTTCAGGATCGAGCTTTTGCCGATGCCGGATGGGCCGCCGAGCACGACACATTCTCCGCCGGACACGGAGAAACTGACATCCCGGACAACAGGCAGTTCGATGCCATCGCGAAGATGCATGGTGAAGCTTTTGAAGACTTCCGAAACGATAAGGGGTGTCGGCATGGCGTCAAACCTGCAAAATGGAGGAAACAAGCAATTGCGTGTAGGGTTCGCGCGGATCATCCAGCACCCGGTCTGTCAGACCGTGTTCGATGACGTCACCACCCTTCATCACCATCATGCGATGGGAAAGCAGCCGCGCGACCGCCAGATCATGGGTGACGACGATAACGGCGAGGCCGAGATCGTTGACGAGACCACGCACGAGATCGAGCAGGCGTGCCTGCACCGAAACATCGAGGCCGCCGGTCGGTTCGTCCATGAAGACGAGGCGCGGTGAGGTCACCAGGTTGCGGGCAATCTGCAGACGCTGACGCATGCCGCCGGAAAAGGCGCGTGGCTGGTCGTCAATGCGGTCTGTGCCGATTTCCACCCGCTCCAGCCACTCGCTGGCCGATTGCCGGATATTGCCGTAATGCCGGTTACCGACAGCCATAAGCCGCTCGCCGACATTGGCACCGGCCGAAACCGCCATGCGCAGTCCATCCGCTGGGTTCTGGTGCACGAAACCCCAGTCTGTCCGCATCAGGAAACGCCGTTCGGCCTCGCCCATATGATAGAGATCTCGCACCGAGCCGTCGCGCATGCGATATTCCACGCTGCCAGCCGTCGGCATGAGCCGTGTGGAAATGCAGTTGAGAAGCGTGGTCTTGCCGGAGCCGGATTCACCGACGATTGCCAGAACCTCGCCCGGATAAAGCTCGAAGGAGACGTTGCGGCAACCGGCGCGGTCGCCGTAATATTTCGAAACGTCCCTGACTTTCAGAAGCGGTGCGTCGCTCATTCTGCGGCCTCCTTCACATCCGCCAGCAAATGGCCCTTGTGGCCATGGGCGCGGCGGTCTTCGCAATGGTCGGTATCGGAGCAGACGAACATCCGCCCGCCCTTGTCGTCCAGCACCACCTCGTCCAGATAGACATTCTCCCCGCCGCACAGCGCGCATGGCTTGTCGAAGCTCTGGATTTCAAACGGATGGTCCTCGAAATCCAGGCTGACGACATCCGTGTAGGGTGGCACGGCATAGATGCGCTTTTCGCGCCCGGCCCCGAACAATTGCAGGGCGTCCGACAGGTGCATTTTCGGATTGTCGAACTTCGGGGTTGGCGAGGGGTCCATCACATAGCGCCCCGCAACCTTCACCGGATAGGCATAGGTGGTGGAGATACGGCCGTTGCGGGCGATGTCCTCATAAAGCTTGACGTGCATCAGGCCGTATTCCTCCAGCGCATGCATGACGCGGGTTTCGGTCTCGCGCGGCTCGAGGAACCGCAAGGGTTCAGGAATGGGAACCTGATAGACAAGCACCTGCCCCGAATGCAGTTCTTCTTCGGGAATGCGGTGCCGCGTCTGGATGATGGTTGCATCCTTGGTGCGGGTGGTGACGGCGACATCAGCGACTTTCTGGAAGAAGGCGCGGATGGAAACGGCGTTGGTGGTATCGTCGGCGCCCTGGTCGATAACCTTCAGGACATCGTCTGGACCGAGGATGGCGGCGGTCACCTGCACGCCGCCGGTGCCCCAGCCGTAAGGCATGGGCATTTCACGGGAAGCGAAGGGAACCTGATAACCGGGAATGGCAATTGCCTTAAGGATCGCCCGGCGGATCATCCGCTTGGTCTGTTCGTCCAGATAGGCGAAGTTGTAGGCAGCCAGCCCGTCGTCGAATGAAACTTCTTTAAGCATTGCGCGTTAACCTTGCGAAAAAAGGAGTACAAGCTCATGGAGATTGGAATTCTTGCAGCCGTGTTCTTTGCCGCTTTTGCAGCATTGACCGTCTTTTGCGCCTATTGGTTCGGCGAGCAGCACAGTCGCTGAGTTATTCGGCGGCATCGCTCATCCATTCCCTGGCATCGGTGTCGGTCGCGTCGAAATCGGCGCGCATTTTGCGCACCAAGCCCAGTTCGGCCTGAAAATCCACGTAGTGCGGCAATTTCAGATGTTCGACAAAGCCCGTCGCCTGCACATTGTCGGCGTGCGAGATGACGAATTCCTCGTCCTGCGCCGGGGCAACCACATCCTCACCGAATTCAGCGGCGCGTAGCGCACGGTCGACCAGTGACATGGCCATCGCCTTGCGCTCGCTCTGGCCGAACACCAGACCGTAACCGCGGGTGAATTGCGGAGGTGCCTTGGCAGAACCCTTGAACTGGTTGACCATCTGGCATTCAGTGACCTTGATGTCGCCGAGCGAGACAGCAAAACCGAGCTCCGGCACATCCAGTTCGACCTCCACCTCGCCGATGCGGATTTCACCGACGAACGGGTGTGTGCGTCCGTAACCGCGCTGCGTCGAATAGGCGAGCGCCAGAAGAAAGCCCTCGTCGCCGCGTGCAAGCGATTGCAGGCGCAGGTCGCGCGCCATCGGAAACTCTATTGGTTCGCGTGTCAGATCGCCGGCAACATGGTCGTCCGGCATGTCGCCGTCACTTTCGATCAAGCCTTCTTCGGCGAGAATGTCGGATACGCGCATGACGTATTCTGTCTCGCCTTCACGGATGGCAGGGATCTCGACAGCTCCGTCCTCCAGCAGCGAGGGATCGAGCAGGCGGTGGGTGTAATCGAAGGTCGGTCCCAGCAATTGCCCGCCCGGCAAATCCTTGTAGGTTGCCGAAACGCGCCGTTGGACCGTCATCTTCGCAGTATCCACGGGAACAGAGTAGCCGAAACGGGGCAGGGTCGTGCGGTAGGCGCGCAGCAGGAAAATCGCTTCTATCATGTCGCCGCGAGACTGCTTGACGGCAAGGGCGGCCAGCGACTGGTCGTAAAGCGAAGCCTCCGCCATGACCCGGTCAACGGCGAGCGAAAGCTGCGAAACGATCTGCGCCACCGTCATGGCGGGCAGGTCGCGGTCTCCGCGCCGCTTGTCGGCCAGAAGCCGGTGGGCGTTGGCGATGGCGGTTTCCCCGCCTTTGACAGCAACATACATCTTATGCCTCCACGGGTTGAATGCGCGTTGTGCGTGGCAGGCAGACGAATTTGTCACCAGCCGTCAGGATGATGTCGATGCCGCGCGGGAAGATGGCGTTGTTTTCCGCCCATAGCCTCGGGAATATGTCCGGCAGGCCGGATGGGCTAATGATGTTGATATGGCGGATGCCGGGGCCGGACAGCAGCAGTTCCCGTCCGCCGTCAAGATCGGGCAATTCAATGATGACCGTCGTGGAACGGTCGGGGTATTCCTGACTGCCTTGGGCAAAGAGACCGAAGGAGGCAATTGCGCTTCCCGCCTCAATGACGGCGAAATGCGCCGCGCTTTTTTCCTCTGTTGTAACCGCCCCGGTGTGAAACCCGATCCATCCCGGCACCGTGGTTTTGCGTAGCGCGCCGCTCAGCCAGACCGGCGTGTCATGGTCGCAAAGTGCAAGAAGAACGGCGCCGCTGGCCGCACCAAGCGGCAGCGGCGGGGCAACTGTTGTTTCGATCGTTTGCGCTGTGCCTGGCCGGGCCATGCCGTCCATGAGCTTCTTGAAGATTCGCTGTGAATCGAAAACGGCGTCGGAAAAACCGCCCGTCAATGCTTCGGCTTTCACGCCCATCAATCCTCTCCTCGAACCATGGTGAAGAAATCCACACGAGTTGCGGCTGTTTCTTTCGTTTTCCGGTCTTTCTCCTCGGCCAGTCTTTTTTCGACCGGTGAAAGAAGCTCGGTCTCGATGAAGCCGCGTGTCGGGTTTTCCTGCCAGAGCGCATCGAAAACCGCAGCGTACCAGGCCTTCTTGCGACCGGTGCCGAGCACATGCGCATGGCCGACGGTGCCGGATGCAAGCTTCACGGTTGCCCGGGTCACGGTGGTTTCGCCCAGATTAAAGGGCGCACCGCCGCCGCCGATACGGCCCTTGACCATCACGAGGCCGGTTTCAGGCCCCCGCACGTTTTCCGTCTGCGGGCTGGCATCCTGCCGGCTCCAGACCGCCTCAAGTTCCTGAACGGTGGCGCGGGCAAGAAGTGCTGCCACCCGTTTCCTTTCCGCATGTGAATTCGCAGCTTCGTTATTCATCGCTTGACCTCTAATGTCTATTGATATAGACAACTATACAATATAAGTTACAATTAACGTCGATGAATGACAAGCGTGTGACATGAGCCCTTCGGCAGCGATGAAAAGAAAGAACGGCGTGGCGCTCTGGCGACAGATCGCCGACAGGATCAGGGGCGAGATCGCAGCGGGCGATCACGACGAAACCGGCATGTTGCCGCCAGAAATGACGCTGGCCGAAAAATTCGGTGTCAACCGCCATACCGTCAGGAGCGCCATTGCCGCGCTGGCAAGCGAAGGCATTCTCGAGGCGAGGCAGGGGCGCGGCACGATGATTGCGCGCAAGGAACGACTGAGCTTTCCGATTTCACTGCGCACACGGTTCACGGCCGGTATCAGCGATCAGGTGAAGGATATGCAGGCGCTGCTTCTTTCCCACACCACCGAGCCGGCAAATGCCGATCTGGCGGCACGGCTGCAATTGCAGCCGGGTGCACCGCTTGTGCGTCTGGAAACCCTGCGAAAGGCCGACAGCCGGCCGGTTTCGCGCTCGACCACGTGGTTTCCGGCGGACCGTTTTTCAGGGATAGGGGAAGCCTATCAAAAAAGTGGGTCGATCACCGCCGCCTTCGAAATGCTGGGCGTCGCGGATTATGTACGCATCTCTACCGTTATTTCCGCGAGCCACGCTGATACGCAGGATCTGGCCGATCTCGAATTGTCGCCGGGCGCAATACTGCTCGTCACCCAGGCGCTGAACGCGGATATGGACGGCATTCCCGTGCAATATGCCATCAGCCGGTTCTCGGCCGATACGGTTGAGTTTACCGTGGAAAATTAAGGCGCAGACACAGACTGAAGCGTTATTCTGCCTGCGAAAGGCCGAGAACATCCAGCATCGAATAGAAGCCCGGCTTCTTATCGAAGGCCCAGACCGCCGCCGCAATCGCGCCGCGTGCGAAGATGGAGCGGTCGCCGGCGTAGTGGGAAAGCTCGACGCGCTCTCCCTCGCCAGCGAAGATCACCGAATGTTCGCCGATCACCGAGCCGCCGCGCAGGGTCGCAAAACCGATTGTGCCCGCTTCGCGCGCACCCGTATGCCCGTCACGCACGCGAACGGAGGAGGTGGCGAGATCGACCTTGCGGCCCGCTGCCGCCGCTTCGCCGAGCAGCAGCGCTGTTCCGGAGGGCGCGTCCACCTTGTGTTTGTGGTGCATTTCAAGGATTTCGATATCCCAGTTCTGCGCATCCAGTGCCTTGGCGGCCTGCTGCGTCAAAACGCTGAGCAGATTGACGCCAAGGCTCATATTGCCTGATTTGACGATGCGGGCATGGCGTGACGCTGCCTTGAATTTTTCCTCGTCGCCCAGTGAGCAACCGGTGGTGCCGATGACGTGCACGATGCGGGCCTGCGCGGCGAGACCGGCGAAAGTGACGCTGGTTGCAGGCGAGGTGAAGTCGATCACCCCTTCCGCATGCAGGAATGCCTGCAAGGGATCGCTGGTGATCTCGACGCCGATTGGTCCGAGACCGGCAATCTCGCCGGCATCGCGGCCAACAAAAGCAGACCCTTCGCGCGCCACGGCGGCATGCAGCGTTACACCCGGTGTCTGGTGAATAAGGCGGATCAGCGCCTGTCCCATGCGGCCCGCCGCACCAACCACCACCAGTTTCATATCGCTGCCGCTCATGCCTTCACTCACTTTTCACGTCCTGCCGTTCAAGGTCGCCATTCAATTGACTGACCCATACCTCACCGACGTTAATGACCGCCCGCCAGCTTCGCAAGCCTGTCCCAAGCGCAGATCAGGCTCTCCAGCGCCGCCCGTCGAGTGAAAGGCCGAAATCCGAAGGGGTGCGCGCGTAGGTGGCGAGACCGGAAAGGGCCGCCTGTGGATGGGTAACGACGAAGGTGGGAATGCTGCGCATCAGGGCACTGTGCGGCGCCTTGTCTTCGAACGCCGCCCGGAATTCAGGGCTTTTCAGCGCGGGAACGATTTTCTGCGAAATGCCACCTGCGAGATAGACACCGCCCTTGGCCATGAAGATCAGGGCAAGGTCACCCGCCACACGGCCGAGATAGGTGCTGAAAAGCGAAAGCGTCTCTTTCGCCTGCGGGTTCTGGCCCGAAAGCCCCTGCGAGGTTATGTCGGCCGGATCGGAAAAGATCGGCTCGATGCCATCGGCGGTGCAGATGGCCCGGTAAAGATTGACCAGCCCGCGCCCGCAAAGGATCTGTTCGCCGGCGACACGGCCCTCGATGGTCTCGATATGCGGAAAGACCGCATAGTCACGCGCGCTTCTGGGGCCGATATCGATGTGGCCGCCTTCGCCGGGTACGGGAAACCACATATGTCGGGCGTAAACCAGACCGGCAACGCCAAGGCCTGTGCCTGGTCCGAGAACGACGCGCGATGCCAGCATGTCTTTTTTGCCGGAGCCGATAGACTCGCGGTTGTCGTCGTCGAGCGCGGCAATAGCCAGTGCCTGCGCCTCGAAATCGTTGATGACGATGACGTCCTTCAGGCCGAGTTTGGCCAGCATATCCTTCGGCTTAACGACCCAATGGCAGTTGGTCAGCGGAATTTCGTCGCCTTCGATGGGGCCGGCGATAGCAAGGATGGTCGACACGGGCTGAAGCGAGGTCTTGTCCAGAACCGCCTGCTGGATGGCGTCGTCAATTGTCGGATATTCCGCTGTTTTCACGGTGGTGAGGTGCACCGGTTCCGCAAAGGAATCGATCAGAATGGAAAAGCGGGCATTGGTGCCGCCGATGTCGCCAAGAAGGATCGGAAAGGAAAGATATTCGGTATCGGACGTCTTCGGCATTACCTGTTCCATGTTGGCGCGTCATTCGGCGAGGTTGAAGTCGATCAGGTTTTCTGCGGTGGCGCGATTGAGCGCCATGGGAATGTCGTAAACCGTGGCAAGCCGCGTCAGCGCCTTCACATCCACATCATGCGGCATCGCCGTCAGCGGGTCGGTGAAGAAGATAAGCATATCGACCTCACCGGTGGCGATCATCGCACCGATCTGCTGGTCACCGCCAAGCGGGCCGCTTTTGAGGCGAATGACGCTGAGGTCGGGGCAGGCTTCCTGAACGCGCCCGCCGGTGGTGCCGGTGGCGACGATCTTGAAGCCGGAAAGCACCTTTTGGTGATGACGCGCAAAATCCGCCATATCGTCTTTTTTCTCGTCGTGAGCGATGAGTGCGATACAGCGTTGTCCTGCCATGTCCCCAGCCTGTTCCCATAAAGAATTAAATCGATTTGAAGCCTTCTATAACAGCTTGTCCCCATTTGAAAAGGGAAGCTGTTTAATGCCGCATTTCTGTTTCAGTTCAATGTCGGGCGCTGGGTCGGAAGCGGAATATCCGCAGGTGGCTGAATGGCCGGAGCGTTCTGGATTATCTGTTCCACGCCTTGCTGGCGCACGGCCTGGGCCGGGGAATATGCCTGCGCAGCAAAACCTTCCGTGTTGGCGGATGGGGCGGCGGCCACGGCGGCACAGGCTGCGGGCAGATCGGAGACCATGACCTGACGGGGTTTCACCGGCTTGGCATTGGGGTCTTTCTTCGGCGGCGCCCATGGTTCCTTGGTGAACCACCAGGCCAGCGACTTGTCGCAACCGTCACCTTTGCCAACTTCGGCCTGAGGTTTGCAGTTGGGCGCGCCGGGCGGGCATTCCAGCCGGATGTGGAAATGTTCGTCGTGACCGTAGATTGGCCTGATCTTGCCCATGAAGGTGCGGTCGCCGGTCCATGTCTGGCATAGTTTCTGCTTGATTGCCGGGTTCACGAAGACCCGCTCCACCTGCGGATAGCTCGCTGCCATCATTACCAGCCGTGCATTGAGCGGCGACCATTTGCGGTCATCGACCGTCAGGAACTTGGACTTATCAAGCATGGAAATGAAAGGCAGCGTCTCGCGCTGCTGCACCGTCAGCCTCGGGTTCGGCATGGGCCGCCACCACACATCGACATCGAGGCCGATCTGGTGCGAGGCATGGCCTGTCAGCATCGGTCCACCGCGCGGCTGTGAGATATCGCCGAGCAACAGGCCCGGCCAGCCGATTTTCTGTGCATCCTGCGAAAACCGCTCGAGGAAGGAAATCAGCTGCGGTTGGCCCCAGTTGCGATTGCGGGAAAGGCGCATGGCTTGCCACGTCGGGCCATCTGCGGGCATGGCGATGGCGCCGGACTGACATCCCTTTGCATAGGAGCCGATCGGCTGGGAGCTATTCGCAGATGGCAGGTCGATGTGGCCGAATACTTCTTTCGCGGGCCTGTCCTCGGCCGATGCGATTTGCGTCTGCAACTGGAGCGCCGAAACGACCGAAATCGCCAGCATGGCCGCCTTGAAAACTCTGGATGATCCCGCCGTCATATATTCGTGCCCGTTCCGACTAAATGATTCTCTCGCCCCTCAGGATAAACTGGATCGGGATTTTGTTGAAACCATGTTTCAAGCAGCCCGCACCAAGGCATGCGAATAAAGGCGTCAATAAAGAGCTTGTGAGCCGGAGCATCTGTTTTTTGCCAATGTTTGTTTTATGCTCTCTTCAACAAACACGAAAACAGGGAACGTCCCGAATGAAATTGGCACCGCTGAAATCCCGGCTCCTCGTCGCTCTTGCGGCCTCCGCCATGCTGATGCCGGCGGCCGCCTCCGCACAGTCTGCGGATGTGTGGCGAAAGGGAATCTCGACGGTCGGTGAATTGAAGCATCCCGATGGTTTTGATCATTTTGACTATGTGAACACCAAGGCGCCGAAAGGCGGCACACTACGCCTGTCGACATCGGGAACCTTCGACACGCTCAATCCGCTGCTCGCCAAGGGTGAGGCGGCCACAGGTCTTTCGCTGGTTTTCGACACTCTTATGAAATCGACGGAAGAGGAACTCTCGGCCTCCTACGGTCTCCTGGCCGAGGGTGTGAGCTATCCCGACGATATCTCCAAAGCCACCTTCCGGCTGCGTGCAGAAGCGAAATGGGCCGACGGCAAGCCGGTGACGCCGGAAGATGTCGTCTTCAGTTTTGAAAAAGCCAAAGATCTCAGCCCGCAGCTTGCGACCTATTACACCCATGTCACCAAGGCAGAGGTGACGGGTGAAAGGGACATCACCTTTACCTTCGATGAAAAGAACAATCGCGAATTGCCGCAGATCGTCGGGCAGTTGCTGATTGTTCCCAAACACTGGTGGGAGGGCGTTGGTCCGGATGGCAAGCCGCGCGACATATCGCGTGGCACGCTGGAGCCGGTGATGGGTTCTGGCCCCTATAAAATAGCGTCGCTGTCTCCCGGATCGACGATGACCTATGAGCGACGTGACGACTATTGGGGCAAGGACATCAATGTGAATGTCGGCCAGCACAATTTCAAAACAATCACCTATACCTTCTTTGCCGATCAGGACGTCGAGTTCCAGGCTTTCAAATCAGGCACAGTCGATTTCCGGCAGGAAGCTTCTTCCAGCCGCTGGGTCACTGGTTATGATTTTCCGGCCGTCAAGGAAGGCCGCGTCACAAAGGAAGAATTGCCGAACATCTATCGCGCCGTCGGCATCATGCAGGCCTTCGTGCCGAACATGCGGCGGGAGAAGTTCCAGAACCCGAAACTGCGCAAGGCGCTTAACTATGCTTTCGACTTCGAAGAGCTGAACAGGACGCTGGCTTACGGTCAGTTTCAGCGCATCAACAGCTTTTTCATGGGCAGCGAGCTCGCCTCTTCCGGCCTGCCGACCGGTCGTGAACTCGAAATTCTTCAGGAGTTGAAGGATCAGGTGCCGCCGGAGGTCTTCACCACCGAATATAGCAATCCCGTCGCGGGTGAACCCGCCAAACAGCGTGACAATCTGCGCGAGGCGGTCAAGCTGATGAAGGAGGCCGGTTATGAGCTTCGCGGCAACCGCATGGTCAATGCGGCGAGCGGGCAGCCGCTGGATATGGAGTTTCTGATCGATTCCTCCGGCATGGAAAGAACCATCCTGCCCTATGTCCAGAACCTGAAGAAGATCGGCGTCAATGCGACCATCCGCACCGTCGATGCCTCGCAATATACCAACCGTACCCGCAGCTTCGATTTCGACGTTGCGGTCAAGCTCTGGGCGACGTCGGCAAATCCCGGAAACGAACAGGCGGATTTCTGGGGTTCGGCGGCGGCCGACCGGCAGGGCTCCAACAATCTCGCCGGCATCAAGAACCCTGCCGTCGACGCTTTGGTCAGGAAGGTCATATTTGCGCCCAACCGGGATGAGCAGGTGGCCGCCGCGCGGGCGCTTGACCGGGTGCTTCTGGCAAACAGCTACGTCATACCGCAATTTTATCGCGGCGAGATGTTCGTCGCTTACTGGAACACGCTCATCCGTCCGGAAAACCTGCCGCAATATGGCATCGGTTTTCCGGAAGCATGGTGGTCCAGCCAGGCCGCGAACTGACGCCGCGCTTGCTTTCGCGCCGAAGGCTTGATTCACATAGGGCGAGACGAATCGCTTGGATCGCGCAAGGCAGCGCTTTCAGGAAAGGACCGGGTTTGACAGAAACGAAAACCGCTGACGTATCAGCCGGGAGCAAAGGCTGATGGGCGCCTATATTCTCAGACGTCTGGCGCTGATGATCCCGACCATTATCGGCATTATGGGCATTTCGTTTCTTGTCATCCAGTTCGCGCCGGGCGGGCCGGTGGAACAGGTCGTCGCGCAACTGACTGGGCAGGGCGACAGCGCCTCCGACCGCCTCTCCGGCGGCGGCGATCTTATGGGCCAGTCCGGCGGTTTCGATGAAAGCGGCTCGAAATATCGCGGTGCGCAGGGCCTTGATCCGGAGCTGATCGCCAAGCTTGAGAAACAGTTCGGTTTCGACAAGCCGCCGCTCACCCGTTTTCTCGAAATGATGTGGAATTACATACGCTTCGATTTCGGCGACAGCTTCTTCCGCAATTCCTCGGTCATCGATCTCATCATCGACAAGCTGCCGGTCTCGATGTCGCTCGGCTTCTGGATCCTGATAATCTCTTACATGATCTCCATTCCACTCGGCATCAAGAAAGCCGTTTCCGACGGCTCGACCTTTGATATTTGGACATCAGGCATCATCATCATCGGTTATGCCGTTCCAAGCTTCCTGTTCGGCATTCTTCTCATCGTGCTTTTCGCCGGCGGATCGTTCTTCGACTGGTTCCCGCTGCGCGGTCTGGTATCGGACAATTTTGACCAGCTGAACTGGTGGCAGAAGATCATCGACTATTTCTGGCACCTGACCCTGCCACTGATCGCGCTATCGCTTTCGGCTTTCGCGACGACGACGCTTCTGACGAAAAATTCCTTCATCGACGAGATCAAGAAGCAATATGTCGTGACCGCCCGCGCCAAGGGGCTCAGCGAACGCAAGGTTCTTTATGGCCACGTTTTCCGCAATGCGATGCTGATCGTGATCGCCGGTTTTCCGGGCGCCTTCATCTCGGCATTCTTCACCGGTTCGCTGCTGATCGAGAATATCTTCTCGCTGGATGGCCTAGGCCGCCTCGGTTATCTCTCGGTCGTCAATCGCGACTACCCGATCGTGTTCGGCACGCTCTTCATCTTTTCGCTGATGGGCCTCGTGGTCAGCCTCCTATCCGACCTTATCTACACATGGATCGATCCGCGAATCGATTTCGAGCGGAGGGACGTGTGATGACGCTTGCCCATACCGCCGCAACGGAAACGTTGGTAAAGCCGAAGCGCCCGTGGTTTTCACCAACCACCAAGCGCCGCTGGCAGAATTTCAAGGCAAACCGGCGCGGTTATTGGTCCTTCTGGCTGTTCCTGATCCTGTTTTTCCTGAGCCTGATTGCGGAATTCATCGCCAATGACAAACCCATTTTCGCTTCTTACAAGGGCGAATTTCTGGTGCCGGTCATGGTCGATTATCCGGAGGAAAAGTTTGGCGGGTTCCTTGCCCAGACTGACTACAAATCCTCCTTCATTCAGGACGAGATCAACGCCAATGGCTGGATGATCTGGCCGCCGATCCGCTATTCCTATCAGACGGTCAATTCCAACATTCCGCATTCCGCCCCCACGGCACCCTTCTGGCTGATGGATGAAAAGGACCGCTGCTCGGCCTATCCGCAGGGCAATGCCGATCCCGGCTGTACGCTCGGCAATCTCAATTGGCTCGGAACCGACAATCAAGCGCGCGACGTCACGGCGCGGATGATCTATGGCTTCCGTATTTCCGTGCTTTTCGGCCTGACGCTGACGATCGCTTCCGCCCTCGTTGGGGTGACTGCCGGCGCCATCCAGGGTTATTTCGGCGGCTGGACGGACCTGCTGTTGCAGCGTTTCATTGAAATCTGGTCATCCATGCCAGTGCTTTACATCCTGCTGATCATCGCAGCCATTCTGCCGCCGGGTTTCTTCGTGCTGCTTGGCATCATGCTGCTGTTTTCATGGGTCGGCTTCGTCGGCATCGTGCGGGCGGAATTCCTGCGTGCCAGAAACTTCGAATATGTCCGCGCCGCCCGCGCCCTTGGCGTCGGCAACTGGACAATCATGTTCCGGCATCTTCTGCCAAACGCCATGGTGGCAACACTGACCTTCCTGCCGTTCATCCTCTCCGGCTCGATCACCACTTTGACCTCGCTCGATTTCCTCGGCTTCGGCATGCCGCCGGGATCGCCGTCGCTGGGCGAGATGATCGCGCAGGGCAAGAACAATCTTCAGGCGCCCTGGCTTGGCCTCACGGCCTTCTTCACCATGTCCATCATGCTGTCGCTGCTGATCTTCGTCGGCGAGGCGGTGCGAGACGCCTTCGACCCACGCAAGACGTTCCGGTGATCGCCATGATGGAAACAAAGACCCAGCCGCTTCTCTCCGTCCGTGATCTCTCCGTTGCCTTTCATCAGGGTGGAGCGACCAGCGTCGCCGTAGATCATGTCTCCTTCGACCTGATGCCGGGCGAAGTTGTCGCCCTAGTCGGGGAATCCGGCTCGGGAAAATCGGTCACGGCGAACTCCATTCTCAAATTGCTGCCCTATCCGGCGGCGAGCCATCCTTCGGGCAAAATCCTGTTCGACGGCAAGGATATGCTGACCCTGCCGGAACGCGCGTTGCGCGCTGTTCGCGGCAACGACATCACCATGATTTTCCAGGAGCCGATGACCTCGCTCAACCCGCTCCACACCATCGAGCGGCAGATCGGCGAGATTCTGGAGCTGCATCAGGCAATCACCGGCGGTGAAGCGCGGGCGCGCACGCTGGAACTGTTATTGCAGGTGGGCATCCGCGAGCCGGAAAAGCGCCTGAAGGCCTATCCGCATGAATTGTCCGGCGGCCAGCGGCAGCGCGTGATGATCGCCATGGCGCTTGCCAACCGGCCGAAACTGCTGATCGCAGATGAACCCACGACCGCACTCGATGTAACCGTTCAGGCGCAGATCCTTGAACTGCTGAGCGACCTCAAAAACCGGCACGGCATGTCCATGCTGTTCATCACCCACGATCTCGGCATTGTCCGTAAGTTTGCCGATCGTGTCTGCGTGATGACCAAGGGAAAGATCGTCGAGACCGGCACGGTGGAGCAGGTGTTTACCGATCCGCAGCATGCCTATACCCGCCATCTTCTGGCTGCCGAACCCAAGGGCGAGCCGCCGCTTTCCGATGCCAGCAAACCTGTCGTCATGCAGGGCGACGACATAAAAGTCTGGTTCCCGATCAAGGCGGGGCTGATGCGCAAGGTGGTCGACCACGTGAAGGCGGTTGACGGTATCGATATTACCCTGCGCGCAGGACAGACGGTTGGCGTCGTGGGCGAATCCGGCTCCGGCAAAACGACACTCGGTCTCGCCCTATCGCGTCTTATAGCGTCTGAGGGGCGTATCAGTTTTATCGGTCAGTCGATCGACAGCTATTCCTATGAAATGATGAAGCCGCTCAGAAATCGGCTTCAGGTGGTGTTTCAGGATCCTTATGGTTCGCTCAGCCCACGCATGTCGGTGGGCGAAATCGTTGCCGAGGGTCTGAAGGTGCACGAGCGACAGCTTTCCGCCGATGAGCGGGATACCCGTGTCGCCCAGGCGCTGGAAGAAGTCGGGCTCGACCCGGCGACGCGCTGGCGCTATCCGCATGAATTTTCCGGTGGCCAGCGTCAGCGTATCGCCATTGCCCGCGCCATGGTGTTGAAACCCCGCTTCGTCATGTTGGACGAGCCCACATCGGCGCTCGACATGAGCGTGCAGGCACAGGTGGTCGATCTCTTGCGCGATCTTCAGGCCCGCCACGAACTCGCCTATCTCTTCATCAGCCACGACCTGAAGGTAGTTAAAGCGCTTGCCAACGACGTAATCGTTATGCGCAACGGCAAGGTGGTGGAGAGCGGCCCGGCAGCGGAGATATTCGCCGATCCGCAACAGGAATATACCAAGGCCCTGCTGGCTGCTGCTTTCAATATCGAGGCAGTCGAAACTAAAGCGGTGAGCCAGTAGCAGGCGCATTGCTGTTTCTATTAAGACGATGATTTTTCTGTTGCTTTGCGCAAAATGCCGACCCATGTTGAGGGGACGAGATACGCAAACGGATTGAATGCCATGGCAGCGGATGTGATCGTTTTGGGGGCGGGGATCATCGGGGTCTCCGTCGCTTTGCAACTGGCCCGCAGGGGCAAATCGGTGGTGCTGGTGGACCGGCGGGGACCGGGTGAGGAAACCTCCTTCGGCAATGCCGGACTGATCCAGAGAGAGGGTGTCGTTCCCTACGCCTTCCCGCAGGAAGTTAGCCGGCTTCTCCGCTATTCCCTGAACAACAGCATCGATGCCCGTTATCATCTCTCGGCCCTGCCGAAGATCGCGCCTTTTCTTGGCCGCTACTGGTATAATTCCGCAGCCACGCGCCACGCAGCAATTGCCCGCGCCTACGCGCCACTGATCGAGCACTCGGTCTCCGAACACAGCATCCTGATCGATGAAGCCAAGGCCGGCGATCTAATCGTGAAAAACGGTTGGATGGAGGCCTACAGGACCGCCGAAAGGCGGGATGCAGACTTTGCTTTCGCCGAACGTCTGGCGCGCGACCACGGCATCTCCCACACGAAACTCGATGGGGCGGAACTCGCCGCGGCGGAGCCGCATCTCAGCCGCGATTTCGTCGGCGGTTTAAAATGGAATGATCCATGGTCGGTGCGCGATCCACATGCGCTGACGCTCGCCTATGTCAAACTGTTCGAGAGCCTTGGCGGAACCTTTGTCCGGGGTGATGCATCCACGCTCAGCCAGACGACAAGTGGTTGGACGGTACGCACCGAGACCGGGGCGGTGGAGGCTGAACATGCCGTTGTCGCACTAGGCCCCTGGGCGGATACGGTGACGGAACGGCTCGGTTACCGCTTTCCGCTCGGCGTGAAACGCGGCTATCACATGCACTATGCGCCGCAGGAGGGAACCAAGCTCAACAACTGGCTAATCGACGCCGAGCGCGGTTATTTCCTCGCGCCAATGCGCAAAGGCATCCGCCTGACGACCGGCGCGGAATTTGCCGAACGCGATGCGCCGAAATCTCCCGTGCAGATCGAGCGGGCGGAACGGGTCGCCCGCACCGTCTTTCCTCTGGGCGGCAGGCTGGATGCGGAACCCTGGATGGGCGCGCGTCCCTGCACACCGGATATGATGCCGATCATCGGCAAGGCGCCGCGCCACAGGACATTGTGGTTCTCGTTCGGTCACGCCCATCACGGCCTCACACTCGGGCCCATCACTGGCCGTGTGCTGGCGGAAACCATGCTGGGAGAAACGCCGGTCATCGCCATCGATGCCTATCGACCCGAAAGGTTCAATCCCTAGATCCTGATGAACTGAAATCATCTCTGGCGAAAACCGTGTACACTTTTCGCCATCCCGCTCTGATGGCCGAATCCGCTGGCCTTCCCGCGGCGGGCCACGTAACATGGGCTTATAAAAAGGGAAAAGGGGCAAGCGTCATCATGACGGCGAGGTTTCTCATCTATCAACAGCAGGACGATTTTCGTTAGCGAAGCGCTTCTGCGCGCGAAACAGAAGAGAAACAGCCTGCTGGTGCATGATGGATGATATTGAAAAAGCAAAGAAATTTTTCGACGATAACCCCGATATCGAAATTCTCGAAGCCTTCGTCATAGATGCAAATGGCGTGCCGCGCGGCAAATGGATTCCGCGCGAAAGGGCGATCGATGTCCTTGAAAAGGGAATGGCGATCCCACGCTCGGTCTATGCGCTGGATATCTGGGGCCGCGATGTGCATGCCGCAGGCCTCGCCGAAGGGACGGGCGATCCGGACGGGTTCTGCTTTCCTGTTCCCGGCACGCTGTCTCGGGTGACATGGCTCGGCCGGCCGACCGCGCAAGTCCTGCTCGCGATGAAAAATCCTGATGGAACTGGGTTTTATGGCGATCCGCGCAATGTTCTGGCAAGGGTGCTGGAAGCCTACAAAAAGGCCGGCCTCACGCCGGTCGTGGCGACCGAACTTGAATTTTACCTGATCGACCCGGTTCGCTCTGCGCTCGATCCGGTGCGTCCGCCGCACAGCCGCGAAGGCCGGTGGCACACGGGCCAGACACAGGTTCTGTCGATTTCCGAATTGCAGGATTTCGAGGATGTCTTCCATGATATCGCCACCGCATGCAGGGCGCAGGGTGTTCTTGCCGACACGACGCTGCGGGAGAACGGCCCTGGCCAATATGAAATCAACCTCAATCATGTGCCGGACGCGTTGCGGGCCGCCGATTTCGCTGTTTTCCTGAAACGTATCGTCAAGGGTGTGGCGCGGCGGCACGATCTCGACGCCACCTTCATGGCGAAGCCGTACGGGTTACAGGCCGGCAATGGCATGCATGTGCATTTTTCCGTTCTCGATAGTGACGGCAGGAATATCTACGCCGGGGAAAACGGCCCATCGGACGCGCTGATGCATTCGGTCGGCGGCCTTCTGGAAAACATGGGGGAGAGCATGGCGATCTTCGCTCCCCATGCCAATTCCTATCGCCGCCTGACGCCCAGCGAACATGCGCCCACCTATGCCTCCTGGGGCATAGACAACCGCTCGGCGGCGGTGCGCGTTATCACTGCCAGCAAGGCCGCAACCCGCATCGAACATCGTGTCGCCGGCGCCGATACCAATCCCTATCTTGTTGTGGCAATGATCCTGAGTGCTGCCCTTGCCGGCATGAAGGAAAAACGCCAGCCGGGCGGCGCGATTTCCGGCGACAGCCACGCCATCAATCACGAACCTTTGCCCACCAACTGGGATTATGCATTGCAGCGTTTCACGCGTTCGAGTTTCGCCTATGCGACGCTTGGCCAGCGCTATCGCACGCTGTTTTCTGCCTGCAAACAGCAGGAACTTTCCGAATTTTCCCTGCGTGTAACCGACGTCGAATATGACGCCTATATCAGGACGGTGTGAGATGGCTGAGGTGACGACTATTCCCAATCCCGGCCACACATCCTCCTGGTATGCGGCCTCCGCCAATGTCAAATCCGTGCGGCCAACGCTTGAAGGCGCAATGGAAGCGGATGTCTGCGTCATCGGTGGCGGGTTTACCGGTATTTCCGCAGCACTCGAACTTTCCGAACGCGGCTATTCCGTTATCGTGCTGGAAGGCGTGCGGGTCGGCTTCGGCGCCTCGGGGCGCAATGGCGGCCAGATCGTGAATGGCTATAGCCGCGACCTCGAAACAATCGCCAGTCGTTACGGCCACGACAAGGCGGTGAAACTCGGCGAAATGTCGCTGGAAGGCGGGGAGATCATCCGCAGCCGCATTTCGAAATACGCTATCGATTGCGATCTCGTCGATGGCGGTTTCTTTGCGGCCTTTACGACGAAACAGATTCGCGAGATGGAGGCCCACAAGGCCCATTGGGAAAAACATGGCCATGGCGGGCTTGAGATGGTCTCCAAAGCCGATGTCGGAAAATACGTGCGGACCGATCGTTATGCCGGCGGCATGATCGACCGTTTCGGCGGCCACATCCATCCGCTCAATCTGGTGCAGGGGGAAGCCGCGGCGGCCGAAAGTCTCGGTGCGCGCATATTCGAAAATTCGAGGGTCATTTCGCTGGAGCAGGGCGTAAACCCTGTCGTGCGCACGGCGACGGGCAGCGTGAAGGCGAAATATGTTCTCGTCTGCGGCAATGCCTATCTCGGCAAGCTGCTGCCGGAAATCGGCGACCGGATGATGCCGGTCTCAAGCCAGGTCATGGCGACAGAGCCGCTTGATGCCGATCTGATCGAGCAACTCCTGCCAGCCAATTATTGCGTCGAGGATGCCAATTATATTCTCGATTATTATCGCCGCACCTCCGACAACCGCCTGCTTTATGGCGGTGGTATCGGTTATGGCGGCAGCGATCCGGCGGATCTGACCGGGGTGATCCGTCCGAATATGCTGAAGACTTTCCCGCAACTGGAAAAAACGAAGATCGATTTTGCCTGGAGCGGCAATTTCGCGCTGACGCTGACGCGCATCCCGCATATGGGCAAACTGTCGGACAATGTATATTTTTCGCATGGCGACAGCGGCCACGGTGTCACCACCACGCATCTGCTCGGCAAGATATTGGGCGAGGCCGTTGCAGGCCACGCCGAGCGTTTCGATGTCTGGAGTTCCCTGCCGAATTATCCGTTCCCAGGCGGTAAGACGTTCCGCGTGCCGCTGACCGTGCTTGGTGCATGGTGGTACGGCCTGCGCGACAGGCTCGAATTTTAAAAAATCACCGCTTTCAGGCCCGAAAGTGCGTTTGCGGTAATTTCCTCCGGCGTGGCGTCGATGCTGACGGTTACGACGCCGGGTTCGCCCGTCGGCACTTCCAGCGTGGCAAGCTGGGTCTGGAGCAGCGAGAGCGGCATGAAGTGCCCCTTGCGTTCGCCCATACGCCTGCTGAGAAGTTCCAGGCTGCCGTCCAGATAAACGAAAGCGAGCGGGCCACCGGTAGCCTCGCGAAGGCGGTCGCGATAGATTTTCTTCAGCGCCGAGCAGGAAACGACGACACCGTTATTTTCGTTTCCCTTGCGCAGTTCTGCGCCAATCAGATCGAGCCAGGGCCAGCGATCTTCGTCGGTCAGCGGAATGCCTTCTGACATTTTGTCGACATTGGATTTCGGGTGAAGCTTGTCGCCCTCAATAAAGGCAATGCCCAGTTTTTCCGCCAGTTCCTCTGCGACCGTGGACTTGCCAGAGCCGCTCACTCCCATCACGACGATTGCCTTTGTCACCCGAACCTCGAATGTTTCTGTTTCGACGGTCAGCCCCTAACATGCGCGGCGGATGTCGTGAACATAAAAATGAGGAGCTTGCATTTGTCAGTGCCCGGTTTTGCGGGCCGCTGCCTTTTCCAGTGCAGAAAAGCTGGCGTGGATCAGGATTGCCAGCACAGCGACGATCAATCCGCCCTGAAGGATGAAGGCGAGATTGTTGGATTGCAGGCCGGCGATGATCACCTCTCCGAGCGTGCGGGCCGCGACCGTGGAACCGATGGTTGCTGTTGAAAGGCTGATCACCGCCGAAAGCCTGATGCCTGCGAGGATCGCCGGGAGGGCAAGGGGCAGCTCCACTTTGACAAGCCGTTGCCAGCCGGTCATGCCGGCGCCCTTTGCGGCATCCATGACGGTTGGCGGCAGCGTGGTCAGCCCTGTCAGCGTATTTTCGAAAACCGGTAAAAGCGCATAGAGAAATAGCGCAATGAGCGTCGGTTTCTCGCCAAAACCGATCATCGGCACGGCAAGCGCCAGCACCGCCACCGGCGGAAAGGTCTGGCCGATATTGACGATGCTGCGCGATAGCGGCAGAAAATCCGCGCCGAAAGGGCGGGTGACGAGAACCGCAAGGGCTCCCGCCACCAGCGTGGCGAGCCCCGTTGCGATTGCGACAATGGTCAGATGCGACAGTGTCAGGGAAAGCAGATTGGCCTGCGTGTAGATCGCCGGCGCATTGGTCTGCACAAGAGGGCGGAATATCGGTGCGAAAACCTGCGGCGCCGCGAGAAAAGCTATTAGCGCCAGCACCAGAAGTCCGGGGGCGAAAAACGAAGCGGCATTTTTCATGGGGTTCCGGCAGCCCGCTGGAGGAGAACATCGCGCCGTATGATACCTGCGGGTTTGCCATCGTCTTTCAGCACCGGCAAGGTATCGCAGCCCGCCCACAACATTGCAGACAGGGCGTCGCGCTGGCTGGTATGTTCATTCAAAGGTTCGCCTTCAGCGCTTCCCGGCTCCACGACGTCTGCAACCGACAGGACGGATAGCAGTTTCAGGGCGCGCTCGTTTTCGCCGATCATGGTGCGGACGAAATTCGTTGCCGGTTTCAGCACCAGCTCGGCCGGCGGGCAGTCCTGAACGATACGGCCCTTGTCCATGACGGCAATACGATCCGCCAGGTGAAAGGCCTCATCCATATCATGCGTGACAAGAACGATGGTAACACCGAGCTTCTTCTGGATATCGAGAAGATCGTTCTGGGCCTTTGCGCGGATAACCGGGTCCAGTGCACCGAAAGGTTCGTCCATCAGAAGAATGTTCGGCTCGGCCGCAAGCGCACGCGCCACGCCGACACGCTGTTGCTGGCCGCCTGAAAGCTCATGCGGAAAGCGGTTGGCATAAAGCGCCGGATCCAGCTGGAAGAGCTGCATCAGCGCGTCGATTTTCGCATCGATGCGCTTGCGGTCCCAGCCGATGAGCTGCGGAACCGTCGCGATATTCTCCGCCACGGTGCGATGCGGGAACAACCCATGGCCCTGAATGGCATAGCCGATCTGACGGCGCAGCTTGTAGCCCGGCATGGTGCTCACATCGTCTCCGTCGATGCGGATAGTGCCGGAGGTCGGCTCCACCAGCCGGTTTATCATGCGCAGCAGCGTGGTTTTTCCCGACCCGGAAGTGCCGACGATGACGGTGACGGTGCGCGGCGCCACAGTCAGGGAGACCTGGTCGACCACGACCGTATCGCCATATCGTTTCGTGATGGTGTCGATCTCGATCATGCCTTTTGCCTTCCGCCTGCGCTGAAGAGATTGCTGTCGATAAGGGCGTCGAGCGTAATCGCGGCGGCGAAGCCGAGCAGAACGGTCGGCACGGTGCCGAGCAGTACGAGGTCCATCGCGGTCTGCCCTATGCCCTGAAACACGAAAACGCCAAATCCACCGCCGCCGATCAGAGCTGCGATGGTCGCAAGACCGATATTCTGCACCAGCACGATACGGATGCCGGTGAGGATGACGGGCATGGCGAGTGGAAACTCCACCCGCAGCAGCCTTTGCAGTGGCGTCATGCCAAGCCCGCGCGCGGCTTCCCGCACTGCCTGCGAAACGCCGGACAGGCCGACCACCGTATTGGAGACAACGGGCAGCAGCGAATAGAGAAATAGCGCCACGAAGGCCGGCGCCATGCCGATGCCGGCGATGCCGATCTTCGCCGCACCCGGCACATTGGCTGCCATCCATCCGAGTGGCGCGATCAAAAGGCCGAAAAGCGCGATGGAGGGAATGGTCTGGACGATATTGAGAGCGTTCAGTAGACCGGAGCGCAAACGCTCGACCTTGTAACAGAGAATGCCGAGCGGGATACCGGCGAGGGTGGCTGCAACCAGCGACCCGATGGCAAGTTCCACATGCCGCAGTGCTTCGGTCCAGAAGATATCTGCCCGGCCGGTATATTCCTTGATGATGGAGAGATCGTCCCAGAGGCCGCTTGTCAGGACCGCCGCAAGCGTCCCGGTTGCCACCAGCAACAGCAAAATCCGCAGAGTTGGTTTCGGCTGGAGACGTGCAATGCAATCGGCGGCGAGCAATGCAAGCCCTGTAAACATCAACCAGAAACCGCTGGCGGGCGAAACGCGGGCAAAACTGTTGCCCTCAGGTGTCAGCGCAGACGCCGCCTGCCCGACGAAGATCGCCAGCGCCGCGAGACCGACCAGCGCAGCGACGAGTTTCAGGTGCGCCGGAAACCGGAAAAAGGCGATGAAGGCGACGACAACAATGATGGCGACGAGGAGGGTAGCAGCAGCAACCGGAAGCGCTTCGAAGATCGTTCGCGTTTCACCCTGAATGATCCGGTTGGCTCGGAATGTCATGAAGGGGGACGCTGCAAGCGCGTAGAGAAGCAGGCACGAAATCAGCACGCCTACCTTGTCAGGCCATTTCGTCAAATTCCGCTCCCCCGGATCATAGGTTCGGACGGGATGGTGAAAACCTCACATGGTTTCCGATATCCCGCCCCAACGGTTCTCTGGCAATTACTTGAGGAAACCGTTCTTCGTCAGGAAGTCGGTCGCAACTGCCTTGGCCTGTTCGCCCCCCACCTGCACGCGGGCGTTCAGCTCCTGCAAGGTTGCCAGATCCAGCTTTTCGAAAACAGGTTTCAGCAATGTCTCGATATTGGGGTTCTTTTTCAGAACTTCCTCGCGAATGATCGGCGCGGGCTGGTAGACGGGCTGCACATGCTTGTCGTCCTCAAGCACGACAAGGCCGGACGGCGCTATGCCACCATCGGTGCCATAGACCATGGCAGCATTGGCATTGTTCGTCTGGTTTGCGGCGGCAGCGATAGTGGCAGCCGTGTCGCCACCGGAAAGCGTGATCAGCTGATCCGGCTTCATGGTGAAGCCGTAGGTGGTCTGAAATGCTGGCAGGGCGGCTGCGGAATTGACGAATTCCGAGGAGGCGGCAAGAACGACCTCACCGCCACCGGCAATGTATTTGCCGAAATCTGAAAGCGTCTTCAGATTGTTCTTGTCGGCAACATCCTTGCGCAGCGCGATCGCCCAGGTGTTGTTTGCGGGCGATGGTGTCAGCCAGACGATCTTGTTGGCGTCATAGTCGAGTGTCTTGGCTTCCTGGTAAGCCTTGGCGGCATCTTTCCAGAGCGGGTCGTCCGCCTTGGAGAAGAAGAAGGCGGCGTTGCCTGTGTATTCCGGATAAATGTCGATCTCGCCAGCAGTGATCGCTTTTCTGACGACCGGGGTAGCGCCGAGCTGGATGCGATCCGTCGTCTCGATATTGTTCTTGTTCAGCACGGCAAGGATGATGTTGCCGAGAACGCCACCCTCCGTGTCGATCTTAGACGACACCACCACCTGCGCCTGAGCGAAGGAAACAGAAAGGGCAAGCGCAAATCCGGCGCCTGTCAACATCATCAAGCGGTTCATGAATAGTCCTCCGGTGGGTCAGCCTGTCGAACACGCGAAAAATCGCCGCCGCAATTGCGGAGAAACATGAACGGCCAGAGGAACAAATGGTTGCAACGCCATTGGCGTTTTTTACCTGAATGGCGAGGGCGCTGGCCCGGCTTAGATTTCGCCGTCCCGCTTGCGTGCATCCTTGCCCATGACCAGCGGCATGAGAACCGACAGGAACAGGAGCCGTAAGACGTGATGTGACCCGACATAGGCGGTATCGGCATGCATCATCACGGCCATCGCCGCCATGGTTTCAAGCCCGCCCGGCGAATAGGCGATCATCACCGCATTGAGCGGAACGCCTGTAATGTTGGAAATCATCCAGGCGATACTTCCGGCGATCACCATCACGGCGATGGTGACGACGAAACCTGCCAGAAAGCCTTTTCGCACATCCATCAGCGACACATTCGAAAAGCGCGTGCCGATGAGACAGCCGATCAGCACATAGACCGGCAGGCTGAGCCAGCTCGGAACGCCGCCCTCGGTGAGGCCGGTAATATGGGTGCCGATGGAAACCGCGACACCGCCCAGCAGCAGGGCTGCGGGAAATCTCCAGCGAAGGAACAGCCATCCCATCGCAAGCGACGCGCCAATGGTCAGGGCCAGTGTGAACAGGCCCATCGGTGGATTGGCGATGAGCGGTTCCGTGCTGACGAGATCGAAATATTCAACAATCAGCGGCACGGAAAGCGTCAGCGCCAGCACCCGCACGCTTTGCACGATGCTGACGGTCGCAAGGTCGCTTTTCGTCTCGGCACCGAGGCTGATGATATAGCTGAGGTGCCCGGGCGAAGCGCCCAGCATCGCCGTCGTCCTGTCGTATCCGAAGCCGTAATGCAGGATCCAATAGGCGACATACAGCATGATGACGACAGCAACGAGCACGATGACGAAGCTCAGTGGCCATGTCTTAGCGGCATCGATCACCGACGGCGTTACGCTCGTTCCCATCGAAATGCCGACTACAACGAAACAGGCATTGCGGATGAAGGCGGGAATCCCAAGCTTCACGCCCGCCAGTCCCGTAATCGTCACGGCGAGCGCCGGACCGGACAGAAACGGCGCTGGAACGTTAAGGAGACTGGCAAGCAGCGCACCCATGCTGCCGACGAGCGCGGTAAGTGCAAATGTATGGAATTCAGGCTTGATGATCATTGCGACGCTGGCTGATTGCTTCAAAAAAGCTCGCGACCAAATGCGCCGCTTCGTCTCCTGGCGTCAACACGCTCGACCAAAAATATTGCATTTCCGAAGTATTCTATAAAAGAAAAGCCCGTGACCTGCGGACACGGGCTAGCGCAATTGTTGCTTGGGCAATGGGATGATCAGGCGGCCGGCAAGGCGGCGATCTTCGGCATTTCCGTGTCGATGCCGAGCAGGAAGTTGATCTGCGGCCGCGCCTTGACGAGATCGTCGATGGAATATTCCGCCAGCACATCGAAGAAGGCATTGAGCGCCTTGCGAAGCGCCGAGTTGAGGCCGCAGCTATCCACAAGCGGACATTCGACAGCACCGTCCTCGAAGCATTCCGCCATGGCAAAACTGTCTTCGGTCACCTTCACCACGTCAAACAGGCTGATTTTCTCAGCGGGTTTACCAAGACGCACGCCGCCGTTACGGCCGCGCACGGTTTCCACCAGACCGGCCTTGTTGAGCGGCTGCAGAATTTTGAAAAGGAACAGCTCAGATACGCCATAAGCCCTGGCGATCTCCGGAATGCGGCTCAACTTGCCTTCATTTGCGGCGCAATACATCAACATGCGAACGGCATAGTTGGTCTGTTTGGTCAAACGCATGCTGGTCTCCTAACTCTCAATGTGGAGTTATATAGTCTCTTTTTCAGTTTAGAACAATTCCAGAAACTGAAAAAACTGGCAGCCATCCTATATTTCTCGGACAGCCTTGTTGACCGCTTTGATGATTCATGAACAAACAAGTCAAGAATCTGAATGTAATGGAGGCATTCTTAATGGCAAGCTTGAAATCGTGTTTTTCCGCTGCCGTTTTTTCGGGTCTGACGACCCTCTGGGCCGCGCCCGCTGCTTTTGCGGACGGCGAGGTGAACGTCTATTCCTACCGGCAGCCCGAGTTGATCCAGCCACTGCTCGATGCCTTCACGAAAGAAACGGGCATAGAGGCCAACGTTCTCTTCCTCGACAAGGGTCTGGTGGAGCGCATTCAGGCAGAAGGCGTCAATTCGCCGGCCGACGTGCTGTTGACGGTCGATATTGCCCGGCTTGTCGAGGCAAAAGAAGGCGGTGTCACACAGCCGGTGCTGAACGATCCCGTCATTGAAAAGGATATCCCGGCCAATCTGCGCGATCCGCAAGGCGAATGGTTCGGCCTGACGACGCGTGGCCGCGTGGTATATGCCTCAAAGGAGCGGGTCACCCAGAAAGACATCACCTATGAAGAGCTTGCCGATCCGAAATGGAAGGGCAAGATCTGCATTCGCGACGGCCAGCATTCCTACAATATCGCGCTGATCGCCTCGATGATCGCCCATCATGGCGTCGATTATACCCGGACATGGCTGACCGGCCTTAAGAACAATCTTGCCCGCAAGCCTGATGGAACAGACCGCAGCCAGGCCAAATCGATCTTTTCCGGCGAATGCGATATCGCGCTCGGCAATACCTATTATGTCGGCCTGATGCTGACCAACGACCGCGAGCCGGAGGAAAAGGTCTGGGCGGGATCGGTGCGGGTGATCTTTCCCAATGCGGGAGATCGCGGAACGCATGTGAATATTTCCGGCATGGCGCTGACCAAATACGCACCCAACAAGGACAATGCGCTGAAGCTGATGGAATTCTTGGCATCGCGCGAGGCGCAGGAAATCTATGCCAAGCAGGTCTTCGAATACCCGGTGCTGCCCGGCGCGGAGCCTTCCGATGTCGTGAAGGGCTTCGGCCCGATCAATCCGGACAAGCTGCCACTGACGGATATTGCCGCCCACCGCAAACAGGCATCCGAGCTGGTGGACGAAGTGGGTTTCAACGACGGCCCGACCAATTGACGCCGTTAACACGCCTGTGACCGGTTAGGATACCGGCGGGTCAATCGCCCGCCGGTTCATTGTTTAGAGACGCATTGCTTACTTCATCGTCGGCATGACGAATTCGGCACCCGATTTGATGCCGGACGGCCAGCGCGAGGTGATCGTCTTGGTCTTCGTCCAGAACTTGATCGAATCCGTTCCATGCTGGTTGAGATCGCCGAAGCTTGAGGCCTTCCAGCCGCCGAAGGAGTGGTAGGCGAGCGGAACAGGGATCGGAACGTTGATGCCGATCATGCCGATATTGATGCGGCTGGCGAAGTCACGCGCAGCATCGCCGTCACGGGTGTAGATCGCAACACCGTTGCCATATTCATGCTTCATCGGCAGTTCCAGCGCGTCTTCGTAGTTCTTGGCGCGAACGACGGAGAGAACCGGTCCGAAGATTTCCGTCTTGTAGATGTCCATGTCAGGGGTGACGTGGTCGAACAGGCAGCCACCGACGAAATAGCCGTCTTCATAACCCTGGAGCTTGAAGTCGCGGCCATCGACCAGCAGTTTCGCGCCCTGCTCGACACCGCTGTCGATCAGACCCTTGACGCGCGTCTGGGCTTCCTTGGTAACGAGCGGGCCCATATCGGCCTTGTCGTCGGTGTAGGGGCCGATCTTCAGTGCTTCGATCTGCGGGATGAGCTTTTCAACGAGACGGTTGGCCGTTTCTTCGCCAACCGGAACCGCAACCGACACAGCCATGCAGCGTTCGCCGGCCGAACCGTAACCGGCGCCCATCAGGGCGTTCACGGCCTGATCGAGATCGGCATCAGGCATGATGATCATGTGGTTCTTCGCGCCGCCGAAGCACTGTGCGCGCTTGCCGTTCATGGCGGCAGTACCGTAGACGTAGCGGGCAATCGGCGTGGAACCGACGAAGGAAACCGCGCCAATATCCGGATCGGTCAGGATGGCGTCGACAGCGCCCTTGTCACCATTGACGACGTTGAGGATGCCGGCCGGAAGACCTGCCTCAATCATCAGTTCGGCAAGGCGGATCGGCAGGGACGGATCGCGCTCGGAAGGCTTGAGGATAAAGGCGTTGCCGCAGGCGATTGCCGGCGCAAACATCCACATTGGGATCATCCCCGGAAAGTTGAACGGCGTGATGCCCGCACCGATGCCGACCGGCTGGCGGATCGAATACATGTCGATGGCGGGACCAGCGCCCTCGGTGAACTCACCCTTCTGCAGATGCGGAATGCCGCAGACGAATTCGCAGACTTCGAGGCCGCGCACGATATCGCCCTTGGAATCTTCGACGGTCTTTCCGTGCTCGCTGGAGAGCAGCACCGCCAGTTCATTCATGTCGCGGTTCAGAAGTTCGACGAACTTGAAGAAAACGCGGGCGCGGCGCTGCGGGTTGGTGGCGGCCCACTTCGGCTGTGCCGCTTTTGCGCTTTCCACGGCAGCGCGCAGCTCGGCGTCGCTGGCAAGCGCGACAGTCGCCTGCACTTCGCCGGTTGCCGGGTTGTAGACGTTAGATGTGCGGCCACTGGTGCCGGACACATGCTTGCCGTTGATGAAATGACCGATTTCCCTCATGGGGCTTTCCTCCGCGATTTTTTGATGGGTGCAGCATTGCACTTGAATTTGTACAAATCAATGAACTCAGATAAGAAACCGTTGTGCGTAAATTGAAGCAAGGCGAGCATTTTGAGGGTGGCGGCGGATTTCCGACACCCACACGTTCGCCGGTCAACAGAAGGTCAGAAGCTTGATGAGCGATGAACCGGTCGTGCGGATGGCTGAAATCGAAATCGATCCAACCCAGCTGGATGCCTACCGCAGACTGCTTGCAGAAGAGATCGAAGCTTCGGTCAGCCTGGAAATTGGTGTGCTTGCGTTAAATGCGGTGGCAATTAAAGGCAGCCCGGAAAAGATTCGCATCCTCGAAGTCTACGCGGACCGGGCGGCATATGAAGCGCATCTGCAAACGCCGCATTTTCTGAAATACAAAGAGGGTGTGGCAGGAATGGTGACGTCGCTGACCTTGCTTGACGTCGAACCCATAATGCTGCGCAGCAAACCATGAATTGGGATGACGTCCGCATCTTCCTTGCCGTTGCCCGCTCCGGGCAGATCCTTGCCGCATCGAAACGGCTCGGCCTCAACCACGCAACGCTTTCGCGACGATTGACGTCGCTGGAGCAGGCACTGAAGACCCAATTATTTATCCGCCGGACGAACGGTTGCGAACTGACCGAAGAAGGTCAGCTGTTTTTGGGCGCCGCCGAGCGCATGGAAACCGAAATGCTGAATGCGCAGGCAAATCTCGGTCGTGTCGATACGGCAGTGGCGGGAACGGTGCGCATCGGCGCGCCCGATGGTCTCGGGGTTTCTTTTCTTGCACCACGGCTTGGCCAGCTGACCGCGCGTTATCCCGACCTGAAAATCCAGCTCGTGCCGGTGCCGCGCTCCTTTTCCCTGTCGCAGCGCGAGGCCGATATCGCCATCACCATAGAGCGGCCGGAACAGGGTAGGCTGATGTTTTCCAAGCTCACCGACTATTCGCTGGGGCTCTACGCATCGAAGTCCTATCTCTCCGAATATGGAACGCCGGCGGATGTGGAAACACTCAAGCGCCATCGGCGCATCGGCTACGTCGAGGATCTGATCTTCTCGCCTTCTCTGAACTATACCGGCGAGATCATGCGAGACTGGGACGCCGCCTTTGAAATCTCCAGCGCCACCGGTCAGACCGAGGCGGTGCGCTCGGGCGCCGGTATCGGCATCCTGCACAATTACATTGCCGGACAATATCCCGAACTTCTGCGGATCATGCCGCATATGAGCATAAGCCGGTCCTATTGGACGGCCTATCACGAATCCGCCCGTCAGTTGGTCCGCGTGCGCACGGTGGTCGATTTTCTCCAGGAACTCGTTGCCGAAGAGAAGCGCATGTTCGCGTGACATCGAAATTGCCGATTTATTAGTACTATTAATACGCGACTCCTCCCGCTTCGGGCTTGACAAACGAGGGCTGGCTGAACGACCAATGCAGCCATTGGGAGAGAACGGAACCTGACATGCCGAATATATTACGAAAGCTTTCGCCGACTGGCCTCGGCGTGGCCGTCATGCTGCTTGGAATGCTGCTTTTCGCGTTGAACGACGCTATGGGAAAATGGCTGGTTTCGACCTACAGCCAGGGGCAGGTGATCCTCATCCGCAGCGTCGCTGCCCTTGTCATCCTGGTTCCGATCGTGTGGAAAGGCGGTCTTTCCGGCCTCATGAAAATCGAGCGACCGTCTCTTCAGGTGGCGCGCGTATTCTTCTCCACCGCCGAGCTTTTCTGTTTCTATTTCGCAGTCGCTGCCCTGCCGCTGGCCGACGTGATGACCTATTGGCTCGCCGCCCCCATTTATGTGGCGGCTCTATCGCCGTTTCTCCTGGGAGAAAAGGTTGGCTGGCGTCGCTGGACGGCCATCGCAATTGGTTTCGTCGGTGTTCTCATTGCCTTGCAGCCAAGCTCGGCAAGCCTCACCTCGGCCGCACTGTTTTCCATTCTCGGCAGCGCCGCCTTCGCCTTCATGATGTTGTCCGGACGCCAGCTACGCAACACGCCCGATACGGTGCTCGCTTTCTGGCAGATCATCGGTGCGGGGCTTGCGGGCCTCGTTGCGGTGTTCGTCACGCCGTCTGGCTGGTTGCCGGTCCAGTCCGGTTTCGATCTCGCTTTCCTCGGCCTGCTCGGCGTGGTCGCCATGGCGGCGCATGTGCTGGTCAACCGCGCTCTGAAGCTCGCGGACGCCGCGACCGTCGCGCCGCTGCAATACACATTGCTGCTCTGGGCGGTGGTCTTTGGCTGGCTGTTCTTTGATGATGTGCCGCAGACCAGTATCGTCGTCGGTGCGGGCCTGATCGTTCTTTCCGGCCTTTATATTTTCTTCCGTGAAAATACGCTCAAACGCGGTCGCGAAAAGGTGGATATACTGGCTGCGGACTAGGTATTTCCTCTGTTTACCCGTGATGTTGCCGCCGAAATCATCACGGGACTTGACGAAGAGGTGATCTTCGAGGAGTAAGAGAAGGTCCTGCGATCATATGTCTCGCAAGGGCAGAGGAAACAAAGGTGCCGGGCCCCTCTGGCGAGAGTTTTACGGCGCTCTCGTGATGTCGGTACCGCCTGCAAAAATTGGCCGGCGGATTAAAAACTATGAAAAACCTGAATGTGCTTCGCGCGCGTGCTTTCTGCGTGCGGTCCGACGTCCTGCGTCGTTCCGCAATCGCTCTCGTTACCGGAGGTAACCGGACATGAGCGCCGCCCAGAAAACTACACTTTCCTACTTCAAGTGGGCTTTTATCGTCACCATCGTCGGTCTGATCCTTGGCGGCTATCTCGGCTGGGAAATGACCGGAACTGTCAGTGGAACAGCGACGATCTTCTTCATTTGTGCGGTGCTTGCCGTGCTGGAAATTTCGCTTTCCTTCGACAACGCCATCGTCAACGCCAACAAGCTGAAAGAGATGACGCCAGTCTGGCAGCATCGCTTCCTGACCTGGGGTATTCTGATTGCCGTTTTCGGCATGCGTATCGTCTTCCCGCTGCTGATCGTGGTCGTTGCCGCCAATGTCGGCCCCTGGACGGCGCTCGTCATGGCGGCCACGCAGCCGGAACGTTATGCAGAAATCATGCGTGACGCCCATCTGCCGATCGCTGCTTTCGGCGGTACCTTCCTGATGATGGTCGGTCTCAACTTCTTCTTCGACCATGAGAAGGACGTGCACTGGGTGCGCTGGATCGAGGAAAAGGCTGCGGTCTATTCCTCCGTCAAGGGTATCGAGATCGCCTTCGTGCTGGTCGTCATGCTGGCCTTCTCTCGTATCATCGGCGCCAGCGACAATCCGGAGCTTGGTCCGGTTGCGGCCAACACCTTTTTCCATGCGGCAATCTGGGGTCTTTTGACCTTCCTGCTGGTGGAAGTCGTCGGCGGTATTCTCGATCGTAGCCAGGAAGTGCTCGAAGGCGCTGCAAAAGGCGGCTTCGGTGCGTTTCTCTATCTCGAAGTGCTCGATGCAAGCTTCTCCTTCGATGGCGTCATCGGTGCTTTTGCGCTGACGCAGAACCTGTTCATCATCGCCATCGGCCTCGGTATCGGCGCCATGTACGTGCGCTCGATGACGATCATGCTGGTGGAAAAGGGAACGCTCGCCGAATACCGCTATCTGGAACACGGCGCTTTCTACGCGATCCTCATCCTGTCCGTCATCATGTACGTGCAGACGATGTTCCACATTCCGGAGGTCATTACCGGCCTTGGTGGCGCGACCCTGATCGGCATTTCGCTCTGGTCGTCGATCCGACATAACCGGCGGCACAATGCAGATGCGACCGATGCCGCTCGCGGTGCGGAAATCTGACCCATCCCGATCCCAGCCTTCCGCTGTTACGGCGGAAGGCAGTTTTTAAGCACTGAATTGCTGATTGCCTGTTTTTGTTGCTGTTTCCGCCTTGCGGAAAATTTGAACATAACATCGGAATTATACCCCAAGCACCTGTTTTTGCTCGTATTTGTGCACTGCAGTAAAACTGGCACGCTTCCTGCATCTCATCTTGCAAGTCCAGAGGGGACATTAAAGGCCCGACAAACGGGTTTAAACAACACCGCCGCGCCGCGCGATCTTTTATGATCTGCGAAGGCGCGGCGGTTCTGTTTGTGCGGTATGCTTCTTGAGTTTTCCGCTCCGTTGAATGAAAACGGTGAGATAACGACTGGAAGGTTACCGGTTTGCCTGCAGAACTTTCGCCTACGGAGGCCTTGGGGCTTTGGCATCGCGTATCTGCTGCCCAGGTCACGGCCGATGCGCCGGATTTGACCTTGCGCCAGACTACAATCCTGCTGCAGATATACCTCGTGCCGCCGCCACATACCGTCCGGGGCCTCGCCGCCTTGCTGGGCGTGACCAAACCGGTCATCACCCGCGCACTCGACAGTCTGGGGGCGCTCGGGCTGGTTGACAGGGTGCGGGACGAACGGGACAAGCGCAATGTCGTGATAAAACGCACCGTGGCAGGTGCGCTCTATCTGGAAAAATTCGGCGATCTGATTATTGATCAGGCACGCAAGATCTAACCTCTGGATGTGAAACCATGATGCTCGACCGCCGCCTGAATGTCTTCCGCTCCGATCTGGCCGATGAGAAACTGCAAGGCGTGGTTCAGGCCGAGCGTTTCGTCAGCGGTTCGCCCGCCCAGATCGCGGTGCCGGTTATTGGCCTGCGGCCAACGCCTGACCTTGCCGCCGGCATCGATACGGAGCTGCTGTTTGGTGAAACCGTGCGCATTTTCGACCGGGCGAATGGCTGGGCCTGGGTGCAGGCGGATGCTGACGGTTATGCCGGTTACGTGCCGGAGACGGCAATCGGCGATGTCGTTGCCGTTACCCACCAGGTGGTTGCGCCACGCACCTTCCTCTATCCTTCCGCCGAATTGCGCAAACCGCCGGTCGCAGCCATTTCCATGGGCAGCATGGTCCGGATCGTTGGTGAGGCCGAGACACGCGGCACCCGCTATCTGCTGACCGAAAAAGGCGAAGGCATAATCGCTGCCCATTGCCGACCAGTCGATGCCGCTCTCGAAGAGGACTATGTTGCGGTGGCCTTGCGCTTTATCGAGACGCCTTATCTCTGGGGCGGCCGCTCCGGCTTCGGCATCGATTGCTCGGGCCTCGTGCAATTGTCCATGGCGATGACGGGCCGACGGGTTCTGCGCGATACCGACATGCAGGTGAAATCGCTCGGCGTGGAAATAGAACGCGATGAATTGCGCCGCGGCGATCTGGTTTTCTGGAGGGGCCATGTCGGGCTCATGGAAAACGAAGAGACGCTGCTGCATGCCAATGGCCACACGATGAATGTTGCACGCGAAAATCTCAATGAGGCCATCGAGCGCATCGGCTGGCTTTACGAAAAGCCGACGGCTTTCCGGCGTCTGGAAGGCTGAGGCGGCGGCTTCACGAAATTGTGCCTGCCTCGCCCTTTGTGCGACCACAGCCGAAAGCCTACATCGGTTGAATGATGGTACGGGACCGGCATCGATGAACACAAAAATGGCAACACGATTGGCAGCGATCCTGGCAGCGGTGTTAATGAGCGCTTCCGCGCAGGCGCAGACCGTTTTTCAGAATGGTTTTGCTCCGGCTCCAGATGCCTATGCGAACCTGCCGGGTGTCAAGGACCCGCGAACGCTACAGCCCAAGGTGCGTTACAATTGCCATAGCGAACTTGGTGTAACTGGATATGCACGCGGCCCATACCGCGATGTTTTCGGTAGCCGCGGTCTGCCGGTTCAGGGCTATCGCTGCACCGATGAGAACGGCATCTCCAGCTTCGGTGGCAGAAATCCCATCTCCAAGGACTGGTATCCCGGCATCAATCCAGTCGACCCGACCTTCTGAAGTAATATGACTTAAAGCGGCGTTTGCGCCGCCCGCACTCTGGACTTGTTGTTGCTTTTTCAGATAAATCTTTGACATGACAGGTTGATAATACCTGCCGAGGTGCGGGGTGACGTCGGCCCTGCCGATGTTCTGGGCCGATGCTGGGGAATGCAAGCATGACGAAGACCGATATAGCAACCCGTGTCCACAATCACACCTGGAAACTCGATCCGATCGTCCGCAGCCTGATCGATACGGATTTCTACAAGCTGCTGATGTTGCAGATGATCTGGAAACTCTATCCGGAAGTCGACGCGACGTTTTCGCTCATCAACCGCACGAAGACGGTGCGGTTGGCGGAAGAGATCGACGAGATGGAACTGCGCGAGCAGCTCGATCACGCGCGTACCCTGCGCCTCTCCAAGAAGGAGAACATCTGGCTTGCGGGTAACACCTTCTACGGCCGCTCGCAAATCTTCGAGCCGGAATTCCTCTCCTGGCTTTCGAGCTACCAGCTGCCGGAATACGAGCTTTTCAAGCGAGACGGGCAATATGAGCTGAATTTCCACGGCCGCTGGATGGATACGACACTCTGGGAAATCCCGGCGCTGGCGATCATCAATGAGCTACGCTCGCGCAGCGCAATGCGCTCGCTTGGTTATTTCACGCTGGATGTTCTCTACGCCCGCGCAAAGGCCAAGATGTGGGAAAAGGTCGAACGGTTGCGGGAACTGCCGGGCCTGCGCATTTCCGATTTCGGCACCCGCCGCCGCCACAGTTTTCTGTGGCAGCGCTGGTGCGTCGAGGCGCTGAAGGAAGGCATCGGCCCTGCCTTCACCGGCACGAGCAATGTCCTTCTCGCCATGGATTCCGACCTTGAGGCGGTCGGCACCAATGCGCATGAATTGCCGATGGTGGTTGCGGCGCTGGCGCAGACCAACGAGGAATTGGCCGCAGCGCCCTATCAGGTTCTGAAGGACTGGAACCGGCTTTACGGCGGCAATCTGCTGATCGTGCTGCCCGATGCTTTTGGTACGGCGGCCTTTCTGCGCAACGCGCCGGAATGGGTGGCGGACTGGACGGGCTTCCGTCCCGACAGCGCGCCGCCGATCGAAGGCGGGGAAAAGATCATCGAGTGGTGGCAGAAGATGGGCCGTGACCCCCGCAAGAAGATGCTGATTTTCTCAGATGGGCTCGATGTCGATGCCATCGTTGATACATACAGGCATTTCGAAGGCCGGGTGCGCATGAGCTTCGGCTGGGGCACCAATCTGACCAATGATTTCGCCGGTTGCGCGCCGAAGACCATCGCCAGCTTGAAGCCGATTTCCATTGTCTGCAAGGTCAGCGACGCCAATGGTCGGCCAGCCGTGAAACTCTCCGATAATCCGCAAAAAGCGACAGGCGAACGATCCGAGGTGGAGCGTTATCTGAAGTTCTTTGGTGAGGAAGATCTCAAGGAACAGAAGGTTCTGGTTTGATTAAGGCCGGGCGCTCCGCTTAACGAAGCGCCCGTGGGCCAGTCAGATCAACCGTGGTACCGATTTACTTCGCAAACTGGTGTGTGATGTAATGGAAGAGTGCTCTGATCCCTTGAGCCTCGCCGCCGATCGATGAATGGTGCCTTTCGCTCAAGGACCAGCCGTAAATATCGAAATGTGCCCATTTTTTCGTATTGGTGACGAAACGCTTCAGGAACAAAGCGGCGGTGATCGATCCTGCCATGCCGCCTGATGGCGCGTTGGTGATATCGGCCGCGCGTGAGCGGATATCCTTGTCGTACCCCATGTAGAGCGGCATGCGCCACAGGGGATCGTCGGTATCGATGCTTGCTTCCGCGATATCGTGGGCCAGATCGTCGTCATCGGTATAGAAGGGCGGCAGATCCGGGCCGAGAGCAACGCGGGCGGCACCCGTGAGCGTTGCCATGTCAATCATCAGGTCCGGCGCATCCTCGTCGGCATAGGCCAGCGCATCGGCCAGAACGAGACGGCCTTCCGCATCCGTATTGTCGATCTGTACCGTCAGGCCCTTGCGGCTCCTGTAGATATCACCGGGACGGAAGGCGTTGGCGGAAATGGAGTTTTCGACGGCGGGCACCAGGACGCGAAGATTGACTGGCAGCTTCGCGTCCATGATCATCAGCGCGAGACCGAGAACATTGGCCGCACCACCCATGTCCTTCTTCATCAGCGCCATGGAGGCGGCTGGCTTGATATCGAGACCACCAGTATCGAAGCAGACACCCTTGCCAACGAGGGTCAGGCGGGGATTTCCCTTCTTGCCCCAGTTCATTTCCAGAAGGCGCGGTGCGCTTTCGCTGGCGCGGCCGACGGCGTGGATGAGCGGGAAGTTTTCCTTCAGCAGATCGTCGCCGGTAATGACGCCCACCTTTGCCTTGTAGTGTGCGGCAAGGCTGCGGAAGGCGATCTCAAGCTCGTCCGGTCCCATATCGTTGGCCGGAACATTGATGAGATCGCGAGCGAGGAAGACGCCGGCCAGAACGCGCTTGATCTCACCATCTTCGGCATCCTGCGGAATGAGAAGCTTTGCCCCGCTGGTTTTGGTTGTCTTGTATTTGTCGAAGCGGTAGCTGCCGAGGCCGAAACCGAGAGCCAGCCGATTGGCCGTCAATGGCGCGGTTTCAATATGCCACTCGCCTTCGGGCAGCTCGCGGGCCAGTTTTCCGGTTATGAACGGGATTTCTGAGGGATTGCCCCCAAGGCCGAGAAGAACGCCACCCAGCGAACCATCGGAAGAGGGAACAAGCAATACGGCGCCTGCTTCGGCCTTGAAACCCGCTTTTTTCGCCCAGTCCAGAGCAACAGGATCGATGGCACCCTGTTCGATATGGGCTGGCGTCACGGCGAAAACCGGCAGGGTGCTGCCAGCCTTGGAGCTGAAAGGTGTCGGGCGTTCGATGAACTGATAGGGCGCCATGGTCTGCTTTCGTAACTGTCGAGAATCGGTGCGATTAACGCTCTGTTAGGGTTAACAGATTATTGCTTAAGCGAAAGTTGCGTCATGTGAGTCTGTCGTATGTCGGGCGCAAGATCGATAATTCTTGGGCGGGAGCACTGCCATGACTGCTTTTTCTTTGAGCGAGACAGGTCGGACAGGCTTACTGCGGGGAGCATGTCTCGCAGCGCTGGTTTTCGCCGTTTCCGGATGCGCGAGCACCAACAAGCCGGATCGCATGTCCACCGGCTCCATTCCTGCGGCCACACGCTCCTATGACCACATGAACATGGACCAGCTCCGGCAGGCGGAAGAGACGGCCGGCAAGGCCTATGAACGCAGCCCCAAGGACAGGTCCGTCGGCATGAATTATGCCAACGTGCTGATGATGACCGGCAAGAACACGCAGGCGCTCGCGGTCATGCAGCAGATCGCCATCGCCAATCCGGCCGACCGTGAGGTGCTTGCCGCCTATGGCAAGGCGCAGGCAGCATCAGGCCAGCTCGAACAGGCCCTTTCAACCATCCAGAGAGCACAGACGCCTGATCGTCCAGACTGGCGGCTGTATTCTGCCGAAGGTGCCGTGCTCGACCAGCTTGGCAGGTCGAACGAGGCCCGCACCAAATACAGGCAGGCACTCGATCTCAAACCGAACGATCCAAGTGTGCTCTCGAACCTTGGCATGTCGTATGTCCTGTCGAGCGATCCCCGTACCGCCGAGACATATCTGCAATCGGCCATTGCCCAGCCGGGCGCCGACAGCCGCGTTCGCCAGAATCTCGCGCTCGTGGTGGGTCTTCAGGGACGGTTTGCCGAGGCTGAGCGCATCGCGGTTCAGGAACTTTCGCCACAGCAGGCGCAGGCAAATCTCGGTTATCTGCGTGCAATGCTGTCGCAGCAGAATTCCTGGCAGCAACTGGCGAAGAAGGACAACAAGCCAGCAGGCTGATGCGGGTTCAGGCACGTCCATCAATGCCAGATCGCAGATAATTTCACAGCTCCGCCTCATCACGCGCTACCGCCTATAGTGCGGGCGCGTTTAGCGTGTCAAAACGTATCGGCGACGCGAATGCCGGCTGGTCCGAGAATGACTGCGATGAGCACCGGCAGGAAAAATATGATCATCGGCACGGTCAGCTTTGGCGGCAGGGCGGCGGCCTTCTTTTCGGCTTCGTTCATCCGCTCGTCGCGGCCTTCCTGGGCCAGAACGCGCAACGCCTGAGCCAATGGCGTGCCGTATCGTTCCGCCTGGATAAGCGCTTGCACCACGCTTTTGACGCCGTCCAGCTGCGTGCGCATGCCAAAATTCTCAAGTGCGATGCGCCGGTCCTGAAGGAAGGAAAGCTCCGCTGTCGTCAGCATCATTTCCTCCGCCAGTTCGGGCGACTGCTCACCCATTTCTTCCGCAACACGACGCATGGCGGCCTCCATGGACACACCGGATTCGATGCAGATCAGCATCAGATCCAGCGCATCCGGCCAAGCGCGCCTGATCGAGGCCTGCCGCTTGTTCATGGCGTTGGAAACATAGATATTGGGTGCGTAAAAACCCAGATAACCGAAAATGAGCACTGCCATCAGCCGGACGACGAAAGCCTTATCGGCGAGGTTTCCGAGAACGAAAACCCAGGTAAAGGCCAGGGCCAGAAAAACGAATGGCAGCACGAACCGGGCGGCAAGAAATGTGTTGAGCGCATTCTGTGAACGAAAACCCGCGGCACGCAGCTTGTTCATCGTGTTCTTGTCGGCAAGCGCTTCCTGAAGGTTGAATTTTTCGACGATGCGGCGCGCCGATTTATTATTATTGCCACGCAGGGAGGCCTTCCCGTCCCTGGTGGCGGCGGCCAGGCGCTCACGCTCGCGGCTGCGAATGAGATCGCGCTCCGATGACACGGCTTTCATGCGCTTGGCGAAGTCTTTTCGCTCGAAGAGCGGCATGATGAGCGTATAGAGGGTTGCGAAAACCGCAAGGGTGACGAGAATGGCAATGATCGTTTGCGGGTCCGTCAGGCTGGAAAAGAGGCTTCCTGTCATGGTCGTGCCCTCATATGTCGAAATTGATCATTTGGCGCATGATGAAAATCCCGATCAGCATCCATAATCCCGACACCCCCAGAATGATGTGCCCACGCATGTCGGTGAAGAGTACCGACAGATAGTCGGGCGAGGTGAAGTGCACCAGCAGCATGACGATGAAAGGGAGCGCGCCAATAATAACTGCAGAGGCCTTCGCCTCCATCGATAACGCGTTGACTTTGGCACGCATTTTCCTGCGTTCACGCAGAACTTTCGAAAGGTTGGAAAGAGCCTCCGAGAGATTGCCGCCCGCCTGCGCCTGAATGTTGATGACGGTGCTGAAGAAGCTCACTTCGAAAAGCGGCACGGTCAGCATCATGCGCTCGATCCCCTGCGGAATGCCGATGCCGACCTGCTGCGCATCGACGACGCGCTGGAACTCCGTCTTCACCGGTTCCTGTCCGTCCGACGCGATCAGTCGCACGGCGTCGTTGAGCGGCAATCCGGATTTGATCGACCGGCACATGACATCCAGCGCATTTGGGAATTCCTCGAGGAATTTTTTCTGCCGGCGCTTGAGTATAAATCCCAATACCCATCGCGGCAGTCCCAAAGCCACGACGGCTCCTATGAGCAGAGCGATAAGCATCGACAGGCCATAAAGAAGCGCAATGACGACGGAGAAAGCAGCCGCGCCTGCGCTCAGAAGGTGGAACTGCCGGACAGAAAGTTGCAGTCCCGCCTGAACCAGCTTTTCGCGCAAACCGACATTCTTTGCTTTCTTCGCCTTTTCGCTTTGTTTCTTTTCCATTTCCCGCAGGCTGTCCTGCATGGACTTGCGGCGTTTGCCAAGTTCCTGGACCCGGTCCCGCGCGGCCTTGATGTTTGCGTGATCCGTTTCGGCGGCCTTGACCCGCTTGACGCGACTAGTGGTCTTTTTCTCGACCTCGATCTGCTGGAAGAGGAAGGCATAAGCAAGCGCCCCTGCCGAAATAGCGACAAGTGCGGCCAGTAACAGGATTGTGGGGTCCATGGCAGTCGCCTTCCTTAGAGCATTTCCGGTAAAATTGCGTAGTGGTTTTCCGTCCGGAAAATGCTTAGAAACAAAGAGTTAGAGCACGTCAGACAATTCCGTTTAAACAAGACTTGCTCTAGGATGTCTTTTCCATCTCGTCGAGCGCGGTGGCCAGGCGTTTTTCCTCGCCATAATAGCGCGCGCGATCCCAGAAATGGGGTTTGCTGATGCCCGTGGAGACGTGCTTGCCGATCAGCTTGCCATGCGCGTCTTCACCGTCTATTTCGTATCGCATCAGATCCTGGGTCACGATGACGTCGCCTTCCATGCCGATCACTTCGGTGATCTGCGTTATCCGGCGTGAGCCGTCGCGAAGGCGCTGGGCCTGAATGACGATATCGATAGAGCCCGAGATGATTTCGCGTACCGTCTTTGCCGGCAGGGTAAACCCGCCCATGGCGATCATCGATTCGATACGGCTGAGGCATTCCCGCGGCGTATTGGCGTGGAGCGTTCCCATCGATCCGTCATGGCCGGTGTTCATCGCCTGAAGAAGGTCGAAAACCTCCGGTCCACGCACTTCGCCGACGATGATACGTTCAGGCCGCATACGAAGGCAGTTCTTGATCAGATCACGCATGGTGATCTCGCCTTCACCTTCGATATTCGGCGGGCGCGTTTCCAGCCTCACCACATGCGGTTGCTGCAGTTGCAGTTCGGCGGTGTCCTCACAGGTGATGACGCGTTCATCCTTGTCGATGAAGCTCGTCAGGCAATTGAGAAGCGTGGTCTTGCCCGAGCCGGTACCACCAGAGATGACGACATTGCAGCGGACGCGGCCGATGATCTTGAGCAGGGTCGCGCCTTCAGGCGTGATCGCGCCGAAACGCACCAGCTGGTCTAGCGTGAGCTTGTCCTTCTTGAATTTTCTGATCGTAAGCGCCGGACCATCGATGGCGAGCGGTGGTGCGATGACGTTGACACGCGATCCATCGGGTAAGCGCGCGTCGCATATCGGGCTAGATTCGTCCACGCGTCGGCCCACCTGGCTGACGATGCGCTGGCAGATGGAAAGCAATTGACCATTGTCACGGAACCGAATGTCGGATTCGATGGTCTTGCCGCCGACTTCGATGAAGGTCTGGCCGGAACCGTTGACCATGATATCGGCAATATCATCGCGTGCGAGAAGCGGCTCCAGTGGCCCATAACCAAGAACGTCGTTGCAAATGTCTTCGAGCAGCTCTTCCTGCTCGGCGATGGACATGGCGAAATTCTTGATCGTGATGATGTCGTTGACGATATCACGAATTTCCTCGCGTGCGCTCTCCGCGTCGAGCTTGGCGAGCTGCGAAAGGTCGATCGTATCGATGAGCGCGGAAAAGACCTGGCCCTTGGTATTGTAATAATCTTCCGTGCGGGCACGCTTTTTCTGCGGCGATTGCATGGGAGATTGTGCCTGCCGCGTTGCAGGCGATTGGCCGGGCTCCAAAGTGTCGATCGCCAGAGATCGCGGCTCAGGTGTTGCCTTCACCTGCTGTATGGCAGGCGCGACAAAATCCGGCTTTATGGTTCTGGCTGGGCCTTCTGGCCCGCGTTTTCCGAACATCGGCGTTTCCGTCTAAAGGCCCAGAAAGGGAGCCTATTTGCGCTTGAGAATATTCTTGAGCTTGTCCAGACCGCCGCGCTTGTTTTTGCGCAGAATGGTACGGCCTGTAATGGTATGGGCAATTTGCGAGAACGTTTCCGCGATCTGGGATTTTTCGTCCATCTCGCTGATCATGCGTCCGCTGTTGGCTGCATTTCCGAACAGCTGGGTGTCGAACGGAATGATGGCGACCGGCTCGATTTCCAGTGGGTCGAGAAAATCCGCAGGGGCGATCTCCGGGCGTTTCGGCATGCCGACCTGATTGAGAACGAGATGCGGTAACTTGTCGTTGGGTCTCAGTTTTATCAGCGCGTCGAACAGGTTCTTCGTATTGCGCAGGTTTGCGAGATCCGGAACCGCCGTAATGACCACCTCGTCGGCTTCCGCAAGCACCGCCCGCGTCCAGTCACACCATTGATGGGGAAGGTCGAGAACGGCGACGGGCGCACTGCGCTGCAGGACCTCAAGAATCGGCAGAAACGCCTGACGATCGAAATCATAGGTCCTGTCGAGGAGAGAGGGTGCGGCCAAAAGTGAGAGGTGGTCGGAACATTTCGTCAGCAGACGGTCGAGGAACACCTCGTCCAGCCGTTCCGGCGAAAACACCGCTTCCGCCATGCCCTGAGCGGGATCCTGATCGAAATCGATGTTGGCCGTGCCATAGGCAAGATCCATATCCGCCAGAATGGTTTCGGTGGAGAAGAGGGTAGAGATGCCGAAGGCGCAATTATGCGCGATCGTCGACGAGCCCACCCCGCCTTTGGCACCGATAAAGGCGATGTTGCGACCGAGCGGCTCCGCTTCCGGATCAACGAAGATCGTCGCGATCGAGGCCAATAGATCGGCCATGTTGATCGGTGCGACGAGATATTCGGAAATGCCGTTGCGGATGAGATCGCGATAAAGCGTTATGTCGTTGTGCCGGCCAACGATGATGACACGGGTGGTGGGGTCGCAGACCTCCGCCAGAGGAGCGAGATCATCCAGCAGAGAAGACGGTGAGCTTGCTGTTTCAAGAACGATGAGGTTGGGCGTTGGTGAGGCGGAAAACATCGTCGCCGCCGCGTTGATGTCGCCCTTGGTTACCCGCAGGGTGACCTTGCTCATCCGCCTGTCACTGGACAAGGCATCCATCACGCGCTGCATGTTTTCGCTGACGCAGAAGGCATGGACGGATATGCGGGGCAGGGGCCGCAGGCGATCCATATCCGAGGCACGCGGCGCCGACTGTTCGGCTTCCGCGTCGCCGCTTGACTTGATATGGTATTCTACAGCGCTCATCATCTTTCCTGCCCTGACAATTGTTGGAACCGCGTCAATTTGGCGTCGCCGTGTTTTTGCCGCTGCGATAGGCGTCAATCACCACTGCTCGGCGCTCCGCGTCGATCGGACTCATGCCACGCGGGCCAACCAGATCCATGGGGTTGGCAACCTGTGCCGCGAGATTGCTCTGGGAGGCACATCCGAAATTGTACCAGTTCTTGTTGGCAAAGGTATTGTCGGAAAGGTCTTCGGGCCATTGGCCGCATTGCCCGGTCATGGCGGTAACGGCCACATAGCTCAGGCGGATGGGGGCAGCGTCGCCATTCGGGGATGCAGCGTAACGTGTTTCCATGATCTTGCCAGAGGGCACACCAGCGCCGGAAAGCGCTGAGCGGATTTGTCTCGCCATTTTTGAAGCCGCTGCCGAGTTGGCTGATCCCGATGGCATCTGGATATTGACGATTCCCGTCGACATCGAGGCGTAATTCTGGGCGAAACCACGGACATTATCCGCCATTGCCGTGGTCAGCCGGCTATCGCCTGCTGATACCGGAATATCCAGCGAATGCTCGGCTTCCGACAGGGTGATCGGATGGCGCGTGCGGTAGTCGTCAGGAATGGCGTTGGTCGTCATCGGGTCGCGTGCGCAACCCTGCAACAGGCCGGCGGCAAGCGTCACCGTCACCATGGCGACGAGACCTGCCCGTCTGCCCGGCAGGCTTGAGGAAAAGGAGGAAGGGTTTTCCTGCATGGCGTTTCCTGCCCGGACCGGGCTTGCTGTGAAAAGGGGATTTCGTGCGCGTGTCGTCATTTGTAGATGAACCCCACTGATCCCTGATAGGGAGCCGCCTGAACCTGGTCCTTGCGGCCATAGACCTTGTTGACACGGTTCATGAAATACATGGCGGCATCGTTTTCCGGGTTGAAGTTGTCATCCGGCCGGGCGATCTGGTTGCGCGCAACAGGACGTACCAGATAGGGCGTTGCTATGATGACAAGCTCCGTCTCGTTGCGGATGAAATCCTTGCTGCGGAAAAGCGTGCCGAAGATCGGGACTTTGGAAATGCCTGGAAGTCCAGACATGGCCTGGCGAATATTGTCCTGGACAAGACCTGCGATCACAATCGAGCCGCCGGACGGAAGTTCGACTGTTGTCGAGGTTTCACGTTTGCGGATAGACATGTAGGTTGAGCCTGGGATGGTGCGGCCCGCATTTCCGGTTACAACGTTGCCTTCATATGTCGGCTCGGAAACATTGGTCTCGATTTTAAGGCTGATCCGTCCCGGTGAAAGCACGACGGGCCTGAAGTTCAACGTGATGCCGTAGTCGACCGTGTTGGTGGTACGCGTTATGGTTGGCTGGCCCGTATCCTTGTCGATGGTAACTTCCTGCTCTGCAGGCAGACGGAAATCGCCCCCCACGTAGAACTTGGCCTGTTCGCCGGAGATGGCGGTAAGACTCGGTTCGGCCAGAGTGCGCACGACACCCGCCTGTTCCATGGCGTTGAGATAGGAAGCAAAGTTGAGCGAGCCGGAGCCAATCGCGCCACTGGCTATTCGCGACGCACCGCTAATTGCATTTCCGAGATTGGACGGATTTGAAAATTCGAAACCGTTATTGCTTGTCGAGCTGCTGATGGAACCATTGAAGCCAAGCTGTTTCAGCACCTGCCGGCTAACTTCAGCAACGGTGACTTTCAGCGTCACCTGATCTTCGCCCTCAATCGTCAGCATATTGACAATCTGCGATGTCTGCCGGTTTTCGGCAAAAATCGCCGCGTCACCGCCATTGTTGCCGCCCGTGAGAGATATGTTGCGCGTGGTGGCCTCGCCGCCTTTCAGAAATGCTTCGGCAAGCTGGACAGCGCGTGCCGAATCCTGAGGTGTGCGCACTGATCCCGTGAGAACGATGTTGTCGGAAACGATCTCTACCTTGATGTCCGATTCGGGAATGAAACGGCGGATATTGGCCTCAAGCCCGGAGATATCGCGCTCGACCTCAAGATCAAGACTGACGATTTCGCGCCCGCCATCTCCGAAAATGAAGATATTGGTCTGGCCCACCGTTTTTCCGAACAGATAGATGCGCTTGGACGTACGGGTTACGGCATCGGCAAGGCTCGGATCGGCGACGAGAATATCATGGGCATCCTCCGGCAGATCGATGACCAGTGCCTTGTTGAGACCGAGCTTCAGGCGCTTGCGAATGCCACTACCGCTTTCGGTGATCCGCACGATGCTCGCGCTTTGAGCCTCGGCTTCGCTGATACGCAAAAACGCGGGTGAGTGCTGACCCGGAATACCTGAAAAAGCCAGGCAAAATGCAAGGCTGCCCGCCATTGAGGAATGCAGGTGTTGTTTAATGCGCTTTGCCATGGAACCCCCGGTCATTGCGATGCTCCCTGTCCGGCTTTGACGATCGAACCGGATTTGATCACCTGAATCTCCGGCTGCCCGGAGCCGCCGTTGAGAAGGTAACCTGCTGAAAGCGTGTCGTTTTCCTGCGCATCGGCGACTGAGCGCAAAGCAAGCGTAAGGCGATCCGCCATCTGTTGCGCCACGGTGATGATTTTGGCCTGTTCGGGTGTGAGTTCGAGCGTTGCGGTTGCACCCACGACGGCTGAGGTGCCGTCCTCGCCTTCCTTGATCTGCTGGTCGATCGCCAGAACACGGACATTGTTCAAAACATTTTCAGTTAAAAAATGACCTGAATCGCCCTTGCGGACCATGATGACATCGACCCGGTCATTCGGCAGCACGAAACCGCCAGCACCTGTCGAGACGGAAATTTCCGTGGCGACGGCGCGTTTGCCGGCCGGCAAAAGCGAGGACATGATGCGGGTGCTGGAATCGACCACTTTTTCAGGCCTTACAGGCTCGCCCTGAAACAAAGGCAGCCGCACGACAGCGCCGGATAGTTCGGTTATGGCGTTCGGGTTTTTCGCTTCCGTTATGAAGCTGTCGATGACGTTACCAGTGGGCCAGGGCGTCCAGTGTACTGAACTATCGTTCAGGCGGCTGCCAACGGGTAGGTTGACCGAGGAAACGAGAACGTTAACCGTCGGTTCCTTCTCTATGATCGTTTCCGCTTTTTCGATGACCTGCTTCGCGCCGGAAATCTGCATGGCAACGATGCCGGCAAGACCGGCGGCGACCAGGGCAACGGACAGAATGACGATACGCGACGGTTTCATGCTCGATCCTTGAGGGAATCAGATTCTTCTCCCGTCAGGATGGCGCGTGATTGGTATAATTATGGTTAATATTATGCTTGAATCTGTAGTTAACCAGCCTTTAATTTTTGACCGCAAAGTAGTTTGCTTAGGTAAGACTGGCGATGGCAGCTTTCACAAGAGGTGTTTCGCCATAAGTCAAAAGACCGGCAATGGCTATGCCAATACCATAGGGGATTTTTTTTGCCACCATCAGGGAATCAGGAATCGGAATACCGATCGCCAATATTTCTTGCGAGCGTGATCGCAATAGCAGGATACCAAGCGTCAACACTCCGCCGATGAAAGTTACTGCGAGCAGAAATTCTATGAGGGAGATGTTGAAGCCGTACCACACCGTTACGGAGGTCAGCAGCTTGGCATCGCCTCCGCCCATGGCGTTGGCGGCGAAGAGTATAAAGCAGGCAAAAAATACAGCAGCAGCGGCAGCAATGCTCATCGCAAAAGTCTGTAAGTCCATACCGGAAAAAGGGGCAACGACAATAAAGGATAGCAGTAGGAAAAGTGTTATCCTGTTGGGTATCGTCATGCTGAAAAGATCGTTCAGAGCGGCAAAAGCGAGGCAAAAAGGCAATATCAGAAAAATTGCAGCAATTACCACGGCCGTCTCCTATGGAATTTTCGTTTATAAAGTGGAGGCTTTACTTACATTTACTGCGGTTGCTTTGCCGAAGGTCTTTATAAAAAGACACGCCGCCTAACGGCGGCATGTCCTCTTTTGGTCCAGCAACGCTTAGTTCGTTGCGGCAGGCGCATTGGCATTGATACGCTGCGAAAGCGCGGTGAAGAAAGCGTTAAGCCGCGTGCCAACCGCGGTCGCGCCGCCGATAATAGCGACAGAAATAAGCGCTGCGATCAGGCCATATTCGATTGCGGTGGCACCGGATTCGTCTTTAAGGAAACGAGTGAAAATCTTGGTCATGGGGTCTCTCCTAACTCTATGTTTGGTTCAGCACGCCGACAACTTGTTTTCCGTTGTTCGGTTGCGTTCAAACTACAGCTGAGCGATTTCCAAGCGCTTAAAAAATAGGATTAACTCAAAGTAAACGGCAGGTTGAGTTTCGTTTGGTAAATAAACACAAAAAGTATTTTATAAGCTTATATATTTTCTGATAAACAAATATATTCCGGCGTTGGCCATTTCTCTTTTTTGATCAAGTGTTCTCTCCATAAGACAAGGATGTTCAGTTTTGGCGCGGGCAGTAAAATGAAAAAAACTTTGAAATGTAGCCAATGGTTACTATTCGCATTATGGATTTCGGCCATTTAACGCTTCATTCACTAAAAACACGCATTCTGCTGCACAGTAAGTGCGGGTAGTGAGCAGGGGCGAAACGCGTGTCATCCGGAAAACTGGCGAAAATCGTGGTCGGCTTGTCCGTCATCCTATCGGGTTCGTTACAGCCTGTTTTTGCTCAGGAAGATATATTGCGCGTTTCGATGAACCACGCCCGTGTCCTTCGCCTCGACCGCCCGGTAAGCAAGGTTATTGTCGGAAACTCGAAAGTCGCCGATGCGACGGTTGCCGATGCCACCACGATCGTGTTGACCGGGCGCAGTTTCGGTACGACGAATCTTGTTCTTCTCGATGCCGAGGGCAATCCAATCGTCGATGAGCGCATTCTCGTCTCCATCGATGAGGGCAATACGGTTCGCGTTTTTCGACAAACGGAACGGACCGTGCTTTCCTGTACGCCGAATTGCGAACAGCATTCGCAAAACAGTGGCGAGAAAGACGCCCAGCCTTAAGCGAACTGCAACCCAATACCAAGTCTGAATATATCGGAATTCCGCGCGCGGGAATGGCTGGCATTTTGTCAAAGTGACAAAGGCTTAGCGCTCGTCCTGGGTAGCATTTTTACGGGAAAGATCGGGGTTGATCGCCAGCAAAACGAAAAACCGCAACATGTTCCCCTGCGTTTTGCAGGAGGACTGAATGTTGCTGTTTTTTCGTCTAAGTGTTTGATCTGGCTAAGATCAAAAATGGAATGGTGCCCAGAAGAGGACTCGAACCTCCACACCCTTGCGAGTACCAGCACCTGAAGCTGGCGCGTCTACCAATTCCGCCATCTGGGCGACGGAGAGCGATGTACGAGGGCAGCCGCCCGGTGTCAACAGACTTTTTGAACTTTTATGACGATCATTGATTTTAAAGGGAAAAAACTTGGTTAGACGCTGTTGAAACATGTTGCCGCGTCAATTGTCGAGCCCTTCATGCTTCGTCCTGTCGACGTGACCTAGGTCCCGTTCCGGGTCGATGACATCGCGGATTCTCTGTTTGAGCTCTTTTGGACCGGGGAAACCGCCATCGCGCTTGCGCTCCCATATGGTTTCACCATCAACGGTGATCTCGAACAGGCCACCCGTTGAGGGAATGAGGCTGACTTCGCCGATGTCAGAAGCGAAGGTTTGCAAAATCTCCTGCGCCATCCATCCCGCACGAAGCAGCCAGTTGCATTGTGTGCAGTAGCGGATGGTTATGCGGGGCTTGGTCTCGGCCATGATCACGTCTCCTTCAGCGCCCGATGACAATAATGCTCACGATAATGTCAACTATGACACTCATGTTTTTACCTGCGGCATGCTTGTTCTTATCATGCTGCTTTGCGAACAGATAAGCCATCGAAGGCTAAAACGCGGAGATCCCATGGCCCAGTTCGACAATAATCGTCAGCGTCTTTTCGTTCCGGCGGTCGCACCTCTTTATAATTCGACACATGATCTGGTGGAGACCGTTCTGCGCGTCGTGGCCGGGCTTCTTCTTGTCACCCACGGCTTCGGCAAGATCGCCAATCCGTTCGGGGCTGTCGGCATGGTGGAGAGCCTCGGCTTTTATCCGGGTGTGTTCTGGTCACCTCTTCTGGCCGCCACGGAATTTTTCGGTGGAATTCTCGTGGCCATTGGGCTGTTCACGCGGCCGGCATCCTTTGCCGCAATGATCGTGCTTTTAGTAACGGTCTATTTTCACGGTATCGTAAAGGCGGAAGGTCTGGGTGGCGCGGAAAAATCAGTTCTCTGGGCAGCCATTTTCCTGTTCTTCGCTGTCCGCGGCGGCAACCGGCATTCCGTCGACGCGAAGCTGTCGCGGGAATTTTAAGGTGCCACAGGCCGGCTTGTCCTCTTATTGCCTTGCTGACGATATTGCGCCTCTTGAAAATCCGTTTTTCTCGTGGTGAAGCTGAATTCGATCGGCGATACCGGCCGACCGAATTCCCCGTTGTCAGCAAGAGGCCCCATGCGCGTTGCAATTATCGAAAACATGGCGGGCACGCCGCATGGACAGATCGGCGTCGCTCTGGAAGAGGCAGGGGCTGACGTGCATGTCATCCGCGCCTATGCGGGTGAGCCTCTTCCTCTCGATGCAGCTGCACACGATGCGCTCGTCGTTTTGGGCGGGGAGCAGAACGCTCTTGACGACGTGCTTTATCCCTATCTTCCAGACCTCGCACTTTTGATGAAAGCGTTTGGCGATGCGGACAAGGCCGTGATGGGCGTCTGTCTCGGCAGCCAGTTGCTGGCGCGCGCCTATGGCGGAGAGAATATTCTGGCCGGCCCGCCCGAATTCGGCTGGGAAGACGTATCCCTCACGGAAGAGGGCGTGTCCGATCCGCTCTTGGCGGGGCTCGACAAGACATTTCCCATTTTTCAGTGGCATTGCGACACATTCACGCTTCCGCCCGAGGCAACGAGACTTGCGACCAATGGTGCAACGCGAAATCAGGCTTTTCGCGTTGGCCGCGCTGCCTATGGCACGCAATTTCATTTTGAGGCATCCACGGCCGTGGTCGACGGATGGTGTGAGGCATTCCCGGCTTCCGTCGAAAAAATGGCGCCCGGCTGGATGAACAATTACCACGATCACCGTGGCGGGCGTGCAGATGTGGCCGATGCGACCGGTCTGGAAATTGCCCGTGCCTGGGTACGGCTTGTCTGATCTGGCAATTATCGGTTGCGAATATGGCCAAGGCCGCTCAGAATTGAGTGTGTTTCACCGACGTTTGCCAAGGAGGCACCAAGATCATGTATAAATTCGAAATCTATCAGGACAGGGCCGGGGAATATCGTTTCCGCTTCAAAGCATCCAACGGGGAAACGATGTTTTCCTCCGAAGGATACAAGGCCAAGGCATCGGCCATCCACGCCATCGAATCGATCAAGAAAAATTCCCCCGGCGCCGATACGGTCGATCTGAGCACGATGACCGCCTGAAGCTCTCCGTTTCGCGAAACCTCGAGGCATTCTCCTGCCAGAAATGACGGGCGCGTTGGAAGGTGTCGGCGTAAAGATAAGATTCAGTCTTTTTTGATAATCTTCCGTTAGCAATTGTATTTCGAGGTTCCCGGGCGGCGTCAGAGTGCCCCTGGATTGTTTTGCGTACGGGTTCTCATGCGTTCATCGGCTGTGCCAGCACTTCTCTTCGGTTGCCTTCTGCTTGGTGGCTGTACGTCCAGTTCCGGGCCGGAAAGCCTGATGGCCGGCCTGCCGTCGAAAGAAACCACGAGCTCGGTTACGCCATCCGCGCCGGTGCCGCAGGCAAGCGTGGGCAGCCAACCCATCACGGCCCAGCCGCGACAGGAAGTTCTGGCATGGGGCGGGCCGGTGCCCGAAGAGCCAAAGGCCTTTTCAGCCGTTACCCCACGAGCGCCCGTGCCGCAGAACGCGCTTGAAACCCGTTTGCCGTCACCGTCACAGGCTGGAATGGTACGACCGGCAGAGCGTCCGATGGAGCGTCCGGTACAATTGGCCATGGCTGCAGCCCCGGCGGCCAGTGCCGGTGCGCAGATCCGTTCGCGCATTTTCCGCTCCAGCTTCAGCGATGCCAAACCCATCAATTTCGGCAGGGTCCAGCCGCGCCATTTTCAGGTCCACGGGGTGGATGTCTCGCGCTGGCAGGCCAATATAGACTGGCCGCAGCTGCGCACACGCGGCGCCAACTTCGCCTTCATCAAGGCGACGGATGGCGGCGATCATCTTGACCCGATGTTCCGCACCAACTGGCAGCGTGCAAAGGAAGCGGGCATCCGTCGTGGCGCCTACCATTTCTTCTACTGGTGCCGGTCGGCCGGCGAGCAGGCGGATTGGTTCATTCGCAACGTACCGCGCGATCCGGATGCGCTGCCGCCGGTGATCGACGTGGAATATAACGGCGAATCGAGCTGCAAGATGCGCCATTCCCGTGAGCGTATTCTGGAAAAGATGCGCGTGTTCATGGATAAGCTGGAGCGCCATTACGGCCAGCGTCCGATTATCTATACGGCGCCCGATTTTTATAAGGACAATCTGACCGGCGAGTTCCAGGACTATCCCTTCTGGCTGCGCGCCGTTGCCCAGCATCCGTCCGTGGTCTATCCCGGCCGCAAGTGGTTGTTCTGGCAATATTCCGGCTCCGGCCTGTCGCATGGTGTCGATGGACGCATCGATCTCAATGTCTTCAACGGCAGCGAGGATGCCTGGCATCGCTGGGTAGACCGCCGCTCGAGTTGACGGGGCGGGCGTCAGCGCGAAAATTTTCGCGCGCCGGCAACGCAGAGCACCACCACGAGCGTGATGGCGATCATCGCAGGGCTGACCTCCTCGTGAAGCAGGGTTGCTGCAAGCACCAGCCCGAAGAACGGCTGCAGCAATTGCAGCTGGCCCACCGCGGCAATGCCGCCAAGCGCCAGCCCGCGATACCAGAAGATGAAGCCGATCAGCATGCTGAACAGCGAGACATAGGCGAGGCCGCCCCAGGCCTGCGGGTCGATGCCTGCGAGGGTTTGCGGCCCTGTGAAAAAGGCAAGCGGCAGCATCAGAGGCAGGGAGAGCACCAGTGCCCATGAGATGACCTGCCAGCCCCCCAGTTTGCGGGAAAGGGCAGCACCCTCGGCATATCCCAGCCCACAGACGATAATCGCGCCCAGCATCAAGAGATCGCCGGCAAGTGATGCTCCGAGCCCGGAGGCCAGCGAATTCGACAATGAAAAGCCGGCAACGAGAACGCTGCCCAGGCAGGAAAAGAACCAGAAGGCGGGCCGAGGGCGTTCTCCCCCACGCAGTACGGCAAAAACCGCGGTTGCGAGCGGCAAAAGCCCAACAAAGACGATGGAGTGGGCCGAGGTGATGTGCCGCAAGGCGAGGGCAGTCAACAGCGGGAAGCCAACCACCACGCCGAAGGACACGATGAAAAGGGATGCCATATCATCGCGCGCCGGGCGTTTTTGCCGGAACACAAAAAGCAAAGCGAGCGCCAGAAGGCCGGCTATGCTGGCGCGGGCGAGGGTCAGGAACACCGGATCGAAACCCGTTACCGCAACCCGCGTGGCGGGCAGCGAGCCGCTGAATATCACCACGCCGATAAGGCCGCTCAGCCAACCGCTTGTCGTCTTGTCCATGACCGTCTCCTGCAATTTCCCTTTCTTGATCCGGAACGGCTGGTGAAAACAGCGACAATCATATACAATTTCAAGAAACTGTTATGGTTATTTGGACGGTACGGTTGGAGAGAAATGTGGACGGACAACTCGCGACTGGAACGCGCATAGAACAGGTGATGACCAGCATGCGGCAACGCATCGCCTCGCGAAGCCTCGTTCCCGGCGCCAGATTGCCATCCGTTCGAGCGCTTGCAAAAGCCATGCAGGTCTCCACTTCAACCGTCGTCGAGGCCTATGACCGGCTGGTTGCCGATGGCACCATAAGCTCGCGACCGGGTTCGGGATTTTATGTGGCGGGTCCGCTAGCGCCCCTGTCTCTGGCCGATATCGAGCCTCGGCTGGACAGGGCGGTGGATCCGCTCTGGGTGTCGCGCCAGGCGCTGGACGAGGGGGCGGCGCTTGCCAAGCCCGGCTGCGGCTGGCTTCCAGCGTCATGGATGCCGGAGCAAGCGCTACGGCGGGCGATGAGGGGGCTTGCCCGCGCGGATGCTTCCTTGCTGACGGATTATGCGAGCCCGATGGGGCTCTTGCCGCTACGCCAGCTTTTGTCCCGCAGACTTGCCGAACATGGCGTCCAGGCGGGCGCCAGCCAGATCATGCTCACCGATTCCGGCACGCAGGCGATCGATCTCCTGTGTCGTTTCCTGTTGCAGCCAGGGGATACGGTGATTGTCGATGATCCCTGCTATTTTAACTTCCGCGCTCTCTTGCGGGCGCATCGGGTGAAAATCGTTGGTGTGCCCTATACGCCGGCTGGACCGGACCTGCCGCTTTTCGAGCAGGCAGTGAAAGAGCATCAGCCGCGCCTTTATATCACCAATTCCGCGATCCATAATCCGACAGGCGCAAGGCTTTCCGCCGTTTCCGCCCATCGCCTGCTGATGCTGGCCGAACAGGCGGGCCTCACCATCATCGAGGATGATATTTTTGCCGATTTTGAAACGCAGGCGGCACCACGGCTGGCTGCTTTCGATGGTCTGAACCGGGTCGTCCAGATCGGCAGTTTTTCTAAAACCCTGTCTGCTTCCGTGCGGTGCGGTTTCATCGCAGCGCCTCCGGCATGGGTGGAAGCCCTGACCGATCTCAAGATTGCCACTGCTTTTGGTGGAGCAAATTTTTCGGCTGCATTGATCCTGTCGCTTTTGACTGACGGTAGTTATCGCAAGCATGTCGAGGCTCTTCGACAGCGTCTCGCGGCGGCGGTGCCTGAGGCGGCGGCGCGTTTGAAAGCGCTTGGATGTGTGCCGTGGATCGAACCGCAGGCGGGCATGTTCTTATGGTGCCGCCTGCCGGAGGGGGTCGACGCCGCCGATGTTGCACGTCGGGCACTGGCGCAACAGGTGGTGCTGGCACCCGGCAATGTTTTTAGCTCCGCGCAGAACGCATCCGCTTTCATGCGTTTCAATGTGTCGCAAATGGCCGCTCCTCAGGTCATGGCGGTGCTGGCAGATGCCCTCAGGCAGAGCGCGTAATTGTCGCCCATATCGTGCTGGCCGAGGAGAATCGGAACAAAATCCCGTGAACGCCGTTTTCTTCTCAGAATGAAGAGGAGGAAATACCATGACATTCGATCCAAACAATCCGCGCCCGGACCGTGATCTTCGTCCGGAACTGAATATCAGCAATGAACCGCTTGCCCGCAAGTCTCCGTCCTGGATGCCATGGCTGGCGATTCTCGTTGTCGCATTGGTAGGCGTTTTTGCCTGGTCGCAGATGAGCGGCCCGAACACCGATCCGGCCACGACATCCTCGACCATGCCGCCTGCGGCAACGCAACAGGCACCGGCGCCCGTGACTCCGACTGTCCCGGCAACACCGCCTGCCAACAATGCAGCACCGGCAAGCCCGAATACCGGCGGCACGCAGACGCAGCCGTAATGGGTTAGATCATCTGACAAAACCGCCTGCCTTCCGGCAGGCGGTTTTTTATTGCGCCAACTCTGCGGCGTTAGAGCTGATCCATCGCGGAGGGGTGGTTGGACAATCTGGACCAGCGGCCCATCGATTCCTCCGCCAGCGCCGAAAGCGTAATGTTTCCGAAGCGGGACAGGAGAATGGTCTCCGCCTCGTTCATGGCGTCGAAAAGGGCAGCATTGACGGCCTGCTCTATGACGCAGTTAGGATTATCTCCTGCCAGCCCAATCGAGAACAATTCCGGCGCGCCAAGCGCCCGGTAAATATCGAGCAGCGTGATTTCGCTGAGCGGTCGCGCCAGAACCCAGCCACCGCCATGGCCTTTTTCCGACGACACGTAACCGTGCTCCCGCAAGCCCGCCATGGTTCTGCGCACCACCACCGGGTTCGTCTGCAACATCGCCGCGATGCTTTCCGAGGTCGCCGCACCCTCGTGTTTCTCCATATGGATCAGAATATGCAGCACCCGTGAAAGGCGCGTGTCGTGTCTCATCGGTGAAATCCGCCTGTTTTTCGCGACATTACCAGTTAGCATATGACGTAACAATATAAGTTGCGTGACTATTGACTCTAAAATTCATGTAACAATATAAGTATCGTGAAACGAACGGGCGCTTCCGGCTCGGTGAACGATAGGTGCATCATGAAATACGACGTCATCATCATCGGCGGCAGCTATGCGGGCCTGTCCGCCGCCCTGCAGCTCGGGCGCGCGAGAAAAAACATCTTGGTGGTGGATGCGGGTGAGCGGAGAAATCGCTTCGCCAGCCATTCCCACGGTTTTCTCGGACAGGACGGCAAGGCGCCGGGCGACATCATCGCCGAGGCACGCCGCCAGATCGAGCGCTACCCGACGATACACTGGGCAAAGGGCAGGGTAACGAATGCCGAAGGATCATTCGATGACTTCGTCATCGAGATCGATGGCAATCGCCGCGAAAGGGCGGCCAGACTAATCCTTGCCACAGGCGTTACGGATGAACTGCCTGATATAGCCGGGCTGAAGGAACGCTGGGGCAGCGCCGTCTTCCATTGCCCCTATTGCCACGGATACGAACTGGATCAGCGCAGGATCGGCGTCATCGCGGCCTCACCGCTGGCCATCCACCATGCACTGATGCTTCCGGACTGGGGTGAAACGACCTTTTTTACCAACGGTATATTCGTGCCGGATGCTGAACAGAATGCGCTTTTGTCAGCCCGGGGCGTTCGGGTGGAAAAAGAGCGTATCAGAGAGATCGCAGGGCATGCGGATGTCGTTCTTGCGGATGGGCGCAGCATTGCTTTGGCCGGTCTTTTCACGCAACCGAAATTGCGGATTGCCTCGGATTGGATCGAAAAGCTCGGCTGCACCGTGGAAGAAGGGCCGATGGGGTCAAGCATCGTGACGGATGCCATGAAACAGACGACAGTGCGCGGAATCTTCGCATGCGGTGATGTGGCAAGGCCCGCTGGCTCGGTCGCTCTTTCCGTGGGCGATGGCGCCATGGCAGGGACTGCGGCTCACAGGTCGATCATGTTTCCGGAATGATCAGTGCGAAACAAGGCTTAGCCAGCGCCCCGGAGGCATTCCGAAGGCATTCTTGAAGTGGCGGGTAAAATGCGCCTGATCTGCAAAGCCGCAGGCAAACGCCGTTTCCGCAAGACCCGCACCCGCCCGCATCATGTCCTTGCATTTTTGCAGACGTCGCATGATGAGATAACGGTGCGGGCTCGTGCCAAACAGGGAGCGGAAGTGCCGAAAGAGCGTGAAGCGATCTAACCCGCTTATTTGCTCCAGCTTCTCTGAGCTGACGGCAAGCGCGCTGTTCTCCAGCAGGTAATCCCGGCAACGGAAAACGGCGATCCGGTCAAGCCGCTTGATTGTTCTCTTGCTTCCGTTCGAATGCTTCCAGAGCAGATCCGACAGTCTCGATTGCCAGTCGGTCAGGAGCAGATTGTCCGGCTCGCCTTCGAGATTGCCGAGAGCCTCTATCAGGCATTGCCGGAACTCATCGTCTTCGATGACGGGGTTTTTTGCAAATGGCAGCGCGTGAAATCCGGTCGCCACCTCCATGGTTTTTTCCGGCGGAAGGTAGAGCATACGGTAGCGCAGACCTTCGTCGGTGCCGGCACCACCATCGTGAACTTCGTCCGGATGCAGCACGATAACCTTTCCGGGCGTGCTGAAATGCGATGTGCCACGATAGGAAAAGGTCTGGACGCCGGAAAGCGTCACACCGAGCGCATAGGTGTCATGGCGATGGGGTGCATAGGCGTTGCCGTGAAAGCGCGCTTCAATGCGCTCGATCCCTTCGCTGGAAGGGGCCTGCACGATCCCCTCGAATTTGCACGAACGTTCAAGATCGCTCGTACCCTGAGGGGCTAGGGTCGCTTCTCTTTCGTAACCACAGCCAGATTGAGTTCGCATGTTTGATACCAAGATCGCCGTCATCCTTCGTGATGACCTTGCCGTGTGGCAAAAACTGAACGTCACCGCATTTCTCATGTCCGGCATCGTCGCCCAGACCAGAGAGATCATCGGGGAACCATACCGCGACGGGGCGGGTAACGTCTACAATCCCCTGTCCGTCCAGCCGATAGTCGTCATGGCCACGGATCAGGAGGCACTGCGCAAAATCCATCAGCGATCCCTGGAACGCGAGGTCACGACATCGCTCTATATCGAGGAAATGTTCGCAACCGGTCATGATGTTGCCAACCGCCAGGTGTTTTCGGAATTTTCTCCCGACAATGCAAAGGTCGTCGGCATGGCGCTTAGGGCGGACAAGAAAATCGTAGACAAGATTACCAAGGGCGCGAAGCTGCATGCCTGAGCAGCTGCCGTGAATGTAAAAAGGGAGGCCGTGAGCCTCCCTTGTCAAATCAGCGACGATTTAGCGGCCGCTTATTCGTCGTTCATCTTCAGCGCAGCGATGAAAGCTTCCTGCGGAATCTCCACCTTGCCGAACTGGCGCATGCGCTTTTTGCCTTCCTTCTGCTTGTCCAGAAGTTTGCGTTTACGCGTCGCATCGCCACCGTAGCACTTCGCCGTCACGTCCTTGCGCAACGCGCGCACGGTTTCGCGGGCGATGACCTTGCCGCCAATGGCCGCCTGGATCGGGATCTGGAACATGTGTGGCGGAATGAGTTCCTTCAGCTTTTCGCACATGCCGCGTCCGCGCCGGTCAGCCGCCGAGCGGTGGACCAGCATGGAGAGTGCGTCTACCGGGTCGCCGTTCACGAGGATCGACATCTTGACGAGATCGCCTTCACGATAGTCGATAATGTTGTAGTCGAACGAGGCGTAACCCTTCGAGATGGATTTCAGGCGGTCGTAGAAATCGAACACCACTTCGTTGAGCGGCAATTCATAGGTGATCATCGCGCGGTTGCCGACATAGGTCAGCTCCGTCTGCAGGCCGCGCCGGTCCTGACAGAGTTTCAGGATACCACCGAGATATTCGTCGGGTGTCAGGATCGTCGCCTTGATCCACGGTTCGCGGATTTCCTTGATCTTCACGACATCAGGCATATCCGCCGGGTTGTGCAGTTCCTTCTCGGTGCCATCCGTCAGCGTCATTTCATAGACGACCGAAGGTGCTGTGGCGACGAGATCGAGATTGAACTCGCGCTCGAGGCGTTCCTGAATGATTTCAAGATGCAGCAGACCGAGGAAGCCGCAACGGAAACCAAAGCCGAGAGCGGCAGACGATTCCATTTCGAAGGAGAAGGAGGCGTCGTTGAGGCGAAGCTTGCCCACCGCCGCGCGCAGATCTTCGAAGTCGGCCGCATCAACAGGAAAGAGGCCGCAGAAAACCACGGGCTGCGCCGGCTTGAAGCCGGGCAGGGCCTGCGCCGTCGGGCGCTTGTCGTCGGTAATGGTATCGCCAACACGCGTATCGGCGACTTCCTTGATCGAGGCGGTGATGAAACCGATCTCGCCGGGGCCGAGGCTGTCGACATTGACCATCTTCGGGGTAAGTACGCCAACGCGCTCGACGCCGTATTTCGCGCCGGAACCCATCATGCGGATCTGCTGGCCCTTGGTCAGCACGCCGTCGATGACGCGCACCAGAACCATGACGCCCAAATAGGTGTCGTACCAGCTGTCGACGAGCAGTGCCTTGAGCGGCCCGTTCTCACCGACTTCGCTCTTCGGCGGTGGCAGGCGGTTGACGATGGCTTCGAGAACATCGGGGATGCCAAGCCCGGTCTTGGCCGAAATCAACACAGCTTCGGAAGCATCGATGCCGATTACTTCCTCAATCTGTTCCTTGATGCGGTCGGGTTCGGCGGCCGGCAGGTCGATCTTGTTCAAGACCGTCACCAGCTCGTGATTATTGTCGATCGCCTGATAAACGTTGGCCAGCGTCTGGGCTTCCACACCCTGAGATGCGTCCACCACCAGCAGCGAACCTTCGCAGGCCGAAAGCGAGCGGGACACTTCGTAGGCAAAGTCGACGTGACCGGGCGTGTCGATGAGGTTCAGCACATAGGTTTCGCCGTTATTCGCCTTGTAGTGCAGGCGCACGGTCTGGGCCTTGATGGTGATGCCGCGCTCGCGTTCGATATCCATCGAATCGAGAACCTGTTCCGACATATCGCGCTCGGCAAGGCCGCCTGTCGACTGGATCAACCGGTCGGCCAGCGTCGATTTGCCGTGATCGATGTGGGCAACGATCGAGAAGTTGCGGATATGGTCCAGGGGCGTGCGGGTCGAATTTGTGCTCATGCCCCGCGCTATAGCAGGGGCTTCTCATGCCGCAAAGCGGGAATTTGGTTAAAAGCCCTTTAAAATGGGCTTTTCAGATCGCAAACTGCTCCGGCCAGTCGCGGCGGGTGGCCACTTGTCCTTCGGTTCTAAGCTTGGCCACGGCAGCAAGGTCGATATCGGCGATCAGCAACGTGCTGTGTGTCACCGCATCGCTTTCGCTTTCCGCGACGATACCCGATGCCGGCATGCCATAGTCGGATGGCACGTAAAGTGCTGCGCGGCCACGATTTTCATCGACGGCGGGAGACCATGGAGCCTCACCCGCCGTGGGGGAGGAAAGGACGGCATATTGGTTTTCCAGCGCCCGCGCCTGCGCGCCGATGCGCACCCGGTAGGCGCCGGCCAGCGTATCGGTGCAGCTGGGAGCGAGAACCAGTTCGACGCCAAGCTCGGCCAGCTTCCGGCCAAGCATCGGGAACTCGTTGTCGTAACAGATGAGGATGCCGAGCCTGCCGATCGGCGTCTCGAAGGCTTTCAGGCCCTCGATGCCGGCATGGATGTTCCATTGCTCCCGCTCGAAGCGCGTCATGATCTGCTTGTCCTGATACCCGATCAGTCCGTTGGGGCCGAACAGCCATGCGCGGTTGCGGAACTTGCCGTCCTTGTCTTTCACTGGCGCGCTGCCCGGCTGAAACAGGATTTGATGTTGCCGCGCCAGCTCTTCGCAAAGCTCGACCCATGAGGGGATGAGCGGCTGTATCTCTTCGATGGAGCGGTGCAGGTCCGAGCGCGCATCCGGCGGCAACTGCCCGGTCAGCGTCATGGCCGAATATTCCGGCAACAGCAGCAGCTCGGCGCCTTTTTCTTTCGCCTCGCGCACGATGGCGGAAAGATGGGCGGCATAGCCTTCCCATGTCTCGATGAGTTCGATGGCATATTGGCTGGCGGCGAGTTTCGTCATCTGTTTTCCTCTCCGGCAGCAATGGTCTTCATCCAGAAGGACAGGGGCTTTGGGCTTTCGGTGCTCTCGTCTAGATCCCGCCAGGTGAAGCTGGTGTGCAATTCCGGGTGATGGCGATAGCCGCGTTTTTCCCAGAAGGTATTCAGCGGCACGTAATCCAATGGCCGGCGCGGGTGGTCGGCGGGGCGCTCGACCGCGCAGAAGGTGCAGCAGTTGAAGCCGAGCTTGCTCGCATGCGCCTCCCGCTCCACAAAGAACCGCACCCCGATGCCATGCCCGCGATAGCTGGGCAGAAGCACGCTTTCGCCGAAGTAAAATATCCGGTCCGGATCGTAACCCGCCTTCAGGAAGGGCGCCTTCACCTCGTCGGTCTCGGCCGCCATCGGCATGCCGGTGGACATGCCCACCACGTGTGCGCCATCCAGCGCCAGCACGAAAACCGCGCCTTTCGTGTCGGCATAGGTGGCGAGATATTTGCGCTCGTAATCCAGCGATCCGTCATAGAGATAGGGAAAGGCGCGAAACACTTCGATCCGCAGGCGCGCAAGGTCATCGAAATAGGGCGCGGCCTCGATGCCGGAAAGAGACTTGATTTCGACGGTCATGGGCATTTTCACTTTCGGTTGCACTGGTTATACCGTCATGGAAAACCCGCGCAAGCATTGAACGGAGAAGACAATGACCGCCACTGAGACCATCCGCGCCTATTACGATGCCTTCAACCGTCAGGACATGGATGCCTTTCTGGCGCTTCTTCACGACGAGGTGGTACATGACATCAATCAGGGCGAGCGTCAGACCGGAAAGCCGGCTTTTGCGTCCTTCATGCAGCACATGAACCGCTGCTATAAGGAAAACCTCACCGACATGGTCATCATGGCGAGCGAGGACGGTAAGCGCGCCTCTGCGGAATTCATCGTGAACGGCGAATATCTCGCAACCGATGAAGGCCTGCCGGAAGCCGATGGCCAGACATACGTCCTGCCGGCTGGTGCATTCTTTGACCTGAAGGATGGAAAAGTTAGTCGAGTAACGAACTACTATAATCTGAACGATTGGATCGCCCAGGTCGCTGCCTGATGCATCTTTGCCGCACGCCGAACCCGCGGTAAAAAAGCGATCGCAATTTCCATTATGGTAGATATTGACTCCATCATGTGAGAATGTATTCTCGCATGATGGAAAACGAAGATCATATTCTCGAACGCTCTATCGGCGACCGCATCAAGACGTTGCGCGCCGAAAATGGTTTGACCCTGGATCGGCTCGCCGCCGAATCCGGCGTCAGCCGCGCCATGATTTCCCGCGTTGAACGTGGCGAGGCGAGCCCCACGGCCTCGCTTCTTGCCCGCATCTGCGCAGCGCTAGGCCTGTCGCTCTCCGGCTTTTTCGCCGAAGACGAAGAGGCTGTTTCACCGCTGGTGAAAAAGCGTGACCAGCAGCTCTGGAAAGACCCGGAGACCGGTTATGTGCGCCGTGCCATCTCCCCGCCACGCGTCGGTTCCGATGTCGATATTGTCGAGGTCGAGTTCCCGGCGGGCGCACGGGTCGGTTTCCCGCCGCATGCGGCAAGCCGCGGAATGACGCAATATGTCTGGCTTTTTGACGGTGTGCTGGAGATGACGAGCGGTGGAGACGTGCACCGGCTGGAACCCGGCGATTGCCTTTTCATGCCGGTGGGTGAGGGACATGTCTTCCACAATCCCTCAGAAAAACCTGCCCGTTATGCCGTCGTGCTGGATCAAAGACAGCGCTGATTTTCCCCGACAGGAGTTATTAATGGCCACCATCCGCGTATTGAACCGGGCAGAGACGATCAATGCCTTGCCCGAACTTTGTGACGTTATCGCCGACTGCGTTAATGGCGGTGCGTCTGTCGGTTTCATGCTGCCTTTCTCCCCAAAAGATGCAGAGCCGTTCTGGCAGGATGTAGCCGATGCCGTGGAAGCAGGCGGCACCATTCACGTGGTGGCGGAAGTAAACGATAAAGTGGTGGGCACGGTGCAGGTCGGTCTGGCCTCCAAGCCCAACCAGCCACATCGCGGTGATCTGATGAAGCTTCTTGTGCATCGGTCGGCACGCGGGCTGGGACTTGCACGAAAGCTCATGGAAAAGGTGGAGCAGGAAGCGGTAAAACGTGGCCGTACCCTCTTGGTGCTGGATACGGCCACGGGTAGCGATGCGGAGGCAATTTATCCCCGTCTTGGTTGGGAACGCGTCGGCGTCATCCCCGACTATGCGCTTTTTCCCGACGGGCGTTATTGCGGCACGACCCTGTTTTACAAAAGGATCGGCTAGGTTCTTCTGGTTATTGACCCGGCTTCAGCGTGCGGTTGAAGGCGTTGACGATCATCGTTTCCAGCTGTGCATGAATATCCTTACGGTCGCGGGGCCCGGCCGGTTCGCAGATCGGATCGCGCTCGCCAACGGATTTGAGAAACGCGTCGGCATCCGGCTTGCAAAGGGGCAGGAAGCTGAAATGGTTGGCCTCGTCGACCTGTTGGTAAGTAGAGGCAGGCACTTGTGCTGCAAGCTCGTCGGCAAGGACAGCGGGCGGTATTTTACCTTCGCTGCCAAGATTGATGAAGGTCAGCGGAATATCGATTTGTCTCAGGCTGTCCGGCTGGAAAGCCAGTGCCAGACCCGGATCGACCAACACGGCGGAACGGATGCGTGGATCGCGGTTCTGCTGCTCGAAACGGGCCTTGTCGATGGTTCTGAGATAGAGCTTCGGCACGCTGACAGGCTCGTTATTGACATAGGCCCGGCCGCCGGCAAACCACTGGCAATCCATCATTGCTGCATTCTCTTCACAATAGCGCACATAGGCGTCAAGATCGGCGCGTGCACCTGCAATCTCCATCGCCGCGCTACCGCCCAGCGAAAAGCCGAGAACACCGATGCGTTGCGCATCGATTGCACCTGACCACGTGCCGTCCGTCGTCAAGGCCGTGACGATTGTGGATAGATCGTTCGTCCGTTCCCAGATTTTCGGCGTATCGGCAGGCGTCGAGTCACCACTGGTCGTGCCGGGATGATTGGTTCCGGCGACGATGAAACCTTCGCTGGCGAGTTTCGCGGCGATCCAGGCCATGCCTTCAGCGCGCGAGCCGGACCCGTGCGAAATCAACACGAGGGGGAAATGGCCGTCCTTGATGGTCGCGTCCTTCCGAACCGCCGTTCCCTGAAAGATACGGTTCTCGGAGGAAAGCGCCGGTATGCCGTCTCCGCCTTTGGCCGGATACCAGATCGTAACGTCAAGGTTTGTGTCGCGAGCCTTGGAAGAAACTGGGATGCTGGTAAGCCCGACATCCTCTGCGGCAAATGCCTGCGGGGAAAAAGCCGCGCACATCAGAAGTGCGACAAGGGTGTTTTTCAGTGTCATGAGAGCCTCTCCGTTTGACAAGGTGGATGCTCCCGTTTTCCTTCTAGGGTGAATAAATGCGTCCTTGATCGCGTTAAAGGTCGTGCCGAAACGCGATCTGGTCCATGAATGGGTGGTAATTCATCGCTTCGGGATCGTTATCCGTGCTTTTCATTCCATTGCCTTTTGTCGTCGCACTTCTGCTGGTCGTCATGTTCATCGTCTTCTTTCGAGGCGGAGAGGATATGCGAACCAACCGGGCGTTTCTGGCGCTCATCGCGCTTTGCGCCGTGCAGTCCGTTCTTGTCGGCTTGCGCTGGGGATATGGTGTGAGCGAAGCGCGTTATGTTTTGCCTGTTCTGGCTGCCTGCCTGCCGCCTCTCGCCTACATCGCCTTTCGCGGACTGATGGGCGTTGGAGTTGAAAGCAGGAGGGCGATGTTTGCCAGTCTTGTGCTTTCACCTTTCTTCGTCGTCTTTCTGGAGTTCGTCCTTCCCGTTGCGATCGATTTTGCGCTGATCGTGATTTTTGTCGGGCACGCCATTGCCTTGCTTCTCTTGGCAAGAAAAGGGCCGGATGGGCTGGACGAGGCACAATTTGCCAGCGTCGCATCTGCGCACAAGGCGCTTATTGTCGCCGCGGTCGCTCTCTGCGTTTCCGCGTTCTTCGATCTTCTGGTGTTTTTCGATTTCGAGTGGGCGCATGGAGAAAATGTTGCCGCACTTGTCAGCAATGCCAACCTTCTCGGGCTTCTGCTGATCGGTCTCATGGCTGCACTTGCCGGCAAAAGCAAAGCGCCGCAAACGGCTGCCCAGCCTTCTGCGGAGTTGTCTTCACCGGCGCCTTCACAACAGGACCGGGACGTTGTCGAAAGGCTTGATCGCTTGATGGAGACCCACACGCTCTACCGCGATGAGAACCTAAACCTGTCACGGCTCGCAAAACGTCTCGGTCTGCCGAGCCGGCAAATCTCGGGCGCCATCAATCGCTCGCTCGGCGTTAACGTCTCGCAATATGTCAACCAGCTGCGCATCCGCGAAGCCTGCCGGCTGCTGGAGGAGACGGATCAGTCGGTCACTGCGATCATGCTGTCTTCCGGCTTTCAGACCAAATCCAACTTCAACCGGGAATTTCGCCGCGTCACCGGCATGAGCCCGGTGGACTGGCGTGAACGCGAGGTGTGGAAGCTGGTATCGAATACAAAAACGGCCACCCGGCAGATGCCGGATGGCCGTTTGAAGATACTGAAATGAGGATCAGAGCGTGCCGTTGCGCTGCTGGATCATCATATAGGTGTCATAGGTATATTCGGCGATCTGTGCCCAGAGATAGGCGTCCTTCTTGAACGCCTGCTGGCTTTCGTAGATCTTCTTGAAGCTCTCGTTCTTGGCCGAAATCTCGGCATAGGTGTCCTGCGCCGCCTTGTGGCAGACGTCGAGGATTTCCTGGCTGAACGGCCGCAGGATGGCGCCCTGCGCCACGAGTTCCTTCAGAGCCTTCGGATTGCGCGCGTCATAACGCTCCAGCATGCTGGCGCTGCCGGCGGCGCAGGCGTCTTTCAGAATACGCTTGTAGTTCTCCGGCAACTCGTTGAACTTCTGCAGGTTCACGAAAGCATGAACGGCTGGGCCACCTTCCCACCATGCGGGGTAGTAGTAATATTTCGCAACCTTGTAGAAGCCGAGCTTCTGGTCGTCATAGGGACCGACGAATTCGGTTGCATCGATGGTGCCCTTTTCCAGTGCAGCGTAAACATCGCCGCCGGCGATCTGCTGCGGTGTCACGCCAACCTTCTGCATCACCTGGCCGGTCAGGCCCGCAATGCGCATTTTCAAGCCCTTCAGGTCATCGATGGTGTTGATTTCCTTGCGGAACCAGCCGCCCATCTGGGCGCCGGTATTGCCGAGCAGGATCGAGTAGATATTGTGCTGGGCAAGAAACTCATTGAGCAACTCGTTGCCGCCCGCCTGGTTGAACCATGCATTCGTCTGGCGTGCATTGAGACCGAAGGGAACCGAGGTCCCGAGCGCGAAGGTCGGGTCCTTGCCAACATAGTAGTATGAGCAGGTATGCGCCATTTCGACGGTTCCGGCCGTCACCGCATCCGCTGCCTGCAGCGCCGGCACGATTTCGCCACCGGCGAAATGCTGGATGACGAAGTTGCCGCCGGATGCTTCCTTGACATGATCGGCGACGATCTGGCCGGCACCGAATAGAATGTCGAGGCCCTTGGTGAATGACGACGTCATGCGCCAGGTGATTTTGGGGTTTTCCTGCGCAATGGCCGGAGCGGCCAGCACGGTTGCGGTAACACCGGCACCAACAGCGCCCGCCTTGCGAATAAATGATCTGCGATCCATGTCGATAAGCCCTGATATGTCTGCATATTACAGGCGAACCGTACGGTACGCCTCCCACTGGCTACTAAACATTTATCCTCGCGGCCATCAAGGGGAATATTTGAACTTGCCGGGCCTGCTATCATCGCCCGGATGGGGCTACGGATGCATGCGTTTTAACGCCGGATCATCCATTGCAGGATTATAAAACAGCGAAAGCGTCAGGCTTTTTGCGATACGTTCCGCAGTTTCCATGAAGCAGCTATGGGCTTGTGGGCTCGGCGCGATATCGTCAAGGGTGGCCGAAAAAAGCGCCAGCCATTGCGGGAACAGTTCCGCCGACATGCCTTTTACGCCAAGATGCGCCTGCACCGGCTTGCCGCCGTAGCCGCCATTCTTGAAGGCGACGGCGGCCCAGAACTGTTTCATCCTGGCCATATGCTCCGGCCAGCGCCCGGAAAGCCGCGCATCGAAGACAGGGCCCAGCGTGGGATGTTCCAGAACGCGGGCGTAAAATGTCTCGACCAGCAGGTCGACGAAACCGGCGTCGATGCCGATAGCCGCCATGGCCTTTTCCGCCCTGTTCTGAATTTCCGCGTTGTGGGCGGCCTTTGCCGCGATCTGGTCCTGCATTGTGCTTCCTTTTGCGGCAGAACCTACGTGGCTCTTCGACACTCCGCAATGCGACCCTTTGGCATATTAGAATAATTCTAAAAGGCTTGATTGTGACGTGATCAGGATGTATTTAGAATTATTCTAAAGAGGTTCCAGTCATGTTCCGCAGTCTTTTTTCCCTGTCCAAACGCCCGTTCTCCTCGCTTGGCGAACAGGAAATCCTCGCACTTGCCATCTCGTCCGAAGAAGACGATTCCCGCATCTACCGCTCCTATGCCGATCATCTGCGCGCGCAATATCCGCAATCCGCAAAAATCTTCGATGATATGGCCGAGGTGGAGCAGCAGCATCGAAACGTGCTGATCGACATGCACCGCAGGCGATTTGGGGAAACGATCCCCCTGATCCGCCGTGAGCATGTGCGTGGCTTTTACGAGCGCACGCCGGACTGGCTGGTGAAGAACCTGTCGCTTGACAAAATTCGTGCGCAGGCGGAATTGATGGAGGCCCAGGCGATCCGTTTTTACGATGAGGCTGTCAAGCGCACCAGCGATGCCTCGACCCGCAAGCTGCTCGGCGATCTGGCCGAGGCGGAGCGTGGTCACGAAGACATCGCGCAGATGCTGGAAGAGAAACATCTCGACGAAAACGGCAAGACAGAAGAGGCGGAAACCGCAAAGCGGCAATTTCTTCTGACCTTCGTGCAGCCGGGTCTTGCGGGACTGATGGATGGTTCCGTATCGACGCTGGCGCCGATCTTCGCAGCCGCCTTCGCCACGCAGGATACGTGGCAAACCTTCCTGATCGGTCTTTCGGCCTCCGTTGGCGCGGGTATTTCCATGGGCTTCACCGAGGCGGCCCATGATGATGGCAAGCTTTCCGGTCGTGGCTCTCCGGTAAAGCGCGGTCTCGCCTCAGGCATCATGACGGCCGTTGGTGGCCTTGGCCATGCGCTGCCCTATCTCATTCCGCATTTCTGGACAGCAACGGCCATCGCCGCGGTCGTCGTCTTCGTGGAACTCTGGGCCATCGCCTTTATTCAGAACCGCTTCATGGAAACGCCGTTCCTGCGGGCAGTGTTTCAGGTAGTGCTCGGCGGTTCGCTGGTGCTGGCCGCCGGTATCATCATCGGCAACGCCTAGTGAATAATAAAGCCCGCAGCGTTTGCTGCGGGCTTTCTGCATTGAGCCTATAATATCTGCCGATCAGCGCAATGCGCCGACCAGAACGTCGCGGCCATCCTCGATGGAAACCCAGCGGCCCGAATTGAAGGACGCCTGCCGCTTCAGATAAGTGTAGTTGGTGTCGGTCCAGAGCTTCACGTCGTCGGTGAGATTGTCGAGAATATAATCGCCATCGGTGGTGCGGAGCGTCAGCACGGCGTGGCCCTCGCCATCAGGCTTGCGCACGACAGTAATTAGCAGGTCAGCAACGGAAAACCCGCGCTCGATCAGCTTCTTGCGCTTCAGCAGCACGAAGTCCTCACAATCGCCAGCGGTCGTGGGATATTCCCAGACTTCTTCCTTGCCGTAGATTTCCATGTCGGTCATGGCGACGATCGAGGTGTTGACGGATGTGTTGATCTCGCGAACCACACCCCAGCCATACTCGGTGACGCGTGGCGGCGGCGTCAGCTTGCTTCGAATGTTGCACTCGCTCGCGTATTTCTGACAGAACTCATAATGGCCGATCGGCTGGGATGTGATCCCACCCGTCACCATGGAAGGGCTTCCCTTGGTTTCCGCCACGGCGGAGGCAGCAGTCAATAGCCCGGCGGCAACTGCAAACAGCAGCGCACGCGCCAGCGGTGCGTTCATCATGAAACCCGTCCCTTAATTCTTAACGAAAAGTTAAGAGGGTTGGGGGTCAGGAGTCAATCACTAGCCATCGGCGGCGCGCAAGACTCGTTAAATATGGTTAAGATCGTTGCGCAAATGCCTATGTTGCAAGGGCTTTGACGGCAGCCAGCATCCTGTCGATATCCTGCGGCCGGGACAGCCGGTGGTCGCCATCGCGGATCAGCGTCAAGACGACGTCGTCGGCAGGAAGATGTTCGAGGAGCTTCAGCGCATGCTGATAGGGAACATCGGGATCGCGCATTCCCTGCAGGATGTGAACCGGGCAGCCCGTGGTAATGATGCCGGTGAGGACGCGGTTCTGCTGCCCGTCTTCCATCAGCGCGCGCGTAAAGATGTTTGGCTCGGGGCTGTATTCCGAATGTTCCTCGAAATAACCTTTTTCTTCAAGCGACCGTTTTTCCGCATCCGTGAGGCTCGGCTCTATCAGGTCCGCCGTGAAATCGGGGGCTGGCGCAATGAGGACCAGACCAGCGACGGACGGCGTGCCGCCGGCCTTGCGCAGTTCCTCAACCATGCGCAGCGCAATCCATCCACCCATCGACGAACCAATAAGGACGACGCGCGATGGCGCCTTTTCGCGCACGACGGCAAGTGCCTCTTCCCGCCATCTTGAAATCGTGCCCTTTTTGAAGTCACCGCCGGAAGCGCCGTGCCCGGAATAATCGAGCCGCAGGCACGCAATGCCGTTTTCCGCCGCAAAGCGGTCGAGTTCCACCGCCTTGGTTCCCGTCATGTCGGAACGGTAACCGCCGAGCCAGACAAGCGTGGGTGCATCTTCTCGTGAAGTTGACGGGCGGTGAAGGACGGCGATGTCGCGGGCGTCGTCGCCCATGCCTACACGCAGGAATTCAGCGGCTTGTTCAGTCATGTATATGCAATTCTCCTGAATTTCGCGCAACAAAGGCGACGTATTTGCAAAAACCGTGACAACAGGTGATCTTTTCGGGCAGATATGCTATTGACTTCGCCACGGCAATAACGACATTTCCGCCGCTTGTACCAAACAAGCTGTTTTTTGCCGATGTGATCCAGAAACAGATCAGGAGAATACGACCATTCGCAGACCTTTCAAAGCCGATGCCCCCGTCAAGGAGGGCCCGCGCTCCAACCGGGAAATCCGGGTTCCCAGAGTTCAGCTTATTGATGAAGAGGGCCAGAACCTCGGTAGCATGCCGACGGACCAGGCTTTGAAAATGGCGGAGGATGCCGGTCTCGATCTCGTTGAGATTTCGCCGAACGCTGAACCGCCGGTATGCAAGATCCTCGATCTCGGCAAGCTTAAATACTCGACCCAGAAAAAAGCCGCTGAAGCGCGCAAGAAACAGAAGATCGTCGAGGTCAAGGAAATCAAGATGCGCCCCAACATCGACACGCATGACTATGACGTGAAGATGAAGGCGATGAACCGTTTCTTTGACGAAGGTGACAAGGTGAAGGTGACGCTGAAGTTCCGCGGCCGCGAAATGGCCCACCAGGAACTCGGCATGAAGCTTCTCCTCCAGGTGAAGGAAGATACCCAGGCGATTGCCAAGGTTGAAGCCGAGCCGAAGCTGGAAGGCCGTCAGATGATGATGGTTCTCGCGCCGAAATAACTCTTTCGCGCACGCCGCCCGGGCGGCATGAAGCACCACCGCAAGGGGAAGTTCGTATTCCCCGTTGCGCTTTTAACCGACTGCGGTTATAAGCGCGCGTCCGAACGGTCCGGCAGGGCATGCCGAGGCCGTTCCTGAATAGCTTGAAATAGGCCTCGTCTGCCTGTTTCGATACAAAAACACGGAGTAGCAAAATGCCCAAGATGAAGACGAAGTCCGCTGCAAAAAAGCGGTTCAAGATCACCGCCACCGGCAAGGTTGTTGCAGCCGCCGCCGGTAAGCGCCACGGCATGATCAAGCGTACCAACAAGTTCATTCGCGACGCGCGTGGAACCATGGTTCTCGCCGAAGCTGACGGCAAAAAAGTCGTCAAGAACTACCTGCCGAACGGTCTCTGAGACTTTTCCGCACTTTTGGACACTTTAAGGAGATCATGACATGGCACGCGTAAAACGTGGCGTTACTTCCCGCGCCAAGCACACCAAGACACTCAAGGCAGCCAAGGGCTTCTACGGCCGCCGCAAGAACACCATCCGCGCAGCAAAGGCTGCTGTGGATCGTTCCAAGCAGTACGCTTACCGCGACCGCAAGGTCAACAAGCGCAACTTCCGCGCTCTGTGGATCCAGCGTATCAACGCTGCTGTTCGCGAATTCGGCCTGACCTACGGCCGCTTCATCGACGGCCTGAACAAGGCTGGTATCGAAGTTGACCGCAAGGTTCTGTCCGACATGGCTATCCATGAGCCGGCAGCATTCGGCGTGCTCGTCGAGACCGCGAAGAAGGCTCTTGAGTACCTCAAGGAAGCTGGTACGACCAACGAGTTTGAAACCGCTGTAAAGTAATTACGGCGCGGACAATCTGTTGTTCATTTGAAACCCGCGCCGGTCCTCCGGCGCGGGTTTTTCGTTTTCAGTTTCTGATACAGCTCTATCGGCGTTTTTTAATTTAGAAATTTAGAAGAGTTGGAGTATTCACGCCGTTTGAAGCGAAATCCTTGGTGGACGGAAATGCTGGTCAATAAAATTGAGGTTGTGGAAGCAGAAGGCTTTCGCGTTCATCTCGACGATGACGACATCGCAACCCTGATGCGCGTCCTCCTGAAAAGTGACCGGCGCATTCAAAAGGTCGAGCTCTCGCAATTGACGGTGTGGATCAAACGGCAGGGCACGGAACGTGTGACCTGGTGGATGAAAATGCAGAAGCTGCTGTCAAAACTTCTGCCTTATGCTTTTCTTCGCCCTTCTGAACCGCTGGACGGCGCTGGCCTCATGCAGCGAGAGCTGGAAACGTTGCAGCAGTTCCAGCAAGGCGGTTTCCCGGTTCCGCCGCTGATCTACTCGTCGCGCACAGCAATGGTGCTGGGAGATGTCGGTCCGACGCTCATGGAGCGGATGGATGCGCTAAAGGCGTCCGATCCGGTGCAACATGACGCCTTGCTTGTGAAATCCGCAGAAGCGCTTGGCGAGCTGCATGCGGCGGGCCTCTGCCACGGCCGCCCGCATGTGCGTGACTTCTTTTTAAAAGACGACCGTATCGGTTTCATGGATTTCGAGGAGCGCCCTCAGGAGGTCATGCCGCTGGAGACGGCGCAGGCGCGCGATATCTGGCTGCTGTTTTTGCAGGTCGCGACCCGCGCCTGCGATGCGCCTAAAACCTGCGACGCCGCCTTTGCCCGCTGGCGTGAAAACGCCCCGCTGCGGGCGCTTGAAGAATTGTGCCGTCTGATCGGCATTCTCGGGCGATTTTTACCGCTTGCCCGGTTGATCGGGCGCGTGCGGATGGGTAGTGATCTGCGACGCTTTATCATGGCGACCGACTATCTGATGAATGCTGTGAACCCCGAAGCCGCTGTTAAAAATACCGGCAAGGCAGGAAAAGATGACTGAACTTGATACCTTGAAATCGCAACTGATGTCGGAGATCGCCGCCGCCGCCGATGAGCCGGCCATCGAAGCCGTGCGCGTCTCCGCGCTTGGCAAGAAGGGCTCGGTTTCGGAGCTTCTGAAGACGCTGGGGTCGATGACGCCGGAAGAGCGCCAGACCCGGGGCGCTGCCATCAACCAGCTCAAGACTGAAATCACCGACCTGATCGGTGAACGCAAGAGTGGCCTGAAAGATGCCGCGATTGCCGCCCGCCTGAAGGCGGAAACGCTTGATGTCAGCCTGCCGGTCCGCCAGTCTCCGACCGAGCGCGGCCGCATTCATCCGATCAGCCAGATCGTCGATGAAATCACCGCGATCTTTGCGGATATGGGCTTCTCGATCGCCGAAGGTCCGGATATCGAAACGGACTATTACAACTTCACGGCGCTGAATTTCCCTGAAGGCCATCCGGCCCGCGAAATGCATGACACCTTCTTCTTCCAGCCGGATGAAAACGGCGAGCGCAAGGTGCTGCGCACGCACACCTCGCCGGTGCAGATCCGCACCATGGAAAGCCAGAAGCCGCCGATCCGCATCGTCATTCCGGGCAAGACCTATCGTCAGGATTCCGATGCCACCCATTCGCCGATGTTCCATCAGGTCGAAGGTCTGGTGATCGACAAGAAGGCGCATGTTGGCAATCTGCGCTGGGTACTTGAAGAGTTCTGCAAGACCTTCTTTGAGGTGGATAGCGTTGTCATGCGCTTCCGCCCGTCGTTCTTCCCCTTCACGGAGCCGAGCTTCGAGGTGGATATTCAGTGTGACCGCTCCGGCCCGATCGTCAAGTTCGGCGAAGGCAACGACTGGATGGAAATCCTTGGCTGCGGCATGGTGCACCCTAATGTGCTGCGCGCCGGCGGTCTGGACCCGGATGAATATCAGGGCTTTGCCTGGGGCATGGGCCTCGACCGCATCGCGATGCTGAAATACGGCATGCCGGACCTGCGTGATTTCTTCAACGCCGATGTCCGCTGGATGAACCACTACGGCTTCCGCCCGCTCGACATGCCGACGCTGTTCGGCGGTTTGAGCGTTTAATCCGGTTAGCCAAGGAGCAAAGACATGAAATTCACTCTTTCCTGGCTGAAAGAGCATCTCGAAACGGATGCGACGCTGGACGAGATTTGCGAACGGTTGACGGCGATCGGGCTTGAGGTCGAGGACGTCGACGACAAGGCGGCCTATAAGCCTTTCGTCATTGCCAAGGTCATCTCCGCCGAAAAACATCCCGAGGCCGACCGCCTCAAGGTGTTGATGGTGGATGCCGGTGACGGCAAGCCGGTGCAGATCGTCTGCGGCGCACCGAATGCGCGCGCCGGCCTTGTCGGTGCGCTGGCGCATCCTGGTGTTTACGTGCCGGGCATCGATGTCACGCTTGCCGTCGGCAAGATACGCGGTGTCGAAAGCCACGGCATGATGTGCTCCGAAAAAGAGCTGAACATTTCCGACGATCACGACGGCATCATCGATCTGCCGGAAGACGCGCCGGTCGGCACTTCTTTCGCGACCTATGCCGGACTTGACGATCCGGTCATCGAGATCAATTTGACGCCAAACCGCCCGGATTGCACCTCGATCTATGGCATCGCCCGCGATCTCGCCGCTTCCGGTCTCGGCAAGCTCAAGACCAAGCCAGCGCCGTCCTTCAAGGTCGAAGGCTCAACCCCGGTCGACGTGAAGCTGGAGCTGGATGACGCGGCGCTCTGCCCCGGCTTTTCGCTGCGCATCGTGCGCGGTGTGAAGAACGGCCCGAGCCCGAAGTGGATGCAGCAGCGTCTGATGGCGATCGGCCTGCGTCCCATCAATGCGCTCGTGGACATCACCAACTACATGACCTTCGATCAGGGCCGGCCGATGCACGTCTTCGATGCCGCCAAGGTCAAGGGCGACCTGACGGTCCGCCGTGCGAAAGAGGGTGAGACGATCCTCGCGCTTGATCAGCGCGAATACAAGCTCGGCCCGAACAATGTCGTCATCGCCGATGAAAAAGGCCTTGAGTCGATCGGTGGCGTCATGGGTGGCGAACATTCCGGCTGCGACGAAAACACGGTCGATGTGCTGATCGAATCCGCTCTCTGGGATCCGATTAACATTGCCAAGACCGGTCGCTCGCTCGGCATCATTACCGATGCGCGTTATCGCTTCGAGCGCGGCGTCGATCCGGAATATATGGTTCCGGGTCTGGAACGCACCACCGAACTGGTTCTGGAACTCTGCGGCGGCGTTGCCGGCGAAGCCAAGGTCGTCGGTTACAAGGGGCATCAGCCCAAGGTCGTTGATTTTCCGCTCTCGGAAGTGAAGCGTCTGACCGGCCTAGAAGTTTCGGCGGAAGAAAGCCTGGCCATTCTCAAGGGTCTCGGTTTCGGCATCGAGGGAACGGGCGAGCGTGTTTCCGTCACCGTGCCGTCCTGGCGCCCGGATGTCGACGGCAAGGCCGATCTGGTGGAAGAGGTCATGCGCATTCATGGCGTCGACAACATCAAGCCGGAACCGCTGGAGAGCTTCGGTGCCGTCAACCGCCGCATCTTGACGACGCTGCAGGTGCGCACCCGCACCGCGCGCCGTGCGCTTGCCAGCCGTGGCATGCTGGAGGCCGTCACGTGGTCCTTCATCCCGGAAGCTCACGCGAAGCTTTTCGGTGGCGGTTCGCCCGCTCTGAAACTGGCCAACCCCATCGCGGCCGATATGTCGGATATGCGTCCTTCGCTTCTGCCGGGCCTTCTGACCGCAGCACAGCGCAATGCCGACAAGGGCCATGGCGATGTGGCAATCTTCGAGGTCTCCGGCACCTATGAGGGTGACACGCCGGACACCCAGCGCCGTGTTGCCGGCGGTGTACGCCGTGGCACGGCCTCGCTCGCAGGCAGCGGCCGCATGTGGTCCAATGCCACAAAGGGCGGCGGCAAGCCGGTGGATGTCTATGACGCCAAGGCCGATGCGCTTTCGGTGCTCGAAGCCTGCGGCCTGCCGATGGCCAATGTGCAGATCGAGGCCGGCGCTCCCGGCTGGTATCACCCTGGCCGCTCCGGCACCATCAAGATGGGTCCGAAGGTCGTGCTCGGCTATTTCGGTGAATTCCACCCGAAGACTCTGTCAGAGCTGGATGTTTCCGGTGTCTATAGCGGTTTCGAGATCTATCTCGACGCCATGCCGGAGCCGAAGAAGAAGGCGACCCGCACAAAGCCGGCCCTTGAGCTTTCGCCCTTCCAGGCGGTCAAGCGCGACTTCGCCTTCGTGGTCGATAAGTCGGTCGAGGCAGGTGCCATCATCAAGGCTGCAACAAGCGCTGATCGCAAGCTGATCACCGGCGTCAATGTCTTTGACGTCTTCGAAGGTGCATCGCTTGGCGAAAGCCGAAAGTCCATCGCCATTGAAGTTCAGATCCAGCCGGTCGACAAGACGCTGACGGACGAGGATTTCGAGGCGCTGACCGCAAAGATCGTCGGTAATGTCGAGAAATCGACGGGCGGCGTGCTGAGAGCGTAAAGCTCTGTTTCCATGAATTGAAAAAGCCGAGGCAGTCGCCTCGGCTTTTTTGTTTTTAGCGGTTCGCCATCTGGGACATACGCTCGGGATATCGTTGGCCGGCAACCTTTGCTGGAGAAAGCAACGCGCCAAGGCTGGCGACTTCTTCTGCCGTCAGCGATACATCCGCTGCCGCCACGTTTGTCTCAAGATTGGCGATTTTCGTCGTACCGGGGATCGGAACGATAAAGTCACCCTGCGCCAGCACCCAGGCCAGCGCCAGTTGCCCGGCGGTAACACCCTTTTCGGCAGCCATATCTTCCAGAAGCTTGATGAGCGCCAGATTGGCATCGAAGTTTTCACTTTGGAAGCGCGGCAGGCCGCGGCGGAAATCGTCGGATGCAAGTCCGTCGAGCGACTTCAGCGCGCCCGTCAGGGCACCACGCCCGAGCGGGCTGAAGGGGACGAAACCGATACCGAGTTCCCGGCAGGTTTCCAGCACGCCGTTTTCCTCCACATCGCGGGTCCACAACGAATATTCGCTCTGTATGGCAGCGATCGGGTGAGTGGAATGCGCCTTGCGAAGTGTTTCGGCACTTGCTTCCGAAAGGCCTAAATGTTTCACCTTGCCCTGCCGGACCAGTTCCGCCATGGCGCCGACCGTATCTTCGATTGGGACATCCGGATCGACGCGATGCTGATAGAACAAGTCGATGGTGTCGAGGCCTAGGCGTTTGAGAGAGGCTTCGGCGACGGCGCGCACATTTTCCGGGCGGCTGTCGGTACCCACCATCATCTGGCCTGCGGGTTTGCTGGCGTCGATTTTGAAACCGAACTTGGTAGCTATGACCACATTGTCGCGATAGGGCTTCAAACCTTTGCCGACGAGGATTTCGTTGTTGTAAGGCCCATAGACCTCTGCCGTGTCAAAAAAAGTGACACCGAGTTCGACGGCGCGGTGCAGCGTCGCTATTGCACTATTTTCGTCGCCGGTCGGGCTATAGGCATGGGTCATGCCCATGCAGCCGAGGCCAAGCGCCGAAACGGAAAGGTTGTTTCCGAGAGTTCTTTTTTTCATCTGTTCGTCCTTCCATGAGGAACCGCCCGTTGTCAGGGGCGTGGTGAGAAGATAGCGCCCTAAGACGGCAAAAATAATCGCTGCAAATCGTTGCGGGTTGTTCTATTATTTAGAACAATGAACCGTGTGCAACTCTCTCAACTCGCTGTCCTCGCTGCCGTTGCCGAAGGCCGCAGCTTTCGTAAAGCTGCCGCCGAACTTGCAATTGCGCCTTCCGCCGTCAGCCATGCAGTATCGTCGCTCGAAGCGAGCCTTGGCCTGCGCCTGCTGCATCGTACCACCCGCAGCGTTTCGCCGACAGAGGAGGGCAGGCGGCTTCTCGAGACGCTTGGGCCGGCCCTTGCTGAAATCGATGCCGTCATCGATACGCTTGCCGAGCATGGCGGAAGGCCGGCCGGACCGTTGCGGATAACCCTGCCAAGACTTGCGGCGGAGGACCTGATCATGCCCCGGCTTGGCGAGTTCCTGCGGCTATATCCAGATATCTCGCTGGAGATTTCGACCGATGACCGCTTCGAGGATATTGTCGCGAAAGGTTTCGATGCCGGCCTGCGGCTCGGCGAGAATCTTGAAGCGGATATGATTGCCGTGAAGGCGAGCGGCCCATGGCGTGGCGCGATTGTCGGCGCGTCCACCTATTTCGCAGAAAATCCCCCGCCCCGTGAGCCGAGGGATTTGATGCGGCATCGCTGTATTCTCCGTCGCTTCTCCAGTGGTCTGCTCTACCGCTGGGAGCTGGAAAAGGACGGCAGACCTTTGGTGGTCGATGTGCAGGGGCCGCTCATCCTGTCGGACCAGAGCCTTATTCGCCGGGCGGCGATTGACGGCGCGGGTCTGGCTTTCGTTTTCGAACAGCGCGTAGAAGACGACATCAAGGAAGGCAGGCTGGTCCGGGTGCTGGAGGACTGGTGCGCGCCCTTTGATGGTTTTTATATCTATTACCCCTCGCGCCGGCAGATGCGCCCGGCGCTAAGGGCTTTCGTGGATTTCTTCCGCTTCAGAGGGTGATCAGAACTTGATTCGATAGCGGATATGGCCGTCGCTTTTGACGTAGCTGTCGTAAAGCTTCTGGGCACGGTGATTGTGCTCGTCCGTGTTCCAGTAAAGCCGGGACCAGCCCTTTTCCTTGCATATGGCAATGAGGTCATCCATCAGCGCCCGGCCTGTTCCCTTGCCGCGGATCGCGCCGTCAACGAACAGGTCTTCCAGATAGCAGTCGGGCGTTTTCACCCAGGTGGAATCATGGAAGTGATGGATGGCGAAACCGGCCATCCTGTCGCCCAGAAGAGCCACGCGCATGGAAACGCGTGACGCCGGATCGAGGATACGCGCCCATGTATGGTCCGTAACTTCCTCGGCAAGGTGTACGTTATAGAAGGCGAGATAGTCGTTCCACAGGCGCAGCCATTCTGCCCGGTCTTCCGGCTCCGCGTCGCGAATTACAAGATCCATGTCACGCGCCCGCCTTGTCGAGCAGCGTCATCATCTCATCCGTCAGCTTGAGATTGACGGCGCGTTTGAAGCTTTCGAGTTGCGACAGGCTGGTGGCGCTGGCAATCGGTGCCGTCACGGCCTTCTTCCGCAATAGCCACGCCAGCGCGATATCGGCAAGCTTGGCTCCGGTTTCCACGGCAACCGCATCCATGGCGCCCAGAACGGCAAGGCCGCGGGCGTTGACATATTCACCCACCCGGTAGCTGCGGGCGACGCCCTCGGTATCCGCCTTGGCGCGATATTTCCCGGTGAGGAACCCGGCCGCGAGGCTATAATAATTGATGACACCAATTTCCTGGGCGACGCAAAGATCGGCAAGCGGGCCTTCGAAATCCGCACGGTTGTAGAGATTATATTCGGGCTGCAGCACATCGTAACGGGGCAGATCGTTCTTCGCGGCCGTGTCCAGCGCTTCCTGAAGCTGGCTCACCGAATAGTTGGAGCACCCGATGGCGCGTATCTTTCCCTGTTCCTTCAGCTTTGCAAAGGCTGCAAGCGTTTCCTCCAGCGGCACATCCGCGTCCGGCTTATGGGCGAGGTAGAGATCGATATAGTCGGTTTGCAGCCGCTTCAACGAGGCGTCGACAGCCTCTGCGATCCATTTGGCGCTGAGGCCTGTCTTCTGACCGCGATTGTCGAAACCGACCTTGGTAACGATCACCGCGTCCTCACGCTTGACGCTCGACTGTTTCAGCCATTTTCCGATGATTGCTTCCGACTCGCCGCCCTCATGCCCGTCCACCCAGGCGGAATAGACGTCTGCCGTGTCGATGGCGTTGAACCCGGCGTCGAAAAATGCATCGAGCAGGGCAAAGGAAGTCTTCTCGTCCGCTGTCCAGCCGAACACGTTGCCGCCGAAGACGATCGGGGCGATGGAGAGGCCGGTGCGGCCAAGGCTTCGTTTTTCCACGGGGAATGCTCCTGTTGCTGTCTTTGGCGACAAGGTTATCAACTGCTTGCCGGCATAACCATTCAATTCCTTTGATGGCATTCATCAGGCAACGGGCAAAAGCGGGTGAGATCAGGCCTGAAAGCCGCGATAATGGCTGGGCGGGAGGTGATTGTGCTGTTGCCACACGCGCCGCAAATGCCGGGCGGAGGCAAAGCCCGCCCGCTCCGCAATTGTCTCCATATCCAGACGGCTGTTTGCAAGGATGTCGCGGGCGAGATTGACCCGCATCAGGTTGACGTAGTCGATGACGCTGATGCCGGTATGCTCGCGAAACAGGCGGGACAGGTGCCTCTCGCTGAGTGCGGCAATATCGGCCAGCCGTTCTAAAGACCAGTCCTGAGCCGGCTCAGTCATCACCCGGTCCTGCACCCGGTGAATGGCGGGGTGAATGTGGTTGCGGCCGGTAAGCCAGGGGGAGATTTGCGGATCATTGCCGCTGCGCCTGAGATAAACGACCATATTTTTGGCAATGCGCGCCGCGACCGCAGGCGATGTCAGTCGGGAAACGACATGCAGCATGAGGTCGGTGCCGGTGGAAATACCGGCGCTGGAGAAGCGGTTGCCATCCTCCACGAAAAGACGGTTTTCGGCCACCTGCGACAGCGGTGCGGTGCGGCGCAGCGCTTCGATGCAATCCGCATGTGTCGTACAGCTCCGCCCGTCGAAAAGTCCTGCTTCGCCCGCCAGCAGTGCGCCGGAGCAAATGGAAATGACTGTGGTGTCCGCGCGCACTGCGCGGCGCAACCATGCCACCAGCGCCTGCCGCTCCCGTCTCATCTCGGGCGCGTTGTCGAATCGGGAGATGCTGCCGGAAATCAGCAGGAAAGCATTGTCCGGCAGGCTCTCGGGCAAGGCCTCCAGCCCGCAAAGCCCAAGGCCGATGGAGGATTGCTGCTGGTCATGTTCCGCGATGTAACGGCAGTCGAAATGGATGTCCCGCTGTTCCGCGTTGGCATAACGGATCACCTCCAGCGGGCCGGCAATATCGAGCAACAGCGTGTGTGGCGGCACAAGCGTATAAAAGGGAATGGTCCGCGTGCCGCCATTGTCCATCAGGCGGCCTTTCGTACCGTTTCGAGAACGTCGCGGACGGTTGCGATGCGCGCAAAGCGACCGGCCAGCACCAGCTCGGTTCGGGTGCGAATATCATCAGGGCTGAACACGGTGCCCGAGGCGTGCGTCATTGGAAAGGTAAGCGTCGCCTCGGTGACGTAATCGACTGTGTAACCGAGGTCCGATGCATGCCGTGTGGTCGTTTCGCAGCACTGTTCGGTGCGGATGCCGGATACGATCAGCCGGTTGATACCCTTTTGCGTCAGCCAGATATCGAGGCCGGTGCCCGCGAAAGCAGAGTGGCGGTTCTTGCGAAAGGTGACGTCAGGGGTAATGCGCACACCTTCCAGCGCGCGAATATAGCCGCTCTCCTCTGCAAAGGCCCGGTCGCCATCGACATGAAAGATTTGCACGACTGGAATGCCCGACGCCTTGGCGCCGTCGATCAGTGCCTGCTGTTTTTCCAGATAGGCGGGAAGTTCGCTTTCCTCGAAATAGGGGGTGTGCCGAAAGGATTCCTGAACGTCGATGACAAGGAGTGCTGTGTGAGAAGAGGACATTTCATGATTCTCCATTGGGTTCATGCATAGCATAATTCACCTTTGAAAGGCTGGATAAAAGCATGGAAACCGACAAAGGAAGGACGAATCCGGCCATAGTGATTGCAGTCACGTCTCGTGCGACTTGCCAGGCGTCGCGACAATGGTAAGTTTCCCGGAATTACAGAGTGGGAGAATGAGATGCTGCGCTTCGGAATAATTTCAACGGCGAAAATCGCTCAGGATCACGTCATTCCGGCGATACAGGATGCGCGGAACTGTGTGGTCAGCGCCATCGCCAGCCGCGATCATGCCAAGGCGCGCGCGGTTGCAGATCGTTTTTCCGTCCCGCATGCCTTCGGCTCCTATGAGGAAATGCTTGCGTCCGATGTGATCGATGCCGTCTATATTCCGCTTCCAACCTCGCAACATGTGGAATGGACCATAAAAGCTGCCAATGCCGGCAAACACGTGCTGTGTGAAAAGCCGATCGCACTCAAGGCTGAAGAGATCGACGCCATCATCGCGGCGCGGGACGACAATGGCGTTGTCGTGTCGGAGGCTTTCATGGTCACCTATTCTCCTGTTTGGGCCAAGGTGAAGGAATTGCTGGCATCAGGTGCAATCGGAACGCTGAAGCATGTGCAGGGCGCTTTCAGCTACTTCAACCGCGATCCCGGCAATATGCGCAATATTCCCGAACTGGGCGGCGGGGCCTTGCCGGATATCGGCGTCTACCCGACCATCGTCACCCGTTTTGCCACGGGTGCCGAGCCGAAGCGCGTACAGGCGAGCGTCGAGCGTGATAAGGAATTCGGCACCGATATCTATTCCAGCGTCAGGGCCGATTTCGGCGGCTTCGAACTGAGCTTTTATCTCGCGACGCAGCTTGCCGCCCGCCAGCTGATGGTTTTCCACGGCACGGACGGGTACATCGAGATCAAGTCTCCCTTCAATGCAAATCGCTGGGGTGCGGAGGAAATCGAGTTGACCAACCAGGGCCATAACCAGTCGCAAGTCTTCCGGTTTCAGGATAGTCGCCAGTACAAGCTGGAGGCGGAGGCCTTTGCCCGCGCGGTGAAAGGTGAGGGCGAGGTCGTCACCCTGGAAAGCTCGAGGAAGAACCAGCTTTTCATCGATGCCATCTACCGTGCGGCGGAAAAGGACGGTTGGGAGACGGTTTAATCCCGATCCGCATGCTGCTTTTGAAGCCGCCTATAGCCGTAAAGCGCCAGCACCAGTGCCGCGAGTGCCGAAAAGGCAAGCGGGACCAGCGGCTGCACGAGTGGATTGCGCCATTGCAGCAGGGCGAACAGCCCGACGCCAACCATGCGGGAGATAAGCGTGACGGCGTTCATCAGAAAGCCGTTCAGCTCATTGGGGCCATCGCCATTCGAATGGTTTAGCCTCCAACTCGTCGCAAGCCCTGCCAAAGCGCCCGGAAGACGGGCGGCAAGCGGGTCGATGCCGATGTAAAAAATCAGCAGAAAAGAGATGGAAAGGTCTACAGCGAGTCCGTAAACCTCGGTCAGGGCGAAGTGGCGAAGCCGCAAGGCCGTGTGCTTTAAAGCGTCGGCTGGGTGGAACGCGGACGTTGCAGCACGAGAAGGCCGATGACCACACTCACAACGCCGAAATTATAACCCGCAAGCGCCAGGAGCAGCGACATCAGCGGCACTGCGGTTGCAGAAATCGCCATTGCGACACCATAGGCGCCGATAACCATCAGGCAGATGAAAATGATGCTGAATACCGAACGCAACGCAACTGCGGTTACGCCGAGCAATGTGGCGGTAAGAAAAATCATGAATGCCGCCTCCTCTTTGGTTGCCGGGTCTGGGATAAGACGTAGCGTCCTCTTCCCTAACGAACCCTTGTTTTCTCCTCCCTCACCCATTTTCCTAACTCGTTAGTTGAGGATATGGTTTCACCGCCGTTAAAATAGACCCGGCCAGTACCGGCATTTCCGAATCGACGGCTTTTGGTTACAAACGGGCATGAGCGATATTTTCTCCAATGCCGCATTGAGCAATCTTGCCGAGTTCTCGGTTTCCGAACTGTCGGGTTCCATCAAGCGAACGGTGGAGACGGCTTTCGATCAGGTGAGGGTGCGCGGCGAGATTTCCGGCTACCGGGGTCCGCATTCTTCGGGTCACGCCTATTTCTCCCTGAAGGACGATCGCGCCCGCATCGATGCGGTTATCTGGAAGGGTACTTTCTCGCGGCTGAAGTTCCGCCCGGAAGAGGGCATGGAGGTCATCGCCACCGGCAAGGTCACCACCTTTCCCGGCTCCTCGAAATATCAGATCGTCATAGAAAGCCTGGAACCGGCCGGCGCGGGCGCGCTGATGGCTTTGCTGGAGGACCGCCGCCGGCGTCTGGCGGCGGAGGGGCTGTTCGATGCGGAACGCAAACGCCGCCTGCCGTTCATGCCGCGTGTCATCGGTGTTGTCACATCGCCCACGGGCGCAGTCATTCGCGATATTCTCCACCGCATTTCGGATCGCTTTCCGGTCCATGTCGTCGTCTGGCCGGTCAAGGTGCAGGGGGAAGGCTCGGGTGAGGAAGTGGCGAACGCCATTCGCGGTTTCAATGCGCTGCAGCCCGGCGGTGAGATTGCACGCCCCGACGTGCTGATCGTCGCCCGTGGTGGCGGCAGTCTGGAAGATCTCTGGAGCTTCAACGACGAAATCGTCGTGCGCGCCGCTGCAGAGAGCGAAATCCCTCTGATTTCCGCTGTGGGGCATGAGACGGATACGACCCTGATCGACTACGCCGCCGACGTGCGCGCACCGACACCGACGGGTGCCGCCGAAATGGCCGTGCCGGTGCGTGCGGAACTGGAGGCGCAACTCTCCGGCCTTGCAGCGCGCCTTTCCGGCTCGGTATCACGCCAAATGGACAATCGCCGACAGGGCGTGCGTGCTCTGGTGCGTGCGCTGCCATCGCTTGACCAGCTTCTGGCTCTGCCGCGCCGTCGTTTCGACGAGGCCGCAAGCGGTTTGGGTCGCGGGCTTGAAATGACGACGCTGAACAAGCGCCGCGCGTTCGAACGCTCTGCTTCGGGTCTGAGGCCGGAAATCCTGCTGAATGGCCTGCGGCAGCATCGCCAGCGTGTTACGGAACGCATGCAGAGGGCCGAGGCGCTTGTGGAGCGCCGCCTTTTGCAGGCGCAGTCGAGAATTTCCTCGACCGATTCCGCGCTGCGTTCGCTGCCCGCCCGCTTGCTCGGCCAGTTGGAGCGGCAGAAGGAACGGGTCGTCACCGCAACGCGACGTGCCGATACCGCCGTGCTTCACCGCATGGCGCAGAACCGCTCGGGCCTTGCTGCCCATGACCGCATCCTGCAGTCGCTGTCCTACAAGAATGTGTTGAACCGCGGTTATGCTGTCATCCGCGACGAGGAGAACCGGCCCCTGACCCGGGCTGCTGCCATCGCGTCCGGCGCTGTGGTGTCGATGGAGTTCGCCGACGGTCGCGTGGCCGCCCTGACGACAGGCGAGGCTACTCCATCATCTGACGTTCCCACGCCTGCCGCTCCCAAAAAGAAGCCGGTGAAACCGGCCTCTTCCGACCCGGGAAATCAGGGCAGTCTGTTCTGATCAGATCGATGCCGCATCTGAAAAACGACGGCTGACGGTGAAGGTCTTTTCAATATCGGGATGCAGCTCCATGCCAAGGCCGGCACCCGGCGGCACGGTGATCATGCCGTTTTTAACTTCCGGCAATGCGGTAACGAGATCGCGGTACCAGGTCTTGTAGAAGGCGCGCACGCTTTCCTGAACCAGCGCATTCGGTGCGTTGAGCGACAGATGCGTGGAGGCGCAGAGTACCACCGGGCCGGTGCAATCATGCGGCGCAACGGGCAGATGCCAGGCTTCGGCCATGGGAGCGATCTTGCGCGCTTCGGAAAGTCCACCACACCAGCTGATGTCAAGCATCACCACGCCGGCAGCGCCAGTTTCCAGAAGATCTCGGAAAGCCCAGCGCGAGCCGAGCGTCTCCGATGCGGAAATCGGCGCGGGTGAAACGGCGGCATAACGCGTCAGGCTGGAAAGGCTGTCCATCTTGATCGGATCTTCGTGCCAGAAGGTCTGGTAAGGGGTGAGCGCCTTGGCGATCTGCATGGCTGGCAGAAGCTGCCACATGGAGTGAAACTCCACCATGATATCCATCTTGTCGCCGACTGCCTTACGAATTTTCTCGAACGGCTCGAGCGCGCTTTTCAGGTCAGGCATCGAGATATATTGGCCGCGCGTCTTTTCCGCCGCCGCATCGAAAGGCCAGATCTTCATGGCCGTGATGCCGTCTTCCAGCAGCGAATGGGCAAGCTCGTCGGCCCGGTGCAGGAAGCCGTTGAGGTCGTCATAATCCTTGCCGCCGGACAGGCCGTAATTGGCCGTCTGCTGGCCGGTCGCCTTCTTGATATATTCCGTGCCCGCGCAGGTATTGTAGGTGCGGATTTCCCTGCGGCTGAAGCCGCCAAGCAATTGCGCAATGGGCTGGTTGGTGGCCTTGCCGAAAATATCCCAAAGCGCGATATCGAAGGCCGAATTGCCGCGTACTTCCGCACCCGATGAACGGAAGCCGAGATAACCGACGAGATTCTGTGCCAGAAGGTCGATCTGCAGCGGATCGCGGCCGATCACGCGGGGTGCGATATATTCGTGAACATAGGTTTCAACCGTCTCGGCGCCGTAGAAGGTTTCACCAAGTCCGGTAATGCCCTCATCCGTGTGGACCAGAACCCAGAGCAGGTTTGCCCGTTCCGCCACGCGGACGGTTTCGAGTTTCGTAATTTTCATGAAGTGTCTCCTCCAGAGGCAGGCAGTTTTCGGTCTGGAACTGCGTTTGAAAAATTAGGCGATGCCGGCGGCCAGAAGCGCATGCACGCTTTCATCGAAATGCCGCGCCATAAGTGTTGAGGCCGTTTGCGGGTCGCCCGCGGCAATGGCCTGTCCGATGGCGATATGAAGTTCAGTCGCGGCATGACGCTGCGCGTCGGATTTGCGGCTCTTCCAGCCGATCGGCCATGTCTGGCGCGTCACATTCTGAAAGGCGCCGAGAATGAGTTCGAAAACCGGGTTCTTGGAGGCTCTGGCAACGGCAAGGTGAAAGGCAAGGTCGTGTTCCATGACCCTGTCACTATTCCCGAAGTCCCGCTCCATATTGTTGGCGTGGTCGAGAATGGTGAGTGCCTCCGCATCCGTTCGCCGCAGCGCCGCCAATGTCACGGTTCTGACTTCGATGGTGCGGCGCACGTCGTAAATCTGCTGGATGTTGATCTGCTCGGTGTGAATGCCATGTTCGAACATCAGCGACATCGCGCCATGATCCAGCGTCGCCACCGTGGCGCGCTTGCCGACGCTGACATCGATCAGCCGCATGGCCGACAAGGACCGGAAAGCCTCGCGAACCACGGTGCGCGAGACACCGAGCTGCTGCGAGAGCGAAAGCTCGCTGGGCAGCTTCGCTCCGGGGGCAAGTTCGTTTTCGCGAATGTGGCGCGTGATTGCGCCAATCGCGCTGCTGACGAGATCGGTTTCCTGCGAAATGGGCTTATACAATCGTTCCTCCAACCTGTAGGACAGGTTAACGGAAAATTGCTTATAGGATTTTTATCGCCGAAACAAGCGCCATCTCCTGCGCGATTGCTGGTTCCTGTCCGCTTTTTAGGGAACCTAAGCTTCAAACCCCTGTAGAAATCGCTTCACAAGCTTGTTCAGCGCCGTGCGCTCTTCTTCGCTGAGCTGTGCGACCAGCCGTTGCTGGTTCTCGACATGGGCGCTGACCGCGTCCTCGACAATGGCAAATCCCCGCTCCGTCAATGATATCAATACGCTGCGACGATCCTGCGGGTTGTGGATGCGCTCCACCAGACCCGCTTTTTCCAGCTGGTCGATCCGGTTGGTCATCGTGCCGGAGCTTACCATTGTCATGGCCAGCAGATCACCGGGCGAAAGCCGGTAGGGCGCGCCCGCGCGCCGTAATGTCGCCAGCACATCAAAAGCGGAAGAGGAGAGGCCGTGTTTCAGCAGCACCGCCTCCACCTCGCGACCGAGATGCGTGGTTAGCCGTTTCAAGCGCCCAAGCAGCCCCATTGGCTCGACATCGAGATCGGGCCTCTCCTTGCGCCATTGCGCCAGAATGTGATCGACGTGATCATTCGGTTCTTTGTTCATCACCAAGGCATAACAACTGATATCTTGACGTCAAGATAAAATTGGTTAAGTTGTATTTATCTTGATATAGAGATTCTTGAAATGAAGAAAAATACGACCTATGCCGCCGATGTGCTGGTGACTGCACTTGCCCCCGCCATCTGGGGAACGACCTACTTCGTCACCACCGAATTCCTGCCGCATGGATATCCATTCCATGTTGCGATGCTGCGCGCCTTGCCGGCCGGTATATTGCTGTTGCTTCTCGTCAGAAAACTACCGGAGGGCATCTGGTGGCCACGCAGCCTCATTCTAGGTGCGCTGAATTTCTCGTTTTTCTGGGCGATGCTTTTCGTTTCGGCTTACCGGCTGCCGGGTGGAGTGGCTGCGACTGTGGGTGCGATCCAACCCCTGATCGTCATCGGCCTTTCGCGGCTGTTTCTCGCCGCGCCGGTCCGGCCGCTGGCCATTGTCGCTGGTCTTCTGGGTATTTTAGGCGTCGCACTTCTGGTTTTGGCGCCGGGTGCTGCCGCGCTGGATGCCGTCGGCGTGGCTGCGGGTCTTGCAGGCGCCGTATCCATGGCCTTTGGAACCGTGCTAACCCGCAAATGGCGACCGCCGGTGTCGAACCTCACCTTTACGGCCTGGCAATTGACGGCTGGAGGCATTCTGCTTCTGCCGGTCGCATATTTCCTGGAACCGGCCCTGCCTGCACCTACCGCGGCCAATATTCTCGGCATGGCCTATCTCGGCATTATTGGTGCCGCCTTGACCTATTTTCTGTGGTTCCGGGGTCTCGCCCGCATCGAACCCTCGGCTGCAGCCTCGCTCGGTTTCCTAAGCCCCGTCGTTGCGACCCTGCTCGGCTGGCTGGCGCTCGGCCAAAGCCTCACGCCAGCGCAAATCGTCGGCTTCGTTGCAGTGCTTTTCAGCATCTGGCTCAGTCAGCGGAGCCAGCTGCCGAAATAGCTCAGGCCCATTCGCCCTTGCGCATCACCGGAACTGTGGAGCCATCCGGCTTCACGCCATCGATATCCACCTTGTCGGAACCGATCATCCAGTCGATGTGGATCAGGCTGGAATTGCCGCCTTGCGCCTTGATCTGATCCTGCGACAACGAAGCACCATCAACGAAGCATTTCGAATAGCATTGGCCGAGCGCAATGTGGCAGGAGGCGTTTTCGTCGAACAGCGTGTTGTAGAACAGGATGCCACTTGCCGAAATCGGCGAGGAATGCGGCACCAGTGCCACTTCACCCAGACGCCGCGCACCCTCGTCGGTATCGAGCACCTTGTTCAGCACGGCTTCGCCCTTCGAAGCCTTGGCTTCCACGATGCGGCCGTCTTCGAACTTCACCTGGATATCGTCGATCAGCGTTCCCTGATGTGAAAGCGGCTTGGTGCTGGACACGTAACCATCCACGCGCAGCGCATGCGGTGTGGTGAACACTTCTTCCGTCGGAATGTTCGGGTTGCAGGTGACGCCGTTCTTGGCGGTGGAGGCGCCCCCATGCCATTCGTGGCCGTCCGCCAGGCCGATTTTCGCGTCCGTGCCGGGACCGGTGAAATGCAGCGACGAGAAACGTTCACCGTTCAGCCATGCCGAACGCTTGGCGAGATTGGCGTTATGCTCCGCCCATGCCGCGACCGGATCGGCGAGATCTACCCGCGAAGCGGCGAAGATGGCGTCCGCGAGCTTGCGAACCGCTTCGTCTTCCGTCACGCCGGGAAAGACCTGTTTTGCCCAGGACGGGTTTGGATAGGAGATGATGTTCCAGTTGATATCGAAGTTGGAAATCTTCTCAAGCGCCGGCTTATAGGCCGTGGAATTGGCCTTGTTGGCGCGCGCCACCTTGGCGGGATCCTGTTCTGCCAGCAGCATGGGGTTGTCGCCGGCAATAGCAAGCCGTGCCGCGCCATTGGCATAGGCCTTGGCCATGCCGTCATAGAGCCAGCCGGAAGCCCGGTCGAAATTGGCGTCACTGGCGTGGCGGTAGCGGGAAAGCGTGGTTTCTTCGTCGGAGTAGAATGTGGTGACCAGCCCGCCGCCGGCAAGATAGGCGTGTTTGGTCAAAAACCGCACCAGCGGCAGCGCCGCCAGCGGAGCGGTGATCACCAGATCCTGATCCTTCTGCAATTGCAGGCCGACCTTGACGGCGACTTCAGCCAGTTTCTCGAGTTTGACGGGATCGATAGGGGAAACAGTCATGATCTGCCTTCGTATATTTCAATCGGAGGCGCCGACCATAGCCCATTCGCTTCGAAAGCCAAATGCTTTCAAAGCTGTGTCGAGATGTCAATCGGCCACCAAAGGTGCGACAATGGCTTTCAGCGCCGCCTGCGCGTCGCCGGGGGAAAGCCTTACCTGCAAACCGCGCTGGCCACCATTCATGTAGACATAGGAATGGGTCATGGCCCCAGCCTCTATGGCGGTCGGAACCTGTTTCTTCTGTCCAAAAGGGCTGATGCCGCCCACATGATAACCGGTTGCCCGCTCCGCATCGGCGGGCTTCATCATGCTGGCAGATTTTCCCCCGAAGGCGGCGGCGAGCTTCTTCATGCTCACTTCCCGGTCGGACGGGACGACGACGCAGACCGGCTTGCCATCCAGCTCGGCCATCAGTGTTTTCAGAACCAGATGTGGCGGTTCGCCGATAGCTTCGGCCGCCTGCAGGCCGATCCGGTCGGCATTCGGGTCGTAGTCATAGGTAACTGTGGTGAAGTTCACATCGGCCTTGTTCAGCATCTGGGTAGCGCGGGTTGTCTTGGACATGGTGGCCTGCGCTCACGCAAAGAGGGACTGATAGGTTTCCGGCTTGAAGCCGACGGTTATCGTCTCCTTTGCCTCCAGCACCGGTCGCTTGATCATGGAGGGCTGCTCCAGCATCAGGCCAATGGCCTTTTCGCGGGTAAGATCGGCTTTCTGGCTATCGTCCAGTTTTTTGAAGGTAGTGCCGGCCCGGTTCAGAACCGTTTCCCAGCCCGCGGCATCGCACCATGTTTCGAGATGGGCCTGGTCGATGCCGGCCGTCTTGTAGTCATGGAAAGAATAGTCGACACCGTTGGCTTCCAGCCAGCTTCTGGCCTTTTTCATCGTGTCGCAGTTCTTGATGCCGTAAATGGTGACCGTCATGTTGCCTGCCTCTTTGTCTTGAACTTCCGGCATAACAAATAATGCGCCGTATTCAACCCGCAGCCTGAAGCACGGAATTCGAGCCATGCAAAAATGCAGTGTCTGACATCCAAACGAGCGCGAGCAAAGCTGCATGGCTTCCCTGCTACATCATGAGTTGTAGCAGAGGACAAAAATGCCCATTATCTGGGCATCAAAGATGGAGAGAAAAATGCGTCAGGTTGCAAAGACATCGCGTAACTTCTTTGGCGAAACTTTCGCCGTTCTTGGTGCCGCACTTTCGGTTTCGGCCGCTGTCCGCGCGCATCGCAAGCCGGCCCGCGCCGACCTCGAAGCGCTTGGCATCGACGGCAAGGCTTTCGACAAGGTTCAGCTCTAAGCTGATTATCGTTTGCAGCGAGGCGACATCGCCTCGCTCGTGCGTATATGTTGGCGGGCCTTAGCGTTCCGCCTGCTTTCGGTTCGGCCGTTTTCTCGGACCGATCAGTTTATCCGGTAAATGCAGCTGGCTTTCGAGCGGCTCATAACGATCTGCTTTTGCGGAGAGTGCGAAGCGTCCAAGGGACTCATGTCGCGTTTCGCCATTATGGCTGAAAACAAGCTCGAAATTACCCGCAAGCCAGCTATAGGGTTTTCCTGCCGGCATCGGCTCTATCTTCCCGCAGCCATAAATCATCGTGATATGCGGCGTGTAAGATGGTGCCGCGATATAGGGAAGGTTTGCCTGTCGAAGCGCGCGTTGCAGCAGCTTCACCAGAGCGTTGATCTCCGGCAGATCACCACCGTTTCGCAGCACCAGACTATTGCGATTGCCGAAAAGCGCGCTTGCGTCCAGGGTGACTGGAACAGGCCGCGCGTTTACCGCACCCATTGCCGCCTTCAGCCTGCTTGTCAGTCCGTGAGGGATTGTCTCGAAACATCCCAAACACAGCAGGGTTATGTGCAGAAGCTCGGCGGGATATGCCTCGCGGGTTGTCCGACCCTTGGCATGATGCGACGCATCGACAAAAATTCTTTCCGCCAATTGCCGTGGTGGCTTCAGCAGTAGCAGGAGCTTGTTTCGAAAGCGCGGATTGATGCGCCGTATTTTCTGCGGCTCCAGCCCATCAAAACAAAGCTGCCTTAAGGCTCTTTCGTCCGCCAACTCGCACTCCATGACGATGCTCCACAGCCTTATACCAAGGCCGGAAACCTATCATTGCGCGGTGATAAAATAAAGAACAAAAGAGGAACAAAAGGCGGAATTGCTCCGCCTTCGTTTTATTCCCACTCGATCGTGCCGGGCGGCTTGCTCGTCACGTCATAGACGACACGGTTGATGCCGCGGACTTCGTTGATGATGCGGGTCGCGGCGCGGCCGAGGAAATTCATGTCGTAGGGGTAGAAATCCGCCGTCATGCCATCCACGGACGTCACAGCGCGGAGCGCACAGACGAAGTCATAGGTGCGGTAGTCACCCATGACGCCCACGGTCTGCACCGGCAGCAGCACTGCGAAGGCCTGCCATATGGTGTCGTAAAGACCCGCCTTGCGGATTTCGTCGAGATAGATTGCATCTGCCTTGCGCAGAATATCGAGCTTCTCGCGGGTGACCGCACCGGGGCAACGGATCGCCAGACCCGGGCCGGGGAAGGGATGGCGGCCGATGAAGCTTTCCGGCAGGCCGAGTTCACGGCCAAGCGCACGCACCTCGTCCTTGAAGAGCTCGCGCAGCGGCTCCACCAGCTGCATGTTCATGCGCTCGGGAAGGCCACCGACATTGTGGTGGCTCTTGATGGTGACGGAAGGACCGCCGGAGAAGGAAACGCTCTCGATGACGTCAGGGTAAAGCGTGCCCTGCGCGAGGAAATTCGGAGCACCCTTGCCGTCTGCTGCGATCTTGGCAGCTTCCGCCTCGAAGACCTCGATGAACAAACGGCCGATAGTCTTGCGCTTCACTTCCGGGTCGGAGACGCCAGAAAGCTGGCCCAGGAACATGTCTGCGGCATCCACATGTACCAGCGGAATATTGTAATGGTCGCGGAACATGCCGACGACCTGCTCGCTTTCGCCAAGCCGCATCAGACCATGGTCGACGTAAACGCAGGTCAGCTGGTCACCGATCGCCTCATGGATGAGGATCGCCGCAACCGAGGAATCGACGCCGCCGGAGAGTGCGCAGAGCACGCGCCCGGTGCCGACCTGATCGCGGATCTTGCGGATCATCTCGGCGCGATAGGCTGCCATCGTCCAATCGGATTTGAGACCGACGATCTTGTGCACGAAGTTGGAGAGCAGCTTGCCGCCATCAGGCGTATGCACCACTTCCGGGTGGAACATGGTGGTGTAATAGTGGCGTGTCTCGTCGGCAGCTATGGCGAAGGGTGCGTTCTCGGAGGTTGCGATAACCTCGAAACCTTCCGGCAGTTTCGTCACGCGGTCGCCGTGGCTCATCCAGACGGGATAGCTCTTGCCCTGTTCCCAGAAACCGTCGAACAGAGGGCTTGCCTTTTTGATGTCGATATCGGCGCGCCCGAATTCCGCCGCGTGACCGCCCTCGACAACGCCGCCAAGCTGGGTGCAGAGCGTCTGCTGGCCGTAGCAGATGCCGAGGATCGGAACCTTGCTGTCGAACACCGCCTGCGGCGCACGCGGGCTGCCTTCCGCCGTTACAGATGCGGGGCCGCCGGAGAAGATCACGCCCTTGGGCTGGAGCTTCTCAAACGCCTCTGCGGCATTCTGAAACGGGTGGATTTCGCAATAGACCCCGGCTTCGCGGATGCGGCGCGCAATCAGCTGCGTCACTTGGCTGCCGAAATCGATGATGAGAATGCTGTCGGGATGGGCTATCTGGGTCATGGCGAGCCTTTAAAGAAAATGGCGGCTTTAGGCAACCCGGAAGCGGGCATCTAACAGCGGAAATTTACTAAAATCGCGAGGTTCAAAGGGTGATCGCACCGTCTTCGATAGCGCGGCAAAGCCTGTCGACGGCGTCTGCGAGCTTTTCATCGATGATATGCAGGTATTCCGTCCAGTCGTCCACATGGTTCACATCTTCCCTGCCATCGGAAATACCGCGCAGGCCGATGAGCGGCACGCCGAAGCGCTGGCAGGCCCGGAGCACGGCATAGGTTTCCATTTCCACCATATCGGCATCGATCGACCCATAGGCGGCACCAGAGACGACGTTGGCGCCCGTGGAAAGCCGCGCCTCGGCAATATCGGGTATGCGCAGGGGCAAGGCCACCTCGGCCGGCAGATCGAGAAACGGCGTGCGACCCTTTTCAAAACCGAAGGCTGAGGCATCCATGTCGCGATAGGCAACAGAAATCGCCTGATAGATGCCAGTCTGGTCGAGCGTCCGCGAGCCGGCGGAGCCGAGCGAAACGACAAGGTCAGGCAGATGGTCCGCCGCATCGAGACCGGCAAGAATTGCCGTGACCGAAATCGCTGCCTCGACCGGGCCGACGCCGGTCATCAAGGGCGCGATGCGCGCCTGCAGGTGGGGGCCGTATTCGGCGGAAGCCGCCATGACGAAAAGTATGGATTTGTCTGCAACATGCAAAAGCCGGTAGCTCATCCGGTAATATCCTCGCGGCCCTTTACCACCATCATCGTGCCTGTCATGGAGGCGATGAGCTTCGCCGGCCCGTCGGAAAGGGCGTAAGCGCGGCCATCGGCAACGATCAGGTTGTTGCCCGGCTTGATGATTTCGCCACGAAACAGGAACCGCTCGCCGCGCCCGGGCGACATGAGGTTGACCTTGAACTCGATTGTCAGCAGCGAGGCTTCCGGCTCTATGATCGTATAGGCGGCATAGGTGCACGCGGTATCCAGGCCGGCGGCAATGACACCGGCATGCAATATGCCGTGCTGCTGTGTCAGCTTTTCATGAAACGGCAGCTCGATTTCCACCAGACGGTGTTCGATGCGGCTTATCTGCGCACCGATTGCCTGCACCACACCCTGCCGCGCAAAGCTTCTTTCTATCCGCTGACGAAAATCGCCGGGATCCGTGATCTCCATTGGCTTACCTGCCTGCTTTTGTCCTCACCGCAAACTGACATGGCGTGTGGCGGCGGGCAAGGCAAGTGCCGCAGGAGCAATTAGTTCAGCACGGCGATGCTGGCATTCAGCAGCGTGGCAAAGGCGACCCAAAGGGCGTAGGGCACGAAAAGCCACATGGAGATGCGGTCGCGACTATAGGTGAGCGCAATGAAAGCCAGAATGCAGATCAGCATAGGCACGATGATGACGAGCGCGCCTGTCGGGCTTTGCATGCCGAAAAAGATGGGCGACCACAGGAAATTCAGCACCAGCTGCGTGAACCAGAGACGCATGCGCGTGCCCGCTGGTCTCACGATCCATGTTCGCGCGCCTGCAATGCCGATCATCACGTAGAGCGTCGTCCAAACCGGGCCGAATATCCAGTTGGGCGGGTTGAAGGGCGGCTTCTGAAGCGACTGGTACCATTCGCCCGGCACGTTGTTGATGCCGATGAGCGCACCCAGCGCAACAACCACAACCACGAAAATGATATACACGGAAAGGTTTTTCATGACGCCTCAAATGCTTTTTGGTCTTTTTTGTTCCGGTGCATTTTCAGTATTCTAGCCTGAAATACGCACGATATGCTGGTCCCACGCCACGTCGCTGCGAATAGCCTCGAAAAATCCGTCATAGGAAGAAACCGCAATGCCCTTTATGGCGGGGGCAACGCCCGCAGCCTCCCGCACGGTCGTCTCTGATACAACACGCCCGGTTTTCGCATCCAGCGTCACGGCCGCGTTGCCGTTGGGTGAGGTCAGGCCCACCAGGCCATCGCGCCGGTTGACCGCGATGGCACCGACATAATTGGCAAGGCGCACCGTCGTTTGCTCTGGTAGATCGACGAAGGCAAGGTCCTCGCCCTTCGAGAAATGGCCAACAAGCGGCGGAAGATCGTTGCGCGGTCCCTCATATTGGCAGGCGAACCAGACACGCCCGTCATCGCCGAGATCGACATGGCGGGTGGAAAGCTGTCGCAATTGGTCTGGCATCGAATGTTTCTGGATCAACTGGCCGCTGGCGGCGTCCAGAAGCACAAGCGACGGCTGCATGCTGTCGACATTGAGTTTGGTTCGGCCAAAATCCGGGTGGGTCTCGATGCCGCCATTGGCGATCACTATCAGCCTGCCATCGTCGCTCACGGTCATGTCATGGGTGCCAATGCCGTGGGCGTCGTATTCACCGATGCGGGCAAATCCGTTGCGGGCATCGTAAAGCCCGATAACACCGCGATTGCCATCGAAGTCGTTTTCGCTGGCGTAGAGGATCGCACCGTCGGGAGAAAATTGTCCGTGGCCGTAGAAGTGGCGGTTTTCCGGCGTGTGCATCACGACAGGCTCGCGGCGTCGCGCGGGGTCAAAGGCCATGAAGAAGGTGCCGGGCCGGCGCGCAAAGGCCACTGTCATGCCGGTCGCATGGCTCGTTGCCATTCCATGGGCGCGGGCTGGGAGCGCAACACGGTCGATGATCTCGCCGCGTTCGCTCACAGTCGCAATGCCGTAGAAACCGTCATGGGTGCGAAAAGCGGAAGCGAAGACAGCGTCGGCGCGTTCAAGCGCATGCAGCGAGCCGGGAGCGAGCGCCGCTAGGAACGGAATGCCCGCCGCCTTGATGAAGCTGCGCCTGTCTATCAGCGTCGGCTTTTTGCATGATATCACCGCCTCAGTCTCCGTCGGCGAAGGAAAAGCCGGAGCTGAGACCGATTGCGCCGCCATACTGGTCGTTGAGGCGGTAGATCAGGTCTTTGCCGTTCAGCAGCAGGTAATCCACCTTGGCGCGTTGCTGGTCGTCATCTAGCGCCTGTTCCACGTTGGTATCAATCGTTCCGGCAATGCGAATCATCGATTTGGCGATGAAATCGATGGAGTTGACGATGGAGCGCTGGTCGGATGGCACGAGTTCGACCATATCGGCCGTGTGCAGGAGTGTCTGAACGGCCTTGATGTTTGCGGCAATGCTTTTCCACGTCAGGCCGGACCGCCAGTAGATCGCCGTGCGGGGAAACTTCGCCTTGTCCGGCCCCTTGTAGAACGTCTCTATGCGCTGGTCGCGGATTGCTTCGGCGCCGTGTACGAGAATGCCAAGCAGCGCAACCAGCGCCTCACGCTCATCGCGAAAGACGGGATTATCCGCGCCGGGCTGCGTCCAGTTTTTCTGCGCTCCATCAGGTGCGTTCCAGCTGTCGGAAAGCTCCGCCGCCACATTGGCAACGTTGCCGGCAATCGCCGCGCCATAACGGCAACGGAAATCGCCCTTCTTGTCGAACAGGTCACCCGCTCCGGCGCCATAGAGCACGAATTCCAGCGCGCCGAGGCCCTGCGCTGCGACACTCTTGCCCTTCAGGCTCTCGGCGCTGGTGACGCTTTCGTCCTTTTCCGCAAGGTAACGCTGTACCTGTTTCAGGCCAAGACCCTTCTTGTCTGGGTAATAGAGCACACGTTCGAAGCGGTTGTGCTCGATCACCGGGCCGACCCGAACGATCTCGATGGTTGACCAACTGGAGACCGTATCGGCAAAGGCCGCTTTGGCCGCTTCATCCGTCGTCTTGGAAGGGGCGGCGCAGAAAGCCTTCATGCTGCCTTCCAGCTTCTCTGCCGATTGCCGGAAGTGGTCATAGCCGGGACGGATGAAACCGTTCACCGCTTTTTCCATCACGCCCCGCACCTGTACGGGGTCGAGTGGTGGCGGCGGCATCAGCTCCACATCCTGCGCCATTGCGGGCCGCATACCCAAAAGCAGCAGCACGGAGATGAGACCGGGTATTTTTCGCATGGCATTTTTCATCAAAGGGACTCCAGAAAAGCCAGCAAAGCCTGCCGGTCGGATTTTTGCAAGGCGGCAAAGGCATCGCGCGCTTTTTGCGCTTCGCCGCCGTGCCATAATATCGCTTCTGTCAGGCTGCGCGCCCGCCCGTCATGCAGGTAAAAGCCGTTGCCATTCACGCTTTGCGTCAGACCGATACCCCAGAGCGGCTGGGTTCGCCATTCCTGCCCGTTTGCTTCGCCCACCTGCTGGCCATCGGCAAGCTCCTCTCCCATGTCGTGCAGCAGAAAATCCGAGTAGGGCCAGATCAGCTGGAAAGACTGCATGGGGTCGGCAGCGTCACGGCGGGTGACGAATTTCGGTGTATGGCAGGATGTGCAGCCAGATGCGTAAAAAAGCTGCTTTCCCCGCAACACGGTGGGATCACCCACATCGCGGCGCTGCGGCACTGCAAGGTTTTCGGTGTAAAAGGTCACGAGATCGAGAATGGGGTCCGGCGCCTCCACTGGCCCAAGCCGTGGCTGCACGCCGGTCGGCATGGCAAGACAGTCTTTTTGAACGTCGGTGCAATCACCATAGGCGTTTTGTGCATCCGGCGTGGAAATGCCGATATCGTGGGAGAAGGCGCTGGCGCTCTGGTCGCGGACGCTGGCGTTCTGGGCTTTCCAGCCAAATCGGCCGAGCTTCACTTCGCCGGTCCGGTGATCCCGTACAAAAGCAGGGCGCCCGGAAATGCCGTCGCCATTTTTGTTATCCGGATCGGCGCCGGCCAGAATATCGGCATCGGCAATGGCCTCGATCAGCCCAAGCCCAAGGGTTGGCATGGCAATCCGCGCCGACAAAGTCGTATCGACGCCCAGGGGGCCATAGTGCAGGCCTGCCACGGCATAGTCTGGCTTGCGCAGCATCACCACCTCGCCGTCGGCCAGCCGCACGGGTTTCTCGATATAGGTGACGACAGGTTTGCCCTCTGCAGCGAGGCCGGGAATGGCAACGTTCTGAAGCTGCCGGCCATAGGTCTCGTCGGGAAAATTCAACACCTCGTGGCGCGCAATCGCTGCCCGTTCCGCCTCGTTGCGGGCAGGCCGGGCCAGCCGCAGAAACAGGGAGACGGCATCTTCGCCGGCAAGTGGCGGTCGGCCTCTGCCGTCCTTCACATGGCAGGCCTGGCAGGATCGGGCGTTATAGAGCGGCCCCAACCCGTCTGAGGCTTGCGTGGAGGAGGGGGAAGACACCCAGAGCTTCTGGAACAGCGCATTGCCGAGCTTGAAATCCTGTTTTCGCTCAAACGGCATTGTTGCGGATGGATGCGAAAACGCGCCGCTATCGGCTTTATGGGTGCTGGTCGTTGCCCCGCCGGACATGGCCTCGAAGGGCTCCGGCATGGTAAAATCCATTGTCGGCGCGGTGACAGCCTGAACGCGGCTTTGGTCTTTTTCCGTCAGATCGTCACGAAGCGGCGCGGCAAGCACCATCGATGCCACAAGGCAGGCTGCCCCGGCGAAGAATAACGGCTTGCGGATCCGCGGCAGCGATGACTTCATGGAAAGCATGGGAATGGCGGGCCGCAGCGATCTGCGGCCCGCATTGGCTCTTATTTGAAGACGGCGTTCGGATTATCGAGGCTGGCGGAACCCTCAAGTTCGATCTTGCCGAGATCGAGTGCCGCAATCACGCGTTCGACGGTTTTCGTCTGGTCGAGAAGGCCGTCGATGGCCGCCTGAACCACGGCGTTGCCTTCCTTGTTGCCTTCGCCGATCATCTGGTCGTAGGCCTCGACCGTCTGGGCACGCTTTTCCATGGCATGCATGGCGTCGAGCGTCTTGTTCAGCTTCGCCGTCATCTCGTCGTTCAGCGCCTTGTCCTTGGCGCCGACCAGCTCCGACAGCGAGGCGCCGGTCATCTTCGTTCCATCCACACGGGTATATTCGCCGGTATAGGCAGATGCGATGCCGATGGCGTCGTTAAGATGCGAATTATAGGTATTGTCGGAGAAGCAATCATGCTCCTCTTCCGGATCGTGCAGCAGAAGGCCGAGCTTCATGCGCTCCCCTGCCAGCTCGCCATAGGAAAGAGAGCCCATGCCGGTGAGAATGGCGGTCAGGCCGGCTTTCGGGTCGGCTTCCACTGTCTTGGTGGCTTCGCCTTCCGGCGCCCAGGCGTCCACCATTTCCTGAAGATCCTTGATCAGCAGGGTGGAGGCGGACTTCAGGTAATCGGCGCGGCGGTCGCAATTGCCGTTCGTGCAATTCTTCTTGTCGTAGTCGGTATAGGGGCGGTTGCCCGCACCCGGTCCGGTGCCGTTCAGGTCCTGTCCCCAGAGCAGGAATTCGATGGCGTGGTAACCGGTCGTCACATTGGCTTCGACATCGCCCGCCTCGTGCAGGCTTTCGATCAGTTCGGGGGTGATCTTCGAGGTATCGACATCTTCGCCGCTGATCTTGATTTTCGGATTGGCGATGATGTTTGCGACGTAAAGCTCGTTCTCGTCGCTCTCGGTGCCGTAGGAACCGTCGACATAGTCGATCAGGCCTTCATCCAGCGGCCAGGCGTTTACCTTGCCTTCCCAGGCGTCGACCACAGGGTTGCCGAACCGGTAGACTTCCGATTGCTGGTATGGAACGCGCGCCTTGATCCACGCTTCACGTGCAGCTTTCAGCGTTCCTTCGCTCGGTGTTGCGATCAGCGCGTCGATTGCCTTGTCCAGCGCCTTCGCCGTGGTCAGCGAATCCTCGTATTTCGCATGCGCGACGTCGGCGTAATGCTTGACGACAGCGGCGGCGTCGGTCGCAGCGCGGGCGGGAAGCGCGGTGAAGGTCGCGGATGCGGCCAGAAGCGCGAAAGACGCGCTGAGAATGGTTTTGCGGATCATGATCCCTCTCCTTGGGCAGGCGTGAAATAACTTCACGCTGCGGCAAGCGAGTTCTGACCCAATCGCAAACTTGTGTCAAATATTCTAGTTTAGAATGCTTTGAAACAAGCTACTCGGTATTTTTCGAAGTAAAATCAGCGCGTGCAAAACCTGTTTCAGGCTTTGCGTTTCATTACGCAGAAGAAGAAACCGTCCGTATCTGTAGTTGCAGGCGTCAGCGTCACTGTCTTGCCGTCAGAGGAATGCGGTTTGTTTGCATTGCCGCCAAAAGTCGTCTGCCAGCGTTCCAGTGCCGAACCGATATAGAATTGCGGATTTTCTTCGCAGAAGCGCTTGACCTGCTGCTCGTTTTCCTCGGGCAGAACCGAGCAGGTGACATAAAGCAGCTCGCCGCCGGGGCGCACAAAACCCTTGGCCTGCGAAAGGGCCTCGCCCTGCTGCTGTACCCGTTCTTCCAGATTGCGTGTCGTCAGCCGCCATTTGGTGTCGGGCCGCCGGCGCCATGTTCCGGTGCCAGTGCAGGGGGCGTCCACCAGAACGCGATCGAATTTTTCATGAAACGGGACAAGTCCGGCTGCGCGGTCATGAACCTGTACATTGCGCGTGCCGGCTCGTTTCAGCCGCTCGATAATCGGCGCGAGCCGCTTGCGATCGGCGTCGAAGGCGTGAACCTGACCCTTGTTGTTCATGCTGGCGGCCATGGCCAGCGTCTTGCCGCCGCCACCGGCGCAATAATCGAGGATCTGTTCGCCTTCATGCGCGCCGGCAAGATCGGCAACGATCTGCGATCCCTCGTCCTGAACTTCGAACCAGCCTTTCTGGAAGGACAGTTCGGCGGTCACATTCGGCAGGCGGGAAGGGCCTTCGCCGGCGGGGATGCGGACACCCTGACGGGCTATATGCGTTGCTTCCGCACCGCTCTCTTCCAGCGCCTTCAGCACCTTGTCGCGAGTGGCCTTCAGCGTGTTGGCCCGCAGATCAAGTGTCGGGCGCTGGTTCAGCGCCTGCGCCTCGGCAAGCCAGCCCTCTCCGAACGCCGTCTCGAAGGATGCTTGAACCCATTCGGGAATGTCGCCCTGAATATGGGCTGGTGCATCGGCGAGAGAACGGGAGAGAAAGGCTTTCTGCTTTTCTTCATCAGGCGCGGCAGGGGCAAATTTGTCGCCGTCGAATTCCGCCGCAAGTTCCGAAAAGCTCTTGCCCCATTGGCGCAGCAGAACTGCATAACCAAGCGAGGCGGCGCTGTCGTCATCCATCAGCCAGGCGTGTGACAGTTTCATGCGCAGCGCGTCATAGACGATGTTGCCGATCGCGGCCCTGTCACCCGAACCCGCGAAACGATGGGCAAGTCCCCAGTCCTTCAGAGCATCGGCAACGGGACGCCTGCGTCCCTCAATATCCGCCAATACTTCGATTGCTCCGGCCAAACGCCCGCCCAAACGCATTGTCTACCTCATTTTGCTGATTAGCCCGGTTGGTAGACGCGAATGGCGGCAAGGGCAAGGCTCAATCGGCGCTGACGACCTCGTAGCAGACTTTGGCGGTGCCGGAACTGATCATGCCGATGTTTTTGGCAGCGGCCTTGGAAAGATCGAGAACGCGACCCTTGATGAACGGACCGCGGTCATTGATGCGCACCACAACGGCCTTGCCGTTACGGGCATTGGTAACCTTGACCTTGGTGCCGAACCGCAGCGAGCGGTGAGCGGCGGTCATGTTGGCGGCGTTCATACGCTCGCCCGAAGCAGTCTTGGAGCTCAACGCATACCACGATGCCCCTCCGCAACCATTTGCCGCATTCGCCTGAAGAGGCGCAATGATGGAACAGGCGGCTATAGTTGCGACGGTGAAAGTTATACGACGGATATTCAACAAACTGTGCTTCCCTGAAAATCGGCCCCGCGCCGATTGATTGTGCCCTTGCTAAACGGCCATTGTCTGGCCTGAACGCGTTTGAATGCGAGATTGTAGGGCGAGGGAAAAATGGCGAAAAAAAGCTGATCTCAAATCACGAAGTGTTACAGTCTGTAACATTCGTGATCGTTAGCCGGAAAGGTGTCGTCTGTGCCTTATTGTTGAAAAGTGGAAAAAATGACGCAGAATCAATGCTCAATGGAAATGCTGTTACAAGTCACGCCTTCGTGAATCCAGTTCACGAAATGTGAGTGAAATATTTTTCTAATGGCTACGATTTTAGCGATTTTTGCATGGTTAATAAAAGCCTAATTGACTGAAAAACCACCAAAACCATCCTCAAAAACGGGTTTGGAAGGATTTTTCATCGCTTTTAAATGGGGGATTTTTAGCCCCGCCAGAGGCCGCTTTCCCACAATTGTGTCAGGGAGATTTTGTACTCCGGGAAGCTGAAATCGAAACCGAGGCCACGTATCCTGGCGTTGGAAACACGCTTGTTCTCGCCGTAGAAGGAGCGTGCCATCGGCGTCAGATCGGCGGTCTCGAATGCCTGTTCGGGAGGCGGCTCGACGCCCATCAACGTGGCGGCGAAGCTCACCACATCCTGCGGCGGGGCGGGTTCATCATCCGTCACGTTGAAGACGCCGCGTTCATTTCTCCGCGCCAGAAAGGCGTGGGCCGCACCAATATCCTCAACCCGGATCCGGTTGAACACCTGGTCTTTCTTTACCAGCCTGCGCGCCGTTCCCTTTTCGAAATTCATGAAACTATTGCGTCCGGGGCCGTAAATTCCGGAAAGGCGCAAGATGGCAAGCGGCACCCCCGCTTTTTCAGCAGCCGCAGCCCAGGCGGTTTCGGCAGCAACGCGTTCCACGGACCGGGCCGAGACCGGGCGGCACGGGGTTTCCTCATCCACCCATGCGCCGTCATGGTCGCCATAGACGCCAACGGTGGAAAGATAAGCGATCCATTCAAGCTTGGGCAGAAGCCGTTTCAGGTCGTCGCCCAAAAGCGCAAGCAGTGGATCTCCATCCTTGCCCGGCGCGATGGACTGCACGAGATGGGTGACATTGGCCATTGTGGCGATGAGATCGTCATTAAGATGGGCACCGTCGAACAGGAAGGGTGTCATGCCAGTTGCGGCGAGGCTTGTGAACTTGTCTGTGCTGCGCGTGGTGCCCGATATCGTTGCAGTTTCGGTTTTCAGCGCGTTTGCGATGGCCTTGCCCGAATATCCTGCGCCGAAAATCATCACATGCATGGGTCACGCCTCTGCCAGTTGCCATTCCATTTCCGCCTCCGGATCAGGCTCCGGGGCGCGGCCGGCAGAGTATGCACGGAATTCCTCGCTGTCCATAAGCTGCGACAAAGCCCATGCGGCCATGCCGCGCACCTCTGGTGCCTGGTCTTTTTCGGCGAGAGACTTGCATTGCTGCACGAATTGCTGGTCGCGCGAGTTTCCAGCCGCTATCAGCACGTTGCGGATGAAGCGGTTACGCCCGATGCGCTTGACTGGTGAGCCGCTGAAGAAGCTGCGGAATGCAGCGTCGTCCAGCGTCAGCAGGAAGGCGATGGAAGGTTCCTTCAAATCCTCGCGCGCTTGCAGCTTCATCTCGGAGGCGCTGGCCGCGAATTTGTTCCAGGGACAGGCGGCAAGGCAATCGTCGCAGCCATAGATGCGGTTGCCTATCATCGGCCGGAACTCGTGCGGGATGACGCCTTTGTGCTCAATGGTGAGGTAGGAGATGCAGCGGCGGGCGTCCAGCTGGTAGGGGGCGGGGAAGGCGGCCGTCGGACAGGCATCGAGACAGGCGCGACAGGAGCCGCAATGGTCCTTCTCGGCCTCATCAAGAAAAAGCTCGGCGGTGGTGAACATGCTGCCGAGAAACAGCCAGGAACCGTGGGTGCGGCTGACCAGATTGGTGTGTTTGCCCTGCCAGCCGAGACCCGCGGCTGCGGCAAGCGGTTTTTCCATCACCGGCGCAGTGTCAACGAAGACCTTCACGTCCTCGCCGGCGCGCGCGGCAAAACGGGTGGCGATTTCTTTCAGTCGCCCTTTTATGACGTCGTGATAGTCGCGGTTGCGGGCATAGACCGAAATGGCTGCCTTGTCGGATTTCGAAAGAACGCCGCGAGGATCTTCCTCAGGCCCGTAATTCAGCCCGAACATGACAATGGAGCGCACGTCGCCCCACAGCGTTTTCGGCTCGGCGCGACGGGCTTCGGTCTCCTCCATCCACGCCATCGTGCCATGATAGCCCTTATCGAGAAACTGCCTCAACCGTCCCGGTGCCAGCGGAATGCTGTCCGGCGCGGTGATACGACAGAGATCGAAGCCGAGCGAAAGCGCCTCCTGACGAACGAAGTCCGTCAGTTTGCGAGCGCGTATCCGCTGCTTGTCGCTGGCAACGTCGATGGTCGTTTCTCCTGCGGGTTACTCTGCGACATATATATGCGTAGCTACACGCCGCAGCAAATAACCGGGAGGCCGGAACCTAGAAATCCAGATCGGCGTAGTGGGAGGAGGGGGCAAGGCGCGGAATGCGCTCGCTGAGGAAAGGCCGGAAGGACGGGCGCGATTTCAGCCGCTGATACCACTCCTTGGCAATGGGCGCTTCAAGCCAGTTGATTTCGCCGAGATAATCCAGCACCGAAACAGAGGCGGCGGCGGCCAGATCGGCATAACTCAATCGGTCGCCGGCGAGCCAAGTGCGCGAACCCGCCAGCCATTCCAGATATTTGATGTGCTGACGAACATTGTTACGCGCGGTGCGCAGAAGCTTGGAATCCGGGGGGCCACCACCCTGCGCCGCCGTCATCTGCAATTTATAAACCCGCTCCCGCACCAGCGGTCGGGTCACATCGTTTTCCATCTTCTGCAGGAACCACTCGGTCAAGCGGCGGATTTCCGCCCGCTGAAACGGGTCTTCCGCCAGCAATCGCCGGTCACGCTTCAAAACCCCGTGCGTTTCGTCGAGAAACTCGGCGAGCACGTAGGGACCGCTGAGAGAGCGCATATTATCATCGAGATAGACCGGCAGGGTGCCCGCCGGATTCAGCGCCAGAAACTCCCGCCTTCTTTCCCACGGCTGCTCCTCCACGAGATCGGTCTGGAACCCGTATTCCGAAAGGATCAGACGAACGAACCGCGATGCGGTCGACATGGGAGAGTGATAGAGAGTTGGCATCGGTACTCAATTTTTACGATTGGTTGTCATGATCGACAATTGCCGGAAAACTTTTTCAGTTTCGCTTCATCAAGACGCTATAAGAGCTTGGCTACTTTAAAACAAGTTTAACGCAATTGCTTTCCATTCCCGCTTCCCCCTGAAAAAAGGATACCTCATGGGTGACCAATCGATCATCAGCGCGCTTTTGCTGGGCATTATCGAGGGTCTTACGGAGTTCATTCCCGTTTCCTCAACGGCGCATGTGCTGCTGGCCGGGCATTTTCTCGGCTTCAAATCGCCGGGCAACACCTTTGCCGTTCTCATTCAGCTCGGCGCGATCATTGCTATCCTTCTTGTTTATTTTCAGAAGCTTGTGTCGATCGCCATGGCGATGCCAACAAGTGCCAAGGCGCGCCGCTTCGTGCTGGCTGTCGCTGTCGCCTTCCTGCCGGCGGCGGTGATCGGCGCTCTGGCGCATGACTTCATCAAGACGGTGCTGTTCGAAACACCCATCCTCATCTGTATCGTACTGGTTATCGGCGGCGTCATATTGCTGGCCGTCGACCGGATGCCGCTGAAGCCCAGATATACCGACATCATGGATTATCCGCCGTCGCTTGCCTTCAAGATCGGTCTGTTCCAGTGCCTTGCGATGGTTCCGGGCACCTCCCGGTCCGGCGCTACCATTGTCGGCGCGCTGTTGATGGGCACTGACAAGCGCTCCGCCGCCGAATTCTCGTTTTTCCTGGCGATGCCGACCATGCTCGGCGCGTTTGTGCTCGATCTCTACAAGAACCGCGATGCGCTGAGCTTCGATGACAGTGCGCTGATTGCCGTAGGCTTCATCGCCGCTTTCGTCTCCGGCCTGTTCGTCGTGCGCTCGCTGCTGGACTTCGTCTCGCGACGCGGTTTTGCACCTTTTGCCTGGTGGCGCATCGTCATCGGCTCGCTGGGTCTGGCGGCACTTCTGCTCTACCGTTGAGCCGAGCTTTAAAATAGCCGTTCGTTTCCAATGCACGGACAAAATAAAAAAGCGCCCCGGAGAATCCGGAGGCGCTTTTTATTTGAGACTTGTGAAAGCTGATCAGTTCGTGCTGATCGAAGCCGTTGCGCAAGGGTCGACACCGTAGGCGGGAGCGCAACCGCTCTTGCCCGCTGCAACCGTGCCCGGCGCCATGAAAGAACCCGCCAGAACCACCAAAGCCGCACACGCAAAAAAGAGTGCGATAGATCTGCCCATTTTATTATTGCCTTTCAGACGTTCGTTCGCGCGGATTACGCCGCCGTGTGTGAAGTGAGGGTTCTGGATATGTTAGGAATGTGGCCATTATCAATAAAGCGGCTTGCTGAATACCGGGTTAATGCGAAGTCTTTTCCACAGTTGCGCTTGTGCCACGCTTGGCTGTGGAGGCCACTTTGCCGTTAACTTTTACCCGGCTGTTCAAAACAGCTTCAGTCGATGGTGCACCTCCCCTGCAGTTGAGGGGGAAATGCGCCAATAGCGGTTTGGTTGCGATTGAATTGCGCAAAAACAAAAAGCGGGAATGGTTCCCGCTTTCGTTCAGATCGTTAATGCGCGACGGTAGGCTTATGCTGCTTTTCCGGCGTTCGAGAACTGTCCGTGCGGGCGATAGTGCACCATGTAGGACGGCAGGACGGAAGCAACGCGAACGGGCGTAATGCCGATGCCTTCCAGGGTCAGGCCGTTCTTTTCCGCGTCAGCGGAAACGACATTATCCTTTTTCAGCATGGTCACCTGATCGACAGTCAGCGGCGGCGTAATCAGCGGCACCAGCGAAGCGATTTTTCCGATCATTGAGGCGACGCCGAAAGGCAGGTTGACGAAAGGACGCTGACGGTAGGTTGCGGCAAGAACCGCCTCAAGACAGTCGCGGAACGTCATGACGTCCTGGCCACCCAGTTCATAGATGGCGCCGGGCTTCAGCTTGCCATCCACGCTGCGGGCAACGGCCTCCGCTACATCTTCGACATAGACCGGCTGAAACTTGGTTTTTCCGCCGCCGATCAGCGGCAGGAACGGCAGGCTGCGGGCCATCTTGGCGAATTTATTGAAGAAGTCGTCTTCCGGTCCAAAGATGATCGAAGGACGCAGGATCACGGCGCCGGGCAGAACGGAATGGATTGCTGCCTCGGCGCGGCCCTTTGTGCGGCCGTAGCCGGTCGACGAATTGGCATCGGCACCGATGGCGGAGATGTGCGTCAGCGTTGCACCGGCGTTGCGGGCTGCCTCGGCAATGGCTTTCGCGCCGAATTCCTGCACGGCGTCAAAGGTGTTGCGGCCGCTTTCGGCCAGAATGCCAACGCAATTGACCACGTGGTCGGCGTCTTCGATGGCTTTGACGATGGAGTCGCGATACCGCAGGTTCGCCTGGGCAAACGAGATCTGGCCGACATTGCCGAGCGGCTGCAGGAAACCAGCAAGATCGGGACGGCGCACGGCAACGCGGATGCGATAACCGCGCTTGGCGAGCATCCGCACGACATGCCGCCCGACGAAACCCGAACCGCCGAAAACGGTGACGAGGGGTGGAAGGTTGGCCAAGGTCATGGGAGGCTCCTCAGAAGCTGTCGATAAATCGTTTTTCAGTCTCTTAGCCCAAAGCCGTGCGCGCGTGAAGAGACGTTGTCACAAGGCCCGGGACTAGTTTTGGAAATGCGGTTGACGACCGTCAAATTCCTTCGACGATCATCATCTCCGCGTCGGCGACTTCCTGGCGGATTTTGGCCGCCGCCTGGTATTCGGGCGAGTTGTAGCAATCGATCGCGTGCTGCACAGAGGGGAATTCGATGATGACGTTGCGTGCGCGTGCCTTGCCCTCAAGTTCGGTCAACGCACCGCCGCGGGCGAGAAAGTTGGCGCCGAACCGCTCGAAAGCGGGCTTCGCAGTCGAAACGTAGTCCTTGTAGCGTTCGTTGTCGCGTACATCGACACGCGCGATCCAGTAACCCTTTGCCATTTCGTCTCCTCCGATGGTCCTTATTGATTTGCCGGAAAGCTGGCGCGCAGCATGTCGTCAAGAATGGCGCGGGCTGCTGCTTTCGGATCCTCTGCTTTGACGATGGGGCGGCCGACAACCAGATGGCTCGAACCGGCTTTGATGGCGTCAAAAGGCGTCATGACGCGCTTCTGGTCTCCCGCCTCGGCACCGGCCGGGCGAATACCAGGGGTGACGACGGCAAGGTCGGGGCCAAGGATTTCACGCACCGCCGTCGATTCCTCTGCCGAACAGACGATGCCGCCCATGCCCGCCTCGCGCGCCTGTTCCGCACGGCGCAGCACCAGCGAACGGGCATCCGATGCATAGCCGGCTTCCGCAAGATCGGCATCATCCATCGAGGTTAGCACGGTGACACCAAGCAGGCAGAGGCCAGAGCCTTCGGCTGCCTTGATTGCGGCGCGCATGGCTTTCGGGTAGGCATGCAGGGTCAGCATCGACATGCCCATGCGGGCGATGTTTTCGACACCAGAGGCGACGGTGTTGTCGATGTCGAGTAGTTTCATGTCGAGAAAGACTTTCTTGCCGCTCTGGGCAAGGTCGCGGGCGAATTCGAGACCGCCGGCAAATACCAGCTGATAGCCGATCTTGTAGAACAGAACCTCATCGCCGATCTTCGACACGATGTCTTCAGCTTGTTGCACAGTCGGAACATCGAGCCCGACGATCAGTTTTTCGCGCGCGGTCATTGTCTTATCCCTGCCATGTTTCCATTGCCGTCCAGTCGCATGTGGGGCGCTGAGCTGCAAGTGAAAATTCGGCGATTGGGAACCGGAAAAGATTGCCGCCGCCGGGTGGCTGGTCCTTGCTGCGACTGATGCCGACGCCTTCGATATGGCATTTCAAAAGCGTGCCGACGCCGCCATGGCCGACAAAGGCAATCGGCTGTTGCGGGTCGTGCCGGCCTAGAACGGCCGTGACGGCGTTAACAATTCGCGCCTGCGCATCGATTGCCCGTTCCCAGCCGTGAAAGCTCTCTCGCGGATGAGCAAAAAACCAGTCGGCAGCCTTTTCGAATTCCGGCGGCGTCAGGAAGCCTGTTGCCGACCGGTCGTTCTCATGCATCGCCTCGATGATCTCAATATCCGCGCGGGATGTTTCAGCAAGGATTCGTGCGGTTTCGATGGCTTTGGTTTCCGCGCTCGACACGATCCGGCGCAATGCGCGTGCCCATGGCAGGCGGCTTGCCTCAAACGCCCGCTGTGCACCCAAGTCCGAAAGTCCCCATTCCGGAACCGGAACCGCCGGATCGATCCGGACCTGGGGATGGGTAATGTAGAGGGCATGCATGGGAACGGTCCTCAATGGCGATGGAAGGGCAAATCAGGACCCTAACCATCTGTCACGACCGGGAAATGACAGCCTTTGCCCACTCTGCCGCGTGATCAGGCCCGGGTATAGGTCCACAATTGCGCCGGAGGAATGTTGCGCACGATGAAATCGAAATGGCGGATGTGGTAGAGATGCGGCTGCGCAACGATCGGGGAAATCGGACCGTAGGATATCTGAATGACGGGGCGGCCGTGCGGCACGCGTTTCAGCAATTCGTCGAGAAGCTTGATGCGGGCGGCCATCGGAAAATTCAGCATCGGTACGGCGGAAATGACGCTGTCGAACATCTGGCCCTGGTGCTCGCCAAGTGTCGCATTCAGATCGAAGGCATCGCCATTGATGAAGTTGACGCCCGGATAGCTTCTGAGAAGCTGATTGTAGAAATCGGTCGAATATTCGATGGCCGTCAGGCGCTCCGGCTTGATGCCGCGTGCCAGAATGGCCTTGGTGATGACACCGGTGCCGGGGCCGAGTTCGAGAACTGGCAAGTCGGAATGCGGGTCGATGACACTCGCCATTTTTCTTGCCGTGATGGAGGATGTCGGGACGATGGCTCCGACCTTTTTCGGCTGGCTGACCATGCCTTTGAAAAAGCGGATTTCTTCCTCAAATTTTCTTTCAAAGCGTTGCTTCAGGTTGAGTGCCATAATTCCCCTCGGATGTATTTTGGTCATTGTCAAAAAAATGTTACGCACTGTTTATCTCATTTGGCGCTAAAACAAGGCAAAATGTCGTAATTGGAAAAATTCGTTTAGCGTTAGAAATCTATCTGCGCCGAATCAAAAAACGCCGGTGGAGCGATCCACCGGCGTTTTTTGATTGATTCGAAGACAAAAAGTCCAATTTAAACGCGCATCGGCATCAGAACATAAAGCGCATCGTCGCCGGCGGTGTCGCGAACGAGCGTTGGCGAGCCCGCATCCGCCAGAAGGAAAATCGCGTCTTCACCGGAAAGCTGCGAGGTGATGTCGAGGAGATATTTGGCATTGAAGCCGATTTCCATCGAATCATTGTCGTAACCGACAGCCACTTCTTCCGTTGCACTGCCGGAATCCGGATTGTTGACGGTCAGCGTCAGCTGGCCGTTGGTCAACGCCAGCTTCACGGCGCGGCCACGCTCGGAAGAGATGGTCGACACGCGATCGACCGCACGGGCGAAGGTCTGGCAATCGACGCGCATTTCCTTGTCGTTGCCGGTGGGGATGACGCGCTGGTAATCCGGGAAGGTGCCGTCGATCAGCTTCGAGGTCAAAACGACCGAGCCGATGGTCAGGCGGATTTTCGCGTCCGATACCTCGACGGTGACATCAAGTTCGGGATTGTCCATCAGCTTCTGCAATTCGCCGACGGTCTTGCGCGGAATGATGATGCCCGGCATGCCTTCGGAGCCGGAAGGCGCATCCACATCGGCGCGCGCAAGACGGTGACCGTCCGTCGCAACTGCGCGCAGCTTGAGGTCGCCGTTGCTTTCGATGGTGTGGAAGAAGATGCCGTTCAGATAATAGCGTGTCTCTTCGGTCGAAATCGCAAATTGCGTCCGGTCGATCAGCATCTTCAGGTCGGTCGCCTTCAGTTTGAAGGTGTGGCTGAAGGTACCGGCGGTCAGATCCGGGAAATCGGTTTCTGGAAGGCATTGCAGCGAGAATTTCGAACGGCCGGAAGCAACCGTCATTGTGGAGCCATCCGGATTGGTGGCCAGAAGCACTTCGGAACCATCCGGCAGCTTGCGCACGATTTCATAAAGCAGATGCGCCGGCACGGTGGTCGCGCCCGCCTGCTCCACCATGGCCGGCGTCGCTTCGGTGATTTCGAGGTCGAGGTCGGTCGCCTTCATATCCAGATTGGCGCCGGATGCGCGCAGCAGAACGTTGGACAGGATCGGGATCGTGTTACGACGCTCGACGACCCTGTGGACGTGGTTCAGCGATTTAAGAAGGTTCGACCGCTCAAGAGTAATACGCATGGACGCTACCGCTTTCAACCGTTGCGACCCGGCCACCGCCGGATCGGTAAGAAGAGTCTTGACCGGCCGGAACGCCGGATAATGTGGACGGGCAAAATGGCAGAGTTATTGCAGAAAATGCAAGAGCCGAGTGCATCTGCCGCCGGTCATTTTGCTGCTATACAGCATGATCCACAGCCTGTGACCGCCCGTGGACCTTGTTCGCCGGTTTTCTATTGCCCATAAAGGGGTAAAACTGGAGCGACCGGCCGGGAATGATCGGCCAGAATGATTGGAAGCCGTGTGACGGAAGAAATATCGAACAGCGACGCCGGACAGGCGACCAAGAGCTTCAGGATCGGCACGGCCACTATTCCGGCGCGGCCGTTGGAGCCGGCGCTCTATCTCGTGGCCACCCCCATCGGCAATCTCGGCGACATCACCATCCGGGCGCTGGAAACGCTGGCTTCGGCCGACGTCCTAGCCTGCGAGGATACCCGCGTCACCCGCATTTTGCTTGAGCGTTACGGTATCCGCACACGTCCGCTCTCCTATCACGAGCATAATGCGCAGGAAGCGGGACCAAAACTCATCGCCGCTTTGGAGGCCGGAAAATCCGTGGCGCTGGTGTCGGATGCCGGAACGCCACTCGTCTCCGATCCCGGTTATCGCCTTGGTCAGCTCGCGCTGGAGGCCGGTCATCGCGTCGTGCCGGTGCCGGGAGCGTCGGCGCCGCTTGCTGCCCTTGTCGGTTCTGGCATGCCGAGTGACGCCTTTCTGTTCGCGGGCTTTCTGCCCGTAAAGGATCGCGGCAAGCGCGACCGTTTTGCCGAGCTTGCGAAAATTCCGGCCACCCTCATGTTTTTTGAATCGCCACGCCGCATTGGAACCTCCGTAAAGGTGGCATCGGAAGTCCTTGGCCGCGATCGCCGCGCTGTGGTGTGCCGTGAGCTGACCAAGACTTTCGAGGAGTTCCGGCGTGGCACGCTGGGCGAGCTTGCGGAATATTACGACGAGGACCGTGTGGTGAAGGGCGAGATCGTGCTCCTGATAGAGCCGCCCTCTTATGACGAAATTCCCGATATCGAGGATGTCGAGAGACTCCTGAAGGATCTCGTCACAACCATGCCTGCCGCGAGGGCCGCAGCCGAGGCGGCAAAGCTGACGGGCCTGCCGCGCAAGGAGCTTTATCAACGGCTGCTGGATATGAAGGATGCGGATGGCCGCTGACGGGCAAACGAACAAGAGACGAAAGGCCGAGCGACGCGGCCACGCTGCGGAATACTGGGCAGCACTCTATCTGCTGTTTCGGGGATACCGCATCCTCGCCATTCGTTATCGAACCCGACTAGGGGAAATCGATCTCATTGCCCGCAAGAAGGATGTCGTCGCCATCGTCGAGGTCAAGGCGCGGCCTTCCGGTGCCGGGGCTGTCGATGCGGTCGGCTTCCGTTCGCAACAGCGCATTCGGGCGGCTGCCGATATTTGGCTCTCCCGCCGCAAGGATGCCGCGCGGTTTTCGTTGCGTTTCGATATCGTCGCAGTCCTGCCACGACGCCTGCCGCAGCATTTCATCGACGCTTTTTGAGGGGGGAGGCAATGTCCACTGAGCGGGAAAAAATGGCTGCGGGCGAATGGTATTGTTGCATGGATGCCGAACTGGACGTGCTGCGTGCCCGCGCCCGCCGTGCCGTTCACCAGCACAACACCGCGCCGCCGGATGAGCGTGAGGCCATGTCGCCTTTGCTGCGGGCGCTCTTTGCCTCCGTTGCGGAAGGAGCCTTTATCGAAGCACCGTTTCATTGCGCTTACGGCTTCAACATTACGTTGGGTGCGAACGTCTATCTCAATACCGGCTGCGTCATTCTAGATTCTGCGCCCGTGCGGATTGGCGATGGCGCGATGTTGGGGCCGGCCGTGCAGATCTATTGCGCCGAACATCACCTGGACCCGGTTGCGCGTTCGCAAGGCATTGAAATCGCAAAGCCGGTCACGATCGGTCGCGATGTCTGGATCGGCGGCGGCGCGATCCTTCTGGCCGGCATCACCATTGGCGATGGCGCGATTGTTGGGGCCGGTTCGGTGGTGACGCGGGATGTCTTGGCCGGGACGACGGTGGTCGGAAATCCGGCTCGCCCGATAAAGCGCAAGGACGCTTGAGACATCCGTTTCTGGAAGAATGGAGTCCCCATCGCAGTGACTGTAATAAATCTGACATAAAACCGTTAAAGAGGCGTCACGGAACGTCTCTATTCGCATCCTCATCCCAATAAATGGTGGAGAGGATTTAGTAATGTTGAAGAAGATTTCCATGGCCGCAGTGGCGGTCAGCATTTCGGCAACGTCTTCCATGGCTGCGACCAACATCACCTGGTGGCACGGCATGGGCGGCCGTAACGGCGAAGTCATCAACGAAGTTTCGCAGAAGTTCAACGAAGCCCAGAAGGAATGCGCTCTGACGCCGGTTTCCAAGGGCTCATACGAAGAAGCGCTTGCAAGCGGCATCGCTGCTTTCCGTTCGGGCGAACAGCCGAACATTCTCCAGGTTTTCGATGCTGGCGCTGCCACCATCATCAACGCCAAGGGCGCTGTCATTCCTGCGGAAGACCTCATCAACAAGGCCGGTTACAAGTTCGACCGCGAAGCCTTCATCAACGGCGTCCGCTATTTCTACGCTGCCGCTGACGGCAAGTTCGTCGGCATGCCTTTCAACACTTCCGCGCCGATCATGTATGTCAACGACGAAGCCCTGAAGAAGGCCGGCGTCGAAGCTCCGAAGACCTGGGAAGATTTTGAAAAGGTCGCACCGAAGCTGAAGGAAGCCGGTTACATCCCGCTCGTCCAGTCGCAGCTCACCTGGCAGTTCACGGAGAACTTCTTCTCCCGCAACAACATCCAGTTCGCAACCAACAACAATGGTTACGACAGCGTCACTGACACCAAGCTCAAGGTCACCGACCCGAACCTCGTCATGATGTTCGACAAGCTGAAGGACTGGAAAGACAAGGGTCTGTTCGCCTACTACGGCGCCGGCTGGAACGACAACCAGAAGCCCTTCGAAGAAGGCAAGGTTGCCCTCTGGATCGGTTCCTCGGGTTCGTTCGGTGGCCTGCAGAAGACGGCGTCCATGCCGTTCTCGGCAACCTTCCTTCCCTACTGGGGCTCCATCAAGGGCGCTGGCACCAACTCCTTCATCGGCGGCGCTGCCCTCTTTGCAATGTCGGGCAAGTCTGAAGCCGAAAACAAGTGCGTGGCTGACTTCTTCCAGTTCCTGACTTCGCCGGAAATCCAGGTCTTCTACCACAAGGCAACCGGTTACGTCGCTATCACCACGGCCGCTTACGAAAAGGCCAAGGCTGAAGGCTTCTACAAGGAAAAGCCTGCCGCCGAAGTCGGTATCCAGCAGCTGTCGCTGCCTTCAGGCGAATGGTCCAAGGGCTACCGCCTCGGTTTCTACCCGCAGATCCGCTCCATCATGGAACGCGAATACAACCGCATCTTCTCCGGCGAAGTAACGCCGAAGGACGCCTTCGACATCATCGAAAAGGAAGGCAACGATCTTCTCGCCCGTTTCGCTAAAACGGCCGGCTGATCTCCCTTTTTGAAACCAACGATAGTTGTCGAGCCTCCTTTCCGCCGGAAAGGAGGCTCGCTCTTGGATTAAGGAGGCGCAAGCGTGGCCTATACATCGTCTCAACCGCGTCTGGCCCGGTTTCTATCCGGCCGGTCTGCAAAAACCGGAAAAACGGCGAAGGCCGCAGAAGCCAGCATGAAGCGCGTGCAGTTCTCCTCGTCCTACGTGCCCTATCTGTTTCTGGCGCCGCAACTGGCGGTGATTTTCATCTTCTTCTACTGGCCCTCCGTCCAGGCCGTGCAATCGTCGTTCTTTATCGAAGACCCTTTCGGGTTCGGTGCAACGTTCGTGGGCTTCGCCAATTATTCCGATGCCATCTTCAATCCGGAATATCTAAACATCGCCAAATTCACGGTTGTCTTTACCGTGCTGGTCACTTTCTTTTCGCTGGCGCTCGGTCTTTTGCTTGCGGTCAAGGCCGATGCGGTCATTCGCGGCAGTTCCGCCTACAAGACGTTGCTGATCTCCGTTTACGCCATCGCGCCGCCGGTTGCGGGTCTCATCGGCATGATGTTTTTCGACCAGCATATCGGGCCTTTCGTCAAGATGGCTGCGTTTTTGGGCTGGGATATGAAGGTTGGCCTCAACTACTTCGATACAGCCTTCGCCATGATTGCCGTCGCGGTCTGGAAGCAGATCCCTTATAATTTCATTTTCTTCCTGTCCGGATTGCAGGGTGTATCCGTCGCCGTGCGTGAGGCTGCCGCCATAGATTGCCGATCGAGCGTGCGCCGGTTCTGGACGGTCATCATGCCGCTTCTGGCACCGACTGCCTTCTTCCTGCTGATCATCAACATCACCTATTCGCTGTTCGATACGTTCGGCATTATCGACGTGATGGTGAAGGACAAGGCCGCCAACAATCCGATTACGCTGGTCTACAAGGTCTTTCTCGACGGTTTCCGCGGCAATGACATCGGCGGTTCCTCTGCCCAGTCCGTCATCCTGATGCTGGTCGTCTTCGTTCTGACCATCATCCAGTTCCGCTTCATCGAAAAACGCATCCATTACAATTGAGGGAAAAGACAATGTACAAGACAAAACCCCTCGACCATCTGGTGCTGATCATCGGCGCACTCTTCCTGATATTGCCTGTCGTCGTGGCATTCATGACGTCCACCCATACGGCGGCGGAAATCCACCGCAGCGGCCTGACACTCGTTCCGGGCGACAATTTCGTCGGAACCTATGAAAAGGTCCTGACGCAGAAGGGCGGCTTTACCGGGCAGATCACCGGTCTCAACATGGTGCTCAACTCGCTGATCCTCGGCATCGGTTTTGCCGTCGGCAAGATCGTCCTGTCGATGATGGCAGCCTATGCGATCGTCTATTTCCGGTTCCGGTTTGCAACGCTTGCCTTCTGGATCATCTTCACCACCCTGCTTCTGCCGCTCGAAGTACGCATCATGCCGTCCTATGAGGTGATGAGCAAACTCGGCCTCTTGAACTCCTACACCGGTCTGATCGTGCCGCTTCTGGCGTCTGCGACGGGCACCTTCTATTTCCGGCAGTTCTTCAAATCCATTCCTGAAGAATTGCTGGAAGCCGCTCGCATAGACGGTGCGGGCCCGGTCAAGTTCTTCATTGATGTGATCATCCCGCTTTCCCGTACCATGATGGCGGCGATCTTCATCATCATGTTCGTTTACGGCTGGAACCAGTACCTCTGGCCCATGCTGATGACCACGGACGAGAGTTTCTTCACCCTGATGCGCGGCATCAAGTCGATCCTGCAAGTCTGGGTCGGTTCGCAAATCCCCGATTACAACGAAGCTTTCGCGCTTGCCGTTCTGGCCATGCTGCCGCCTGTGATGATCGTCGTGATCTTCCAGCGCTGGTTCATCAAGGGCCTGACGGAAAGCGACAAATAAGGAAACCGAAAATGGCCGCGATAGAAATCAGTCAGGTCTGCAAGGATTATCACGGCGGCGTGCGTGCCGTGCATCACGTCGATATCGACATCAGGGACGGCGAGTTCATTGTTCTCGTCGGTCCTTCCGGCTGCGGCAAGTCCACGCTCCTGCGTATGGTGGCCGGACTTGAGGATATTTCCGAAGGCACGGTGAAGATCGGTGACCGGGTGGTCAACCAGGTAGATCCGGCTGACCGGGATATCGCCATGGTGTTCCAGAACTATGCGCTCTATCCGCATATGTCGGTGCGCCAGAACCTGGAATACGGGTTGAAGAACCGCAAGACGCCGAAGGCGGAGATCGATGCGCGCGTGGCCGAGGCCGCCCGCATGCTGCAGCTCGAACCCTATCTGGAGCGCAAGCCGCGCGCCCTTTCCGGCGGCCAGCGTCAGCGAGTCGCCATGGGCCGCGCCATCGTGCGCAAACCGGCGGCCTTCCTGTTTGATGAGCCCCTGTCCAACCTTGATGCCAAACTGCGCGTTTCCATGCGCGGCGAGATCAAGCGCCTGCAAAAGCGCCTCGGCACCACTTCGATCTACGTCACGCACGATCAGCTGGAAGCCATGACGCTGGCAGATCGTCTGGTGGTGCTGAACGGCGGCCGCATCGAACAGATCGGCGCACCGCTTGAGGTCTATCACACCCCCGCTTCCACCTTTGTCGCAAGCTTCATCGGTTCTCCCGCCATGAACCTGCTGAGCGGCGAGTTGCATGGGGATAGCCTTGCCGTCGGGCCGTCGCTGATCGCGCTCAACGGTTTCGCCCCCACCTCCGGCCCGGTTACTGTGGGAATGCGGGCGGAAGATTTCCGCCTGGCGGCGGCAGGTGAGCCCGGTTTTTCGCTACGCGTCGAGTATATCGAGGAACTCGGCTCGCAGCGTCTTATCCACGGCATGATCGGCGACCAGAACCTGACTGTGGCGTTTTCGCCGGAGGTCGAGATTCCGGCTACCTTGTCGGTCGCCATATCTCCGGACAAGCTGCACTTCTTCTCCAGCGAGACCGGCAAGCGCATTGCCGGCAAGGCGGAACAGGCTGTGGCGCAGCCCGTGCACCTGGCAACGGCCTGAGTGGACGATAAGAAATCGGCGCGATGACTAAAATTGCGCCGATTGTCAAAACCGCTTCGTTACGATCCCGATGATAGAAGATCTCCAATATTTCACGGGGGTTTTCTAATATGCCTTTAAAGATGATGTTCGCGGCGGCTGCCACCATGGCCATCCGCACGGTGCAGATATTGCCCGCCTCTTTGCGCCGGGCAAAAGACGAGAGCGTGGTTAGCGCGTCCTGCACCGATTTGCGGCTGCAGCCGGCCCCCATCAACCCCGACTGGATCATCTCCGGCGATCCTCAGGCGCGTGCGGCGGATCATTCCAGAAGCGGAGACCGCGCCTCCAGCACAGCCATGTGGGATTGTACGGCGGGCGAGTTCCGCTGGTTCTTCGGTTGGGACGAGACGGTCTATATCCTTGAGGGTGAGGTGCATGTGACGGCGGAAGACGGCACAGTCAGTATCCTGCGGGTGGGTGACGTCGCTTATTTCCGCGCGGGTACATGGGCCACCTGGCGCGTGGATGAGTATGTCCGCAAGGTTGCCTTCATGCGCCGTCCTTTCCCCACGGCGCTGGCTCTGGCCTACCGGGTCAAGAACAAGCTGTTTGCCGGTCGTTCCTACAAGCTGGCGGCCTGAACTGGTAAAACACTCCGTCAGGTGAGGCTCTGCGCAGCGCCACCTGCGGAATTCTGGAGGTTCAATAAAACTCACAAAAAGCACCCCTCGCAGCAGTTGCGTTTGAATGGTCGCTGCCCTACATCTTCAGGGTTTTCTGAAGCATTTCCGGGTCTCTTCCGGTCCTGCGGGGAATCGCGAACAGACGAGGCAATGGGCACGGCGGAACCGCGAAGCGTCCGCATGCTGCAAGAGGAAGATGCGCATGGCGAAGATCAAGAACGTCGCGATCCAGATGGATCATGTCTCCGGCATCAATATCGCCGGCGACTCCACCTTCGCCATGAGCCTTGAGGCGCAGGCACGTGGATACCGGCTGTTTCACTATACCCCCGAACGCCTCTCCATGCGGGATGGCAAGATCTACGCGACCGTCGAACAGATGGAACTGCGCGATATCAAGGGCGACCATTTTTCGCTCTCGGAGCCGGAGCGGGTCGATCTCTCGACCATGGATGTCATTCATCTGCGACAGGATCCGCCATTCGACATGGCCTACATCACATCGACCCATTTACTCGAGCGCATTCATCCCAAAACGCTTGTTGTCAACGATCCCGCCTGGGTCCGCAACTCGCCGGAAAAGATTTTCGTCACCGAATTCGCCGATCTGATGCCGAAGACGCTGATCACCAAGGATGTCTCTGAAATCGCCCGCTTCCGCAATGAAATGGGCGATATCATCCTCAAGCCGCTTTATGGCAATGGTGGTGCAGGCGTCTTCCATTCCGCGCGGGACGACCGCAATTTCTCATCGCTGCTGGAAATGTTCGGCCAGATGTTCCGCGAACCCTATATCGCCCAGGAATACTTGCCGGATGTTCGCAAGGGCGACAAGCGTATCCTTCTGGTGGATGGCGAGCCCGTGGGCGCGATCAACCGCGTGCCGGCGGAAAATGATGCCCGCTCCAACATGCATGCCGGCGGCCGCCCGGAGCCAACGGAACTCACCGCGCGTGAGAGGGAAATCTGCCGCCGCATCGGCCCCGCCCTGCGCGAGCGCGGTTTCCTGTTCGTTGGCATCGATGTGATCGGCGATTACCTCACGGAAATCAACGTCACCTCACCGACAGGCATTCGTGAAGTGCAGAAATTCGGCGGTGCCGATGTGGCAAGCCTGTTGTGGGATGCGATCGAGAAAAAGCGCGAAGCACAGGATTTCTGAGGCAATTTCCTCGCCACCTGCGTTTGTTCCGCGTGCACAACTCTATACAACTGAAATACACCGTTCGCGCGAAATTGTTCGCTTAATGTTCTTGTTTTATTCTTTTCTCTGTGGCAGGTTACTTGAGAGTGGCCGCCATCGGGGCATAATGCTTTGATGTTGTGGCCGGTTTGCGGGGGCAGGCCATGGTGGCACGGGTCAATACGGTTGCATTTCAGGGAATAGAGGGTGTGCCGGTCGAGGTGCAGGTGATGGTCGCACCCGGAAAAGTCGGCATCCAGATCGTCGGCCTGCCGGACAAGGCGGTGGCGGAAAGCCGGGAGCGTGTGCAGGCCGCGCTCCACGCCTCCGGTCTGGCGCTGCCGGCAAAAAAAGTCACGGTCAATCTGGCGCCTGCGGATTTGCCCAAGGAAGGATCGCATTTCGATCTTCCGATCGCTTTGGGTCTCATGGCCGCTTTGGGAGCGATACCGGCGGAAGCGCTCGGGCAATATGTGGTTCTCGGCGAACTCAATCTCGATGGCACCATCGGCACGGTTTCGGGCGCTCTGCCCGCGGCCATCGGTGCCAATGCGCTCGGGAAGGGTTTGATTTGCCCGGCTGATAGCGGGCCGGAAGCAGCCTGGGCCGGGGCTGGCATCGATATTCTCGCCCCACGCAGCCTTATTGCGCTTGCCAACCATTTTCGCGGCACCCAGCTTCTCTCCCGCCCGATGCCCGCCATCCGTGCTAATCCGGTCAATTTGCCGGATCTGGCCGATATCAAGGGGCAGGAGACGGCCCGGCGCGCGTTGGAGGTGGCAGCTGCCGGTGGCCATAATCTGCTGATGGTTGGCCCGCCCGGCTCCGGTAAATCCATGCTCGCTGCGCGCTTGCCCTCAATTCTGCCGCCTCTCGAGGCTGCGGAATTGCTGGAAGTGTCCATGGTCCATTCCATCGCCGGCCAATTGTCCGGCGGCAAGCTGTCGGACCGCAGACCGTTTCGCACGCCACACCATTCCGCCACCATGGCCGCGCTGATCGGCGGAGGGCTGCGTGCCAAGCCGGGTGAGGCTTCACTTGCCCACCACGGCGTTCTTTTCCTCGATGAGTTCCCGGAGTTTGCGCCACAGGTGCTGGATGCGCTGCGCCAGCCGCTGGAAACGGGCGAATGCATCGTTGCCCGTGCCAATCACCGCGTCACCTATCCGGCGGAAATCCAGCTTGTCGCTGCGATGAACCCCTGCCGGTGCGGCAGAGCGGGGGAGCCGGGTTTCACTTGCGCCAGAGGGCCACGTTGCATGACAGATTATCAGGCCCGCATTTCCGGCCCGCTGATGGATCGCATCGATATCCGCATCGACGTTCCCGCCGTCTCCGCCACTGACCTCATCCGTCCCATGACTGCCGAACCGAGTTCGGTGGTGGCCGCCCGTGTCGCTTGCGCCCGCCTTGCGCAGCAGGAGCGTTATGCGGCGGCGGGCTCTTCAGGCATTCGCACCAACGCTCGCTGCACGACAACGCTGATCGAAAAATATGCGGAGCCCGATGCGTCCGGGCTGCAATTGCTGCGCGATGCTGCCGAACGGTTGAAGTTCTCCGCACGCGGTTATCATCGCATTCTCAAGGTCGCCCGCACATTGGCTGATTTGGACGGCAAACAAACTGTCGGACGTATCCATGTGGCGGAAGCCATTTCATACCGCATTGCCGGTGAAAGACTGACGGCGGCGGCATAAGCGGCCTTCCTTCGCCCTTTATCGGCTAAAACAATTGTGCCGCTGGCGGATGGCCGGCGGCACAATCGGTCATTGCGGTCAGGCGCGCGTTTGCGGCCTGACCGAAGAGGAACGGCTTAAAGCCCAAGCCCTTCGAAAAGGGCGGTCGAAAGGTAACGTTCCGCGAAGGAGGGAATGATGACGACGATATTCTTGCCGGCATTTTCCTCACGTGCGCCGACCTTGATCGCCGCTGCGAGTGCCGCGCCCGAGGAGATGCCGACGGGTACGCCTTCCAGCTTCGCCACCAGACGGGCGATTTCAAAAGCGTCGTCATTGGTCACGGTGACGATTTCGTCATAGATTCCAGTGTCGAGGATCGCGGGTGCAAAACCGGCGCCGATGCCCTGGATCTTGTGCGGACCGGGGTTGCCACCGGAAAGAACCGGGCTGTCGGCTGGCTCGACGGCAATGACCTTCACCTCCGGCTTGCGGGATTTCAGCACCTGGCCCGTACCGGTGATAGTGCCACCCGTGCCGATGCCCGAAACAAAAATATCAACAGCACCCTCGGTATCGTTCCAGATTTCTTCCGCCGTCGTCTTGCGATGAATATCCGGGTTTGCGGGGTTTTCGAACTGCTGGGGAATAATCGCGTCTGGAAGGGTTTCGGCCAGTTCCTGTGCCTTGGCGATGGCGCCCTTCATGCCCTTCGGGCCTTCAGTCAACACCAGTTCCGCGCCCAGCAAGGCGAGCATTTTCCGGCGTTCGACCGACATCGTTTCCGGCATGGTCAAGATCAGCTTGTAACCCTTGGCGGCGGCGGCAAAGGCTAGCGCAATGCCCGTGTTGCCGGAGGTCGGCTCAACCAGCGTCGTTTTGCCGGGGGTGATCTTGCCCTGGGCTTCCAGCGCTTCGATCATGGCAACGCCAATGCGGTCTTTCACGGAGGCGATGGGGTTGAAGAACTCCAGCTTGGCGAGAAGATTGGCCTTCACGCCCTTTTCCCTCGCCAGCTTGTCCAGCCGCACGATCGGCGTATCGCCGATTGTTTCGGTGATGGAGGAATAGACGCGTCCGCGTCCGGGCTTTCTGGCTTCGGGCATGATGCTCTCCTGTATGAAGGCCACACGTTGTGTGGCCGCAAGATTTCAGCGGCAGAATAGGAGCAATAGTCTTGTCAGGCCAGCGAACGTTCGTCCTAATATCATCTGATTACCGGAAAAAATTCACGATAAATCAGGCAAATGCACGAAATCGTTTCAGGTGCTGCGGATCGCGATCATGGTCGCCGTTCCCGCCAGAATTCCCGCCGCGGTGCGGTTGAGGATCGTCAACGCACTTGGCCGTTTCAGGAGGTTGCGCGCCTTGGCAGCAAGCAGGATGTAAGGCAGGAGAACGGCCATCAACACGACGAAGGTCAGCGCCAGAAGTGTCGCATATTCCGATGGGCCGATCATGCGGATGTCGATCAGCGTCGGCACCAGCGCCACATAAAACAGCATGGTTTTTGGATTACCCAGCGTGATCAGCAGGCCGGACAGAAACGACATGGGAATGCTGGTGCTTTTTTTCGCCTTCAGGTCCTGCGGCAAGAGGCCGGCGGTCCAGAGCTTCCATGCGATATAGAGAAGATAGGCTGCGCCGGCAAACTTCAGGACCATGAAGGCCTCCTGAAAAGTCTGCGCCACGAAGGCGAGGCCGAGGATCACGCCCGTCAGGTAGATCATGTCGCCCAGCACCAGCCCGAGGCCCATGAAGAAGGTTTCCCGAAACCCCGATCCAAGCGCCCGCGCCACGATCGCCGTCATGCCGGGGCCAGGGATGGCAGCGGCGATGAAGAGTGCGGTGGCATAGGCAAGAAGGGTCGTCAGCGTCATGGTCATTTTCCCCGAAAATCCGCCAGATCAATAGCGAAAATCAGGGGTGAAAACAATCGCCCATAAAGGGGGCTGGTCAAAGCCCCGTGGAGCCGAAACCACCGGCACCGCGTGCCGTCTCGGATGTTTCGGCCACTTCGCTGACTGCCACCTGCGTAACTGGTGCAATCACCATCTGTGCGATGCGCATGCCGCGCTCGATGACAAAATCGGCCTGCCCCAGATTGGCGAGAATGACCTTCACTTCGCCGCGATAGTCGCTGTCCACCGTGCCGGGGGAATTGAGGCAGGTGATGCCGTTCTTGATGGCGAGGCCGGAGCGCGGACGGATTTGCGCCTCATAGCCTTGTGGAACCTCGAAGACGAAACCGGTCGGCACCAGCGCCCGTTCGCCCGGCTGCAAAGTCAGCGGTTCATCGGCCGGCACTGCGGCGCGCAGGTCCATTCCGGCGGCGCCACGGGTTTCATAGGAAGGCAATTCGAGGTCTGCGCCATTGGCGAGACGCACAAGCCGGAGGAGGGGGCGATTATCATTTTGAACGGTCATGCGGCATTAGTTTGCCGAGATCGCGGCAAGGTCAATTGCAAATGCGGGCCTGAAACGCTAGATACCCCGCAATTCCACAGGATTTGTCAGATGGCCGAAACACTTGCCGAGGCGGTCTCCCGCCGCCGCACCTTTGCTATTATTGCGCACCCGGACGCGGGTAAGACCACGCTTACGGAAAAACTGCTGCTGTTCGGCGGAGCGATCCAGCTTGCCGGCGAGGTGAAGGCGAAGAAGGATCGCATCCAGACCCGTTCGGACTGGATGAAGATCGAGCGCGAGCGCGGCATTTCGGTCGTCACTTCGGTCATGACCTTCGAATATAACGACCGCGTCTTCAACATCCTCGATACGCCCGGCCACGAAGACTTTGCCGATGACACCTACCGCACGCTGACGGCGGTGGATGCGGCGATCATGGTTATCGATGCCGCCAAGGGTATCGAGCCGCGCACGCTGAAGCTTTTCGAAGTTTGCCGCATGCGCGATATTCCGATCATCACCTTCATCAACAAGATGGACCGCGAAAGCCGCGATCCCTTCGAGATTCTGGATGAGGTCGAGGAAAAGCTGGCGCTCGATACCGCGCCGATCACCTGGCCGGTCGGCCGGGCGAAGAGCTTCTGTGGCGCTTACAATCTTGCTGAAAACACCTTTCGTGGCAACGACACGCAGGTGGATGGCCTTTCGGTCAACGGCCCTCAGGCTGTGGCCGATCGTCTGCCGGAAAATGAGCGAAAGGTCTTTATCGAGGAAACGGAACTGGCTCTGGAAGCCTGCCGCCCCTTCGACCGTCAGGCGTTCCTGGAAGGTCACATGACGCCGGTATTCTTCGGTTCGGCGCTGCGCAATTTCGGTGTGCGCGACCTCATCAATGCGCTGGGTGATTTCGCCCCGCCGCCGCGCGATCAGGTGGCGGATACCCGCACCGTGCATGCGGCGGAAGACAAGATGACGGCCTTCGTGTTCAAGATTCAGGCCAATATGGATCCCAACCATCGCGACCGCATCGCCTTTGCCCGCATCTGCTCCGGCAAGCTGGAGCGCGGCATGAAGGCGCGGCTGTCGCGCACCGGCAAGCTCATGGGGCTGACCGCACCGCAATTCTTCTTCGCGTCACAGCGCCAGCTGGCCGATACCGCCTTTGCGGGCGATGTGGTCGGCATTCCCAACCACGGCACGCTGCGCATCGGTGATACGCTGACCGAGGGTGAAAACCTCGTATTCCAGGGCGTGCCGAACTTCTCGCCGGAAATCCTGCGCCGCGTGCGCTTGGAAGACGCGATGAAGGCGAAGAAGCTGAAGGAAGCTTTGCAGCAGATGGCGGAAGAAGGTGTCGTGCAGCTCTTTTCACCAGAAGACGGCTCGCCCGCCATCGTCGGCGTTGTCGGCGCGCTGCAGCTCGATGTGTTGAAGGAACGGCTGATGGGCGAATATGGCCTGCCGGTCTCGTTTGAAATGTCTCGCTTTTCCGTCTGCCGCTGGATCTCGTCCGATCAGCCGGCGGAAATGGACAAGTTCCTCAACGTCAAGCGCGGCGATATCGCTCGCGATCTGGATGGCGATCCGGTGTTTCTGGCGCAGGATGCCTTCTCGCTGCGGTATGAATCCGAGCGGTTTCCGGCGATCAAGATGGTCGCGATCAAGGAATATCACGTCGCCAAGGCGGCGTGATATCAGCCGGATTGCACTTTGAATGCCAAGGGCTTAGTTTCCCGGTTAAACGGGAAACTGGTCCGGCATCATGACGCTTTCAGGCAAACATATTCTCCTCATCATCTCCGGCGGCATCGCGGCCTATAAGAGCCTCGACCTCATCCGCCGTCTGAAAGAGCGCGGCGCCAAGGTGACGCCAGTCATGACGAAGGGCGCACAGGAATTCGTCACTCCGCTTGCTGTTGGCGCACTGTCCGCCACCCACGTCTTCACCGAGCTTTTTTCGAGGCAGGACGAGCAGGATGTCGGGCATATCCGGCTCGCACGCGAATGCGACCTCGTGCTGGTCGCGCCCGCCACCGCTGATCTGATGGCGAAGATGGCGAATGGTCTGGCTGATGATCTTGCCTCCACAATCTTTCTGGCGACCGATCGGAAGGTGCTGGTCGCACCTGCCATGAACCCAAAAATGTGGTCGGCAAAGCCAACGGTGCGCAATGTCGAAACGCTGAAAAAAGACGGCGTGTTTTTCATCGGCCCTATGGCAGGCGAAATGGCGGAAAAGGGCGAGGCTGGTCTTGGTCGTATGGCGGAGCCTTTGCAGATCGTCCAAGGCGTTGAGGCTTTGCTGGATGGCGGGCCGAAGCCTTTAAAAGGCAGAACGGCGATCGTTACCTCCGGCCCCACCCATGAGCCGATCGATCCGGTGCGTTACATCGCCAACCGCTCCTCCGGCAAGCAGGGCCATGCCATCGCAGCTGCGCTTGCGGAATTGGGTGCGGAGGTAACGCTGGTCTCGGGTCCCGTCACGATTGCCGATCCGGCGGGCGTTGCAACGGTCCATGTCGAGCGTGCCGAGGAGATGCGCGATGCGGTGATTTCAAGGCTGCCGGTGGATATCGCCGTCATGGTTGCCGCTGTCGCCGACTGGCGGGTGGCGGGTTCTTCGGAGCAGAAGATCAAAAAGCAGCCGGGCAATGCCCCACCTGCGCTGCAACTTATGGAAAACCCCGATATTCTCAAAACCGTCGGCCACCACGAAAAGCGCCCGAAGCTGGTGGTGGGTTTCGCCGCCGAGACGCAGGATGTGGAGAAAAACGGCCGAGCCAAACTGGAGCGCAAGGGCGCGGATTATATCGTTGCCAATGATGTTTCGACGGAAACCGGCATCATGGGCGGAGACCGCAACAGCGTGAAGATCATTTCGAATGAGGGTATCGAGGCCTGGCCTGATATGGACAAGGCCGAAGTCGCCAAACGTCTGGCGGCCCTTATCGCGGAGAAACTCGCATGAGCCTTTTCGATCGCAAGACATTCGGCAGGTTGCTCGGGGAATGGCCGGGCGTCCGTTTCGTCGATCAGTGGGATTCCCACGTTGCCAAGGTCGGAGACAAGGTCTTTTCCGTTTTGGGTGAACGTGACGACTGGCGGCTTGTGGTGAAATGTTCGGAGGAAAGCTTCGAAATCCTCACCTCACTGGAGGGCATCCATCAGGCACCTTATTTCGCCAAGCGCAAATGGATATCGATCTCCGATCATTCACCGCTGGAGCAAGAGGAGCTGGAACACTATGTCCGCCGCTCCTATGAACTCGTTGCCGCAGGGCTGACGAAGAAGCTGCGGATCGAACTGGGAATTCTCCCGGCCTGAAGGCGGCATTACCGCCAATCCCTTCAATTTTCTTTCGTGTTTCGCCCGATGATCTGGCGAACCCCTTCCTTGGTGAAAGGCTGAAAAAGCTGTGGCAGAAAGCCCTTTGCAATTTCTCCCTTGATGCCGATGTTGGTCGAGGAAGGGCGATCGGGATTGAAATAGCTGCCGAACAACTGGTCGAAAATGACAAGGTTCTCGCCATAATTGGTATTTCCCTCAGGCAGCTCTTTGGAGTGGTGCCAACGGTGCAGCCGGGGCGTGCTGAACACGTAGTCCAGAGGCCCGGTTTTCATATCCACATTGCAATGGGTCAGAATGCCGATGAAGGCGGTCACAGCCGCGAGCCACCAAAACACCTGCAACGGCGCGCCCATGAGATAAAGCGGAATCTGGCTAAGCGCGATCTTGAACAGCGAGTCGGCCACATGAAAACGGCCCGTATTCACGACCCAAAGGCGGACAACGCTGTGATGAAGCGCGTGAAAACGCCAGAAGAACACCGTTTCATGGGCGATACGGTGCGCCCAGTAGAGACCGAATTCAGCGATCATCAGGGCGAGCGTGACCTGAGCAACCATCGGCAATTGAGAAGGCCACAGATCGAATTTCATGGCCGCCAAAGGTTGCAGAAAAATGGCGGTCAGCATTGGAAAGAGCACCGCTGCCGTGGCAGCAAGCTGAACAAGCCCCTTGGTCAAGAGCGTGTGGGCGATATTGTTGACGGTTTCACCATCAGACTGAAGCCATTCCGTCTCATAGGGAATGTAACGCTCAAGAAGAAAAAGGCTGGCCACCGCGCCCGCGTAGACGGCGAGGAATGTGGTGATTGGATGCTCACTCGAAAAAGCGAAATAAGCCCCGGTAAGACCGAGAAAAAACACCATGGGCCACGAGCAATAGGTAAGGACCCGTTTTACGGCTTCATTTTTTGCCATCAATCTCAATTCCCGTCCGGCAATCATTTAACTTTCAATCAAGATCAGGTCATTATCCTCGATATGTTGCAGCAGCATGGTACGCATCTATCGAACTGGAAGACCGGCGAATTTCGGTTCGAAAGTGTGCCGCACCGGCGTGAGCGCCGAGTTTGAGTATCGTTTAGCTGATCCTGATCGCGATATAGAGAAGCGTGAGCGCAATCACCCAGAGCGCCGCCCGGCCCCATCTGGTGTGGCGCGCTTCCGCCTTGCCGATCGCTTCCGCGGTCTGGGCGTCGAAACGCAGGCCGTTCTCGCTCATATACACCAGGTCGGAATGCAGCTTCTCCGTCTTGGCAGCGATCTCGGGAGCCGCTTCCGCAAGCTTGAGAGCCGCCTTCACGCCGTCCTTCAGATCGGTGACAATGCGTTTCGGGCCAAGATTGTCTCTTATCCAGCCGCTGACGACCGGATCGGCCGCTTTCCACATGTTGAAACGCGGATTGAGCATGCGGGATACGCCTTCCACCACCACCATGGTCTTTTGCAGCATCACCAGTTCCGGGCGCGTTTCCATGTCGAAGAGCTCGGTAACTTCGAACAGTAGCGTCAGCAACTTGCCCATGGAGATCGTCTCGGCCGGCTGGCCGTGGATCGGTTCGCCGATGGCGCGGATCGCCTGCGCAAAGCTGGCTTTGTCGTGATGGCCCGGCACATAACCGGCCTCGAAATGCACCTCCGCGACGCGCATGTAATCGCGGGTGATGAAGCCGTAGAGGATTTCGGCAAGGAACCTGCGTTCTTTTTTGCCCAGCCGCCCGGCAATGCCCATATCCACGGCTACGATCATGCCCTGCGGATCGACAAAGAGATTGCCGGGGTGCATGTCGGCATGGAAAAAGCCGTCGCGCAACGTGTGCCGCAGGAAGGACTGGATGAGGGTATCAGCCAGCTTGTTGAGATCGTGACCGGCAGCCTTCAGTCCCTCAATATCCGACATCTTGACGCCGTCGATCCATTCCATGGTGACGACATCGCGGCCGGTGCGTTCCCAATCTACCTCCGGAACGCGGAATCCGGGGTCTTCTTTGGTATTTTCGGCAAGTTCGGAAAGGGCGGCGGCCTCAAGCCGCAGATCCATCTCGATCTTGGTTGTCTGTTCCAGCGTGCGAGTGACTTCCACCGGCCGCAGGCGGCGGGCAGAGCGGACGAAACGCTGTTGCAGGTCGGCGATCAGATACATCGCCTCCAGATCGTTCTGGAAGCGCTGGCGAACGCCGGGGCGAATGACCTTGACGGCGACCTTGCGCGGCCCTTTCGGCGTATCCACTATCGCCGGGTGAACCTGGGCGATGGAAGCGGCGGCGATCGGATCGCCAAATTCCGTGTAGAGTTCTGAAACAGACCGCCCGAGCGAACCTTCGATGTTAGCCTTGGCCGCGGCTGCGGGGAAAAATGCCATGCGGTCCTGCAGGCTCGCAAGATCGTCGGCGAAGTCGGCGCCGACCACATCCGGCCTTGTGGCCAGAAACTGTCCCATCTTCACATAGGACGGGCCAAGCCGCTCGACAGCTACCGCCAGCCGGTCGCTACGCTGCGCCCGCTTGGCCTTGCTGCGGGCGAATGGCTTCAGCAACGCCTTCATCACTTGCGCGGAGGCAGGAAGGTCATCGGATGGCAAGGCCAGCACGACGCCTTCGCGCACGAGAACCCAGCCAACCCTTGCGAGGCGGAAATATGCGCCCAAAGTGCTCATGCTTATGCTTGTCTCCTGCTTTTGCCGGGCATGGTCTTAAAGCTTCCAGCCGGAATGCAGGGCGGCGATACCGCCGGTGTAATTTGTATAGGTCACGCGCGAAAAGCCGGCGGTACGGATCATCGTCGCGAAATCCTCCTGATTGGGGAATTTGCGGATAGACTCGACCAGATATTGATAGGGCTCGGCATCACCGGTGATCATCTTGCCGAATTGCGGAATGGCGTTGAACGACCATGCATCATAGACGCGGTCGAGTAGCGGCATTTCCACTTCGGAAAATTCCAGCACCAGCAGTCGCCCGCCACGTTTCAGCACGCGGTAGGCTTCTTTCAGCGCAACGTCGATGCGCGGTACGTTGCGAATGCCGAAGGCGACCGTATAGGCGTCGAAGGTATTCGCCTCGAAGGGCAGCTCCTCGGCATTTGCTTCAACGAAGGTCAGATTGTCGGAGAGCTTTCGTTTTGCAGCGCGCTCCTCGCCAACGGCAAGCATCGAGCCGTTGATATCGAGAACGGTGGCATGCGCCAGACGGTTGGAGGCTTCCACGATGCGGAAAGCGATATCGCCGGTGCCACCAGCTACGTCAAGCACCTTATAAGAGGCGTCCTTGCGCGGTGAAAGCGAGGACACCATGGCGTCCTTCCACAGCCGGTGCAGGCCGGCCGACATCACGTCGTTCATAATGTCGTAGCGCTTGGCCACCTTGTGGAAGACATCGTTGACCAGCCCCTGCTTTTTGCCTTCGTCCACTTTGTGGAAGCCATAGGACGTTTCCATGCCGCCTTGGGCAGTGGTACGGGCGTCGGTCATCGTCTGTCTCCATATTAATTGCGTGGCGGACCATAGCGGAAACGCCATGGCGACGCTATCTGTTGCCGCATCGCCTGGGCGCGACATTTCGCGTGCATTGTATAGACCACATGGTCCTAACGATAAACTGCCGGATAAGCCAGATGCCAGAATTGCCAGAAGTCGAAACCGTTAGACGCGGCCTCGCGCCCACCATGGAAGGGGCAAGAATCCGCAAGCTCCACCTTGGCCGTCCCGATCTGCGCTTTCCGTTCCCGGAGGACTTCGCGGGCCTGATCGAGGGCAGGACGATCATATCGCTCGGGCGCAGGGCGAAGTATCTCTTGATAGAGCTGGAAGACGGGCTGACGATCGTTGCCCATCTTGGAATGTCCGGCTCGTTCCGTATCGAGGCGGCGGCAGATGAGGCAGGGAATAGGAACGCGCCCGGCGCGTTTCATTATGCCCGCTCGAAGGACGGCAAGCACGATCATGTCGTCTTTCATCTGGATAAGGGCGAAGAGCGCATCTGCGTCATCTATAATGACCCGCGCCGCTTCGGCTTCATGCATCTGGTGGAGCGCAACAAGCTCGACCTCTACCCCGCTTTTGCGGAGCTGGGACCGGAACCGACCGGCAACGCGCTGAGCGCGGATTATCTCGCGAGCCGGTTCCAGGGTAAAAGCCAGCCGTTAAAAAGCACGCTGCTGGACCAGAAGGTCATTGCGGGCCTCGGCAATATCTATGTCTGTGAGGCGCTGTGGCGTGCCCATCTCTCGCCTTTGCGGGCGGCGGGAACGCTGGTGACCAAAACGGGAGAGCCGAAGCCGCAGCTCATCAATCTCACGGAGAAGATCCGGGACGTGATCGCGGACGCAATCGCTGCCGGCGGCTCTTCCCTGCGCGACCATATACAGACGGACGGAACGCTCGGTTATTTTCAGCATTCCTTTTCAGTCTACGATCAGGAAGGCCAGCCTTGCCGTACACCCGGCTGCGGGGGTACGGTTGAAAGGATAGTGCAGGCCGGTCGTTCGACCTTTTATTGCGCGGCCTGCCAGAAGTAGCTGAGGCGGAATAATGGCGAGGGAGACTGCCGTGGATTATGAAACGATACTGGTCGAGAAGCGCGACGAGGTGGGCGTCATCACGCTCAACCGGCCCAAGGCGCTCAACGCCCTCAATTCGGTGCTTCTGAGGGAACTTCGGCACATTCTCTCCTCGTTCTCTGCTGACGATTCCATCGGCGCGATCATTATAACGGGGTCGGAAAAGGCATTTGCCGCTGGCGCGGACATCAAGGAAATGCAGGGGCTGGATTTTGTCGATGCCTATGTCGGCGACTTTCTCGGCGGCTGGGACGAGGTCGCATCGACCCGCAAGCCGGTCATTGCCGCAGTCTCCGGCTTTGCGCTGGGCGGCGGGTGTGAGCTGGCAATGATGTGCGATTTCATCATCGCTTCGGACACGGCGAAATTCGGCCAGCCGGAAATCACGCTTGGCGTCATTCCCGGCATGGGCGGCTCGCAGCGGCTGACGCGGGCGGTGGGCAAGGCGAAGGCGATGGATCTGGTTCTGACCGGCCGCATGATGGATGCAGCCGAGGCAGAGCGCGCCGGCCTCGTTTCGCGGATCGTCCCCGCGGCAAATCTTATGGATGAGGCGGTGGATGCCGCCACGCGCATCGCCTCGCTGTCTCGCGCTTCCGTTCTCATGGCCAAGGAAAGCGTCAATCGCTCCTTCGAGGTTCCTCTTTCGGAAGGGCTGAGATATGAAAGGCGATCCTTTCAGTCGCTCTTTGCAACAGCGGATCAGAAGGAGGGCATGGCGGCCTTCGTTGAAAAGCGCAAACCCGCTTTCCGGAATCGCTAAGGATTCGGAATATCGGCGTTTTCCGCCATTTGCGCGTTGACGGGCGTACGCTTTAGCGGTATATGCCCGCCCACGGTTAAGGAAAGCCATCCGGCTTGTCCGAAATTACTCCCGCATTCTTGGGTTAAGTGAGGTCTTCGAACGACCCGATCCTCTGGTTGCGGAATTTGGTTTGAATTCGAAGAGAGGCATACATGGCCAATACAACTTCGGCGAAAAAGGCGACCCGCAAGATCGCTCGCCGTACCGCAGTCAACAAGGCTCGCCGTTCGCGCGTTCGCGGCTTCATCCGCAAGGTCGAGGAAGCTATCGCTTCGGGCGATCTGGCAGTAGCCACCGAAGCTCTGAAGGCAGCTCAGCCTGAGATCCAGCGCGCAGCGACGCGTGGCGTTCTGCATGGCAACACGGCATCCCGTAAGGTGTCGCGTCTTGCCCAGCGCGTTAAGGCTCTTTCCGCCTAATCCGGCTAATCACAATTAACTATTCAAAAAGCCTGGTCTTTTGACCGGGCTTTTTGTGATTCTAACCCTACGTTAATCATTCCTGCCGTAACGTGACAAACGCGTGTCAGATGAGCGACAAGAAAAACTGAATAAAAACAATGGATTGCCGGAGGTCTCCCGAAAAATGGGAAGCTTTCTCTACGGAAGTCGCAGCCAGTTTTGAGTCAAGAAGATTTTTATTTTTTTGCCAAAACGGGCTATCGAAAAATGCCAAAATTGAATCTCATTGATTCATAAGCGATTCTGCTTCGGACCTTGCCGGTGATGCAAAACGACCATTGCGAGTCAATGGTCGATCTGAGTTTTTGCAGAAAAAACGCCATTGATCTCTCCCCACGATCCTGCCTAAATGCATTTCAACAAGGGGTGCGGATCTCAGTCCACAGATTATCTCGATGATCGTATCGACGATATTCACCTTCTTGCTGGCGGGCCTTTCGAGGTCCGTTTTCTCAGGTCATTGAGCTTTTTGTGCCGTTTCGGTCTCGGAACGGGCTGGAGCTTTTTGTCCTTAAGAATGCGCCTTACAGTTGTAGCGAAAGGAGCGTTTTTAGCGTGTCGCAGGCCTCTCCATGAAGGGGAGGGAAATGGGATAACCGGCTCGCAAACAAGTAGTAGTCTTTGACGCTCTTTCGAGGGGAGTGCTGGAGGCGGGAAATAATACGAGGGGGATCTCTGGCGATCGTTTTTTGATCGTCAGGCTATGATTGGCAATTTGAAAGGCGGCAATATGCAATTGAATTTGGCGATGGGTGCGGTGGCCGATGGGGACCGCGCACCACAGGCTCGTGATGCAGCTTGCTCAGAAGCGGCAGGGGATAAATCGGCAATGAAGCACGATGCGCTGTTTGAACGTTTTAGCGCGCGGCTGAAGGCACAGGTTGGTCCCGAGGTCTATGCAAGCTGGTTTGCACGGCTCAAACTCCACACCGTTTCGAAAAGCGTCGTCCGTTTTACCGTTCCGACGACCTTTCTGAAGTCCTGGATCAACAACCGTTATATGGATCTGATCACCAGTCTCGTCCAAAGCGAGGATCCGGACGTGCTGAAGGTGGAAATTCTTGTCCGCTCCGCCAGCCGCCCGGCCCGCCCCGCGCAGGTCGAGGAACGGGTGCAGCCCGTTCAGGACATGGGCGCGGTTGCGCGCAACAAGTCCTTCATTCCGTCGCAGCCGGCGACAGCACCTTCTGCACAGCCTGCGGCGGCGCAGGCGACGCTGCGGCAGGGTAGCTCCGGGCCGCTGTTCGGTTCGCCGCTCGATACACGTTTCACCTTTGACACTTTTGTCGAGGGCTCGTCCAACCGCGTCGCGCTTGCGGCGGCAAAGACGATCGCTGAAGCGGGTGCCGGTGCTGTGCGCTTCAATCCGCTGTTCATTCATGCGGGTGTCGGGCTTGGCAAGACACACCTTCTGCAGGCGATTGCCAATGCCGCCATCGACAGCCCGCGCAACCCGCGTGTGGTCTATCTGACGGCCGAATATTTCATGTGGCGTTTTGCGACCGCGATCCGCGACAATGATGCGCTGACGCTGAAGGACACCCTGCGCAATATCGACCTTCTTGTCATCGACGACATGCAGTTCCTGCAGGGCAAGATGATCCAGCACGAATTCTGCCACCTGTTGAACATGCTGCTCGACAGCGCCAAGCAGGTAGTCGTGGCCGCTGACCGCGCGCCGTGGGAGCTGGAATCGCTTGATCCGCGTGTCCGTTCGCGCCTTCAGGGTGGCATGGCCATCGAGATCGAAGGTCCCGATTACGACATGCGCTACGAAATGCTCAACCGTCGCATGGGTTCTGCGCGTCAGGACGATCCGTCTTTCGAGATTTCGGACGAAATACTGACCCATGTGGCCAAAAGCGTGACAGCGAGCGGACGCGAGCTTGAAGGCGCCTTCAACCAGCTGATGTTCCGACGCTCTTTCGAGCCGAACCTCTCGGTTGACCGTGTCGATGAGCTGCTGTCGCACCTCGTCGGTAGTGGGGAGGCCAAGCGCGTCCGTATCGAGGATATTCAGCGCATCGTCGCCAGGCATTATAATGTGTCGCGGCAGGAGCTGGTTTCCAACCGTCGCACCCGCGTCATCGTCAAGCCGCGCCAGATCGCCATGTATCTGGCCAAGATGCTGACACCGCGCTCATTTCCCGAGATCGGTCGCCGTTTCGGCGGTCGCGACCACACCACGGTTCTTCACGCGGTGCGCAAGATCGAGGATCTGATTTCCGGCGACACCAAGCTCGGCCACGAGGTTGAGCTGCTGAAGCGCCTGATCAACGAAAACAACGCATGAAAAAAGCGGCCTTTGGGCCGCTTTTTTATTGGTTTCTCGGTTGTTGATTGGCTCAGGACCAGGCAGGCTGCCGGTCAGCAGGCGAGATCGGCGACCACGGCATCCAGAATAAGCATGCCGGAAGGAGTGCAGCGCAGGCGGGAATTGCCGATCCGTTCCACGAAGCCGTGTTGCAGGAGGAATTCCTCTTTCTCCGGGTCGAGCTCGCGGCCGGAGAGATCGCTCCAGCGAGCAAGATCAATGCCTTCGCGCAGGCGAAGGCCCATCAGCAGCAATTCGTCTGCCTGTTCGTCGACGCCGAGAAGCTCCTGATCGACCATGCCGTGGCCTTCACGCTCGACGGTCTCGAGCCAGGTTTCGGGATGGCGCTCGGTGACGGTGGCGAGCTTGGAGGCGCCATTGGTCAGGCGTCCATGCGCACCGGGTCCAATACCGGCATAATCGCCATAACGCCAATAGGTCAGGTTATGGCGGCTTTCCGCACCGGGGCGGGCGTGATTGGAAACCTCGTACGCCGGCATGCCGTAACGCTCGGTGATTTCCTGCGTCGCTTCATAAAGCACCGCCGAATGCTCGCCATCCGGTACGATCAGCTTGCCAGCCTTGTGCAGCCCGTAAAACGGCGTGCCTTCCTCGATAGTGAGCTGATAGAGCGACAGATGGTCGACGGCGTAGGAGACGGCTTCCTTCAGCTCAGCGTCCCATTCGGCCACCGTCTGGTTCGGGCGGGCGTAAATCAGATCGAAGGACATGCGCGGAAAAATTTCCCGCGCCAGCCGGATGGCTTTAAGCGCATCGGCAACATCATGCAGACGGCCAAGGAACTTCAGGTCCCGGTCGTTCAGCGCCTGGACGCCGAGCGAGACGCGATTGACGCCGGCTGCCCGGTAACCGCGAAACCGCTCCGCCTCGACGCTTGAAGGATTGGCCTCCATGGTGATCTCGATACCATCAGGCACATGCCAGAAGCGCGAAACGCCATCAAGAAGCGCGCCTACGGTCTGCGGGTCCATCAGCGAAGGTGTGCCGCCGCCCATGAAAATGCTGGTAACGACACGCGGACCGCTGAGCGCCCGCATCTTTGCCATTTCGCTGAGGAACGCCGCAGTGAACCGTTCCTGATCCACCGGGCGGTGGCGGACATGGCTGTTGAAATCGCAATAGGGGCATTTGGCCGCACAGAAGGGCCAGTGCAGATAGATCCCGAAACCGGGATCGCCCGTATCCGGCAGAAGCGACGCGCCGGGGGCAGAAAGTTGGTGCTCCCCGGTCATCGGGTTCATGCCTCCAGACAGGTTTCGACGAATTTTTTGAACGCGCGGGCACGGTGGGAGAGCGCAAACGCATCGCCGTGCTTCCAGCCGTGTTTTTCGTCTGCGGTCATTTCACCGAATGTGGTGTCGTAACCTTCCGGTTTGAAGATGGGGTCATAGCCGAAACCGCTTGTTCCGCGCGGTGGCCACGCCACCGTGCCTTCCACCTCGCCGCGAAAATATTCGACATGCCCGTCCGGCCAGGCAAGGCACAGCACGCTGACGAAGCGGCCCGTGCGGTCTTCCGGCTTCGTTGCACCGCGTTCGGCAAGCGCATCCTCGACCTTCTGCATGGCCATGGCGAAGTCGCGCGTACCGTCAGCCGTTTCAGCCCAATTGGCGGTGTAAACGCCCGGCGCGCCATCCAGCGCATCGATCACCAGACCGGAATCGTCAGACAGAGCCGGCAGGCCGGACGCCTTCGCAGACGCAAGCGCCTTGATGGCAGCATTTTCCTCAAAGGTGGTGCCTGTCTCGTCCGGCTCCACGAAGTTCAGCTCCGCAGCCGATTTGGCTGAAAAGCCGAAAGGCCCGATCAGGTCGGCGATTTCGGCGATCTTGCCCTTGTTGTGGCTGGCGACAACGATCGTTCTGGTATCGAGCTTGCGCATGACGTTTTCCTGTCGGCTCAGGCGATTGCCTGCTTCTGAAGGGCGACCAGTTCGCTGCATCCGGCCTTTGCAAGACCGAGCAGCGTCAGGAATTCCTCTTCGGAGAAGGGGGCGCCTTCCGCGGTTCCCTGCACCTCGACGATGCCGCCGGAGCCGGTGATGACGAAATTCGCATCGGTCTCGGCGGAGGAATCCTCGAGATAATCGAGATCGATGACCGGCTGTTTTGCAAAGATGCCGCAGGAGATCGCGGCGATATGGTCTTTCAGGACCTTCTCGACCTTGATCATGTTGCGAGTTTCCATCCACTTCAGGCAATCATGCAGGGCGATCCATGCCCCGGTGATGGAAGCCGTGCGCGTGCCGCCATCGGCCTGAATGACGTCGCAGTCGATGCTGATCTGGCGCTCGCCAAGCGCCTGCAGGTCGACCACTGCGCGCAGCGAGCGGCCGATAAGGCGCTGGATTTCCTGCGTGCGTCCGCCCTGCTTGCCGGCTGAGGCCTCGCGTTTCATCCGCTCATGAGTGGAACGCGGCAGCATGCCGTATTCGGCGGTGACCCAGCCCTTGCCGCTGTTGCGCAGCCACGGCGGCGTCTTTTCCTCAAGGCTTGCGGTGACGAGCACATGCGTATCACCAAATTTGACCAGACAGGAACCTTCGGCATGTTTCGAGAAATTGCGCTCGAAGGAAACCTTGCGCATCTGATCGGTTTTTCTGCCTGAAGGCCGCATATGATCCACTCTCCATGTTGGTTCCTGCCTTCTAAGGCGCGCCCCGGGGTTTTGCAAAGCCAATTTCCATTTTGCCGCAGCGGTGCAACGCATTATATTGGTACGGACAGAGTTTTGACGATAAAGAACGGATGATATGGGCTTTTCCGCACCGCTTTCAAAAGATCAGGCATCGTTGCTGGATGAACGGTCGCGGGAGATTTTCCGGCGCATCGTCGAAGGCTATCTCGACACCGGCGAACCCTTGGGGTCGCGCAGCCTGTCGCGGCTGTTGCCGATGTCGCTTTCACCGGCCTCCGTTCGCAACGTCATGAGCGACCTCGAGGAACTGGGTCTCATCTATTCGCCGCATATCAGCGCCGGTCGCCTGCCCACCCAGACGGGGCTACGCTTCTTCGTGGACGCATTCATGCAGGTGGGCGATCTGCCCGCCGATGAGAGAGCCAGTATCGACCGCCAGATCGGTCCGGTCGCCGGCCACGAGCAATCGCTGGAAGGGTTGCTGACGGAGGCAAGCCGCATGCTTTCAGGCATGTCGCGCGGTGCCGGCCTGGTGCTGACGGCCAAGAGCGACGTCATTCTCAAGCACGTTGAATTCATCCGGCTGGAGCCCACCAAGGCGCTTGCCGTGCTGGTAGGGGACCACAATCAGGTCGAAAACCGTATCATCGAATTGCCGGTCGGCATTTCGTCATCGCAATTGACAGAGGCGGCAAATTTCATCAATGCCCATCTTTCCGGGCAGACGCTGCAGGAACTGCGGGGCCAGTTTCAGACGCAGCGTGCCGAATTGCAGTCGGAACTCGGCACGCTCGCGCAGGACCTCATTGAACGTGGTCTCGCCATATGGGCGGGCGACAATGAAGAGGGCAAGCTCGGCCGCCTCATCGTCCGCGGACGCTCCAACCTGCTGGAAGGTCTGGCCGGTGAGGAAGATATCGATCGTGTGCGCCTGCTGTTCGACGATCTGGAACGCAAGGAAAACCTCATCGAGATCCTCAACCTTGCAGAAAGTGGCTCAGGCGTCAGGATTTTCATCGGCTCGGAAAACAAGCTCTTCTCGCTGTCAGGCTCGTCATTGATCGTGGCACCTTATCGTGATGAGGAAAATCGCGTTGTGGGTGCCGTCGGCGTCATCGGTCCCACGAGGCTCAATTACGCCCGTATCGTGCCTATGGTGGACTACACCGCACAAATTATGGCCCGCCTTTCCCGAAAGCAGAGATAGGACAAGCCCGCAAGGTTAGAGAATGCGGCAAGCTTTTCGCCGCAAGCCTTGATTTTTGCCCTTCAAACCTCGATATCGGGCGCAACCAACAATATTCAAATCTGGAGAACGTCATGACCGACGATACGAAAAAGCCCGGACCTGACGCGGACGTCGCCGAAGAGTTTGTCGAACCCGCATTTACAGGGGAAGAGACGGCGGAAGCTGCCGAGCCCGATCCGATCGAACTGCTCAGGGCCGAAAATGCCGATCTGCGCGACAAGTTCCTGCGTCTTGCAGCAGAAATGGACAATCTTCGTCGCCGCACCGAACGCGAAGTCAAGGATGCGAAGGCCTATTCTCTCGCCGCTTTCGCGCGCGACATGCTTGCCGTTTCCGACAATCTTCGCCGCGCTCTTGAAGCCATTCCGGACGAACTCAAGACCAATGGCGAAGCCGGTCTCAACGGCCTGATCGAAGGTGTCGAGATGACGGAGCGCTCGATGCTCTCGACGCTGGAGCGCCATGGCGTCAAAAAGATCGATGCGGAAGGCCAGAAATTCGATCCGAATTTCCACCAGGCGATGTTCGAAATTCCGAACACGGCAGTTCCGAACAACACGGTACTGCAGGTGGTTCAGGCCGGTTTCACCATCGGTGACCGGGTGCTGCGCCCCGCCATGGTTGGCGTCTCAAAGGGTGGCCCGAAGGTGGAGACCGCCGCAGCGCCCGAGCCGGGCACCGCCTCCGTCAACGAGAAGGATGCGTGAGGCATTCCCTCATCTAAAGCGCGTCCGGATATAAAACCGGGACGCGCTTTTGTTTGAAATGCTCCAATAAAAAACGCGCCTCAAGGGCGCGTTTTTTTGTCCATGGAAAGGACCGTCGGCAGCCTTTGATCAGGCAGCGGTCGCCTGCTCCTGATTGAGGAAGGCGTAAATTGCCGTGTCGGAATCGGTGGCGCGCAGCTTGGCCACCAGCTCGGGGTCGCGTAAAGCACGGGCAATTCTCGACAGCGCCTTCAGATGATCCGCGCCGGCGCCTTCGGGTGCAAGCAGCAGGAAAACCAGATCGACCGGCTGGTCATCCAGCGCCTCGAAATCAACAGGTGTTTCAAGACGTGCGAAGACGCCGGTGATCTGATGGATGCTGCTCAGCTTGCCATGCGGAATGGCAATGCCGTGCCCCACACCGGTGGAGCCGAGTTTCTCACGCTGGAGGATGACGTCGAAAACTTCCCGTTCCGAGACTCCGGTAATTCTGGCTGCCTTTGCGGCCAGCTCCTGAAGCAATTGCTTTTTGGAATTCACCTTGAGGGCGGGAATAATCGCATCTTGTTGCAGCAAATCTGCCAACGCCATTCTCTTTTTCCTTCATGCCATCGAGACGATGCAGGAGGCAGATACGCTTTCGCGCTCTGCCTCCCATGTCTTGTCAGACTGTTCAGCTCTTGATCGTTTCCGCGTCGATCCAGCCAATATTGCCGTCATGTCGTCGGTAGACGATGTTGAGATATTCCTTGCCGGGGCTGCGGAACAGCAGAACCGGTTCGTCCGTCATGTCGAGCGCCATCACGGCGCTGGCGACGGACATCGTCTTTATCTGTTTCGAACTTTCCGCAACGATCGTGGGTGCGTAGTCTTCCGGAACCTCGTGGTCCTCATCGGGGACAGCATCCATTACCGTATAGGCGATTTCCGACATCGCGCCGTTCGCCGCGGAACCATTGTGGTGATGGTCCTTCAGCTTCCGTTTGTAGCGACGCAGGCGCTTCTCGATACGCTCGGCGGCGGCATCGAAACTCGCTTGCGGATCATTTGCCTGACCCGCCGCATGCAATACAACACCCGTATCGAGATGCAGTTTGCAATCGGCTGCAAAACGCGATCCGGACTTCTCTACGGTCACTTGGCCTGAATACCCCCCATCGAAGTATTTGGTAACTGCCAGACCTATATTGTCCTCAATCCGCTGCCGGAAAGATTCGCCGATCTCCATATGTTTACCAGATACACGCACACTCATGGAAAATTTCCTTTTTGTAGTGATTTGCGAGTACCAGCTTACGTCAAGCCGCGCGCGCATCCAAGCGTTTCGAAGGCCTTTAAAAGCCCCCATTCGAATTTTACGCCCATGGACGGTGGAGATGAATCCGTTACAAATGACCTTGCTTACGTGTGCGGCGGGCTTCTAGCCCTTGCCGTAGCAAGAGTCAATGGTGCGGCTGGAAAGCCCTGAAAACGTGACCAGCGCCACCGCTCAGAACGCCGACAGTCTGGCCAGGGCCTTCTTCTCGCGCCGTCTCTGAACGGAGGATGGGATGTTCATCGCCTCGCGATATTTGGCCACCGTGCGGCGGGCAAGATCGATACCGCTCTTTTTCAGATTATCGACGATATCGTCATCGGAAAGCACTGCGTCGGCGGCCTCCTGCGCGATCATCGCCTTGATGCGGTGACGCACCGCTTCTGCAGAATGGCTGTCACCGCCTTCCACCGAGCTGATGGAAACACTGAAGAAATACTTCAGCTCGAACAGGCCGCGCGGCGTCAGCATATATTTTTTCGACGTCACCCGGCTGACGGTGGATTCGTGCATCTTGATGGCGTCGGCCACCGTCTTGAGGTTCAGCGGGCGAAGGTGGTCCACGCCATTGACGAGAAAGGCGTCCTGCTGGCGCACAATTTCGGTCGCCACCTTCATGATCGTTCTGGCGCGCTGGTCGAGGCTGCGGGTCAGCCAATGGGCCGTCTGCATGCATTCGGAAAGGAAATCCTGATCCTCTCCCTCGCGCGACTTGTGCCTTGAAACCTCTGCGAAATAGGTCTGGTTGATGAGCACGCGCGGTAGGGTCTCGGGGTTGATTTCCACAAGCCAGCCGCCGGCAGAGGAGGGGCGAATGATGATATCAGGAACGATTGTCTCGGAAACGGTCGAATCGTAACCAGCGCCCGGACGCGGATTGAGCGTGCGGATTTCCGCCAGCATGTCGAGAAGGTCTTCCTCATCCACGCCGCAGAGTTTTTTTAGAGAAGCGAAATCCCGTTTCGCCAGAAGCTCCAGATTGTCGATAAAAGCCCGCATTGCCGGATCAAGCCTGTCCTTCTGGGCAAGCTGGATCGCCAGACATTCGCTCAGCGAGCGGGAAAACACGCCGGGAGGATCAAAGCCCTGAAGCGTCTCCAGAATGCGCTCCACTGCCGAAGGCGCCGCCCCCAGCCGTTCAGCGACGTCTTCGACGGCATCTACGGCGATATATCCGGTCTCGTCGAGCTGGCCGATCAGCGCATCGGCAATCATCCTGTCTTCCACAGAGGATATGGCGAGAGGCAATTGCTGATTGAGATGGTCGCTGAGGGTCTGTTTCGCGGCAACGAAGTCGTCGAGATCGTAACTCTCGCCTGACTCCTGCCCGGGCATGGATTTCCACTGCCCCGCAAGTTCGGGTGCGTCGGGCTTTCTGGGTTCGGTATCGTCAGGAAAGACATTTTCGAAGCTGGTGTCGAGCTGTTCGCCGAGATTCGCCGCGCGATCGCCGTACCAGTCGTCGCTGTCGGCCGTTACCGGCGCGGACTTGTCGGACCCTTCGCTGTCGGCATCGCCGAAATTCTCCGCATCAACAGGGCTATCGCTGCTCAAATCGCCGTCGTTTGCCGCAATTTCAAGCAAAGGATTGCGCTCCACCTCCTGCGCGATGAACTGCGTCAGTTCGAAATGCGTCATCTGAAGCAGCTGGATGGACTGCATCAGTTGCGGTGTCATCACGAGAGACTGGTTTTGACGCAGCAAAAGGCTGGCAGATAATGCCATGGCGGACGCGAAACTCCCCTTACAGCTTCTTCGTCGCCACAAATTTCATAAATTTTGCGCAGGCAACGAAACTTGGCCCAAAAATTGCTTTTTTATTATGTTTGGTCAAGCGTCACTGCGGGGCGCGATGAAGAATCTTTCGCGCCCGGGAGCTTAAAGGCTAAAATTATTGCCGAGATAGAGCCGGCGCACATCCGGATTGTTGACGATATCGTCTGCACGGCCATGGGTGAGAACCTCACCGGCATGGATGATATAGGCGCGGTCAATGAGGCCGAGCGTTTCGCGGACATTGTGGTCAGTGATGAGAACGCCGATCCCGCGCGCGGTCAAATGTCTGACAAGGTTCTGAATGTCGCTGACGGAGATCGGATCGACGCCGGCAAAAGGTTCGTCCAGAAGCATGAAGGTCGGGTCGGTCGCCAGAGCACGGGCGATTTCCAGACGGCGACGTTCGCCGCCCGACAGCGCGACAGCGGGCGATTTGCGCAGCTGCGCAATGTGGAACTCTTCCAGCAACTCATCGAGCTTGCGGCTGCGCTTGGCGCTGTCAGGTTCGTGCACTTCCAGCACGGCGCGGATGTTTTCCTCGACTGTCAGTCCGCGGAAAATGGAGGCTTCCTGTGGCAGATAGCCGACACCGAGGCGGGCACGCCTGTACATCGGCATGGTAGTGACGTCGTTGCCGTTGATGGCGATCTTGCCGCTATCGACGGGTACAAGGCCCGTGATCATGTAGAAACAGGTGGTTTTGCCCGCGCCGTTCGGGCCAAGCAGACCCACGGCTTCACCACGGCGTACGACCAGCGAGACGCCGTTGACGACGCGCCGTGTATTATAGGTCTTCGTCAGACCATGCGCGATCAGGGTGCCGTCATAGCGAGCCTTGTCGGCCTGCGACGCAGCGTCCACAGGTCGGTCGCGCCCACCGCCAAATATTTTTGAGATCGAGGCTATCTTCACGAGGTGAGACTACTGTTTCTTCTGCTGCGATTTCGGATCGAGCATGATCCGGACAGGGCCGCCGCAGCTTTCAAGCTTTGCCTGCCCCGAATTCATCAGAACAGTGAGCTTGCAGCCGGTGAACACATTCGCGCCCTCGGACAGCACAACCTGCTTGCCGGTCAGAATGAAGGTCTGCGCCGCCATGTCGAATTCGCCGTGATCGGCCGTTGCCTTCTGCGTCTCGGACGTCAGGTAGACGTTATTGTCGACGAAGATTTTCTCGATGTTGGCGTCACCGCTGGTGAGCGAGGAACCTTCACCCTTGTAATTGACCGTCATCTTGCCGGCCTGAAGGGTGGTGGTGCCCTGCACAACTTTCACGTTACCGGTGAAATAGGCCTTGCGCTCTTGGTCCCGAATTTCGAGCTGATCGCTTTCGATAGCGATCGGCTGGTCGCCGGAGAGCTTGACGCCTGTCATGTTGCTGGTGGTGTTCTGAGCGAAAGCCACGGTTGCAAGACAGGAAAAAGCAAAAGCTGCGGCTGTAACGCCTGCGGATTTGCCAAGGGAAACGGGACGGGAAATTTGCATCATCTGGACCGGGCTCTCACTTGCCTTCATTCTTGATATTGGATGCAGCGATACGTGCGCGTACCTGCCCCGAAAATGTAATAGTTTTGCCATTATCCGCGATATCAATCGATTGCGCAACAATGGCGCCGTCGTTTGTTTTGATCGAAACTGGCTCTTTGCTGCTCATTTTTCCAGCCTTCAGATCGACATCCGCAGATTGGAACTTCGCTTGTATGCCATTGCTGAGATTGATGTCAAAAGGGGCGGTCATCTTCAGCGTGTTGGTGGCCCGGTCGAAAATGCCTTCCTTGGCGATCACCTGGGCGACGCTGTCGTTCACAGGCACCGCGGCCAGAACCCTTTCGAGCGTCATGAGGTTGGGGTTGGCGATATCCTGCAACGCACGGTCTGCGTTCATGGAGTAGTCGATCCCCTTCTCGTTGCGGCCCGCAACGGCCGGCTTTTCCATCACGATCTTGCCGTCTTCGATCCTTGCGCTTTCAAGCGAAACCTCTTCGGGCGCCCAGGTGCGAATGAGCGAAACGGCGACGAAGGCAAACGAGATGATCGCCGCACCGAGCGGCAGAATGATTTTCAGCCGCTTCACGCGCGCGGAATGCCTCAGCGCGCGCTCGTAAGCGCCGTTCTGGTCATTGGGCAGCGGAAACGCTGGCGCGGGTTGGCGGAGTCTTTCGAGCATAAGAGTGGGTCCGGAAAACTTCCTGGGCGCCACTTTGGCGCGCAACTGAAGCTTATATGTTTATCTTGATGTCTTTGGCATGAGTGCTGTGTCCTGCCAATATGGTTTTTGTCTGGAAAGGTGCAAGGGAAATGCGAATTTAATCGTAATTCTGGTTTCCTTATTGTTTCCTTGCGGCTTCGCGCTAGAAGAACCATATGGCCATGACACTTACATTACGCTTCAAATGCCGGAAGGCAGGGGTTTTCGATGGATAATATGGCGATAGCGGATCGCAGACGATTGCGCCGCAAGCTGACTTTCTGGCGGATTGCCGCTGTTTTTCTGTTTGTCGCCGGCATTTTCGGCCTCTACCGGTTTTTATGGGCCACCCCGCAGCAAAGCGAGAGACCCCATATTGCCCGTGTCCAGATCTCCGGGCTGATCCAGGACAATACCGAACTTCTGGAGCGGCTGGACAAGATTGCCAAGAGTGACAATGTCAAAGGGCTGATCGTTTCGATTTCATCGCCCGGTGGCACCACCTATGGCGGCGAGCGCATCTTCAAGGCCATTCGCGGCGTTGCGGAAAAGAAGCCGGTGGTCTCCGATGTCCGCACGCTTGCCGCCTCCGCTGGATATATGATCGCATCTGCAGGCGACGTCATCATCGCTGGCGAAACCTCGATCACCGGCTCTATCGGCGTGATCTTTCAATATCCTCAGATCGGCCAGCTGATGGATAAGCTCGGCGTCTCGCTGCAGGAAATAAAGTCCTCTCCGATGAAGGCGGAGCCTTCGCCGTTCCACGAGGCGCCCGAAGAGGCGAAGACGATGATCCGTTCCATGGTGATGGACAGCTACGGCTGGTTCGTCGATCTTGTGGCCGATCGCCGCAAATTGCCGCGCGAGGATGTGTTGAAACTGGCGGACGGATCGATTTTCACGGGCAGACAGGCGCTCGCCAACAAGCTGGTCGACACGCTTGGCGGCGAAAAGGAAATTCGCGGCTATTTCGAAACGCGCGGTGTTGCCAAGGATTTGCCGATCGTGGAATGGCGCGCACCGTCTTCCAGTTCGCCTTTTTCGCTTTTCAGTGTTGCGCAAATAGCGAAGCTTCTGGGATATGACGATTTAATCCCATTTGCGGGCTCCGGTCAGCTCGGTGCGGACAAGTTGTTTCTTGACGGTCTTGTTTCCGTTTGGCAGGTTGAGCCGCATTAAAAATCCAATTCTTTCAGGGGGCAACCGTGATCAAGTCTGAACTGGTGCAGATCGTTGCTGCGCGTAACCCGCACCTTTATCACCGTGACGTGGAAAATATCGTCAATGCGGTGCTGGATGAAATCACCGATGCCTTGGCAGCGGGAAATCGTGTCGAGCTTCGTGGTTTCGGCGCATTTTCGGTGAAGAACCGTCCTTCGCGATCCGGTCGGAACCCGCGCACGGGTGAATCGGTTTTCGTTGAGGAAAAATGGGTGCCTTTCTTCAAGACGGGCAAGGAACTGCGTGAGCGCCTGAACCCCGGTATGGGTGACGAAGAGGACGATTGATCGTTCTCACCGCCGCCCCGGAAACGGAGCCGAGGGAATGCACGCCGCGATGGAGTAATGTCGGATGTCGAAAAAAATCATCAACCTCATCATCCTGCTTCCGCTGGCGATTATCCTCGTCATCCTGTGCGTGGCCAATCGTCAGTCCGTGACGCTCGCGCTCAATCCGTTCCGGCCGGAGGATGGTGTACTTTCCTTCACCGCGCCGTTTTTCGTGTTCCTGTTTCTGGCCGTCATTTTCGGTGTGCTTCTGGGATCTTCCGCCACATGGTTTGCGCAGGGCAAGCATCGCAAGCGCGCCCGGATCGAGGCGAAGGAAGCCGTTCGCTGGCATGACGAGGCGAACCGGCACAAAGCGGCAACAGCCGCGCAGCTTCCGAATGCGGGCCAGCTCCCGGCAAAGTGATGGTGCCGACATTCGTTGCGGCTCTAGTCGAGCGACGCTTGGAATGCTATTTGCTGGCGCGATAAGACGCGGGCAGAAGCGGAAAGATTTCCATTGAAGAAAAAAGACAGCCGGCCGGGCAATCGCGTGCGTGCCGGGAGCGAGAAAAAACAGGTTCATGCCGCAAAGCCGGCACGGCGAATGGATGCGGCACCGAAAAAGCGCGAGCCGGACGCGGTGCGCAGCGCGCCCAAATCTGCGCCGAGGGAAAAGATAGCCCCAGTACCGGCCGTTGAGCAGGTGCCTGCGCGGCCCCTCAAGCATCGCACCGGCGAACGTCCCGCAGAACAGGTTCCGGTTATTCTGGAATCGAGTGGCGCGGGTGATTTTCATCTCATCGACAGCGGCAATGGCCTGAAGCTTGAACAATACGGCGAATATCGCGTCGTCCGTCCCGAGGCGCAGGCTCTCTGGCAACCGTCGGTTCCCGACCGCGTATGGCAGAATGCCGACGCCATTTTTACCGGCGACACGGATGAAGACGGCATGGGCCGTTGGCGTTTTCCAAAGGCAGCACTTGGCGAAACCTGGCCACTGTCGCTGCTCGGCGTCGAATTTCTCGGCCGTTTCACGGCCTTCCGGCATGTCGGCGTCTTCCCGGAGCAGATCGTCCACTGGGAATGGCTGAAAAATGCCGTCGAAACGGCTGACCGGCCGCTGAAAGTCCTGAACCTGTTTGGTTACACCGGCGTCGCTTCTTTGGTCGCCGCTGCTGCAGGCGCTGAAGTGACCCATGTCGACGCCTCCAAGAAAGCTATCGGCTGGGCAAAGGAGAACCAGGCGCTTGCCGGGCTCGAACAGGCGCCGATCCGCTGGATTTGCGAAGACGCGATGAAGTTCATCCAGCGCGAGGAGCGTCGCGGCAGCACCTACGACATCATTCTCACCGACCCGCCGAAATTCGGCCGCGGCACCCATGGTGAAATCTGGCAATTGTTCGACCATCTTCCGTTGATGCTCGATATCTGCCGGGAAATCCTGTCGCCCAAAGCGCTCGGTCTGGTGCTGACGGCCTATTCTATCAGGGCCAGCTTCTATTCGATGCATGAATTGATGCGCGAAATCATGCGCGGCGCCGGTGGCGTCGTTGCATCCGGCGAGCTCGTCATTCGCGAGGCCGGGCTTGATGGCAAGACGCCGGGCCGGGTGCTTTCCACATCGCTGTTCAGCCGCTGGGAGCCGAAATGACGAACGACATGCGCGAAAACACGACGCGCCGGGTTGGCCAGGTCAAGGAAGTCACCAGCCTTGCCAATCCCATCATCAAGGATATCAAGGCGCTCACCCAGAAAAAGGGCAGGGAAGAGACCGGCACCTTCATGGCGGAAGGCCTGAAGCTGGTTATCGACGCGCTCGAACTGGGCTGGACCATCCGCACCCTGGTTTACGCCAAGGCGGCCAAGGGCAAGCCGCTGGTGGAGCAGGCGGCCGTAAAGACGGTCGCTTCCGGCGGGCTGGTGCTCGAAGTCAGCGAAAAAGTCATCGCCTCGATCACCCGACGCGACAATCCGCAGATGGTCGTTGGCATCTTTGACCAGAGATGGAAGCCATTGAAGGATATTCGTCCGGAAAAAGGCGAGACCTATATCGCGCTCGATCGGGTGCGTGATCCCGGCAATCTCGGCACCATCATCCGCACGGCGGATGCGGCTGGTGCCTCAGGTGTCATTCTGGTCGGCGATTGCACCGATCCGTTTTCGCTGGAAACGGTGCGTGCGACCATGGGTTCGGTCTTCGCTACGCCCGTTGCCCGCGCCTCGGTTGAGGAATTCCTCTCATGGAAAAAATCGGCCAGTGTCAGTGTCGTTGCCACCCATCTTGCCGGGTCGGTGGACTATCGAAAAATCGATTACGCCGGAAAGCCCGTCGTGCTTTTGATGGGCAACGAACAATCCGGCCTGCCGCCTGAACTGGCCGGCAAGGCAGACCAACTGGCGCGCATTCCCCAACAGGGCCGTGCCGATAGTCTCAATCTCGCCATCGCAACCGCTGTCATGCTTTTCGAGGCGCGGCGACATCTCCTCGAACTGGCACCGGTGAAGTAATGGCCAAAGCGGCGTTGTTTTCGAAATTCGGCCCGGCTTTCGCGCTTATCGTTGCTGCCCTTGTGCTGGACCAGGTCGTCAAGCAACTGGTCGAGACCTATCTGCCGTTGCAGGAGATGGTGCCGGTCCTTCCGTTCCTGGCGCTTTACCGCACCTATAATCTCGGTGTGGCGTTTTCGATGCTGGCGGACATGCACGGCTGGTTCATCGTCAGCATGCGGCTCGTCATCGTGGTCTTCGTTCTGTGGCTCTGGCGCAAGACGGCGGCGGATCGGACTTTTGCCCATCTTGGCTTCGCCTTCATCATCGCTGGAGCGGCTGGCAATCTTCTTGACCGCTTTTTCTACGGTCACGTCATCGACTACATCCTGTTTCACACCGATACATGGTCGTTCGCGGTCTTCAATCTGGCCGACACTTTCATAACAATCGGTGCCGGTTGCGTCATTCTCGATGAGTTTCTGCACGCCCGGGCGGCTAAAAAGTAAAATTTTAGCGTTTGAGCCAAACATATCAAAACCGCTGCCGTGGTAGCGGTTGTGCATGAGCGAACTGGCAAGACTGCGGGAAAAAGTTTCAGATGGCCTCGCCGCCACCCCGGCGCAGCTGGCGGATCGCGTCGACACGACATCTCACCATGGCGGTGCGGGGCACGGGATAGATGCCAGATCGATCACGCTATACGTTGCCGCGTCATTGTCGGTGGGTGCCTTCTCCGCGGCCTTGATCGCGCTTGCGGTGCCTTATGCGGTCACCGTCGCCTTGGCATCCTTCTTCGGTGCGGTGCTGGTCGGTCTCCTGTCCTACGCCATGTTCGGCAAATCCTTCCAGTATACCGGCAAACTATATGCAGATGATTTGGATGTACGGCTACGCCAAACTCAAAACCGATCGCTGATTGCCGAGATCCAGGAGGCCATGGGCGATATCATCGTCATCCGCAATATGGATCGGCGCATCGTCGAGGCGAATGCGGTTTTTCGTGAAGTGACGGGCTGCTCGGCACCCGAAGGGCTGAGCTGTGAGGAAATCGGCATCGCTTTCCGACCAGGCGACAAGGCCCACGCTTATGACGTGGAAATCGCGACCCCGTTCGGTCAGCGCATTTTCTCCTGGCACGATGTCGTCACCCGCGATCTGGCAAGCAGTCGTCTTCTCATCAGCAGCATCGCGAGAGATGTCACCGAGGAGCGGCTGGCACTCGGCGAGCGGGAAAACGCCCGGTTACGCGCGGAAAAGGCCGATGCCGAAAAGGCAAGGCTGCTGGCAACTGTTAGCCACGAGATCCGTCTGCCGCTTTCCGGCATGCTCGGCATGAACCATCTTCTGTCGCAGACGAAGCTCAATGAAGAGCAACGTAATTATCTCGACGGCATGAAGCAGTCCGGTCAGTCGCTGGTACAGTTGGTCGAGGACCTGCTGGATTATTCGACCATGGAGGCGGGCCGTTTCAAACTCAATCCGCGTGCGGAAAACCTGCGCCGGCTGATCGAGAGCATTGTCGAGATGCTGGCGCATCGCGCCCACGAAAAGGGCATCGAAATCACCTCCTTCGTCACGCCGGATGTGCCCGATTATCTGGATTTCGATCCGGCAAGGCTGCGTCAGGTTCTGTTCAACCTCCTTGGCAATGCCGTCAAATTCACGCAGGTGGGCGGGGTCGTCATCCGGGCGCGCATGGTTGAAGGCGAATTGCATATCACCGTCGAGGACACCGGCCCCGGCATGAGCCAAGCGGAACAGGCCCGTATCTTTGGCGAATTCGAACAGGCAGGCCCGATGTCGCAACAAAGTGGGGGAACAGGGCTTGGGCTCGCGATTTCCGCCCGCATCGTCCGGGAATTCGGCGGCAGCCTGACGGTCTTCAGCCGCAAGGGTGAGGGCAGCACCTTCAAGCTGGCATTCCGTCCGGGCAGTTCGTCCACCGGCACGCCGGACCCAGACCGGCACCATTGCCTGCAGCATACCAATGTCCTGCTGGTCGCGCCGAGGGGCGTGGCAGCGACGGTGACGATGGAGGCGATCGAGGCTTTCGGCGGTAAATGCGCTCTTATCCACGAACCGGAGGACTTGGAAAAGCTGCACGGTACAGCTGCCGATCTCACCGATATCATTGTCGACAGGCGTATTTCGCCTCTGTTCAGAGACGCGCTAAGGGATTGGCCGCAACAGAATGTCCGTCGCACATTGCTGGTCAGTCCCGAAGAGCGGGCGTCGACCATGCATGCGTCCTTCGACGCCTGGTTGATCCGGCCGCTGCGCGAAAAGTCCCTGATTGACGTCCTCTGCGGCCGTCTGCGCGGCATAGAACGGCGCGATGCCATCAACGACAACCATCCGGATGTGGGGTTTTCGTCACGGGTGACGGAGGGGGTAAGCGGTATCGATATCCTCGTGGCCGAGGACGACGCCGTCAATGCGCGCATCATCCGGGCCGTTCTGGAAAAAAGCGGTTACATCGTGCGCGGTGTCGACGATTTTCAGGCCCTGCAGCAAGCCGTGGCGCCGGGCACAACCCGCCTGCCGCACCTCATTATATCCGATCTCAATATGCCGGGCGGCGAGGGGCTTGAGGTGCTGCCGGAGCTTCTCGGCACGCTGAAGGGCGGAAGAAATATTCCGCTCATCGTGCTCAGCGGCGATGCGAGCGTTGAAACCGCTGAAATCCTGCTGAATGCCGGTGCGGCCAAGGTTTTGACCAAGCCTGCCGACCCGAGACGACTGGTCGAGGAAATCCGCCGCTTGCTGGAGGCGAAACGCCTGCTGCCATCATGACTTGAGAGACTCGCAATGGCTGCATTTTGTCACTATTCTGTCGTCAATTAGTGATTTATGACAGGAAAAATCTTTTGGTGGCGGAGCGATTCCCCATGGTTGCCGAAATCTACAGTCACGACATTTGTGAAAACAAAGTTGTTATTCATCCTCGTCCAGACACCGCTCAGGACAATGAGGGGCTTTTCGGCCGTATCGGCTCGCTGGAAACGCGGCTCGCAAGAAACGAGCGGGAGATCGACGCGGCGCAGTCCGTTCGTTACCGGGTTTTCGTTGATGAAATGAAGGCGCGCCTTCCCGCAGACGCCATGCGCCGCAAGCGCGACATCGACGCCTGGGACAGTGTCTGCGACCATCTGCTCGTGCTCGACAAGGCGATTGAAGGCGACAGCGAGGACCAGATCGTCGGTACCTACCGTCTGTTACGTCAGGAAACTGCACTCGCGAATAACGGTTTTTATTCCGCAAGCGAATTCGACATCGCCGGGCTGGTAGCGCGCCATCCGGGCAAGCGCTTCATGGAGCTTGGCCGCTCCTGCGTGCTGCCGGAATATCGCACCAAGCGCACGGTTGAGCTTTTGTGGCAGGGCAACTGGGCCTATGCCGTGAAACACCGCATGGATGCCATGATCGGTTGCGCTTCGTTCCCCGGCGTGCAGCCGGAAGCCCACGCGCTTGCTCTGTCCTTCCTGCATCACAATTGCGTTGCAAAGGGCGAGTGGGCGGCTTCCGCTCTTCCCGAGCTTTATCACGAGATGGACCTGGTACCGGCTGAGGCGCTGAACGCCCGCAAAGCGCTGAACGCCATGCCGCCGCTGATCAAGGGCTATATGCGTCTCGGCGCTATGTTCGGCTCCGGCGCCGTGGTGGACCACGCCTTCAACACGACAGATGTTCTCGTGGTCCTGCCGGTTTCCTCTATCGCCGGCCGCTACATCAGCTATTACGGCGGCGAGACCGAGCGCATCAACGGCTAACCGGTTTTAACTCGGATCAAGCGGGATGTTCCTGTGGGCAGCGGTGCCGTGTGTGTTGTCTTGGTGCGGCCATTGCCGCTAGTGTCGGCGCTCCCTTTCCGCAACACGATATGACATCGGCAAGCCATTGACGGACGTTTTGACCACCGCTTCCCTGATCTCGGAAGAGAGCCGCGCTACGGCCACTCCCATGATGGAGCAATATATCGAGATCAAGGCGAACAACCCCGGTTCGCTGCTGTTTTACCGCATGGGCGATTTTTACGAATTGTTCTTTGACGATGCGGTGGAAGCCTCGCGGTCGCTCGGCATCACGCTGACGAAACGCGGCCAGCATATGGGGCAGGATATTCCCATGTGCGGCGTTCCCGTTCACGCCGCCGATGATTATCTCCAGAAGCTCATCCTGCGCGGTTATCGCGTCGCCGTCTGCGAGCAGGTGGAGGACCCGGCCGAGGCGAAGAAGCGCGGATCGAAATCCGTGGTAAAACGCGATGTGGTGCGGCTTGTCACGCCCGGCACGCTCACCGAAGAAAAGCTGCTGTCGCCGACGGAATCCAACTATCTTATGGCGCTCGCTCGTATTCGCGGCAGTGCGGAGGCACAGTTTGCGCTTGCCTGGATTGATATTTCCACCGGCGTCTTCCGCTTGGCGGAAACCACGCTGACGCGGCTCCTCGCTGATATCTGGCGCATCGATCCACGTGAGCTGATCGTTGCCGACAGTCTGTTCCATGACGAAGAGCTGCGACCGGTTTTCGATATGCTTGGCCGTGTCGCCGTGCCGCAGCCGGCCATTCTGTTCGACAGCGCTACGGCGGAAGGGCGGATCGCGCGTTACTTCAACGTCTCGACCCTCGATGGTTTCGGCACATTTTCGCGCGTGGAGATGGCCGCTGCCGCTGCCGCGGTTGCCTATGTTGAAAAGACCCAGATTGCCGAGCGCCCGCCGCTTGGTGCGCCGGAACGCGAAAGCGCTGCCTCCACGCTGTTCATCGATCCCGCGACCCGCGCCAATCTGGAGTTGGTGAAGACGCTCTCGGGCGAAAGGGACGGATCGCTCCTGCATGCCCTCAACCGCACGGTCACGGGCGGCGGTGCGCGGCTTCTGGCCGAGCGGCTGATGTCTCCCTTGACCGATCCGGAAAGGGTTAATGCCCGTCTCGATGCGGTCGCCTATCTCATTGATGACGTATCCCTTTGCGATAGCCTGCGCGACGCATTGAAACAGGTTGCCGATATGCCGCGCGCGCTCTCCCGTCTTGCGCTTGAGCGCGGTGGCCCGCGCGATCTCGGGGCGATCAGGCAGGGCCTGGCGTCGGCCGAGAGAATTGCCGCCATTCTCGATCAGGGACTATTGCCGGAGGAGCTTGCTGCCGCACTTGCGGATCTGAAGGCTTTGCCGGGCGGGCTGGAAGCCATGCTTGGCTCGATGCTGGCCGACGATCTGCCGCTTTTGAAGCGTGATGGCGGTTTTCTGCGTGAGGGCGCCAGTCCAGAACTCGACGACGTGCGCGCATTGCGTGACCAGTCGCGCCGGGTAATCGCCGGGCTGCAGCTGCAATATGCCGAGGAAACCGGCATCAAATCGCTCAAGATCAAGCATAACAACGTGCTTGGTTATTTCATCGAGGTAACGGCGGGCAACGCCGATGTCATGATGGCGACGGATGAGGCGAAGGCGCGCTTCATTCACCGCCAGACCATGGCCGGCGCCATGCGCTTCACCACCACCGAGCTTGCCGATCTCGAAAGCCGCATCGCCAATGCCGCGGCTGAGGCTCTGACCATGGAGCTGGAGGCCTTCGCACGCATGGTTGAGGCCGTGGTGCACCAGGCTGAAGCAATCAAGGCCGGCGCGGCGGCACTTGCAATTATCGACGTTGCCTCGAGCCTTGCTTATCTGGCGACGGAACAGGCCTATTGCCGCCCGATCGTCGATGCCTCCATGACCTTTGCGATCACAGGCGGGCGCCACCCGGTTGTGGAACAGGCGCTGCGGCGCCAGTCCGCCGGGCCGTTCATCGCCAATAATTGCGATCTGTCGGCTGCTGAGGGCGGCAAAAATGGTGCGATCTGGCTGCTCACCGGCCCGAACATGGGCGGTAAATCGACTTTCCTGCGTCAGAATGCGCTCATCGCCATCCTCGCGCAGATCGGCTCCTTCGTTCCGGCAGAAGCCGCCCATATCGGCATCGTAGACCGGTTGTTTTCCCGCGTCGGCGCGTCCGACGATCTGGCGCGTGGCCGCTCGACCTTCATGGTGGAAATGGTGGAAACGGCCGCCATCCTCAATCAGGCGACGGATCGCTCGCTTGTCATTCTGGATGAGATCGGCCGTGGCACGGCAACCTTCGACGGCCTTTCGATCGCCTGGGCGGCGGTCGAGCATCTGCACGAGGTCAATCGTTGCCGTGGCCTCTTCGCCACGCATTTCCACGAACTGACGGTGCTGTCGGAAAAACTTGGTCGCCTTTCCAATGCCACGATGCGGGTGAAGGAATGGGAGGGTGACGTCATCTTCCTGCACGAGGTCGGACCGGGTGCTGCAGATCGTTCCTACGGTATTCAGGTGGCAAGGCTCGCCGGACTTCCGGCATCGGTGGTGGAGCGCGCCCGTGAGGTGCTGACGAAGCTCGAAGATGCCGATCGAAAGAACCCGGCCAGTCAGCTGATCGACGATCTGCCACTATTCCAGATCGCGGTTCGCCGTGAGGAAACCCGCAAGGCTGGACCATCGAAGGTGGAAGAAGCTTTGAAGGGGTTCAACCCGGACGAAATGACGCCGCGTGAGGCATTGGACGCGCTCTATGCGTTAAAGAAAGAACTTGGCAAGGCTTAAGAGGATAGACTGCCTGTCCATCGCCTTTGAAACTCGCTATAGGACAATCCCATCGCAAGCGGTGGCTTTCCCACAGGACATGGATAACGGCATAAATGGCCATCAAGGACCTGGATTTTTCCGAAATTCTCGATGTTTCGGCGCTGAAGCGCGAATGCGACATCATCTTCAAGAACGACGGCAAGCGCATCGCCGATGTCAGGTCAGACCTGCTGCCGATCTTTCGCAAGGCCAGCACGGAAGGCCGGGAAAAGGCTCGCGAACTGCTGAAATCCGACGGCAGCGGCATCGATTGCGCCCGACGTATCTCCTGGCTCCAGGACCGGCTGATCGAAATCCTCTATGATCTCGCCTGCCACTATGTCTATCCGAAAGACGCGCCGCAAATCGCCGTTGCAGCGGTGGGCGGTTACGGTCGCGGCACGCTGGCGCCGGGATCGGATATCGACCTTCTGTTCCTGCTGCCGGCCAAGAACACGCCGGATATGCACAAGGCCGTGGAGTTCGTGCTTTATCTGCTCTGGGATCTCGGCTTCAAGGTCGGCCACGCCACGCGCACGGTGGATGAGTGCGTCCGCCTGTCGAAATCCGATATGACTATCCGCACCGCCATTCTGGAAGTGCGGGCAATCTGCGGTAAAAAATCCCTGACCGATGATCTCGAAAAACGTTTCGAGTCGGAAGTTGTCACCGGCACCGGGCCGGAATTCATCGCCGCCAAGCTGGCCGAGCGTGACCAGCGCCACCGCAAGGCGGGCGATACGCGCTATCTGGTGGAGCCGAACGTCAAGGAAGGCAAGGGCGGCCTGCGCGACCTGCACACGCTGTTCTGGATCGCCAAATATTATTACCATGTCCGCGATACAGCCGATCTCGTCAAGCTTGGCGTCCTGTCTAAGCGCGAACTCAGGCTGTTCGAAAAGGCCGATGATTTTCTCTGGGCCGTCCGTTGCCAGATGCATTTCATCACCAACAAGGCGGAAGAGCGCCTTTCCTTCGACATTCAGCGCGAGATCGCCGATGCGCTGGGCTATCAGCCACGCCCCGGGCTTTCCGCCGTCGAACGTTTCATGAAGCATTACTTCCTGGTGGCGAAGGACGTGGGTGACCTGACCCGCATCGTCTGCGCCGCACTGGAGGACAGGCAGGCAAAGGACGTGCCGGGCCTGTCGGGTGTTCTCAGCCGCTTTGCCCACCGCGTCCGCAAAATTCCCGGTTCTGTTGAATTCGTCGAGGATCGCGGACGCATCGCGCTGGCCAAGCCGGACGTGTTCAAAAACGATCCGGTCAATCTGATCCGGCTCTTTCATATCGCCGATATCAACAATCTCGAACTTCACCCGGATGCGCTGCGTGTCGTTACCCGGTCGCTGTCGCTGATCAATGACGGGCTTCGCGAGAACGAGGAGGCGAACCGGCTGTTTCTGGCGATCCTCACCTCGAGGCGTGATCCGGCGCTCACCTTGCGGCGCATGAACGAGGCTGGCGTCCTCGGCAAGTTCATTCCCGAATTCGGCAAGATCGTCGCGATGATGCAGTTCAACATGTATCATCACTATACGGTGGACGAACATCTGATCCGCTCGGTCGGCGTACTGTCGGAGGTGGACAAGGGGACGGCTGTGGATGCCCATCCGCTTGCCAACCAGCTGATGCCGGGTGTTGAGGAGCGTGAGGCACTTTATGTGGCCGTTCTGCTGCACGATGTGGCCAAGGGCCGGCAGGAGGACCACTCGATTGCCGGCGCGCGGGTGGCCCGCAAGCTTTGCCAGCGTTTCCGGCTGACCGGCAAGCAGACCGAAATGGTGGTCTGGCTGATCGAGCAGCATCTTCTGATGTCCATGGTCGCCCAGACGCGCGACCTCCACGACCGCAAGACCATCACCGATTTCGCCGACAAGGTGCAATCCATGGAGCGGCTGAAGATGCTGCTTATCCTGACGGTCTGCGATATCCGCGCGGTCGGTCCGGGTGTCTGGAACGGCTGGAAGGGTCAGTTGCTCCGCTCGCTTTATTACGAGACCGAGCTGCTTCTCTCCGGTGGCTTTTCGGAAGTCTCACGCAAGGAAAGGGCGCATATTGCCCGTCAGGCGCTTTACGACGCGCTGGAAGACTGGGGCCACAAGGCACGGCGCAAATACACCAAGCTGCACTATGAGCCCTATCTGCTGACGGTGGCGCTGGAAGATCAGGTGCGTCACACCCGCTTCATCCGCGAGGCCGACAAGCAGGAAAAGGCGCTGTCGACCATGGTGCGCACACATTCCTTCCACGCCATCACCGAAATCACCGTGCTGGCGCCCGACCATCCGCGCCTGCTGTCGATCATTACCGGCGCCTGCGCTGCGGCCGGCGCCAACATTGCCGACGCGCAAATCTTCACCACATCCGATGGGCGGGCGCTCGATACGATCCTGATCAACCGCGAATTTCCGATCGACGAAGACGAGACGCGGCGCGGCAACAATGTCGGCAAGCTGATCGAAGAGGTTCTGTCCGGTCGTCAGCGCCTGCCGGAAATGATTGCCACCCGCACCAAGAGCCGGAGGAAGAAAAGCGCCTTCACCATTCCGCCCTCCGTCATCATTTCCAATGGGCTTTCGAACAAGTTCACCGTTATCGAGGTCGAGTGCCTCGACCGGCCGGGGCTTCTGGCGGATATGACGGCTGTCATTGCCGATCTGTCGCTGGATATTCATTCCGCACGCATCACCACCTTTGGCGAGAAGGTCATCGACACATTCTACGTGACGGATCTCTTCGGCCAGAAGGTCACCAATGACAACCGGCAGGCCAGCATTGCCACGCGTCTGAAGGCCGTGATGAGCGAGCAGGAAGACGAATTGCGCGATCGCATGCCAAACGGCATCATCGCCCATCCCGATGTGGCGGCGCTGCCGGCCACGCGCACGGCAAAGGCTTGAAATTCCCATGAGCTTGATCGGAAAGTTCGCCACGGTCGGCACGGCCACGCTCGGAAGCCGTATCTTCGGTTTCCTCCGCGAGACGCTGATGGCCGCAGCCGTCGGTACCGGCCCGGTCGCCGATGCCTTCAATGCTGCCTTCCGGTTCCCGAACACCTTCCGGCGCCTTTTTGCCGAAGGCGCGTTCAACTCGGCCTTCGTGCCGCTTTTTGCCAAGGAAATCGAGGCGAACGGCATGGAGGGCGCAAGGCGCTTTTCCGAAGAAGTTTTCGGCGTTCTGTTCACCGTGCTTCTGGCTTTGACGATCCTGATGGAACTGTCGATGCCGTTCATCGTGCGCACCGTTATTGCGCCGGGCTTTCTGGAAGACCCGGTGAAATTCGACAACACCGTCCGTCTCGCAACCATCATGTTTCCCTATCTCGCCTGCATGTCGCTGGCGGCGATGATGGGCGGCATGCTGAATTCGCTGCACCGTTATTTCGCTGCCGCGATTGCGCCGGTCTTCCTGAACATCATTCTGATTGGTGTTCTGATGCTGGCCTGGTGGAAGCATTACGACCCGCTTCAGGTGGGTTATGCCCTGTCCTGGGGTGTGATGGCGGCGGGTGTGGTGCAGCTTGGCATCGTCTGGATCGCCGTGCGCAATGCCGGCATGCGGATCGGTTTCCGCAGACCCCGGCTGACGAAGAATGTCCAGCGCCTGCTGGTCCTTGCTTTGCCGGCCGCGATCACCGGCGGCATCACCCAGATCAATCTCCTGATCAACACCAATATCGCGTCTGCCGGTGAGGGGGTGATCTCCTCGCTTGCCTATGCCGACCGGATTTACCAGCTGCCGCTCGGTGTCGTCGGCATCGCCGTTGCCACCGTGCTTTTGCCGGAGCTGGCGCGGGCTTTGCGTGGCGGACATATGGTCGAGGCGGGAAGCCTGCAAAACCGCTCGGTCGAATTCGTGCTGTTTTTGACATTGCCCGCCGCCGCTGCCCTTCTCGTCATGGCGGAACCCATCGTGCGCTTTCTGTACGAGCGCGGCAATTTCGCGCCTTCGGCCACCGTCACCGTCGCGCAGATCCTCGGTATTTATGGCCTCGGCCTGCCGGCTTTCGTGCTGATAAAGGCGTTCATTCCCGGCTTTTTTGCCCGCGAGGACACCCGCACCCCGATGATCTTCGCGGCGATTTCCGTGGTTGTGAACGTCTCTCTGGCGCTGACGTTGTTTCCGCGTCTCGGAGGTCCTGGCATCGCCATTGCCGAGATCACCGCCGGCTGGGTCAATGCCGCCCTGCTGTTCGGCATGCTGTTGTGGCGGGGTCACTGGCATGTGGACATTCCGCTCCTTACCCGCATTCCGCGCTTGCTGCTGGCCGCCGCCCTTATGGCGGGCTTCGTTCACTATGCGCTGACCTATCTCAGCTTCGAGCTGTCCTCCGCCTCCTCCATTTTCGTCCGGGCCGGAACCATCATGGGCCTCGTGCTCTCCGCCATGCTCGTTTATTTCGTGCTGGCTTTCGTTTCGGGTGGTGCCGATCTCGGCATGGTCAAGAGAGCCATCAAAAAGCGCCGCAACAAGAATGCCCAGACGGAGACAAGCTGATGTCCTTTGCAGAAAACCGTCGCATCGCCCTCATCACACTCGTGGTTGACGATTATGACCGGGCAAAGACGTTTTATTGCGAGGTTCTGGGGTTTGATTGCCTTTCCGACCAACCTCTTGATGACGGCAAACGCTGGCTGGTGGTGAAGCCTCAAGGGACCGATGGCTGTGCCCTCTTGCTTGCCGAGGCGGATGGCGAAGCGCAGCGTCTTGCCATCGGCAACCAGACCGGCGGCCGTGTCGGGTTTTTCCTGCATACCGACGATTTCGGTCGTGACTACGAGACGATGCTTGCGCGCGGCGTGCGCTTTCTGGAAGAACCGCGCCATGAGGTTTATGGCTCTGTCGCGGTCTTTGCGGACCCTTATGGAAATCACTGGGATCTTCTTCAGCCGCGCGGCTGACGCGCCCTGAAACCGCTTGATTGCGAGGGGCTGTAGGTGCATAAGCGCGCGTGCAATTCCAACCACGGGGCGGGGCCCTCCACAAGCCTTTTCGAGGACGACAATGAACGCATTCAAGCCGCTGGTTTTCTCGGGCGTCCAGCCGACCGGCAATCTGCATCTCGGCAATTATCTCGGGGCCATCCGCAAATTCGTGGCGTTGCAGGAAGATAACGACTGCATCTATTGCGTCGTCGACATGCACGCCATCACCGCCCAGCTCGTTCATTCGGACCTGAAGGCGCAGACCCGCTCGATCGCTGCCGCCTTCATTGCCGCAGGCATCGATCCGGTGAAGCATATCGTCTTCAACCAGTCGGCTGTGCCGCAGCACGCTGAACTCGCCTGGATCTTCAATTGCGTGGCGCGTATCGGCTGGATGGAGCGCATGACGCAGTTCAAGGACAAGTCCGGCAAGAATGCCGAGCAGGTATCGCTTGGGCTGCTTGCTTATCCGAGCCTGATGGCTGCGGACATTCTCGTCTACCGCGCGACCCACGTTCCTGTCGGCGACGACCAGAAGCAGCATCTGGAACTGGCCCGAGACATCGCCCAGAAATTCAACATCGATTTCGGTGACCATATCCGCAACGCCGGTCTCGGGCTCGACATCACCGTGGGCAATGAGCCGGTGCATGCCTATTTCCCGATGGTGGAGCCGCTGATCGGCGGTCCGGCACCGCGGGTGATGTCGTTGAAGGACGGCACCAAGAAGATGTCGAAGTCCGATCCGTCGGATCTGTCGCGCATCAACCTCATGGACGATGTGGACGCCATTTCGAGAAAGATCAAGAAGGCGAAGACGGACCCGGATGCACTGCCGAGCGAAGTGGAAGGCCTGAAGGGCCGCCCGGAGGCCGAAAACCTCGTTGGTATCTATGCGGCACTGTCTGACAAGACGAAAGCGGAGGTTCTTTTAGAGTTCGGCGGACAGCAGTTCTCGGCCTTCAAGCCGGCTCTCGTCGAGCTTGCCGTCAATGTGCTGGCTCCAGTCAACAACGAGATGCGCCGCCTTCTCGACGATCCCACTCACATCGATGCCATCCTCAAACAGGGTGGTGAGCGCGCGCGCGCGATCGCCGAAAACACGATGAACGAGGTGCGCGACATCATCGGGTTCCTGCGCTGACCACGTATCGCCTTGCGGATCACGGCAGGCGGTTTGCGCCTGCCGTGATTTGATATAATCTCCGCCCGAACCGTCGGGCGGTTTTTCGGATCGCGGCGGACACAGGGAGTGCGGAATGGTTTCAAAACGGCTGTCGCGTCTGGAAGGGCATCGTCGCAAATTTCTCGCTGTTATCGATGACACACCGGAATGCGAAAGGGCCGTGCATTATGCCGGTCGTCGCGCCAAGAACTCCAATGGCGGACTGGTTCTGCTTTACATGATACCGGAAGGCGATTTCCAGCAGTGGCTGGGCGTCGAGCAGATCATGCGGGCCGAGGCGCGCGAGGAGGCGGAAGCAACGCTTGCCAAGATCGCCCAGAAGGTCCGTGAGACCATCGGCATCGAGCCGGAGGCGGTGATCCGTGAAGGCGGTGCAACCGAACAGATCCACGGCCTCATCGAGGAAGATCGCGATATTGCCATTCTGGTTTTGGCGGCAGGATCAACGAAGGAAGGGCCGGGACCGCTAGTCTCCTCCATCTCAGGACGCGGTGCGGCCTTCCCCATCCCCGTCACCGTGCTGCCGGATACGCTGACGGATGAGGAAATCGACGCCCTTTGCTGACCTTTGTTCGACCCCGAAAGGCAGGAACGGATTCGGGCAAGAATTTGGGGCTGACGATTTCTTGAATGTAATTATCATGTCAGGGCTTGAAGTAAGGCTTCGCCAGGCGTATTTTTTGGAAGAATTCTAAATTGCGGGGCGTGAACGGCGACCTCGAAGGAGACAGATAATGTTCATTCAGACGGAAGCCACGCCGAACCCCGCGACCCTCAAGTTCCTGCCGGGCAAGGTGGTGCTGGAAAGCGGCACGGCTGAGTTTCTCAACCCCGCGCAGGCGCAGGCCTCGCCGCTGGCAGAGCGCCTCTTCACCATTCCGGGTGTCACCGGCGTTTATTTCGGCTTCGATTTCATCACCGTCACCAAGGATGACGCCGAATGGCAGCATCTGAAGCCCGCCATTCTTGGTTCGATCATGGAGCATTTCATGTCTGGCCGCCCCATCATGGGCACTGCCATTGCGGCTGAAGTGTCGGATGAGGAAGGCGAGTTCTTTGAAGCGGGTGACGAAACCATCGTCGCCACCATCAAGGAACTGCTTGATACCCGCGTCCGCCCCGCCGTGGCGCAGGATGGTGGCGATATCACTTTCCGTGGTTTCCGCGACGGCACAGTGTTCCTGAACATGAAGGGCGCCTGCTCCGGTTGCCCGTCCTCCACCGCCACGCTGAAGCACGGCGTCCAGAACCTGCTTCGTCATTTCGTGCCGGAAGTGCGCGAAGTCGAAGCTGTATGACGTTGTAAGCCAGGCCGCGCCATGATTGTTCTCGCACTCGATACCTCAGGTGTGGACTGTTCCGCCTGCGTCTACGACAGCGCCTCCGACACGGTGCTTGGCGAGGTGTGCGAAACCATCGGAAAAGGTCATGCCGAGCGGCTGATGGCTGTGATTGATGGCGCTCTGCAGCAGGCACGCCTGCCGCTTCAGAAAGTCGGGCGCATCGCGGTAACGATCGGACCGGGTTCCTTTACCGGCATTCGCGTCGGCGTTGCCGCCGCGCGTGGTTTTGCCCTGTCGCTCGGCATAGAGGCAGTCGGCGTAACCACGCTTGAGACGATCGCCTTGCATCATCTGCTGGAAAATCCCGGCCGGCCAGTGGCTGTCGGGCTCGACGCCAAACGGGGCGAAGCCTACCTCCAGACATTTGCAGAGGATGGATCGCCGCTCCTCGAGGCCGCGCTTTTGTCTCTGGAGGATGCCAAAACGGCTCTCTCCGGTTTCGATGGCGCCATTATCGGTTCCGCCGCACCCCTTTTTCAGGGTTTCGACGCGGGGTCAGGGCCCGATCACTTTCCGATTTCCACTGTCGCGCGGGCGGGTGGACGCAAGCCGAAAGGCATGCCGAAACCCGCACCGCTTTACCTTCGCGGCCCGGATGCCCGGCCGCAGACGGGTTTTGCGCTGGCACGCCAGAGCGTTGCCTGATAGGTGGCACCCGTAAATGCGTGCGGATGATTCCTTGTTATGTTTGACGAATATCTAAGCTGGAAGCCCTATTTCGAGATCGTGCCGATGCAGCATGAGGATTGCGCCGGAGTGGCGGAATTGCATGCGCTGCGCTTTCCGCGCCCCTGGAATGACGGGGAGTTTTCCGGGCTGTTGACGCAAGGCTCGGTTTTCGGTGCCGTCGCGCGGCAGACGAACGCATTTTTCAGTAAACCGCTCGGTGGTTTCGTGCTTGCGCGCGAAGTGGCCGGCGAGGCGGAAATCCTGACCGTTGCGGTAGCCGACAAGTTCGCGCGCACCGGCCTCGGCTGGCGCCTGATGCAATCGGCCGTCCGTGAGGCGATGATGCGCGGTGCTGAAACGATGTTCCTGGAAGTGGACAGCAACAATGCCTCCGCCCTGGGACTTTATAAAAAGCTCGGCTTCAAAACGGTCGCTGAGCGCAAGGCCTATTACACAGCCAAGGATGGCGCGAAGTCGACGGCGCTTGTCATGCGCCGCGATCTTCGCTAGTTCCCTGCGACAGGCATTTTTCGGCGACAGCCCCGAAATTCAACCGGAATACTCAAAAGGCCAGAAGACGTGATAGACCTTTCGAAAACGCTGGAGGAACTTTGTGCCGAACGCGGCATGCGGATGACGGACCAGCGCCGTGTCATCGCCCGTGTGCTGCAGGAATCGGCAGACCATCCGGATGTCGAGGAGCTTTACCGCCGTTCCTCCGCCGTGGATCCGCGCATCTCGATTTCCACCGTTTACAGAACGGTGAAGCTGTTCGAGGACGCCGGCATCATCGAGCGTCATGATTTTCGCGATGGCCGCTCGCGTTACGAGACCGTGCCTGAGGAACATCACGATCATCTGATCGATCTGAAGAACAGTGTGGTCATCGAGTTTCATTCACCCGAGATCGAGGCGCTTCAGGAAAAGATCGCCAGGGAGCACGGCTTCAAGCTCGTTGATCACCGGCTCGAACTCTACGGTGTACCGTTGAAGCCCGGCGAACATTGAGACGCTGGTGAGCAAGCGCACGGTTCAATCATGATGTGGCTCCGGACAGCCTATATTGCGGTCGTTCTCCTGATCGTCACGCTTATATTGCTGCCGCTGCAACTGTTGGGCCTTGCCTTCGACTGGCGGCTTCGTCGCCGCATTCCCCGCATCTGGCACCGCATAGCCTGCCATGTCCTCGGCATCCGCGTGCATGTCCATGGGGATGTGGAGCGGGCAAAACCGCTGATGCTGGCGGTCAACCACGCCTCGTGGAAGGACATTCTCGTTCTCGGCAGTATTGCCGACGTGGTGTTCATCGCCAAGACGGAAGTGCGTGACTGGCCCGTCTTCGGCTGGCTCGCCCGTCTGCAGAAAAGCATATTCGTCCAGCGCGAGCAGAAGCGCAGCACCGGTGCGCAGGTCGGCGAGATCGCCGCCCGCATGGCTGATGGCGAGATCGTCGTGTTGTTCCCGGAAGGCACCACCTCTGACGGTAACCGCATGCTTGCCGTCAAATCCTCGCTGTTTGGCGCAGCCTCCACGGCTGCCGAGCAGGTTCCGGGCAAGCTCGTCTATGTGCAGCCGGTCGCAATCGCCTATACGCGGGTGCAGGGCATGGCCATGGGACGTTACCACCGGGTCATTGCGGCCTGGCCGGGCAGCATAACTCTGGTGCCGCACCTGCTCGGTATCATCAGGGTAGGTGCTATCGACGTCGACGTTACATTCGGCGACAGCGTTCCGTTTCACAGCACGGATAACCGCAAGCGTCTGGCGACCGATATCGCCGCTTCTATCCGTTCCATGTTGGCTTTCAGCCTGCGTGGTGGCTGGCGGAAATAGAGCATTCCAGCTTTTCCGGTATTTTTCTGTTTAATCCGGGCGTGAAAAACACTAGATAACCGCCATGACCCAGGAAACGCTTGGCCTCGATGCCCCCGAAATGATTGCCCGCGAGGGCTCTAACAGCAGGAAGGTCTTCATCAAGACCTATGGCTGTCAGATGAACGTCTACGATTCCGTCCGCATGAGCGATGCGCTGGCGAAGGACGGTTACGTTCAGACGGAGGATATGGGCGAGGCGGATCTGGTGCTTCTGAACACCTGTCACATCCGCGAAAAGGCCGCTGAAAAGGTCTATTCGGCGCTCGGCCGCCTGCGCGACATGAAAAAATCGCGCGAAGAACAGGGCCGCGAATTCGTGATCGGCGTTGCCGGATGTGTGGCACAGGCGGAAGGCGAGGAAATCCTTCGCCGTGCGCCAGCCGTCGACGTCGTCATCGGCCCACAGACCTATCATCGCCTGCCGGACGCCCTGAAGCGGGTGCGCGGCGGCGAGCGCGTCATCGAGACCGAATATGCCGTTGAGGACAAGTTCGAACATCTGCCGGTGGCCGAAAAGGCAACACTGCGTACGCGCGGCGTCACGGCATTTTTGACGGTGCAGGAAGGCTGCGACAAGTTCTGCACCTTCTGTGTTGTGCCCTATACGCGTGGTTCGGAAGTTTCGCGTCCCGTGCGCCAGATCGTGGATGAGGCGATGAAACTGGTGGATGCGGGTGTGCGCGAAATCACGCTGCTCGGCCAGAACGTCAATGCCTGGCAGGGCGAAGGCTCGAAAGGCGAAAAATGGGGACTTGCCGAGCTTCTTTACCGGCTGGCGGAAATTCCCGGTCTCGCACGCCTTCGTTATACCACCAGCCATCCGCGCGACATGGATGACCGCTTGATTGGCGCACATCGCGACCTGCGCATTCTGATGCCCTATCTGCATTTGCCTGTTCAGTCCGGGTCGGATCGCATTCTGAAGGCGATGAATCGTCGCCACACAGGTGAGGAATATATCCAGCTCATTGAAAAAATCCGGGCCGCCCGCCCTGATATCGCCATGTCCGGGGATTTTATTGTTGGCTTCCCCGGCGAGACGGATCGTGATTTCGAAGACACGATGGCGATCATCGAACAGGTGAAATATGCGCAGGCCTTTTCATTCAAATATTCCACACGCCCGGGAACGCCAGGCGCCGATCTGACGGATCAGGTTGCGGAAGAGGTGAAGGCCGAGCGACTGGAACGATTGCAGGCGCTGCTCTTGCGGCAGCAGAAGGAATTTGCGGAATCGCTGGTCGGAAAGACGATGGATGTGTTGCTGGAAAAGCCCGGCCGCATGCCTGAACAGTTGATAGGTCGCTCTCCCTGGCTGCAATCTGTGAATCTTGATGCAAAGACTTTGAAAATCGGTGACATTGTTAATGTACGAATCACCGCAACGGGTCCAAACAGCTTGTTTGCCGAGGTGGCAGAGAGTTAGAGTGAGGAGCCGACACTGATTGGGACAGGAGCCTGACCGCTTGAACGCACATGAATTGGTATCACCTTCATCGCGCCAGCCACGCCAAGCCGCGACCGACGCCAATCACTTCGTCCTCACGTTCGAGAATAACAGGATAGCGGGAGAGCTATTCGGTCAGTTCGATCAGAACCTCAAATTGCTGGAACAACGCCTCAACATCGATGCGCGCCCGCGCGGCAATTCCGTTGCCATCACCGGCGATGTCGTTGCCACCAATCAGGCTCGCCGGGCGCTGGATTTCCTTTACGAGCGTCTGCTCAAGGGCGGAACTGCCGAGGTTTCCGATGTGGAAGGCGCGATCCGCATGGCCATGGCGGCAGATGACCAGCTGACCTTGCCGACGATGGAGCGCAAGGCGAAGATCTCCATGGCGCAGATTTCCACGCGCAAGAAGACCGTCGCTGCCCGAACGCCCACCCAGGATGTCTACATGCGGGCGCTGGAGCAGTCCGAACTGGTTTTCGGCGTCGGCCCCGCCGGCACCGGCAAGACCTATCTTGCCGTGGCGCATGCAGCACAACTTCTGGAGCGCGGTGCGGTCGACCGAATCATCCTCTCGCGTCCCGCAGTAGAAGCGGGCGAACGCCTTGGCTTCCTGCCGGGCGACATGAAGGAGAAGGTCGATCCTTATCTGCGCCCGCTTTACGACGCGCTTTACGACATGATGCCGGGTGACAAGGTGGAGCGCGCCATTCAGGCGGGCGTCATCGAAATTGCGCCACTGGCCTTCATGCGCGGACGCACGCTTGCCAACGCCGCCGTCATTCTGGACGAAGCCCAGAACACCACGACCATGCAGATGAAAATGTTCCTCACCCGTCTCGGTGAGAAAGGCCGCATGATCGTGACCGGCGACCCAAGCCAGGTGGACCTTCCGCGCGGCGTGAAGTCGGGCCTTGTCGAGGCCCTGCAAATCCTCACCGATGTGGAAGGTGTATCCGTCGTGCGCTTCAAGGATGTGGACGTCGTGCGCCATCCGATGGTGGCGCGCATCGTGCGGGCGTACGAATCCCACACGGCGGTGCCGGATGAAAGCCTCCTGAAGGGCAACTGACGCAAGACAATGACAGCTCTGGATATTCAAATCAGCGTCGAGGCCGAAGGCTGGTCCTCGGAAGAGGACCTTCTTGCCTTCGCCACCAAGGCGCTGGATGCAGCGGTTGATTTTTTGAAGCGGGAAGAGAACCAACCCTTCCCGAAAATGCCGGTGGAACTGTCGCTGGTCTTTACCGACGATGAAAATATCCGGGAAATCAATGCCGAATGGCGCGACAAGGACAAGGCAACCAATGTCTTGTCTTTCCCCGCTTTTCCGCTGGAACCGGGCGGCATGCCCGGCCCGATGCTGGGCGATATCGTCATCGCGCGCGAGACGGTTGAACGCGAGGCTCTTGAACTTGAGAAGAGTTTCGAGGATCATCTGACCCATCTTCTTGTTCATGGGTTCCTGCACCTGTTCGGTTATGACCACATGGATGAGGAGGAGGCGGAAGAAATGGAGTCGCTTGAGACTCGCATTTTGGCGGTGCTTGGCCTATCTGATCCTTATGCGGGACAGGAACCGCTTTGAATATTGTCTGGAGCCATGAACGAACATTCTGCACGACCTGCCAATGAGGGCAGAGAAAACGGCGAGCAGTCCTCCTCGGAGGAGGGCAGTAGTCATTTACGGAACGACTCCAATGCAAAGCCGAGATCGACGATCTGGTCACGCATTGGACGGTTGCTGAAACCGTCACAGGGCGAGCGCCTGCGCGAGGATTTGACCGACGCGCTGATGGACGACACCGAAATCGGTGCCGCCTTTTCGCCCGAAGAGCGGGCGATGCTGAACAATATCCTGCGTTTCCGGGAGGTTCGGGTCGAAGATATCATGATCCCACGCGTGGATATCGACGGTCTCGACCAGAATATGACCATCGGCGAAGCTCTGATCCTCTTTGAGGAAACCGGGCGCTCCCGCATGCCGGTCTACGATGAGACGCTGGATAATCCGAAGGGCATGATCCACATTCGCGATCTGCTGGCCTATGTCGCCAAGCAGGCGCGCAACAAACGCCGGGTGGGATCGCGTGGCGTTGCCTATGGCGAGGCGAAGGCTCCGCGCTCGCCGCGACCGAATTTTGACCTGGCACGGGTGGATCTGGAACAGACTGTCGCCGATGCCGGACTGGTGCGTAAAATTCTTTTTGCACCCCCCTCCATGCTGGCCTCCGATCTTTTGAAGACCATGCAGGCACAGAGAACACAGCTTGCCCTGGTGATCGACGAATATGGTGGCACGGACGGTCTCGTCAGCCATGAGGACATCGTCGAGATGGTCGTGGGTGACATTGATGACGAGCACGACAAGGACGAGACGATGTTTTCGCGTTTGTCCGCCGACGTGCTGGTGGCGGATGCCCGCGCAGAGCTTACAGAGCTTGCCGAGGCAATCGGACCGGAATTCGATGTCCGCGAACATCTTGAAGAAATCGATACGCTCGGCGGCCTGATATTCTTCGCACTCGGCCGCATTCCGGCCAAGGGTGAAGTGGTCAGGGCCGTACCTGGTTTCGAGTTCCAGATTCTCGATGCGGATACAAGGCGTATCAAGGGTGTCCGTATCGTCCGCGATCATGGCTCGGAAGGGCAGGATGACCGCGCGCCGGGCGATGCCGATGCCGATGAGGTTATTCCGCTGCCCGCGCCGGATGTTCGCCTCATCACCCACCAGCAAAACGCTGACTGAGGTGGGCGACGGGATGCTCCCCGTCGCCTCCGCTCCTTGAACGCGTCATCAAGAGTCCAAAAGGACGCAAGGTGCTCCGGCGACCATCCCTTCTGTGGACTGCGAATCTTTTTTCCTTTACGTCGAGTCTAAAGGGAAATTCCTTTGCGCGGCCATGCCGGGGTTGGGCTTTTCCGGGTGGGCATTAAACGGAGATGGCATGGAGCGTCTTGCAGGCAGGGTAATGCTGGCCGGCGGCAAAAGCCGCGCAGTGATGGCGATTGCCGCAGGCGCGGTTGGAGCGCTGGCCTTACCTCCGGTTGGCTTTTTCGCGGCGCTTTTTTTGTCTTTCACCCTGCTTGTCTGGTTGGTCGATGGCTGCACCGGCAAGCCGGGCGGCGGCATCTTCAGCCGTATCATGCCCGCTTTCGGCATCGGTTGGTGTTTCGGTCTTGGTTATTTCGTGGCGGGCCTGTGGTGGCTGGGTAATGCGCTCCTGTTGGAAGCTGACGAGTTCGCCTGGGCGCTACCGCTCGCCATCCTCGGCCTTCCGGCTGTTCTCGCCGTGTTTTACGGTTTTGCGGTCGCGGCCGCCAATATCGTCTGGTCGGACGGTCTCGGCCGTATCGCCGCACTTGCGGCCGCATTCGGCCTTTTGGAATGGCTCCGCAGCTTCATAGCAACTGGCTTTCCCTGGAACGCCATCGGTTATGGCATCATGCCTGTACCGATCATGATGCAGTCGGCGCATCTGCTTGGTCTTTTTGGTATCACCACGCTTGCCGTCTTCATCTTCGCCTCGCCTGCCTTGATCGGCACGAAAAAAGGCATGTGGCCGGGTCTCATTGCGGCGAGCCTGCTGCTAGCTGGCCATTTTGGTTATGGCTTTTACCGCCTTCAGACACCGTTGGAGACACCTGCGGACGCGCTGACCGTGAGGATCGTGCAGCCGTCGATCGACCAGTCCCGCAAGATGCTGAATGCAGACAGGGCCGAGATTTTCAGCGAGCATCTGCGCTTGACGGGCCTGCCGCCCGGCGAAGGAAAAAAACGCCCAGATATCATCGTTTGGCCGGAGACCTCCGTGCCTTTCATCCTGACGCAAAACCCGGACGCTCTGGCGGAAATCGCCAAGACGCTTGAAGATGGGCAGGTCCTGTTTACCGGTGCGGTCAGAATGGAAGATGCCGGTGCCGGCCGGCCTCCGCGTTACTACAATTCGGTCTATGCGATTGACAGTCAGGGCGAGATCATCGGCGCGACCGACAAGGTCCATCTGACACCCTTTGGAGAATATGTCCCTTTCGAAGATATTCTACGGGGATTCGGCATCAATAATGTCATCAGCCTGCCGGGCGGCTTTTCAGCCGCGTCTTCGCGCACGCCTTTGACGCTTCCTTCCGGTAAAACCCTCTATCCCCTGATCTGCTATGAGATCATTTTTCCCGAAGAGATGACCCCTGGTCTGGCGGGCGCCGCAGCGATCCTGAACGTCACGAATGATGGCTGGTTCGGCGATACACCCGGCCCTTATCAGCATTTTCTGCAGGCAAGAGTACGGGCCGTTGAAACGGGAGTGCCGGTGATTCGCGGCGCTAATACCGGAATTTCAGCCGTTATAGATCCCTATGGTCGTATTATTGCCGGGTTGGATTACGGCCGGGTCGGAATTGTTGACGCCACCTTGAGTGGTGGGTCAAAAGACGCTGTTACTTACGACATACATCGGACGTATTTCTGGTTGATTTTTTCTATCATGCTGACCGTTTCGGTATTTTCTGCCTGGCGTTTTGCCCGGCGCCAGAATTGACCGGGAACCCCTACAATTGCATAGTGAATACGTCAGTCGTAAAACAAGTTTAGACGCTGTCGAAATACCAGCTCATTTCTTCGAATAAGCAATGAAACGAGATATCAACCCTTTCCGAGTGTCAGGACCGCATGATGACCGAAAATAAGAAAAAGCCTAACCCCATCGACATTCATGTCGGAAGCCGAATTCGTCTTCGCAGAACCATGCTGGGCATGAGCCAGGAAAAGCTGGGTGAAAGCCTCGGAATTACCTTTCAGCAAATTCAGAAGTATGAAAAGGGCACGAACCGCGTGGGCGCCAGCCGCCTGCAGAATATTTCCGCGATTCTGAATGTGCCGGTTTCCTTCTTCTTCGAGGACGCGCCGGGTGATCAGGCCGTCGGCACGACGGGCATGGCAGAAGCATCGAGTTCCAATTACGTGGTGGATTTCCTGTCGTCTGCCGAAGGCTTGCAACTGAACCGCGCTTTCGTGAAGATCGCCGACCCGAAGGTTCGCCGCCGCCTCGTTGATCTCGTGAAGTCGCTCGCCGCCGAAGGGGATGCTGAGTAGCACTCGCAGGCGACTGCTTTATTTTCCAGCGTACGGCGCTGGACACTCAACGGTCCGCAAGGGCCGTTTTTTTGTGCCCAATTAGAAAGGAATTCTCACATAAAGATATATTTATGTGGTTGTGTCCTTGTCTTTCATGGCCGAAATGACTAACAAACTCGAAGACCGTTCTTTGAGGGGAATCCCGCATGCGTGCCAATTACCTGTTCACCAGCGAGTCCGTGGCCGAAGGTCATCCGGACAAGGTTTGTGATCGTATTTCCGATGAAATCGTGGATCTCATCTATCGTGAGGCATCCAAGACGGGTGTCGACCCCTGGACCGTGCGCATCGCATGCGAAACGCTTGCGACGACGAACCGTGTCATTATCGCCGGTGAGGTTCGGGTTCCCGATACCCTGCTGAAAAAGGACAAGGACGGCAAGGTTCTCAAGGATGCTGCCGGCCACCCGGTCATCAATCCCTCGAAGTTCAAGTCGGCTGCCCGCAAGGCGATCCGCGACATCGGCTACGAGCAGGATGGTTTCCACTGGAAGACGGCGAAGATCGACGTTCTCCTGCATCCGCAGTCGGCGGATATCGCGCAGGGCGTGGACAACGCCTCCGACAAGCAGGGCGACGAGGGTGCTGGCGACCAGGGCATCATGTTCGGTTACGCCTGCAAGGAAACGCCGGACCTGATGCCGGCTCCGATCTATTATTCCCACCGTATTCTGCAGCTGCTCGCGACCGCCCGTAAAAGCGGCGAAGGCGAAGCTGCGAAACTCGGTCCCGACGCCAAGAGCCAGGTGACGGTTCGTTACGTCGACGGCAAGGCTTCGGAAGCCGTATCCATCGTTTTGTCCACGCAGCATCTCGATGCCAGCTGGGATTCGAAGAAGGTTCGCGAAGTTGTCGAACCTTATATCCGCGAAGCGCTGGGTGACCTGAAGATCGCCGATGATTGCCAGTGGTATATCAACCCGACGGGCAAATTCGTCATCGGTGGTCCCGATGGCGATGCGGGTCTGACCGGCCGCAAAATCATCGTGGACACCTATGGCGGTGCTGCCCCCCATGGCGGCGGTGCATTCTCCGGCAAGGACACGACCAAGGTCGACCGTTCCGCGGCCTATGCTGCCCGCTATCTGGCCAAGAACGTGGTGGCTGCCGGTCTGGCCGAGCGCTGCACCATTCAGATTTCCTACGCGATCGGCATCGCCCAGCCTCTGTCGATTTATGTCGATCTGCACGGTACCGGCAAGGTCAGCGAAGATCAGGTCGAAGGCGCCATCCGCAAGGTCATGGATCTGTCGCCGTCGGGCATTCGCCGTCATCTCGATCTCAACAAGCCGATCTATGCCAAAACATCTTCCTACGGCCATTTCGGTCGCAAGGCGGGCCGTGACGGTTCCTTCTCCTGGGAGAAGCTCGATCTGGTGAAGCCGCTCAAGGAAGCTTTGAGCGCTTGAAGCATTTCCAGTAAAATTGCGTAGCGATTTTACGTCCGGAAAATGCGGGGACTTGTTCTAAGCCTTGTCATTCGACGGGGATTGAGAGATACCGGTTGCACCATTTGTAACCCGCATAGTGCCATTCAAGTGGCCCTGTGCGGGTTTAGTCTATTTGTTCTTGAGAGTATGACATGACGGAAGAGCGGCGTTCGCGCGCAACGGAAGCGTTTTTTGGCAGACGCAAGGGCAAGCCCCTGCGCAATCAGCAGATCGATACGATCGAAAACCTGCTGCCTTTGCTGAAAATCGATCTGGAAAGCGCGCCTCCGAAAAATCTCGTCGCTCTCTTTCCGGCGGATGTGAAATCGGTGCGTCTGGAAATCGGTTTCGGCGGCGGCGAGCACCTTGTCCACCGCGCGGTTGAAAATCCTGAGACCGGCTTTATCGGCGTCGAGCCCTTCGTCAATTCCATGGCCAAGCTGCTGGCAAGCGTGCGTGAAGGCGAGTTGATGAATATCCGCCTTTACGATGATGACGCGACGCAATTGCTGGATTGGCTGCCGGATGGGTCGATCGATCACATCGATCTTCTCTATCCCGATCCTTGGCCGAAGAAGAAGCACTGGAAGCGCCGTTTCGTTTCCGACGTCAATCTTGCCCGTTTCCATCGCGTCCTGAAACCCGGTGGCAAGTTCTGCTTTGCTTCCGATATCGATACCTACGTCAACTGGACGCTACAGCATTGCGCCCGCCACGGCGGTTTCGAGTGGACGGCGGCAAGTGCCGAGGACTGGCACACCCCCTATGCCAACTGGCCGGGCACGCGTTATGAGAACAAGGCGAAAAGAGAAGGCCGCAGCTCGGCCTATCTCACTTTCATTCGCATTTAACAGCTCGAACCGTCAGATATTCGCGTCCACTTCGGCAGCAACCGGAATGGAAGGCTGTGCGCCGGCGCGGGTGCAGGCGAGCGAGCCTGCGACTGCGGCGCGCTTCAGCGCCTTTTCGAAATCCATACCCTGATCGAGGCTGGCGGCGAGATAACCGCAGAATGTATCGCCAGCGCCAACAGTATCGACCGGCTCGATCTTGAGACCGGACGCCTTGAAGACCTTGCCGTTGCGAATGGCGATCACGCCATCAGCACCAAGCGTCACGATCAATGTCTGGCCGGTCTGCTCATGCAGGGATTTGAGTTCATTTTCCCGTTCGGAGGCTGAAAGTCCATTTTTGCCGATCAGCAGTTCGAACTCGGTCTCATTGGCGATGACGATATCGGCAAGGCTGGCAAGGCGCGGCCCGTCCGCGGTCAGCGGCGCGGTATTGATGATAGTGGTGATGCGTTTAGCCTTCGCGGCCGTCAGTGCTGCTTCGATTGAGGGTGCGGGCACCTCGAACTGAAGCATCAGAATATCGCCCGCTGCCATCTCCGCCACGGCTCTTGCGGCGTCGGATGCGGAAACTTCGCCATTGGCGGCGGGAATGACCGAGATCATGTTCTCCCCGCCTTCACCGATCAGGATTACGGCGGTTCCCGTGGGGCCGGGCGCGGTCTTGACGAGCGATAGATCGGTGCCGGCATCGCGCAGCAATGTCAGCGCTGGCGCGGCAAAGGTGTCATCACCCGTAGCGCCCGCCATTTTGACCGTTGCACCTGCGCGCCGTGCGGCAAGCGCCTGATTGGCTCCCTTTCCGCCGGCCGCCGTGGAAAAGGTCTCTCCCGTCACGGTTTCACCGGGTTTGGGCAGGCGTTTGGCGGTGGCGACGAGATCCATGTTGATGGAGCCGAAAACAGTAATCATCAGGGCATGTCCGTATGAAATTCAAAGCAAGGCGGCGACTTTGCCCGAGGGGATCACTCGTCGTCAACCACCCGCAACTTGGCCGTTCCTGCCCTGTTCTCTGCAAAGCGTCGCGCCTGCTCGATTTCGCTATGGGAGGTCTCCTTTTCCGTCGGCGAAAAATCGAGTCCCTCGATCTTCTGGCCACGCGCCAGCACCTTGTCGGAGGAGATCAGCATCATGTCGACATCTTTCTGCGCCAGCCCGAAATGGGCTTGCAGCTTGCGCGTCCGGTCGTCCAGCCGCCGCACGTCATCCATGAGAAGCGCGACTTCACCCTGAATGAGGTGCGCCTGCTCGCGCATGCGCTGGTCCTTCAGCACCGACTGGATAACCTGCACCGACAGCATCAAAAGCGATGGCGAGACAATGACGACACGGGCGCGATGGGCACGCTGCACGAGATATTCGAAATGCTGGTGAATATCGGCGAAGATCGATTCCGACGGCACGAAGATGAAGGCCGTATCCTGCGTTTCGCCGCGTATCAGATATTTCTCCGCCACGTCGCGAATATGCACTTCCATATCGCGGCGGAACTGCTGGGTCGCAGCCCGTTTGCCCTCGGGCGTTTCATCCGCCTTCAGCGCATTCCACGCCTCCAGCGGAAACTTGGCATCGATGACGAGGGACGGGGCGTTATTCGGCATCCTGATGATGCAGTCCGGTCGGTAGCCATTCGAAAGCGTGGGCTGAAGCTGAAAGGCCCCGGCGGGAAGCGCATCGGCGATCAGCGCTTCCATGCGCGCCTGCCCGAAAGCGCCGCGCGTCTGCTTGTTGGAGAGGATCGCCTGAAGCCCGACCACGTCCTTTGCCAGATCCTGAATATTACCCTGCGCGGCATCGATAACCGCAAGCCGCTCCTGCAGGCGGCTTAGATTCTCGTGCGTCGACCGGGTCTGCTCGGTCAGCGTCTCGCCCAGCCGCTGCGACATGCCGTCGAGGCGCTGGTTGATCGTCTGGCCCATCTCGCTCTGGCGCGTGCCGAGCGTCTCGGCCATCGCCGCGATCCGGCCGTGCAGTTCCGACTGGGTCTTCAACAGATCGGAAATTTCACCATCGGCTTCCGCTTTTTTCCCACGACTTTTCGTGACCATCCAGAAAGCGGAAAGGCCGAAAACGAGAGCCGCAAGAAGCCCGCCGAAGCTGATGTCGACGGAGCCGGCCCGCAAGGCGGGATCGAGGAGAAAAGAGAAATCGATACTCATGGCTAAATCTACCAGATTTCCAGTGATTCGTAAGATCAAAACAAGAACATTCATGCGGCGGAATTGAGTCGGGCAAAACCAGGCGAAGGTCTCATTTCGACCGCGTATTTTTTATTTCCTCAGCGCAAGAGATACGTTATGGGAAGCCATGACTATCAAACCGCTTATCATTTTGCCCGATCCCGTGCTGCGCCAGCAATCAAGGCCCATCGAACAGGTGGATGCCGAAGTGTTGCGCCTTGCCGACGATATGCTTGAAACCATGTATGATGCGCCGGGTATCGGCCTTGCCGCCATTCAGGTGGGCGTGCCGCGCCGCATGCTGGTGATCGACGTTTCGCGCGAGGACGAGGAGAAAAAGCCGGTCGTCTTCATCAATCCGGAAATCCTCAAAGTGTCGGACGACGTCTCGGCATATGAGGAAGGGTGTCTCTCCATTCCCGATTATTATGCCGAGGTAGAGCGTCCCGCATCCCTGACAGTGCGATATGTCGATCGTGACGGCAAGCAGCAGACGGTCGATGCGGACGGACTTCTGGCGACGTGTCTGCAGCATGAGATCGACCACCTGAACGGCATTCTGTTCATCGACCATATTTCGCGCCTGAAGCGAGAAATGGTCATCAAGAAATTCACCAAAGCAGCCCGCGCTAAGGTCTGATTCGTCTTAAATATTTAGACGGACCGGCATAGAGGGCAGGGGGCGATATGGCTCTTCGCATCATTTTCATGGGCACGCCGGATTTTTCCGTTCCCACGCTGCGTGCATTGGTGGAGGCTGGTCACGAGGTCGTTGCCGTTTATACGCAGCCGCCGCGTCCAGGCGGTCGCCGTGGCCTCGATCTGCAGAAATCGCCGGTGCATCAGGCGGCCGAACTGCTGGGTCTGCCCGTGCTGACGCCGGTAAATTTCAAGGCCGAGGGAGACCGGCAGCAATTCAGGGAATTCAACGCCGATGTCGCTGTTGTCGTTGCCTATGGGCTGCTATTGCCCGAGGCGATCCTGAGCGGTACGCGTCTTGGCTGCTATAACGGCCACGCCTCGTTGCTGCCGCGCTGGCGCGGCGCTGCTCCCATTCAGCGGGCGATCATGGCTGGCGATGCCGAGACGGGCATGATGGTCATGAAAATGGAAAAGGGGCTCGATACCGGCCCGGTGGCGCTGACCGCCAAGGTCACGATCGGTGAGAATACCACGGCAGGTGAATTGCACGACAGCCTGATGCTGACAGGCGCGCGGCTGATGCGGCAGGCGATGGACAAGCTGGAAGCAGACGATCTTCCTCTCGTTGCGCAGCCGGAAGAAGGCGTCGTTTATGCCTCGAAAATCGACAAGGGCGAGACCCGGATTAATTTTTCCCGGCCGGCACAGGACGTCCATAACCATATCCGCGGCCTTTCGCCTTTCCCCGGCGCCTGGCTGGAAATGGAAATCGGCGGTAAGGCCGAGCGCGTCAAGGTTCTGGCGTCAGAACTGGCGAGCGGTATGGGCGAAGCAGGCGCTGTGCTCGATGACGCCCTGACCATCGCCTGCGGCAGTGGCGCGGTGCGGCTTACCCGTTTGCAGAAGGCAGGTGGCAAGCCGCTGTCGGCTGCCGATTTCGTTCGTGGCACACCCGTTCCCGCCAGAACGAGGCTCGGCTGATGCCGCGTTTCCGCATGACCGTCGAATATGACGGTACGCCTTACTTCGGCTGGCAGAGACAGGACAACGGCCCTTCGGTTCAGGGCGCGCTTGAAGCTGCCGTCCGGTCGCTGACCGGCGAGACTGTGTCGATTCGCGGCGCTGGCCGCACCGATTCCGGCGTGCATGCCGTGGGACAGGTAGCCCATGTCGATCTTTCCCGCGATTGGGCGCCATATAAGCTTCGCAATGCTCTCAACGCCCATCTGGCCATGGCGAAAGAGGCCGTCTCGGTTATCGACGTAACGGCGGTGACCGAGGATTTCGACGCGCGCTTCTCCGCGCTTCGCCGCCATTATCTGTACCGCATCATTTGCCGGAAAGCGCGGCTGGCACTCGAGCACAAGCGCGCATGGTGGGTATCGAAAGATCTGGACCACGAACGCATGCATGAAGCTGCACAGATGCTCGTCGGCCGGCACGATTTTACCACTTTCCGCTCGGTTCATTGTCAGGCGACCAGCCCGGTCAGAACGCTCGACCGGCTGGATGTGACGCGCAATGGCGATCTTATCGAGATACGCGCCACCGCGCAGAGCTTTCTCCACAACCAGATACGCTCTTTTGCCGGAACGCTGAAAATGGCCGGTGAAGGCAGCATGACACCGGAAGACGTGCGCGCGGCACTGGAAGCACGGGATCGCAAAGCTTGCGGCCCCGTCGCGCCGCCGGATGGTCTCTATTTCATGCAGGTTGATTATCCCGACGTCATTCCGCCGCGGGTCTATTCAAAGGTCGAGACGGTCGAAGACACAGACTGAAGTCCGTCTCGTTTCTCAGGCCGGATAAACGCCGAGAAAACGTTGCAGCGCCTCGGACAGAAGCATGCCCGGCACCAGCAGGGTCATGACGATCGCCGAGACAAGCAACGACTGGTCGCGGATGAAGAAGCGCACGATCCGCGAAAAAGCGAAGACCAGCGACAGCAGCAGTGCCAGCCAGAGGATGGCGATCAGCCCCTGCAAGGGCGGCAGAAAAAACGCGATCAGGATCAGAACCGCATAGGCATAGGAAAATGGCAGCGACAGCCAGTTCATGGTGGTGACCAGTGCGGTGAATTTTTCCCGTGCGCCAAAGGCGAACAGCAGCATGCCGATCAACAGCAGCGGCACGATCCAGCAGATAGCCTCGACCATCGCAAGGCGGAAAAAGAAGATGAACCCCGTTCCTGTTCCGGGCGGATAGCTTGCCAGGAACGCAGCGCGCAGCCACAGCCAGGACACCAGCATGGCCGGCAGGCACCAGAGGGCGGAGTAGAAGGACCGCCACATGCCGCGCTCGGAAAGATCCAGATAACGCGCGCCGGTGTGGTCGCCGAGCAGCAGCAGCCAGAGGCCTCTCAGATAGAGCCTTACTTCACTTGCCGTCGGCATGGGAGAACCAGCGTTCGATGAAGGTCTCGTAGATGCGTGTCAGCGTCTCCAGATCGGCGACTTCCACACGCTCATCGACCATATGCATGGTCTGCCCGACGAGGCCGAATTCCACGACGGGGCAATAATCCTTGATGAAACGCGCATCCGACGTGCCGCCGGTGGTCGAAAGCTTGGGCTCCTTGCCTGTCACGGCTTCCACGGCGCCGGAAAGCGATGAGATGAGCGCATTGTTCCGTGTCAGGAAAACGTGAGCCGGACGGTCCGCCCAGACGATCTCATATTTGACCGGGCTGCGGTCGGGACGAAGTTCTCCCTCGGCAGCGGCGGCATCGAGGCGGCGGATGATTTCCGCCCGCAGGCTCTCCACCGTCCAGCTGTCGTTGAAACGGATGTTGAACGACGCCGTCGCCCGCGCCGGAATGACATTTGTGGCGGCATTGCCGGTGTCGATGGTCGTCACTTCCAGATTAGACGGCTGGAAGTCGTCCGTGCCGTGATCGAAGGGCGGATGCATCAGCGCGTGGGTCAGTTGCAGCAGCCCGCGAATGGGGTTGTCGGCCAGATGCGGATATGCGGCATGACCCTGCACGCCATGCACGGTGATGCGGCCCGAAATCGACCCCCGGCGGCCGATCTTGATCATATCGCCCAGCTGGTCGGGGTTGGTCGGTTCACCAACCACGCAGGCATCCCATGTCTCGCCTTTGGCGGCGGCCCATTCCAGCAACTTGGAGGTGCCGTTGATCGAGGGGCCTTCCTCGTCACCGGTGATCAGGAAAGAAACGGAACCTTTCGGTTTTCCGTGTTTCTCGATGTAGCGGGCAATGGCAGCAACGAAACAGGCAATGCCGCCCTTCATGTCCACCGCACCACGGCCGAACATTTCGCCGCCGGCAATTTCAGCGGCAAAGGGCGGATGGCTCCATGCCGCCTCGTCGCCCACCGGAACGACATCGGTATGGCCCGCAAACATCAGGTGCGGACCTTCCGTGCCAAGCCGGGCGTAGAGGTTTTCAACGTCAGGCGTTCCCGCTTCCGTCGCCACCATCTTTTCCACCGCAAAGCCAAGCGGTGAAAGCAGGGTGTCTAGCAGCGATAGCGCGCCACCTTCGGCGGGTGTCACCGAAGGGCAACGGATGAGGGCGGCGAGATTGGCAACGGGATCGGTCGTGGTCATGGTATCAGCTTTTATCAGTCGCGCAGAAGCTCGTTGATGCCGGTCTTGGAGCGGGTCTTTTCATCGACGCGCTTGACGATGACGGCGCAATAAAGGCTCGGGCCCGGCTCGCCGTTCGGGAACGGCTTGCCCGGCATGGTGCCGGCAACGACGACGGAATAGGGTGGCACTTCGCCATAGGTGATCTCGCCGGTGGCGCGATCGACGATCTTGGTCGACTTGCCGATGAAGACGCCCATGCCGAGAACGGCGCCTTCGCGCACGATGCAGCCTTCTACGACTTCCGAACGGGCACCGATGAAGCAATTGTCCTCGATGATGGTCGGGCCGGCCTGAAGAGGCTCCAAAACGCCGCCGATGCCAACGCCGCCGGACAGATGCACGTTCTTGCCGATCTGCGCGCAGGAGCCGACCGTCGCCCAGGTGTCGACCATCGTGCCTTCATCGACATAGGCGCCGAGATTGACGAAGGAAGGCATCAGCACCACGTTCTTGGCCACATAGGCCGAGCGGCGCACGACGGCGTTAGGCACTGCGCGGAAGCCCGCAGCGCGGAACTGGTTTTCACCCCAGTTCTCGAATTTCGACGGCACCTTGTCCCACCAGGTGGATTCACCGGGGCCGCCGGTGACGATTTCCATGTCGTTCAGACGGAAGGAGAGGAGCACGGCCTTTTTCAGCCATTGGTTCACTTTCCAGTTCCCGTCCGCCTGCTTTTCGGCAACGCGGACCTTGCCGCTGTCGAGAAGTTGAAGAGATGTGTTCACCGCGTCGCGAACCTCGCCCTTTGTCGATACGTTCACACCGTCACGGTTGTCGAAGGCTGTTTCGATGGTGGTTTCGAGAGAGGTGAGATCCGGAAGGCTCATGGAAAATTCCTTGAATGTCGCGTGTGTTCGTGGCCACGGAAGGTCCCGCGCCGCTGGAAGGCTCTGGTCATTTGATCTAAGGGAGTGTTGGAAAGGCGTCAATGTGATTTGGGTGATTTGGCGCACCAGACGAAAGGCTTGGAAATGACACGACTGAAAAACGGCAAATTGCGGCGCAAGGATGGGGTGTGGGACCCGTTGAAGCGTAGCTCTGCGGACAAGCAGCAGGCCGATGTCATTCCCAAAACACCGCAGTCGGATTCCCCATCCTACCGGCTTGCCTACGCGGATATGGATTTTCTCTGCCGCGAGGAGTTGCGCCCCGTCAGGCTTCAACTCGAACTTCTGAAGACGGAAATGGCGCTGACCGAGCGGGGCATCAAGTCCACCGTCGTCATGTTCGGCGGCGCGCGCATTCCCGAGCCCGGCGGGGAGGCTTGGGCGGCCCGCAACGAGACGCAGAAACGCAATCTGGAGCAATCCTCGGTTTATTACGAGGAGGCGCGCAAGTTCGCCCGGCTCTGCACCGACTACGGCGCGAAATCGGACCATCTGGAATATGTCGTGGTCACTGGCGGTGGTCCCGGCGTGATGGAAGCAGGCAATCGCGGCGCAGCCGATGTCGGAGGCCCGTCCATCGGCCTCAACATCGTTCTGCCGCATGAGCAGGCGCCCAACCCCTATGTCACGCCGGAGCTGAGCTTCAACTTCCACTATTTCGCCATCCGCAAGATGCATTTCCTGATGCGGGCCAAGGCCGTGGTGATCTTCCCCGGCGGTTTCGGCACGCTCGATGAACTGTTCGAGACGCTGACGCTGATCCAGACGAAGCGCATGGCGCCCATCCCGCTCATTCTCTTCGGGGAGAAATTCTGGCGCTCCGTCGTCAATTTCGAATTCCTCGCGGACTTCGGAACAATTGCACCCGAAGATATGGAGCTGCTACATTTCGCCGAAACCGCCGACGATGCATGGAACATCGTATCCGCCTATTACGAGCACTGATTTCGGCTTGATGCGACGGGGGAATTTTAGGGGTTAATTAGCAAAGATATTCTAATTTCCCCTCGTCGCGTTGCAGCGCACTGCCCCCAAGCGGGCGGGCCTCCATGACGGAGATTTCTCATCCGTTGACGCCAGCCTTTTTGGCCGGCGATTTGATCGAGGCCAAAATGTTCAATTTCAAAGTGAAGTCGCTTGCGACCAAGCTGATCCTTGTAACCGGCTGTGCAATCACCACGGTCCTTGTCGCATCGAATTCCTTCCTCATTTCCCAGACCAGCGACCGTGTCCATTCGCTGACCATGGATCAGGCGAACACCGAGGCACGCGCCATCGCCAACGTCATCGCCGCAGATGTCGGTGAACTCGGCAGCGCTGCCCGCTCCATGGCCGGTATCATCGGCCGTGCGCACCAGGCGAAATCGATGGACCGCCCCGGCATCGTCAACATCCTCAAGGCCAATGTCGAGCAGAATGCTTTCGCTTTCGGAAGCTGGTTCTGTGAGCAGCTGGGCCTTTTCGACGGACAGACCACCGAGATCGCCAACAGGCTCGATCTCGGCACCAATGCAACGGGTGCATTTGCCCCCTACTGGTCGAAGACCCAGAAAGGCGACATCCAGTTTTCGACCTTCAAGAACGACTATGCGGCGGAGTGGTATTCGCTCGCTGCCAAATCCGGCAAAGGCGCCATTACCCAGCCCTATCTGGCCGAAGGCACGGAAGTGCCCACCACAATGACCTCGCTTGCCTATCCCGTCATGTCTGATGGTAAGATGATTGGTGTGGCGGGGGTCGATATCTCTCTGGCAGCTCTGTCGCAGAAGCTGCAGGCGCTGCATCCTTTCGAAACCGGCCGTGTGACACTCATTTCGCAGGGCGGCCAATGGCTGGTACCGCCGACGCCCGAGCAGAACATGAAGGCCTATGACGGAGAGGGTGCAAGCACCGTTCAGGCGGCGATCACATCCGGCAAGCAGGGCCTGATCGAAAATCTCGGTCTTGATACCGACGCGCCCTATAACCGCCTTGTCTATCCGTTTGCGGTTCCGGGCCTCAATGCCACCTGGGTGGTTCTGGTGGATATCCCGCATCAGGCGTTGAACGCGCCGGTGCAGGAACAGACTTATCTGATGATCCTCGGGGCGATCGTCATTCTTGCGGCGGTTATTGCCGCGCTCTATTTCTCCGTCCGCTATTTCGTCCGCAATCCGCTCGCCTCGCTGGTCTCCGATGTGAAAACACTGAGCGACGGTCGTTACGATGTGCCGGTTTCCGGACAGGACCGCAGGGATGAGACGGGCGCGGTGGCAACGGCTCTGGAAGGCTTCCGTGCGAAGCTTGCCGGTATCCGCGAAATGGAAGCGGATGCCGCCGTGCAGCGTGGCAATGCGGAAACGGAGCGCCAAAGGTCCGAATCCGAGCGCAATGAGAACAGCCGGATGCAGCAACATATCGTGAGCGTACTCGGTGCAGGTCTCAATGCGCTCTCGCAGGGCAATCTGACCTATCGCATCGAGGACCAGTTCCCCGGTGAATATGCAAAGCTGCGCAACGACTTCAACTCGGCGCTCGCCAGCCTCGAGGAAACCGTTTCCACCGTCAACGGAACCGTTGCCAGCATCGGCAACGGCACCGGCGAGATCACCCGCGCTGCGAGCGATCTCTCCCACCGCACGGAACAGCAGGCTGCAAGCCTGGAAGAAACCGCTGCCGCCCTCAACCAGCTGACGGCGCAGGTCAATTCCAGTGCGGAAAACGCAGCGCAGGCGGCGACAGCTGTCAGCAACGCCTGCGACGACGCCGGCAAGTCGGGCGAGGTCGTGCAGCAGGCCGTCAGTTCCATGGAAGGCATCGCTCAATCCTCGGCGGAAATCTCCCGCATCATCGGGGTAATCGACGAAATCGCTTTCCAGACCAACCTTCTGGCGCTGAATGCCGGTGTGGAAGCTGCCCGTGCGGGCGAGGCTGGCAAGGGTTTTGCCGTCGTCGCGCAGGAAGTACGTGAACTGGCGCAACGTTCCGCGACGGCTGCGAAGGAGATCAAAGGTCTGATCAACACCTCCGCAAGGCAGGTGGGCGAGGGCGTCCAGCTGGTCGGCAAGGCCGGCGAGACGATGAGAAAGATTGCCGATCAGGTTCTGCAGATCAACCAGCTGATACGGCAGATTTCGGCCTCCGCCAGCGAGCAGGCGGTCGGTCTCAAGGAGATCAACTCCGCCGTCACTCAGATGGACCAGGTCACCCAGCAGAATGCTGCCATGGTGGAAGAAACAACGGCGGCAAGCGTGACGCTGAACAGCGAGGCGGAAACGCTGAAATCGCTCGTTGCCGGCTTCTCGGTATCCGGCGGTCATTCCAGCCAGTCAAGCCAGCAATTGCGCGCCACCGCGGCGGCAATGCGTGCGCCTGTCGCCCCGTCACAGGCATCGGGCCGCTCTGCTGCGACCCAACGTTCCCGCCCAAGAACCAGCGGCGCAAACGCGCTGGCACAGGACGACTGGACCGAGTTCTGAGAATATCCCGTGGTTCCAAATGAAAGGGCCGCTGGTCATGCCAGCGGCCCTTTTCATGTCTGCGTTCCCATCAGAGGCGGGCGAAACGTTCCGTCAGCAACTCGAAGAAGCCGTCCGCATCCACATTGCGCATCACGCGGGCGTTGACCGGGCGCTCGGTCACCCGCCACCAGTCCACCACCGTCATGCCCATGGTCAGTTCGGAATTGACCTCGATTTCGACATTGCAATCGCGGCCCTGAAACAGCTCGGGCTTGAGGAGATAGGCGATAACGCTTGGATCGTGCAGGGGGCCGCCGTCCGAACCGTATTTCTCGATGTCGAAACGCTCGAAGAATTCCAGCATTTCCGCCATGGCGATTGCCGGGCGTGTGCCTATATCGCGAATGCGGCTGACACGCGCCTTGGTTGTCAGCAACTGGTGGGTTACGTCAAGCGGCATTACGACGATGGGCACGCCGGAACGGAAGACGATATCGGCAGCCTGCGGATCGACATAGATGTTGAATTCCGCAGCCGGTGTGATGTTGCCGCCTTCAAAGAAGCCGCCACCCATCATCACCAGTTCCTTGACGCGGCCTGCAATCTCGGGGGCCTTCTGCAAAGCCAGCGCCACATTGGTCAGCGCGCCGAGCGTGCAGAGCGTCACGGTGCCCGCAGGCTCCCGCAGCAGCGTTTCGATGATGAAATCGACGGCGTGCTGCTTTTGTGCCTCCATCGTCGGCTCGTCGAGAACCGGGCCATCAAGGCCGGTGCTGCCGTGAACATGCTCGGCAGTGATGGGCTTTCGCACCAGTGGCCGCTCGGCACCCTCATAGACGGGAATATCGGTGCGGTCGCACAATTCGCAGATGATGCGGATGTTGCGGCTGGTCAGTTTCAGCGGAACATTGCCGGCGACGGCGCACAGACCGAGAATCTCAATTTCTTCCGGGCTTGCGAAAGCCAGCATGATCGCTGCCGCGTCGTCCTGACCTGGATCCGTGTCTATGATGATTTTTCTGCGTTCTGCCATGTCTTGCCCGCCGTTGAGATAAGGCGCTTTTTTCGAGCGGCGGACGCTCACTTGTCAAGTCTCATTCCTCGGCGTGCCTGCCTTTGCCTTGTGGCCCCGCCTTGCGCATCGTGGTTTTGCTTCCCATATTGCGTACAGCCGGTAAGATTGACCGGCAGGGTTGCCGGAAGCGGGACCGCGAAACGTCGCTTGGTTGCAAGGACAGAGACGATATGAGCCGCATGACGCCATTCACCCACCCGCTTCTGCTGGGTTTTGATGCCATGGAAAAAACGCTGGAGCGTATGGCGAAGGCCAATGATGGCTATCCTCCATACAACATCGAGCGTCTGCCCGGCGCTGAAGACGTGCCGGAACGCCTGCGTATCACGATTGCAGTCGCCGGTTTTTCGCAGGACGATCTGGATGTGACGACGGCCGACAACCAGCTCGTCATTCGCGGTCGCCAGCAGGAGCAGGAAAAGCGGGATTTTCTCTACCGGGGTATCGCTGCCCGGCAATTCCAGCGGGTCTTCGTGCTTGCAGACGGCATGCAGGTGAGGGACGCGCGCCTGCGCAATGGCCTTCTTGCCATCGATCTGGTGAAGCCCGAAATTTCAAACGTGGTAAAGAAAATTAATATTTCCGTCTCAGAGTAGAACGTGAACGCCGGAATCCGACACGAATCGCTCGGCGTGAAGAAGGAGGCTGAAATATGCTTTTAAAAGAAGCGCATGCGCGTCTCACCCGGTCCCAGCTCGCTCATATCGGCGAGGGAGAAGTGGGCTATATCCGTAAAATCCGTGCGGAAGACGTAAGCCGCTGTTTCCCGGAAGCGCCTGATCTCGATCCGCAACTCGATCTCTGGGCCCTGTTTGGCGCGGATGGCACGCCGATCCTCCTGACAGACAATCGTTCCAGCACGTTTTTCAAGGCTGCCGAAGACGATCTGAAAACCGTCAGCCTGCATTGAAAGGAAAAAAGCCCGCCGATTGAGCGGGCTTTTTCTTATGTGATTAAAGGAACGGGCGGTCTGGCATATCATCGATAGAGATGACGCCGTCCTTGTTCCTGTCCAGCCGTTCGAACATTTTTTCGCCGGCTGCGGTGAATTCGGCCTTGCTGACCTGGCCGTTTTCATCGGTGTCGGCCATGCGCATCATCGCGAACGCCCCACCCTTGCCGCCATGCTTGCCCCAGCCCTGACGACCGCCATGTTCGCGTTCGGCGCGCTTGCCTTCAGGTCCCTTGCCTTCGCCCGCTTTGGCGTCAGCAGCCTCTGGGCGCGGATGAGCCGCACGGAACGCCTCCATTTTGGCCTGACGGTATTCACGCATTTCCTTTGGCGTGATCGAACCGTCCTTGTCCTTGTCGATCTCGGCAAAAAGTGCGTCCTGACGTGCGGCGAACTCTTCCTTGGTAATCTTGCCGTCCTTGTTGGTGTCGGCCACCTTCAGCAGCTGAACGAACGCCAGTTCCGGGCGGAACGGCATGCGCTCGCCGTGGCCTTTGCCGTGCGCTGGCGGGGCCGCAAAGCTGGCTGTAGCGGCCGAGCCGAGCAAGAGGGCTGCGCCAAGAGCAGAGAGTGCGATCTTTCGTGTAGACATCGTCATTACCTTCCGTTGGTGTCCCTGAGGAGGAAGATAGTGGCGCAGGGGGCAGTTCACTACTTAAACATCCGTAACGTGCATGAAGCTTCGGTAATGTCGTCTGCGCTCGATTTCGATGTTACCTGTCAGCGGGCGATCGTTTTGATCAGGAAACCGGTCAGATCGTCAGTGATGTAGTCGATATGCTCATCCGTCGCGGCGGGGATCTCCCAGCGCTCCATGATGACGCCTTCGAGGTTCGAAGGAACGAGCAGCACGGTCTTCATGCCGAGTGCCTTGGGCGCCGCGAGATTGCGCGGCAGGTCCTCGAACATGGCGGCTTTTCTGGTGTCGAGCTTCGCAAGTGCGGCAAACTTCTCATAGGTCGCACTGGCCGGCTTTGGCAGATAGTCCGCGGCGACGATATCGAAAATATCCTCGAAATGGTCGAGAATGCCGAGCGCGCCAGCCGCTGCCTGTGCATGCTTGACGCTGCCATTGGTGAGGATGAACTTGCGGCCCGGCAACGCCTTGATTGCCTCGCCGAGCTCCGGATGCGGGCTCAGCGCGGAATAGTCGATGGCATGCGCGCGCTCCAGAAACTCGTCCGGGCTGATGCCGTAGTGGATCATCAGGCCCTGAAGCGTGGTGCCATGTTCGTGGTAATAGCGCTTCTGAAGTGCGCGAGCCTCGTCGGGCTCGAGCTTTAAAAGCTCCGCAACATAGGCCGTCATGTTACGATCGATCTGCGAAAACAGATTGACGTGATGCGGATAGAGCGTGTTGTCGAGGTCGAAGACCCATTCGCTGACGTGGGCGAAATCGGCGGCATCGGGCAGGTTTTTCGGCTTTGTGTCCATGGGCAGCTTTATGCCCGTTTCGAATGCCGAAGAAAATCGAAAAGACGACGACAGACGGGAAAATCGGGCTTGGCTGCGGCCTCCAGCGCATGATACCGCCAAGATCATGGAACTCTGGATAGGCATAACCTTCGCAAGCGCGTTCTTGCAGAACCTGCGCTCGACCCTGCAAAAACACCTGAAGGGCATGATGGGCACCACGGGCGCAACTTTCGTGCGCTTCGTTTTTGGAATGCCCTTCGCTCTTGCCTATCTCGTTTTTCTGCATGGTGTACTTGGCCGGCCGCTGCCGGTGCCGAACATGTCATTCGCCGTCTGGGCGATGGTCGGGGCCATGGCGCAGATCGCCGCCACTTTCCTGTTGGTGCACCTGTTTTCCTTCCGCAACTTCGCGGTTGGCACGGCCTATTCCCGAACTGAGCCGGCGCAGGCGGCATTGTTTGCGCTGATTTTCGTTGGCGAAAGCGTCAATGGCGGCACTCTTGCGGCCATCGCTATTTCGGTGGCCGGCGTCATGCTGATTTCGGTTGCACGCACGGAAGTGACCCCTGCCTCCATTCTCACCTCCATCTTCAGCCGGACGGCGGGCATCGGCCTCGCCTCGGGGGCTTTTTTCGGCCTGTCGTCTGTCGCTTACCGTTCGGCCTCGCTGGCGCTAGCACCCAGCCTGCCGGCACCGGATGCGGTGATGCAGGCCGGCTTTACCCTCGTCGTTGTCATCGTGACGCAGACCTTGGCGATGTTCTTGTGGATCGTATGGCGGGAGAGGGACGAATTGCGGCGGATCGCGAAGGCGTGGAAACCGTCGCTTGCGGTCGGTTTCGTGGGGGCCACGGCGTCATTCGGCTGGTTCACGGCGATGACGTTACAACAGGCGGCCGTGGTCAAGGCGCTGGCGCAGGTGGAGATGCTCTTCGCCTTCGCCTCGACCGTGCTCTTCTTCAAGGAAAAGATCAACCGGCTGGAACTTTCGAGCTGCCTGCTGATCGTTCTGGGCGTGCTGTCGCTTCTGATATTCGGCTGAAAGTGTTGTCGTGGCGGACAGGCACTCCCGTCCGCCACATGAACCGTATCAGGGCACGATGAGCGTGCCCGCGCCTTCCGTGAAGATTTCCAGAAGAACGGAATGGGCGGTCTTGCCGTTGAGGATCACCACGCCCTGAACACCGGCCTTGATGGCCTCGATGCAGGTCTCGACCTTCGGGATCATCCCACCGGAAATCGTGCCGTCCTTGATCAGCGCACGCGCCTGGGAGACCGTCAGTTCCTTGATGAGTTCCTTGTTCTTGTCGAGAACACCAGGCACGTCCGTGAGGAACAGGAGGCGGGTGGCGTTGAGCGCACCGGCAATTGCGCCGGCAAAGGTGTCGGCATTGATGTTGTAGGTGGCGCCATCGCGACCGGGAGCGACGGGAGCGATGACCGGGATCATCTCCGACTTGGCAAGCAGGTCGAGCAGGGTGCGGTCGACCTCGACGACTTCACCGACAAAACCAAGATCGAGAACGCGCTCGATATTGCTGTCGGGATCGACGACGGTCTTTTTCGCCTTTTCGGCGAAGACCATGTTGCCGTCCTTGCCGCACAGGCCAATGGCCCATTCGCCCGTCTGGTTGATGAGCGCGACGATCTCCTTGTTGATCGAGCCGGCCAGAACCATTTCGACGATCTCGACTGTCTTGGCATCGGTAACGCGCAAGCCGCTTTCGAACTTCGATTCAATGCCCATCTTCGTCAGCATCGCGCCGATCTGCGGGCCGCCGCCGTGCACGACGATGGGGTTGATACCGGACTGCTTCAACAGGGCGATATCTTCCGCAAAAGCCTTTCCAAGTGTTGAGTCGCCCATGGCATGACCGCCATATTTCACCACGATGGTCTTGTTCTCATATTTCTGCATAAAGGGCAGAGCCTGTGCGAGCAGCCGCGCCTGAGTCTCGCTTTCGGAAGCAGTCATGGAAAAACCTCGGTCTGTGGTTGCGGCCCTTGAGAGCCTTTCATCGCTCTACAGCATCGGCGCAAAAATCGGAATCGATTTTTGCGGTGCAGGATGCGCAGATTCGGCATGTCGATGCGTTTGCAAAGACAGGTGAATACGCGGGGTGAATGAATGAAGTAACCTCCGGGCCATATTGTGTCGGCGCATAGTAAAATTCCGCTTTTGGGCGGCCTGGGGCGCGTAATAAGATTGACATAAAGCACCAATCGGACCAGCCTTGTGGCGAGCAGGGGAGGGGTTATTCAGCAGGGCGACGGAGGATCGTTGCGCATCGCAAAAAACGATGCTGGCCTGAACGACCGAGGAGTTTGAAAACATATGACCGTACCGGATCGAGACAAGCAAAGCGGTTTGCGGGACGAAGTACTCGCTGGCGAATATGTGCTGGGTGCCTTGCCACCGGAAAGCATGGCGGAGCTTGCAAAACGCGTCAAACGCGACCGCCAGTTTGCGGCCATGGTCAGGCGCTGGCGGGACAATCTGGCGGAAACCGAATATCGCGAAAGAGCGGGCGTTGCAGCCCTGCTTGACAGGGATCCGCTTCGCTCCGGTCTGCCATTCAAGGGCCAGCCGCTTCGCAATGGCAGCATATTCGCCGCAATGCTTCTGGAGGTGTGGAATTCCGTGCGTTTCTGGCGGCTTCTGGCATTGACGGCGATGCTGTGGACCGCCGTCCTGCTTTTCACCATCGCCTGAAGGCGATGGTCTTTTAGAGCGAGACCGTTCGTACGATCTCGGCGCGCAGGCTATCCAGCCCGAAGGATTTTTCCGACGAGGTAGCGAGAACTTCCGGATAGGCGGCGGGACGCTTGCGGATTTTCTCCAGCGTTTCACTGATCAGCCGGGGAACGCCAACGTCCTTGATCTTGTCCGTCTTCGTCAGCACGACCTGATAGGACACGGCCGCCTTGTCGAGCAGGCCAAGAACCTCCTCGTCGTTCTTTTTTATTCCGTGGCGGGAATCGATCAGCACGTAGACGCGTTTCAGCGTCGCACGTCCACGCAGGTAATCGAAGACGAGCTTCGTCCAGGCATCGACGTGGTCCTTCGGCGCCTGCGCATAGCCGTAACCCGGCATATCGACTAGCGCCATCGGCGGCAGGTCGCCCGGCTCACCGGAATAACCCTCAGGAACGAAGTAGTTCAGTTCCTGCGTGCGTCCGGGTGTGTTGGAGGTGCGGGCAAGGCCTTTGTGGCCCACCAGCGCATTGATGAGCGAAGACTTGCCGACATTCGAACGTCCGGCGAAGGCAATCTCCGGCGGGCCTTCGGGCGGCAGGAATTTCATCGCGGGAACGCCGCGAATGAATATCCAGGGTCGCCCGAAGAGGGGCTTTTCGGTTGCCGGGCCGGTTTCACTCATTTCGATTGCACCGGCTTTCGCTTGAATAGCCCTTTGAGATTATCGAACAGTTCGATCTTGGCACCGTGGCGCTTCATGATGAGGGCCTGCTGCGAGATCGACAGCGTGTTGTTCCATGCCCAGTAGATAACCAGACCGGCGGGGAACGAAGCCAGCATGAAGGTGAAGATCAGCGGCATCCAGGTGAAGATCATCGCCTGTGTCGGATCGGGTGGGGTCGGGTTCATGCGCATCTGCAGGAACATCGTGATGCCCATGACGAGCGGCCAGACGCCGATCATCAGGAAGTGCGGCACGTCGTAGGGCAGAAGGCCGAACAGGTTGAAAAGCGAGGTCGGATCGGGCGCGGAAAGGTCGTGAATCCAGCCGAAGAACGGTGCATGCCGCATTTCGATGGTGACGTAGATGACCTTGTAGAGCGCGAAGAAGACCGGAATCTGCAGCAGCATCGGCCAGCAGCCGGCAACCGGATTGATCTTCTCTTCCTTGTAGAGCTGCATCATCGCCTGCTGCATGGCCATGCGGTCATCGCCATGCTTGGCCTTCAGCTCTTCCATCTTCGGCTGCATGCGCTTCATGTTCGCCATGGATGCATATTGCTTGCTGGCGAGCGGGAAGAAGAGAGCCTTGACGACGATGGTGGTCAGCAGGATGGCCACACCGAAGTTACCAAAATAACGGAAGAAGAAATCCATCATTTTGAACATCGGCTTGGTGATGAAGTAGAACCAGCCCCAGTCGATCAACAGGTCGAACTTCGGAATGGAATATTCGGTTTCATAGCGGTCAACCAGCGGCACTTCCTTGGCACCGGCGAAGACAAGGCTCTTCAGTTCGATGGACTGGCCGGGTTCGACCGTCATCGTGTCGCTCTTGAAATCGGCCTGGTAGCTCGGCTGATTGCCCTTGATGTGCGAGTAACGCGTTTCGAACGGTGTCATCTGCGGCGGCACAATGGCAGCGGCCCAATATTTGTCGGTGATGCCGAGCCAGCCGCCGGTCGCCTTGGCAATCGTTACCGGGGTTTCTTCGACATCCTTGTATTTTTCTTCCGTCAGGCTGCCGTCTTTGCCCGAGACGCCGAGGAAGCCTTCATGGATGACGAAAACGGGCGGTATTGCGGGCTTGTTGTTGCGCGTCACGCGGCCGTAGGTGGCAAAGGAGACGGGCGCCTGCCCGGGGTTCTCGACCTTGTCGTTGACCGTGATCATGTAATGCTGGTCGATCGAAACGGTACGGGAGAAAACGACGCCATTCTGGTTGGTATACTTCAGCGTAACCGGTGTGGTCTCCGTCAGCTTGTCACCGCTTGCGAGCGTCCACACGGTCGCAGGACCGGGAACGCTGCCGGCATCGGCACCGCCAACGTAACCGAGTTCGGTGAAATAGCCGTCCTTGGTGTCGGAAGGCGAAAACAGCGTGATGATCGGGCTCGAGTCATCGACGGTCTCATGGTAGCCCTTGAGCCGGATGTCATCGAAGCGGGCGCCGGTCAGATTGATCGAGCCGGCGATGGCGTTGGTGTCGATGGCCACACGCTGGCTTTTTGCAATCGCCTCTTCACGCGTCGCAGTGGCGGCGGCCTGCGTGGAGGAGGCAGGCGGTGCGCCGTCGACGGTCACGCCGGGTGCGGCACCCGGTGCCGGTTGTTGCTGCGTCGTCTGCTGCTGCGCCTGGCGGGCCTCTTCGGCGCGGCGCTGCTGCTCGATGCGCGGATTCATGTAAAGGAATTGCCAGGCGAGGACGATGACAACCGAAAGGGCTATCGCGATGAAGTAATTGCGGTTCTTTTCCATCATTCTTTCCTGGAGCGGGTGTCCTGGGACCGTTTCGGTTTCGCCGTTCCTTCAATTCGCTCGGTAAGGAGAGACTGAAGTTTCGGGAAGGCCGTCTCGAGCACGTCCCTGCGGGCGACAATCACATAGTCATGGCCGGGCTTCATTGCGAATCCGGCAGAAAGCCTGACGGCTTCCTTGAGACGGCGGCGCATGCGATTTCGCTCGACCGCGTTGCCTTGTCTTTTCGTTACGGTGAAACCGACCCGAGGTTCGGTTTCCGGGGTTTTCCTGTCGAGGATCTCCAGAAGAAAGGTGCCTCCCCGACGCTTTTCCCCCGTCTGCACGGCAAGAAAATCCGACCGGTTTTTAAGCCGGCCGGGCAGTTTTTTTGTCTTGCTCATGTGCCCGCGACTTTCATCGGGCCACAGAGACGGCAATTAAGCCGACAGACTTGCGCGGCCGCGCGCACGGCGGGCTGCGAGAACTTTGCGACCGCCGGCAGTAGCCATACGGGCACGGAAACCATGACGACGCTTGCGAACAAGCTTGGATGGCTGGAATGTACGCTTCGACATTTATTTAATACCGCGGTGTGCGGCCCTTCTTGAATTTGCACTATTTGCAAGAGCGTTTCGTTTTTTGCACGGCTAACCCCGCCTGGGCGAGCTTTTAATGGCCGAGCGTGCGCGGCTTATAAGGGCATAGGCCGAGCAAAGTCAATTGCCGAAGGGGTTTTCGCGCTTCACCTTTTGCGGAAGCGCCATGAAATTGGCTTCGCTCACGGGCGCTGCGGGCGCATTCCGATCGCACGATCGGTAAATTCTGAAATTCTTTCTTAAGGCGGCATTGATAAATGTTGTGATGGGAAAAGTTATGCCAGCTTCCCATTTTCCATCGTGCGGCTGGCTTTTGGGGGAACGAAATTGAGAATTCGCGGTCGTATCAATCTTCTTGTCGGGCTTATGAGCCTTGTGGCCTGCACCATCGGCGGCCTGTCCATATATGCGGTCAGCGAGTTTCAGGTGCGCACGGTCGGATACGAAAAGGCAGCGGAGCGCGCCTATAAGGGTGAAGCGCTGAACCGGCTTGTGACTGCGGTCGTCATGGAGGCGCGCGGGGTCTACGCTGCGCCCGATATCGAAAAGGCGGCACCTTTTGCTGATGGCATCGTCAAGAACCTCGACGCCATGGAGAAGCTGATCGCAACCTGGACCCCTCTCGTTCCGGCAGAACAGAAGGCGGCCTTCGACAATCTCTCCAGTCGCTTCAAGGAATTCAAGGCCTTCCGTCTGGAAACGGCGCGGCTTGCCCGCGAGGCCGGCCCGCAGGCCGCCAACCAGCAGGGTAACAACGACGCAAACCGGGCCAACCGCAAAGCCTATCAGGCGGAAATCGATGCTGTCGTGAAGAATGACATCGCCGGGCTTGAAGCCGTCAAGGCGGGCATCGACGGGTTTGTAACGACGACCTTCTGGCTGGTCATCATCGTCACCGGCAGCGGCATATTGGCCGGCGCGGCGTTCGGCCTCTACATCGGAGCGCGGCAGCTGAGCGCGCCCATCCGCAAGGTTTCGGAAGTGATGAATGCCGTTGCGGACGGAAATCTGGATGCGGACGTTCCCTATCTCGGCCGGACCGACGAAATCGGCGAAATGGCAGCGGCAGTCGAAGTCTTCAAGAAGAACGGTCGTGAAGTGCGCCGCATGAATGCGCAGGAAACCGCCATGCGTGCCAAGAGCGATGATCTGCAGGCCGGCATGGCCGTTGTCGTCGACGCTGCGGCCCAGGGCGATTTCAGCCGCCGCATCAACAAGGACTACGGCGACGAAAACCTCAATCGTTTCGCTGCGACGATCAATGCCCTGCTCACCGGCGTGGACAATGGTGTTTCCGAGACCAGCCGCGTCATCGAAGGTCTGGCGCGGGGCGATCTGACGGAAAAGATGGATGGCGAGTTCCGCGGCGTCTTCGCCGAGCTCCAGACCAATGTCAACGAGACGCTGGCCAAGCTGCGGGAGACGATGCGGGAAGTGCGCAGCAGCACGGAAGGCATCAGCGGCAATGCGAACGAATTGCGTTCGGCGGCCGACGACCTTTCGAAGCGGACGGAACAGCAGGCTGCGGCACTGGAGGAAACCTCCGCCGCCCTTGATGAAATCACCGCGGTCGTTCGCAATTCCACGGATCGGGCACAGGAAGCCAGCACCATGGTTGCCGAGACCAAGCAGAAGACGGCAGAATCCGCCAATGTCGTGCGCGATGCCGTCTCCGCCATGGATCGGATCGAGCATGCCTCGCGGGAAATCAGCCAGATCATCAATGTCATTGACGAGATCGCCTTTCAGACCAACCTCCTGGCGCTGAACGCCGGCGTTGAGGCCGCGCGTGCGGGTGAGGCGGGCAAGGGCTTCGCTGTCGTCGCACAGGAAGTGCGTGAACTGGCGCAACGCTCCGCGACGGCTGCGAAGGACATCAAGGCGCTGATCACCAAGTCCGGCGAAGAGGTCGGTCGCGGTGTGTCGCTGGTGCAGAGAACCGGCAGCGCGCTGGGCGAGATCGAGACCCGCGTTCTGGCTATCAACGAACATATCCATTCGATCGCCACGGCGGCGCGGGAACAGTCGACCGGCCTGCATGAGGTGAATACCGCCATCAACCAGATGGATCAGGTGACGCAGCGCAATGCCGCAATGGTCGAGGAAACCTCGGCCGCAACCCACAAGCTGAGCGGTGAAGCGGGCCATCTCGTCACGCTGGTGGCGCGCTTCAAGGTCGGCGTAGAGGATGGTCAGATCCGCTCTCGCGCAGAACAGCCGATGCGGCCCGTGGCGGTGTCCGAAAGGGCAGCGGCCGTGGCCTCTCCGGCACGTAAATTGATGAGCAGCGTCAGCCGCGCTCTCAACGCCCAACCAGCCGCTGCTGTAGCGAACGGGGACTGGCAGGAGTTCTAAGCCATTCCGCCTGCGGTTTCGCTTGAGACCGGTTCTAAGTCAAACGCCGCCCTCCCGGGCGGCGTTTTGTTTTTCAGGCGATGGAAACGTTTGTTTTGCAACGCATTTGAAAAATATCTGTTAGGTCCTATTATCGTGCTTGCATATAAACCGAGCCGTTCCACCGAAGCGGCGGCGCGCATACAGGATCAGGGCCCGGTGTTTTCTAAAGGCGTAGACAGCTTGGACGGCACGGAAGACAATCCGGTGCACTGCATGCCGGGATTGACCGGGGGGCTTTCCGGGCGCCTGCTGTTGCTCACCGTTATTTTCGTGATGATTGCGGAAGTGCTGATCTTCGTGCCTTCGGTCGCCAATATGCGCCTTTCATGGCTGCGGGACCGTCTGAACACGGCGGCAGCAGCCGGCGCGGTGATCGATGGCTTGCAGGCCGAATTGCCGCGGAGCGTGCAGAACGACACGCTGATGGCCACCGGGGCGAAGCTGATTGCGCTGCGCAAGGATGGCACATCGCGCCTGCTTGCCGTGGCGGAAACGCCACCCGGGGTCGATGAGCAATATGATCTTTCCGATGTCTCGCAACTGGCAGCGGTGCGGGATGCCTTCTCCACATTGCTGTTTGGCGGCAATCGCGTCATCCGCGTTTTCGATGTGGTCGGAGACAGCGACACCATCATTGAACTCGTGCTGGGTGAAAACAAACTACGGGCGGCGATGCTGGCTTATGCCCGCAATGTTTTCCTGATCTCCATCGTCCTGTCGCTTGTCACCGCCGGTCTCATCTTCGTTTCCATCAACCGCATCATGATCCGGCCCATACGTCGCCTGACGCTCGGCATGCAGCGTTTTTCCGAGGAACCAGGTAATCCCGAGCGGATTTTCGTGCCGGAGGAGGGAAGCGACGAGTTGTCCGTCGCGGGCCGTCACCTGGCCGACATGCAGACGGAGTTGCAGAAAACCCTGCGGCAACAGAAAAACCTCGTGGATCTCGGTCTGGCGGTTTCGAAGATCAATCACGACATGCGCAATATCCTGTCATCCGCACAGCTTATGTCGGACCGGCTGGTGGACGCCAAGGATCCGATGGTCAGGAGCTTTGCGCCGAAACTGCTGCGCACGATCGACCGCGCCGTGGCCTATACAACCGAGGTTCTGGCCTACGGGCAGGCGACGGAAGGCGCGCCGAAACGCAAGACGGTGCAGTTAAGTCTTCTGGTGCGGGATGTGCGTGACATTCTGGCGCTCGATCCGGAAAGCGGCATCGAGTTTCACGATAGCGTGCCGCCCGATCTCACCGTCGATGCGGATGCCGAGCAGCTTTTCCGGGTGATCCACAATCTCTGTCGCAACGCCGTTCAGGCACTGCAATCCGACACGGCGAACGCGTCGCCTCGGCATCTGTCGATTGCAGCCCAGAGGGCCGGCAACGTCGTCAGCATCGTGATAGACGACAACGGGCCGGGAATGCCACGCAAGGCGAAAGAGAACCTGTTTTCCGCCTTCAGGGGATCGGCCCGCTCCGGCGGCACCGGTCTCGGCCTCGTGATTGCGCGGGAACTTGTGCTTGCTCATGGCGGCACGATAGCGCTTGTCGAAAAACCCGGTCCCGGCACGCAGTTTCGCATCGAGATCGCCGACCGCGCCGCCTCCGTACACGCCGCTCGGACCGCCTGATCACTTCGCCTGAAGAAGGTCCTGCACAATCGCCGCACCTCCCGGAATATGCGCCCCATATGGCCACTCAAAAATGCCCTTGATGGAATTTCTAGTATAATCAATAAGATACATGAATTGCTGCGGAAAAATGACAATTTCGAAACGAAATCGCTTGCAATCGGAATGAGGACGTTTTAGAGGATCGCCACGCCACCGGAAATGACCGGAACGGCACGCACCCGTAGCTCAGCTGGATAGAGCACCAGACTACGAATCTGGGGGTCAGGAGTTCGAATCTCTTCGGGTGCGCCATTTCTCTTCCCACAAAAATACTATGATACGGCCTTTGCCTAAAGCTGTTTGTTGTGTCGATAGAATATCGGTACTGTTGGCATATCCGTAAAACCCACGTGGCGAACAGATTCCGAATTTCCCTTATATGTGCTAAAGTTCCGGGGTCATCAGCTGACCGCAGGGTGAAAGCCATGTTGGAAACGGACAAGGTTTTTGCCGGCTCTATCCCGGAAAACTACGACCGCTATATGGTGCCGTTGATTTTCGAGCCATTCGCCCGCGATCTGGCACGGCGGGCGGCGGCGTTGACGCCGATCAATGTTCTGGAAATCGCCGCAGGTACCGGGGTTGTCACGCGTGAACTGGCACCAGGATTACCGCCCGCCGCAAACTATGTCGTGACAGACCTCAACCAGCCGATGCTCGACTTTGCGGCGTCGCGCCAGGTGCCCGACAATCGCATCCAGTGGCGCCAAGCCGACGCTCAGGCGCTGCCGTTCGAAAATGCTGCTTTCGATCTCGTTATCTGCCAGTTCGGTGCGATGTTTTTTCCCGACCGCCCGTCTGCCTATCGCGAAGCGAAGAGGGTGCTGAAGCCCGGCGGCCATTATTTATTCAACGTATGGGACCGCATCGAGGAGAATCATCTCGCGAATGAGGTGACGAACGCCCTTGCAAGCCTGTTTCCCGACGATCCGCCGCGCTTCATGGTCCGCACCCCGCACGGCTACCACGATACGACATTGATTCGTGGTGAGCTGGAAAGTGCCGGCTTCTCTCGGGTGGTGATCGAGACGATAGCGGCGCAAAGCCGTGCATCGTCACCGCGCATTCCTGCCATCGCCTATTGTCAGGGAACCGTTCTCCGGACCGAAATCGAAGCCAGAGCGCCGGGAAAACTTGAAGCCGCGACGGACTGCGCCGCATCCGCCATTGAAGCGCGCTATGGCAGCGACGAAGTCGTCACCAAAATTCAGGCTCATGTGATTCTTGCAGCCGTTTAGAAACCGGGCCCGCGAGGCTCGCGGAGCCGGTGAACAAGCGTCGAGCTCGGATAGTCGAACTGCCCCCTGATATTAGCGGTTTTTTGTGAAGGTCGGCATCGCAAGGCATGGCGATGAGCAGGGATTGCCGGGCTTTTCAGTGTCACGGAACTTTCTGCAAACCTTCGTCATATTGTCATACAATATAAGCATATGCGCTCCAGAAAAGGAGCGCAGAATGACGCCACAATCACTTGAACTTTCGGGTATCGGAAAAGGCTTTGGAGCTGACGATGTTCTGAAAGAGATCGATCTCTCCATCCGTCCCGGAGAATTTTTGTCCCTCGTCGGCATGTCCGGCTGCGGCAAGTCAACGCTGCTGCGCATCATCGCGGGGCTGGAAACGCCGGATCGCGGTTCGGTGACGATCGGCGGTCAGGATGTGACGGAGATCGATCCGAGTGACCGCAATCTGGCGATGGTGTTTCAATCCTACGCGCTTTATCCGCATATGAGCGTGCGCCAGAACATCGCGACGCCGCTTCGGATGCGACGTCTGCCGCTTGCTGCACGCTTGCCACTGATCGGAAGATTTGCGGCGCCTGCCGAAACTTTGCGCCAGATCGATGCTGCCGTCGAACAGGCGGCCGAGACCCTGCAGATCGCGCATCTGCTGGACCGCAAGCCGGCCCAGCTTTCAGGCGGCCAGCGCCAGCGAGTGGCTCTGGCCCGAGCACTGGTGCGCTCGCCTGCCGCATTCCTCATGGACGAACCACTCTCCAACCTAGATGCAAAGCTTCGCGCCCACATGCGCGAGGAGCTTGCCGGGCTCCACCGGCGGTTGGGCGCGACGTTTATCTACGTCACCCATGACCAGATCGAAGCGATGACAATGTCGGACCGCATCGCGCTGATGTCGGAAGGTCGTATCGAGCAACTGGGCACGCCGGACGAGCTTTACCGGAAACCGGCGACACTGACGGTTGCGCGCTTCATTGGCACGCCGTCGATCAACCTGCTGCCGGTGGAAATCCATGCTGAAGGTAAGGTCACGGCTTTCGGCCGCGATCTTGGCGTCGAGGCTTCTGGTCGTGATGCCGGCCCGGCGACGCTTGGCCTTCGCGCCGAGGATCTGCGCCCGGGTGCGGAAGGCTTCGCGGTGCGGGTGACCCGCAGCGAAACCCACGGCGCGGACCGTTTCGTGAACTGCCGTCTTCTGAGCGACGAGACCGTCGCCATTACCCTGCGTCAGGCCGCGGGCGAGGTGTTGGGCGCCGATGAGAACGGTGTGATGAACCTCGGCTTTGCGCCGGAGCGCGTGCATCTTTTTGCCGCAGACGGCCTGCGTCGCAAGACGACGGTGCGTGAAATGGTGCCGGCATGACGGCGGTTGATTTTTCCTCGGCCACGCGCGCAAAGTCTCGCCCGCGCCTCTCGAAGGCGGACCGGCGGATGATCTGGCGTGGCCTTATGTTCGCGGCACCGGCAAGTCTGCTGCTTTTGGCGATCTATATCGTTCCCATATTCGTTCTGGCCGGTTTTTCCGTCACAGATTACAAGCTCGGCGCACTCTCCACCCGCTTTGTGGGTCTCGACAATTTCGTGAAGGCTTTCCACGACCCGGTCTTCCTGCGCGCGCTGGCGAATACGGCCATTTATGCGGTCATCGTCATTCCCTTCGGCGTTTTCCTGGCGCTTGGCGTCGCTTTGCTCGTTTATAATCGCAAGCGCAGCCGTGCCTTCTGGGAAGTCGCTTATTTCCTGCCCGTCACCGCAACGCTCGTCGCCATGGCGACCGTGTGGCAATTTCTGCTGCATCCTTCGCTTGGCCCGGTGAATGCGGCGATCAAGTGGTTCGGCTTCGAGCCCGTCGCGTTCCTCTCCAACCCGGTCCTGCTCATTCCCACCATGGCGCTGATGGGTGTCTGGCAGGTTCTGGGCTTCAACATGGTGCTGTTCCTCGCCGGCCTCACCGCCATTTCGAAGGATCTGCACGAGGCATCGAGACTGGACGGCGCGAAAAACCCGATTGACCGGTTTCTGACGGTGACTTGGCCGATGCTGGGGCCGACGACGATGTTCGTGGTGGTCACCACCTCGATCTCGGCCTTCAAGGTGTTCGAGACGGTTGCCGTGCTGACCAAGGGCCGCTTCGGTTCCGAAACCCTGCTTTTCGATCTCTATCTTGAAGGGTTCGAATATTCCAACACCGGTTATGCCGCTGCGCTGACGGTGATCTTCCTCGCTATCGTGTTGATCCTCTCGATCGGCCAGACGCTGCATATGGACCGGAAGGTGCACTATTGATGGCCGCGCTCCGCAAATACTTCCCGCATCTCGTGCTGGCACTCGGCGCTTTCTTTATGCTCCTGCCGTTCTACTGGATGATGTTGACGTCGATCCGCTCGCCTGCGGAAATATTCGACGTCTCGCTCTGGCCGATCCCGGCGAAATTCGATGCCGTCGAAAACTATACCCGCGCAGCGAGCCAGGTGCCGATGGCACGTTTCATGCTGAACGGCGTCATCGTCTGCGTCGGTATCCTCGTCGTACAGGTCCTGACATCGGTGCCGGCGGCCTATGCGCTGGCGAAGCTCAGGTTTCCGGGCCGCAAGCTGCTGCTGGGTCTCATCATCGCGGCACTCTGCGTGCCAATTCAGGCACTTGCCCTGCCGCTTTTCGTCGGTCTGGCGAAGACGGAACTGCTGAACACCTATTTCGCGATGATGATGCCGTTCTTCCTGTCGGTCTTCGCCATCTTCCTGTTCAACCAGTCCTTCCGCAGCTACCCGGATGAAATCATCGAAGCGGCCCGCATGGATGGTTTTTCGGAAATGGAGATTTGTTGGGGACTGGTGCTGCGCGGCTCGCTGCCTTCGCTCGCGGCTTTCTCGATCTTCTCGCTCGTCGCCCACTGGAACGACCTTTATTGGCCGATGATCGTGGTCTCCGACACCAATCTCGCCCCGCCGCCGCTCGGCATGATGCTTTTTGCGGATGTCGAATCCGGCGCCAATTACGGTGCCCTGATGGCGGGCGCAACACTGATTACCGCGCCAATGGTGCTGTGCTTCCTCCTCGCACGGCGGCATTTCATCGCCGGTATTACCATGACCGGCGTCAAGTGACGTCGTTCGAACTCCTCCTCCCAACCCATTTTGGAGAATGACATGAAAATTAACCGACGCGCTCTGATGGGCGGTCTGGCACTCGGCGTGGCCTTTGCAGGCCTCGCAACGCCGGTTCTTGCCAACGAAATCACGCTGAACGTTCTCTACAACCTGCCGGGTTTCACGAAATTCCATCAGCCGCTGGCCGATGAATTCATGAAGAAGAACCCGGATGTGAAGATCAACTTCCTCGCTCCGGCCGCAGGCTACAATGAAGGCCAGCAGCAGGTCTTGCGCTCGGCCGTCACTGGCAATCTGCCCGACGTTTATTTCTCGGGTTACAACCTGACGGCGGAACTGGTGCACACGCTCGCACCGCGCAACCAGATCACCGATCTTAGCCCATTCATCCAGGCTGAAGGCGGTCAGGCCTTCCTCGACAAGAACTACAGCCCGAAGATGGCAGCTCTCGGCCAGATCGACGGCAAGCAGTACGGCCTGCCGGTCAACGCTTCCTCGCCGATCATCTACATCAACTCCGACCTCGTCACCAAGGCTGGCGGCGACCCGGACAAGATGCCGACGACCTTCCCGGAGCTGATCGCTCTCGCCAAGAAGATCAAGGCACTCGACCCGAAGTTTGCGGGCATGAGCTACGACATCAATGGCTGGCCGGATGACTGGTTGTGGCAGGCGCTCGTTTTCGAACAGGGCGGCAAGCTCGTTGACGAAAAGACCAAGACCGTTGCGTTCGACAACGAGATCGGCCTCAACGCCCTGAAGATGACCCGCCAGTTCGTCACCGAAGGTGGTCAGAACCTGCTCGACTGGGACCAGTCGCGCCAGCAGTTCGGTGCAGGCCTTACCGGCTTCATCTTCTCGACGCCCGCCCACGTTCAGACCATCACCGGCCTGGTTGGTGACCGCTTCAAGCTGAAGACGGCAACCTTCCCGCTCGACAACAAGGAAAAGGGCGGCGTGCCGACGGGCGGCAACTCTGCCGTTATCCTGACGCAGGAAAAAGCCAAGCAGGACGCGGCGTGGAAGTACCTGAAGTGGATCACCGGCCCCGAGGCGCAGAACACCATCGTGCGCATCACCGGCTACCTGCCGACCAACAAGCTGGCAACCGGCGCTGACTTCCTGGCTCCCTATTACGCCGAGAACCCGAATGTGAAGACAGCTTCGCTGCAGGCTGATCGTTCTCTGCCGTGGGCCGGTTATCCCGGTGGTGATTCCGTCCGCATCTGGCGCACCCAGCGCGATATCATCGGCACCGTCATGCGCGGTGAAGTGTCGCCCGAAGCCGGTCTCAAGCAGATCGTCGAGCAGACCAACGCCCTGCTGAAGTAAGCGACACCATGGAAAAGGCTGCGGGAACCACATTCTCGCAGCCATTTTATGCAGAGAGACCGACAATGAAGATCATCCAGATTACAGACACCCATCTTTTGCCGCTAGGCATTGCGATAAACGGCGTGGATCCCGAGAAGCAGTTGCGCGCGGCGATATCAGATATCGTCGAAAAACATCCCGACGCCGACCTTCTGGTGATGACGGGCGATCTTTGCAATTACGGCGAGCCGGAGGCCTATGAACTCCTTCGCGACATTTTGGCGCCCGTGTCCTTGCCCGTGCGGCTGATGCTCGGCAATCACGACCGCCGTCCGGAATTCGTGGCGGCTTTTCCCGAACAGCCACGGGATGAAAACGGCTATATCCAGTCCTTTATCGATACCGAATTCGGCCGGCTGCTGTTTCTCGACAGCCACGAGGCCGATGTCATCGGCGGCATGTACGGTGCGGATCGCCTGACATGGCTGGACAAGGCGCTTGAAGGCGCTGGCGACCTTCCCGTGACGGTTTTCGTTCACCACCCGCCAATGGATTGCGGTATCCGGCATTTCGAAAACATCGGCATGCATGATGACGGCGCGGTTATGCAGCGTCTAGGCAGACATCCGGCTGGTGTGCGCCATATTGTTTTTGGCCATATCCACGTTCCGATGGCGGGCACCAGCGCTGAAGGCATCGCCTATAGTTCCGGCCAGGCCTGCGCGCATCGCTTCATCACCGATATCGAGGTTGTCGATCCCCTGTGGACCGGCGGCAACCCCTGTTACCGGGTGATCAGCCTCGGTACATTCGGCATGCGTGCCTATGATGTCGAAGTAGGGCAGGTCGTGCTGGGTCAGGCCTCCGCATGCGAAGGCCCCTGATTGCGGGCAATAGCTGAGGCAACCCTCCGGCAAGTAATGAGGCGATCCATACGCCTCATCAGCGGTTGCGGTCGGCTGCGATGCTGCGATGGCCCCGCAGCCTGTCGCGCCGATGCGCCACTTGCGGTTTGTCGATCAGATTTTATGGATCAAAGCCATGGTCCCGTTCACACCCTTGATCTATGTCAGTTTCATCGTTGAAACTCCGCGCCATAGTCACTGGTGAGGTGGCCAGCCACGTGACGCGCCATCTCGAATGCAGATCATGGAGAAGTGCATGCTTGAAAAGCGTATCCGCAACGCGTCCCTCTTGAACAGGATCGTCAGCGCCGAAGAGGCTGCCGGCCTCATTCAGGATGGCATGACGGTGGGCATGAGCGGCTTTACGCGGGCCGGCGAAGCAAAGGCGGTACCGCTGGCGCTGGCCGAGCGTGCGAAGACGCACCCGATGAAGATCACCCTGATGACCGGTGCATCGCTTGGCAATGATCTCGACAAGACCATGGTGGAGGCGGGCATGCTGGCGCGCCGTATGCCGTTTCAGTCCGACCCCGCTTTGCGCAAGGCGATCAATGACGGCAAGGTGATGTTCATCGACCAGCACCTTTCTGAAACGGTCGAGCAATTGCGCGGCGGCCAGATCCACGGTGTGGATGTGGCCATCATCGAGGCGGTGGCGATTACGGCGGACGGCGGTATCGTGCCCACCACATCCGTCGGCAATTCGGCGAGCTTTGCCATTCTTGCTGAAAAGGTCATCGTTGAGATCAATCTGTCGCAACCCGACGTTCTCGAGGGGTTGCATGATATTTTCATCCCGGCAAAACGCCCGACCCGCATGCCCATTCCCGTGGTGGCAACGGACAGCCGCGTCGGTCTGCCGTTCATTCCGGTGCCGCCGGAAAAAATCGCCGCAATCGTCCTGAGCGACAAGAGCGACAGTTTTTCGACGGTGCTGCCACCTGATGACGAGACCAAGGCGATTGCCGGCCATCTCACCGAATTCCTGCTGAATGAGGTCCGTCATGGCCGCATGACCCACGAACTCCAGCCGTTGCAGGCCGGTATCGGCACCATCGCCAATGCCGTCATGCACGGTTTCATCGATACGCCGTTTCACGATCTCAAAATGTATTCGGAAGTTCTGCAGGATTCGACCTTCGAGCTTTTCGACGCAGGCAAGCTGACTTTCGCCTCCGGTTCATCGATCACGCTCTCCTCTGCCATGAACGAACGGGTCATGCCGCGACTGGCCGATTACAAGAGCAGGCTGATCCTGCGTCCGCAGGAGGTCAGCAATCACCCGGAGGTCATCCGCCGCCTCGGCATCATCGGCATCAACACCGCGCTGGAGTTCGATATTTACGGGAACGTCAATTCCACTCATGTCGGTGGCACTCACATGATGAACGGCATTGGCGGCTCGGGGGATTTTGCCCGCAACGCCTATATGTCCATCTTCGTCACCAAGTCGATTGCCAAGGGCGGCGCCATCTCCAGCGTCGTGCCGATGGTCAGCCATGTCGACCATACCGAACATGATGTGGATATTCTGGTCACGGAAATCGGGCTGGCCGATCTGCGCGGCCTTGCCCCGCGTGAGCGCGCTGCTGTCATTATCGCAAATTGCGTGCATCCCCACTATCGCGATGCCCTGACGGACTATTTCCAGCGGGCAGTGGCACGTGGCGGACATACGCCGCACCTCATTGAAGAGGCACTGTCCTGGCACAATGCCCTTCGCGAAAGGGGCACGATGCTGCCGCAGCGATAGAACTCGCCTGCACGTTACAATCACGTCTCCCGGCTCCGCAAGGCGGGAAAATTGGGTCTGTTTGGACACACCGGCGCGGAAATCTCCGCGCTTGCGCGATGGTTGCTGGCGCGGCAGTTCCGCCTCCGGTAGAAATTCCTGTCCTCTGGCCGCTATCCGGCTGCCTTTGGGTTGCAGGAGAATGATGTGATGCCCATCCGCTTCGTAGCCATAATCGCGATTGTTGCCCTGCTCGCTGGCTGCGGGGGGCGTCCCATCGGGGTCATGACGCCAACAGGGCAGACCGTGGCTGGAACCACGCCCGTCAATCTCCTGGTCGCCACCACGCGAGCGCCCTCGGACAATGCCGCCGTGCTTTTCGGCGGCGAACGCGGAACCGGGTTGAAGGTCGATGCCGTCACCATCTCCATTCCGCCCAAGGCCAACCGCAAGGTCGGGCAGGTGCAGTGGCCGAAGAAGCTGCCGCCTAACCCTCTGAAGGACTTCACCACGGTGGCGGTTGAGCCTGTTCGTTCCGAAGCGGAGACGAAAAGCTGGATCAGCAAACATATCCATAAGGACCGCCGCGTTCTGGTCTTCGTGCACGGTTTCAACAATCGTTACGAGGAATCGGTCTATCGCTTTGCGCAGATCGTCTATGATTCCGGCTCGGATGTCGTGCCTGTGGTTTTCACATGGCCGTCACGGGCGAGTATTTTCGACTATAATTACGACAAGGAAAGCACCAATTACTCGCGCGATGCGCTTGAGGAAATGCTGACCCGTCTGGCAAAGGACAAGTCGATCGGCGAGGTCACGGTCATGGCGCATTCCATGGGCACCTGGCTTGCCGTGGAGGCGCTGCGCCAGATGGCCATCCGCAACGGCCGCGTCGATCCGAAGATCAGCAATGTCATTCTGGCAGCACCAGATCTCGATGTGGACGTATTCAGCCGGCAGTTCGCCAGCTTCGGCAAGGCGCCGCCGAAATTCACCCTGTTCGTCTCGCAGGATGACCGTGCGCTCAGCCTGTCGCGCCGCATTTCCGGCAATGTCGACCGTCTGGGCCAGATCGACCCTTCCGTCGAACCCTATCGCAGCCAGCTGGAAAAGGCCGGCATCACTGTTCTTGATCTGACCAAGCTGCAATCCGGTGACCGGTTGAACCACGGCAAATTTGCAGAAAGCCCTGAAGTCGTGCGCCTGATCGGCGACCGCCTCATTGCCGGCCAGACTGTGACGGATTCCGATGTCGGTCTGGGGGAGGCGCTGGGCGCGGTCAGCATCGGTGCCGCGCAAACTGTCGGAACGGCGGCAAGCGTCGTGGTCAGCGCGCCCATTGCGGTTTTCGATCCGCGCACGCGTGAAAATTACGGCAGGCAGGTGGAGAGGCTCGGCCGCTCTGTTGAAAACACCGTCGGATCGGTTGGTGATACGGCCGGCTCCGTGGTGGACGATCAGGCAGTTCAGTCTTCGAGAGTGAATTGCGACGCCGCCGCCAATCGTAACCGGGCGGAGTGCCGCAATCGCTAGATCACGATGAGAAGTGGATGGCGAAAACCATAAACGATTTTCGCCATCCAGCTCGCGCAGATTTGTATACAGCTTGTATTTTTACCTATATGGTCGGGTCAACAGCTCAACTTCCGGAGTAAGATCCCATGCGTTGGAAACGCACCCTGCAGCTTCTCGATGTTCATTGCGAAGGCGAAATCGGCCGTGTCGTCACCGGCGGCGCGCCGAAAATTCCCGGCAACACCGTGGCCGAGCAGCTTAACTGGATGAATACGGATCCAAAAGGGGAAGCCCTGCGCCGCTTTCTGACTCTGGAGCCGCGTGGCACGCCCATGGGGTCAGTCAATCTTCTGCTGCCGCCGAAGCACCCGGATGCCCATACGGCCTTCGTCATTCTCCAGCCGGATCAGGCGCATGCCAGCTCCGGCTCCAATTCCATCTGCGCGACGACAGCACTTCTGGAAAGCGGCATGGTGGAGATGCAGGAACCGGAAACGGTCGTCATTCTGGAAACGGCCGCCGGTCTGGTCAAGGCCACCGCCACCTGCCGCGACGGGCGCTGCGAAAAGGTCAAGCTGACCATGGTGCCGTCCTTCGTGCATGAGCTGGATGTGACCATCGACACGCCCGAATGGGGCAAGGTGACGATGGATATTTCCTATGGCGGCATCTTTTACGCGCTGGTCGATGTGCGCCAGATCGGCCTGACCATCGAAAAGGCCAATGCAGCGAAACTGGTTGCTGCGGGCATGATCCTCAAGGACCTCGTCAACAGTGAAATGACGGTCGTGCATCCCGAAATCCCCGCCATATCAGGCGTGGCCTATGTGATGTTCCGCGATGTGGATGCCGATGGTTCCATCCGCACCTGCACCACCATGTGGCCGGGCCGGGCGGATCGCTCGCCTTGCGGTACCGGCAACTCCGCCAATCTTGCAACGCTTTACGCGCGCGGCAAGGTGAAGGTGGGAGACGAATACAAATCCCGTTCGATCATCGGTTCGGAATTCGATGTCGGCCTTTCCGCCGTCACCGAAGTGGCAGGTCGTCCGGCGGTCATTCCCACCATTGCCGGGCGCGGTTTCACCTTCGGGCTGCACCAGGTCGGCCTTGACCCCTTCGATCCCTTTGCGGACGGCTTTGCCATGACGGATGTGTGGGGTCCCGAAGCGGGCGGCATCTGAGGCTCGCTTCAAAAAAATGACATTTACAGCCGCCCGATGCCTCTCGGCGGCTGTTTTCCTGTGATGAAAGATGCTAAGCGGGCGCCAATTCCGTCATGCTCCGAGGTATCCCGATGAAGTCGCTCACCCTTCGCCGCCCTGATGACTGGCATCTGCATCTGCGCGATGGCGCCATGCTGGAAGGCGTGATCGGGGATACGAGCCGCCATTTCGCACGCGCAATCATCATGCCGAACCTGGTGCCACCGGTGGTCACCTGCGCCGATGCCCGCGCCTATCGCGAACGCATCGTCAAGGCCATTCCTGCGGGCGACCGTTTCGAGCCGCTGATGACGCTTTATCTCACCGAGGACACGCAGGCCGACGACGTGGAAGAGGGCAAGAAAAGTGGCCTTATCACCGCCGTGAAGCTCTATCCGGCCGGCGCGACCACCAATTCCCACGGCGGCGTGCGCGATTTCAACAAGGCGATGCCGGTTCTGGAACGCATGGCGAAGATCGGCCTGCCGCTTTGCGTGCATGGCGAGGTGACGACGCCGGAGGTCGATATTTTCGACCGCGAGAAAGCCTTCATCGACACGGTTCTGGAGCCGCTGCGCCAGCGCCTGCCTGAACTCAAGGTGACGATGGAGCACATTACCACCCGCGATGGCGTGGACTACATCAAGTCGTCCAAGGCCAATCTCGCCGGTTCCATTACCACTCACCATCTCATCATCAACCGCAACGCCATTCTGGTCGGCGGTATCAAGCCGCATTATTACTGCCTGCCCGTCGCAAAGCGCGAGGAGCACCGGTTGGCACTCCGTGCGGCCGCGATTTCGGCTGATGCCCGCTTCTTCCTCGGCACCGATTCCGCCCCGCATGTCGATCCGCTGAAGGAATGCGCCTGCGGCTGCGCCGGCATCTATACCTCGATCAACACCATGAGCTGTCTTGCGCATGTCTTCGAGCAGGAAAACGCTCTCGACAAGCTGGAAGCCTTCGCTTCCCTCAACGGCCCAGCCTGGTACGGGTTGGCGCCAAATGAGGAGACGATCACGCTGGTGAAGCGCGATGAGCCGGTGTCGTTTCCCGCCAAGATCGAGACGGGCGCCGGGCCGGTGACCGTATTTGATCCGATGTTCCCGCTTCATTGGGACGTGAGCTGATTTTTTTTAATGACCGCCGGCACTGCCGGCGGTTTTGTTATGAAGGCCGAAAAAGGAGAACGCCTATGAACCATTTCACATTCACTGACCGCACTGTCGTTGCAGAACTGGTTGCGAAGATGTTGTGGGAAATCAAGGCGGTCCACTTCAATTCGGAAAGCCCGTACACCTTCGCTTCGGGCATGAAGAGCCCCGTTTATATCGACATGCGCAAGCTCATTTCCTTCCCGCGCATTCGCTCTGCGGCAATGGATTTTGCGGCAGCGGCGGTTATGCGCGAGGCCGGTTTCGAGAAATTTGACTGTGTCGCGGGCGGTGAAACGGCGGGCATTCCCTTCGCGGCTTTCCTTGCTGAGCGTCTTGGCCTGCCGATGATCTATTGCCGCAAGAAGCCAAAGGGCCATGGCCGCAACGCCCAGATCGAAGGCCATATGCCGGAAGGCGCCCGCGTGCTCGTCATTGAGGACCTGACGACGGCCGGCGGCTCGATGTTCACCTTCATCGACGCCATCCGCGCGGCAGGCGGCATTGTCGATCACGGTATTGCGCTCTTCTATTACGGCATTTTCGAACAGGCCGAAGCGCGCTTCGCCAATGGCAATGTCAAGCTGCATTATCTCACGACCTGGCGCGATGTTCTGGCTGTTGCCCGGGCTGAAAAGCTGTTCGACGAAAAGACCCTGTCGGAGGTCGAGGCCTTCCTCGATAACCCGTTGCCATGGTCTGCAAAGCGCGGCGGCGTCAGCGAATTGCCGCAATCTTAATTTCGGATGCGGCCAGCCAGCTTGTGGCTGGCCTTCCGATAGATCTTCGTCTAAATCGATTTAAGTCCATTTGATTTGCTGTTTGAGGAGGACCGTAATGATCCTGTGTTGTGGTGAAGCCCTGATCGACATGCTGCCCCGGCAGACGACGCTGGGTGAGGCGGGTTTTGCCCCCTATGCAGGCGGAGCAGTCTTCAACACGGCCATTGCGCTCGGGCGTCTCGGCGTCCCGTCCGCGTTCTTCACGGGTCTTTCCGATGACATGATGGGCGATATCCTGCGGACAACCCTGCGGGCGAGCAACGTGGATTTCAGCTATTGCGCAACGCTTTCGCGGCCGACCACCATCGCCTTTGTCAAGCTCGTCGATGGCCATGCCACCTACGCCTTTTATGACGAAAACACCGCCGGCCGTATGATCACCGAGGCAGAGCTTCCGGCCTTGGGCGCCGATTGCGAGGCGCTGCATTTCGGCGCGATCAGCCTCATTCCGGAACCCTGCGGCAGCACCTATGAGGCGCTTATGGTGCGCGAACATCAAAGCCGAGTCATCTCCCTCGATCCGAATATCCGCCCCGGTTTCATCAAGGACAAGCAGTCGCATATGGCCCGCATCCGCCGTATGGCTGCCATGTCGGATATCGTGAAATTCTCTGACGAAGACCTCGAATGGTTCGGTCTGGAAGGTGATGAGGACACGCTCGCTCGCCACTGGCTGCATCACGGCGCGAAATTGGTCGTCGTCACCCGTGGCGCCAAGGGTGCGGTCGGTTACACCGCCAATTTCAAGGTGGAAGTGGCTTCCGAGCGGGTGGAGGTCGTCGATACCGTCGGCGCGGGCGACACCTTCGACGCCGGCATTCTCGCCTCGCTGAAAATGCAGGGGCTTCTGACGAAGGCGCAGGTCGCTTCGCTGACGGAAGAGCAGATCAGAAAGGCTTTGGCGCTCGGCGCAAAGGCTGCTGCGGTGACCGTCTCGCGAGCTGGCGCAAATCCGCCCTTCGCGCATGAAATCGGATTGTAAAGGATATGGTTGAACCGTTTTGAAAAGGCGGTTCACCACTCCTGCCTGGGCCAGGGTCGTAAAAAACCGATATTTGGATATCAAGAAGCTTGTGTCGGCCGGTCTTTCACGAAACGAGCATCGCATGAGCGTTCCAACAACCCATCCTTTCGATTTCGACCCGACCTATGGCATGCGGCGCGAGCAGTTGCAGGCCATTATCCCGCCTGAGGCGCCGCCGGGCTTTGATGATTTCTGGAAGAAGCGTTATCGCCGCGCGCTGGCCACGGATCCGCGACCGGTGCTGCGCAAGAGCAAACTCAGCCATCCCCGCTGGCATGTTCTCGATATCTCATACACATCCACAGGCGGCTTCCGCATCGGTGGATGGATGCTTCTGCCGCGCAAAGGACAGGTGCGGCGCGGACTTGTTGTCGGCCATGGTTATGGCGGGCGGGGAGAGCCCGATTTCGATGTGCCGGTGGAAGAAACGGCCGTGCTGTTTCCCTGTTTTCGCGGGCTTTCGCTAAGCGCCTGTCCGCCGATTTCGTCCGACCCGGCCCTTCATGTCCTCTACAACATCGACAGAAAAGACGACTACATCATCGGTGGCTGTGTCGATGATCTGTGGATCGCCGTCTCCACGCTCGTCACGCTCTATCCATGGCTGGAAGGGCAGGTGGGTTACAGCGGCATCAGCTTCGGGGGAGGGATTGGGGCTTTGGCGATACCATATGATGCGCGCATCGACCGGGGCCATCTGGTCGTACCCACATTCGGACACCGGCCGTTCTGGCTGACGCTGCCGACCGTCGGCAGCGCGGATGCGGTCCAGACCTATCAGAAGACCCATGCCAATGTGCTGGAAATGCTGCGTCTGTTCGATGCCGCTTCTGCGGCTTCCCGCATAAAAGTGCCGATGCTGGTCGCGCCCGCCCTGTTCGATCCGGCGGTGGCGCCGCCGTGCCAGTTTGCGGTTGCCAATGCCCTGCCGTTCTCAAAATTTAATGAAATCTTCATCCTAGACGCGGGACATTTCGAATACGCTGACAGTGCATCCCAAGATGCGGTCCACAGGGACAAGGTCAGACAGTTTTTCAAGGTGTCATGAAACGCGAATATCTCCGCTGGTATAGTCAAAGGCTTCATCGTGATATGGAGCTGTTGATATTCGGTCATTCTGGCGCCAAGGTGCTGATGTTTCCCACACGCGACGGGCGCTTCTTCGAATATGAGGAACTTGGCCTTGTCGACAGTCTGGCCGATAAAGTGGAGGCCGGTCATCTTCAGCTCTATTGTATCGAGGGGCTGGCCAAAGAGACCTTTTATGCGGCCCATAATCACCCGGCCGAGCGCATTCGCCGCCATGCCGCCTTCGAAGATTATATTCTCAATGAAGTGCTCCCGCTGATGGCTGAGAAAAACCCGCATGGTGATACCATCGTGCAGGGCTGCAGTCTCGGCGCGTTTCAGGCCGCCAGCCTCGTCTTTCGTCACCCACATCTTTTCCGCAAGCTCGTCGCCTTTTCCGGCCGCTACGATCTGACGATGAAGGTGGAATCCTTCGGCGATCTGTTCGACGGTTACTACAATGACGATGTCTATTTCCACATGCCGAGCCACTTTCTGCCGGACCTCGCCTGCGGCTGGCGGCTTGAAAACCTCCGCCGCATCGACATGGTTTTCACCATCGGCGATGCCGATCCGTTTTTGGACAACAACCATCACCTGAGCCGGGTTCTTAATGACAAGCAGATAGGGCATCAGTTGCATGTCTGGGAGGGACGTGCTCATCGTGCAGGCGCCTGGCGCAAGATGGCGGCGCTGTATATCTGAGGCGATCGGCGCCGCCTCAGGCGAGGAGAAATTCCATCAGAGCATTCTGCGCGTGCAGAAGAAATGCCTTTGCGGGCCGGCTTTGACAGGCCGGATGCGACATTGCATCTGCCGTCACTTCCTGACCACGGGCGACCGGTGGGCAGGGTAAAAAGATCACCTCGGGCTGCATCCTGTCGAGAAGGGATGCGGATATACGGTAGTCGATCAGGATATGATCCGAACCGGCGGGCCAGGAATCGGTAATGACCACATCCGCGTCGAGCAACTCCGCCATATCAGAGCTGGCCCGGAAATTCGGGTTGATGAGCGCAGCATCGGTGACGTGCCATTGTTCGGGGTAAACTTGTGTGACCTGAATTGGCAGGGAAATCGAGGCCTCGACCCACGAGCGCAAAATATTGGCATCCGGCGCGACGCCGACGATCTTGAGACCGTCGACCCGGCCTCTCAAGCTTTTGATGTGGGCAAGATCGCCAAGCGTCTCGCAGGGATGATTGGACTTGGTCCGCGCGTTGATGACGGGTGCGCGCATTTCGCCCGCAAGCGCCCGGAGGGTCGAGAGTTCTTTCGTGCGGATAATGACTAGATCGAACCAGTTGTCGAGATAGCCCGCCAGGTCGGCAATTTCTTCGCGGCCATTAAAGCTGATCGGGACGGTGACACAAACACCGCCCATGGCCTGAATGCCGAGATCGAAGGCAGCGGTGTTGCGCCAACCGGTGTCGTCGACGATCAGCCCGATGCGTTTTCCCTTGAGCAGCTGTGGCATCGTGCCCTTTGACCAGTCCTGCGCCAGACTGCCTGCACGGTCTATGATCGACAGCACCGCATCTTCAGGCAGGTCATGAAACGCCAGAAAATCCTTGCCTTGCCGCAGTGCCATATGTGCCTCCAATCGGCGTTCCATCGATGCTGAATTGAAAAAGCCGGAAGTTTCCTTCCGGCTTTCGTAATTATCAAGGGAGCAAGGATTTTACCCCGCCAGTCCCGACAGCGCCTTCACCAGACCCTGTGTCGAGCTGTCATGGCCGGCTGCACTTTCCTTGCCTTCAACGACGGGAAGCAGGCCGGTTGCCAGTTCCTTGCCAAGCTCCACACCCCACTGGTCGAAGGAGTTGATGCGGAACAGCACGCCTTCCACGAAGACGCGGTGTTCGTAGAGCGCGATCAGACGGCCAAGCGCAAATGGCGTCAGCTTGTCGTAGACGAAGGTAATGGACGGGCGGTTGCCGGTGAAAACGCGGTGCGGCGCGATGAAATCGGCTTGGCTGTCTTCCATGCCCTTGGAGGTGAGCTGGGCTTTCGCTTCGGCCAGCGTGCGGCCCTTCATCAGGGCTTCCGACTGCGCCAGGCAATTGGCGATGAGAAGCTGGTGCTGATGGCGCAGTTCCGGTTCGAAACCGTTGGCGGCGATCATGAATTCCGCCGGAATGACGCTCGTGCCCTGGTGGATGAGTTGGTAGAAGGCGTGCTGGCCGTTGGTGCCGGGTTCGCCCCAGACGACCGGGCCGGACTGGCCTTCGACAGGTGTCCCGTCGATCGTCACGCCCTTGCCGTTCGATTCCATGTCGAGTTGCTGCAGATAGGCAGGGAAACGCGACAGGCGCTGGTCATAGGGCAGGATCGCCCGCGTGGAATAGTTCAGCACGTTGCGGTGATAAAATCCGATGAGACCGAGCAGCATCGGCAGGTTTTCACGGATCGGCGCCTCGCGGAAATGCTTGTCCATGGCATGCGCGCCATCCAGAAACTTGCCGAAATTCTCCGGCCCGATGGCAATCATCAGCGGCAGGCCGATAGCCGACCAGATCGAATAACGTCCGCCAACCCAGTCCCAGAAACCGAAGATGCGATCGCTCTCGATGCCGAAGGCGGCAACCTTTTCCAACGCTGTCGAAACGGCGGCGAAATGGTGCTTCACAGCCTCTTCACCCAGCTTTTCGGCAATGAAACGGCGCGCGGTCGCGGCATTCGTCATCGTTTCGATTGTGGTGAAGGTTTTGGAGGCGACGATGAAGAGCGAGGTCTCGGGATCAACGAGCTTCAGCGTGTCGGCAATATGCGCGCCATCGATATTGGAGACGAAATGCGCACGCGGACCATCATGGAAAGGCGCAAGCGCCAGCGTCGCCATGACGGGGCCGAGATCGGAGCCGCCGATACCGATATTGATGATGTCGGTGATCTTCTTGCCGGTCGCACCTTTCAGGGAACCGGAGCGAATGGCGTCGGCAAACTTGCCCATGGCGGTAAGAACGGCGTTCACATCCGGCATCACATCCTTGCCGTCAACGAGAACCGGCGTGTTGGAGCGATTGCGCAGTGCGGTGTGCAACACGGCACGATCTTCGGTGAAATTGATCGCCTTGCCGGAGAACATCTCCTCGCGCTTTGCCTCGACGCCACCGTCGCGCGCCAGCTGTTCGAGAAGCGTGACGATTTCGTCATTAACAGCGCATTTGGAATAGTCCATCAGCAGGTCATCGAATTTGGCGCTGAAACGGCTGAATCGTTTGTCGTCGGCCGCAAAAGCAGCGCGCAGATCGGTTGCGGCTGTGCTGCTTGCCGTTGCTTTCAGTTTTTCGATGGTGGCCTGCATCTCGTGCTCCTCGGCTTCCTGGAAGGATGAGGAAACTATTCTTTTTCAGGCGACCAAATCAAGGCGACTTCGGTAAAAGAAATGGACTGGGAGAAAAGAAAAGAGCCGGTCACCCGGCTCTCGTCCTTCAGTTCAGATTGCGCAACTCACGCCGCAAGATCTTGCCGACGTTCGATTTCGGCAGCTCCGTTCGGAACTCGATGATTTTCGGCCGTTTGTAGTTTGTCAGGCTTTTGGCGCAGAAGGCCTTGAGTTCCGCTTCCGTCAGCGACTGATCCTTCTTGACGACGAAAAGCTTGACGGTCTCGCCGGAATGTTCGTCGGGAACCCCGATTGCCGCACATTCCAGCACGCCGGGATGGCTGGCGGCCACTTCCTCGATCTCGTTCGGATAGACGTTGAAACCGGAAACGAGGATCATGTCCTTCTTGCGGTCGACGATCTTGGTGTAGCCGCGCTCGTCCATGAAGCCCATGTCGCCTGAACGGAAGAAGCCGTCTTCGGTCATTGCTTTCGCGGTTTCATCCGGCCTCTGCCAGTAACCGGCCATGACCTGCGGCCCGCGAATGCAGATCTCGCCGACCTCGCCGGTCGGCAGGCTTTTGCCTTCCTCGTCGCGAATGTCGATTTCCGTAGAGGAAATTGGCAGGCCGATGGTGCCGCTGAATTCCGTGGCATCGAGTCTGTTAACGGTGGCAACAGGCGATGTTTCCGATAGCCCGTAACCTTCAGCGATCGGGCAGCCGACCATGGAAAGCCAACGCTCGGCCACCGGCCTCTGCACCGCCATGCCGCCGCCGAGAACGAGAATGAGCGAGGACAGATCGAGCTTGCGGAAATCCTCATTGTTCATCAGCGCGTTGAACAGCGTATTGATACCCGGAAAAATATGCGGTCGATAATGCGACAACTCCTTCACGAAGCCGGGAATATCGCGTGGATTGGCGATCAGCAGGTTATGGCCGCCAAGCGCGATGCCCATCAGCGAATTCACTGTCAGCGCAAAGATGTGGCACAGGGGCAGCGCGCAGATGAAGTTGAGGACTTCTGGACGGTCCTTGCGTTGGGTGAAAGCGGCATCCAGCCACAGGCTGATCTGGGCCTTGTTGGCCAGAAGATTGGCGTGGGTGAGGATCGCACCTTTGGAAATGCCCGTCGTTCCGCCGGTATATTGCAGGAATGCGATATCCTGCGGCAGGAGGCGGACCGCCTTCAGGGAAAAACCCTGACCTTCCTTCAACACGGCCTTGAAGCTGATGGAGCCGGGAATAGCGTAGGCCGGCACCAGTTTCTTCACCTTGCGAACCACAAGATTGACGATATGTCCCTTGAGGCCGAGGAGATCACCCATGGCCGCAACGACCACATGTCTGACGGCGGTTTTCGGCACCGCCTGCTGCGCCACATGGGCGAAATTCTCCAGTACGAAAAGCGCTTTTGAGCCGGAATCCTTCAGCTGGTGTTCCAGCTCGCGCGGCGTATAGAGCGGATTGACGTTGACCACGATCATGCCTGCCCGCAAAATTCCGTATACGGCGACGGGGTTCTGCAGGATATTCGGCATCATCACGGCAACCCGGTCGCCTTTTTCCAGCCCTCTGGATTGCAGCCATGCGGCCACCGCGCGGGTTTCAATATCCAGATCCCGGTAGGTCAGGGACTTTCCCATGCTGGAAAAGGCCTTCCTGTCGGCAAATTTCGCGCAGCTCTTTTCGAGAAGTTCGACAAGGGAGGTATTGGCGGATGCGGGGATTTCGGAAGGTACGCCCGGCGGGTAGGATGCCAGCCAGCGCTTCTCTGCGCTGACATTTTCCGGATGTCCCAGGGACAATTCACTCATGCTTCTCCTCCCAGAGTCTCTGTCGCGCCGTGCGTTCGATGGAACGCATGAAAGGCGCTATAAGCTGCCTGATCATCATGAGACCCCCAATCAACCGGCGCAATGGCCGGATTGAGGGAACCGCATGTGGCGTCACCGGATCGACTGCTCCTCCGCTCCCCGATGACGAATGATAGACGTCTAATCACCTGACGTCCATCGTATCGGCAAAGCCTATTTAACTCTAACGTAAACGTCAATATTCCTGCCGAACATCTCGCAACCTCGTGAGTGGAAACCTATTTCCCCCGCCTTTTGACTTTAATCCTGATTTGAGCGATCAACATAATTCGCAAAGCAGGGCAGGATTGGAAATGGCAGGCAACGCAGCGCTTGAACTGAAATCGGTCGGAAAAAGATTCGGCGATACGGATGTATTGTCCGATATCGATCTGACCGTCGAACGCGGCGAAATCATTTGTCTGGTGGGACGTTCCGGCTGTGGAAAATCGACCCTGCTGCGCATTATAGCGGGTGTGGAAACGCCGGATCATGGCAGCGTTTGTGTGAATGGCGCAGTCGTTGCTGGTCCGGCTGGTTTCGTGGAACCGGAAAAGCGCAATATCGGTTTCGTCTTTCAGGATTATGCGCTCTTCCCGCATCTCACCGTCGAACAGAATGTGATGTTTGGTCTCAGGTCATTGCCAAAGGCCGAGGCCCGCCGCCGCGCTGCGGAGATGATCGAGCACGTTCATCTGCAGGAGTTGGCCAAGCGCTATCCGCACACGCTTTCGGGCGGTGAGCAGCAGCGCGTAGCCCTCGCCCGCGCCCTTGCCCCGCAACCGGGCCTGCTGTTGATGGATGAGCCCTTTTCCAATCTGGACCGGGGATTGCGCGACACTGTGCGCGAGGAAACGCTGGGCGTCCTGCGGCAACTGGGCACGACGGCGATCATGGTCACCCATGATCCGGAAGAAGCGCTTTCCGCCGGCGATCGTGTGGTGCTGATGCAGCGCGGTCGTATCATCCAGAGCGGCACGGGCTACGAAATCCACGATCATCCCAAAAGCCGCTACGCCGCCGATTTTTTCTGCGCCTTCAACAAGATCGAGGGCAGGGTGAGGGAGGGGCGGGTGGAAACGCCGCTCGGGCCTCTGGGCGATGCGTCCGGTCTGGCGGAAGGTCTTGCCGCCACCGCCTATGTTCGCCCCAATGCGATTTCGATCATCGAGGACAGCGCTGCGAAAGACGGCATTGCCGGCGAGATATCAAGTCGTGTGTTCCTCGGCGAGATCGAACAGCTCGGCATAGCCGTTCCCGGCCTTCCAGCCGACCTGCGCGTCAGGACGATGCAGCGCACACCCGCCAAGACCAAGGCCGTGCGCTTCGGCATCGATCCGAAGGGTGTCCTGATATTTACCTGAAGTTGAATGAGCGGATTTGCATGTTTATTTTCGCTCCATTTTCAACTGTTGGTGATCGAAACCCGTCTGAAACCGGCCAAATAAAACTTGATTTGATACGTCATGTATGATGTTTGCTCCCCCTATATTGCGCCATTGAAGAGGGAGACACACCATGACGAAATTTGCCAAACTTGCCCTGCTTGCCAGCACGGTCACTTTTGCAGCGGGATCAGTCAGCGCTGCTGAACTGAACATCTACACCACGAGAGAGCCGGCCCTGATCCAGCCCCTGCTGGAATCCTTCACGGCCTCCAGCGGTGTCAAGGTCAACACCGTATTCCTCAAGGATGGCCTTGCAGAGCGCGTTCTGAGCGAGGGCGCAAGCTCACCTGCCGACGTGCTGATGACGGTGGATGCCGGCAATCTCGTCGATCTCGCGGAAAAGGGTGTTACTCAGCCGGTTGAATCCGAAACCCTGAACAAGGCTATTCCGGCGGAACTTCGCGACGCCAAGGGCCACTGGTTCGCACTTTCCATGCGTGCCCGCGTTCTCTATGCGGCGAAGGATCTCGACCTTGCCTCCTTCAACTATGAAGACCTGGCAGATGCGAAGTGGAAGGGCAAGATCTGCATTCGTGCCGGCCAGCATCCCTATAATACGGCTCTCTTTGCCGACTACATCGCTCACTATGGCGCAGCGGACACCGAAAAGTGGCTTGCCGGCGTCAAGGAAAACCTGGCCCGCAAGGCAGGCGGCGGCGACCGTGACGTTGCCAAGGATATCCTCGGCGGCATTTGCGATATCGGCATCGCCAACTCCTATTATGTCGGCCTGATGCGCTCGGGCAAGGGCGGCGAGGAGCAGGTGAAGTGGGGCGAAGCGATCAAGGTCGTTCTGCCGACGTTCAAGAATGGTGGCACGCAGGTCAACATCAGCGGTGCGGCTGTTGCCAAGAACGCTCCGAACAAGGCCGAAGCCGTCAAGCTTCTGGAATACCTTGTTTCGGACGAAGCCCAGAAGATCTATGCCGAAGCCAACTTCGAATATCCGGTCAGGCAGGGCGCTGCACTCAACGACATCGTTGCCTCCTTCGGCACCCTGAAGGTTGACAACAAGTCGCTGACGGAGATCGTCTCTCATCGCAAACAGGCGAGCGAGCTGGTCGACAAGGTCGGTTTCGACCAGTAAAGGCCAATTGGCGACAACAAGTTGGAAGGCGTTCGCATCCGCGGGCGCCTTTCCCTGTATTTTCAAGAAGCTCATGAATCCAGACGCCGTCCAGCCATTGATGCCCCGCGCAAGACCAAGGTTTTCATCCTCCTTCTGGTGGCTGAGCCTGTCTCTGGCAGCGGTCTGTGGCGCCATGCTGCCGGTTCTGGCACTCGTCTCGCAGGCGGTGCAGGGGTCCGATGGCCTGTGGTCCCATCTCGGTTCCAGCGTGATTTTGACGGCTTTGCCGGATACCGCAGTTCTGATGCTCGGCGTCGGGTTGCTGGCCGGTGTTATCGGCACATTTGCCGCCTGGCTGGTTACGGCCTATGATTTTCCCGGCCGCAAAATACTGGAATGGGCGCTGCTGCTGCCGCTCGCCATGCCCACCTATATCGTCGCTTACGCCTATCTCGATATCCTGCATCCGATCGGGCCGGTGCAGGGGGCGATCCGCTGGCTGCTGGGCTATTCCAGCCCGCGTGAATTCCGCCTGCCGGACATAAGGTCCATGACGGGCTGCATCATCCTGCTCGGTTTCGTGCTGTTTCCCTATGTCTATATTCCCGTGCGCGCCATGTTCCTCACGCAGGCGGGCAACCTGCTTGAAGCGGCACGCACGCTTGGCGTTTCCAGACGCGCGGCTTTCTTCAAGGTTGCGGTGCCTTTGGCGCGCCCGGCCGTCGCGGTCGGCATCAGCCTTGCCCTGATGGAAGCGCTGAACGATATCGGCGCATCGGAATTCCTTGGTGTCCGAACTCTCACCGTTTCGGTCTATACCACATGGGTCACGAAATCCGACCTGCCCGGTGCGGCGCAGATCGCGCTTTCCATGTTATTCATCGTGGTTGCCCTCGTGGCATTTGAACGATGGGCGCGGCGCAAGCAGCGTTATACCGTGTCGGCGCAGAAAAGCAGGGAACTGGAGCCTGTGCGTCTCACCGGTCTTAAAGCTTGCGGTGCCTTTGCGCTCGGCAGCCTGCCGGTTCTGATCGGCTTCGTGGCGCCGGCAAGCTATCTCGTCACCGAGGCATGGAAGCGTTTCCGGTTCAGCGGACTGTCGTCCCGTTTTGCCGATGAGGCTCTGAATACCATCCTCTTTGCCGGACTGGCGACGGCGATCACCCTCGTCCTCGGCCTTGCGGTCGCTTACGCGATGCGCCTTGCTCCGGGACGCCTCTCGCTCTGGTCCTACCGGCTTTCCACGGTAGGTTACGCGGCCCCCGGCACGGTCATCGCCATAGGTGTACTGATTGCGCTTGGCGGCTTCGACCGGTTTGTCGACCAGACCATGCGCGACTGGTTCGGCATATCCACCGGCCTCATTTTCATCGGCAGCGGTGCGGCCCTGATTTACGCCTATTCGGCGCGGTTCCTCACCATTGCGGCTGGCGGCGTTGATGCCGGCCTGAGTCGTATCCCGCAATCCTTCGATCACGCCTCGCGAACGCTGGGACGATCCGCAACACAGACATTCAGACAGATCCATCTGCCGCTTTCAAAGGCATCGCTGGCCGCCGCCGCATTGTTGATCTTCGTCGATTGCGTCAAGGAACTTCCCGCCACCCTCCTGTTGCGGCCCTTGAATTTCGAGACTTTCGCGACCCATCTTTACGGTGAGGCAGCGCGTGGCACCTACGAGGAAGCGTCGATTGCGGCACTGGCGATCGTCGTCATCGGCATCCTGCCGGTCATGCAGCTTGCAAGGATCGGGCGGCGCAAGGGCTGACGCCTGCACCATAAATGACAGGCGCAAAACTGTGCGAGAAGCCAATAAGCTTCAAATCTCCCCAGAAAACGACAAGCATCCGGCCTTAATCCTGATGTAAATACTCAGCTTAATTGAGGTGCTGCGGCCTGCCGTATATAAACGTCGGCCGTGATCTGTTTCGGGGCATATCTTGAAAAATTTGCATGAGATGTTTTTGGGCCGCCTGGCTTTGGGAACGGCTGCCATTGTTTTGATGGCGCCATTGGTAGGTCACGCACAGCAGACGACCGTCCTGCGTGAGATCACCGTCGAGGGGCAGGGCGCGGAAAACGCCACTGGTCCGGTCCGGGGGTACGTTGCGAAGAAAAGCGCGACGGGTTCGAAAACTGAGACGGAAACGAAGGACATTCCTCAGTCCGTATCGGTCGTCGGCCGCAAGGAAATGGATGACCGCGGTGTCGTGACCAAGATCGACGAGGTACTGCGCTATACGTCCGGCGTAACGGCTGAACCTTTCGGCACCGATCCGGATACGGACTGGTTTTACATTCGCGGATTCCAGGCAACCCAGACCGGCGTGTTTCTGGATGGGCTGAACCTGTTCAGCTATGGTTTCGGCGGTTTCCAGATGGATGCCTATGGTTTGGAGCGGGTGGAGGTGCTGAAGGGACCGGCTTCGGTGCTCTACGGCGGCGCCAATCCCGGCGGCATCGTGCAGATGGTTCGCAAGCGCCCGCAGGATGAGCCGGTCCGCGAAACGGAAATCGGCATCAACAATTTCGGCAATGCTTTCTTCGGTTTCGATCTCGGCGACAAGATCGATGGTGAGGGTGTGTGGAAATACCGCGTCACTGGCAAGGTCTCGGGCGGCGATAATTACACCGACTACTCCGAGGATCTGCGTGGCTTCATCATGCCGCAGATCACCTTCGAGCCGGATGCTCAGACCAGTGCCACGCTCTACGGCTATTTCTCGGCGCTGGATCAGGTCCATGTCGGCAATGGCTTCCTGCCCTATGTAGGCACTGTGGTTGACGCACCTTTCGGCAAGCTCGACCGCAAGGCCTTTTATGGCGAGCCTGATATCGACAATGGTCGCGTCTACCAGTCCATGGTGGGTTACGAAGTCAGCCACGAATTCGACAATGGCTGGAAGATCAGCCAGAACGCACGCTACGGCCACCTCTACAAGCATGAAACCGGACCCTATGCGGGCGGCTGGGCCAATACTGACGCCAATGGCCAGCCAATCCTCGATGCCACCACCAATGACTATATGCTGACCCGCTTTGGTTATGACGGCCTGTCGAAGGTCGACAGTTTCGGCGTCGACAACCGCGTCGAAGGCCAGTTCGATACCGGTGCTGTCAGCCATTCGCTGCTCTTCGGTCTCGATTATAAATACTACAAGCTGGATCAGGTGCAGGCGTGCTGCGGATCGAATGCGATCGGTGCGCTCAAACCGGTCTATGGTTCGACGCAGGGAACGAATTTTGTCTACGCCAATAACGTCGTGACGCAGCAGCAGATCGGCATCTATGCACAGGATCAGCTGCGTTTCGGCGATGGCTGGCTGGTAACGCTGAACGGGCGCTACGATTACGTCGATACCGAACTGAACAACAGGCTGCCAGCGGGTGTGTCTCGCCGCTCAAATGACGATGCGCTGAGCGGTCGCGCCGGTCTTGCCTATGAATTCGACAATGGCCTGACGCCCTATGTCTCGGCGGCCACCTTCTTCAATCCGCTCATCGATACACTTGCGGATGGCAGCTCCGCCGTACCCGAGGAAGGACATCAGTTCGAGGCCGGTATCAAATACGAGCCGACCTTCTTCGATGGCAGCATCACCGCCTCTGTCTTCAAGCTTGTGAAGGACAACGCCATCGTTTCCTATACCGCCGGCGGCGTAACGACGAGCGGCCAGTTCGGACAGGTGGAGTCCACCGGCTTTGAGCTGGAGGCGAAGGCCAATCTCACCGACAACTGGAAAACCATCGCCTCCTATTCCTATACCGATCTCGATATCACCAAGGACGCCAATCCTAACCTGATCGGCAAATCGCCGTGGATCGTGCCTGCTCACACCGCGTCGCTTTGGGTGGATTACGCCTTCACCGATGATACGTTTGAAGGCCTCAGCATTGGCGGCGGCGTGCGTTATCAGGGCAAGTCCTGGGCAGATGCGGCAAACACGCTGCGTGTTCCGGATGCTGCGGTCTTCGATGCCGCGATCCGCTACGAGAAGAACGACTGGACGGCATCCGTCAACGTCGCGAATGTCTTCGACAAGGAATACGTCAAGAGTTGCGCCGGCGTCTCGGTTTGCGGCTGGGGTGACAGCCGCACCATCACCTTCAAGCTTTCCAAGAAGTGGTAACGGGTAGGTGGCAGTTGCGGGAAAAATAGTTTGCCCCTATAAACATGAATAATCTTATCATGTTTATAGGGGCGCCTTTGCGCCTTGCGGGATCGAGAGGCCATGGCTTTCCGCGTTCGGATGGAAAATGAGATCGAGGGCTTTGCCGTTATCGGCGGTCCACGCTCGCGGGTGTGGAACGGCATCGTCGCCGATCTCTGGGACGTGCGTTGCGCATCGAAGGCGGGTGGCCGCTATGTCGGCAAGGACCCGCGTTTCGTTTTCCTGCTTGATATGGATGGGACGGATGATGGCCGGTTCATGATGAACCGTAGCCGCCGCGACAATTACGCGTCATCCGAAGCGAACCGCATTTCCTTCGTACCGGCCGACCTGGATATACATGCGGAACTCAGCAATGTTTCCTTCGTGCGCCATCTCGATCTGCACTTCGATGCGGGATTGCTGGGGGCGCGGCTGGTGCAGGGGTTCGATCCGCACGGGTTGCTCGATCCGCACCTGATGTTCGAGGATGAGCGCCTGCTGGTGCTTGCGCGGCTGATCGCCGCAGAATGTGATAATCCAGACCCTTTGCACGATCTATACGGCGAAAGCCTCGTGCTGGCGCTATTGACGGATTTCCTCAAGGTGAAGCGGGAGCCGGTCAAAAAACGCAGCAAGCTGGCCTCCTGGCAGTTGAGGGCGGCGACCGATTACATTCGCGAACATTGCCTGCGGTCGATAAGGCTGGAGGAACTGGCAGAACTCACCAACCTGTCGCAATCCCATTTCAGCCACGCCTTCAAGGCGTCGACAGGCGTACCGCCGCATCAATGGCAGATGCAGGCGCGTATCGATCGGGTCAAGGACCTGATGATGCGAACCGACATGGCGCTGACCGACATCGCCATCGCAGCCGGGTTTTCGGATCAGGCGCATTTTTCCCGCGTCTTCCGTAAAATGGTCGGCGTTTCTCCTTCCGTCTGGCAAAAAATCCGCCAATAGGGCTTTTTCCGCGCCTCCTGATCCGCGTCTTCAGTCCGCAGCGCGCGAAAAGCTTCGGAACGAATTTCCGGTGGAGGGGTTTACCAGGCGTAATACTCACGAGGAAAAAACCAAGGAGGAAAGACGTTATGTTGCATCAAGAACCCCGTGCCGGGCAGGACCCTTACGTCAAGGATACACCGAGCCTGATCGCCAGCGACAAGGTTGAAGGCACGCGCGTCTATGGCGCCGATGGCAAGCATATCGGCTCGATCCAGCGTATCATTCTGGAAAAACGCGGCGGCCGTGTCGCTTATGCGGTTTTGAGCTTCGGTGGCTTTTTCGGAATCGGCGACGACTATTATCCGCTGCCGTGGGAAAAGTTGCATTATGACGAAGAGCTTGACGGCTATCGCATCGATCTTACTAAAGAGCAGATCGAAAATGCGCCTCACTTCGCCAACCTGGACGACGACGACCTGCTGCATTCGCGAGACCGCAAGGTTTACGACTACTACGGCGTCGCACCTTACTGGATGTAGATCGAACGAAATATAGCAAGCATGAAAATGGCCCCTTTCGAGGGGCCATTTGTCGTCTGAATATGGTCAGTGCGGATTTTTCTGCATCTCGGAAACCGCATCGGTAAAGCACTTTCGCGCTTCCTCCGGCGATTTGCGTCCATCAAGCGCAGCGCGGCAGGCGCTTCTGGCTCTCACGAAACTCAATCCGCGAATTTTGGGCCAGCCTTCCGTCAATAACATCAGTGCCTCGAACGGGCCGGCGATAACGCTTTTGCCCTTCGCCTCGAGATTGACCTCGACAGGCTCTGTCCATCTCTCGTTCTTCATCGTGCACCTCCCAGAGCAACGCGATCCCGAAATACACCCGACAGCAAAGCAACCCATGAACGCAGCCGTGTGTCACCGCTGATTAGAATAAGCGCAAGCGATCGAATTGACAACGGTGATCAACGAAAGCCGAAAAACGAAAGAATCGCCAGAACGATGACGACGAGGCCCACGATGTAGATGATCTGGTTCATGATTTTCTCCTTAGCTGGTGTCATCACCATAACGTGAGGGAGAAGATGAGGTTCCAGTCGGAATTACGAATTTAATCACGTACTAAAATATTGTGCGCATCTGATGGTTGTCCCGTCATATGCCGCGCAAATCTCATTTGCGCAGGATCACCCAGATCGCGTGAATGATGCCGGGAATGTAACCGCAAAGCGTGAGCAGGATATTCAACCAGAAATGCAGGCCAAGTCCGACCTGGAGAAACACGCCAACCGGCGGAAGAATGATGGCGATGAGAATACGAAGGACATCCACGATGGCAAGCTTTCCATTTGATTGCGACTTGCTGCTCAACGTGCGGAGGCCTGTTTGGTTTCAAAGGTTTTATGATTGCAGCAGCAGCGCCAAATGACGATTTCCGCCAGTGGACAACGCCGCGTCAAAGACAACTCAATGTCGGAAATGAATTTTTTGGGAAGAAATGGTGCCGCTTACGTGACTCGAACACGTGACCCCGTCATTACGAATGACGTGCTCTACCAACTGAGCTAAAGCGGCCCGATTGTGACCCGTTTGTTACGGATCAGCTTCATGGCGGGCTGATACAGGCAATGCTGACGGATTTCAAGCCTTGAATGCGCGGGTTTCGAAAAATCCGAAAAAAAGCTTTGCCTGCCCGTTGTTTATAAGTGGCCTCAGCCTCTCGCGCAGATGCGCTGTCTGGCTGCCTCATACTCGCGTACCAGCCGATCGACGAGGTCAGCCACCGGCTCCACCACCTTGACCGCGCCGATGCCTTGTCCGGCGCCCCATATATCCTTCCAGGCCTTTGCTCCGCCGGTGGCGGTTTCGAAGTCCATCTTGGAAGGGTCCGCTTCCGGCAGGTTGTCGGGGTCCATGCCTGAGGCGACGATCGAGCTTTTCAGGTAGTTGCCGTGTACGCCCGTGAAATAGTTCGAATAAACGATGTCCTTGGCCTGTGCCTCCACGATCGCCTGCTTGTAAGCGTCGGAGGCCCGGGCTTCCTGCGTCGCGATGAAGGGGGAGCCTATATAGGCCATATCCGCGCCCATGGCCTGCGCCGCAAGGATGGAGCCGCCATTGGCGATGGCGCCAGCCAGCAGCAGGGGGCCATCAAACCATTCGCGGATTTCCTGAACCAGGGCGAAGGGCGAAAGCGTGCCCGCATGTCCGCCGGCACCCGTTGCCACTGCAATCAGCCCGTCCGCGCCCTTGCGGATGGCGGAGCGGGCGTGGCGATCGTTGATGACATCATGCAGCACGATACCGCCATAGGAATGCACGGCCGCATTGACTTCCGGTACTGCACCAAGCGAGGAAATCACCACCGGCACCTTGTATTTGACGCAGAGGCCGAGATCGTGTTCCAGCCGCCGGTTGGACATATGTACGATCTGGTTGACGGCGAAAGGAGCGGCCGGGCGCTCGGGGTTGGCCCTGTTGTGGGCGGCCAGCTCCTCGGTGATCATTGCCAGCCATTCGTCCAGCTGGCTTTCGGGCCGCGCATTCAGCGCCGGGAAAGCGCCGATGACACCCGCCTTGCATTGCGCCAGCGTCAATTGCGGATGCGAAATAATGAATAGCGGTGACGCTATGACCGGAAGACGCAGATTGTCTTTCAGCACGGACGGCAGCATGTCTCCTCCCACGGATTACGTTTACGCGCACGTAAGTCAATATCGTGTTCGGCGGCGGATTGAAAGCGAAAACAGCGTCGTACTGGCCCGGCAGACCTGCGCTCGCAGCGCCACAATGGATCGATTTTCCCCAAGGCAATCCGGTCTTTATCGCAAACGATGCTTGCGGAGGCGCGGCATAGCCGTTACCGAATCGTAAACCAATGGCGCACTGCCACATATTTTTTGCGAAGAGCAGTAGAATAAGGATCGGTCGTGAGCGGACTGGAAACGGCAATCAGAAATGCTCTGGAAAAATCGGACAGATCGAACGCCGAAGTTCGTGCACGAATTTACCAATCGTCCCGTCAGGCACTGGAAGCGGGCCTGCGCAAGCAGGGCATAGACGACCCGCAGATTGTGGGCCAGCAGCGCCAGCGGCTCGAAAGCCTGATCCATGTTATAGAGAATGAAGAGCGGAACCGTCTTCTGGACAGGGTGGAGCAGCAGTTGCGGCCGCCTGTGCCGGAAAGTGCGGCGCATGACGGCCCCTCGGTCGATCCCGTCTCACAATCGCAGCATCACGGCGATATGGCCGTCGAGCCGGAATTGCGTGGCGAAACGCGCGATGTGCAGCCGGGCGCCGCTGCCGCTCCGGAACCGCTGAGTGCTGGACGTCGCAATGGAAAACCGCCAAGAAGAGGCTCCAGCGCAGGTGACGCCTCGCTCGCGTTTCGTCCGGAAGGTGCCGTTGGCCGCCGCAAGCGTCGCGGACTTTTCGCCCGCCTTTTCATGCTCGTGACACTGCTTGCCTTTGTTGGTTTCGGCGCCTGGTGGGTCTATTCCTCCGGCCTGCTGCTCACGCCGGAGCAGCGCGATACCAGCGTGCCCAATCCGCCGGCACAAGTCCAGGCGGAGGACTTCAACGGTACTGAGCCCGCGCCGAGCCTTTCCGCCGGCCGCGGTTTTTCCGACGACTGGGTGGAAGTATTTAATGCGGAGCGCGGCAGTTCCGGAGTTTCGGCAGGCCCCCGCGCCAATGTCGAGAACATCGCCACACCCGCCGGCAAGGCGATACGGGTGACCTCGAGAAGCGTCTCTCAGGACGGCGCAATCAGCGTCGAGGTTCCGGTGGAAGTGATGCGCGACATGGCGGGTAAATCCTCGACCATCTCGATCACGCTGCAATCCTCCAGCGATCGGCAAACGCAGGTTTCCGTAGCATGCGATTTCGCCACGTTGGGCGATTGCTCCCGTCACCGTTTCACGGCCACGGCCGAGCGTGCGGATATGCTGCTGAACACGACGTTCGAGCGTTCGCTTGCCCCGAATGCGCCCGGCAAGATCTTCATCAACAGCGATATCGATGGTAATGCCCGCCCGGTGAACCTGTACTCCGTGCGCATTTTGCCGGGTCAGTAAGAATCCAGCAAGAAGAGGGAACAAGCGCCGCAGCCAGGGCGCTTGTTGACGTCTCCCAGTCTTATTTCAGAAAACCCGGTCCTGATCCCAGGATCTTGTCGTCGATTTCGCCAATCGCCTTTTTGTCCTTGCCGTCGTAGTCAAGCGTATTGAGGATGTGGCGAATGAGGTTCACCCTCGCACGGCGTTTGTCGTTGGCGCGCACCACCGTCCACGGGGCGACATCGGTGTGGGTCTTTTCCAGCATCTCGTCGCGCTTTTGTGTGTAGTCGTCCCACTTCGTCAGCGCGGCGATATCCATGTCGGAAAGCTTCCAGCATTTCAGCGGGCTGTGGCGACGGTCATGGAAGCGCTCGATCTGCGTTTCGCGGCCGATATCAAGCCAGAACTTGAACAGATGAACACCCTCATGGACCAGCATCTTTTCGAGGCGTGGTGTTTCCTTGAGAAAGCGCTTGTGCTCTTCCGGGGTGCAGAAGCCCATGACAGGCTCCACCCCGGCGCGGTTATACCAGGAACGGTCGAAGAGGACGAATTCTCCAGCCGTCGGGAAATGCGAGATATAGCGCTGGAAATACCATTGGCCACGCTCGGTCTCGGTTGGTTTGGTCAGCGCCACGACACGGGCATAGCGGGGGTTGAGGTAAGCGTGGGCCGCAAAGATCGCGCCGCCCTTTCCGGCGGCATCGCGTCCTTCGAAGACTGCCATCACCCGTTTGCCGGTGGCCTGCAGCCAGAACTGCACCTTGACCAGCTCAACCTGCAGCGCCTCGAGGGTGGCGTCGTATTCCTCCCGCTTCATCTTTTTGTCGTAAGGAAAATCTCCGGCGGAAAGCTTTTTTTCCTCTACCCAGTCGGGAAGAACCGGATCGTCGATGTCGAAGCTGCGCAGCTTGCCGCCAATGGTGATCTCCACCGATCGCTTCTTCGTTTCTTCGCCCATGCTTTCCTCCTGATGTTGTTGTGTAAAGGCAACTCGCTGCCAATGAGTTCATATCCACCCGCATAATTCAAGTGAAAGAGGATTGGTTAGCCTGAGTGCTACCGCAGTGACGATTGCGGCGCAGATTTTGGGCATATACGCTGTGGAAAATACGCGATGATGAATCTCTGTCATGAAGCTGGCCTATGAGACTCCGATGCGCTGTCAGGTGAAAGTGGAAAGTGTGCTGAAATGGCAGTCATGAAAGGCGAGAGTGGATTGAAGCTTTTTGCGAAAAAGCTTGGCCGAAACTGGTTGCCTGTTCTCGTCGTCAGCATGCTTGCCGTCGCTGCCGTTTCTGAGTTGCAAACGCCCTACATGCCCGCCGTCCTGTGGCTCTGTGCCGTCATCGCTATTTTGACCGCCCGGCAAAAGCCGGAGGAGCCGGCTAAGGATGAAACCGCAGCTGCTGAGGCGGAAGAACCTGATGTGCCCGGCGAAAACGTCATTTCCGGGGTGAGGGCGGGTCTGGCCGTTCTTGATACGCCGGTCTTCATCCTCGATAAAAACGCAGGCGTGCTTTATCAGAACGGCGCGGCGGAACGCGCCTTTGGCCAGCTTCCGGCCGGCGCACATATTTCCGCCCGGCTGCGTTCGCCGGGCTTGCTGGATGTCATTCGCGAAACCATCACCACCGGCCAGCCCAACCAGGTCGAGCATTCCGAGCGTTTTCCCTCAGAGCGGGTCTTCATCGTCCGCATTGCCCGGGCGGATGCGGGAGAGGCGGCGGGTCCACCGTTCTACATCCTGTCGTTCCGCGATGTTTCGGAGCTTCGCCGCATCGACCGCATGCGCAGCGACTTCGTCGCCAATGCAAGCCATGAATTGCGCACCCCACTCGCCTCGCTGCGCGGTTTCATCGAAACCATGCAGGGGCCGGCCCGCAACGACCCCAAAGCGCAGGAACGTTTCCTCGCCATCATGCTGGATCAGGCCACACGCATGAGCAGGCTGGTGGATGACCTCATGTCACTCTCAAGGCTGGAATTGCGGGCGAATATTGCGCCGGACCAGAAGGTCGATCTCGTCCCAGTCATCGGCCATGTCCGGGATGCGCTGCTGCCGCTCGCCAACGAGCTGGATGTGGTTATTACGCTGCATCTGCCCGACCGGTCGGCAGAAGTGCAGGGCGACCGCGACGAACTGGTGCAAGTGTTTCAGAACCTCGTTGAAAATGCTTGTAAATATGGCCAGGAAGGCAAGGTCGTGGATGTCTGGCTGCGTGCCGAACCCGGCAAGCCGGTGGAGGTGAGCGTCATTGACAAGGGGCCGGGCATTCCTGCTGAACATGTGCCGCGTCTGACGGAACGGTTTTACCGCGTCAGTGTCGCTGACAGTCGCTCCAAAAAAGGGACCGGCCTCGGGCTTGCCATCGTCAAGCACATCCTCACCCGCCACCGCGCCCGCCTCATCATTAAATCGGAACTGGGCAATGGCACTGACTTTACCGTCAGATTCTGACATAGAGTACGTTACAGTCTTTAGCTTCGAAAAATTTTATAAATAAAATCAATAATTTAGGCTGTCACAAATCTTTCACCGAAGTGACATAAAAGGAAGTGGTTACGGTGGTTAAGAAGAGACCGCCGAGCGCATGCTAAGAGCGTCTGCCGCTATCGGCTGCGTCCACAAACAAGCCCACGACGGGAGAGACAAATGAACTTCGTTAAATTTTCCGCAGCAGCTCTGGTGGCTTCTGTCGCCTTCGCTGGCGCCGCCGCTGCTCGCGACCAGATCCAGGTTGCTGGTTCCTCCACGGTTCTGCCCTATGCCAAGATCGTTGCCGAAACTTTTGCTGAGACTTTCCCGAACTTCAAGGCTCCGGTTGTTGAGTCTGGCGGCACGGGCGGCGGTCTGAAGGCGTTCTGCTCCGGCGTCGGCGAAGGCACCATCGACATTGCAAACGCTTCGCGCCCGATCAAGAGCGACGAACTTGCCGCTTGTAAGGCCGCTGGCGTTGCCGACGTTCAGGAAGTGAAGATCGGCTACGACGGCATCGTCTTCGCAATGGACTCTTCCAACAAGGACATCAAGCTCGAGCCGAAGGATCTGTACCTCGCGCTCGCCGCTGAAATCGTCAAGGACGGCAAGCTCGTTGCCAACCCTTACAAGAAGTGGTCGGAAATCAACAAGGAACTGCCTGATGTAGCGATCGCCGCTTACATTCCGGGTTCCAAGCACGGCACGCGCGAAGTCTTCGAAGAGAAGATCATGGCTGACGGCTGCAAGGAAGCCAAGGCGACCGACGCCATCAAGGCGCTGATCACCGACGCCAAGCAGGCTGCTGCCAAGTGCGTTGCAGTTCGCAAGGACGGCGCTGCAGTCGACATCGACGGCGACTACACCGAGACGCTTGCCCGCATCGACGCCAACAAGACCGGCCTCGGCGTTTTCGGCCTGGCATTTTACGAGAACAACGCTGACCGCCTGAAGGTTGCGACCGTCAGCGGCGTTGTTCCGTCCACGGAAACCGTTGCCAGCGGCAAGTACCCGGTTTCGCGCCCGCTGTTCTTCTACGTGAAGAAGGCTCACCTGGGCGTTATCCCGGGCCTCAAGGAATATGTCGAGTTCTTCGTTTCTGACGAAATGATCGGCCCCGACTCCCCGCTCGCAAACTACGGCCTCGTTGCCGCTCCGGAAAAAGAACGCGAAGAAATTCGCTCCAAGTTCGCTGCCGGCGCTTCGATGTAATAAACAAGGAGGGGTGCGGCCTGCCGCACCCCTCTCTCCGCTCCGGTACCGTTGTGCTTAAGGCGGCTGTCTCCGGTTGACAGTTCCCATCCATCGCCGTCCACATAATTGTTGATGGATTACAGATGGATAGGATGTATCAACCTTGACGCTTGCCAGACTTTGTTACAGTCAGGCGGCAAGCATCTCTGGATGGTCCAGCGGTCTCGTTTTGATGACTTTTTGATTTGCCCGATATCGCACCGTGCTCTTGAGGCACGACGAGGGAACTCTAATGAACACATCGATCCTTTTGCTGATACTGGTGTTGATCGGCATCGGCAGTTATCTGCTCGGCAGCCGCCGCGCCGTTGCTTTGTCTGGTGGGCGTCCCTCCAGCATGCATTCCCGTGCCGGTTATCACGGTTCCTACGCTGTCGTCTGGGCGGTGCTGCCCGCAGCGCTCATTCTCTGTATCTGGCTTGTTATCAGCCCGCTGATCGTTACCTCTGCGGTACGTGGCGAATTTCCCGAAGATGTGCGCTCCCAATCCGAAGCGCAGCAGAGCCTCACCTACGGCATGGTAACGTCCATCGCCCGCGGTCTTCAGCGTCTGACGCCGGAAGAAACCGCAAAGGTTGATGCGGATACGGCTGCGGTAAGATCGCTTCTGGCATCGAAGGGCGTGGCAATTGCCGGCGAACCCCAGCGTTTCATGGTCGATGCCGCCCAGACGCTGAATGCGATGACCTCCACCAGCCGCCTGGGCATGATCGCCACCGTGCTGCTGGCCGCATTCGCCGGTGCCGCTTATGCACTGCGTTCAATCGCGCCGCGTTTTCGGGCGCGCAACAGGGTGGAGCGGGTCATTCTCGCCGCTCTGGTCGTCGCGTCGTCCATCGCCATCCTGACGACCATCGGCATCGTCCTTTCGATGCTTTCAGAAGCAATCCAGTTCTTCACCATGGTTCCGGCGCACCAGTTCTTCTTCGGAACGGTATGGGATCCGCGTTTTGCCGCTGCCGGTGCGACTGACTCTTCCGGCCAGTTCGGCCTGATCCCGCTGCTCGCCGGCACGCTCTATATCGGTTTCGTCGCCATGCTGGTCGCCGTTCCGGTCGGGCTGTTTTCGGCGATCTATATGTCGGAATATGCGACGCCGCGCCTTCGCTCGATTGTAAAGCCGCTGCTCGAGGTGCTCGCGGGCATCCCGACAATCGTCTACGGCTTCTTCGCGCTGACGACCGTTGGTCCTTTCCTGCGAGACATTTCCACACAGATCAGCGGTCTTGCGACAGGCAACTACGCCAACTTCATCCAGGCGCAGAGCGTCATCACCGCCGGCTTCGTCATGGGCATCATGCTGATCCCTTATGTTTCGTCGCTGTCTGACGACATCATCACCGCCGTGCCGCGTTCGCTGCGCGATGGCTCTCTCGGTCTCGGCGCCACGCGCTCTGAAACCATCAAGAAGGTCATCCTTCCCGCCGCTCTTCCCGGCATCGTCGGCGCCGTGCTGATGACGGCGTCGCGTGCGATCGGTGAGACCATGATCGTGGTTCTTGCGGCTGGCGTCGCTGCCCGCCTGCAGCTCAACCCCTTCGAACCCATGACAACAGTGACGGTCAAGATTGTCAGCCAGCTGACGGGTGACCTTGAGTTTACCTCGCCGCAAACGCTGGTGGCCTTCGCGCTGGGCATAACTCTTTTTGCAATCACGCTTTGCCTGAATATCTACGCGCTTTACATCGTGCGCAAATACCGGGAGCAATATGAATGACCGACATCGTTTCCCCGGCGGCCGGTGCTGCCGCCGTGAACAAGGCCGCGCGCCGTGATATCGGCATCAAGCGTCGCTATGCTGCTGAACGCCGCTTCCGCGCCTATGGATTGGCAGCAATCTCGTTCGGCCTCATCTTCCTCTTTCTGCTGCTCTGGTCGGTCGTATCCAAGGGTCACACCGCCTTCCAGCAGACGATGATCACCGTTCCGGTCGAGTTTTCCGAACTGATCATCGATCCAAAGAACGAGCGCGCAACCAATCCCGCAAAGCTGATGACGGCCAACTACCCCGTCCTCGCCCGTGATGCGGTGGCCAAGGTTCTCGGCGTCGCGCCGACGGATAAGGCCGGTCTTCGCGCCGTCAACGTCATGATCTCCGACAGCGTACGCACCCAGCTGCGTGATATCGTCGTCGCCGATCCGTCCGTCATCGGCACCACGCGCAGCGTCACGCTTCTGGCGTCGGGTGATGTCGACAGCGCCTTCAAGGGCCAGGTCGACATGTCGGGGGATGAAGCAAACCGCCGTATCTCGAACCAGCAGCTCGGCTGGATGAACCAGCTCGTGGAAAGCGGACAGCTTGGCAAGCATTTCAATACCGGCATCTTCGTCAACGGCGCTTCGAGCCGTCCGGAAGCCGCGGGTGTTGGCGTTGCGCTGATCGGCTCGTTCTACATGATGCTGATCGTGCTGGTGCTGTCGCTGCCGATCGGTGTTGCGGCCTCCATCTATCTGGAGGAATTTGCCCCCAAGAACCGTTTGACGGACCTTATCGAGGTCAACATCAACAATCTGGCGGCTGTTCCCTCCATTGTTTACGGTCTGCTCGGTCTCTCCGTCTTCATCAACTTCATGGGCTTTCCACGCTCGGCCTCGCTGGTCGGCGGCCTCGTCCTGACGCTGATGACCCTTCCGACGATCATCATCGCCACCCGCGCGGCATTGAAGGCCGTGCCGCCGTCGATCCGCGCCGCCGCACTTGGTCTTGGCGCTTCCAAGATGCAGACGATTTTCCATCACGTCCTGCCGCTGGCAATGCCTGGCATTCTGACCGGCACCATCATCGGTCTCGCCCACGCACTGGGCGAAACGGCGCCGCTGCTTCTGATCGGCATGGTGGCATTCGTCGCGAACTATCCGACAACGCCTATGGATCCGTCCACGGCCCTGCCGGTGCAGATTTACATGTGGGCGAACGAAGCTGAGCGTGCCTTTGTCGAACGGACATCTGGCGCTATCATCATCCTGCTTCTGTTCCTCATTCTCATGAATGTTGGCGCAATCCTGTTGCGTCGCCGCTTTGAGCGGCGCTGGTAGAGGGAGCTAGAGCAATGAACATGTTGTCGGAAGCAGCAGTTGAAAAGGCGCTGGACAAGAAAATGAATGAAGTCTCATACAAGATGATCGGCAAGGATGTTTCGGTTTATTACGGCGAAAAGCGCGCGCTTTACGACGTGAACCTCAATGTCCGCGAAAACACGGTGACTGCACTTATCGGCCCGTCCGGTTGCGGTAAATCCACTTTCCTGCGCACCTTGAACCGCATGAACGACACGATCGACGGTTGCCGGGTCACCGGCAAGATCACGCTCGATACCGACGATATCTACGATCAGCAGATCGACGTCGTGGAACTGCGTGCCCGCGTCGGCATGGTGTTCCAGAAGCCGAACCCGTTCCCGAAGACGATTTATGAGAACATCGCCTACGGCCCGCGTATCCACGGTCTCGCCCGCAACAAGGCGGATATGGACCAGATCGTCGAGCATAGCTTGCAGAAAGCGGGTCTTTGGAACGAGGTGAAGGATCGTTTGCTGGAATCCGGCACGGGCCTGTCCGGTGGCCAGCAGCAGCGTCTGTGCATCGCACGCGCGGTTGCCGTCAGCCCGGAAGTGATCCTGATGGACGAGCCGTGCTCGGCGCTGGATCCGATCGCGACTGCGAAGGTCGAGGAACTGATCCACGAACTGCGCACCAACTACACCATCGTCATCGTCACGCACTCCATGCAGCAGGCGGCGCGCGTTTCCCAGCGTACGGCCATGTTCCATCTTGGTCATCTTGTCGAAGAAAACGAAACCGACAAGATGTTCACTAATCCGGACGACCAGCGCACGCAGGACTACATCATGGGCCGCTTCGGCTGATCCCCGGCCGGTGCTTTATCGTAACCGTACAAGACTGGTGCCTCTGCCGTGCCCCGCTGTTGGGCACGCGCATGCAGGCCAAGCCGGAGGAATAGACCATGACACAGACAACGACCCATTCGCATATCCTGTCTGCCTATGACGACGAACTGAAGTTTCTGACGCGCCGCATCGCCGAAATGGGCGGTCTTGCCGAGCAGATGTGCGGTGACGCCGTGCGCGCACTCGTCAATTCCGATGCTGCGCTTGCGCAGAAAGTCATTTCGGACGATACCATTCTCGACCACGCTGAGCGCGAAATTGGCGACAAGGCGATCGTAACCATCGCCAAGCGTCAGCCGATGGCGGCAGACCTTCGCGAGATCATCGGCACCCTGCGTATCGCCGCCGATCTCGAACGCGTCGGCGATCTTGGCAAGAACACGGCCAAGCGCGTTATCGCTGTCGCCGGCACCGGTGTTCCGCGCAAGCTCGCCCGCGGCATCGAGCATCTGTCCGACCTGGCGCTGGTGCAGCTCAAGGAAGTCCTCGACGTCTATTCCACGCGTTCCGCCGAAAAGGCCAATGCGATCCGTGAACGCGACGAGGAAATCGATGCCATGTACACGTCGCTCTTCCGGGAGCTTCTGACCTACATGATGGAAGACCCGCGCAACATCACCACCTGCACGCATCTTCTGTTCTGCGCCAAGAACATCGAGCGTATCGGCGATCATGCGACGAATATCGCAGAGACGATCTATTACATGACCACCGGCAGCCAGCCGGAGGGCGAGCGTCCGAAGGACGACAGTTCCAACACGCTTGGTTCGGTGACCGAGTAACAGACAAGCAGAAGCTTGCGGAGTTCAGCATATGGTGCCCAAGATTGCAGTTGTGGAAGACGAGGAAGCGTTGAGCGTCCTGCTTCGTTACAATCTCGAGGCTGAGGGATACGACGTCGACACGATACCCCGTGGCGATGAGGCGGAAATCAGGCTGCAGGAGCGCATTCCGGATCTTCTTATCCTGGACTGGATGTTGCCCGGTGTCTCCGGTATCGAACTGTGCCGGCGCTTGAGAATGCGGCCGGAAACAGAACGCCTGCCCATCATCATGCTGACGGCGCGTGGCGAAGAGAGCGAACGGGTTCGCGGTCTCGCTACCGGCGCTGACGATTATGTCGTCAAGCCGTTCTCGACGCCGGAACTCATGGCCCGGGTCAAGGCCATGTTGCGCCGGGCCCGTCCGGAGGTTCTGTCGTCGGTGCTCAAATGCGGCGATATCGAACTGGACCGCGAGACCCATCGCGTTCACCGCAAAAGCCGCGAAGTGCGTCTCGGCCCGACGGAATTCCGCTTGCTGGAATTCCTGATGACGTCGCCGGGTCGGGTGTTTTCCCGCTCGCAATTGCTGGATGGCGTCTGGGGTCATGATATCTATGTCGACGAGCGTACTGTCGATGTGCATGTCGGACGTCTGCGCAAGGCCCTGAATTTCTCGCACATGCAGGATGTCATCCGCACGGTGCGTGGTGCGGGATATTCGATGGAAGCCTGAGCGATGCGGAACCAGATAGTTTCGCTGGCGAAGTAGTGCACCAAAAAATCAGGAAGCCCGAAATCTGAAACGATTTCGGGCTTTTTCAATATGAATATCCGCCAAACTCGATGCCATTGTCCGTTTTGACCGGAGGAGATCGGCGGCGCGTTGAAATCCGGATTGAAGGGTCACGCCCGATAGTAAGGGGAAAGGGTGAGGCCTGCCATCAAGCCGCCCAGAAAGCGGCTTTATTTTTGTCATAAAAAAACGGGCCCGAAGGCCCGTAATTTTTGAGTGCTGAATGCGTGCCGCAACACTCAAGCCTTGCGGCGCTCGCTCACCGGCTGGTAGGCGAGTTTCGCATGGAACTTGCAATAGGGCGAAGATTCCAGCGCTTCACAACCGCAGAAATGGAAGTCGTCCTTCAGCGGATCGCCAACCGGCCATTTGCAGGTGCGCTCGGTCAGTTCCGTCAGCGTCAGGCGACGGGAAATCGGCGTGACAACGTTCTTGGAAGGAACGTAATCGAGCACCTGCGCGGTCTCGATATCGATCTCCTCGTGCAGCGCCGTTGCAGCGTTCGAACGGGTGAGGATACGCGCCGGTGCCGCGTTGACGCGACCTGCGAAAGTCGTCGCGCGCGGGGCAGGGGCAGCTGTGCGCTTCGGCGCGGAGCGTGCCGAAGTCACTGGACCGCCAGCCTTGACGCGTCCCGGCAGATTGAGACGATGGACCTTGCCGATCACGGCATTACGGCTGACGCCGCCCAGCTGCGCTGCAATCTGGCTGGCGCTAAGGCCCTCGGACCACAATTTCTTGAGCTTTTCGACTCGTTCGTCTGTCCAGTTCATGCCGCTTCTCCGCTTGTCGCGTGTATTTTCGGCAGAATCCCTCTCCGTCTCGCGCGCATGCCGCAAGCGTGGTTTCCGCCTGATTTTCGGTGACTAGTTCCGCCGCAATGCAGTCTAGTAATTAGCGATTAACCTAGTGCCAGCCCGACTCCGTGGCAAGAGTCGCGGGAATCATCTGGAATCGATTTTCCGGTTTTCCCCAACTTGCTGGCGTATTGAGTCTGAAAGGCAACACCTTGGGGCTGGCCCGCCGCCGCATACTAGTGCTTGAGAAGCCCGGGAAACGCTGACTTTTGTTGACATCGGCAAACGAAGTGACAATAGTGCCCCTGCCGCCGCAAGGCGGCATTTTGATTTTCAGGCGAGGGATAACCCCGCAAGCCTATTGACAACAGTTTGACAGCGCATCTGCGCAAGGAGTGATACAGCCATGGCCGAAGCCGGCGCGCCATTGTTTGATACGTTTTCAAGAGCCCCCCTGCGCTTCGAGCGCGGTGAGGGTGTATGGCTGTTCACGGAAAGCGGCGAGCGATATCTGGATTTTGCGGCCGGTGTTGCTGTCAACTCGCTGGGCCACGCCCATCCTCACCTCGTTGATGCGATCAAGACGCAGGCCGAGAAGGTCTGGCACGTCTCGAACCTTTATGAAGTACCGGGACAGGAAAAACTCGCCAGGCGCCTGACGGAAGCGACTTTCGCGGACAAGGTATTCTTCACAAATTCAGGCGCGGAAGCCCTGGAATGCGCCATTAAGACCGCCCGCCGTTATCACTATACCAAGGGCCATCCGGAGAAGTTCCGCATCGTGTCCTTCGAAGGCGCTTTCCATGGCCGTACACTGGCGACGATCGCCGCGGGTGGCCAGCAGAAATACCTCGAAGGTTTCGGTCCCAAGGTCGAAGGTTTCGATCAGGTTCCGTTCGGTGATGTCGATGCCCTCAAGGCCGTCATCACGGCTGAGACTGCAGCACTTCTGATCGAGCCCATCCAGGGCGAGGGCGGCATTCGCTCGCCCAGCAAGGAATTCCTGCAAATCCTGCGCGGATTGTGCAACGAGCACGGCCTGCTGCTGATTTTCGATGAGGTCCAGACGGGTGTCGGCCGCACAGGCAAGCTGTTTGCTTATGAACATACCGGTGTTGCGCCCGATATCATGGCGGTCGCCAAGGGTATCGGTGGCGGTTTCCCGCTCGGCGCATGCCTTGCCACGGCAGATGCCGCTTCCGGCATGACGGCGGGCGTACATGGCACCACTTACGGCGGCAACCCGCTGGCCATGGCAGTCGGCAATGCCGTGCTTGACGTCGTTCTCTCCGAAGGTTTTCTCGAGAAGGTCCGTGACGTCGCGCTGGTCTTCCGGCAGGGTCTGGCCTCGCTCAAGGACCGTTATCCTGACGTGATCGAGGAAATTCGCGGCGAAGGCCTGCTTCTGGGCATCAAGGCGAAGATTCCTTCGGGCGAATTGCTGCAGGCCATGCGCGCAGAGCATCTGCTTGGCGTGCCTGCGGGCGACAATGTCATCCGTCTTCTGCCGCCGCTCGTCACCACGGCGGAAGAGGCCCGTGAGGGTCTTGCACGTATCGACGCGGCTGCCGCCTCCCTGACGGTTGCGAAACAGGCAAAAAGCGCCTGAAAAAATCAAGAGCGGGCCTCTCTTCAGGGGCTCGCAAGCATGGGACAGATTAGAATGGGTTCACCAAAACATTTTCTGGACCTCTCGGCCGTCGGGTCGGAGGATCTGCGGACAATTCTTGATGATGCGCGCACGCGCAAGATTGCCACCAAAACCGGCACGGCGGAAAAGCCGCTTGCTGGCAAGATGCTGGCAATGATTTTCGAAAAACCGTCCACACGCACCCGCGTCTCCTTCGATGTCGGCATGCGCCAGCTCGGCGGTGAGACCCTGTTCCTGTCGGGCACGGAAATGCAGCTGGGCCGCGCGGAAACGATTGGCGATACGGCCAAGGTGCTGTCGCGCTATGTCGATGCCATCATGATCCGCACCACGGATCACTCGCGTCTGCTCGAGCTTGCCGAACACGCCACCGTGCCTGTTATCAATGGCCTGACGGACGACACGCATCCCTGCCAGATTATGGCGGATATATTGACGTTCGAGGAACATCGCGGCCCGGTCAAGGGCAAGACCATTGCCTGGACGGGTGACGGCAATAATGTGCTGCATTCGTTCGTGGAAGGCTCCGCCCGTTTCGGTTACCGCATGGCGATGGCAGTACCGATGGGTTCGGAACCGCACGACAAGTTCCTGAACTGGGCACGCAACAATGGTGGCGAAATCTCGCTGTACCACGATGCCGATAAAGCAGTGGCGGGCGCTGATTGCGTCGTCACCGATACCTGGGTGTCCATGAACCAGGAACACAAGGCGCGCGGCCACAATATCTTCCAGCCTTATCAGGTCAATGAAGCGCTGATGGCGAAGGCCAACAAGGAAGCGCTGTTCATGCACTGCCTGCCGGCGCATCGCGGCGAGGAAGTAACGGATGCAGTGATCGACGGGCCGCAATCGGTGGTCTTCGACGAGGCGGAAAACCGGCTCCATGCTCAGAAGTCCATTATTGCATGGTGCATGGGCGTCATCTGACCGCTATCGGCCGGGTGCTTGAACTCGGCGATGCACATTCCCATCTGTGGGGCTTCGAAGACGCTCGTCGGCTTTTCGCTGGCGGGCCACCTCACGATTTGCACGATTTTCCCCGGAGGCGGTTTCGCTTCCCGGATCTCTGTGCGACAAGCTGAAAAAGTACATTTTAAAAGCCGGACTTTTGGACGGTAGCGGCGCAACGGCTGCGCCAAGGAGTTATGACATGGCAGATGTAACGGTTGAACTGGACAATCTCGATTTAGCTGGCGACGACAAGGTTGTGCCCTTTCAGGTCGAAGGTCTGGACGTGCGCGGTCGCGCCGTACAGGTCGGGCCGCTGTTGAATGCCATCCTCGAACGTCACGAATATCCCGAGATTGTCGCCCGCCTGCTGGCGGAAGCAACGGTTCTGACGGCGCTGATCGGCACATCCCTGAAATTTTCCGGCAAGCTGACTGTGCAGACCAAGGGCGACGGCCCGGTTGACCTTCTGGTGGCGGATTTCACCGCGCCCGAGAGCATGCGCGCTTATGCTCGTTTCGATGAGGAGCGGCTGGCGGAAGCTGTCGCTGCGGGGCAAACCTCGCCCGAACAACTGCTCGGAACCGGCATTCTGGCCTTCACCATCGATCAGGGCGTCGGCATGCAGCCTTATCAGGGCATCGTGCCGCTGGACGGTTCTTCGCTGGAAGAAATCGCCGGGGTTTATTTCCGTCAGTCGGAACAGCTTCCCACCCGCGTGCGCCTCGGCGTTGCCCAGTTCTTCGACCGTGACGGCGAAGGCAAGCCGCGCCATAGCTGGCGTGCAGGCGGCGTGATTGCCCAGTTCCTGCCGCAGGCGCCCGAGCGTTTGCGCATGCGCGATCTCCATGGCGGTGACGGCGACGAGGGCGATTATGAAGTGGCGGAGGACGATGCCTGGACAGAGGCAGTGTCGCTGCTGAATACGGTGGATACCGACGAGCTGACCGATCCGCAGGTGCCAGTGGAGCGTCTGCTTTACAGGCTTTTCCACGAGAGCGGCGTTCGCATCTACGATCCGCAGGTCATTTTCGACCGTTGCAGCTGTTCACGGGACAAGATCAAGGGTGTGCTGTCCGGTTTCACCGCTGAGGAGATCAAGGCGAGTGAGGAAGACGGTGCGATTGCCGTGACGTGCGAGTTCTGCTCCACGACCTATCGTTACGATGTCAGCGAGTTTGAAAACGTCTGACGAGGAGAGCCGCGCTTGTGAATGGCGCGGCTTTTTTGTCAGTTCAGCACCCGCAACAGGCCGGGTGAATCCAGTGAAAAGGCGGGGATGGTGACGTTGAACACCTCGCCTTTGTCCGTTTCCATTTCATAGTGGCCAAACATAAGGCCTGACGGCGTATCCAGCGGGCAGCCGGATGAATATTCGTAACTGTCGCCGGGGTTCAGATGCGGTTTTTCGCCGACGACACCCGGCCCGTAGACCTCATCCACCTGTCCGTTCTGGTCGGTGATGTGCCAATAGCGGTTGACGAGTGTTATCGGAACATCGGAATTGTTCGAGATCACGACTTTATAGCCCCAGACATAACGATCGTCATCCGGGTCGGACTGCTCCTCGAGATAATACGGATCGACCGTTACCTCGATATCCCTTGTCAGAGCACGATACATACGCGCCACACCTCGATATTTTCCCTGCTGCCATCATCCTACACTACAGGTTCTGGCTATCGTCAAGAAAATGAATGACTTGACGACCACGTGCATCTTCTGTTGCGCCGTTTTTTCACCGTTAGGGATAACGGTAAAGGTAAATATTGGTTGCCCGACGCGGGCTCTCACCCAGGCGGGATGCGTGCCATGGCCCGACGGCGAAGTCGGGCCATGGCGGTATGTCGATTGAATCCTTAAACTGAAACGGCCGCAAGACCCTTCGCCAGATCTTCCAGCAGATCGTCCGTATCTTCGATACCGCAGGAAAGACGCAAGGTCCCGCCGGAAATACCCAGTTCGGCACGCGCCTCGTCGGTCAGGTTCTTGTGCGTCGTGGTGCCAGGGTGGGTAATGAGGCTCTTGGCATCGCCGAGATTGTTGGAAATCTTCACGATATCAAGCGCGTTCTGCAGTGCGAATGCCGCTTCCTTGCCGCCCTTCAGTTCGAAAGCCACGAGCGTCGAGCCGCCCGACATCTGCCGCGCGATGATGTCTGCCTGCGGATGGTCGGCGCGACCAGGATAGATCACTTTGGCAACCTTGCCGCTGTCGGCGAGGAAATCGGCGATCTTCGAGGCATTGGCCGTCTGTTGCTTGACACGCAGCGGCAGGGTTTCGATGCCCTTCAGCAGCGTCCAGGCATTGAACGGCGACATGGCTGGGCCGGTGTGGCGGAAATAGTCCTGCAGCTCTTCCTCAATCCACTTCTTGTCGGAAAGGATCACGCCGCCAAGGCAACGGCCCTGACCGTCAATATGCTTCGTCGCCGAATAAACGACGATATGGGCGCCGAGTTCGAGTGGCTTCTGGAAAAGCGGTGTGGCGAAAACATTGTCGACAACCACTTTCGCGCCGATCTGGTTGGCGAGCTTCGCCACGCCGGCAATATCCACCACTTCGAGCGTTGGGTTGGTCGGGCTTTCGAGGAAAAACAGCTTGGTGTTCGGCTGGATCGCCTTTTCCCAATTGTTGAGATCGCGTCCGTCGATCAGCGTGCACTCGATGCCGTATTTGGGTGCAAGCGTTTCTACCACCCAACGGCAGGAGCCAAAAAGCGCGCGGGCAGCAACGATGTGATCGCCGGCACGCAGCTGGCACATGATGGCGGCTGTCACGGCGGCCATGCCGGAGGCAAGCGCACGGGCGTCTTCCGCACCTTCCAGCAGGCACATGCGCTTTTCGAACATGTCATTGGTCGGGCTTGCATAGCGGGCATAGATGAAGCCATCCGTTTCGCCCTTGAAGCGCGCTTCGGCGGCTTCGGAGTTTTCGTAAACGAAACCCTGGGTCAGATAGATCGCTTCCGACGTTTCACCATAGGGTGAGCGTAGCGTACCACCGTGAACGAGCTGGGTTGCCGGGCGCCATTTATTGCTCATGTGATCACCTCAAAACAAAAAAACCGGTCGCAAAAGCAGACCGGTTCCTAGCACCCGGTCTTTTTAGCCACTTGTTTAACGTGGCTGCAAGCCGACCGGCCAAATCACCACGGGATAAGCTTGCCATACTGCCGTGACCGGCTTGCGTCAATGCTTTCCTTTTGGTTTTGTCGCCGTAAAAAGGAATGATGATCATGACCAGAACCACGGGCATTTTGGCGGATGGCGCGATCAGGGCGCTGTTTGCGGGCGGCAAGCTGAAAAGCGAGGCTGATCTCGATGTCGATCAGGTGCAACCCGCGAGCCTCGATCTGAGACTGGGCTCCAAAGCCTATCGCGTGCGCGCCAGTTTCATGCCCGGCCCCGGAACCCGAGTCATCGACAAGCTCAACCGCTTCAGCCTGCACGAGGTCGATCTGAGCGAGGGGGCGGTGCTGGAAACCGGTTGCGTCTACATCGTGCCCTTGATGGAGAGCCTCGAGCTGCCGGCGGATATGTCGGCTTCGGCCAATCCGAAAAGCTCGACGGGGCGTCTTGATATCTTCACCCGTGTCATGACCGACAATGCGCAGGAATTCGACAAGATACCTGCGGGCTATGCCGGCCCGCTCTATCTGGAAATCAGCCCGCGCACCTTCCCGGTCGTCGTGCGCCGTGGCTCGCGCCTCTCGCAAATCCGTTTCCGCATCGGCCACTCGTTGCTCAACGAAGCCGAGCTTCTGAAATTGCACGAGACGGAGATGCTGGTCGCCAGCGAAACCCCTAATGTGACCGGCGGCGGCATCGCGCTTTCCATCGACCTAAAGGGGTTTGGCGAAAAAGGGCTGATCGGCTATCGCGGCAAGCATCACACAGCGGTGGTAGATGTCGACAAGAAGGCTCAGCACGATGTTCTCGATTTCTGGGAACCTCTATACGCCCGCGGCCGTGCCGAACTGATCCTCGATCCGGATGAGTTCTATATTCTCGTTTCGCGTGAAGCCGTGCATGTACCGCCACTTTATGCGGCCGAAATGACGCCCTTTGATCCCTTGGTGGGCGAGTTCCGCGTGCATTATGCGGGCTTCTTCGATCCAGGCTTCGGCCATGCGCAGGCGGGCGGCACGGGCAGCCGCGCCGTTCTCGAGGTGCGCAGCCACGAGGTGCCCTTCATCCTCGAACACGGCCAGATCGTCGGCCGGCTTGTTTACGAGCACATGTTGCAAAAACCTGATGGCCTCTACGGCAGCGGCCTTGGCTCCAACTATCAGGCACAGGGCCTGAAGCTCTCCAAGCATTTCCGCACCGAGTAATGATCCTGTCGGGTGCTTGACACCCGATAAGAACTGTCCGATGTCTTGTGCGCGGCGCGGGTGTAGCTCAATGGTAGAGCAGCAGCTTCCCAAGCTGAATACGAGGGTTCGATTCCCTTCACCCGCTCCATATTTTCAAGGCAATCCAAACAACTTCCTGGCCAGCCAAAAGCGCGCATGTCACCGCCATCGCTGCGGCAAACGTGCGACTATGCGATTTAGCTTGACTACAATTAAATTGCACGTAATAGTTGATGCGGTCGTAACATTATTGGGGGAGTGTTATGAGTCGCAAGCTTCTTTCGGAATTTCTTGGCACTTTCTGGCTCGTGTTCGGAGGTTGCGGCAGTGCGGTTTTTGCCGCTGCTTTTCCTGAACTCGGCATTGGCTTTCTCGGTGTCGCTTTCGCTTTCGGTCTCACGGTTTTGACCATGGCCTATGCGGTCGGCGGCATTTCGGGCGGTCATTTTAATCCGGCCGTTTCCGTCGGTCTGTCCGTTGCTGGCAAATTTCCGGCATCGAACCTCGTTCCTTACATAGTGGCGCAGGTTTTAGGGGCGATTGTCGCGGCGGGGGCGCTTTATGTCATCCTTACCGGCAAAGCCGGTGCCGATATTGGCGGTTTTGCCGCAAATGGTTACGGGGAACATTCACCGGGTGGATATTCGCTCGTGTCGGCGCTGCTGATCGAAGTCATTTTGACGGCATTTTTCCTGATCGTCATTCTGGGATCGACGCATGGCAGGGTTCCCATTGGTTTTGCGCCGATCGCAATCGGCCTTGCTCTCACACTTATTCATCTGATCTCCATTCCGGTCACCAATACATCCGTCAATCCGGCCCGCTCGACGGGACAGGCATTGTTTGTTGGTGGATGGGCGCTGCAACAGCTCTGGCTGTTCTGGCTCGCTCCGATCCTCGGAGGCGCAATCGGCGCCGTGGTCTGGAAACTTTTCGGCGAGAAAGACTAAGGCTCAAGGCCCGCTTTCTCCGGCCCGCACAGACATGAATGGGAAGCATTGTTTCTCCGAATGGTCGGGGAAACCTGTGAGGAGGATGACATGGATCTTACTTCGATATTGGCCCAAATTGTCGGCGGTGCGGTTGGCGGTTCGGCCGGCGGAAAAATACTCAAGGATTCTGATCTCGGTGCGCTCGGCAACCTGATTGCCGGCGCTATTGGCGGCATCGGCGGAGGAACCGTGCTCGGATCGCTGCTCGGGACGGCGGGAACTGCTGCCGCCGGCGGCATGGATATAGGCGCTCTTGCCGGCCAGCTTGTTGGCGGCGGCGTCGGCGGCCTGATTGTCCAGATCATTGTGGGCCTTATCAAGAACAAGCTCGTTACCAAGTAGAGCTGCTCGGCCGATCTTTTGCGAAGCGATAAAGCTTGCCGATGGAGAAACCTCGATCGGCAAGGCGTTTTGGTTTGTGCCATATCCGCAGTGGCGGCGCTGACGGAACCGGAATTCGTTTATGAAATCTGGTCGTCAGGCCTTGTTCCTGATGACCGGCATATGCGGCGTCTTGTTCCAGACGAACGGCTTGGTTTTCAATTCCACCACGGCGCGCCATGCGGCGAGTGACAGCATCAGCCAGTAAAGCGGTATCGCCAACCAGCGCCGTCCGACCTGTTGTTTCTCATGAGCTATCATCCTGTTTCTGCCCATCAGTACGAAGATCGCGTAGCTTCCGAAAATATTCAGCGTATCGATGAAAAACAGAATGCCCTGCCAGGAAAGCAGCATATCCGCGCCGTTTTCCCGGATTGCTATGGCCATGAAGGCGAAGGAAACAAACAGCAAGGGATGGGCCAGCGACGACAGAAGCATGCCGCCGATCAGCAGCTGAAAGACGATATAGGCGATCCATCCCATGCGGCGCGCGGTCGTGAAGGGCGAGCGGGTCATGACCAGCCAGCTTTGCAGCCAGCCCTTGTACCAACGCGCGCGCTGGTTCAGCCAGACGGAAAGGGAGGTCGGAGCATCCTCCAGTGTCTGCCGCCGGATGACACCGCAGCGATAACCCAGCCTGTGCAGCCGGAGGCCCATATCGGCATCTTCCGTCACATTATACGGGTCCCATCCTCCCACCCGGCGTAACACGGCGGTGCGAAAATGGTTGGAGGTGCCGCCAAGCGGCAGCGGCAGCTTGCACGCTGCAAGAACGGGCAACATGCAGCGGAAAAGGCCGGAATATTCCAGTGCGAAACAGGCGCTGAGCCAGGAGGAGCTGGCATTGCTGATAATAAGCGGCGCCTGCACACAGGCCACCTCGTCCGGCTGGCCGCGGAAGGCGGCGTAGGCTTCGCGCAATTGCAGCGGATGCGGCCGGTCCTCGGCGTCGTAAACGGCAACGAAAGTGCCACGCGCGCCGGAAAGCGCATAGGTCAGGGCCTTGGGCTTCGTGCGTGGCATGGATGGCGGCACCTTGACGATCTCGATATGCGGACCGGGATTTATCCGCTGGATGGCCTCGATCGTCGCTACGTCGTCTGCCTCGCATACGAGCTTGATATCGAGCCGGGATTTGGGCCAGTCCAGCCGCTCCAGCGCATGAATGAGCTGCTCAACGACCGCCTCTTCGCGATAAAGCGGCATAAGAATAGTGTAGACCGGCAGCTCCCCGTCCTGCTGGAGTGGTATGACGGTTTTCGCATCGTTTCCTTTTGGCGTATGGACGAGTGCAAACAACCTGAAAAGCAAGGTGGAGAGATAAAGCATCGTGAGGGTGACGTGAATATAGGCCAGGGCCGCCTGCGTATAAAACAGTAGCGACAGAACGAGCACGGTAACGAAAATGCCGCTGACAAAACCCTGCTCGCCATGCAGCGTGATCCTTGCGGAATGCTGTGGCGCCGCGTTGAAAAGCTGATGTCGCGTGTCTCGGCAGCGGCGTGCTTCGCCCGCCTTCCAGATCGCGCTGCGCATGGCCTGTGGCGTGGTCACGGCAAGTTCTTCGAGAAGATACGGACGCTGATCGAGGATACCTTTCAGCAATTCCATTCTTGCCAGTTCCGGCACGATCAGCAGCACTGGCTTACCATTCAGCGGTGTCAACCGCAGGAGCCGTGGTTCGGCTAGTTGCGCGTCCAGGTAATTGATGTCTGCCACACGACCCGGATCGATTTCCGGTCGAAACGGCAATCGCAACAATCTGGCAAAAGCACCGTAATACGCATCCGCATCGACTAGGCCGCTCGCCAGCAATTCGTCTTCCACGGTTGAGCCGTTTTTGAGAGCTTGCTCTTCGAATGCAGCGATGTAAGGCTTGCCGAACCCCAGCGAAGAGAGAAAGCGTGTTGGTCCGTGCTCGTCCGGTTCGGGCGCTGTCCAAAGCGGATTGTCGCCGATGAGCGAAAACGCAATTTTTCGCCCCGCTGACGTCGTGCGGAACGATTCTCGTGTATAGTGTCTAAAATAATCCATGCATCGCCGCCGCCGCCATGGTAACGCCCTGCTTCTTGCTACGGACAGTATAGATGAGAATGATGAATGTAACGCGAAATATAGTTATTGGTTTTACTTTAGCTATCGCTTTACAATTCGGTGGTAATTTGGGAGAACTTCACGCGGAAGGTCTCTCGGACAGAAACCGCATGCCGGTGCTGTTTGATGCGCAGGAGCGGTTTCCGGGTGGCGATCTGTCCTCCGTGCCCCGGATCAGGTTTTTGATGTCGGTCGATTTCCCACCCTTCAATTTTACCGATCAGGAAGGCCGGCTTGCCGGTTTTCATGTCGATCTGGTGCGCGAAATCTGCGCCCAGCTGAAGGTTGAGAGCAAATGCCAGGTGCAGGCACTGCCGTTTGACGAGCTGGAGGCAGCGCTGGAAATGGGAGAGGGCGAAGCGGTGATTTCCGGCATTGCCACCACCGCCGATCTGCGCAAGAGTTTCACCTTCTCGCGACCCTATCTGCTGTTGCCCGCCCGTGTTGCCGTCAACAAGGCGGCGAAATTCACTGGCTCCGGCGCAGATGCCCTGTCGGGAAAGAAGGTGGGTGTGGTCACGGGCTCGCGGCACGAACAGATGCTCAAGGCATTTTTTCCCAAAGCCTCGGCCGAAGGCTTTAACGGTTACGAACCCATGTATGAGGCGTTGAAGACGGGCAAGGTGGACGCGGTTTTTGCGGATGGGCTGCGCCTGCCTTTCTGGGTTTCGGGAAGCGCGTCCGGTGCTTGCTGTGCGCTTTTCGGCGGACCTTATTTATCCGACAGATTTCTTGGCGAAGGCCTTTCCATCATGGCAGTTGATCCGGACGATGTGCTTGTACCGGCCTTTGATCAGGCGCTTGCCGCACTTTCGCGCAATGGCCGGCTGGAAGAAATCTACCGGCGCTATTTCCCCTACGGGCTTTACTAGAGAAATCCGGTTTTACTCGGATCTGCGCCCGGATGACGTTCTATTTGGCGGTCGCAAAGGCTTCTTCGTTGCGCCGCAATCGCAAAAGCGCGATCCAAACGGCGGCGGCGATGGCGGCTTCCACGAAGAAATAGCTGCCGATCGTTCCGGAAATGCTGAACGACCAGGTGAGGAAGGCGACGATAACGGAGCCGATGAGATTGCCGCTGTTCCATATCTTGGCGCGGATATCCTGCCGTCCGGATGCGCCAAGCGCCTCAAGCGCGGTCGCCGCAACGGCCATCGGCAGCACGACCCAGCAAAGGATACGGGTGATGATCGGCAGCGAGACGTATTCGTCGCCGAACAGTAGCGGCAGGAAGGGTGCGATGATGAAGATGACCAGCGCGCTGCCGACTGCGATGACAAGCGCTGCCTTCAGCACATTATAAGCGCGCTCTATGGTCTTTCCGATACCCTGCAGGGCGGCTGAGGCCGACCCCGGATAGATCAGCCGGTTCAGAGCCTCGACGGAGAGGTAGGAGCTGTCGAGAATTCGCCGGGCAATGGAGTAGCTGCCCAGAACCTCGGCGCTGGCGACGGCACCGAGAACGAGAATATCGGCATTGCCACGCACGGCCTTGAACAGGAACTGGGTGGAAAACAGGATGCCGATGCGGATTTCATCGCGAACGATCCGGAAGACCGGCCGACCGAGCCTGCCGATCGCCTTCAGCGAAATCACTGCCGCAATCGTATGGGCAGCCAGGTTCCACAGGGCCCAGGCCTCCACCGTCTCCACCTTGAAGATGAGACAGGCGACCACGGCGGCAATTGTGCGGGCAACGGCGAACATCACTTCCAGCTTGTTGGCGGAGGCGAAGTCGGAATGGGCGATGAAGCTTTGGGTCGAAAGCGAAATGACTTTCAGAAGGATGAGGTTCGTCACCAGGATCACGAAAGTGGTGATGAGGGTATGCAGCAATGTTTCCGACGTCGGGAAAAACACCGGGATCGTGACCATGCCGATGATGGTCAGCACAATGCCGGTAGCGGCGCTCAAGAGATAGCTGTGGCCGAGCATCACGGGAAACATGCTGCGATCCTGCGCCACGCGGCGGATCAGCGATTCCTGCGAACCGAAACCACAAATCTGTACGCCGAGATTGGTCACGGCCGTGATCGAGGCATAGAGCGCGAATTGTTCCACGCCGAGATGGCGGGCAAGCAGGGCGAAGGTCAAAAGCTGGGCGGCGCTGGACATCAAAAGCGCCCCGCCGGATGCCATATAGGTCAATCCCAGTCTGACTAGATGGCTGAACCGCGGCGTATTCAACGACACCTTATTCTCCGTGCTTTCCGGCGTCGCCGGGCGAATTCAAGATAACTGCCGTGTTCTTAAAATTGATGAACTGAAAAACCCGGCAAGGGGGCAATAATTCGAAGGCCGTTGACCTCTATGAATGGCAGTTGCCCAGTCTTAGCCTTCTTGAGGTAAGAGAGGGTTAAAGCAATTGTATAATAATGATGATAATGACTGTTATGGTTATTTGGACATGGCCCGGTTTAAAAAAGGGTTTCGTTGTTCGTCACAAGGCAGGCCAATGATCCGATTATCCTTTTTCGATGTGGCCGACGATGCCGCCTTTTACTGATACGCAGTCCATTCCTGTACAAAGCAACAGCATGTCGCTTACGGGCGGCCGTCGCGACGCGATTTTTTTCGTCGTCACGATGCTTTATATCTGGATTTCCGTTGCGCCTTTCGAAAATCTTGCGGCTGCACCCGTGCCGCACGCCGCCGCAAACCAGCTGACCGGGCTGGTGATTGCGCTGATGCTGGGTGTTTTTGCCCTGCGTCATCGGCTGACGGGGCTTTTGTTGCGGCCGCGTCTGCCAATTCTGCTGTTGTTTTCCTGGCTGGTGATTTGTTCGGTGCTTGGCTCCCAGCCTGGCACTTCGCTGCAACGTTTGCTCTTTACGGGCCTTCTGTGCTTCATCACCAGCGTCCTCGTCGTCATGCCGCGCGACAGGCGGCAGTTTGACCGGATGATGGCCATCTTCGCCGTGATCCTGCTGGCGCTCTGCTACTTCGGGGTGATCTTCTTGCGCTCGCGCTCGATCCACCAGCCCTACGATCTCGATGAAACGGCGCTCGCGGGCGATTGGCGCGGTATCTTCAATCACAAGAATGCCGCCGCTCCGGCCATGATCATTCTCGTCATGATCGGGCTTTATCTGCGCAATAGCTGGTCGACGGTTGGGGGCATTGTCATCACGCTTCTGGCAGGGTTCTTCCTCTGGAAAACCAACGGGAAAACCGCAGCGATGCTGTTGCCCGTCACTGTCGCGCTGGTCTGGGTCATGGAAAGACATGCCGGTCGGACATTGCTGATGATCGGAGGTCTTCTGGCTTTCCTCAACATCCTCGCGGTCGGCTCCACCTATTTTCCGAGCATACGGCATGTGGTCGATAGTCTGGGGATCGATTCCACCTTTACCGGCCGAACGGATATATGGCGCCTGTCCTTCGACACGTTTGCGCAATCGCCGATCTTCGGGCAGGGTTTTCAGGCATTCTGGACGAGTGACCGGCTTCTGGCGCAGGCCGATACTGCCGGCACCTGGGCGGTCACCGCCTTCCATGCCCATAACGGCTTTGTAGAAAGCCTGCTGAATGGCGGCCTGCCGGCCTTTGTTCTCATCGTCATATGGCTCGTCATCATACCCGCAAACGATTTTCGTATAGCTGTGAACAAGGGTACCGATCCGGCATTAACGCGGCTTTTTGCACGAATTTGGGTGTATGCACTGCTTTCTTCGTGTCTTGAGAGTAATTTCTTTACCGGAACCGGGCCTATCTGGTCTTCTCTACTGATTGCAATCTATTGTTTGAGGCATCAGGCGTACGACATACTTGAGCAGGGGCAGTAATTTGCAGACAGGCCGGGGGGCTTATGCATGACACAAAAAATCGGGACATTTGCAGACAGGATCAATAACCGGCTGGTGCAGTACTTTCCAGGACCGGCGGCGCTGATCAAAACGTCCGAACCAATCGTCTCCTTCACATTCGATGATGTGCCGGCGACCGCCTGGACAAAGGGCGCGCGCATTCTGGAAAGCGAGGGTGTTCGCGGGACATTTTATCTCGCAGGTACTTTTATCGACAAGCACTATGAACAGCAGGACATGATTTCAACCGAAGGCTGTTCGGAACTTGCAGCGGCCGGCCACGAGCTTGCCTGCCATACTTTTTCCCATCGCAAACTCTCGAGCTTTTCACGGCGCGGGCTTGAAGAGGATCTTGATCACAACGAAACCGTGCTGGGATCGTTCGCCAAAAACCGAGGCAGGCGGAATTTCTCCGTTCCTTTCGGCATGGCCTCGCCCGTCATGCAGCCCCTGTTACGACGAAGGTTCAAGACCGCTCGCGGCATCATGCCTGGCATCAACCGGGGCAGCATCGATCCGTACAATCTTGCCGGGGTGGAGTTGCGCGCGGACCAAAACTATCTCGATGCCGCCGATCGTTGGCTCGAGGATGTTTTGCAAAATGGCGGCTGGCTCATCATTTTCACCCACGATGTTTCGCAGACACCGAGCTTTTACGGTTGCCCGGAAGACAAACTTCAGAGCCTTGTCCGCAGGGCAGCCTCCGGCGGTGCGAAGATCATGACGGTTGATGCCGCGGCAACGTCACTCGGTCTGTAAAGGGATAGTATCGACGCCTGCTCTCTGAGTTGGGCCCGGGCAAGTAGGACGCCTGTCTTCGCAATGGCGGGTGTCTATTGGCTGGCCCAGATGATGCGGGCGATCCATTCCACATCGGCCATGTCGAAACTGCGGTTCGGATGTTCGGGATTGAGCGAAAGAAGCTCGATATTCTTGGGGCTTTGCCGCGCCAGCACCTTGGCCATCACTTCGCCGTCTCGGCTTTTCAGCACCACGCGGTCGCCGCGCCGCACCTGCGCGCCCGGCTCCACGATCAGGATATCGCCGTCGCGGTAAAGCGGCATCATGCTTTCGCCCTGTACTTCCAGCGCGTAGACGCCCTGCTTGCGTTCGGGAGAAGAGGGGAACTCCACCACATCCCAGCCTTGGCCGGCCGGAAAACCGCCATCGTCGAAAAAGCCGCCGGAGCCCGCCTGCGCAAAACCGAGCAGGGGGATGGCATTGTCCGCACCGGAAGGCTGCATTGTCTGCGTCCTGCCGAAAGCATAACCAAAAAACTGGTCGACGCTTGCCCCCGTCGCCTCCAGCACCTTGGATACCGATTCCGTCGAAGGCCAGCGTTTGCGGCCATCCGGGCCGAAACGCTTCGATTTGTTGAACGAGGTAGGATCGAGACCGGCACGCTTCGCCAATGCCGAGGGCGTCAGCTGGTGACGCTTGGCAAGCGTATCGATGGCGCTCCAGATCGTCTCGTGTGAAAGCATGATGAAAGCCCGCAGGTGGAGCCCGTGGCGGAAAAGCTCCTGTCGTTTACTCCGCGGAATCTAGACCATATCCCGTCAGGAGTAAAGAAAAGAAAGGAATAAAATCCTCGATTATGCCACCATGGCCGATGTGTTTATCTTGCTGAGCTGTATCACCGCCTGTGTACGGCTATCGACCTTGAGCTTCAACAGAATAGCGGAGACATGCGCCTTGATGGTGGCTTCCGAAACATTCAGCGCATAGGCGATCTGCTTGTTCAGCAGGCCTTCCGCCAGCATGCCCAGAACCCGGCTCTGTTGCGGCGTCAGCGTTCTGAGCCGGCCGATGAGATCAGCCACGTCAGGATCATGCTCCTTTTCGCCCTGACAGCTTGCCGGTATCCACACATCGCCTTCAAGAACCGCGCGAATGCCATCCCTGATATCGTCGATGCCCGAGGATTTGGAAATAAAACCGGAAGCGCCGAGTTCGATGGACCGGCGAACAGTGGTCGCGTCGTCCGTTGCCGAAACGATGACGATGGGCAGGCTGGAAAATTCCGCCCGCAGCGCCATCAGGCCTGAAAATCCGCTGACACCCGGCATGGCGAGGTCCAGAAGCATCAGATCGGCGTCGTTGCATGCCGTCGCGGCACTTCTGGCAGCCTCGAAATCCCCGGCTTCCATGATTGTCTGCTGCCCGTCGAGACCGGATACGGCCTGTTTGAGGGCACCGCGAAAAAGCGGGTGGTCGTCTGCGATGATAATGACAAGTTCCGACATTCTGGCCCCCTCCCAAGGGCGTTATGCGGTTCTTTGAAAGGTATGGCGCACTCCCGTTTGCCGGCAGTCTAGACTGCTTCCGGCTCCTCTGCTGAAAGGTTGCTCTAATCGGTTGCGTATTACAAGAAAAAGCTTGGGAACAGCCGTCGCGGCAATAAAAATGCCGTGGAAACTGTGGACAATCGACCCGCTTTGCGGCAAACCGCCCAGACTGAAAAGCCTTGGAAAGCCTTCGGAGAGCCCCATGCACGAAACGCCCGCGATCATTTACAAAATCGTGCCGGAGACGTTGTGGAATGCAGCCAGGGCACAAGGCGTCTTTGAAGGCGCCGCCATCGATCTGACGGATGGGTTCATTCATTTTTCAACGGCAAAGCAGGCGGCCGAGACTGCCGCCCGGCATTTTTCCGGCCAGACCGACCTGCTTCTGATCGCTGTTGATGGTGCAGCACTTGGCGACAAGCTGGTTTATGAACCCTCGAGAGGCGGCGATCTTTTCCCCCATCTCTATGCGTCTCTTCCCTTGACCGCCGTGCTTTGGGAAACGCCGCTTTCACTTGGCCATGATGGCCAGCACCAGTTTCCGGAGATTTTGTGATGAGCGGATTATTTTCCTCAATCGGCCGCAAGGGCCTGTTTCTTGTCGATCCGGAAAAGGCACATGGCCTGTCCGTGGCGGCGCTGAAAAGCGGCTTTCTGCCCACCTGCATGGTGCCGCACGATCCGCGGCTGCAGCAGACCGTTGCAGGCCTCGTTTTCCCCAATCCGCTCGGCATGGCGGCGGGTTACGACAAGAATGCGGAAGTCCCGGGACCACTTCTGAGGCTCGGTTTCGGCTTTACTGAAATCGGCACCGTCACGCCGCGTGGGCAATCCGGCAATCCCAAACCGCGCATCTTCCGTCTGGTTGAGGATGAAGGCGTCATCAACCGCCTCGGTTTCAACAATGAAGGCCATGCCGCGGCGCTGGAGCGCCTGAAGCAGGCGCAGCTACGCGGCATCGTCGGCGTCAATATCGGTGCCAACAAGGACAGTGAAGACCGCATCGCCGATTATGTGCAGGGCATCGAGGCCTTTTATTCGGTCGCATCCTATTTCACCGTCAACATCTCTTCGCCCAATACGCCGGGTCTGCGTGACTTGCAGGCGCGCGAAAGCCTCGCGGCACTTCTTGGCGCCGTGCTGGAGCGCCGCAGGGCAGAAGCCGAACGCTTTGGCAAACGCATTCCGATCTTCCTGAAGATCGCGCCCGATCTGACCGAGGAAGGGCTGGATGACGTGGCGGAAGAGGCGCTGGCCCATGATCTCGATGGCCTGATCGTCTCCAACACCACGCTCTCGCGTGAAGGCCTGCGGCCCGGTCCGCATAAGGGTGAGGCGGGTGGATTGTCCGGCAAGCCGCTATTCGAGCTGTCGACCACTGTTCTCGCCAAGATGCGCCGGCGCGTCGGCAGCAATCTGCCCATCATCGGCGTGGGTGGCGTTTCTTCGCCGGAAACGGCATTGGAAAAGATAAGGGCAGGGGCCGATCTGGTTCAGCTCTATTCCTGCATGGTCTATGAAGGCCCCGGCCTGCCGTCGTCCATCGTCAAAGGCCTGTCGAAGCTGGTCTCTCGCGAAGGTGTGCAGTCCATTCGTGACCTACGCGACAGCACGGTCGACCGCTGGGCCGACCGCAAGCTTGGATGACGATGACCTGAACGGTCGAGACGCTGCGTCGGTTAAGATAAGTGCTTATCGTGGTGGTGTGCTCTCCTGCCTCATCCCTGTGACAGGGACAGGAATGAGGGTGGAGGGGGCGCTCCCCGTTATCTCACGCGCAGAGCACCATCGCCCAATAGGGCCGGTTGCGGCTTGCGGCATCATAGGCAACCGCGACGCCAAGGCCATTATATGGTCCGAGCATGTTTTCGAGATGATGTTTCGAGCCGATCCAGGCCTTGACGACACGCTCCACGCTGTCCTGCCCGGCCGCCACGTTTTCCGCTGCTGGTAGCGGCACATTGCCGTCCTTCATGCGGATGAGGAAACTGTCGGTCAGGCCGATCAGATGCGCCATCTTCTGCGCCTTGACCATGCGTCCGGCCTGATAAGCGGCCGCACCACTTGCCGCACTACTGAAGGAGAGTGCCGAAAGCCCTTTCGAGCGGCGCAACTCGTTGACCATTGGAAGCGCTGCCGCGGTCTCATCGCGGGTGCCTGACGGCATGCCCTTGTTTGTAGGCACGGAAACACAGGCGGAAAGAACGGAACCGGCGGAAATCAGCACGAAGCCGCGCCGCGTAAGCGTCTGGAAAGATGTGTCGGTCATGTCAGCGGCGATAGCTCAGGAGGCGCAGGATGATGAAAATGGGTATGACGATCGTCGCGCCAAGGATCAGATAGTCGCCGATTGCGCCAAGCGCGTGGAAACCGCTGCGCCACAGATCGACCACGAAGTCGCGTGCGCCATAGATGATATTCCATGGCGTCAATCCGAAGATCGCCATCAGAAAGCCGACGAGCAATGAAACCACCAGCAGCTTCACTACGGTGCGGGCCACCGTATCACCCAGCATTTTGTTGACCTCACCGGCCATCAGCAAGTCTCCTGTTTTGTCCTGACATATGAAGCACGCTGCTTCGATGCAAGTTTCGGTGCACTATATCGCGTCATATTCGCAATTCCATGAGTGCGCCATGAAATAGGACTTGAGTTTTTTTATGGCTTGATAAATGACAGCCGACATCTTCTCAGGAAATCTTGAATGGCCCCAAACCAGTTTTCTTCCGGTGACGTCATTGCCGACCGCCGGGCGGACTATGCCCGCATGTTGGCGGAGAGCGGTGATTATCCCGCCGCCGCCGAACTCATGGAGCAGGCGCTTGAACTTGCGCCACGGTGGACGGCGGGCTGGTTTCGCTTCGGGGAATATCATGAAAAGGCGGGGGAAACGGACAAAGCCGTGGCGGCTTACGAAAAAGTCGCCGAACTGGATACGGAAGGGCTGTTTGCAGCCGAACTGAAACTCGCGGTTCTCGGCGCCGCGGACACACCGGAGCAGCCGCCGAGCCGTTATGTAGAAGGGCTGTTCGACGATTATGCCGACCGTTTCGAAACGTCGCTCGTCGAGAAACTGGATTACAGCGTACCGCAGAAGCTGGCGGAACTGATCGGCAAGGCGGCGGGAGGCGGCGTCTTCGACACCATTGTCGATATTGGCTGCGGCACCGGCCTTCTCGGCGTTGAAATCCACTCCCTGGCGAAGCGGCTGGAAGGTTTCGACATTTCCCAGAACATGCTCGCCAAGGCGGAGGAAAAGGGACTTTACGACCGTCTCGGCCAGGCCGATCTATCGCTGGAAGCTGACGCCTCGGGACTGTTCGCGCCGGCAATGCCGCACCACCGCGCGGACCTCGTCGCCGCCGCCGACGTGATGATGTATCTCGGCAGTCTCGAAACCGTCATGCCCCTCGTTTCGGCCCTGCTTGCGCCCTCCGGCTTCTTCGCATTTTCGGTGGAGGACGCAGGGGATGAAGATGGTTTCGTGCTGCGAGAATCGCTGCGTTACGCACATTCGAAAAGCTATGTGAGCGGCCTTCTTGAGCGGGCGGGCTATTCTCTTATCGAAATCCGCAAAACCACCATTCGCAAGGATGCCGGAAAACCCCTTTCCGGCATTCTTTTTCTTGCCCGCGCCAAAGCCTGAACATTTCGTTTCTTGCCTTTTTCACGATAGGTCAGTCGTCCTTACGTATCCATCTTGATCGCGTGTTTGTTGCAGTGCAAAATGCGCGGAAACCTGAGGGAAAAAGCGTGAGCAGAACGAGAAGCGTTTACAGCATGTGGAGTTCGGATCCGGCCAAACATGCGCCGGTGGAAGACGTGCAGGGCATCGTTACCGGAGCTATCGTATCGGCGCTCGGTTTTTATCTGCTGAACAAGGTCGGCCTTTTGACCGGTGGCACCGCCGGCGTCGCCTTCCTCATTCACTATGCCTTCGGCATCAGCTTCGGCCTCCTGTTCTTCCTCGTCAATCTGCCCTTCTATTACCTCTCGTTCCGCCGCCTCGGTCTTGCCTTTTCCATCAAGACCTTCATTGCCATCGGTCTTGTTTCGGTGCTGACGGAAGTGGAAGCGCGCTGGATGGTCATTGACAGCATCAACCCGCTCTGGGCGGCGCTGCTCGGTGGCCTGCTCCTCGGTTACGGGTTGCTGGCGCTTTATCGCCATCGCGCCAGCCTCGGCGGCATCGGCATTCTGGCCATCTATATTCAGGACCGCTTCGGCATCCGCGCCGGCCTGATCCAGCTTGCCTTCGATGCATTCGTGATGCTCTGCGCCTTCCTCGTCATCGATCCGGCCACCGTCGTCTATTCGATTGTCGGCGCTTTCGTCCTCAACATGTTTCTCGCCATCAACCACCGCTCGGACAGATACATCGTTGTGCGCTGAATAAAGTACGCTTGAAATCTCTCGCGCTTGGGCGCAATAGCTCGATCAAGGCGGGAAAATCAGGGGAACAGGCATGGGCGATACGACTACGCGAAAGCGCGTGAATATCTGGGCTTCCGCGCCCGATCGCCATTCGCTGCTGGAAGATGCCCAGGGCGTTCTGGCGGGCAGCATGCTGGTCTCGCTCGGCGTGACGCTGCTTTCCGCTGCGGGCCTCCTCACCGGGGGTGTGGTGGGTATTGCCTTTCTGGTGCACTATTCGATCGGCTTCAGCTTCGGCGCGGTGTTCTTCCTCGTCAATCTGCCGTTTTATTATCTCGCCTTCCGCCGTCTCGGCCTTGCCTTCACGGTCAAGACCTTTTGCGCCATTGCCATGACGGCGCTGCTTTCGGAATATATGCCGGGCTTCTTCGCGTTCGAAAGCATCAATCCCGTCGCGGCCGCCCTTTTCGGCGGGTTGACGGTCGCGGCAGGCATGCTGGCACTGTTCCGCCATCGCACCAGCCTCGGCGGCTTCGGCATATTGGCGCTTTATCTCCAGGACCGTTTTGGCTGGCGCGCCGGTCTCGTCCAGCTCGCCTTCGATGGCATGGTGCTGGCGTGCTCATTCTTCGTGGCGACACCCTTCGTCATCCTCTGCTCCATCCTCGGCGCGCTGGTCATGAATCTCGCGCTCGCCATCAATCATAGAAACGACCGCTACATCGCCATGTAACGGTCGTCCGGTGCAGGTAAAGCGGATCAGGCTGCTTTTGCTGCCGTTTCGACCGGGTGCTGCGAACGGAAGCCGACGGCGATGCGGTTCCAGGTGTTGATGGCACCGATGGCAACGGTGATCTTCACGATGTCCTCATCGGAGAAATGCGCCTTCAGGGCCTCGAAGGCGTCATCCGGAGCGCCGGTTTCGGCAATCTTCGTTACCGCATCCACCCAGCCGAGCAACGCCCGTTCCTGTTCGGTATATACCGGGGATTCCCGCCAAACGCTCATCAGGTTGATCCACTGTTCGGAAAGACCGTCGTGACGGCTTTCCTTCACATGCATGTCCACACAGAACGCGCAGCCATTGATGATTGATGCGCGCAGCTTGATGAGATGAACGAAGCGGCGCTCGAGGCCGCTGCTCTGGACGTAGGTTTCGAGCGCCATCACGGCTTTGAAGGCTTCAGGGGATGCCTTGGCATAGTTCAAACGGGTTTTCATGTGTCTCTCTCCATTCGTGGTTCAGTTTGAGGGGCATGTGTCATCGTTCCGGGAAGCTGCGAAGCTCTCCGGTATTTCAGATGGTTGGGTCTTTTAGGTTCTAGCGCGTCGCCGTCCTGCGCTCGTTCAGCTCCAGAAAGGCGCAACCGCGTGCCGCAATGCCGCCGTCGTCAGTGGCGGCAAGGTCGCCCAGAATGTCGGCAATGCTGGTTTTAGCGAGTTCCGCCCGATAGGCTTTCTCCGCCTTCAGCATCGCGGCGTTGATGCCGCAGGGCTTGGTGAAATAACGTCCCGGCAAGGGGTTCGGCCCGCGCTGGCGAATTTCCGCGCAGCGAAAGGCAGGCTGTGGTCCCTCCACGGCCAGAACAATATCAAGCAGGGTAATCTTGTCGGTTGTCCGGGCCAGACGATAACCGCCCTTCGGCCCTGGTACGGTGGAAACTATTCCGGCACCGGAAAGCAATTGCAGGTGCTTCAAGAGATAACTCGTGGAAACGCCATGGAATTCTGCCAGCGCCGCCGCCGAAAGCACGCCGCCTTCGGAAAGTCCCGCTAACATGCCTACGCTGTGAATGGCCTGTTCAACGCCGTCGCCGAGTTTCATTCGATTTGCTCACGTTTGGTTTGCTTTAGTATCGTGGATATTATTTATCCATGATTATGCATTCCTGTCAAGCAGCTCTGTTCCGCTCTTCTTTTTTCAAGGTTTCTCACTACCTTGAAGGCGTGAAACACGCTGAGTCTCCCATTTCCGGCACGCATGTCGGCACCTTGCCCCTTTCATTCCAGAAATGGTTTGCCGAAAAAGGGTGGTCCCCGCGCGCGCATCAATTGGAGCTGATGGCTCGGGCGCGTGGCGGCGAAAACATGCTGCTGATTGCACCGACGGGTGCCGGCAAGACGCTGGGCGGCTTCATGGCGTCGCTCACCGATCTTGCTGAACGCGGCAAGGTGCCGCCGGGCTCCGCCTTTGTCGGCGTGCACACGCTTTACATCTCGCCGCTCAAGGCACTTGCGGTGGATATCGAACGCAATCTCACCAAGCCTGTCACGGAAATGGGCCTGCCGATCTCAATCGAAACCCGCACCGGCGATACGCCGCAGGCAAAACGCCAGCGCCAGAAGGTCAAACCGCCCGATATTCTCCTGACGACGCCGGAACAGGTGTCGCTGCTGCTTGCCAACAAGGAAGCCGAGCGCTTTTTCCGCGACCTGAAATATGTGGTGCTGGATGAGCTGCACTCGCTCGTCACCTCCAAGCGTGGCCATCTGCTGTCGCTCGCGCTCGCGCGGGTGCGCAGGCACGCGCCGCATGTCCGCTTCATTGGCCTTTCCGCCACGGTGGCGGAGCCGATGGATTTGCGCCGTTACCTGGCACCGCAGGGGCAGGGAGAACCGCCCGCAGGTCTTATAACAGTGGAAGGCGGAGCCAAGCCAAACATCGCCATTCTGCAGACGGAGGAGCGTATTCCATGGTCCGGCCATTCCGCGCGCTACGCCATGAAGGATTTGTATCCCGCTCTGAAGGCGCACCAGACGACGCTCATCTTCGTTAACACCCGTTCGCAGGCGGAACGGATTTTTCAGGAACTCTGGAATGTAAACGACGATAATCTTCCGATCGCCTTGCATCACGGTTCGCTGGATGCCGGACAGCGCCGCCGGGTGGAGGCCGCAATGGCTGAAAATAAATTGCGCGCGGTCGTCGCCACCTCCACGCTCGATCTCGGCATAGACTGGGGCGATGTCGATCTCGTCGTGCATGTCGGCGCGCCAAAGGGGGCGAGCCGCCTTGCCCAGCGCATCGGCCGCGCCAATCACCGCATGGATGAGCCGTCAAAGGCAATCCTCGTTCCCGCCAACCGTTTCGAGGTGATGGAGTGCCGGGCCGCACTCGATGCGAACTATATCGGCGCGCAGGATACGCCCCCCATCGCGCAAGGCGCACTGGATGTTCTTGCCCAGCATGTGCTCGGTATGGCCTGCGCCGAACCTTTCGATGCGGATGATCTCTATCGTGAAGTGACAAGCGCTTCACCCTATGCAGATCTACCGCGTTCTACCTTCGACCGCGTCGTGGATTTTACCGCTACCGGTGGATACGCACTGCGCACCTATGAACGTTACGCCCGCATCCGCCAGATGAAGGACGGCCGCTGGCGTGTCTCCAATCCTGCGGTCGCGCAGCAATATCGCCTCAACCTCGGCACCATCGTCGAGGCTGCGGAACTCAATGTCCGCATGGTCAAGCGCAATGCCAAGGGCTCGGTCGGACGCGGCGGCATGTCGCTCGGCAAGGTCGAGGAATATTTCCTCGAGCAGCTGGTGCAGGGCGATACCTTCCTGTTTGCCGGCAAGGTTCTGCGCTTCGAAGGCATCCGGGAGAATGAATGCCTGGTGTCGCAGGCCTTTTCGATGGACCCGAAGATACCCTCCTATGCCGGCGGCAAGTTTCCGCTTTCCACCTACCTTGCGGACCAGGTGCGCTCCATGCTGTCCGATCCCGCCCGCTGGCAGTCGCTGCCGGATCAGGTGCGCGACTGGCTGGCAATCCAGAAGGAAAAATCGATCATTCCCAAGCGCGACGAGCTGCTGGTCGAGACATTTCCCTTCCGCAAACGCTTCTTCATGGTCATGTATCCTTTTGAAGGGCGTCTGGCCCACCAGACCCTCGGCATGCTTCTGACACGGCGGCTGGAACGGGCGGGCGCAAAGCCCATGGGCTTCGTTGCTACCGATTATTCGCTCGCCATCTGGGCCATGGAGGATATTGGCAGGCGGCTGAAATCCCGCCGCCTGTCGTTGGCGGAACTTCTCGACGAGGACATGCTGGGCGACGATCTCGAGGCGTGGCTGGACGAATCCTTCATGCTGAAGCGGACCTTCCGCAACTGTGCCGTCATTTCCGGCCTCATCGAGCGCCGCCATCCCGGAAAGGAAAAGACGGGCCGTCAGGTCACGGTCTCCGCCGATCTTATTTATGACGTTCTTCGCAGCCATGAGCCGGATCATATTCTGCTGGAGGCAACCAGACGTGATGCGGCGGCGGGACTTTTGGACATTGGCCGTCTTGGCGATATGCTGAAGCGAATCAAGGGTCACACCACCCATCGTGCACTGGAGCACGTCTCGCCGCTTGCCGTTCCCGTCATGCTGGAAATCGGCCGCGAGACGGTGGCGGGCGAGGCGATGGATCAGGTGCTGGCCGAGGCCGCAGACGAGCTTATCGCCGAAGCCATGTCCTGAAGCATCAAACTGGAATGAAGGAACGACCACAAAAGTGCTAAGCCGACTGACATTGAGCGACAGGTTTTCCAATGGCTTCGAATGCCTTGGCAGCGAAACTGCCATCAACGGCGTCGCCGCCTGGTGTGACCCGTTGGGTGGGCTTTACCTGCCCGATCTATCGCTGCTGGTTGTCTCGGACCTGCATCTGGAAAAAGGTGCGGCCTTTGCCCGGCGCGGGCGCATGCTGCCGCCTTACGACACGATCGCTACCCTCAAAATCCTGTCTTCCCTTGTCAGCCGTTACGATCCGAAGATCGTCGTCAGCCTCGGCGACAATTTCCACGATCGGGTCGGGTCCGAGCATCTGCCGCTTATGCTGCGCGAACTGATCCGCGAGATGGCCCGTGGCCGTGACTGGATATGGATCAACGGCAATCACGATCCGGATGGCACGGTCGATCTGCCTGGGTCTTCGGTAGATGAGATGTTTTACGGCAATCTCGTTTTCCGCCACGAGCCTAAGGTAGGAGACGCCGCGGGTGAAATCGCAGGCCATCTGCATCCCTCCGCCACTGTTCGCCGTCGCGAAAAAACGGTGCGGCGCCCCTGTTTCGCCACCGATGGTTCCCGCCTGTTGATGCCGGCCTTCGGAGTGATGAGCGGCGGACTGGATTTGCGACACAAGGCCGTGCGCGGTCTCTTTGACCACGCTGCACTCGTCGCGCATCTGATGGGGCGGGACCGCATCTATTCGGTACGGTTTTCAAATCTGCTCGGCTGAGCGCATCGCTCCGCCCGTCTATTGGCGGTATACCAGCACCGGTATCTTCGAGTTTTTCAGCACCTTGGCCGTAACGCTGCCGACAAGCATCTCGACGAAGCTTCTGCGCCGGTGCGAAGCCATGGCGATGAGGTCGCAGCCTGTCCTGTTGGCGATTTCGACAATCGCCTCATCCGGCCGTCCCGCCCGCGCCAGCAGGGCTTCGCAATCCAGCCCCATCGATGCGGCGTGCGCCTGCGTATCTCTCAGAAAATGCTCCGCCTCCTCGCAACGGTGGAATTCCTCTTCGGCAATGGCGGCAATGTCCTCGACATCGCTGGCAATCACGTGAAAGGGTTCGGACACCGTCACGACGGTCACCTTTGCGCCTGCCTCTCTGGCGAGAGCGAACCCTTGGTCGATTGCGATCTGCGCCAGCGGCGAGCCATCGGTGGGAATGAGAATGTGCTTGAACATGACATTTCTCCTTTTCATCCCGGTCACAACCGCACTTGCCGCCATAAGCTGCGTACGTGGTTGTAACGTCTTGAATTTTACCGCAAACCATTGAAGGAAGCGAACGCTATCTTTTACGCCGAAGGCGAAAGACGCGCTCTTTTACGGGAATGAAAAACACTCAGTCCTTGCGGAAAATAATACTGGCACTCCAGCCCGTGACGACGGCGAGGAGAACGCACAGCGCGCCATAGGCAAGCGGTGTCTGATGCGCGGCATCGGTGATTGCCTGTTCCATGCCGGTCTTGACGACGCGCAGTTTCAGCTCGCGCTGGGCGATGAAATTGCCGCTCTTGAAGAGATAGGCACGGGCGGTATGTACGCCGTTCGGGACGTTGGCGGGCAGGCGCAGGGTTGCCCAGAACAGGCCGGTGCGTTCAAGCCGCACGCCGGTCGTGTCGTTGCGATAGATGCCGCTTGAAAGCCGCAGGCGCCGATAGGCCTCCTGAAAATCGAAGACATTGTCGGGCACGCCGGAAAACACCGCACTTTTGAGCGACAGATGTTCGACACCAAGCCCCATTGCCCGCAAGGTGCCAGGCGAAGCGACGGCGCTGATATCGCGCGTGCTGGCCATGGAATAGGATTCCGGCAGCGGCGTGAAGGTGATGGCGCTGGTATTGATCCAGATACCGGCCACGCGCTCCTTCTTGCGCACCGTCATGTAGTCGCTGGGGCCTTCAAGGGTGACGACGATATCATATTGGCCGATAGCGAGCAGCAACTGGTCGGTGTTGTTAAGAGCGCCGAAAAGCGTGAAATCCGCCCCGCGAAAATCGGAGGTGATCGGAATCTCCGTCGTCGATGCGCCGATTTCGATATTTTCCTGCAAGGACCGCTGCTGTGTGCCGGGAGGCAGGGCAAGCGGCGGTGTCTGCGCCGAAGCGGTAAAGGCAAGGCAGGAACCGATAAGCAGAAAGGCGCAAAGCAGCAGGCGGTGAGTCAATAACCTAACCCCCCGACGGCGACCGAAAACAGGTCTTCGGGGCGAACAACCAGTGCCACGGCAAGGCGAAGGGCGACTGCAAGCACCAGAAGCGCCAGAAGCGCGCGCAGCTGTTCGCCGCGCAGTTTCTGCCCGACGCGCACGCCGTATTGCGCGCCGATGACGCCCGCGACCATCAGGATGAAGGCCAGCACAACATCGACGGAATAGTTCGTCGCGGCCTGAACGATGGTCGTATAGGCGGTAACGAAAATGATCTGGAACAGTGAGGTCCCGACAACGACGTTGGTCGGAATACGCAGAAGATAGATCATGGCCGGCACCATGATGAAGCCGCCGCCGACACCCATGATCGAGGTCAGGATGCCGATACCGAAACCCAGCGTGACGACGGGAATGATGCTGAGATAGATCTTCGACTTCTTGAACCGCATTTTCAGCGGCAGGCGGTGAACCCAGTTGTGATGGCCGGGGCGGCGCAGCGTCACCGTCTCATTACGGGCAGCACGGCGCAGGGCGGAAATGCTCTCCTTCAGCATCAAGGTGCCGACAGTGCCGAGCAGGATGACGTAAAGCAGCGAAACGATGAGATCGAGCTGGCCGATGCTGCGCAGGAAGGAGAATATCCACACGCCCACCGTAGCGCCTACAAGACCGCCGACCAGCAGGACGCTCCCAAGCTTCACATCCAGCGTTCCGCGCCGGAAATGCGTGATCGAGCCGGAGACGGAAGAGGCCACCACCTGGTTTGCGCCCGTCGCCACAGCCACTACGGGCGGAATATTGTAAAAAATCAACAAGGGGGTGATGAGAAAACCGCCGCCCACGCCGAACATGCCGGAAAGAAAACCGACGGCCGCGCCCATGCCGAGAATGATGAAAATGTTCACCGACAGTTCTGCAATCGGCAGATAGACAGTCACGGCTCGGACCTCGGGCAAATGGTTCCGGGCGGCAGGGCTTGTCCGGGTGTGGGGCCGCGCCGCGATTTACATTTTCTGTCTGAAAAGACCGGGCATGCCCAGCCTTCATCCGTCATGCCCGCGAGGGTCCGACGTGTCAACATTCAACGGTAAATACGTTGATAATTTGGAAAGATAGCGATCAGGCGTGGGAGCAGCGCCACATTCCGGCGCCAAACTGCGGGGAAGCGGCCGGGGAGGCCGCCTCGTCCGTTGCGAAACGGTTATTTGTTGCGGGCGAGCAGCGCTGTCACCAGCTCGTTGGTGATGCGCCCGTCGGGTGTCTGGCCAACGGATTTCTGGAAATCCTTGATGGCGGTAACCGTGTTCTTGCCAAGCTTGCCGTCGGGCTGGCCGGCATCGAAACCGTTCTTGTTCAGGATCGCCTGAATGTTGCGGATCGCCTTTTCCATGTCCACGGAGGCAGTCTTCACGCCGTCCTTGCCGGCCCATTCCTCGGGCGGGTTGACACTGTTGGCGTCTTCCGAAAGCGGCTTGACCTTCCATGCGTCGGCTTTCGCACGTGCGCTCTGAAGCTGCTGCGGGTTCATCGCTCCCGCAACCTCGTCACGCTTCTGGGCAGCGTCCGTGTCGCCATCCTTGGCCGCAATGGAGAACCACTTGTAGGATTCCTCGATATCCTGCTTCACGCCGCTTCCGCGCGCGTAGAGAATGGCAAGGTTGAACTGGCTGTCGCGGACGCCGAGTTCGGAAGCCTTGATGAACCATTGCGCGGCGGTGGTGAAATCCGGCTGGCCGGCCGCATCGGAGGCGAGCAGGACGGCGAGATTGTGCATGGCGCCTGCATTGCCCTGTTCGGCTGCCAGCGTGTAATAGCGCTTCGCTTCGGAAAGGTTGCGCTCGACGCCGTTCGCCTTCTCGTAAAGGTTGGCGAGACGATATTGTGCGGGAGCAAGGCCGCGATCCGCAGCCAGCTTGTACCATTTGGCGGCTTCCGCGCGATCGGCGGCAAGGCCGCGACCTTCTGTGTAGCGTGCTGCGATCTCGTACAGCGCCTGCGTGTCGCCTTTCGCTGCGGCTTCTGCCAGCGATGCTGGCTCGATACCGGCGGGAACCGCAATCGCGCCCTGGGCGGCGGCAGCCGTGGTAGCGGCCTGCACCGGTGCCTGCGGCTCACTCTGTGCGACAGTGCCTGATGTCGCCGCATCCACGGCGGGCGCATCGGCAACAGGCGGTTCATTGGCAAGCGGCGCGCCGCCAATGGTACGCGGATCGATGGTGTTTTCCGATGGTGCTGCGTTTTCGATGCTGTCGGCGGATGCCGCCTCCTGCGGATCGATAGCCAGTTCGGACGGAATGGTCACGGCCTTGTCGCCGGTCTCGGGAAGTGCGGAGACCGGGGCATCGCCCATCTTCTCTTCGATGACCGGTGCCGGGGCTTCCGCGCCGCCCATCATCGTCTTGACGAGCGGCATGGCCATCATCGCAAGAAGAATGGCGCCGATGCCGAGCAGCAGCGGGCGACGATAACGTGAAAGCGCCGAAGCGTCGGGCTTGCGATTTTTCTTGCCGGTCTCAAGCTTCTCCGGTGAGGTTTCCATGGCGGCAGCCTGCGCTGCGCGACGGGCGGCGGCGATGAAATCCGTGCGGCCTTCTGCATCCGCCGCCTTGCCGCTGGAAGCGACCTGGCTGGCGCGCACCCGTTCCAGTATTTTCTTGATATCAGGTGCGCCAGAGCCGGGCTCCAGAAGTTCGTTCTCCTGGCCCGCGGGCAGCACGTCGATCGGATCGAGCGAAGGGGCGGGTTCCACCTGCGTGCGGGTGGTGGTTGCCGATACGGGTTCTTCTGCCGATTTGGCGGTCTTCGCCGTGCCGGTTTTGAAACGCTTGGTCAGGCCGGCAAGCAGGCTCCTTTTCTCTGCTTTTGCGGGTTTTGCAGCGGCGGGCGGCACGATTGCCATCGCACCCGCGCCGTTTTCGCCGGCATCGCGCGTGTCTTCGAGAATAAGCTGTTCTTCGGCGATGTAGCCCTCTTGCGGGAAGATGGCGGCCGGCATGGCCACTTCTTCGCGGGCGGGCGTAATCATATGCTGCGCGACGTTGCGTGGCGCTGCCTCTTCCCGATAGGCGGGAGCGGGTGCGCGATTATCAAGGCTGTCCAGTCGACCGGCAATCTGCACCAGCGTTTCGTGCAGCGCCTCGAAGGTGCGGTGCGTGCGTTCTTCCGTGTTGCGGCTCAGCGCCTCGAGGCTGCGCAGATCGGTGGCAAGATCGGTCAGCATCGTCATATCGGCGAGGTTTGCGCCGGAGGAGACATTGTTGCGCGTAAAGGCGTCCAGAACGGCCTCGGCCGCCTGTCGAGCCGCTTCGATGATATATTCATCGTTGGACGCCATGTAGTCCTCGATCGCCGACATGCGGGCATCGAGTTCCGGCGACATGCCCGCCGGCTGGTGATGACCCGGCTGGCTGATTAGCGAGGAGAGATGGGCGATCTGATTTTCGAGGCTGAGCAAAGCGCCGCTGTCGGCGGGTGCGGCATGGGCGGTCTCGTCCAGACGGGCCGCGATATCGCCAAGCCGTTCTTCCAGGCGCGAAAAAGTGCCTTCGTTGAAACCAGCAACGGGCTGCGGCTGGCTGTAGCGATAGTCAAGGTCTTCGATGCGCCGGGAAAGCGTGTCGAGCCGTTCCGCCAGGCCGTCATTGACGGTGCCGTGATCCAGCGCGTCGATCTTGCGGGAAATGTCGCTGAGGAACGATGTCAGTTCCGCCTGCTGTGAGGGACGCTGCGAACGCTCCAGAAGCAGGGAAAGCTGGTCCAGTCGCTCGTGCAGCTGTGCCGCGTCGCGCGCCGTGCTCAATTCGTCGATCTTGGCGGCCAGCTTTTCAAGACGGGCGGTGAGATCCACAGCAGGATCGGGCTTTGCGGCGGCAATACGATTGATATCACCGAGCTGTTCGGCAAGGCCGTTCAGGCGGGTTTCCAGCCGCTGTGCCAGTGCGTTGTCGGTGGCCTGTGCATTGTTTGAGCGGGCGCCAGTAGCGGCAATGGCGCGGCTGATTTCATCCAGTCGCTGGTCCAGACCGGAAAACTGTTCGGTAAAGGCAGCCTCGTTCGGCTGCATATGCTTGCCGAGCTGCTCCACCGCGCTTGCGATGGTGATCAGCTTTTCCTCAAGCACGCGCACGGCGGGATTGTTGCTCATGCCGCCGAGCTGGGTTTTGATGTCGTCGAGACGATAGGCGAGCGAGACGATTTCGTCCTGCAGCGAGGCCGTGTCGAAACCGCGCAACGTGTCTTCCACGGTGTTCCAGCGGCTTTCGATCCGATGTACGCTGTCTTCACGCGCAAGCTGGTCGATGGTGAGGCGCAGGTCATCGAATTCATTGCGCAGCCCGTAGGCATCGGGAGAGGCCAGATTGCCGAGCTGGTCGATGCTGCCGGCAAGCCTTGCAATATCGTCGCGCAGGTCGCCGATGAACTGCTGGTCTTCCGCGATCGCGCGAATGTTTCGGATTTCGGCTCGCAGCCCTTGCGCTTCGCGCGCCACGCCCTCTGAGATATCGTGCTTCAGCTCATGCCGCAGGTTGACGAGCGCCTGCGCGATCTCCTGCAATGCTGCGTCGTTTCGCTGCTGCTCCTGGTAGGGCGGGATGGAGCGCGCGCGCGGTGCGGGGTTCACCGCCGCGTTCTGCACGTCGTTCGGCCGGTATTCAGGCGCAAGCGGTCTGGTGATGGTTCGTTCCGGGCGCGCAACGGGCTCCTGCGGGCGCTGGAAGCTTGCCTCAAGCAGGCGCTGGCGCTGGCGGATTTCGTTGACCGGGTCGAGTTGCGGCGGGGTGACGGTGGCGCGTGGCTCGCGCGGCGCGGCATGGGCCTCGTTTTTCGGCTCAGTTGTCGTGGCGCGGTGGTCGCGCGGAAATTTCTGGCTCATCAGCCCTTCGATGCGGGCTTCAAGGCCTTCAATGGTGCGATTGAGAGCATCAAGAGACGACCTGTCGCTCGGGCTTTGGTTTTTCGATCGCAATCCGTTCATCTTCTCGCTCGCTTCGCTTCCGTCCGGCGTGCCCGGTGTTTGTTGCAACGGCTACCCGCCTGATAATGCCGTCGCACAACATGCAGCAATTCTAGAGCCGGTATTTGCCCCCAATGGAGGAAAATGCTTCGATTGACGAAGCAGTTACCTCGTGTCGGAGAATTCACGAAACGTGGTAAAGAAGTGGTTAACTATGGTTGGAATTTTTTAACTTTTGCGGCGCGTGACGCTTTCGCGTGGGGCTGGCCAAGCATTGCGCGGAAAAAGGGCAATGACATTCGACCGGAATTTATTTGACGTTTACGCGCACGTCAAATATTGTCATCCCATATCGGCCGGATCGGCTCCGGCTTTCACGATGCGGAGGAACATCGGTAATGCCTGTTTACAAGGCCCCAGTTAAAGACACGCTTTTTATTCTGAACGACGTTCTTGGCCTCGAGCGGTATAACAACCTGCCCGGCTTCGAGGATGCAACCCCCGACATGATCGAGGCTATTACCGGCGAGGCGGCGAAACTTGCCGAGGAGCGGCTTTTCCCGCTGAACCTGTCTGGCGATCAACAGGGCTGCAAGCGTGCAGATGATGGTTCGGTTTCCGTTCCTGATGGTTTCAAGGAGGCTTACGACGCCTATTGTGAAGGCGGCTGGATCGGCCTCGCCGTACCGCCGGAATTCGGCGGGCAGGGCCTGCCCTATACGCTGCATGCGGCGATTGGCGAGTATATGTCGTCCGCCAACCTGTCGCTGATGATGTATCCCGGCCTGACGCAGGGCGCCATCGCTGCCGTCCTCGTCCATGGCACGCAGGAGCAGAAAGAAACCTATCTGCCGAAGATGGTCGAGGGAACATGGTCCGGCACCATGAACCTGACGGAACCCCATTGCGGCACCGATCTCGGCCTGCTGCGCACAAAAGCAGTTCCGCAGGGCGACGGCAGCTACAAGATTTCCGGCCAGAAGATCTTCATTTCGGCCGGCGAACATTCCATGACTGATAATATCGTCCATCTGGTGATTGCCCGCATCGAGGGCGCGCCGGAAGGCACCAAGGGTATTTCGCTGTTCATCGTGCCGAAATTCCTCGTGAAGGAGGACGGTTCGCTCGGCGAGCGCAACGGCGTCACCTGCGGCGCTATCGAACACAAGATGGGCATCCACGGCAACGCCACCTGCGTCATGAACTATGACGATGCGACGGGGTATCTCTTGGGTGCGGAGAACAAGGGTCTCTCCGCCATGTTCGTGATGATGAACGAAGCCCGCCTCGGCGTCGGCCTTCAGGGCCTGTCCGTGGGTGAGATCGCCTATCAGAATGCGGTCGAATATGCCCGCGAGCGCATTCAGGGCCGTTCACTTTCCGGTGCGAAATTCCCCGATAAAAAGGCCGATCCGATCATCGTGCACCCGGATATCCGCCGTACGCTGATGACTATCAAGGCCTATAACGAGGCTGGTCGCGCCTTCCTTCTGTGGACCGCGCTGCAATCCGATATTGCCCATCGGTCGACCGATGAGAAAGAGCGTCAGACGGCAGATGACCTGCTCGGTCTCGTCACGCCGATCCTCAAAGGCGTGCTGACCGACAAGGGCTTCGACCATGCCGTGATGGCGCAGCAGGTCTTCGGCGGTCACGGCTATATCGAGGAACATGGCATGAGCCAATATGTCCGCGATGCCCGCATCACCATGATCTATGAGGGTGCGAACGGCATTCAGGCGCTCGATCTGGTCGGCCGCAAGCTCGGCATGAATGGCGGCCGTGCCGTCATGGCGCTGTTCAAGGAAATCGGCGATTTCTGCGAGGAAAACCGCGCCGACGAAAAGCTCAGCCTTTACACAAAGGGCCTGAAGAAGGGCTTGAACGATCTACAGGCCGCAACCATGTGGTTCATGCAGAACGCCATGGCCAAGCCAGACAATGCCGGTGCCGGTTCGACCGATTACATGCACCTCTTCGGCATCGTGGTGCTGGGTTACATGCAGGCCCGCATGGCGAAGGCGGCGAGCGAAGCCCTTGCGGCAGGTAGCACTTCGGACGAGGATTTCCTCAAGACCAAGCTTGTCACGGCGAAGTTTTATATGGAGCGCATCATGCCGGAAACGGCGCTACGCAAGGCCCGCATCGAAACCGGCGCGGACACCATGATGGAACTGGCTGCGGAAGCATTCTGACAGGGCGTGTCACGCGCCGAGGGAGAGAGTTAATGACCGACGTTTACATTTATGACCATGTCCGCACCCCGCGCGGACGCGGCAAGAAGGATGGCAGCCTGCATGAGGTGCCCTCCGTTCGCCTTGCCGCCAAGACGCTGGAAGCCATCCGCGACCGCAACGGGCTCGATACGTCTGCTGTCGATGACATCATCATGGGCTGTGTCGATCCCGTCATGGATGCCGGTGCAGTTATCCCGAAAGCCGCCGCCTTCGAGGCCGGTTATTCCAACAAGGCACCGGGAATGCAGATCTCGCGCTTCTGCGCTTCAGGTCTCGATGCCATCAACTTCGCGGCCGGCAAGGTCAAGGCAGGCTCCGACGATATCGTCATTGCCGGCGGCGTGGAAAGCATGTCGCGCGTCGGCATGGGCATGTCTGGTGGCGCCTGGTACATGGACCCTTCGGTCAACTTCCCCGCCTTCTTCATGCCGCAGGGCGTGTCGGCAGATCTCATCGCCACCAAATACGGTTTCTCCAGGGACGATGTCGACGCCTATGCTGTCGAAAGCCAGAAGCGCGCCGCGCATGCCTGGGAAAAGGGCTATTTCAACAAGTCCGTTATCCCCGTGAAGGACCGCAACGGCCTGACGATCCTCGACCGCGACGAACATATGCGCCCCGGTACGGACATGCAGGCGCTGGCTTCCCTCAACCCCTCTTTCCAGATGCCGGGTGAAATGGGCGGCTTCGAAGCCGTTGGCATCATGGCGCACCCGGAAGTGGAGCGTATCAACTACGTGCACCATGCGGGCAATTCGTCCGGTATCGTCGATGGCGCGGCCGCCGTTCTGGTTGGTTCCAAGGCGGGCGGCGAGGCTATGGGCATGAAACCGCGTGCCCGCATCAGGGCTTTCGCCAATATCGGTTCCGATCCGGCGCTGATGCTGACCGGCCCGGTGGATGTGACCGAGAAGCTTCTGAAAAAGACCGGGATGTCGCTTGCCGATATCGATCTTTTCGAACTCAACGAGGCCTTCGCCGCCGTCGTGCTGCGTTACATGCAGGCTTTCGACATTAGCCACGACAGGATGAACGTCAATGGCGGCGCAATCGCCATGGGCCATCCGCTGGGTGCGACAGGCGCGATGATCCTCGGCACGGTGCTTGACGAGTTGGAGCGGCGCGATCTGAACACCGCGCTCGTCACGCTCTGCATCGGCGCGGGCATGGGCACAGCGACCGTTATCGAGCGGGTTTGAGTTACGGAGGGCTAACCCCAGGCTCCTCACCCTGTGCTCGTCACAGGGATTCCAGCAGCGCCGCGTCTGCGGCGCGCGAGAGTCTTCCAGCCCAAAGACTTGGGCTGACTGGGTTCCTGTGACAGTCACGGGAATGAGGGATCGGGAAGTCCGGCGAAACGAAATTCAGGGAAGAGGAATCCCAAAATGAGCACTTATACCAATTTCACCATCGAGACGGACGCAGACGGCATTGCCCTTGTCACCTGGGACATGCCGGAAAAGTCCATGAATGTCTTCACTTCCGAGGTGATGGACGAACTGAACGCCATCGTTGACGCAACTGTCGCCGACGCTGCCGTCAAGGGTGTTGTCTTCACCTCCGGCAAGAGCACGTTTTCCGGCGGTGCCGATCTTTCGATGATCAAGTCGATGTTCTCCTTCTACAATGACGAGAAGGCGAAGGACCCGGATCAGGCAGCCGCCAAGCTGTTCGAACTGGTCGGCCGCATGACCGGCTTGTTCCGCAAGCTGGAGACCAACGGCAAGCCCTGGGTCTCAGCCATCAACGGCACCTGCATGGGCGGCGCTTTCGAGCTGTCGCTTGCCTGCCACGGTCGCGTCGCGTCGAATGCCAAGAGCCTCAAGATAGCCCTTCCTGAAGTCAAGGTCGGCATCTTCCCTGGTGCCGGCGGCACCCAGCGCGTGCCGCGCCTGACCGATGCGCAATCCGCCTTGCAGATGATGACCACCGGTCAGTCGCTGACCGGTGCGCGCGCCAAGGCCATGGGGCTGGTTCATCAGGTGGTGGAGCCGGATCAGCTCATTTCCGCTGCCAAGCAAATGATCAAGGACGGCCTGAAGCCGGTTGCCCCCTGGGATGAAAAAGGCTTCAAGGCCCCCGGCGGCGGCATCTGGACGCCGGCCGCTGCCCAGCTCTGGCCGGCCGCTCCGGCGATCCTGCGCCGTGAAAGCGCCGGCAACTATCCGGCAGCACTTGCTATCCTGAAATGCGTCTATGAGGGTCTGCAATTGCCGTTCGATACGGCGTTGAAGGTGGAGCAGCGTTATTTCACCGAAATCCTTCGCTCGAAGGAAGCCTTCGGCATGATCCGCTCGCTGTTCGTTTCCATGCAGGAACTGGGCAAGGGCGCGCGCCGCCCGGCCGGTCAGCCGAAGACGGAGTTCAGAAAGGTCGGCGTCGTCGGCGCGGGCTTCATGGGCGCCGCCGTTGCTTATGTCACTGCCGCAGCCGGTATCCCCGTCACGCTGGTGGACCGCGATCAGGAAGCCGCCGACAAGGGCAAGGGCCATTGCGAGGAAAGCGTCAAGGCCGCCATTGGCAAGGGCAGGCTGACGCAGGATGAAGGCAAGGCCTTGCTCGACCTCGTAACCCCGACAGCGGATTACGCGGCGCTCTCCGACGCCGATCTCGTCATCGAGGCCGTCTTCGAAGACCGCGACGTGAAAAAGGCCGTCATCGAGGCCGTGGAAGCCGTGTTGCCGCAAGGCGCAATTTTCGCCTCCAACACCTCCACCTTGCCGATTACCGGGCTTGCGAAGAACTCCAAGCGCCCGGTGGATTTCATCGGCATCCACTTCTTCTCGCCGGTCGAGAAGATGATGCTGACGGAAGTCATCCTCGGCAAGGAAACGGGTGACAAGGCGCTGGCGGTCGCGCTGGATTATGTGGCCAAGATCAGGAAGACGCCGATTGTCGTCAACGATACGCGCGGCTTCTTCGTCAATCGCTGCGTGCTGCGTTACATGGCGGAAAGCTACGACATGCTGATCGAGGGTGTGCCGCCCGCCATGATCGAGAATGCCGCGAAATTCGCCGGCATGCCGGTCGGCCCGCTGGCGCTGAACGACGAAGTGGCAATCGATCTTTCCTACAAGATCCTGAAAGCAACCGTTGCCGATCTCGGTGAAAAGGCTGTCGATCCGCGCCATATGGAACTGGTGAAGAAGCTGGTGGAAGGCGAGGGCCGTTTTGGCCGCAAGAACGCCAAGGGCTTTTACGACTACCCGCCAAAGCCTGCCAAGAAGTCCCTCTGGCCCGGCCTGAAGGATCTCTATCCTCAGCAGAAGCCGGAGGATGTGGATATGGAAGTGCTGAAACAGCGCTTTCTGGTCACCGTGGCGCTGGAAGCCGCCCGCACCGTGGAAGAAGGCATCGTCACCGACCCGCGTGAGGCCGATGTCGGCTCCATCCTCGGTTTCGGCTTTGCGCCCTACACCGGCGGCGCCCTCTCCTATATCGACGGCATGGGCGTGAAGACCTTCGTGGCGCTGGCCGAGAAGCTGAGCGAGACCTATGGCCCACGCTTCAAGCCGACGCCGCTTCTGAAGGACATGGCGGCCAAGGGCGAGACCTTCTACGGTCGCTTCGATCCCTATGGCAGCACCGCGAAAGCGGCATAAGCCTTCAAGACACACAAATGAACAGGCCCTTCGGGGCCTGTTTTTTTATCGGCCTATCGTGCCGATACCGTCGCTTTATGTGCATCCTTTGCCCGGCTGGGGCGTTGAGAAGGCGTGAACGGGCGATGCGCGCCCGGTGCCGCAATTCAGGACACTTCAGGAGACTGCAATGAAGACATCGCTGCGATCCCATGGTTTCGACAAACCATCGGACCTTGACGACCACTTGGCTGAACTTGATGAAGAAGCTGCGGAGAAAGAGGCAGAAAAGCCCGCTGTCCGAGAGGCGCGTGCTTCCGCTACGGTGGACCAGTCGATACGCGCGGAACTGGACGAACTCCGCAAACAGTTGGAAAAGCTGCGCCGCGATGTGAAAAAGCTGGAATCGGCGTCCCATCCAACCCGCCACAAACCCGCAGATCTCAGGCACGAGAAAGACCACGAGAATTCGCGCCTGATGATGGTTGTGCGCTCCGTTGCCGTTACCTCGCTTGCCAGCCGCATCTTCGCGTCCTCACCCGTCATGGCAGCTCTGGTGGCTGTGGTGCCTTTTGCGCTTGGACTTGCCGCACGGCGCAGGGAAGGGGCATAATTGCCCCAAGCCGCCCAACCGCCGCTCGCCCGGATCAGCCGCGCCTGAACCCGCCACCTGACTTATGTTGATCAGGTCTGGCGGTTTGCCGATAGCGCGTTTCCAGCCACGATAAGGCCTTCACAGCGCACTTATTCCAGCCATCCACAGGCGCCGTGAAAAAACTGTCAAAAAACTTCGCTATGGCGCTTGCCATGTCCGAACAAGATGTTATAACCCCGCTCACTTTCGGGGCACCAAACAGCCCCGCCCGCCAAAAGCGGAGGTTCTTCAAGGACCTGAAGTGCCCGGATAGCTCAGTTGGTAGAGCAGCGGATTGAAAATCCGCGTGTCGGTGGTTCAAATCCGCCTCCGGGCACCATTCTTCTTAATTTCATTTTTTCCTGAATTGAATGCGTGTTGCCTCCCCGCGCTGGCGAGATCAGATTGCTTCCGTTGTCATCAGTTTTTTAGCGCGGACGATGTAACTCGATGCGTTACGTCTGCCTACTTGTCCAACAATCGGAAAGCCGCCCGCAAGTGGATCATCGGATAAGACCCGTCGCAGGAGAGTTTCCTTGACCTTCAGGAAGGTAATTCACGCAAAACTTGTCTGAGTCCGCGGTGCTAAAGATGCTCCCGATTATCCGAGTTCTGCTCCGCCCGGTCCCGATAAAGCGCGGCACGCCCCAGCAGCATCAGCGACACTGGTGTCGTCACCGTCACGAAGATGCCGATGAAGATCTCGTGGAAGGCGAAACGGTCGCCGGAGACGGAGAAATAGATGATGGAGGCCATGACGATGCCGCCGGTGCCCCAGCTGGTGCCGAGCGTCGGTGCGTGCAGGCGCTCGTAGAAGCTGTTGAGCTTGGCGAAGCCGATGGTGCCGATCAGCGTCAGCGAGGCGCCCAGAAGGACGAAGAACGCCACCAGAATGGCGGCCCAGAGCGGAAATTCTGCTGCATTGTTCATTCAATCACCTCGCCACGCATCATGAATTTGGAAAGGGCAACGGTGGAGACGAAGCCGAGGATCGCAATGAGCAACGAGGCCTCGAAATAGATGTCGTTGCCGGTGCGCAGGCCGAAGGTCAAGAGAAGCAGCATGGCGTTGACATAGAGCGTGTCGACGCCGAGCACCCGGTCCTGGGCGCGTGGGCCGATGGCGATGCGGTAAACGGAAATCGTCATGGCAATGGCGAGCATCAGCTGCGCGAGCGAAAAGGACCAGAAAAGGATAATCGAACTCATTCGAATATCTCCATCAAAAGTTTTTCATATCGGTTCTTGATGAGGCTTATCCAGGCCGCCTCATCCTCATCGTCGAGAACATGAAGCAGAAGCGTGCCCTGGCTGGAATTATATTCGAGCCAGGCGCTTCCCGGTGTCGAGGTGAGGATTGTCGCCAGAACGGCCAATCCCATCGGATCGCGAATATCGAGCGGCACCGCGAGGAAACCGGATTTGCGATCTCTCTCGCGCTGGAACAGAATAATCTTCACGACGGAAATATTGGACAGGACGATGTCGTAAAGCACGATCGCGATCAGCTTGACGAGCTTGTGCCAGTTGCGGATGCGCGGTTTTGCCGGCCGGAGCGACGCCATAGCCCAGGAGGCGATGAGGGCCACACCGGTGCCTAGCAGCAGATGTCCGGCTGAAAAGCTGTTGATCGTCATCCAGAAGATGATCAGCGAAACCGTCAGCAGCGGGTAGGGCAGGACACGGCTTATCATGGCTGCCCCTCCGGATTGGTTCCCGCTCTTGGGGCGGAAATGACGCCCTGAATGTAGCTGGCCGGCAGATCGAGAATACGCGCCGTCTCCTGCATGTAGCGCATCACCGGCCCCGCCTGCACGGTCATGGCGAGTGTCAGTCCCAGCAGAAGCATGATGGGCGCTATTTCGATGACGAGAACACGCGGTACTGTGCCTTCGAGGGAGGCCCAGAAGGTGCGGATGCCCGCGCGGGTCATCGAGATCAGCGAGGCGAAACCGGCAAATACTATCAGGAAGACCAGCCACCAGGAAAGGGTGGAGACGGTGTCATTGGCCCCCAGCCCTGAAGGGTTGAGAATGGCGGTAAGCATGGAGAATTTGGCGATGAAGCCCGAGAGCGGCGGCAGACCGGCGAGGAGAATGCCGCAGGCTGCAAAACACGCCCCGAGCACTGCCATGGTGCCGGGCATGGTCACGCCGACTTCTTCTTCCTCTTCCTCCTCTTCGCCCTCGCCATAGGCTTCCATGGTTACGGCAAGAACGTTCGCGCCGGCATCCTGCCCGCGTTCCACCAGTTCGATCAGCATGAAGAAAGCGCTGATGGTGAGTGTGGAACTGACGAGATAATAGAGCGCGCCGGCTGCAACCGTGGGATTGCCGGTGCCCATGGCCGCGAGAAGTGTTCCTGAGGACACCAGAACCGAAAACCCGGCCAGCCGCCCAAGCGCCTGCGAGGCAAGAACGCCGATGGCGCCGAAGATGATGGTGGCGATGCCGCCGACAAGCAGGGCATCATGGCCAAAACCGGCCGATTCCCCGGCCGTCTGCCCGAAAAGCAGGAAGGACAGGCGGGCAATGACGTAGATGCCGACCTTGCTCATGATAGCAAACAGCCCGCCGACAGGTGCTGAAGCCGAGCCATAGGCGGAAGGCAGCCAGAAATTCAGCGGCCACATTCCAGCCTTGACCAGGAACGCGATGCCGAGAACCGCAGCGCCGGTTTCAAGCAGCATGCGCTGGTCCGGGTTGAGGCCGTCGATGCGGTGGGCAAGGTCACCCATGTTCAGCGTGCCGGTGACGCCATAGATGAGGCTGACGCCGATCAGGAAGAACAATGCGGCGACGAGGTTGATGGCGATGTAATGCAGCCCGGCCTTGACGCGCTGCTGACCGGAGCCATGCAACAGCAAACCATAGGATGCCGCGAGCATAACCTCGAAGAAAACGAAGAGGTTGAAGAGGTCACCGGTCAGGAAAGCACCGTTGACGCCCATCAGCATCATCTGGAACAGCGAATGGAAATGCGCGCCTGCCTTATGCCATTTCGCCAGCGAATAGATCAGCGAGGGAATGGCAAGCAGTGCCGTCAAAAGTACCATCAGCCCGGAGAGGCGATCGGCAACGAGCACGATGCCGAAGGGCGCCGGCCAGTTGCCGAGCAGATAGACCCCGCTCGAAACCACCGCCGCGATCTCGGTATTGACCGTCGAGTTCACCTCGCGGAACAGCAGGATGGCGACAACAAGCAATATCACGGTCGAGGCAAGGCTGATGGCGGCCTTCGCCACGCGCTGGCGCTCGTCGAAGAACAACAGGAGGGCTGCGGTGATCAGCGGCACCAGAATGGGCGCGATGACGATGTGGAAGGGGAACGACATCATTTCGATTCCCTTCCGTCCACATGGTCGGTGCCGGTAAGCCCCCGGGCGGCCAAAAGCACGACGAGGAACAGCGCAGTCGTCGCAAAGCCGATGACGATTGCCGTCAACACCAGCGCCTGCGGCACGGGGTCGGCAAGCGTGGAACTGTCGACGCCGTTCACCAGCACCGGCGGCGCATTGGTCTTGATGCCGCCGACGCCGAAGATGAACAGGTTGACGGCATAGGACAGCAGCGAAAGCCCGACGATGACCTGATAAGTGCGTGGGCGCAGGATCAGCCAGACGCCGGAGCCGGTCATGATGCCGATGCCGATTGAAAGAATGAGTTCCATTACACGTCCTCCGCTTTTGCGGCTTCAGGCGTGCGAACGCGGTAGTTACGCAACGATTGGTGTGCCAGTGCTATAAGAATAAGAACGGTGGAGCCGACGACCAGCGAGAAGACGCCGAGGTCGAACAGCAAGGCGGATGCTGTCGGCATTTTGCCGATATAGGGTATCTCCGTGTACTGGAAATAAGAGGTCAGGAACGGATAGCCGAAGTACCATGACCCCATGCCGGTTGCCGCCGCCATCAGAAGGCCGAAGCCCATCCAGCGCAGCGGCAGGATGCGGATGCGATCCTCCGCCCAGCGCGCGCCGCCGGCGAGATATTGCAGCAGGAACGCGATTGCCATGGTGATGCCGGCCGCAAAGCCGCCGCCGGGCAGATCGTGGCCGCGTATGAACAGGAAGATCGAAAAGGTGACGATAACCGGGAACATCCATTGCATGACGATGGACGGTACATAGAGATAATCGCGCACCGTATCGCCCTTGCTGCGGTCGGGCCGCTCCGCATCGAAGGCGTTTTGCATCTGCTGCTGTTCCGGCACCCCGATGCTTTCATGCGCAGGGCGGAAACGGCGAAGCAGCGCAAAGACCGTCAGCGCCACGATCGCCAGCACCGCGATTTCGCCGAACGTGTCGAAGCCGCGGAAATCGACGAGGATGACGTTGACGACATTGGTGCCGCCGCCTTCCGAATAAGCGCGCTCGAGGAAATAGGTCGCGATGGCGTTCGGCACGGGCAGGGTCATGACCGCATAGGCGATGACGGACATGCCAATGCCGCTTGCTGCGGCCAGCAGGAAGTCACGGGCGCGGCGAAGCTGCGCCGGCAATTCATCGCTGCTGTCCACCTTCTCGAAGCGTTTCGGCAGCCATCTGAGACCGAGCAGGATCAGAACGGTGGTGACGATTTCGACCAGCAACTGGGTGATCGCGAGATCGGGTGCAGAAAGCCAGACGAATGTGAGGCAGGTGACAAGGCCGGAGACGCCGAGCATGATGAGTGCGGCGAGACGATGATATTTCGCCTGCCAGGCGGCACCCAGCGCGGCGATCATGCCGATCAGCCACAGAATGGCAAAGATCGGATCGAAGGACGTCACGCGCGGCAGCGACAATGAAAATTCCGAGAGGAAAAGCGGCGAGAAACCGGCAAGAATCGCCACGAGGATCAGAAGCCTCAGCTGCGGCTGCAGGCGCCGGGTGCCGAGCGTGCTTTCCAGCCACCGCGCCCACTTCCAGGACACGGTGACGAGAATGCGCTCGAAGATGCGCTGTCCCCGAAGATGCCGGAAGATCGGCGGGCCGTCGTCGCAGCGGGAGAAATAGCCGCCGAGCAGGGCATAGATGGCAACGCCGCCGCCGAGTGCCGCAATACTCATGATGAGCGGCAGGTTGAAACCGTGCCAGATCGACAGGCTGTAGACGGGCGTTTGCGGACCGAGAACGGAAAGCACGGCCGAATGCAGGAACGGGCCGATCGACAGGCTTGGAACGATGCCGACGATCAGGCAGGCGAAAACCAGGAACTCGATCGGGAAACGCATCCAGCGCGGCGGCTCATGCGGATTGGGGTTCGGCAGGTCAACCGGCTTGGGGCCGAAGAAGACCGTGTGGATGAAGCGTAGCGAGTAGGCAACGGCGAAGGCACCTGACAACGTCGCGACGTATGGCAAAGCCCGGTCCAGCAGCGAGTCTGCGTGGGTTTCGACGGCCTCGGCAAAGAACATTTCCTTGGAGAGGAAGCCGTTGAACAGGGGCACGCCGGCCATTGCAGCGCTGGCCGCCATGGCGAGCGTCGCTGTTGCTGGCATATAGGTGTAAAGCCCGCTCAGCCGCCGCATGTCGCGCGTGCCGGTTTCATGGTCGATGATGCCGGCCGCCATGAACAGCGATGCCTTGAAGGTGGCGTGGTTGACCATGTGGAAAATCGCCGCAACCGCCGCAAGCGGGCTGCCCAGGCTCAAAAGCGTGGTGATGAGCCCCAGATGGCTGATGGTGGAATAGGCGAGCAAGCCTTTCAGGTCCTGCTGGAACATGGCGAAATAGGCGCCGAGCAGCAGGGTGATGACGCCTGCAGCACCCACCAGCCAGAACCATTCCGGCGTGCCTGCCAGCACCGGCCAGAACCGCGCCAGCAGGAAAACCCCGGCCTTCACCATGGTGGCCGAGTGCAGATAGGCGGAAACGGGCGTGGGCGCCGCCATTGCATTGGGCAGCCAGAAATGAAACGGAAACTGTGCGCTTTTCGTCAGCGCGCCGCCAAGGATGAGAATAAGTGCCGGCAGATAAAGGGAATGGGCGCGGATATCGGCACCGGCCGCGATGATCTTGTCCAGATCGTAGCTTCCCGCCATGTGGCCGAGTATCAGAAGCCCGGCGAGCAGGCTGAAGCCGCCGATGCCGGTCACGGTCAGCGCCATGCGGGCGCCATCGCGCGCGCCGGCGTTCTGGTGCCAGTAGCCGATCAGCAGGAACGAGAAGATGCTGGTCATTTCCCAGAAGATCGACAGCAGAATGACGTTGCCGGACAGCACTATGCCGAGCATCGAGCCCATGAAGGCGAGCAGAAAGGCAAAAAACCGTGGAATAGGGTCCTGGGCCGACATGTAATATCGGGCGTAGAGAACCACGAGCAGGCCGATGCCGGTAATGAGGATCGCGAAAATCCAGGCGAAGCCATCCAGCCGCAGGGTAAAATTAAGCCCCAGCTGCGGCAGCCATTCCACATCGTATTTCAGCACGCCACCGCCACTGACATTTGGATAAAGAAGGATGCTGCCGACCAGGCCGAAGAGGGCTACGGCGCTTGCTACGTAGGCCGCGCTTGCGGCCGCGCCTTCGCGCGGCATGAAGGCCGTTATGAGAGCGCCGACGAACGGCAATGCGATAATAAATGGTAGAACGGTTGCAAGTGTCATATGCGGCGGCGGTTTTCTCTCTGGAATTGGAGCCTACGGCGGGTTTCCGACGACTCCGATCCCTCAAGGTTCGCAAGGAACCGAATGATGAGGACCGCCGGAATGACTAAGAGATAATATGCGGAGGTGCTCTTGGAACCACGTTCGCAAAGTCTCGGAAAGTTTGTGGCGCGATGGCAACAGGCGTGACGGCCGGTTTGGCGTCAGCCACGATCCGCAGGATGGTCGAGGGAAAACCGACGGGGCGAAGCCCCGAAGCACCGTTGTGAGCCTTGCAGCCGTGATCGTCGCCGGTGGTGCAGTCCTTATCGCGAGGCGAGGGGGAGTGGCTTAGGTCAGCCGTCTGCAATCGTTCCAGACGGCTGATCTTTGAGATTGCCTTGATGCCGGATGGCGCCTGAAAGCCGATGATGACGAGCAGGCTCGCAACCACAAGACCGATCAACACTTGCGGATGGCGCCTTGAACAGCGGCATTTCTCCATCCGTAACAAGTTGGCGTCTCCTTGATCGTAAAGGTCTCTCTAAAGCATCACCGCTGAGCGAATATCCCGTTGATTTGTTTTAGGGGAAGGCGGACACGCTTGTCCAGCGCACAGGCTGGAAAAACCGCCCGTCGCGTCCGATTCCTTTTCGTTTTTGCCCGTTTGCGGCAAAGTAGGGGCGACAATGGCTAAAAGCTTTTACAAATTTTACCGTTTGACGCCGGTGCTGATGTTTCTTAACTTTCAAGCAAGGAATTAACCATAAAGATTGATGGTATTTCCACGGCGGAATGGGGTTATCTCCCCTTCCAGGCATGACGCCGCACTGCCGTACCGGGCCCGATCCGGTATTTCGTTTCTTGGTTCAAGAAGGTCAGGCAAGCGTCGATACCGCATCGTCCGCGATGGGTATGTTCGTTCAAAAATCCCCCTTAAGGGTGCTGGCGTTCTGAACCTTGCCATTTGGCCGGGTTTTACCGGCCGTCATATTATTGGGGTCGTCGGTTGGGGCAGGACTTGCCATCAGAACAAGCGCGGAGATCGGCAGGCGCAAGCCTGGCGGGGCGGTTGCGCTTTGCCGGCCTCGACGAGACGCAATCCGATTTCCTGCGCAATTATCGCAGCATGCTGGAGCCTTACGTTAAGGCCGGCCTGCGCGATGTGATGAACCGTTTCCAGTCCATGCCGGACTGTTCGCCGTCTTTCGAAAGCGAAAACCAGCTCGACCGCCTGCACGATTTGCAATCCTCGCACTGGAGCGTTCTGACCGATGCGCGTTTCGATGGGCTTTATGCCGAGCGGGTGAAAGTGCTTTCCGACAATGCCGGTCGCATGGGTCTCGATCCGCGCTGGCAGATCGCCAGCCACGCCGTCGTTCTGGAACATCTGCTGGGCGGTCTGGTGACTGAGCACGCGCCGCGCTCCATCCTGCCCGGCAACCGCAAAAAGAGCCGCGAACTGGCGGAAGCCGTCAAGAACGTCGTCCGTCTGGTGATGGTCGATACCGAGATTGCCGTATCGTTGCGCTTCAATGAATTGCGCCTGCGCCATGGCCGGGAACTGGCAGAACAGCGCGACAATGACCGCTCTGAAGCCGCAAGGTTGCTGGGCGAAGCGTTGACGGCATTTGCCGCAGGCGATTTGCAGGCCCGCATCGGCGGCGACGTGCCCGACGCCTACCGCGACGTTGCTGCCACTTTCAATGCGGCACTCGAGACGATTGGCGCGTCACTGACATCGGCGCAAAACAGCATCGGTGAAGCCGAGGCGCTGAGCGCGCGGTTTGCCGACATTGGCCGTTCCATGGCGGAGCGCTCCCGCCAGCAGGCCGCAGCCCTTGCCGACACCTCCCGTGCGATCCAGACGATGATCGGGGATGTGGCCGAAAACGGCGCCCGCATTTCGGCGGCGGAGACGGCGGTTTCCCATGCCCGTGAGGCGGCGGTCGAAAGCGGCAAGGCAATCGGCGAGGCGATAAACGCCATGTCGGATATCGAGCAATCCGCCGAGCAGATCGGACGGATCATCGGCACGATTGACGAGATCGCTTTCCAGACGAACCTTCTCGCCCTCAACGCCGGCATCGAGGCAGCACGCGCCGGTGACAGCGGACGCGGTTTTGCCGTTGTCGCGCAGGAGGTCCGGGCATTGGCCCAGCGTTCCGCAGACGCTGCAAGAGAGATCAAAAGCCTCGTTGGCTCCACGAAAAAGCAGGTCGAAGGCGGCGTGCACATGGTCAACCGCACGCAGGACGCAATCGGCGGTGTTGTCCGGCAGGTATCCGGCATCAACGACATGATCACTGAGGTCTCCCGGCACGCGGCAGAGCACGCCGGCGAATTGCAATCAGTCGCTGCCGACATCGGTGAACAGCAAAGACAGGCTGACCGGAACCTTGCCGATATGGGCAATGGCTCCTCGGAGGCCGATACGCTTCACACTGTCATTCTGGAACTCGGCCGCACCATTCGCGAATTCCGCATTGCCCGTCAGGGACACGCGGCAGCTGTCGCCGCTACGGCTCGGCAGGACACATCATTTGTGGCCCGTGCGGATAACCGCACGGATTACGGCCAGGATTACCAACAATTCAGACGCCAAGGAGTCATGTAATGGCAGCCAGAAAAGCAGCTGAGGCGACGCTGAAACTGTCACCGGTGCTGGATCTCAACGAGGCATCGGCGCTGCACGGCAAGCTGATGACGCTGAGAGGAGCACCTTTGTCGGTGGATGCGTCCGAGGTGGAACGTATCGGTGCGCTTTGCGCCCAGGTCCTGATGGCCGGTGCGAAGTCCTGGGAAGAGGACGGCAAGCCGTTCGGTTTTGCCAGAGTGTCCGATGCATTCGACAAGACCATGAAACTGATAGGCGTCGAAATCGATCATTTGCTCCTGAAGGAGATCAAGAAGTGAAGAAAAAAGTTCTTACCGTGGATGATTCCAGAACGATCAGGAACATGCTCCTGGTCACGCTCAACAATGCCGGTTTCGAGACAATTCAGGCCGAAGACGGCATTGAGGGTCTCGAAGTGCTGGAGCAGAGCAACCCCGACGTTATCGTGACCGATATCAACATGCCCCGTCTTGACGGTTTCGGCTTCATCGAGGGTGTGCGTCGCAACGAGAAGTACCGGGCCATACCGATCCTCGTTCTGACGACCGAAAGCGACGCAGAGAAGAAGAACCGCGCCCGTCAGGCCGGTGCGACCGGCTGGATCGTCAAGCCGTTCGATCCTGCGAAGCTCATCGATGCCATTGAACGCGTAACTGCCTGATACGGGACATTTCACGATGGATATGAACGAAATCAAGGAAATCTTTTTCCAGGAATGCGAGGAACAACTCGCGGAACTGGAATCGGGGCTTCTTAAATTGAATGACGGTGACCGTGATCCGGAAACCGTCAACGCCGTTTTCCGTGCCGTTCATTCCATCAAGGGCGGGGCGGGTGCCTTCGGTCTGGATGATCTCGTGGCCTTCGCCCACGTTTTTGAAACGACCCTCGACTGCGTTCGCTCCAACAAGCTGGAACCGACACAGGACGTCCTGAAAGTCATGCTGCGTTCCGCCGACGTGCTGGCGGACCTGACCAATGCGGCAAGAGACGGCGGCAGCGTCGACGAAAGCCGCACCCGTGGCCTCGTCAAGGAACTGGAAGCCCTGGCCAACGGCGAAACCGTCCACGCATCCGCGCCGGTGGCAGCGCCGGTTGTCGCAAAGATGCCGGAACCCGTTGCGCCAAAGCCGACGGACGATAGCGGTTTCGAGCCGATCCCGTTCTCCTTCTCGGACTTTGCCGATGAAACGACGCCGCTGATGGAGACGCCGTCTTTCCAGATAACCTTCAAGCCGCACGCATCGCTTTATTCGAAAGGCAATGAAGCAGCCCTTCTCCTGCGCGATCTCTCGCGCATCGGTGAGATGAGCGTCAATTGCGACCTGTCGGAACTGCCCTCGCTCGACAAGCTCGATCCAGAAGCGTCCTATTTCTCCTGGACGGTTTCGATCTCGACCGACAAGGGTGAAGAGGGTATCCGCAGCGTCTTCGAATTCGCCGAATGGGATTGCGATCTCGAAATCACCCCGATTCTTTCGGAAACTGCCGCGGATGCGGAAGAGCTGCCGATGATCCCGGTTCCGTTCGACCTGTCGGCTCTCGACGGTGATGCGGAAGGGGAACCGGCCGTTGTGACCGCCGGGGCGGAAGAGCCCTACGTTGCCGCAGTCGTCGAGGCTGCCGTCGCAACGACGCAGATCGCCCAGAGCGTCAACGCCGCCATCGAAAAGCGTGAGGCTGCGGCAGCGCCGGCCGCAGCGCAGGCGAATGCCAATGCCGCGGCCAATGCAAGCGCCGGCCAGACCATCCGTGTCGATCTCGACCGTGTTGACCGCCTGATCAACCTCGTCGGCGAGCTTGTCATCAATCAGGCGATGCTGTCGCAGAGCGTCATCGAAAACGATGCGAGCGGCACGTCTGCCGTCAACATGGGTCTCGACGAACTCCAGCAATTGACGCGCGAAATCCAGGACAGCGTCATGGCGATCCGTGCGCAGCCGGTGAAGCCTGTCTTCCAGCGCATGTCGCGTATCGTTCGCGAAGTTGCCGACATGATCGGCAAGCAGATCCGCCTCGTTACCGAAGGCGAGAACACGGAAGTCGACAAGACGGTCATCGACAAGCTGGCCGAACCCCTGACGCACATGATCCGCAATGCGGTGGACCACGGCATCGAAACGCCGGAAAAACGCGAAGCCGCTGGCAAGAACCCGGAAGGCACCATCAAGCTTTCGGCCAAGCACCGGTCGGGCCGCATCCTGATCGAGCTTCAGGACGATGGCGCGGGCATCAACCGCGAGCGCGTTCGCCAGAAGGCGATCGACAACGATCTCATCGCCGCCGATGCGAACCTCACGGACGAGGAGATCGACAATCTGATCTTCGCGCCGGGCTTCTCTACCGCAGACAAGATTTCCGACATTTCCGGCCGTGGTGTCGGCATGGATGTGGTCAAGCGTTCCATTCAGGCGCTCGGCGGCCGCATCAACATCTCCTCGCGCCCCGGTCTTGGCTCGACCTTCACCATGAGCCTGCCGCTGACGCTTGCCGTTCTCGACGGCATGGTGGTAACCGTGGCCGGGCAGACGCTTGTGGTTCCGTTGACGGCAATCGTGGAAACCCTGCAGCCGGAAGCGAAGAACATTCACTCCTTCGGCGCCAACCAGCGGCTGATTTCCATCCGCAACTCTTTCTGCCCGCTGGTCGATGTCGGACGCGTTCTGAACTTCCGTCCGACCCAGGCCGATCCTGTGGAAGGTGTGGCGCTTCTGGTGGAATCGGAAGGCGGCGGCCAGCGCGCCCTGATGGTCGATGCGATCCAGGGACAGCGCCAGGTCGTCATCAAGTCTTTGGAAGCCAACTATACCCATGTTCCAGGCATTGCCGCCGCCACCATTCTGGGTGACGGACGCGTTGCGCTCATTCTGGATGTCGACGCCATCGTCAGCGCTTCGCGCGGGCAGCCACTGAAACAGGAAATGTCACTCGCGGCGACGGGTTGAAGGCGGATATCCAATGGCAGCACTTAATCTCAGCGATCAGCGACAGTCTCCCGATGACGTTCTTGCCAGCGGCGAATATCCGCTGACAAGACGCGATTTGTCGGAGATCGCTGCGATGATCTACGCGGATGCGGGCATCTATCTCAACGACACCAAGGCGTCGCTGGTCTATTCGCGTTTGTCCAAGCATATCCGCAATCTCGGACTGGCCGGGTTTCGGGAATATTGCGCACTGGTGTCATCGCCCGATGGAGCGGCTGCACGCCGCGAAATGCTGTCGCACCTGACGACGAATTTCACGCGCTTCTTCCGCGAGAACCACCATTTCGAACACCTGCGCGACGAGGTCCTGCCGGGCCTCATTGCAAGGGCAAAGACCGGCGGGCGCGTCCGCATCTGGTCGGCCGCCTGCTCAGACGGGCAGGAGCCCTATTCGATTGCGCTCACCGTGCTCGCCATGTTTCCCAATGCGGCGGACTACGATTTCAAGATCCTGGCGACGGACATCGATCCGAAGATCCTGGCGCAGGCCCGTGCAGGCGTTTACGATGACAACGCTCTCGAAACCGTGTCTCCCGCGATGCGCAAGCAATGGTTCACGGAAGTTGATGCCGGCGGTCGCCGCAAGTTCCGCATCGATGACAAGGTCAAGCGCCTCATCACGTTCAATGAACTGAACCTGATGACGCAATGGCCCTTCAAGGGCAATTTCGACGTCATCTTCTGCCGCAACGTCGTCATCTATTTCGACGAGCCGACCCAGATGCGTATCTGGACGCGTTTTGCAGGCCTGCTGCCGGAAGGCGGTCATCTTTACATCGGTCATTCCGAAAGAGTGTCCGGCGACGCCAAGAACCTGTTCGATAATACCGGCATTACCACCTACCGCTACATTGGTCACACGTCCGGGAGGAAGGCATGAGCGCACTCGCACGGGTCCTCGTCGTCGATGATTCCCCCACCATGCGTGGCCTGATTTCCGCCGTCCTCAAGGCCGATCCGGAGGTTGAGGTGGTTGGGCAGGCCGGCAATGCCATGGAAGCGCGCGCCGCCATCAAGCAGCTCAATCCCGATGTCGTGACGCTCGACATCGAGATGCCGGAAATGAACGGCCTCGAGTTTCTCGAAAAGATCATGCGACTGCGGCCGATGCCGGTCATCATGGTCTCGTCCCTGACGCACCGCGGCGCGGATGCCTCGCTCGCCGCGCTTGAAATCGGTGCTTTCGACTGTGTCGGCAAGCCGGCTCCAGGCGATGCGCGCCCCTTCGGCGACTTGGCCGACAAGGTCAAGGCCGCCGCACGGTCGCAACACGCAGCCTACCGCGCGGCGCGCCCGGAACCCGTTGTCGCAGCCCAGCCGACCCCGGTCAGCGATTATCGTGCCGGCCGCAAAGTCGTCGCCATCGGGTCCTCCACCGGCGGTGTCGAGGCACTGATTGCCGTGCTCCAGAAGTTTCCGGCCAATTGTCCGCCGACGGTCATCACCCAGCACATGCCGCCTACTTTCACCAAGAGTTTCGCGGAACGGCTGAACCGCATCTGCGCACCCGTCGTGGAAGAGGCGACGGATGGCGCGCGCCTGCAGACCGGCAAGATCTACCTTGCGCCGGGCGGTGAACGCCATTTGCAGATTTCCAATCGTAACGCGCCCTGCTGCCGGCTTATCGAGCGCGATCCCGTCAACGGCCATCGCCCTTCAGTTGATGTGCTGTTCGATTCGGTCGCCGAGCTTGCCGGACGCAACGCCGTCGGCGTCATTCTCACCGGCATGGGCCGCGATGGCGCGGCCGGGCTGCTGAAAATGCGGCATGCCGGTGCGCGAACCGTCGGCCAGAACGAAAAAACATGTGTCGTCTACGGCATGCCCAGAGTGGCCTTTGAACTTGGCGCCGTTGAACTGCAATTGCCGCTGGCCTCAATCGGCGAAGAAATCCTGAAACTAACCACTGCCCGCAAAGAAGGTGCTGACTAATGTCTCTCGCAGAAAAGATCAAAGTTCTGATCGTCGACGATCAGGTGACCAGCCGGCTGCTGCTCAGCGATGCGCTGACACAGCTCGGCTTCAAGCAGATCACTGCCGCTGGCGACGGCGAGCAGGGATTGAAGATCATGGAGCAGCAGCCCCATCATCTCGTTATCTCCGACTTCAACATGCCCAAGATGGACGGTCTCGGTTTCCTGCACGCCGTGCGGGCCAACCCGACCCTCAAAAAGGCGGCCTTCATCATCCTCACCGCACAGGGCGACCGTGCGCTGGTGCAGAAGGCAGCGCAGCTCGGCGCAAACAACGTGCTGGCCAAGCCCTTCACCATCGACAAGATGCGCGCAGCCATCGAAGCGGTTTTCGGATCGCTGAAATGATTGAAGCTGCGGCCAAGCGCGTACATATCATTCAGGGCGAGTACAAGGTTGTCAGCGATCCCGACGTGGTCATGACGACGATACTCGGTTCGTGCGTGGCCGCCTGTCTGAGAGACCCCGTTGCCGGCATTGGAGGAATGAACCACTTCCTGCTGCCGGGAACGGGCAACGTGACCGGTGGGGATGCGACGCGTTATGGCGTGCATCTTATGGAACTGCTGATCAACGGTCTTCTGAAGAAGGGCGCACGCCGCGACCGGCTGGAGGCGAAGGTTTTCGGCGGCGCAAAAACGATTGCCAGCTTCTCCAATGTCGGTGAGCAGAACGCCATCTTTGCCATGCAGTTTCTGAAGGATGAAGGCATACCGGTCATCAGCTCCTCCACGGGCGGGGATCATGGCCGCAAGATCGAGTTCTGGCCGGTTTCGGGCCGTGCACGACAGCATCCGCTGAGCGGCGCGGAAACCCAGAAGACGGTCGCCATGGAAACGCGTCCGGTGCCGGCCCCCAAGCCCGTCGCCAACGACATCGAATTTTTCTAGTCACGGAGTTTCCAATGCAGATTGCAAACAACACCGGCACCACTCCGTTCGAAGAAGCCTTGCCCGACGTTCTGATGCGCGTGGTATCGGAACTGCACGATGTCGCCTATCTGATCGAGCGCATCGAGCCGCAACTGCTGGAAGCGACAAGCGGCGAATTGTCCAGCGATGGCGTCAAGCTCTTGCAGGGCATCGACCTTGCCGTCCAGAAAACCCGCGGCCTTGCCGAGTTCATCGATACCGTCACCGGCTCTATTCCCGGTGATTGGATCGTGGATGTCTCGACCGCGCTCAGCCTCGTCAAGCTGGCAGAAATGCAAAAGGCGCTGGGCGCAGCCATCCGCCATGGCCATTCGCAGCCGCTGGACAAGGTCGCCGGAGACTTCGATCTGTTCTAGACAGCATTCATCTGGCCGTTCCCTTCCTTTCGCGGATTGCGGATAAAGGCAACGCTCGCGCAAGCTTCGCACCCTATTGTCATTACGGGGCCAAAAGGTCTCGGACTCTATGAATGACGGTGCGGAACAGAATGAATCTGTTAAATCAAATCCCTCAGGTCTTGAAGAATTTCGCGGCGCTGGGTCAGACACGGTTGTTGATGCTGGGCGGCGTGGGCATTTTGTCCATGGCCATTATCCTTGCAGCAGCACTTTACGTGAACCGTCCCGCTTACGAGACCCTTTATGTGGGACTTGAAAAAAGCGACCTCAACAAGATCAGCATTGCACTCGCCGAAGCGGGGCTGGACTTTCAGGTTGGAACGGATGGCGCCAGCCTCCAGGTTCCGGTCGGCCTCACCAGCAAGGCAAGGCTGCTTCTGGCCGAGCGCGGCCTGCCTGACAGTGCCAATGCCGGTTATGAGCTTTTCGACAATGTCGGTTCTCTCGGCCTGACTTCCTTCATGCAGGAAGTGACCCGGGTTCGCGCGCTTGAGGGTGAGATCAGTCGCTCCATTCAGCAGATCGACGGAATTGCGGCCGCACGCGTCCATATCGTCATGCCGGATGTCGGTAATTTCCGCCGCGGTGAGCAGAAGCCCACCGCATCGGTCATGATTCGAGCCAATGCCACCGCCGGGCGCAAGGCGTCCGCTTCCATCCGTCATCTCGTCGCCTCGGCCGTTCCCGGCCTCGAGGTCGATGACGTGACGCTGCTCGATTCCACCGGCCAGCTCCTCGCTTCCGGTGACGACGTCACCAACGCCGCCATGAACCGCTCGCTGACGCTGGCGCAGAACGTTCAGCAGGAAATCACCACCAATATCGACAAGGCGCTGGCGCCGTTCCTCGGCATGGACAATTTCCGCTCCAGCGTGACGGCGCAGCTCAATACCGACAGCCGGCAGATTCAGGAAACCGTCTACGATCCGGAATCGCGCGTCGAGCGCTCCGTCCGCACCGTTAAGGAAGACCAGAAATCCCAGGAAACGCAGCCCGATACGGCCGCGACCGTGGAACAGAACGTACCGCAGGCAGCGCCCCAGGGCGGCGCAGGTGGCCCGCAGTCTTCCGACCAGTCGGCCAAGAAGGAAGAGCAGACCAACTACGAAATCAATTCCAAAACGGTCGCCACCGTCAAGAATGGCTATACCGTCGAGAAGATTTCGGTCGCCGTAGTCGTCAACAAGGGTCGCATCGCCAAGATGGTCGGCGAACCCGTCGACCAGGCCAAGATCGACGCCTATCTTGCCGAAATGCAGAAGATCGTCACCTCGGCTGCGGGGGTTTCCTCCGATCGCGGCGATATCGTAACGCTGACGGCGATGGACTTCCTCGAAACGCAGCTGCTCGACGAAGCCGCAAGCGGGCCGGGCATCATGGAAGTGCTCAGCCGCAATTCGGCAGGCATCATCAACTCGCTCGCCTTCGTCGCTGTTGCTTTCCTCGTGGTCTGGCTCGGTGTACGCCCTCTGGTTCGTACGGTCACCGGCAACGGCGCGGCAGCAGGCCAGATCAGCCAGGAGACCGCAGGCCTCGAACTGCCGGATTTCTCTCCCGGCATGGATGCGGGTGCTGGTGGTCTCATGGAAGGGTTTGGGGCGGATTTCGGCTTCGACAGCACCGACGATCTTCTGGCGGGTGGCGACAGCGAAGGCACCTTCAACCGCCGGGTTCGCGAAGGACCCGAGCGCAGGCTCTCCCGCATGGTGGAAATCAGCGAAGAACGCGCAGCCAAGATACTTCGCAAATGGGCCGTGGAAAAAGCTGCATGATTTTGAAAAAGGCCGGGGTTATCCCGGCCTTTTGCGCATTTCCGGGTTCTTTGGTATCTTGGCGCCGCGCGCCGTCGCATTCCCGCTTTGGGACACTGTTTACAAAAAATTCAGCAACGATACAGTTTGCTGGGAATAGGCTGAGAATGCCGTTTATGGATTGGTCAGCTTTTCAGTATGTTTTTTAGGAATAGACGAACAAGGAAATACGTGGAAAGGCTGGTGTCAGGTAATGGCAAATCCCAGTCCGTTCCATAAAATGAAGTGATTCGGTCTCCGGGGGCTCACCATCCCATTTTGGTAAGCTTCTCGAATGGAATGATTCCATCCCGAGGTATAATCTCCCCATTGGGAGCAAGAGGGCGTAGGCGATTGAAAGTCGATGTTGATATCCGCAGGCTGTCTGCCAAGCCTATGGAGGGCATGGGTAAGCCCTTGCCACGCGACCAGCTTGCCAAGAACGTCGCAGCCTCGGCCGCTGCCGGCAACGTTTCAGGCGCGCTGGATTTGCTCGTAACCTACGCCGGCGCCTCGCATTATCTGCTGGCGCGGGAGGATCTTCTCGAAGAAACCGGACTGAAATTCATCATCACATCCGACTGGCCTTTCGATCTGGTGCGCAGGCTTGGTGCCGAACTCGCCAACAGCCAGAACAGATCGAGCGAAATGGAAAAATGCCTTTCGCTTCTGCAGCCGCGATTGCTTGTTCTTCCGGACGACGTTTCTGTCCCTTTCGGCATCGACCGGCAATATTCGGCGCTTTCCTTCTGTGTGGGCCGCATTCGTCTTTCGCTTCTGCTGCTGTTTCCAGAACACTCGGTTCCTTCGCCGGACCGTCTGCGCGAAATCGCGCTTCTGACCGGCTATTGCGTCAGCTTCGGCATTGCCAGCGAAGCAAAGGCCGTGCGGGACATCGACCTCACAGAACGTGAGCTTGAGTGCCTGTTCTGGATCGCGGAAGGCAAGACAAGCGACGAAATTGCGATGATACTTGGCATTTCGCGCAATACGATCAATAATTACATTACAAGCGTGATGCGGAAAACCGCGACGAAAACCCGCTCGGAGGCAATCGCCTACGCCGTGCGCAACAACCTCGTATAGATGGTCGGGACCCATGGTACAGACGAAAGATAATGAGGGTACGAGTCAAAGCAGCGGTATGTTTTACCGCAGCCCTGTTGTGACAAGCCGGTCGGATCTGTTTCCGAAGCTGGTCGCCATGCAGAAACTGGTCGGCGCACGTAATTTCGTGGTGACGAAGGCTGCCGCCTCCGGCTTCCCCAACAAGAAGAAGCTGACCTGCGAGCTGGAGAACTGGGGCATGAATGCCGCCGAACAGAGCGCGCAGTTCATCCGCGCGGTCGGCGATATTCTTTTGGATCATATCGAGACATCGCTGCTGCCGGTCATCTGGCGTAACAAGAATGCCGGCGGTTTTGCCGATCTTCCTGACGTGCCGGCTTTGATGCGCCGGATCGAGAACGATACATTGCCCTATGCGGGACTGGCTTTGCCGGTGCGGCTCGGCACGATTGGCAACGGCTACATCGTTTTCTGTGGCAGCAACCTCGTTCTCGACAACGAGGTCGTCATCGAACAGCACATCAAATGCTGCGAGATCATGGTCGATATGCTGGCGCTGGATGAGCGCAAGGTGGCACCGTCTGAAGCGTTGAGCGAAAGGGAAATCGCCTGTCTGCAACTGGCGGGTGATGGCCGTATCAGCGAAGAAATCGCGGTGAAGCTCGGGCTTTCGGTACACACCGTCAACGCCTATCTGGGTTCAGCGACGATCAAGCTCGATTCCGTCAACCGTATCCAGGCGATCGCAAAGGCCATCCGGCTCGGCTATATCCATTGATTGGGGGAGGGGGCGGGCTTTCCCGTCCCTGTAAGCCGGCAGGCGCTGGCGCCGCTTGTATAATCCACCCTAAAAGCTGCTATCGGTACTTCGCGTTTTTTTAACAGTTGCCAACTAGAACTTTTATAAGTTTGGTTTTGGGGAACTGTTTCATGCACAACCGGCTCTTTAAGTCCGTTGCGGGTAAGGTCGTCGTGCTGACGATCGGCCTGATTGCGCTCAGCGTCGCGGCAGTTGGTTTTTCGACATACATTCGCCTGAAGGACAATATCATCACCACTGCGCTGCGTGACACGCACAGCGCGATGCGCGGCATGGCGATCCTTTACGAGATGAAGGTCGGCGGCGTGGCCCTTGAAATGGTGGATGGAGAGCTCAAGAGTATCGGCCGCGCCAGCATCGGGACACTGCGCGACAATGATCTCGTCGACCGCACGGCTGCCGGTAATGGCGGCATCGCGACGGTTTTTGAAGCCAAGGCCGGCGATTATATTCGCATGACCACCAATCTGAAGAACGAAAAGGGCGAGAGAGCAGCGGGCACGAAGCTCGCCACCGACCATCCCGCTTTTGAAAAGGTTTCCAAGGGTGAGGGGTATTTCGGCGCCGCCACGCTTTTCGGCACCAATTACATGACCGGATACATGCCGGTTCTCAACAAGTCCGGAGCAACCGTCGGTATTCTTTTCGTGGGCGTTCCCATGGCCGTCTACGAAGCCCAGATTTTCGGCCTGCGCGACCTGATGCTGATCTGTGGCGCAGTTGCCATGGTCGGCGTGGGATTGCTCGCCTATTTCGTCATCCGGCGCACCCTGCAGCCTCTAGGCAAGCTTACCGATGCGGTGAAGTCCCTTTCGGACGGCAATCTCGATACGCCGATCCCCTATGCCACCAATACCAATGAATTCGGCAACATCGCCCGCGCTCTCGTGATATTCCGCGAGAATGCGCTTGAGAAACTCGCGATCGAGGGCAAAAGCGCCGAGGAACGGTCCGTGGCGGAATCGGAGCGTCACCGCAACGATGCCGAGAAGCAGGAGCTGGACGGCCAGATCGAATTCGCAGTCAGCGAGATCGCGTCCGGCCTCGGCAGGCTTTCGCGCGGTGATCTGAGCCGCACGATCGAGACACCCTTTAACGGCCGTCTGGATCGTCTGCGCACGGACTTCAACGAATCCCTTCTCAACCTGCGCGATGCGCTGGGGCAAATCCGCGAGCGCACCCTGGTCATCCAGCATAGCGGTTTTGAAATCGAGCAATCGTCGGTCGATCTGTCGAAGCGCACGGAGAATCAGGCGGCCTCGCTGGAAGAGACGGCAGCCGCTGTCGAGGAAATCACCGCAACGGTCAGATCGTCGGCCGAGCGGGCGCGCGAAGCCAACGAGGCCGTCCGCATCACCAAACAGAGCGCCGACAGTTCCGGTTCGGTCGTCAGCAATGCCGTGGACGCCATGGGCCGTATCGAAGACGCCTCGCGCAAGATCGAGCAGATCATCGAGGTCATCGATGACATCGCGTTCCAGACCAACCTTCTCGCCCTCAATGCCGGCATCGAGGCTGCGCGTGCGGGCGAGGCGGGCAAAGGTTTTGCGGTCGTGGCGCAGGAAGTGCGTGAACTTGCACAACGCTCCGCGGACGCGGCACGTGAAATCAAGCAGCTCATCAACCAGTCAACGCATGAGGTGAGCTCCGGATCGAAGCTGGTGCAGGAAGCGGGCACGGTCCTTTCAGCCATCAGCCATCAGATCGTCGCCGTCAGCCAGCATGTCGAAACCATCGCGACGGCGACGCAGGATCAGTCCTCCGCGCTCCACAATGTCAACGGGTCCGTCAACCAGATGGATCAGATGACCCAGCAGAACGCGGCGCTTGCCCAACAGTCGAGCGCAGCCAGCCGGGTGCTGTCGGGCGAAGTGGAAGCGTTGCTCGATCTGGTTCAGCGTTTTCAGATGGAGCAGGGCTCGGCGACTGGCCAGGATCGACTGAGCCGCGCAGCCTGAAAGTAGAATTTTAGAAAGTTGAAGAGCTCCCGGATCGCAAGGTCCGGGAGTTTTTTTATTCTGCCGCCGCGCGGGCCGTGCTGGATATCTGGTTGATATAGGCCCGCAGCGCCGCCGGTTTGACCGGCTTATGCTGGACGGAAATCCCATATTTTTCCGCATCGCTGCGCACTTCCGGGCTGCGGTCCGCCGTCACAAGCAGGGCAGGGATCGTTTTGCCGTAGAATGCCCTGATCAGGCGGATGGCGCTGATACCGTCGCCGTCGTCGAGATGATAATCGGCAATGATGACATCCGGCGCCGCTGACATTGTCAGGAACGGTTCTTCGAGTGTGGCCACCGAACCTGCGGGCAACACCTCACAGCCCCATCCCGTCAGCAATAACGTCATGCCCTCGAGGATTTTCGGCTCGTTGTCGATGCAGAGTACCCTGATGCCGGCAAGCCGGTCGCTCGCCACCGGATTGGCGATCCCGCCAGTGGCCTTGGCTGGCGTCAGGCGGTCTGCCTCGCGCGGCAGGTGGATACGGAATGTCGTACCTTTTCCGGGTGTGGAAATCAGCTGTACCGGATGGTGCAGCATGCGCGACAGCCGGTCGACAATGGAAAGGCCAAGTCCGAGGCCGGAGGCCGTTTTTGCACCCTCATCCAGCCGGGCGAATTCCTTGAAAACCGTGCGGAATTTGGATGCGGGAATGCCGATACCGGAATCCGTCACCTGAATGACGACATCGCCTCCCCGGCGGCGCGCGCCAACGATGACCTTGCCACTCAGCGTGTATTTGATGGCATTGGAGACGAGGTTTTGTATCAGCCGCCGCAACAGGTTGGGGTCAGAGCGGACGGTGAGCGAGGTGGGCATGACCACGAGATCGAGGTTCTTTTCCTGCGCCATAGGCGCGAAATCGGTTTCGATGCGTTTCAGCAGCTCGTTCAGCGGCACCGATGTCATGCGCGCTTTCATCGAACCGGTGTCGAGGCGGGAAATATCGAGCACCGCGCCGAGAATGGTCTCCACCGACTCGAGCGCCGAATCGATGTTCTGGACGAGATCGCTTTCCCCCGAGGCGCCAAGCCGCTCGACCAGCGAGGAGGAATAAAGCCGCGCGGCATTCAGCGGCTGGAGGATATCGTGGCCAGCGGCAGCGAAAAACCGTGTCTTGCCGATGTTCGCCTCGTCGGCGGATGCCCTTGCCTCCGCAAGTTCGCGGTTGACGCGGGTAAGCTCCACGGTGCGCTCCGCCACCCGCTGCTCCAGCGTTTCATTGGCCTGTTTCAGTGCCTGATCGCTCGCCACTCTCTGCGTGATATCGGTGAAGGTGGCGACGATACCCTTGTCCGGCATGGTGTTGGAGCGCACTTCGATGATGCGCTCGCCGCCGCCAAGCACCAGCGAGAAAGGCAGGTCCATGGTCAGGAAACTGGTGATCAGCTGTTCCGTGTCGCCCGGCGGCATGTCGCCGCGCTCCTGCAGCATGGAAACGATGTCCGTCAGCGGCAGCCCCACCTGCCCGAATTGCTCAGGTAGATCGAGAAGGGTGCGGAAGCGCCGGTTCCAGATCGTCAGCTGCTGCGAGCTGTCGAAAACGGCGATGCCCTGGTCCATCTGCGCCAGCGCCGTTTGCAGCATGTCCTGATTATATTGCAGCGCCTCGCTTGCCTGATCCAGCAGCCAGGCCGTGTCGGCGCTGGTGTCCTCCGCCTTCTGGAGAATGATCGAAAGCACGAGACGGGCTGAGGAGGAGCCGATGGCGCTGCCCAGCAATTGTTCGGAGAAATGGATCAGCGCCATGTCGGCGGGCTGATCGTCATTGAGCTTCCTGCCCGCCGTCTTTTCATAGGTCGCCAGTGAGCGCAGCATGCGCTCTTCACCGAGATAACGGGCAATCGCGCTTTTGAGATCGCCGACGCTGACGCGGGTTTTCCAGCCGCGCGTGGCGAATTGTGATTTCGAATGGCGCTTCACGAAGATGCCGGACTGGATGCGCTCCACGGGTCGCGGGTTGCGTGAAAGCGAGCCAAGCACGAAAGCCATGCTGTTGACGAGCAGGCTGAGGATGACCGCGTTCACAAATGGGTCGGCCTCGGGACCGTTGAAGACCGTACTGCCAGAAAACAGGAAGCCGAGAACGGTGGCCGCGACCTCCGAATTATCAGGCCCGCCGAAGCTTGGCAGAAACAGCAGGTAGGCCCAGACAAAAAAGCCTGAACTCAAACCGGCAATCGCACCGCGCGCATTGGCGCGCCGCCAGAACAACCCGCCGAAAAGGGCAGGTGCCATCTGGGCGATGGCGGCAAATGCCAGGAGGCCGATGGAGGCAAGCCCGGTGGCGCTATCGGCCGCACGGTAATAGCCGTAGCCCAGAAGCATCACCGCAAAGATCGCTGTTCTGCGGATGTTGAGAAGCGTTTTGGCAAAGTTGTCCCGGTGCGGCGAGCGGTTCAAGAGCTTCTGCCGCAAAAAGATCGGCATGACGATGTCGTTGGAAATCATGATCGACAGCGCGACCGAGGCAACGATCACCATGGCGGTCGCCGCTGAAAATCCGCCAATGAAGGTAATCAGCGAAACGACCGGCATCTGATGCGCAAGCGGCAATTGCAGGACGTAAAGATCGGCGTTGCCATTGGCGCCGAGCGTCAAAATTCCGGCAAGCGCTATCGGCAGCACGAAGATGTTGATCGCAATCAGATAAAGCGGCAGCAGGAATCCCGCCATGCGCAGCTCTTCCGGCGTGCGATTTTCAACCACGGTGACATGGAACTGGCGCGGCAACAGGATGATCGCGAAACCGGAAAGCAGGGTCATCACGATCCAGCGGCTGATGGGCGTGTGATAGGATATGGCCCGCATGGCCCGTTCATTGCCCGACGCAAGTTCCCACAAATGCGAGGGGCCGTCGAAGAGGACGAACAGAACGTAAAAGCCGACGGTGCACATGGCCACGAGCTTGACGAGCGATTCCATTGAAATCGCCAGGATAAGCCCGTCCTGGTGTTCGGTGGCGTCGGTATGCCGGGTGCCGAACATGACGGCGAAGCCCGCCATGACGATGGTGACGAGCAGCGGCAGATCGAGGAAATAGAGGTTGCCGCTGCCAATGCCGTAATCGCCGGGATCGACCATCGTCGCCACCGAACTGGAAACGGCCTTCAATTGCAGCGCGATATAGGGAATGGCGCCGACAAGCGCGATGATGGCGACAATCATCGCCACGGTGGAGTTCTTGCCGTAGCGGGCGGCAATGAAATCGGCAACCGACGTCAGCTTTTCGGTTTTGGCAAGCTCCACGATCCGGCGAATGATCGGCATGCCGATGGTGAAGGCAAGGATCGGCCCGGTATAGATGCCGAGGAATTCCAGCCCCTTGTCCGCCGCAAGCCCGACGCCGCCGAAATAGGTCCAGGAGGTGCAATAGATCGCCAGGCTAAGCGCATAGACGAACGGCCGCCCCTTTTTGGGAGCGTTTCTTTTCCGGCTGTTCCTGTCCCCATAACTTGCAACCGCAAACAGCAGCAAGACATAAGCGAAGGCCGAACCGAATATGATCCACCCAGGAAGCACGCATCCTCCCCATGCAACAATCCCTGAAAACGAGCATAGGCGAATTCCGGGCCGTTGAGAATGAGCGCGGTCTGATCATAAAGTTCAAGACGACCGTGCAAAAAGCCTAATAAATGCAATCTTGACGAATTCCAAATGGGACAGGGAATCTATATGGTTGAACCCGTAGGGACAGTCACATAGCTTCAGCTCGCGAAGCAGGAGAGGGACCATCTGATGCTTAACGAATTTAAAACCTTCATTGCCCGTGGCAATGTCATGGATCTGGCCGTGGGTGTTATTATCGGGGCGGCGTTCAGCAAGATCGTCGATTCCGTCGTCAACGATCTTATCATGCCGATCGTCGGTGCGATTTTCGGCGGGTTCGATTTTTCGAACTACTTCCTGCCACTCAGTTCCAGCGTCACCGCAAGCTCGCTTGCCGCCGCGCGCGATCAGGGCGCTGTCTTCGCTTATGGTAACTTTCTCACGGTCCTCATCAACTTCCTCATTCTCGCCTGGATCATTTTCCTGATGGTCAAAGGGGTCAACAAGCTTCGCGCTTCTGTCGACCGGAAAAAGATCGAGGAAAAGTCGGAACCGGCTCCGCCGCCGGAAGACGTCAAGCTTCTCACCGAAATCCGCGATCTGCTGAAGACGCGCTGAAGCTTAGATTGTCCCGGCGCGATATTGCTGACCATGGGTCAGCTTCCTCTCGCCGGGCATTCATCCATAAAGAAAATCCATGACTGTTGCACGGAATATCATGCATATCGCCCGTTCGATGCGATAAGAAGACACCAAACGGAGTGTCTTTAATGTCCATTTTGAACAGTCTGAGTGCGCGCTCTCTGGCGGCTCCCGAGAGCGGCATTGTCGAGGTCGTGAATTATGCCCGGGGACGGGACAATCTTCTGCCGCTTTGGGTCGGCGAAGGCGATCTGCCAAGCCCTGACTTCATCAACAAGGCGGCCATCGACGGGCTCAACAATGGCGAGACCTTCTATACCTGGCAACGCGGCATTCCCGAATTGCGCCAGGCGCTCAGCAGCTACTACGAGCGTCACTTTTCAGCCTCTCTATCCGCAGATCATTTTTACGTAACAGGTTCCGGCATGCAGGCGATTGCGCTTGCCGTGCAGGCGCTGACCTCGCCGGGCGACGAGATGATCTATCTCACGCCCACCTGGCCCAATATTGTTGCCGCCATCGGCGTGGCGGGCGCAAAGGCGGTCGCAGCCGGCATCGATTTCCACGATGGTCGCTGGGATCTCGATATCGGCAAGCTGGAAAGTGCGATCACCGGTAAGACGAAGGCGCTCTTTATCAACACGCCGTCCAACCCGACCGGCTGGACCGCAACGCGAGACAATCTTCGCGATGTTCTGGCACTCGCCCGCAAGCACGACCTCTGGATCGTGGCGGATGAGATTTACGCACTTTATCACTATACCGGCACCCGTGCGCCGTCGTTCCTCGACGTGATGGAACCGGATGACAAAATCGTCTTCGCCAATTCTTTTTCGAAGAACTGGTCCATGACGGGCTGGCGTGTTGGCTGGCTTGTGGCGCCGCCCGCAATCGGCCAGGTGATCGAGAACCTTATTCAATATTCCACCTCCGGCGTGGCGCAGTTCATGCAGCGCGGCGCAGTCGCGGCTCTCGACCATGGTGACGGTTTCGTCCGCGAGAACTACGAACGCGCTCTGACATCCCGCGACATTCTCTGCGATGCGCTGATCGCGACGAACCGCGTGGAAACATTGAAGCCGGATGGCGCTCTTTATGCCTTCCTCAAGGTGGACGGCGTGACCGACAGCCGCGCCACGGCTCTGGATATCGTTGACAAGACCGGCGTCGGCCTCGCGCCGGGCACCGCCTTCGGCCAAGGCGGAGAGCTGTTTCTCCGTGCCTGCTTCCTGCGCAACCCAAAGCAGATCGAAGACGCAGCCGATCGGCTTGCGTCCTATATTCTCGGCAGATAACCGCAATCCTGCGATAGCCCGCCCTGCCGCGCCGAATTTGGCCGCGGCAGGCAGATTTTCTGCCAAAAGAATCATGGCGAGCCGCTAAAACTACAACCTCACGGCGTACCAATCGACGTGCAGGCTTTTCTGTGCTATGCGCCTTGTGTTCCATTTATGAGAACATTTTCATCTAATAAATAAAACACACTTCATTGCGCTAACCAATCGTAAGCCACCTTTTCATAGGGGCAAGGGATAGGTGGGGTATTTGCTGTGCAAGTAATCAATGATGAAGAATTATTGGCTTTGATGGACGCAACAAAAGCAAACAGGGAAGTAATGTCATGGCTGTTCTGGTCACCGGTGGGGCCGGTTATATAGGAAGCCACATGGTGTGGGCTTTGCTCGACGCCGGTGAAGACGTCGTTGTTGTCGACCGTCTTTCGACCGGATCACGTTGGGCGGTCGCGCCAGCGGCGCGTTTCTATCTCGGCGACGTCGCCGATCGCGACTTGCTCGGCCAGATTTTCGAACACAACCAGATCGAGACCATTTTCCACTTCGCTGGCTCCGTCAGCGTCCCTGAATCGATCAGCCAGCCGCTGGAATATTACGAAAACAATACCGGCACAACCCGCGCCCTTGTTGCGGCGGCAGTCGGTCATGGTATCCGCAATTTCATCTTCTCTTCAACTGCCGCGGTCTATGGGAACCAACCCTTTGATGGCCCGGTGCCGGAAACGGCAGTTCTCAGCCCGGAAAATCCCTACGGCCTGTCGAAACTCGCCTCAGAAATCATGTTGCGCGATGTCGTGCAGGCGCATGATTTCAACTATGTGGCGCTGCGTTATTTCAATGTTGCCGGCGCCGACCCGAAGGGCCGTGCCGGTCCGTCCCCCACGGGTGTGGCGAACCTCATCAAGGTAGCGTGCGAAGCGGCAACCGGCCGGCGCGACAAGGTTGAGGTTTACGGAACCGATTATCCGACCGCTGACGGCACCGGCGTTCGCGACTATATCCATGTCAGCGATCTGATCGACGCGCATATGCTCGCCATGGCGCATCTGCGTGCTGGTGGCGGCACACGAACGCTCAATTGCGGTTATGGCGTCGGCTATTCGGTACTGGACGTGCTGCACGCCGTGCAGCGGGAATCTGGAAACGATTTCCCGGTTATCCAATGTCCCCGCCGCGCCGGCGACATTGCCGCGATGGTTGCGGATTCGAGCCGTATCCAGTCGGAACTCGGATGGTCGCCGCGTTTCAATGATCTCACAACCATCGTTCGCACGGCCCTTCAGTGGGAGGCTAAACGTCAAGCCCAGCGAAGCGACAGGATTCTGCCTGGGCGGCATAAACTGGCAGCGATAGGCTGAGCAGCCGTTGGTTTTCGGGATGCGGTTCTACCTGACGGAAAAATAGAGGACCGGTCGATCCGAAAGAGTGGCGGCGGGAAGCCATTTCTCGCTGTCGAAATAGCTGCGCGTGAGCTTCAGTCCCGGCAATTGTTCCGTTGCCAGCAAAATCAGGTTCAGCCGATGTGGCGCAGACGGCTCCGGCTTTAGGGAGACCGAAATACCGAAATGCTCTGCCTGATAGGGTTGCAGCCTGCGTGCCGGCTCAAGCATGCTGGCAAGGTCCGCCCAGCGGGTCTGCTCGATGATCATCGCCAACGCGTCCTCAAGCTTCGTCAGAATAACGGCACCATCAGGTGTCTGCGGCGCAACCACTTTCATCCTGATAGAGCGAACCTCGTCGGACGCCTCGCCTCTGATGTCGAGAAAAAGCGATGCACGTTCCGACGCGTTCGCCGTGTCCCCGACCACAAGATCGGCCATGCATTCGAAATTGCGGATCTTCACCGGGCTTGCGTGCCAGCCTTGCGGGTTGGAAAAGCCCGCCGCGGTAAAGCGGTCGCAGAGGTCCTTGCCGGACAGAACGAAGTCGCGGGCAAAGGATGCCCTGTCGCCGCCTTGCTCGAATTTCAGTAGATGCGGCGGTAGATTGAGCTTTTGGGCGGTAACCTTTTGCCGCTTGACGGGCTTCATCCGGGCTGGCTGCTCGGCGGAGCGTGTGGCAGGCTCAAGGTTGAGATAGCTCAGCAGGCTTTTGAGATGTTTCTTGTCATTGGCAAGCAGCACCGTTGCCAATATGGCAAGACAAACTGCCAGCACCGCAAACAGCAGCGCGCCAGGCCTTACTCTTTTTTGCAGGCTTGCGTCCATCGGGGAACCCTAATGGCTGCCGGGGGAGGGGCGTCAACCGGTTTTTGATATGGCTTTCGGGCTGTCGGTAACCCGGTGAATATACTGCGAGCTGAAGGTCATTAAAAATATTCTGTATTCCACCGCCGGATTTTCCGGCGGCGCAACGTTATTCGGAGGAATTTTTGAACGAGTCCTGCTCGTCCGCGCTGCTTTCGTCGTCGGCGACAGGAATGGCGTAGGAACCGTTCAGCCAGCGGGCGAGATCGAGCGAGCGGCAGCGATCCGAACAGAACGGATAGTCTTCCCGTGTCGAGGGCCGCCCGCACTCCGGACATGGCTTCGTTTTCCGAAGCGGCGTAACATTTCCCGCACCTTCAGGAGATGATTTTGTCATGGTCTATCCTTCGAGCCAGCCCGACGTCACCTCGAATCCTTCACCGGAAAGAAGCGACATGGTCTCATACAGCGGCAGGCCGACGACATTGGTGTAGGAGCCGGTCAGTTTCTGCACGAATGAGCCGGCAATGCCCTGGATACCATAGGCCCCGGCTTTGCCGCGCCATTGCCCGGAGGCGATATAGGCGTCGATCTCGCGCGTGGCAAGGCGTTTGAAACGCACCTTGGTTTCCACAACCTTCTGACGGATTTTGCCGCCGGGCGTCACAAGGCAGATGCCGGTATAGACCCAATGGCTGCGCCCCGAGAGAAGATGCAGCGCTGCGGAAGCCTCTTCGGTATATTCCGCCTTGCCGACAATGCGGCGACCCACGGCCACCACGGTGTCGGAGCCGAGAACATAGGCGTCTTTCCACGTCTGCTCGCTCTTCAGCGCCGCATGCGCAGCCTCGGCCTTCTGTAGCGACAGGCGACGGCACAGCGTGCGCGGATGCTCAAGCTTTACGGGCGTTTCGTCTATATCCATCGGCATCAGACGTGCCGGCTCGATGCCGATCTGATGCAACAGTTCCAGACGCCGCGGCGAACCGGATGCCAGAACGAGCTTTTGTTTTGAGTTGGTCATTGCGCTGCCCGGGCTTCCGAATGCCGAAAACGGATTACTTGAAGCGATAGGTGATGCGGCCCTTGCTCAGGTCGTAAGGCGTCATTTCGACCAGCACCTTGTCGCCCGCCAGAACACGGATACGGTTCTTGCGCATGCGGCCGGCAGTGTGGGCGATGATTTCGTGTTCGTTCTCAAGCTTCACGCGGAATGTTGCGTTCGGCAGCAATTCGGTTACGATGCCCGGGAATTCGAGGACTTCTTCTTTTGTCATGTAAGGGTTTTCTTCCTGTTGATAGTGCCGGACCTGTCGTGTCCGGGAAAATTGCGCGGAAACTACACAATCCCGGCACATTTGTGAACCTCTAAAGCATCACGGCGAAAATCGGAACCGATTTTCGCCAGGTGAGAGGTGCGGATCGAATAAATGCCTGTCCTGTGCGGCGTTTGAAGTATCTGGTCCGATCGAAACGGACACTCAACCTCAGTCTTTTGAAAGCGTATCCGCCGCCGGCTGCGGCCTACCTGGCAGGCGTTCGGCAATCAGCCTGGCAAGATGGTCCCGCACCTCGCGATAGGCATCGAGAATCTGGTCCCGCGTGCCGGTGATGACGGTTGGGTCCATGGTTGGCCAATAGACAACGTCGAGTGAGTTCGAGCGTGTCAGTTCAAGTGCTGCGTGATGAGCTTCGGGTGTCAATGTAATGATCAGATCGAAAAAATCATCCTCGATCTCGTCCAATGTGCGCGGTTTGTGTTTGCCGAGCGAAAATCCCTGTTCTTCCAGCACCGCATCCACAAAGGGGTCACGCTCGCCCGCCCGCACGCCGGCCGACTGGATGTAGATGCCGGGTGCCACCAGTCGTTTGGCGATGACCTCGGCCATGGGAGAACGGATGGAGTTCATACCGCACATGAAGAGGACCGATTTGGGAGCCTGTCCCCCATTTGGAGCCGTGGCGGGATCTCTCATCTCTAACCCCGCCAATAAAGCACACAGACAAGGGTGAAGAGACGGCGCGCAGTATCGAAATCGATTTTGATCTTGCCGGAAAGCCGGTCCATCAAAGTCTGCGAGCCGTCATTGTGAATGCCCCGCCTGCCCATGTCGATCGCCTCGATCTGGCTTGGAGTGGAGGAGCGTATCGCCTCGTAATAGCTTTCGCAGATCAGGAAATAATCCTTGATGATGCGGCGGAACGGCGTCAGCGACAGGATATGGGTCGAGACATCCTTCTCGTCTTCGGTCTTGATCGAGAAAACCAGCTTGGCATCGACCAGCGATATGTGCAGCCGGTATGGGCCGCCCTCATGGCCGAATGGTTCGAACGTGTTTTCCTCGATCAGATCGAAAATGGCGACGGCGCGTTCATGCTCCACGTCCGGCGTGGACCGGCCGATGCTATCGTCCAGAACCACATCGCAGAGCCGGAAATCGCCTGAAGCCATCTCTTAACTTTCCGGGTTGAGGCGAATGGAGACGGAGCGCGCATGCGCGTCCAGCCCCTCCGAACGGGCAAGGGTGATCGCCGCCGGCGCAAGCTGCCGCAGCTGCTCAGGCCCGAGACGTAGGATCGAGGTACGCTTGACGAAATCCAGCACCGAAAGGCCGGAAGAGAAGCGCGCTGAGCGCGCCGTCGGCAGAACGTGGTTGGAGCCGCCGACATAATCGCCGATCACCTCAGGCGTATGGCGCCCGACGAAGATCGCGCCGGCATTGCGGATATGCGCCATCAGCGCATCCGGATCGTCAACGGCAAGCTCCAGATGCTCGGCCGCAATGCGGTTGGCCAAGGGAATGGCATCGGTGAGCTTTTCGACGAGAATGATCGCACCGAAATCCGCCCAGCTCGCCGCTGCCGTCTCGGCGCGCGACAGCCGCTTCAGCTGCCGTTCCACCGCCGCCTCCACCGCCTTGCCGAGTTCGGCATTGTCGGTGATGAGGATGGACTGCGCGCCACGGTCATGCTCCGCCTGCGCCAGAAGATCGGCGGCCAGCCAGTCCGGATCGTTGTCCCTGTCGGCAATGACAAGCACTTCGGAGGGCCCGGCGATCATGTCGATGCCGACAGTTCCGAAGACATGCCGTTTCGCGGCCGCCACATAGGCATTGCCGGGGCCGACAATCTTGGCGACAGGCGTGATTGTTTCCGTGCCGTAGGCGAGTGCAGCCACGGCCTGTGCGCCGCCAATGCGGTAGATTTCCTCAACACCTGCGATGCGCGCGGCGGCAAGAACGGCGGGGTTTATCACGCCGCCATTCGCCGGCACGACCATGACGATACGCTCTACACCGGCAACCTTGGCCGGGACGGCATTCATAAGGACGGAGCTTGGATAGCTCGCGGTGCCGCCGGGCACATAAAGGCCGACAGCTTCGATCGCCGTCCAGCGTGAACCGAGGCCCACGCCGATCTCGTCTTCGTAGATATCGTCCTTCGGCATCTGCCGCGCATGGTGTTTTTCAATGCGCCGGGCTGCGAGTTCGAGAGCTTCGATGACACTTCTGTCAACGGCTGCGACGGCCGCATCGATCTCTTCCGCTGTCACCCGCATCGAGACCTTCGAGAAATCGATGCCGTCGAATTTAATGGAGTAGTGGGCAAGGGCCGCATCGCCGCGATTGCGGACGTCATCGATGATGTCGCGAACGGTCGCGTTGACGTCTTCCGAAACTTCCCTCTTGGTTGTCAGGAAGGCAGCGAATTTCTGTTCGAAATCAGCCGATGCCCGCTCCAGCCAGATTGCCACGCCATTACCCTCTCATTTTCCTCGCGGCGATCCCGCGAGGTGCACGAACTCACCGCAGAAAAATGCGGCTCTGGTATGTGGCATAAATCGAAACAGTGACGAAAGGCAACCGTTGCAATGGCGTGGAGAGCTTATTCGCTATCGGGATGATGCGGTTTGGCGGCAGTTTCCCAGGCGCCGCTCACATCCGTCAGCTGCGCCTCGATGCATTCGACATCGAGTGCGATAGCGCCACCGCCCGAAAGCGTCAGTTCGACGGCGCCATCAGGACCTTCGCCGTTCTGCACGAAGCGGATTGCAAGGAGCGAAAGCACCTGTTCCCTATCACTGCGATTGATGCCGTGCGAGCGGACGGCGGAGACCCGCTTCAGGAAAACCACGCTGCGGCATCGCTCCGGCGGCAGGTTCTTCTTATTCGCGCTTTCCCAGACGAAACGATTGGCGGAAAGTGTAAATTGGCCCTGCTTTGCCTCGAATGCAACGTCCTTCAGTTTGAAGACGCTGTCCTGCATGTGCGTCGAAATGACGGAGAGATCTTCAGTATCCAGCGCGAGCAATTTCAGGCCGCTCATCGTTTTCTTCCTTTTCCGCGGGGCCGCGCCCGCAATGTCTATTCCTTGTACAGGAAATAGGCAGTCGCGGCCCGCTCTGCAACGGGGAGAAAACGAATGAGCGGCGATGAAAGGATCAATCGCTGACGCGTTCGACCAGCGCACCGCAGCGGGTGAGCTTTTCTTCAAGCCGTTCGAAACCACGATCGAGGTGGTAGACGCGCGAAACCATGGTCTCGCCTTCCGCCACCAGGCCCGCAATGACCAACGACACCGAGGCGCGCAGATCGGTTGCCATGACAGGCGCACCCTTCAGGCGGGTAACGCCTTCGATACGGGCCATCTGCCCGGAGAGCGAAATCTTCGCGCCGAGACGGGCCAGTTCCTGCACATGCATGAAGCGGTTTTCGAAGATGGTTTCGGTAATGTGGGATACACCCTGCGACCGGGTCATCAGCGCCATGAACTGCGCCTGAAGGTCGGTCGGGAAGCCGGGGAAGGGTTCGGTGACGATATCGACGGGCTGAATGCCGTTGCCGTTGCGCACGACGCGCAGACCGGTCTCCGTGTCGCTGATCGACACTCCGGCAAGCCGCAGCGTGTCCAGCGCATTGTCGAGCAGCGATGCACGCGTGCCTTCCAGCACCACATCACCGCCAGCCATGGCCACGGCCATGGCATAGGTGCCGGTCTCGATACGGTCAGGCAGCACCCGGTGGCGTGCGCCGGAAAGCGAGGTGACGCCCTCGATGGTGATGGTGGAGGTGCCAGCGCCCTCGATCTTCGCGCCCATCGCAATCAGGCAGTGCGCTAGATCGACGACTTCCGGTTCGCGGGCGGCGTTGTGAATGACGGTGGTGCCTCTTGCAAGGCTCGCGGCCATCAGCATCACATGCGTCGCGCCGACGGAGACTTTCGGGAAGGTATAAACAGCGCCGATAAGGCCGCCCTTTGGAGCGCTGGCGTTGATATAGCCGCCATCGATCTCCATCGTTGCGCCAAGCGCCTGCAGGCCCTCGATGAACAGGTCCACCGGACGTGTGCCGATGGCACAGCCGCCGGGCAGTGAAACGCGCGCACGGCCTTCACGGGCCAGAAGCGGGCCGATGACCCAGAAGCTGGCGCGCATCTTGGAAACCAGCTCGTAAGGTGCGGTGGTGTCGACAATGGTGCGGCAGGTGAAGTGGACCGTGCGGGAATAGGCTTCGCCCTGGCTTTCGCGACGACCATTGACCGAAATATCGACGCCATGATTGCCGAGAATACGGATGAGCTGCTCGACGTCCGCCAGATGCGGCACGTTTTCGAGCGTTAGCGTGTCGCTGGTCAGAAGCGAAGCGATCATCAACGGCAAGGCGGCGTTTTTCGCGCCGGAGATGGGAATGATGCCGTTGAGCTTGTTACCACCCGTAATTCTGATGCGATCCATGCGTCCCTACGGGCCTGTGCCCGCCTTTCTTAATCATGCCTTGCGGAAATGCGCGTCCCTAGACGAGTTTCCGCGGCGTTTCAAATGATGCTGGTGAATTCTCTATGAGGATGATTCGTCCGTTTTTGCGGCAGGCAGGCCAATCGTCTCATCCGCATCGCCGGCCCGGCGCGCGCGAACCTGCTGTTTGCGCTTCTGCAGGTTTTCACGCAGCTTCTTCGCTGCCCGCGCCTTGCGCTCCGCCTCGCGTTGCCGCGCCTTCTCGCCGGGACCTGCCTGCGCGTTGCCGCTTGCCGCAAGGGCAACGGGGTCTTCTGAGGCGTTCACGGAAACCGCCGCCTTTGCCTGTTTGTCATGATGTTCGTTCATAAATTCAGCAATATCCGAAAAATACGTTTTTCAACAGGGGGAACGCTTTTTTGCCCCGCTTGTTGAAGAATATCGTTTTGCGACTTGCGCTCGTCAAAAACCTATGGCAATAGGCCGCCACGCTTGATGCTGAAGCAAACGCTTCGGCACCGGATGCTGCTATAGCTCAGGGGTAGAGCACTCCCTTGGTAAGGGAGAGGCCGAGAGTTCAAATCTCTCTAGCAGCACCATTAATATCCTAAAGAAATCAATAGGATATCGTAAAATCAACGGCTTAGGGTTTTGTTCGCTACAGCACACTGCTACAGCGGAGCCATGAGTGATATGCCCCTTCCTCCTCGTTTGATGCGCCGTGGTAACGTCTACCATTTCCGGTGTTCGATCCCGAAAGACATTCAAGGTACCTACCCGAAGCGGGAGGAAACCTTTTCTCTCAAGACAAGCGATTATCAGGATGCGTTGCGAAAACTGCGCAAGGCGTCAGCGGAAGTTGATGAGCGCTTCGAAGAGCATCGACGCCAACTTACACGCGACCGAGAGCCTGCTTTGGCGGAACTGACAGACGCGCAAATCAAGCACATCGGCCAAGTGTATTTCATCCATCTGCTTGAGGAGGATGAGGAAATCCGTTTGAGCGGGTTTGAAGATCGAGACTTCGATGAGGATGCCGACCAGCTAGAAGCTATCGAGGCGATAAACCGAGGTGACTGGGCGAGGGGGCATCTAAGTGAGTTTATGATTGGAGAGGCCGAGGAGGTTCTGACGTGGTCAACTGTTAATCTACGGCTTGAGCCATCCTCTCCAAGTTGGGTCTTTCTTGTTCGTGAGTTGCAACGTGTCTCGATAAAGGCAGCAGGTTTGCGCCGTCAACGAAACAACGGTGACCCGATTGAGACTCCTCAGTTGGAAGCTGTAAAGCCCGTCAATGCAACGCCTCTTCTTTCGACATTGATTGACGAATGGGCGAAGGAAAAGGGCCGCGCTGGTGGGGAATGGACCACCTCGACGCTAGCGGCTAATCGTCTGTGGGCGGAGCGCTTTGCCCTCGTTGCAGGGGATCGACCAGCCAACGAATACCGCAAAGCTGACGCTCGACAGTTCAAAACCATTCTCCTCAAGCTGCCCCCCAACTGGACGAAGATTAAGGCAATCGGCGGGTTGCCAATCAAGGAGGCAGCGGCTCAAGCGGAAGCTCTGGGGATCGCTCCAATGAGTAGCAAGAACGCCAATAAGGTTCTCGGCTTCCTGCGAGCTTTCTGGAACTGGGCGAAAGTCAATCACGATGACGTAGCTGCCAATCCCTTCGACGGCATGAATGTAAAGATAAGCGGGAAGGCGCGGGAAGAGCGTTTGCCGTTCTCGATTGAAGAACTGCAAAAGATATTCAGCTCTCCGCTCTTCGTCGGCTGTAAAAGCCTGCGGTATCACAACACTCCCGGTGACCTGTTACCGGTTGACAGTGGTATCTACTGGGTGCCCTTGGTCGGTCTGTTTAGCGGTTGCCGTTCTGGGGAAATCATTCAGCTCCGTCTTGAAGATATACGCGTTGAGGGCGGTATACCCTTCATTCAGGTAACCGATGACGGCGAAGACCTCAACTTGAAGACGGCAGCATCCTTCAGGCGTGTGCCAATTCATAAGACGCTGGTGGACCTCGGTTTCCTAAGATTCGTAGAGCGGCAACGGAAGCGGGGCTTTTCTCGCCTGTTCCCTGAGTTGCCGAAATCTACTGACGGTACTTATTCCACTTCCTATTCAACTAAGTTCAGCAACACGCTGAGGGCTGTCAACATCAAGCACGGCAAGATTTCGTTTCACAGCTTCCGGCACAACTTCGAGGATGCCTGCCGCAACAGTCGCATTCCAGGCGATTTCATGAATGCGCTTCAAGGCCATGCTGAGAAAGGCATGGCGGGGAGATATGGAAACGGCTTGTATGGGTTGCAATTGTTGAATGACGAAATGCAGAAGTTGAAGTACGAGGGACTTGATCTGTCTACCCTTATGGGCCGGTAGATAGCCGATTTTCGCTGATGGCGAGAATCATTTGAGGCGTATCGTTTCGCTCTAGCTCAACACGCACGGCTGAATATACTGGTAGGGGGTATCTTGAGGGTAGTGCAGCATATGAAAACGACGTCTTGTTTCGCGGTAACTTTTGCGTTCGTTTGTTTCTTGCTGAGCAACCCCGCCTCGGCTCTCACATTTTCTGTCGAGCCTGTGGATGCTGGAAAATCCATCATCCTCGTATCGGGCGTGTTCGAGCCTTCTGAGAATTTCGGCCAGTTTTTGCAATTAGCTAAAAGCGTTGGCGACAAAGCCGCGATAGTCAGCTTCAATTCTCCCGGGGGAAACCCTTCCAAAGCGATAGAACTTGGCCGCCTCATCCGTACCCTTGGCCTCCCCACATTTCAATCGCGGGGCCTTGAGTGTGCTTCCGCGTGTGCTCTCGCATTCATGGGCGGCGTGGTCCGTGCGGCAGAGACTGGATCGATAGGCGTACATAAGTCATCATTCTCGGACGCTGCCGCCATTTCGGTCGATGACGCAGTGTCATACATCCAGCATCAAACAGCCGAGACCATAAGCTATTTGTCTGAGATGGGAGTCGATCCAGCTCTGCTGCAATTGTCTCTTCGGTACGAAAAAGACGATATGCGCTATCTTTCGAAGAGCGAAATGGCTCAGTACCGCGTCACGAACTTGGATTTGGGCAGCGGAACGCCTTCAGACCAAAAGTGGGCGGCGGCCGATAAAGGCGACACGCGGGAAAGCAAGGCGCTGCCTAGCTTTAGGATCGCTAACGACGATGCACGTTTCCAAATCCCCTTGGCTAGAAGCGGTTTTGTGCGCGTTCCTAAAGGTAAAGAGTTCCTGAGGGCAGGAGAGGATCAATCCTCGGAAAAGCTTCTTGGATTGCAGAACCGGGACCGCGTAGAGATTCTGTCGGTTGGTGAGCGTTGGTACAAAGTGAGGACGAAGGGCAAAGAAGGTTATCTGCACCACAATTGGGTTAAGGTGGATCAATTTTTGACCCAGCCCTTTGAGAACCGATACATCCAAATCAAGAGCTTCGATAATTACGCGGAGGCCGCCGCCTTTGTGGCTGCATCTCGCCTCCCTCTAACCGCCTATCTCGCTACGAATAAGTGGTACGCCGTTGCCCTTCAAAAGACCTTACCACCAGATCAGGCGGCGGAATTACTCAAGAAGTTGAAAGAGCAGCAGGCAGTTCCAGATGACGCATTCATGACGGTCGGGAACACGTATGTTAAGAGCGTGTGCTGCGCAGACTAAGGCAACCTCCGCAGATAGTGCAGTCGCCCGCTTTATCGTCAAGGGAAAGGCCACGGCGCGCCTCGCCGTGACCCTATTTCTAACCCTCTAGCAAAGGGGCCTCACAGCTAATGGTGTGGGTGTGTGGACAGTAGCTCGCTGCGCTCTATTGTGCAAGATGCTGGTGGTAAGCCCTGCCAGAGATCGGGCCGAGTAGCCCGAGACGAGGATGAGTGTGTCGCGCTTAGGGAGGTAGTGCATCTTCGATGAACGCCTGCCGTTAGACGCCTCAGTCTTTTACTGAAAATCCAGTGAAAGGTCTTCCGCCATCTTCTCGATTTCAGCTCTAACGTTGTTGTGCCGTTTGCCAGTGATCTCCGCGATCTGGCGGTCGTCACCTTCTCCTCATCGTGAGGGAGAAAAAAACCTATCCACGCGTCACAGCGATTTTCAGAACGCTTTCAATCGCCTACCGTCAACCTACTTACATGTGAATTAAGTTATTGAAAAATAATGATTTTAATCTATTGACGGCAGAATCTCGCTGGAGTCTAAGCGTCATCGTTCTGGCCGGAACAGCGCAAATCAACTCCATTTTCGAGACGCCATCACATGAAAATCAAGCTGCCTCTAATCGGTCTTTCCATCGAAATCGTCTGCCGCCTTCCCGGTGCTTTCTACGTCTTCACTCCTAACCACGAATTCGCTTGGGGCCGGGAAGATTGGTACGAGTGGCCGTCTGGGAAATGGAGGCACTGGGTTATCGAGCGTCGAGCGCGGCCTGTTCAAGCGGTAGCGCCAATTGAGAGCGCTACGCCTCCCGCCGCTGTGTGACCACCACGGCCCTGCTCGCGACCAAGCGCGGGGCCTTCTTCCTACCATTCATGGAAACATGCACCATGTCTGAAATCCCTCTTCACATCATCGCGGGAGAGCCGCGTATTCTCGATCTTGATCTAGCCTTTGTCCTCGGCATGCGCCGCCCTATCAATATTCGAACCGGCACCATGAAGCTGCTCCGTAACGTTCTCGCAAATTGTGGCCTCATGCACAGGGACGGCGATGCATACTATCTTAATGAAGATCAGGCTCGCGCTATCTGCCATTTCTCGACAGGCCGTAGAGCTGCGATGGCTGACCGGCTGATGGTCACCATCTTTAGAAAGTATCACCACGAAACACAGCCTCAGACGAGCGTTGCTGAGGCACTGAGGCAAGGCCTTGCGCCTTTCGATGGTAGAGCCGTGGAAGGCAGAGAGGCACTCGTTGTTGATGCTTTGCGGTTGAAGCTGAGGGAGACCGCGAGGCTACGAAAATATCTGTCGAGACGCAGAAGACGTCAGACGCTCCGGCAATTACCACGCCCTTAAGGGAAGGACCAAAAGCAATCGGCTGTATTGAGATTCAAATACAACCTATAATTACCGCCCACTTTAGGTAGGACGAACGGAGGGATACCCAATTCTGCCCGACCAATTACCCCACCCTTAAGGAGAAGCCCGAAGGGCAGAAGACCAATGAAAGGGAGTAGAGGGGATTGATGGAATCAGGATGACCCTACATTTCCTTCATGATGGATGATGGTGGAATAACACCTTCAACCCACCTCCAATAGAACCGCAGAGACCTTTCTATATAACCTTCAGGTCTCCTTTAATATCCACGCACAGTCTCTTTAGACGCTCAATATCTGAGAGTGCGTTGATCGGCTAGTAGCTGGTCATTGTTCTCGTGGTCGTGGTGGACCTAGGCCCTCTCGTCGCTTCGTTGCTGACGGGGGGCCTCTCTGTTTCTACCGCCCACGAAACTCAGTCTCCACCACACAATGAGAAATATTTATGCACGATAACGACCTTGACCAAGGCGGCGGCGAAGCTACGCCAACTCCCCCCGCGAGTGGTCCGCACCGCATCAACATCCGGCCCTGCAAACGTGGAATGCGGGGGCAATATTATTCTGTCTCCTTCGCTGGTGCCACGATTATTCCGGCGACCCTAAACCCAACAGGAGCGGCCTGCCGTCATCTTGCCTCTCTCGGATTGAATGGCCCGCTTGAGGTCTGGGACGGTGAGCGGCCATACCCGCGCCTCCTCATCCGTGATCTTGTGAAAGCAGCGGCGATTACCGTTGCTGAGGGAGAAGCCCACGGCCCACGCTTTGTCCGCTACCGCGAGTGGCGCGGACTCTCGCGGAGTGCTGCCTAGTGGGCGCGGGACTGGAAACACGTTACTCCCGCCCCGAGGACGTGACCTATCTAGCCCCTAGACTTCGCCCTGACGATCTTCGAGAGCTGCTTGCCGCTGGTTCCCCCAGTGCCGAGCAGGCTCTTGAGGACGGCCTTAAGCTGTCCCGTCAATGCGTTTCGGTGGTCAATGAAGAGGACAATGCAGTCGCCATGTTTGGCGTCTGTCCCTCCAATGAACCCGAACTGGGCTACATCTGGCTCCTCGGAAGCGATGAGATCAAGACAAACAAAACGAGGTTCCTCAGGCGCTCAAAGCTCTGGGTGGAAACCTTCCACGAAGAATTTCCCGTTCTCGCTAACGCTGTAGACCAGCGCAACACTGTCCACCTCCTGTGGCTTCGTTGGCTTGGCTTCAAGTTTCTGAGAACGATCAACTCGCCCGGGCCGGGAAACCTGCCCTTCTATGAGTTCGCAAGGATTAGGAATGTGTGACCCGCTATCGATGATCGGCTTCGGCATTGCGGCTGCCTCTCAGGTGGTCAATCAGCAAGCGCAAGTCGCAGCCGCCGAGCAACAGAACCAGCTCTACCGCGAGAACGCGGCAAGGGCGAACCAGGATGCCCGCGATCAGATGTTCCAAACGCAACAGCGCATGTTGCAGGAACAGGAGGCAGCAGCCGCCGAGAAGATCGACAACACCCGCGAGGCGAGGGCTGCCAAAGCAACAGCGTCAGCAGCAGCCGGTGAGGCGGGCGTAACCGGCCTGTCGGTCGATGCCCTCTTGAGGGAGTTTGACGGCCGAGCCGCTGAGGCCAACGACCGCATCGATCAGAATACCGAATGGAGCATGACGCAGCTCAACAACGAAATGAAGGGCATCCGCGCCAACACTGAGGACCGCATCAACTCGGTTCAGCGTGCCGCTAAGCCGTCCTTCTGGGACGCTGGCTTGAGGATCGCAGGGGCAGGGCTGAAATCACACAGTGATGCGGCATGGCGTCAGCGCAACGACCCAGACCTTCCCGTCTTACCTCAGTCTTCATTCAGCAAGTTCATGAGCCGTCCGCTTTGGCGTGTCGGTTGATTGCCGCCCTTTAAAATTCCACCAACAACTACGAGAAAAAGCACATGACATACCCACGTATCGTGACCACGACCGTCGATTTCCACAATGGTAAGCCAGCGCTGAAATTCCGCAGCGTCGAAGTTGACGGCATTCCATACATAGTCGCGAAAGACATATGCTCGATTTATGACCTTCCGGCTGATGCAGACGGCGATGCGCGGTCAGTGCTAAAGGCGCACGGCATTGAATTCAGGGAAAGCGTCATCGACAACCTGGGCGACATTATCGGCCCCGTTGCCCTCATCACGGATGCTGACCGAGCAAAGTTACAGGCCGCTGCTATCAAGCGTCTTCAGGGCGGTAGGTAACTTTCCGCTCGTTCCGCGGTGCGGTTACAGAAGCGTTTACGGCTCCCGGGCAGCTTATGCAATCGGGGCGTAAACACTATTAAATCACGCCACCCCCGAACGTACCGCAGACGCCACATACCGTGCGGACGTTGAACGCAAGCTCGCCTCTTCTCTCTTTCAGTGAGCCGGGAATGTTGGGTGAAAAAATCTGAGACCCAAGATCAGATATAAGGAACCCGGCATTCCCCCCTCGGCCCTCGGGCTTTCACAATCAGATGAGGGACTCTTGACCTCGCCGTAAATGGTTGCATCATAAATACAAATTCAACTGATGGGATTAGGTGCCAGATGGAAATGGCTGATAAAGCAGACGCCTTCAGCGTCTTTCATTTGATTGAGACGTTCCGAGAAATACACCCAGAAATGCCGATGCAAATGGCGGCTGTCTTCCTCCTCATTGCAATGAAGCCGGGGATATCACAGGCCGAGCTATTGCGCGTCATGGATATTAGCCAGCCGGGGATGTCTCGAAACGTCATTGCGCTGACAGCTATCAACCGGCACGGTGCTCCCGGTCTCGATCTTGTCGAACAGCAACCAGCACCGCATGATGCCCGTATAACGGTCCTTCAATTGACCTCGAAGGGACGCACGTTCCTTGAGCGCTTGCTGGCCGTATGGCGTAGAGGAGATGTCGAGATCAGGGTTTGAGGTGGTTTCATTTAAGTACACCTCATGAGAACCTGATATTCGCTGGTTCGATAAGTCTGATTGACAATTCAAAACGAACCGATAATAAGGGAACCACTTAAAACGAACTTAGGTGGTTTTCATGCATATCCGCGCATACCTTCGAGCCAGCACCAAGGACCAAGACGCCAGCCGCGCGAAGGACGATTTGCTTCGGTTCGTTGAGGAGCGCGGGCTTAAGATCGCTGCGACCTATCTGGAGAATGAAAGTGGGGCATCGCTTAAGCGTCCCGAGCTATTCCGGTTGCTAGGTGATTGTCATGCCGGTGACGTGTTGCTGGTGGAACAGGTTGACCGCTTGAGCCGCTTGAACGCCGAGGACTGGGAAAGACTGAAGACTGAGATACGTACTCGCCGCGTGAGGGTCGTGGCGCTCGACTTACCCACCTCATGGATGCTTGCCGATGGAAACAAAGACGACATTCAAAGCCGGATGCTTGACGCCATCAATGGAATGATGCTGGACATGCTGGCTGCTATCGCCCGCAAAGACTACGAAGACCGTAGACGGCGGCAGGCTCAGGGTATCGCCAAAGCGAAGGAAGATGGTCTCTACAGAGGCAGGCCGGAAGACACCGAACGCAATGCTGCGATTCGGAAGATGCTGGATAGCGGCATGAGTTGGAATAGTATCGTAGCAGCTACCGGGTGTTCCCGGTCTACACTGTCCCGGCTTGCAAAAAAATCTTCACCGTCTGTTGCGTGATTTTCGCGCTTGCTTCCAAGTGGAGGCATTATGTTTTTTTCTCAGCATGCGCTTTGCTATACTGGGCAGTAGGTAGCACGTGAAGCCGCCACGTCATCGCGCCACACTCACCGGCCATCGTTAATCGCCGAGCAAGACATCCGCCAACCACTCCTTTTCGAAGTCGGTGAGTTTGTCTTCAGAGGAAGAACTCGCGTCTTTGAGCTTTTCTATAAGTCTATTCTTGCTATCTCCGTCGGCATAGAAACGCTCCGCGATTTGCACGGGAATACCCTCTTCATCCAATTCCTTCAGAACTTCCGCTCTAAACCAGCTACTCAAGCTCCCTATAAACAACTGGTAGTCAGCTAGTGGATCAAGTTGTTGAACAAACATTTCGACGGCATTGAAAAATTGCGGAAGACCATACTCACAAGCACGCAAAAACTTGAAAATCGCGTCGTGGCCTTCGGGTTTTCCTGTGTAGTCCTCGTCTCTAGCTAGAAGAAAGGCACGGAGAGTCTTCGATCTTCGAAGCTGGTCGATATAGAAGGTGAGCTGAGGTGCGGACCACGCCCCGAACGAATGTGGCCTCTGGATGCGGCAGATCACTTCAATGCATGCCTTGATTTGCTTGTAAGTCGGAATTCCTTCCCAAACTAAATCGGCACCATCCTTGAAGGCCGCCTCAGTAAATCCTTTAAGCTCTGCTGCTCTTTCCAAGCCAATCGGCGACAGAAGGCGCAGCTGTGCTTCATCAAGTCCAAGCCGCATACGAAGATCGCGAACACGTTCCTCAGCCTTAGAGCTATCAGGTCTATCTTCAACATAGACAATGTACTCATCGGGCAAGTCATCATCTTCGTTGAATACTGTAGGTGCAACCTCCAGCTCCTCTTGTTCGGGTACCTCGTTGAAAACCAGAACTCGACCTATCTGGTGTTGGCCCAACCGACCCGCTCTGCCTCGAATATTTGCGAAAGTGAAAAAATCATAATCAACACGATTTATTTTTTTATCGAAAATCATCACAGTTTTCGCTGCGGTGTTGACGCCTTCAATAAGGGTCGAAGTGCAAAAAAGAACTGGTAGCTTTTGCTCGTTGAACATCCTCACCATCTTAGCGGCTATAGCTCTCGGAACCCGGCCATGGTGAACTCCAAAGCCGTAATACACGGTGCGGCCAAGTAACCCGTTCGGACCTACGTTGACCTGTAACCATTCTGCAAATCCCGAGCTGACGTCTGAGACCGCCATTTCCTCAGCGAGCTCGGCAGCCAGACTGTTTGCCCTATCAGGCGACGAGACAAAAACGAGGGCGGGCCAGTTGTTGTCCTCACCAATCTCATCGATAAGGCGCTGACGCTTGTTCGGCTCAGCCTGAAGATCGAGTGTATCGACCGCGACTGTCGAGAACCGTGTCTTTAGGAACTCGAAGCGCCATCGAATGTTGTCCGATATTGCAACATTGTCGATGTTTGGTCCAAGAAAAAAGAACTGCTTGGACCGCTTGAGAAGTCGATAGACGGCAGCATTCAGAGCAACGCTTCGCTCGTCCTTTCTAGAAGGGTCGAGTTTATAGAATTCATCTACAACGACCAAATCTAAGTAGCCGATGTCTTCACGGTGAATCAGTCGCTCTTGCGTGCCAAGAAAAATAACAGGGCCGGTCCCGGGAGAATCGGAAGGGTGCATAATGAGTTGGAAGCGATGCCCGAAACGCCCCAACAAGCGCCTCCGAAATTCGTCTAAGAGAGCGATTGTTGGTAAAACGATGGCCACACGCTTGTATCGTCCCGTGACAAGTAACGCGTCAATCAACAAGCTTTTACCGAAACTCGTGGGTGCACTTAGTATGAGATTCTTCCCACTGGCTAGTGCATTAAGAGCGACTACTTGTTCCCGATGAAAAGTAATACCGCCGAGCTCGTCAGACGTGGCAGCTTCAGCTACTAAGGAGTCTGCGACATCTGCTGTTTCCTTATCTATGTAATTCCATAGGCCGCTAGCTCTAGCCAACCCGCTTATTATCTCATTGAACGAAGAAAGCTCGTCATATCTATTATTCAACAACTCCACCAGTCTCGGAATAACTTCCAAGATTGCAGGGTCATCCTGCTCGCCAATCTGAATACGACGAGATGCGCTCCCAATTGCCCTAAAGACCTCGCCACGCAAAGCATCTCCTTGCAGGGTAGAAATGCGTCTCCAATCCGCTATTGGGGTGCTCAAGGCGTCAATCCCTTCAAACGTTTGTCGAACGCAGTTGCCAGAGCATCTTTTGATCCTAAAGGTACATAGATCAGTAAGATTTTTATCTTCGATCTCAGTCCAGATGCTTTGATGGCCTCCGAAAGAGCAATTAGTTCTTCGGAAATGTCGGACTCATAGGCCTGTCCGAATTGATTATGCGATGTAGTTGAGGAGCTGTCAGCCGCAATGAGAATTGGAAAAATTGATTTCTGAAAGAGGACATCTAGAGGGGCCTCTTCTGAAAGAATCTCTCTAATTTTTTCGTAGTGAGGAATATCTGTCGAGACCTGCGGACCAAGGATAAGTTTTTCGTTTTTCAAGAAACCCTGGTCTATGTGCTTCTTAACTGAGGCTACAGCATTAGCTATGGCACTATCACGGTCCTTAAAGAATTTTGCCTCTCCGAGCCAAAGCTCGACACTCTCATCTTTGTAGCGAACATGAACCATGTCGAAAGATTTTACGACTTCATTCGAAGACGTGAGATAGAAAACTCTTGGAGCAAACGGAATTGTTCCGAAATATTCGCGGCAAATGGCATGCAACGATATCTCCCCAATTTCACCACGTCTTTCATATGCTTCACTTTTATAAATACGTGCTGCTGCTTGCCGTAATCGCAAGTAGCTATTGCCGTGGGAAAGTGTCTTAATCTCATCCGATTTAAGGGCGTAGTCGATGATCCATTCTATCATATGGTCTGCAAAAGCGTCGCAACGCCATTTCTCAAGTTCGAAGCCCACGCAGTAGGCCTGCTCTTCCGCGCCTCCGACAGTCGCCAGCCGAGTGAAAAGAGGCTTAGGTTTCGTATCGTAAGGAGACAGCATGAGACCCCGTTGTTTTTCGCTCACTCTAACAACGATAATCTAATGAGTGAATGGTTTAACAACGATTACTTGTGGCGTCCCGCGAACTAAACCATATCGAGCGGGCAAATGCGGAGTCGGTTCCTATCTTATTCCATAACCGACCGATTTTTCGGCCCGCTTTCGAGGCAACTGCACGGCCTCCACACATTGCGTCAATTGTTCGGGAGATAGCCCCCTAGATAGACGCTCGCAGCAACACTTTGCGGTTTGTGACCGGCCACAATTTGCACAGTCAGTTCAGGTTGACCCGCTTGGCGCTGACGACAGGCTTATCGGCGGCTCGCCGTTAGCCATAGGTAGGCCTTTGATCCACCAGCCTGCGAATGGCGGGCAGTTCAGCCTTCCATTTATAAATGCGGGTATCGCTGACGCCGTGCCTGCGACAAAGCTCCGAGACCGGTGTACCAGCCTCCTGCTCCTTCAGCACCGCAATAATCTGCTCTTCCGTAGCTCTCTGCTTCTTCATACGTCCGTCCTTTGATAGGCCGGACTCTAATCCAATCTGGAGGAAATTCGCAGTGGCAGGTCAACGGACACAGCGGGCGAAAAACAAGGTTACGCTGGTTCAGTCTTTTCCAGAACTAGCCTATCACCCGACACCCGCACATTCTGGTGTATTACGTCCACGGGGATGTGCAGCTTGAGTGCTTGCTGCTCAAGAAAACGATGCGCCATCTTATTGATGAGGGTTTTCAACCCCGGCATTGGGTATTCAAGAAGCCCGTAAGCAGTCCTTACAAGGCCGATCGTTCCCAAAACTATGCCAAGGACGGTCCAAAAGACGAACCCTTCAAGATAGTGGGTGAAATAATTTACTGTCGCCAACAGTCCGAAAAACAGCATTGCCGTGACTACAACACGTTGAACGATCGTGGCTCTTGAATTGAAGGTCTGAACTAGGTTTTCGAGTTGTTTCCCCAAGCGAATTTCTTGTTCGAGTTTTTCTCGCCGCGCGTTTTCCAGTTGCTGCTCCAGCTCGGATATTTGCAAGCTCGCAGTTGTTTGGGCCTCCAAAGCTGCGGAATGCGCAGATTCTAGTTCAGCGGCATGGCGTTCTTTTAGCTCTTCTGCCGTAGCTTCGCGCATCACATCCAGCAGGTGTTCGACATTGTCAGCCGTCACTACTCTCTCATCGTTAAGCGTTTGATCTGCTAGTTTTTGGACGCTCCGCGCGTCTTGCATAAGAAGGTTCAACTGCTCAAGGCGGGCCGGAGTTATTTTTGCAAGCTGAGCAGCAACGGCATTTCTTACCTCAGGCCGCACTTGTAAAACGCGATCACAAACAGTGATGAGATGACCGCGAGGTATCGTCTCCTCCACACCGAGGCCGGTGCGAAGCCACGCTAACGTCGCAAGTTCGCGCTGGTACATAATAGGCCCTTCTTGGACCTGATTAATCATCCGACTTTGAAGGCAATATTTTCGCGCGTGACGGACAAATGCCGAGTTTCTAGTAACCATTATGTATCGGCACTTGAAAATATCACTGCTATGTTGAGCTTCGCGTAGACGCATAATCAGAGCTGTGCAAGTTGCGTCGTGCTCTCTAGCCGCCACGAGGTTGCCCCACGTGATTGACGAAAACAAATCTTCGTATTGCTCCATTGTGAAATATCGGTGGGAATGAGGAAAAGCGTCTAAGGCAATCGGCCTTACTAATATGCCCGCATTTTCAAGCGCGCGCTCAGGATTATTGGCAACTGCTTGAACAAAATCGATGCTTACCTCACGCTTGATTAGCGCGTTGTGGGTGTATCCACGCCGTTGCTCAGGTGGAAGCGCCAGCATGCTACGAAGGTTTCGCTGCATTTCAACGCAGCTTATTGGAAACACAATGAATTTCACGCCAATCCGTTGTAACGGTCTCACTATCGCCTGTATGTCTTCTTGAAAGGCCGTTCCAGAACATCCGAGAAAATCCAATGCTATAGGTGCATCTAGCGCAATGGTAAGTTCAACGTTTTCCTCAACATGCGTAGGCTTTACGAAATCTTCGACGACTTCTGTTAACAGCGCGATCGATGCTAATCTTGCTAGGTGGGTGCTGAACTCCGGCCTTGTTCGCATGAGATGCTTGATAAATCTCGCGCACATGTAACGGTCATCTGGCTCAAGCGGCCTTCCGCCTTCCGGGAGGTCCGCGATTAACTCGCGAGCCTGCCCATCTTGCTCCAGCCCGCCTAACTCAGGCATGTAAGCACCTTCACCGGAGCTATCCATCGACACGAGAAAACGAATTAAGATGTCTTGTAGCTCATCTCGGGTGCGCTGGTAGGACAGTAGGTCCGTGACCCTCGGAGGAAATTTTTCGAATTCGTCAATAATCTCATCGAAGGCTCTAAGGATAGGCGAACGCAACTACAGGATTTATCCACTGCTCCAACTGGGCGCCTTCCAAAATTGAGAGGTCTTGAAGGCGGGAATTTGCTAACAATTTATACAGTCTGGTAAATGCTACAGTAAGGTGCTACAGTGCAAAACAGCGAGCACCTCATAAGCTTTTGTTTTTACGAATACATATGGCAGATTTGAGAAACTTCAAATCTCTCTAGCAGCACCATTTTCCCCAATAAAATCAGAAATTTACGCAACGTGCCGGTGGGTCTTGTCCACGATGTTGGCTTGCTTTTTCGCGCATTCTGCACTGGTCTCGGTAAATGTGAAAACCGCGCCTCTTGCGAAGCGCGGTTTCCATTTCCGAATATTCTGTTGCTGCCAGAGCGGGACGAAACCGCCCGTAGCCAACGGGCGCCGCTTACTGGCGGAATAGCGACAGGATATTCTCGGAGCTGGTATTGGCGATGGAGAGCGACTGGATTGCCAGCTGCTGCTGTGTCTGCAGAGCCTTCAGCTTGGTAGACTCTTCGTTCATGTCGGCATCAACGAGACGTCCGATACCCTTGTCAATCGAGTCGGAAAGCTTGGAAGCGAAGTCCTCCTGAAGATCGATGCGCATTTTGATCGAACCAAGTTCGGCGGCCGCGCTCGTCAGGCTGGTGAGGGCCTTTTCCACGCCTTTGAGGTAGCTGCCGACATCAGTCGAGGTCATGGCGCTGACGTCCATGGTCAGGACCGACTGCGTGAGGTTAACCGCGCCAGTGCCGCTGTTGGTTTCATTGACGATGACGGCGTCACCTACGGCAGCTGCGGTACCAGCCTGAGCGGCGGTGTAGGCTGCGGCAAACTTACCAGCGATTGGTGTGGACGCAGTGATGGAGGCCGCGGCGACGACGGTACCCTGTACCCACGCACCGTTGACCTTGACGTATGCTGCGCCACCGCCGACAGCAACGTTGCTGTTGGCACCATCGACCTGTGCGCCGAGGGAGAGCAGCTCGTCTGTGGAATAGGCACGGACGGAGGCCTGTGTGATGACGCCGCCCTTGTTGATGTCGACTGTCACAGTGTTAGCGTTGAGGCCGGTGTAAATGGAGTCGAGAATGCCGGTCTTGGTGCCCGTTGCGCGGGTATCCACCAGAACCTTGGAAGCATCCAGAGTGTAACCGATAGTCTTGACCGATACGGTACCGCCTTCACGAACGAAGGATCCGACGACAGACTTGGTTGTCGTTGTGGAGAGGTCGCCTTTCAGCCAGTTTTCACCGGAGAAGGAAGCGGAATCAACGATGGCCTTGAGCTGGTCCTGAAGCTGCTTGACCTCGCCCTGGATCTTGGCCTTGTCAACGCCGTCTTCGGTTGCGGCAACCAGCTTGTTCTTGATCTGTTTTACGACTTCAACCGCTGATTCCATACCTGCATAAGCGGTGTCGACCTTGGCAGCGCCGAGGCCGAGGGCGTCCTGCACTGCGGAGAGGGCGCCGTTGTCGGAGCGCATGGTGGTTGCGATCGACCAGTAGGCTGCGTTATCGGAAGCTGTCGCAACACGAAGGCCCGAAGAAACGCTGGCCTGGGTATTTTCCATGTTCTGGCCGATGGAACGCAGCGTCTGAAGAGCTGACATGGCTGCGGTGTTTGTAAGAATGCTCGTCATAATATAGTGCCCCTTGAATGGCTGATTAAAGAAGGGACATTCCGGATACCGCCGGGGAACGAAAGTGCGGCGTGATGCCTGTCAACCTTTTCTTCGTCTTGGTTAACCAATCGTTTCGATGGGATTGTTGTAAGTTGCGACTGGTTAACAAAAGGCTAAAGCAGGTGTTGGAAAAATTAATAAATGCGGCAATACAAAAAATAAAAAAGCCGCGCTTTCGAAAAAGCGCGGCCTGATTTTTGGTGCCGTTGCGATTAACGGAACAGCGTCAATATGTTCTGCGAGTCGCTGTTTGCGATGGAGAGCGACTGGATTGCCAGCTGCTGCTGGGTCTGCAGAGCCTTCAGCTTAGTGGACTCTTCGTTCATGTCCGCATCAACGAGACGTCCGATACCCTTGTCAATCGAGTCGGAAAGCTTAGAAGCGAAGTCCTCCTGAAGACCGATACGCATGGAGATAGAGCCGAGTTCGGCGGCCGCGCTCGTCAGGCTGGTGAGGGCCTTTTCCACGCCCTTGAGGTAGCTGCCGACATCGGTCAGGGTCATCGAGCTGACGTCCATGGTCAGCACGGACTGGGTGAGGTTGACCGCGCCAGTGCCGCTGTTGGTCTCGTTGACGATGATGGCGTCACCTACGGCAGCTGCAGTACCAGCTTCAGCGGCGGTGTAAGCGGCGGCAAACTTGCCAGCGACTGGTGTTGATGCGGTGATGGAGGCCGCAGCGACGACGCTACCCTGTACCCAGCTGCCATTGACCTTGACGAAGGCTGCGCCGCCGCCAACAGCAACGTTGCTGTTTGCGCCATCGACCTTTGCGCCGAGGGAGAGCATTTCGTCCGTGGAATAGGCGCGGACGGAGGCCTGCGTGATGACGCCGCCCTTGTTGATGTCGACTGTCACAGTGTTGGCATTAAGGCCAGTGTATGCGGTATCGAGAATGCCGGTCTTGGTGCCCGTTGCGCGGGTATCCACCAGAACCTTGGAAGCATCCAGAGTGTAACCGATAGTCTTGACCGATACGGTACCGCCTTCACGAACGAAGGATCCGACGACAGTTTTGGTTGTCGTTGTCGAGAGATCGCCCTTGAGCCAGTTTTCACCGGAGAAGGAAGCGGAATCAATGATACCCTTGATCTGGTCCTGAAGCTGCTTGACCTCGCCCTGGATCTTGGCCTTGTCAACGCCGTCTTCGGTCGCTGCAACCAGCTTGTTCTTGATCTGCTTCACGACATCGATGATCGATTCCATACCCGCCGAAGCAGTGTCGACCTTGGCAGCGCCGAGGCCGAGTGCGTCCTGCACTGCGGAGAGGGCGCCGTTGTCGGAGCGCATGGTGGTTGCGATCGACCAGTAGGCTGCGTTATCGGAAGCTGAGGCAACCCGCAGGCCTGAAGAAACGCTGGCCTGGGTATTTTCCATGTTCTGGCCGATTGTGCGCAGGGTCTGGAGAGCCGACATGGCTGCAGCGTTGGTGAGAATGCTCGTCATAATATAGTGCCCCTTGAATGGCTGATTAAAGAAGGGACATTCCGGTTTCACCGGGAACGGCGTGCAGCATCATGCTCGCTAACCTGCTGATTTTTAAAGGTTAGCCCGCCGTTTCGATGGCCTTAGCTAATCTCTCTTTGGTTAATGAAGCCCTAAGCCGCAGCAAAAATCAGCATCTTTTGATTTTATTTATCAACCCTTGCGTGCGCGCGCGTATCGTAAGGACCTTAAGATAATGATAAGGCCGCATCTTCGTCAAAAGATGCGGCCTTTCACGTGCATGGCTGGTTCAGCCTCCAGCCATCTACTGCATTATTCCACCAAGTGCTTGGTCAGCCCCCGCGCACCTGATCTGGATTGTAGCCCCAGCCCTGGAAGGGTTAGGGGAATGTCATGTCTTAACGGAACAGCGACAGAATGTTCTGCGAGTCGCTGTTTGCGATGGAGAGCGACTGGATAGCCAGCTGCTGCTGCGTCTGAAGAGCCTTAAGCTTAGTGGACTCTTCATTCATGTCAGCATCAACGAGACGGCCAATACCTTTTGCGAGAGCGTCGCCCAGCTTGGAAGCAAAATCAACCTGCAGATCGATGCGCTGTTTGATAGAGCCGAGTTCAGCGCCAGCGCTCGTCAGGCTGGTGAGAGCCTTTTCCACGCCCTTGAGGTAGCTGCCGACATCCGTCGAGCTCATCGAGCTGACATCCATGGTCAGGACCGACTGGGTGAGGTTTACCGCACCGGCGCCGCTGTTGGTTTCGTCGACGATGATGGCGTCACCGGCAGCAGCTGCAGTACCAGCTTCAGCGGCGGTGTAAGCGGCGGCAAACTTGCCAGCGACTGGTGTTGATGCGGTGATGGAGGCCGCAGCGACGACGCTACCCTTAACCCAGCTGCCGTCGACCTTGACGAAGGCGGAGCCGCCGCCAACAGCAACGTTGCTGTTTGCGCCATCGACCTTTGCGCCGAGGGAGAGCATTTCGTCCGTGGAATAGGCGCGGACGGAGGCCTGGGTGATCACGCCGCCCTTGTTGATATCAACCGTCACCGTGTTCGCGTTAAGGCCGGTATAAGCAGTATCGAGAATGCCGGTCTTGGTGCCCGTTGCGCGGGTATCCACCAGAACCTTGGAAGCATTCAGAGCGTAATCGATGGTCTTGACCGATACGGTACCGCCTTCACGAACGAAGGAGCCAACCACTGATTTGGTTGTCGTCGTGGAAAGATCGCCCTTGAGCCAGTTTTCACCGGAGAAGGAAGCGGAATCAACGATGCCCTTCAACTGCTCCTGAAGCTGCTTGACTTCGCCCTGAATCTTCGTTTTGTCGGCAGAAGATTCCTGAGCAGTGACCAGTTTGTTCTTGATCTGCTTTACAACATCGATAACCGCATCCATACCCGCCGAAGCGGTATCGACCTTGGCGGCACCGAGGCCAATTGCATCCTGAACAGCGGAAAGCGAGGCATTGTCCGAGCGCATGGTGGTCGCGATAGACCAATAAGCGGCGTTGTCGGAAGCCGAACCAACGCGCATGCCGCTGGAAATACGGCTCTGGGTGTCTTCCATGTTGGAAGAAATCGAACGCAGCGTCTGAAGAGCAGACATTGCGTTAATGTTTGTGAGAACGCTTGCCATAATAAATGTGTCCCTTGTTTTTACGAGATACTGGAGTTGGGGACATTCCGGACTTTGTATTACCGGTCACAACGTTTCGGCTTCATGCCACTCGGTTCCGAATTACTTGTCTCTGGAAACCAAACCCGTTGTGTGTAGGGAGAACTTGGCAGCAAAGAATTGTCCAATTGTTAATTTGAGGATTAAGAAGTACTAGAAAATACTTATGGTTACTGCGAAGTATATTTAATTGGTAAGTTTTTAATTTAAAATTATAGTTATCCGACCCCTAGCAAAAACGGTAACTAAAGGGTTAAAACGCAAAAACCCCGCAGCCGTGGGGCTGCGGGGTTAACAAACAGGATTAACGAAGATTATTTCGGCACAATTGCCGTCAGTTGAACGATCTCACAAGGCTGCCGACCAGCAGGTTCCAGCCGTCGATCAGCACGAAAAAAAGGATCTTGAACGGCAGGGAAATCGAGGTGGGTGGCAGCATCATCATGCCCATGGCCATGGTGATGGTGGCGACGATGAGATCGATGACCAGAAACGGCAGGATGATTAGGAAACCGATCTCGAAACCGCGCCGGATTTCCGAAAGCATGAAGGCCGGAACGAGCACGCGGTAGTCGACAACATTGTCGGTCATCACGACCTGTCCGCGCTCGCGGGCGATATCGACGAACAGCTTCAGATCCTTGTCGCGCGTATTGGCGTTCATGAAGGTGCGGAAGGGTTCGGCGATGCGCCCAATGGCCTGCTGTTCGTTGATCTGGTTTTGCAACAACGGCTGCACGCCGTCTGTCCAGGCTTTATCGAAGGTCGGCGACATGACGTAGAAGGTCATGAACATCGCCATCGACAAGAGGATCATGTTCGACGGGGTCGAGGCAAGCCCCATGCCGGAGCGCAGGATGGAGAAGGCGATCACGAAGCGCGGAAAGCTTGTGACCATGATCAGGATGCCCGGCGCGACTGACAAGACCGTCAAAAGGCCGAAGGTGCGAATGATCCATGCGGCGACGGATCCGTCTATCTGTGTATTGAACAGATCGGTCGGAAATTGCTGGGCGTTGGCAAGGCCCGGCAAAGCCAGAAGAACAGCGATGGTAACAAGAAATCGAATCATTCGATGACAAAGGTCCGGAACATGACCTTGGATACGCGCCCTTGAGAGCGCAGGTCAACTCGTTCCTGAATGTCATCCTTAAGATATTGAAAGCCGCGCGGGCCTTCCAGCTGCTGAAGGGAAACGGTGCGGACGTAGGCCATGATATCCTGATGGATATCCTCCGCGAGATTGACCTCTACCGGACCCTTGAACATCAGCGCCACTTCAAGCCGCACCCAGTTCGTGGAGGGGTATGCAAGGTTGGTGGTGATGGGATCGAGCTGGACGATACCGTTCGCCTCTGCCGGGATTTTATCGATGCCCTCGCCCTTCTTCTCGCCATGTTCGCCAGCGGCAGCCGGGGCATGCGCCTCGGCGCCGGCGATCTTCGGGGCGACCATGCCGCCCACGAACCAGCCGCCGCCCGCACCCAGCAGGGTGAGGATTGCAACGCCAGCGATGGTCATGACCATCGGCGAGGATTTTTTCTTGCCCTCAGTCTGTTCGTTTTCCATGGGTCAGTCCCGCTTTCGCATGTCGGCGTCAGAGCGGCGAGAACAGGTCGACGACCTGCTGACCGACCGGGGGTTGCTGCACTTCCGTCAGGCGGCCGCGGCCACCGTAGGAGATGCGCGCCTCGGCGATGCGCTCGTAGGAGATCATGTTCTGCGCATCGACATCCTGCGGCCTGACGATACCGCCGACGTTGAGGATGCGGATTTCGTGATTCACGCGCACTTCCTGCGAACCGCTGATGATGAGGTTGCCGTTTTCGAGAATGCCGGTCACCACGGCCGCCACCATCAGCGTCAGCTTTTCGGAACGCTTGGTCTTGCCCTTGGCCTGGGTGTCTGTATCGGAGCCGTATTTGATGTTGGAATCTGCCTCCGGCGTCCAACCTAAGATTTCCGCCTTTGCCTTCCAGTTCAGGCCGCTGGAATTAGTACGGTTGCGCTCGGTTTCGTTGTCGAAATCGGCCTTGTCGTTGATCTGGATGTTGACGGTCAGGATGTCGCCGATGTTAAGCGCACGTAGATCCTTGAACAGCGCACCCTGGCTGTCGCTCCACAACGAATAGCCGCTCGCCATGTGCTTTGGCTGCTTCGGATACATGCCCATCTGCGGCGTCTGGCTGAATTGCAGGCCGCTGCCGATCGGGCTCATCGCGGGAGCGTTGCCGATTTCCTTCAGGGTCTGGTTGTTCTGGCAGCCGGCAAGCAGGGCAAGCGGCAGGAGGAGGGCCGGAAGACGCGGGGTCATGAAGGATCCTTCGAAGTGTTTTTGTCGATTGCCTGCGACATGATGCCGGCGACGATTGCGGCTTTCTGAGCATCCATTTCACTGAGGATGAGGCCCGATTGGCGCGGCGGAAGCTGCATGATGATGGCAGCCGCGATTTCCACATGCATCTTCTCGAGCTGCGGTGCTGCGGCATCCGCCTTCATCGTCTTGTAGATATCGACCAGATTGCTTTTCGCCTGCTCGAGGAAATGATTGCGGCGTGCCAGCCAGTCCTCATATTCCGCCTTGCGGTCCTGCAACGCGGAAATGCGCTCGTTGACGTCAGCCTGAAGCTTTTCCAGCTCCTGCTTCTGCATGAGATAGCGCTGGTCGCGGGCCGCATCGGCAATATTGGTGCAGAATTTCTGGATTTCATCCTGCGTGCTGAGTTCGGACACCACGTTTTGCTGGCTTTCGGCGCCGGCGGCGGGCAGCAGGAAAAGCAGCGAGGCAATGGCCGCGAACCGGGTAAAGCCGTTCCTGAAAGCAGTTTTCTTCTGAAGTTCCATCATTGCAGCACGAGCTCCGCCTGAAGGGCGCCGGCGGATTTGATGCCTTGCAGAATGGCGATGATGCCGTCCGCCTTGAGCCCGATGCTGTTGAGACCGGCAACCAGCGTGCGAAGGTCAGGGCCTTCGACGATGGCGACCTTGCTGCCTTCCTGCAGTGCCATGATATCCGTCTGCGGTTGCACCGCCGTCTCGCCGCGCGAGAAGGGCGCCGGCTGGATGACCTGCGGCGATTCCGTCACCTGCACGGTCAGCGTTCCATAGCTCACCGCCACGCGGGAAATACGCACATCCGCGCCGATGACGATCGTGCCCGTGCGCTCGTTGATCACGACTTTCGCCGGCGTATCCGTCTGGACCGTCAGGTTTTCGATTTCCGCCATCAACCGCGTCAGGTCGGCGGTGCGGGGCTTCTGCACCGAGATTTCCTGCGAATCGCGCGGTTCGGCGATGCCATCGCCGTAACGGGCGCGGGCAAAGGCGTTAACGACATCTGCGACGCGCACCGCGGTCGAAAAATCGGGATTGCGCAGCTGAAGGACCAGATTGACCGAATCCTTGAATTTCGACGGCAGTTCCCGCTCGATGATCGCGCCGTTCGGCACGCGCGCCGAGGTCGTGACGCCCTGCGTCAATGTCGCTGCGTCGCCCTGGGCCGAAAAGCCGTTGACGATCAGTGCTCCCTGAGCGACCGCATAGATCTGCCCGTCTGCACCGGAAAGCGATGTCATGATGAGGTTGCCGCCGCGAAGCGAGGAGGCGTCGCCGAGCGAGCTGACCGTCACGTCTACACGGCTGCCGGGGCTGGCGAATGGCGGCAGGTTGGCCGTCACCATCACGGCGGCGATGTTCTTGGCATTGGACTGGCCGCCCTGCGTGGTGATGCCGAGGTTCTGCAGCATGGCGCGCATGGACTGTTCGGTGAAGGGTGAAGAGCGCAGGCTGTCGCCGGTGCCCTGTAGGCCCACGACGAGACCATATCCGATCAGCTGGTTGTCGCGTCCGGCCTGCAGGGATGCGATATCCTTGATACGGGACGTGTCTGCCTGGGCTGGCGGCGTCGAGATGAAGGGCAGGGCCGAAATGACCAGAGCCGCACAGAGGATACGAAGCACTTTCATTTCGCCATAACCTGAATGGTTCCGTCCTTCATGACGGTACCGCTGACCATCACGCCGGAATCGATGTTGCGTACCCTTACGACCTCGCCGAGCGAGCCGTCGCTCATGGGCGTTCCGGATGCCATCAGCGTCATGTTGCCGATGTGGAAAACGAGTTTGACGCTCGTGCCGCGCACCACAAGTGACGGTTCACGAAGCGCTGCAATGGGGATTGTGCGGCCGGGAAGCAATGTCTGCTTGGAGATCATGCCTTCCACTTCGCTGATATCGCTCGCGTAACCAGCGGAAATGTTGGGGTTGGTCACTTCCACCGGCTTCACTTGTTCGGGCGTGATCGTCTCGCCCGGATAGATCGTGCGAGTAGGAACCAGCGCCGTCGGTGCCTGTGCAAAAGCGGGTGCCATGGCACCCAGTGAAAAGGCAGACGCAAGGCACATACGGACGAGTGCCGTTCTGCAGCTGCTATGTTTCCGGCCAAACCTCATGTCCGCCTGCCTTTCCGTTCTTACTTCAGGTTCTTGCTGACAATCGAAGCCATTTCGTCAGCGGTGGTGATGACCTTGGAATTCATCTCGTAGGCGCGCTGCGCCGTGATGAGGTCGGTGATTTCCTTGACGGCATCGACGTTCGAGCCTTCGAGGTAGGATTGCTTGATGTAGCCGTAGCTCGGATCGTCAGGCACGCCGATAACGGCGGCGCCGGAGGCCGGCGTCTGGGAAAAGAGGTTGTCGCCGAGCGGCTTCAGACCCGCCTCGTTGGCAAAGTTGGCGATGGTCAACTGGCCGAGTTCAGTGAAATCCGCAGCGTTACCGATGCGGGCGGTCACCTGACCCGTGCGGGTGATGGTGATGTCCTGCGCGTCGGTCGGGATATTGATGTTCGGGATGACATTGTAGCCATCAACCGTCACGAGGTTGCCGTCAGCATTCTTGTTGAAGGCGCCGGCGCGGCTGTAGAGCGTCGAACCGTCGGCCGCCTCGATCTGAAACCAGCCCTGGCCGATGATTGCCACGTCGAGCTTGTTGCCGGTTTCGATCAGGTTGCCCTGGGTGTGGATGTTGCGCACCGCGGAAGTCTGCACGCCGAGGCCGATATTCGCTCCCTCAGGCACGATCGCCTGGTTGGCACGGTTCGGCACACCCTGCATGCGTTCGGTCTGGTACAGAAGATCGGTAAACTCTGCACGCGCGCGCTTGTAGCCGGTGGTGTTGATGTTGGCGATGTTGTTGGCAATGACTTCCAGATTGGTCTGCTGGGCGTCCATACCGGTGGCAGCGATGGCAAGAGCTCTCATGTCATTTTTCCTGCAGGGCTAGAGCATTTCCAGTAAAGGCGCGGAGCGGTTCTACGTCCGGAAATTGCTTAAAAACAAAGGCCTAGAGCGCGGCCAACGATTGGCTTCAAACCGGACGCGCTCTAGATCTGCATCTTGGTAATGTCGAGATAGGCCGACACGATCTTGTCGCGGAACGCGATGGCCGTTTGCAGCGACTGCTCGGCCGAAAGCACGGCATCGACCACTTCGCGTGTGTTTGCCTTGCCCTGAATACCTTCGAAGGAGGCCACTTCCGCCTTCTTCAGGTTGTTCATCGCATCCGTCGACATATTGCCGAGAACGCTTGCGAAGCTTGCGCCCGTCTGCTGGGCGGGCGTCGTCTGCTGGCTGCCGAAAATGCTGTCGGTCAGCGAAGAGACGTTGCTCGTGCCACGCGTGAGCGAGAGGGAACCGAGTTGTTTGATGCCGTCGATCATTGCGATGCTTTCAGAAGGTCGATGGTGGAGGCGACGAGGTCGCGTGTCTGGCGGATGACCTGGAGGTTGGCGTCGTAGCTGCGGTTGGCTTCGCGCATATCCGCCATTTCGATCAGAACGTTGACGTTCGGCATCTTGACCATGCCGCTGGTGTCGGCGGCCGGATTGCCGGGGTCGTATTCATGGACGAAATCGCCGCGGTCGACGCCAAGCTTCTTTACCGTCACGCGCTGCACGCCGCTTACGCGGTCAAGCTCGGAGCCGAATGTCACGGTCTTGCGGCGATAGGGGTCGGCGCCAGGCGTGTCGCCGGTCGATCTTGCGTTGGCAATGTTTTCCGAAACGATACGCAGTCGGGTGGACTGCACTTCCAGGCCGCTGCCCGCGATCTTGCTCGCCGCACTCAAGGGATCCATGGTTTACCTCTTTACCGTCATCAGCATCATGCGATGGAAGGATTTGACGAGACTGGCGTTCAGGTCGTATTGCCGCTTGATCTCGCCGGTCTTGGTCATTTCCTCGGCAAGCGCGACCGAATTGCCGGACTCCTGCATGCCGATCTCGTTATTGATCGGGTTGTCGCGCACCGCGATATTTTCGCTGAGCTCGCTAGCACCGAAATGGGCGGGATGGGTCTTTGCCATGCCGACCTGCTGGCTGGTGGCCTGCATGACCGCTTCGAAAGGACTGACATCCTTGGCGTGAAACTTGGGTGTGTTGGCGTTGGCGATGTTGGTCGCCACGACTTCCTGCCGCACGCTCAGCCATTCCGCTTGGCGGGAGGCCAGATCGAACAGTTGAATCGGTTGCATAGACTTCTCCATCTCGTATGGCCCGAACCTACGGTGCTAATCTTGCGTCAGACTTGCGGTGAGGCGCGTAGGTGCGGAAGCACTGGAGAATCTGATCCCGAAGGCGATTGCGAAAACAAAAATGGCGCGCCGTTAAATGCGGCACGCCATGGGATCGAATAGTGAATTGCGAAGACGTCTCCGTCCTGCCGGACTGGATCCGGCGACGGCAGCAGACTTCAGCAGAGTGCCGGTCTGGCTACTTCTCGGGATGATAGGTTTTACCGGAAGAAGTCTCTATCATCCACTCGCCGTCGCGCTGCTCGATTTTGGTCAGGCGCGCATTGTCGGGCAATGTGGAGCCCACCCGTACCATATACATGCCCGATCCGTCCTCGATGAGGGCGCGGCCGTTGGAGACATGCAGCAGGCGGAAGGAGGTCTGGCCGGGGAAGGGCTGGTCTTCAAGCCCTGCGGCGAGATTGTTCTGCTTTTCCTTACCCTTTTCGCTGACCGTCGCCGTCGTCAGCATGTCCGGCAATTCGCCGGGGGCTGGCGCGTCTTCCTTGTTGCGATTGGTCATGGCCAGGGGCGAAACGCTGAAGACTTCACGCGGACCGGTATGGGGCAGGTCGCGCGTGCGGTCGCCGTCTGCCACTCTCATTCCAAACTTGTCCTCGTTGAAGAACACGTACCAGGGGAAAAATGCGGCGGCGGCGGCAAGTCCTATTCCCGTCCACGCCAGAATACGGTCGGGCGTGAAGAAGGGAGGCTGCGGCTGTACGTTCTCGAGGTCGCTATCGTCGATCTTGTCGATCTGTTTCTTTTTCACGGGTCAGCCTCTCATTCTCGGGTTTACCTGTGGCTGATTATTTTGCACTCCACCGCGCAACGCGGTCGCCAGATCGGCGTAAGCGTCCTGCGCCGCGGGTTCATTCGGAAGCTGTTTCAGCGTTTCATAGATGATCGGAACCTGTTTCACCGCCATGTCGAGATCGGGATCGGTGCCGGGTCGATAACCGCCGATGAGGCGCAGATCCCGCGTTTCCTCAAAGCGGTGCACCAGCGCTTTCAGACGCGACACCAGCTTTTCCTGATCCGGTGTCCATGCCTTCTTGGCGAGACGCGAGATCGAGGCCAGAGGATTGATCGGAGGATAGCGGCCTTCTTCTGCAAGGCTGCGATCCAGCACGATGTGGCCGTCGAGAATACCGCGGGTCGAATCGGCAATCGGATCGTTGTGGTTGTCGCCGTCCACCAGAATGGAGACGATGGCGGTGATGGTACCGCTGCCTTCGGCGCCGGGTCCCGCCCGCTCCAGAAGGCGCGGCAATTCGGTGAAGACCGAGGCCGGATAGCCGCGTGCCACCGGCGGTTCACCCGAAGCGACCGCCACTTCGCGGATCGCATGGGCAAAACGGGTCACGCTGTCGATGATAAGAAGGACGTTGTCGCCCCTGTCACGGAAATATTCGGCAATGGTGACAGCCGAAAGCGGCGCCATCTTGCGCAGCATCGGGCTTTCGTCGCTGGTCGCGACAACGGCGACGGACTTGCCCATATTCTCGCCCATCGTATCCTCGATGAACTCGCGCACTTCGCGACCGCGCTCGCCGACAAGCCCGATGACGACCTTGTCGAAGGCATCGGCCTTGGCAAGCATCGATAGCAGCGTGGATTTGCCCACGCCTGACCCCGCAAAAATGCCGAGACGCTGGCCAAGGCAGAGAGGCGAGAAAATATCGATTGCCCGGACACCCGTCTTGAAAGGCGTCTCCACCCGCTTGCGCGTCATCGACGGCGGTGCATTGCTGGAAATCGGACGGCGCTCCGTACCTGATGCAAGCGGACCCTTGCCATCGATGGGTTCGCCAAGCGCATTGATGGTGCGGCCGCACCAGCTGTCGTCAGGCGCAACGCGGAAGGCACCCTTGCGGATGACGGTGTCGTGAATGCCAATCGGCTCGCCCGGTTCGATGGGGCAGACGTAGCAGATATCGGGTTCCACGCGCACAACTTCGCCGAGATGGATACCGGTCGCGCTGCGATGGGCGACGAACTCGCCCAGCCTCACATGCCGCGACAGGCCGGAAACCGTGTAGTGTCCGGCGGCGATGGTGCGGACATGGCCGCCCGGCGCCACCGAAAACTCCGGATCGGCATAGTGTCCGGCAAGGCTGGCCAGCTGGGCGAGCTTCGGTGAAATCGCCTCGACCGTGAGCGTGGATTCCGGCATTGTCATCGCTCAGTTCCTTAACGTGCGCCGCCAAGCGTCTTGATGGCATCGCCGAAAGTGGATTCGCTATCGCGCATCAACGACGAAATGCTCTCGAAGGCCCGGTTGACCTGGATGAGCTGCGTCATCTGGGAAATGCCGTTGACGTTCGACTGCTCTAGATAACCCTGAACGACGCCGACCTCGTGATTGTTGACGACCGGCGTCGGCGGGGCCACGGGCTTCACGCCGCTATTGGGATGACGCAGGAAGCCTTTCGAGAAATCCGCCTGGAAGATGCCGAGCGTGGCGACGATGTTGTCGTTCTGCCTGATAGCGCCATCGAGACTGACGGTGATCGGGCCTCCATTCGCATTGAGCTGGATGGGACCGCCGCCGGCGTCGAGAACCGGATAACCGCTTGAGGAGATGAGCGCGCCGTCCGGGCGCATGGTGAAACGCCCGTCGCGGCTCAGAATCTGGCCGTCTGGCGTGTCCATCGCGAACCAGGCATCGCCCTTGATGGCGAAATCGAAACTATTGCCAGTCTGTTCGAAGGCGCCCTGACGGGTGGAGAGATAGTCGTTACCCTGCGATACGAACGCCACCTTGGCATTCATGTCATTGTGGTTCTTGGCGACCATTTCGTCGAATTTCACTTCGGAACCGCGGAAACCCACCGTGTTCGCATTCGCCATATTGTCGGAAATGGTGGTGAGACGACGCTCCAGCGCAATCTGCGAGGAAAGGGCGACGTATAGTCCGGATTGCATATCATTTGCCTCCGAGTTTCAGGGAGTTGATGGAGATCAGCAGGTCCGGGGAAATGCCGTAGCCGCTGGAGGAGCCGAAAACGGCCAGAGGATCATAGGTCGTGGAGGGATTTTGCATTTCCCACATGATGGTGAAACGCTCGAGCAGCTTGCCGACCTTTTCAGGATTTTGCAGATCCTTGATATTGATGGATTTTTCGATGAGCGCGGCCTGTTTTTCGACGCTTCCTGCCGCAATTTCGTCAGGCAGGTTGTAGGCGGTGCGGAACACCTGCGCGAGCGCGTCGTCGGCTAGAAAATCGAGACCCGATTTGATCGTTGGTGCCTTGCGCTCGAAGTAAAGAGCAAGCCGAACACCGTTATTGTCGCCGCCCGCCTCCTGCTCCAGCGTCTGGCGGGTGTATTTGCTGATGATGCCGGACTGGGCCGCTTCGGTCGCAGTTGCCGCTGCACCGAGACTTGCAAAGTCGAGCGATTTCGCAAGGTCCGAATAGCGGCTGTCGGAAAGCTTGTTGGCGAAGGCGTTCTTGTCAGCCGTGCCTTCGGTCAACACCTTGCGGATGAAGGCTTTCGCATACGCCATATCCTCGAGGCCGTTAGCTTTCAGCGCATAATTGTAAAGACGGGTATCGGCCATGAAGTCGTCGACGGATTTCACGCTGCCGATCTTCGACCGGTAATATTCGGTTTCGCGCGCCACGTCGGGTTGCTTCGACACACGCTCAAGCGATTTGCCGATGTCCTGACTGATCAGTCTGTAGCTGGTGTAGGTGGAAGTCACTGAACCGCCGCTCTCGTTTGATCCCGATACCAAGGCGCACGTCCGCCTTTGTCGGGATAATGCCGGATGTTGCTTGTGCGAAACTGGCTGCAGTGACGAGGGACAGAGGCTCCGCGGACAGGTTCACGCAAGCCACATTTTCTAGAGATGGCGGCATGGAACACTGTTCGGGCGTGGTCGATCAATGAATATTGTAATTGGACTTATAATCACCTTCGGCTGCATCATCGGCGGCTACATGGCGATGGGCGGCCATCTGGACGTGCTGGTTCAGCCGTTCGAATTGTTGATTATCGGCGGTGCCGGCCTCGGCGGCTTCATCATGGCAAACCCGATGAAGGTCGTGAAGGATTCGGGCAAGGCGCTCGGCGAGGCCTTCAAGCACTCGGTCCCGAAGGAGCGCAACTATCTCGACGTACTCGGCGTACTTTATTCGCTGATGCGCGACCTGCGCACGAAATCGCGCAACGAGATCGAGGCGCATATCGACAATCCGGAAGAATCCTCGATCTTCCAGAGCGCACCCTCGGTGCTGAAAAACAAGGAGCTGACGTCGTTCATCTGTGACTACGTCCGCCTCATCATCATCGGCAACGCGCGCAGCCACGAAATCGAAGCACTGATGGACGAGGAAATCGAGACCATCCTGCACGACAAGCTGAAACCTTACCACGCGATCACCACCATGGGCGATTCCTTCCCCGCCATCGGTATCGTCGCGGCGGTTCTCGGCGTCATCAAGGCCATGGGCAAGATCAACGAATCACCGGAAGTGCTGGGCGGCCTCATCGGCGCCGCACTGGTGGGCACCATGCTCGGCATCATCCTGTCCTATTCGATCTGCAACCCGCTCGCTTCGCAGGTCAAGATCGTCCGCACCAAGCAGCACCGCCTCTACATCATCGTCAAGCAGACGCTGATCGCCTACATGAACGGCTCGGTGCCGCAGGTCGCGCTTGAATACGGGCGCAAGACCATCTCCAACTACGAGCGGCCGTCCATCGACGCCGTTGAACAGGAGATGATGAACCCCGGCGGCGAAAACAAGGCGGCATGACCATGGCTAAAGCTGCACAGCAAAGAGCACCCGTCATCGACACGTCGCTGCTCGCGAAACTTACCGGCGGGCTTTCCGACCGCAAGACAATCGCGAAGGTCGGTTCCGATATCGGCCATCTCTACAGCGAATTCCTGCCTGATATCTTTCACAGCGAGACCGGCATTGCGATAGACGTCGAATATATCGGCTCCGAATCGGGGCTGATGACCGATCTCATCGCCAATATCGGCGGCAATTTCTCGGTTGCGGATTGTTCTCTGCGCAACTGGTGCCCCAATTTCATGATGGCGGTCGGCAACGGCTTCGTCATCGCGCTCATGGAGCGCATGCTGGGCGCCGCCGCCGACACCATCGGCGAGCCGGACGAGCGCAACCTGTCCCACATCGAACTCGACCTGGCGGCCATGGTTCTCGGGCGCATCGGGGGTGTCCTGCGGTCGGGCGTCAACGCGCCGGGCGGTTTCGAGGCGACGATCGACCCGCCCTTTACGGCCAATGGAAAAAGCGCCTTCGAGGAGATGATCGCCGGCCTCTACGGCGTGACAGTCCGCATGAAGATCGCCATCGGCAAGGTTTCTTCGGAATTCGCGCTGATCGTGCCGCAGCGGCCCCTGCTCAAGACCTCCATCGCCGCTCCCAAGGCTTCAGCCCAGGCGCTGAAGAAGCAGGCGGAATGGGTGGATTTGATCTCTGAGCAGGTGAAGAGATCGCAGGTAACGCTTGAGGCGCGGATCAAGCTCGAAACCTTGACCCTGCGGACGATCTCCAGGCTGGTGGCCGGCGACGTCATTCCGTTTCAGGATCTGAAGCAGGACGACATCGGCGTCGAGGTCAGCGCCAACGGCTCCAAGCTCTATAATTGTGAATTCGGCAAGTCCGGCGACCGCTACATGGTTCGGGTAAAGAACAATGTCAGCACGGACGACGAGATCTTGCGACATCTGATGGGTTAAAACCTGTCCACCTTTTTTGGGTTCTGGGCAGGCTGACGCAAGTTTCAAAGGGAATAATCAGCGCATGGCTACGAAGAAAACACCTGTGACCGATGATATGGCGCTGCCGTCGCTTGAAGATGGCGGTGAGCTCGACCAGGCTATCGGCGATCTGCGTGGCGTCCTCAAGACGGATGCGGAAGGTTCGCTGTCCGACTTTGGCGACTTTGGGGATTTCGGGAGCGTTGACGACGCTTCCGCCGACAGCGACCTTTCCGCCTTCGGTGGCGGAGCGGGCGATTTTGCTATGAACGATTTCGCGGCCACCCCACAGGTCGCGGGCATCAAGGCGCCGCTCGGCAGTGGCCTGTCCGACAATATGGACCTGATCATGGATATCCCGATCGATGTCCAGATCGTTCTCGGCACCAGCCGCATGCTCGTCTCGGGTCTGATGAGCCTTGAAGAGGGTGCAACGATCGCGCTTGACCGCAAGATCGGTGAACCGGTCGAGATCATGGTGAATGGCCGCCGTATTGCGCGCGGTGAAATAACGGTACTTGAAGACGACGATACGCGCTTCGGCGTAAAATTGATTGAAGTAATGAGTACGAGAAAAGCCTGATCCCTGTGGGGACGGAGAGGAAAGACCATGATGGACTTCGAGGATTTCGGTAACCCGCTGGCAGGGAAGCCGTTGTCTCAGGCCGACAAGGCGGCCGCGGTGCTTCTTGCCATGGGCAAGGGCGTCGCCGGCAAGCTGCTGAAATTTTTCACGCAGCACGAATTGCAGATGATCATTTCCTCGGCCCAGACGCTGCGTGTCATTCCCCCTGACGAACTCGCCCAGATCGTGGCGGAGTTCGAAGACCTGTTCACGGAAGGAACGGGTCTGATGGACAATGCCAAGGCGATCGAAAGCATTCTCGAAGAGGGCCTGACACCCGAGGAGGTGGACAGCCTTCTCGGCCGTCGTGCAGCCTTCCAGGCCTATGAAGCGTCGATCTGGGATCGCCTGCAGGAAGCGGAGCCGGAATTCGTCGGCAAGTTCCTGCTGCGCGAGCATCCCCAGACCATCGCCTATATCCTCTCCATGCTGCCCTCGTCCTTCGGTGCCAAGGTCCTTCTGACCATTCCCGAAGAGCAGCGCGCCGATATCATGAACCGCACGGTGAACATGAAGGAAGTCAGCCCCACGGCTGCCCAGATCATCGAGAAGCGTGTGGTAAACCTCATCAACGAGATCGAAGCAGAGCGCAATGCGGGCGGCTCCACGAAGGTTGCCGACCTGATGAACGAAATGGAAAAGCCGCAGGTCGATACGCTGCTCAGCTCGCTCGAAACGCTCAGCAAGGAAGCTGCCAACAAGGTCAAGCCGAAGATCTTCCTCTTCGACGATCTCATGTTCATGCCGCAGCGCAGCCGCGTCCTGCTGCTCAACGATGTCTCGGCGGACGTTCTCACCATGGCGCTGCGTGGCGCAACCATGGAAATCAAGGAATGTGTGCTGTCCAGCATCAGCCCGCGCCAGCGCCGCATGATCGAATCGGACCTCGCCGTGCCGCAGGCTTCCATCAACACCCGCGAAGTGGCGATTGCACGGCGCGCCGTGGCGCAGGAAGCGATCCGGCTGGCCAATTCCGGTCAGATTCAGCTGAAGGAAGCCTCCACAGAGGAACAATCCGCAGCAGCCTGAGCGGAAGCCGGTTGATAACCCGCCTTACAGGTAATGCCGGCCATTGCGATGGCCGGTCTCGGGCGCTAGTTTCGGAATGACGGCCTGCCGCGATCGGCGGGCCTTTTTTTATCCCGGGAACGTGCCTTGGCAGACGATCAGGACAAGGACAGTAAAACAGAAGACCCAACGGAGAAAAAACTCCGTGATGCGGCGGAAAAGGGCAATCTTCCCTTTTCCCGCGAGGTGCCGATCTTTGCTTCGTCGCTCGCCTTTTACTGCTATCTGGTTTTCTTTTTGCCCGACGGCGCCGGTCGCCTCGGCGTAACGCTGAAGGACCTGTTCGGCCAGCCCGAACAATGGAACCTCAGCACCAGGCCGGATGCCCTGTCGCTGCTTTATTTCCTCGGCACGTCCATGGCCTATCTGCTCATGCCGGCCATGATCATGTTCATCGTCTTCGGCCTTGCCTCCTCGTTTTTCCAGAACCTGCCGTCGCCGGTGCTTGAGAGGGTGCGTCCGCAATGGTCGCGCATCTCGCCCGCAAAGGGGTTCGGCCGCATCTATAGCAAGCAGGGATTTGTGGAATTCGGCAAATCGCTGTTCAAGATCTTGATCGTTTCGATCATCATGTTCCTGTCTCTGCGCGGCGATTTCTACAGTCTCATCGACCTGATGTTCTCCGACCCGCAGGTTATTTTCGTCAGGGTTGTCGAGCTCACCAAAAAGATGATGGTCGTGATTCTCTTTTCGACCGCGCTGCTTGCCGCCGTAGACCTTTTGTGGACGCGCCACCACTGGTTCAGCCAGCTGAAAATGACGAAGCATGAGGTGAAGGAAGAGTACAAGCAATCGCAGGGCGACCCGGTGGTCAAAGCCCGTCAGCGTTCGGTCGCCCGTGACCGCGCCCGCCGCCGCATGATCGACAATGTGCCGCGCGCGACACTGGTGATTGCCAACCCGACACACTTTGCAGTGGCGTTGCGTTACGTTCGCGAAGAAGGCGACGCGCCTGTCGTCGTTGCCAAGGGTCAGGACCTTATCGCATTGAAAATCCGCGAGATTGCGGAAAAAAATAATATCCCCGTTTTTGAAGATCCGCCGCTCGCACGCTCCATGTTTGCGCAAGTCTCGATCGATAGTGTGATTCCACCAGCTTTTTACAAGGCTGTAGCTGAGCTCGTTCATCGGGTTTACGCCATGAAGTCATCGAAAATACGGGTTCAATAAAACCAATGAAAAAATCCGCCTATTCTGAAAAGCGGGAAATGATCGTCGCAGAGGCGATCAACCCGATCGCCACCGAACTGCGCCTGCTCGATCCGGCCGACCTGATTTCATTGCTCAGATTCGAGTGCTACGGCAGCATTGCCGACCTCGTCTCGTCGGCCGCGGAGCTTTATTATCATCCGGGCACGATCAATTTCGGTGCCGGTGGCGAATACAGGCTCGAATGGGAAGGGGCGCCGGAGATCGTCCTCGATCTCGAACTGAAACCGCACGGCGCGACGGTTTATGCGCAATTGATTCTGGCCAACGAGCATGCTGCGGTCGAGATCAATCATGTTTCGTTTCAGAACCCTTCGGAAAATCCGGACGAGAACACCGAATTTCTCCGTCAGAGCCTGACGGCTGCCCGATTCGTGTCGACCCGCCAGGGCGAAGCTGCCTGAACCAGTCCAGCGGACATTTTCATATATTATCCATTGCGCCTTCCGAATTCGCGGGCGCGATGGCTTGATTCGGGCACTTTTTCACCCGACCTTGCCTGAAGCGTGTCGGTTTATGCAAAACCGGCCTGTGAAGGCAAGGAACGCCTTGCAAATCAGCGTTGTTGTTTGGTACCTATCGAATTAACGATTTGTTAACGAACGGCAGGTCGCGGTGGCTCTTTTTACCATCGCTGATGCGCATGATGCCTCTGCTCGTTTTCGGCGCAGCGCCGGATTTTTCCTGACAGTACCAATTGGGTGGACCCAATGACCAGCATTTTGACCAATGCGGCGGCGATGGCCGCGCTGCAAACCTTGCGCATGATCGACAAGAATCTCGAGACGACGCAGGCGCGTGTGTCGTCCGGCTACCGTGTCGAAACGGCGGCGGACAATGCCGCCTACTGGTCTATCTCCACAACCATGCGCTCCGACAATGCAGCGCTCTCGGCCGTGCAGGATGCATTGGGACTGGGCGCCGCCAAGGTTGATACGGCCTATGACGCCCTTGCGAACTCGATCGAGGTCGTCAAGAAAATCAAGGAAAAGCTTGTCGCCGCCTATGGCGTCGGGGCTGACCGCGGCAAGATCCAGGACGAAATCAAGCAGCTTCAGGAACAGCTGAAGAGCACGTCGGAATCTGCCTCCTTCTCCGGCGAGAACTGGCTGCAGGCCAGCATCAGCAATGGTGGCACGCCGCCGGTTGTAGAACCCATCACCAAAAAGGTCGTCGCGTCCTTCACGCGCACCGGTTCGGGCAATGTCGGCGTCACCACGGTTGACTATGTGCTGGACGGCAGTGCCGTGCTTTTCGACCTCAGCGGCGGAAAACTCGGTATTCTCGACAAGAGCGCCGTTTTTGTCGCGAAGACGGAACAACAGATCACCCAAACATCGACGACAGCCGGCGTGACCACCAATGCGGGTTACGTCGTCAAGAAATTGACGGACGCGGAAATCGGCACGCTGAATGCGGCGACGCCGGATACGAATGCCGACCCGAGCGTCTACAGCAACGGAACGGTGAATTATCTTCGTTTGTCCGAGAATACCTGGGTCAAGGTGACGGCGACCAACCCTTCGAGCGGCACCACCACCGTCGCGGCGGCCTATCGGGACACAGGCAGCAACGATTGGTTCTATGACACGACCGGTGCGCCGACCTCCGTTGCCAGATCCCTCGGTCTTTCCGTCTCCACGCTCGATCTCGACAATCTCGATGTCGTGGCGGCAGCCATGAGCGGTTTTTCCGGTGGCACCACGAACTACACCGCTTCCGATGCCATCGATGTGATGATGAGTTTTGTCGACAAGCAGCTCGAAGCCATGACCAGTACGGCCTCCAGCCTCGGCTCACTACAGAGCCGCATCAACATGCAGGAAAACTTCGTCTCGAGCCTGATGGACGTGATCGACAAGGGTATCGGCCGTCTCGTGGATGCGGATATGAACGAGGAATCGACCAGGCTGAAGGCTCTGCAGACACAGCAGCAGCTCGGCATCCAGGCGCTTTCGATCGCCAATGCCAACGCGCAGAACATCCTTCAGCTCTTCAAGTAAACCGGCGTCGGTCCGGCGGGTTCGGGGGAGTTGGTTGCAAGGTTTCTGAAAACGGGGCCCGCCTTCATCCTCGCACAAGTTTGAACACCTAACGTCGGGGCAATATCGGGTGGTTCGCATGGCGTGATCCGGCCGGAAACAATTGAAGAGACGGGCAGGGTAGCAAGGATGACGGTGGTGCCGCCAAACGGCTTTGATCGCAGGCAACGAAACATGTCTCGCCCCTTTGGCCTCTTTTGCCGGGGGCGGGCATGAGCGCATCCATTGCAAGATATCTCAAGGATTTCGGTGACGTGCAGCCCGCGGGACTCACGTTCGGCGAACCGTTGGCGGATGTCGACGGCATTTCCGGTTTTGGCGATATTGCGTCCGGTTTCGATGAATTCGAGCCGCTCGACGTCGAAAGCGAAAAACAGGCCGCCTATGCCCGTGGTCACGAGGATGCGACCCGCGAGATCACGGAGAAAATGCAGGCCGAGCGCGAGGAGCTTCTTGCCGCTCATGCCGCAGAACTCGAAGGCTTACGTTCCGTCTATCTGGAAGAAATTGCCGTTTTCCTGTCGCTGAGACTGCGTGAAGGCATCGATGCGATCGCCACCAATCTCAGCGAACAGACCGCCAATATCCTTGCCCCGGTTCTGACCGAAGAGCTGTCGCTGAAGGCGGTTTCGGCGCTTGCGGATGTCGTTCGTGCTTCCATGCCGGATGGCGAGGCCGTGACCCTTGTCGTGAAAGGCCCGAAAGATTTGTTTGAGCAGCTGAAGACGCAGCCGGGCTTTGAAGAAGAGACGATGAAATTTACCGAGACGGCAGATATCGATCTCTCCGTTGAGTTGGGTGAAAGCGTGTTCGTCACGCGCATGTCCGCCTGGGCGTCCAGTCTTCGCAAGGTGATGAAATGAGTGAAGGCGAAAATCACCACCACGGCAAGAACGAGATCATCATCGTCAAACGCCACAAGGGCGGGCACGATGGCGCCCATGGCGGCGCGTGGAAGATCGCTTACGCCGACTTCATGACGGCCATGATGGCGTTCTTCCTCGTCATGTGGCTGGTCAATGCCGCAAACGAGGAAACCAAGGCCTCGGTCGCCAGCTATTTCAATCCGATAAAGCTGTCCGATGAGAAACCCTCGTCCAAGGGGCTGGAAAAACCCGTGGACAAGGAAGAGGGCGTCGAGAAGAAAGACCAGTCCAACATAAAGGCGGAAAAGGTCACCCAGGGTTCGGCCGCTGCGACAGGTGAAGACCTGACCTCGCAGACCGGGGAGCAGTCGAACTTCTCCGAAGCGGACTTTTTCGAGAATCCCTATTCCGTTCTGGCGGAAATTGCCCAGCAGGTCGGGCAACAGGCCAATGTCAGCGCCAAGGGCGAAGGTGGTGCTGCCGATTCCGGCCCGGCGACGGGTGCGAGCGGCGGTGAGGCTTACCGCGATCCCTTCGATCCCGATTTCTGGACCCAGCAGGTGAAGATCACACGTGCGGACCAGCAGCAAAATCCGGTCGAACAGCAGCAATCTGCCGAGAACAAGCAGCAGGACGCTGCCAAGGATAATGAAGCGGTTGCGGCTAAATCGTCTCAGCAGCCAGCCGATGGTTCAGATCACGGCAAGGCCATGGAAGTCGCCGCCGTTGTGCCGCAGCAGCGGCCGGGTGCCGCCGAGCAGGCAGCACTTACGCAGCCTCAGCCGGAGCAGCAGCAAGGTACTGCTGCGCAGAAGGAAGAGGCCAAAGAGCTGCGCCAAGAGATCGAGAAGCAGATATCCGGCATCAGCGGCAAGCTCGCCGAAGGTCTGGTGGTGACGCCCGCCGAAGGCGGATTGCTGTTGACCATTTCCGACCAGACGGAAACGCCGATGTTCAATGTCGGATCGGCTGTGCCCCGCGGCGAAATGGTTCTGGCCATGGAGAAGATCGGCAAGTTGCTTCAGGAGCGTGGCGGCAGCGTGGTGATCCGCGGCCATACCGATGGACGCCAGTTCAAGGGTGAGGCCAATGACAATTGGCGGCTTTCCATGGACCGCGCGCATAGCGCCTATTACATGCTGGTTCGCGGCGGCCTGTCGGAAGAGCGGGTGAAACAGGTTTCGGGTTTTGCCGACCGCAGATTGCAGGTGCCGGCAGACCCGCTGGCGAATGCGAACCGCCGTATCGAAATCCTGCTTGAGGCCGATCGGGGGTGAGTGTGACGAAATCCTCGAAACGTTGGGTTTTTCTTGCGGCGACACTGTGTGGTCTCGGTGCCGAACCGGCGAAGGTTTTTGCGCAATCGCAAGACAACCTCATGCCCTATGCCATGTTGCGCTCCCTGCAGTTCGTGCAGGATTCGGTCACCATGGGAGACCATTCGGCAACCGAAATGCAGCGGTTTCTACTCCAGACGATCGACGAGCGGCTGAAGAGCGCACCTTCGGCGATCTTCAAGGATCCGCGCAATGTCGATGCGGCGCTTGTCTACGCGATGAGCGGCGGCAATCCGGCCACGCTCGAATTTCTCGTCGCGCGGGATGTTGACGGCAATTTCGACAGCCGCGTCGCCGATATTCTGCGCAAATATCTGTCCGGCAAGGGAACGCTGGTCGCCCAGAGCATCGCGGCCATGGTGCCCGAGTATCGCGGCACGAGAATTGGCGCCTATCTTGCACTGATCGGCGGCAATGTGACGATCCCCCGCGATCCGGTGGCTGCCCTCGGTTTCTATGACATAGCCCGGCTCGAAGCGCCCGGTACCATCGTGGAGGAGGCTGCACTCCGCCGCTCGCTTGCTATCGCCGTTGAAGACGGCGATGCCGGACGTGGCGTTGAATATGCACAGCGTTACGCGCGGCGGTTCCTGCATTCGCCCTATGCCAGCCAGTTCGCGGACCTTCTGGTCTCACTTGTGGTCAAACGTGTCGATTCCATCGGGCACGACACGATAGAGGAAACATTCGCCATGATGGACGCGGAGAGGCAGAAGGAAGCTTATCTGCGCCTGTCCCGTCTCGCGGCGATCAGCGGCAAGGATTCGCTGGCGCGCATGGCGGCGTTGAAGGCGAAAGCGCTGTCGCCGGATATGCCGGACCAGCCGCAAGTTCAGGCAAATCTCTATGAAAGCCTTTCCAATATCGGCACGCCCGATGTGGTGAGCGCGATTGAAACAATCGGGCAAATTCCCGAGGCCCAGCTTTCGGATCGCGACAGGGCCCTGCGGGACGCGGCAAGGGCAATCGCCGACCAGGTGGTTCGTCCGCCTTCCCCGCAGCCTGGCGCCGATCCCGGTGTCACGGCAGGGCAGGGGGCCGGGTCGGGCGCGCCCGCGAATGAGGCGGCCAGTGCAGAGACCAAGGGCATATGGAGAGTTGAAAACCACAAGGCTGAGGATGAGGGCGAGAACGTCCGGCAACTCGTGACGAGCGGCCGCAGTAAGCTCGATGAAATCGACAGCCTTTTGAAGAAAGGCGAGGGGGCACCATGATCGACGCAACCATCAACGCGATAGTGAATGCGCCATATAACGATCCGCGCGCTGGCAGCGCCAGTGTGAGGGACGACGCCAAAGGCGGAAGTTTCGGCGACACTCTCGCGACGGTCAGGGAAGAGCGCCCGCCGCAGGCACCGCATTCGCGTCATCAGCAGGAAGCGGGATCGGCTGAGGAGCAGCATGCTCAACCGGATGACGATGCGGAAAAGACGGATGTGCCGGTCAAGCGGCCCCCGAGCTTCCTGAACGTGATCGTCAAGGACCATTCCGGAGAAGGCCATGGTCACGAGGCGCTGGCGGAACTTCAGAATGCGATTAAGACGGCGCATACATCGCCTGAAAACGGCAAACCTGGCAAGAAGGTCAAGGACGCCGACAAGGAGAGCCAGACGGCGGCGGATGCAATCGATCCGAAGCTGGCAGAGCTCCAGACGCTCACGGCCAATGTCGGCGAAATCGTGACAGCCAAGACGCCCCTTGAGGAAATTGCGCAGGCGATTGCCGGCAAGGCCGATGTCAAATCCGAAAAGGTCGAAACTGTCAGGGGCAAGGCTGAGCCTCTGGCGAAGGACATGCACGCACGGACCGAGCTTGCCGGAAACGAAGCCGGATCCGGATCGGGCACTGAAGGCGACGCCTCGGCATTCCGCTTCGCATCTCCTCGTTCCGGCACGGCCCGCGCTCTCGATATGAGTACGGTTCAGCGGGATGGCCGCGTCGAGTTCGATGCCCGGGAAAGCAGTGGCAAGGCGACCGAGACGATTACCGTTCTCGATTCGCGGCGGTTCATTGGTCTGGCACCTTCATCCAACGCCTCGGCTCTGACCGGCCTCATCGCCAATGATTCTGAATGGGTTAGCGCCATGCAGCCCGGCTCGTCGCTGTCCAATGAGGCGGCCCAGAGCAGCACCGGCAAAGTCGTCCATACGCTGAAGCTGCACATGACGCCGATCGAGCTGGGATCGGTGACGATGTCGTTGCGTCTTGCCGGCGATGAGCTTGCCGTTCACATGACGGTGGAGAACGTGGCCGCCTACAAAAAGCTTCAGCAGGACAGCAAGAGCATCCTCGAGGGCCTCAAGGCGCAGGGTCTGACGGTCGATAACATCACGATCAGCATTGCTTCTTCTGACAAGAGTGACCAAACGGGCACACAAGCCAACAATCAGCAAAATCAGCAGGCGCAGCAGCAGGGCCAACAGGCCGCCGCAGGGCGCAACCGTGACGAGTCCGGCACACGGGGCGGACGGCAGGGCAATGGTGATAATTTGGGGGTGCATAATGAAGGCATGGATAGCGCTCTTGGCTCTGCCCGCACTTCTGCTGACAACGGCGTTTACCTCTGAAAACGCCTCCGCTTCGGCAACGTCAGGTGTCTGTGAAAGGGAAATTCAGTCCGCCGCCCGGAAATACGGCGTGCCGGAGGGAATTCTCTATTCTGTCGGCCTGACCGAGACAGGTCGCAAGGGTCGGCTTGACCCCAACGCCATGAATATTGAGGGAAAACCGGTATTTGCCTCCTCCACCGAGGAGGCATTGACCACTTTCGAGACGGCAAAGCGCAACGGCGCCAAGCTGATCGACCTCGGATGCATGCAGATAAACCACTATTTCCATGGCGAAAACTTCACATCCGCGCGTGAAATGTTCGATCCGCGCCGCAATGTCGAATATGCCGCCATGTTCCTGCGCAATCTCCACAACAGGCACGAAACCTGGACCATGGCGGTCGCCCGCTATCATGCCGGGCCCAACAACGACCCGGCTCAAAAGAAATATGTCTGCCGGGTGATCGCCAATCTGGTGGCGACGGGCTACGGAAAATGGACCGCCAACGCGAAAAATTTCTGCGACGGATAACAACCATCGATTGTTTTTATGCGGTCAAGGACTCGCAATTTGAAATGTGGCGAGAGAAAGCCCTAAAAAAGGCGCCGCAAGCGATTTTTTCGGATTTTTGAAATTTTTACACAAAAATTTTGTACCGTATATGGTTAACAACCACTATATATAGATCAAATCGGCACAAAATGGTTAATCAATTATTAATAACTATCGATGATTTCCTACAGTTGTCGCTGAATCCCCCGATTCGTACCAATGCCGCATTGGAAAACACCACACTGATTCGGAGGCGGACGAATGATCGTAGTGGTTGATGAGCGCGAGCTCGTTAAAGACGGCTATACTTCTCTATTTGGGCGTGAGGGCATCCCCTCGACCGGTTTCGATCCGGTCGAATTCGGGGAGTGGGTCTCGACGGCAGCGGACAGCGATCTGGCGGCCGTAGAGGCATTCCTGATCGGTCAGGGCGACCGGAGCTTCTCCTTGCCGAAGGCGATCAGGGATCGCACGACGGCACCGGTGATCGCGGTCAGCGACCAGCCATCGCTGGAATCGACGCTGGCGCTGTTCGACAGCGGCGTCGACGATGTCGTGCGCAAGCCGGTTCACCCCCGTGAAATCCTTGCGCGTGCGGCGGCGATCCGTCGCCGCCTGCAGGTTATCTCGAATTTCACCGATGCGGGACCGATCCGGGTTTTCTCCGACGGTCGTGATCCCGAAGTCGGTGGCGAGGTCTTTGCCTTGCCGCGGCGCGAGCGCCGCATCCTTGAATATTTGATTGCCAATCGCGGACGCCGCGTTTCCAAGGCGCAGATTTTCAATGCCATCTACGGCATCTTCGATGATGACGTCGAAGAGAACGTCGTGGAAAGCCACATCAGCAAGCTTCGCAAGAAGCTTCGCAAGAAGCTCGGCTACGATCCGGTCGATTCCAAGCGTTTCCTCGGTTACAGCATTGATTGGCAATAATATTCATTCATCCGCGTAGTCTTTTTCAAACGCGGTATTTCAGACAGCTTCACGCAAGCCAAACGCTTTACCTTCTCCCTGAAGATGACCACGAGGGTTTTTGAATGAGTATTTTCGGCACTATGCGAACCGGTGTGTCCGGCATGAATGCACAGGCTAACAAGCTGGGAACCGTTGGCGACAACATCGCTAACGCAAGCACCACCGGCTACAAGCGCGCATCGACGTCGTTCTCCTCGCTCGTTCTGCCCTCTTCGTCGGGCAGCTATGCCTCCGGCGGCGTGCAGTCCAACGTTCGCTACAGCATTTCAGAGCAGGGCAACCTGTCCTACACCACGTCGAGCACCGATCTTGCCATTCAGGGCAACGGTTTCTTCGTGGTTCAGGATGGTGGCGGCACGCCTTATCTCACACGTGCCGGCTCGTTCGTGAAGAATGCGGAAGGCTACCTGGAAAACGCAGCGGGCTTCCAGCTGATGGGTTACCCCTACGGGGCAAATGCGCCAGCTGCCGTCGTCAACGGCTTTACCGGCCTTGAGGCCGTCAACGTCAATAATTTCGGCCTGACAGCATCGCCCTCCACGCAGGGCAGCTTCCCGGCCAACCTCAATCGCGATGAAGCCGCTGTTGCGGCGGGCTCGCGTCCGAGCGACAACCTTGCAACATCGACGATCGGTAACAAGACATCGTTGACGGCGTACGACAGCGGTGGCGCGAAGGTTCTCTACGATTTCTATTACACCAAGACCGGCGCCAATACCTGGGAAGTGGCAGTCTATCGTCAGGACCAGTCGACCAATGGCGGCTTCCCTTACACGGCGACCCCAGCAGCGAACCTTGTCAAGGAATCAGTCACGCTGGCATTCGACCCGGCGACCAATAAGCTCACACCTACCTCTCAAAAGTCGATCACCATCAACGACACGGTCAGCGGCGTCCCGCAGGCAATAAGTATCGACCTGTCCGACATGTCGCAGTTCTCGACGAAGTTCACGCCCGGCACCGCGATCCTGAACGGTAACGGCCCGAGCCAGATCAAGGACGTGGAAATCGGCAAGGACGGCGTAGTGACTGCAGTCTATCAGGATGGTGGCCGCCGCAACATCTACCAGCTGGCGGTTGCCACGGTGCCGAGCGTCGACAACCTCTCCCCTCAGAACGGCAACGTTTATCTGCCGAGCAACGAGTCGGGCGTCGTCACCATCGGTTTCCCGCAGACGGGCAGCTTCGGTTACATCCAGAAGGGTGCACTTGAGGGCTCGAACGTCGATATCGCCAGCGAACTCACCGATATGATTGAATCCCAGCGTATCTATACAGCGAATTCGAAAGTCTTCCAGACCGGGTCGGATTTGATGGATGTCCTGATCAATCTGAAGAGATAGTAATTCTCACGAGGACAAATGAATGTCGCTCACGTCAGCAATGAATACTGCGCAGTCGATCTTCAACAATACAGGTAAGCAGACGGACGTTACTTCGAAAAACATTGCCAATGTGGGTAATGCGAACTACGTCAAGCGAACCGCCATTCTCGGCACGACCATGTCAGGTGCAAGTATTGTCGCCAACGGCCGTGCCCAGAATGAGAGCCTCCTGAGGCAGACGATCTCCAGTGCATCCCTCGCTTCCGGCCAGAAAACCGTTCTGACCGGGCTCGAGGAGATGAAAAGCCTTTTCGGCGGCAACGATTACGAGAGTTCGCCTGCCACCTATATGAAGGAACTGCTGAAGAGCCTTGACGGTTACGCCTCAAAGCCGAGCGATTCCGCGCTTGCTGCGACTGCGGTTACATCAGCCGTGGACGTCGCCAATTCCCTGAACAAGGCTTCGTCCGAGTTGCAGGCGATGCGCCTGCGTGCCGACAAGGAAATGTCCCTTCAGGTCGACAAGCTGAACGGCCTGCTCGCGAAATTCGAGGAAGCCAACAACGAGGTCAAGGCGCAGACCGCGATCGGCGGCAATCCAAGTGATGCTCTCGACCAGCGCGAGACGCTGCTGAAGGACATTTCGTCCATCATCGGGATCAATGTCGTCAATCGTGAAAACAACGACGTGGCGCTCTACACGGCGGATGGCGCGACCCTGTTCGAAGTCGTGCCGCGCAAGGTTACTTTCAAGGCGCAGCCGGGCTACGACGCGACGGTCACGGGGAACGCGATCTACGTTGATGGCGTCGCGATCAAGGCGAGCAGCGGCAGCAACACGACAGCGGAAGGTTCGCTTCAGGGTCTGATGCAGGTTCGTGACGACCTGGCGCCAACCATGCAGAGCCAGCTCGACGAAATTGCGCGCGGCCTCATCACCATGTTTGCGGAAAAGCCGGCCAGCCCCACCAGCACGCTGCCGAAGATGCCAGGCCTCTTCACCTACGGCTCCCCTGCGGCCACAACCATTCCGGCAAGCGGTGTTGTCTCTCCCGGGCTCGCTGCGAGCATTACCGTCAACCCTGCGTTAATTATTTCCAAAGGTGGAAACCCGGAATTGTTGCGCGACGGCGGTATCAACGGTACCGCTTATGTAATCAACAGCACAACTTCAGGCGGAACCGGGTTTTCCGCACTGATCGACAGCTATGTCACTGCTTTTGACGCGCCCATGAATTTTGCCGCGTCGACACGTATCGATACGAATACAAGCATCCTGAAATACGGCACCAACTCGGTGGGGTGGCTCGAACAGGAACGATCCGGCGCAACTTCGGCAAACGAAGCGAAAAGCGCGCTCTATGAGCGCTCCGCCACCTCCTATTCGAACAATACTGCCGTCAGCCTGGATGAGGAGCTTTCGCTGCTCATGGATATCGAGCAATCCTACAAGGCCGCCACGAAGCTGGTGACCACCATCGACGACATGCTCAAGTCGCTGATGGATATGGTGAGGTAATAGATGAAAACGTCCTTCATTTCATCGCTGGCGATGCAGAACAGCATGCGCAGCACCATCCTCAAGGCCCAGCTTGAGATGACGAACCTCAATACCGAGCTGACCACGGGCAAACATGCGGACCTGGGCGTGACGCTGGGTGCCAACACGGCCCGCAGTCTTGACCTTAATCGCGATGTCGATCGTCTCTCTTCGCTCGTCAGCGTCAATTCCATCGCCACGCAGCGCCTCAAGTCCTCTCAGGCGGCACTTGATGGCATGGCAAAGGCCGCCCAGGAAATTCAGAAGGTTCTTGTTCCGAATACCAGCAGCGCAGCACCAACGCTGGCAACGGTCGCCAAAACCATTTCGAATGCGTTCAACACCTTCACCGGTTTTGCCAATACGGCAGTCAGTGGCGAATTTCTGTTTTCCGGCATCAATACGGATGTGAAGCCTATCGATGACTACTTTGCCGAAGGATCGACGCTGAAGGCAGCCTATGAGGTTGAGCTGAACGCGTTCATGGCGGCACAGACACCTGCGGTCGGTAACATTGCCGACCTGTCCAAAGATCAGGCCGCGGCGTTCATGACCCGTATCGAAGGCGTGTTCAACGGTACTACGCCGGTTACGAACCCACCGCACAGCGATCTGACGGCCGGCCAGAATTACGATTTCTGGACGACCTATGGGTCGAAGGCGAGCGACACGAACATGACGAGCCGCATCAGCCAGAACGAGGTGGTCGAGACATCGACCAACAGCAACTCGCAGGGCATGCGTTATTTCGCGATGACAGCAATGACGGCGATGACGTTCCTTGATGACAAGGTCCCAAGCGACGTTCGCGAACTGGTGGCGACCAGGTCGGTGACCAATATAGGCACGGTCATTAGTGGTTTGAACCAGCAGCAGAGCCAGCTCGGCCTTTCCGAAAGCCGTGTTTCGAAAGCGAACGACTCGCTCGCCGCCCAGAAAAAGATCATCGAGACTCATCTGCTGGATATCGAGGGGATCGATACCTACGAGGTGAAGACACGCCTGGATCTGCTCCAGCAGCAGATTGAAATTGCCTACAGCCTTACGTCGCGTCTGCAAAAAATGAGTCTGGTAAACTACCTCTGATGAACAGGGGTGGCGGCAGATAAAGGATACATGAATGTACCAGTTTTCCTACGCCGAAATCATGGAGGATGGTGTCGCAGACGCGAAGGATCGCGAGCGGCAGGCGTTGACAAAATCGATCGATCTACTGGTGGAGGCAAAGGATTCCTCTTCCCAGCGCCACACGATCGAAGCGCTTTTTTACACTCGACGGGTCTGGATCCGCTTCATTGAGGACCTCAAGCAGCCCGAAAACCAGCTGGCCATGGAACTCAGGGCAAATCTGATTTCGATCGCGATCTGGATTTTGAAAGAGTGCGAACTGATCCGGAAACGTCAGTCGACGAATTTCCAGGGTATAATTGACGTGACAACCATCATCAGGGATGGACTGAAATGAAAAGTACACTTCGAATCTCGCTGAAATCGGGCGAAAAGATTTTCATCAACGGCGCGGTTTTGCGGGTGGATCGCAAGGTGGCCCTCGAATTCCTGAACGATGTCACGTTCCTGCTTGAAAACCACGTCCTGCAGCCGGAGCAGGCGACGACGCCGCTCAGACAGCTTTATTTCATCGCCCAGATGATCCTCATCAACCCGGAAGGACGCGAACAGTCGACGAACCTGTTCCGCAAATCCGTGAGCATGCTGCTGAATTGCTTCCAGCATGATGAGATTCTGGCCGAACTCAAGCGTATCGACGGTCTGGTTGCCTCGGGTAAGGCTTTCGAAGCGCTGAAGGCCATTCGTGGCCTGTACCCGACCGAGGAAAAGATCCTCAACAATCAGGAAATGACCCCCGCAACGATCGAGCAGATTCGCAAGGAGATCGCACCATGGCGGTAGATGCAGTCACGTCGGCAGCCTCTAATCCCTGGGCAAATGCCGGGGCGAGCAGCAACGACAAAAGCGCGGCCTCGCTTAACTACGACAGCTTCCTGAAGCTTCTCATCGCCCAGATGAAAAACCAGGATCCGACCAGCCCGATGGATGCCGGCCAGCAGATGTCGCAGCTTGCGAGCTTCTCGCAGGTTGAGCAGACGATCAAGACCAACACCCATCTGAAGAGCATGCTGCAGGCCGAAGCCCTGACGCGCGCTTCCGACCTGGTTGGCAAAACGGTCAAGAGCGCCGACGACAAGGTCACCGGCGTGGTAAAGGAAGTCGAAGTCTATTCGGACGGCGTCGTCGCCATCACAGAAGCTGGTGACAAAGTGCTGCTGCAGGCCGGTGTGACCTTCTCGAACGGTCCGATCGCGACTACACCTGATAGCGGCACCGATTCGGACGTGCCTGCAGGTTCCTGACATTGAAGAGGCGGCATGATGCCGCCTTTCCGGAATAAAGGATGCGACGATGAACGAGGCCGATGCGCTTGATATCATGCAGGCGGCAGTCTGGACGGTTCTCGTCGCGGCCGGTCCCGCCGTTCTCGCGGCCATGATCGTTGGTGTCGCCATCGCCTTCATCCAGGCCCTGACCCAGGTTCAGGAAATGACGCTGACCTTTGTCCCTAAAATCGTAACGATCATGATCGTTCTCGGCGTTGCCGCCCCGTTCGTGGGCGCGCAGATCGCCCTTTTTTCCAATCTAGTTTTTTCGCGGGTTCAGTCGGGCTTCTGACGCCCGTCCCGTCTGGATGCCATCCTCGCGCAAGCTTCAGCGACTAGGGATAGGCTGAAGCATCGGGCTGAATTGCGTCAGCGATTTTAGAAAACCGGTGCCGCGGAACCGTGCGGCGGCTTTTCCGTCGCCCTTCTCATGAAGAGACAGGACGATTTTATGGCGCAACCACCAGTCATTTCCTTGCCCAAGGTAAGCCCGAGCATGCGGGATGTCGGTTTCGCATTGGGCATCGTGTCGATCCTCTGCGTGCTGTTCCTGCCCATTCCGGTTGTTCTGGTGGATGTCGGTCTGGCCTTTTCCATAGCACTTTCGGTCCTCATCCTCATGGTGGCGCTCTGGATCCAGCGTCCGCTGGATTTCTCGTCTTTTCCAACCGTGCTGTTGATCGCGACCATGATTCGCCTGTCGCTGAACATCGCGACGACGCGTGTCATCCTTTCGCACGGCAACGAGGGGCCGACGGCGGCGGGCGGCGTGATTGCGGGCTTCTCCAGCCTCGTCATGTCGGGCGACTTCGTGATCGGTTTGATCGTCTTTCTGATCCTGATCACCGTCAACTTCATCGTTATCACCAAGGGTGCCACCCGTATCGCCGAAGTCGGCGCGCGCTTCACGCTGGATGCCATTCCCGGCAAGCAGATGTCGATCGATGCCGATTTGTCCGCCGGCATCATCGATGAAAAGGAAGCGCAACGCCGTCGCCGCGAGCTGGAAGAGGAAAGCTCGTTCTTCGGTTCGATGGACGGTGCTTCCAAATTCGTACGCGGCGATGCGATCGCCGGCCTGATCATCACCGCGATCAATATTTTCGGCGGCATCATCATCGGTTACTTCCGCCACGGCATGCCGATCGGCGAGGCTGCCGATGTTTTCGTAAAGCTTTCGGTCGGCGACGGTATCGTTTCGCAGATCCCGGCCCTTATCGTGTCGCTGGCGGCCGGCCTTCTGGTGTCGCGCGGCGGCACCTCGGGATCGACGGATCAGGCCGTCATCAATCAGCTGAGCGGATATCCGCGTGCCTTGATGGTCGCAGCCATGCTGATGGGGCTTCTTGCCGTCATGCCGGGATTGCCCTTCCTGCCCTTCACGCTTTTGGGCGGCATCATGGCCTTCGGCAGCTGGTATATTCCGCGCCAGGTCGAAGCGGAAAGTGCGCAGCGCCGTCAGGAAGAGGAAGACAAGGTTCTCCAGACCAACGAAGCGGAAAAGGACTCCGTCAAGCAGGTCCTCAAGACGTCCGAAATCGAACTTGCCCTCGGCAAGCAGGTTTCGACCCGCCTCCTCGGTGCGCATCAGGAACTGGCTTTCCGTGTCGGCAAGATGCGCAAGAAATTCGCGACCCAATACGGCTTCGTCGTGCCGGAGATCAAGGTCTCCGACGACATCATGATCCCGGAAAAGGCCTACCAGATCCGTGTCCATGGCACGACGATCGCGTCGAGCAATCTGCGCGTTGGCGATGTTCTTGTCGTAACGGGGGCAGGGCGCAAGCCGAGCATTCCGGGCGACGAAATCCGCGAACCCGCCTTCGGCATGCCGGCCGTTTCCATTCTCGAGACATTCACCGAGGATTTGAAGCGCGAAGGTTTCCACCCGATCGACAATGTCTCTGTGGTGCTGACGCATCTGAGCGAAGTCATTCGCAACAATCTGCCGCAATTGCTGTCCTACAAGGACGTCAAGATCCTCATCGACAGGCTGGACCCGGAATACAAGAAGCTTGCCGACGAAATTTGCTCGTCGCACATGTCCTATTCCGGCCTGCAGGCCGTGCTGAAACTGCTGCTCGCCGAACGTGTGTCGATCCGCAACCTGCATCTCATTCTGGAAGCGGTCGCCGAACTTGCCCCGCATGTGCGCAAGACCGAGCAGATCGTCGAACATGTACGGGTGCGCATGTCGCAGCAGCTCTGCGGCGATCTTGCCGACAATGGCGTATTGCGTGTGCTTCGCCTCGGCAACAAATGGGACATGGTCTTCCATCAGGCGCTCAAGCGCGATCAAAAGGGCGAAATCGTCGAATTCGATATCGATCCCCGCCATCTCGAGGAATTTTCCGAGCAGGCATCGAAAGTTATCCGTGAATTCATGGATCGCGGACTACCCTTTGTCCTTGTCACGTCGCCGGAAACACGGTCCTATGTGCGCATGATCATCGAACGACTCTTTGCGACCCTGCCGGTTCTCTCGCATGTGGAACTGGCCAAGGGGCTGGAGATCAAGATTCTGGGCGCCATTTCATGATAACCGACCCGCAAGGGACAATTATCGCATTGTTCCTTGCAATTTGCCGTATCGGCGCCTGCTTCATGACCATGCCGGGCTTTTCCAGTTCGCGCATCTCGCCGCAGATACGCATTCTCCTGTGCGTTGCGGTGTCCATGGCGCTTCTGCCGGTACTGTGGGATACGATCTATCCGAAAGTCTCCGGCGCAAGCCAGGGCGCCGTTGTCGGCCTCATCTTCACCGAGATCGTCATTGGCGCGATGTACGGGCTGATCGCGCGGTTTTACACGCTCGGCTTCCAGTTCACGGGCGCGCTCATCGGCGCATCCATCGGGCTTAGCGCTCCCGGCGGAGCGGATGCCGTTGAAGACGTGCAGGAAAACCAGATATCGAACTTCATCACCTTCGGTGGGCTCATGGTGCTGTTCATCCTGGATTTCCACCATATCGTCCTGCGGGCGCTGGTCGATTCCTACGCAACGACACCGGTCGGCGCGCTCATCAGCGGCCAGAAGATGCTGATAACCCTGACAGACACGCTGCGCGCCTCCTTTTCCATCATGCTGCGGCTTGCCAGCCCCTTTGTAATTTACGGTCTGATGTTCAACGTTGCGGTCGGCCTCATCAACAAGCTGGCGCCGCAAATCCCGGTCTACTTCATATCGACGCCTTTCGTTCTCGCGGGCGGTATTTTCATGCTTTACCTGTCGATCGCGGCCCTCATCCGGCAATTCGTGGATGGTTTCGGCCCGGTCTTCATCGGCTTCTGATCTGGAGAAAACGCCATGGCTTCGGACAAGCGTTCGGCCAAACTCAAGCGCCTGGTAACGGTCCAGCGCCACATGGAGAAAATGGCCGAGGTGGAACTGGCCGACACCACCCGCGTGCGTGCCGAAGTGGCGCAATCCATGGAGAACGTGCTTGAAGCGATGAGTTCCATGGAGCCGGTCCACCAGACGTTCTCCAGGCACTATTCGGATCGTTACGGCCGCCTTGTCGTCAAGGACCGTCAGCTCTCCGGCGTGCAGCAATTGCAGGAAAACAAGGTGCTGAAGGAAAAGACCAAGGCCGACCGGCTGGAGGACAGGATGCACCTCGCGCGCGATCTCGAGGATCGTGAGGCCGACGACAATGCAATCTATGATCTGTTAGAAATCACGAACGCATCCCGGACACCAGCCTCCAGCAAGGTTGGCGATCCATAGTCTGTCCCGTTGTTGCATCGTTGGGCGTCCAGAGAGACGTATTCAGCGGTGTTTCTTGATTGAGCGAACGCCCCGGTTTTAATGCCGCCCGTTCGTCAGCTCGGGAGTTCTGGACGTGGCGATATCGGTTATAAGCGATCTGGTGATGGATGTGGTTCGCGCTGCGGACCCTCAGGAAGTGCAGGTCGCCCAGGAAAAATTGAAGGCGAACAAGGCGGCTTTCGCTGCGACGAGCCTTGCCGATTCGGGCAAGGGCTTTGGCGCTGCCATTGATATGCTTGACAGCGCCACCTCGAAGGCAGGTCTCGGCAATACCAACATCCGCTCTGCCCGTACCGAAGTTCCGGAAACATATCGCAAGTATGAGGCTTCCGTGCTTCAGACCTTCGTTGCCAACATGCTGCCGAAAGACAGCGAGGAGGTCTACGGCAAGGGCAACGCCGGCGAGATCTGGAAAAGCATGATGGCGGAACAGTTTGCCGACACGATCTCCAGAAATGGCGGCGTTGGCATTGCAGAACAGGCCTACAAGGATGCGTTGCGGAAAGCCGAGAGCAAAGGCATTACCGACGTATCCATGAATGACAAAGACCATAATGCTGCAATTCGGATGGTGGCGGAGTTCGAAAGGCAGGTCCTCGGCGTTTCCAATGATAAAACGGACGAGGCTTGAGCATGATAAATCATAACGAGGAGACAAGCATGGACCTTATGTCGAACGACCACCGCATCAAATCCGTTCTCGGCCGTCTTGAAATGATCATCGACAATGAGAATGACAATATCGGTAAGGACCCCCAGTTCGATTTCAAAGTCTCCAATGCCCATAAAAGCCGTTGCCTCTATGAGTTGACGATGTTGTTCCGCGATACGCCCCATGAGGAAATCGCCGCCGGACATCTCGATCAGGTGCAGGGCATCAAGTCCAAGCTCGCGACCAATGCCAGCCGCGTCGAGGCGCATCTGAATGCGGTTCGCGCTGTTGCGGATCTTCTCAAGACCGCGATCCAGGAAGCCGATACGGACGGCACCTATTCCCAGGAACAGTTCATGTACGGCGCAGCCTCCTGATGTTGAAGCTTCTTCTCACCGGCGTCTGGGTTTGCGCCGTCACGCTCGGCGCGGTGTATTTCTCCGTCCAGATGGCGACGGCCCCCTCGTCGGGAGATGAGGCGGGGGCGAAAAAGGCAAGTCTGCAACTGGTCAAAGGCGAAAGCATCACCATCCCCGTCATCAATGACGGTGGTGTGAACGGTTATTTCCTCAGCCGCATTTCCTTGCGTGTCGACAAGGACAAGATGGCGAAGATCGAACTGCCCGCAACGCAATTGATGACCGACGAACTCTTCACGCTTCTGGCGGGTTCTTCCATGGTCAACATCGCCAATATCTCCACCTTTGACCCTGATGTCTTCAAGCAGCGCATCCGAGAGGGGCTGAACAAGAAACTCGGCGACGAGGTGGTCGGGGACGTCCTGATCGAGCAGCTCGATTATCTGTCGAAGGCCGATATTCGCGAGCAAAAGGGCAACGGCTCGCCCCGGTCGGTGAAGCTTGTCGAAGGCGAGAAAGTCGACACCGGAAAAGAAGCGGCCCCAAGCCACTGACGGCGGCGCGGTGCAGGCCACCGGTCTGGTTAATCGCCCCTTTCTATTTTCCGGAATATTCGATCGGTTGCCTTCAGGGTAAATTCAACCAGCATCTGTATAAACAGATCCATGAGCTGCTGTCCCGCAAACCATGCGCCGGATTGGCGGCGGTGGATGTGGCATTCGGGGGCTGGCATGAATTTCGCAGCAGATTTTGCGCGGACGGGATCGCAACGGAATATTCACGGACTGCGCGTCTGTGATCTGGACTGGAACGGGGCGCTGGAAATGGTCAGCGGCCAGGCTTCGGCTTGTGACGGCCACACGATGCTCTCGTTTCTTACCATCCAGAATGCCAGGCTGTCCCTCAAGGACATTGCTTACAGGCAGATTCTGGAAAGCTGTCTGCTTCTGCCGCAGGGCAGGGGTATGAATGCCGCCGCACGGGCCGAAAACGGCAAGCCTCTGCCCGAGACCATCGATGGCGTTGCCTTCGTCATGGCACTTCTGACCTATATGGCGGTGCCGAAACGTATCGGCGTTGCGGGGGATGATGCAGCACAGGTCGGAGAGGTCCTCGCCAAGCTGCGCGCACATGCGCCCTGGCATGATTTCGTGATGCTGAATCGGGATACTTCGGGCGTGAAGGTGGATGTCGTGCTGGCGGGCATGCTTGCGGAAAACCAGGAGAAATGGCTGCATCGCAGCATCAATCGCGACGATGCGCGTCTCGTCATCGCGGTCGGTCCCCTGTTCAAGGTGCTGGCGTCCGAAGTGGCTGGCATGCCCGAAATCTTTCGCAAGCTGCATATGAGCTGGCTTTACAGCCTTTGCGCCGAGCCCTGGCACATCGCGCTCGGCAAGGGCTGAGGCGGGTCGGCAAGGCCCGCGTTAACCATTTGTTTGCCACGATCCTTTAACCTCCCGTAAGGTTTTGAAAGCCGCCTGTTGCGGGCGGCGCCGAGCGTGGCAGACGGCTTCAGATGGTTGATCACAGTCCCGATATGATGGCGACGCGCCCTGATGAGGATGGTGTTGCCGTGCCTGCGTCGCAATTTCGCAAACATTGTCTGCGGCTTCTGACAGCCGGTTGCGTAGCCGCCGCCACCGTTGTGGGGGCTGCACTTCCGCTGCTGCTCATCGATTCCGGTTTTCGCGGATATGTTTCGCAGGCGCATGTCGAGGTTACCCAGGCCGGCTACGATGCACCCGATGCGGCACGCTTTCTTGCCATGGCCCGCCGCACCCTGCTTTCTCCGTCCGGTCTGGACCGTATAACGGGCGACCTCAAATTGAAGCCCGCCGACATGGTCGGCGTTCGCAATCAGGGCGAACTTGGCCTGCTTTTCGACCTTTTGACCGGGGCGGATACCCGTTCGCTTTCCCCGCGTGAAGCATTGAACGGTGCTGTGGGCGAGGCGATACGTCTGGAACTGACGCCAGATGAAAACACGCTGATTGTAACCTCGAAGGCAGCGACGCCGGAAACCGCGATGCGGCTTACGGATTATCTTTCGATGCGTGTCATGGCGGATGGCAAGGCCGGCACCATGACGCCCGCCATGCGCGAGACGGAGCGGGCGCGCACCCGGTTGGACGAGGCGGAAGCCGCCTTGAACGGTTTCCAGATGCGCCACGGCGAGGCCGTCCTGGCGGAAGTGCAGCAACTCGAGCAGCAATTGCGCGACCTCAATGACAGCCTTGCGGGGACGACCCAGCAGCAGCAGTCGCTTCAGACGGATCTGGCGGTGGCCACCGGCCTCAAGCCGAATGACGTATTGTCAAAGCCCCTGCCGTCAGGCGCTGCTTTCTCTGTGCTTGAGGACATCAGGCAAAGACATGCAAGTGCCAGCATGGCGCTTTCAGGCGTCTCGGTCGATTACGGCCCGAAACATCCCCGCCGCATCGCCGCCCAGAATGCCGTAGACGCCGTGCAGGCGCTTGTCGCTCCCGCATTGCGTCAGCTGGTCGATGGCTTGCGCGCCGATGAGAAGCGCGTCGCACAGGAAGTTGCAACCGCGAACGCCGAACGAACGAAACATCTCGACCGCCTGAGCAGCCTTGGTGTCACGCCCGGTGAATTCTCCAGATTGCAGGGTGAACTGGAAACGGCGCGAAATGCCTACCTTGAGGCGAGCGAGCGTCGGGACATGTCCTCATCCACCACAACCGCCGTTGAGACCCGCCTCACCAGGAAGGCAGGACCGGGCGAATTGTCGCGCGACCTCACACAAGCCGCTATGCTGGCAGGCGGTGGCGCGTTGCTCGGCCTGTTGGGCAGCCTGTATCTCCTGAGCTACCGTCGCCATGACGAGGAGGAGGCACTCGTCCTTGATGATGCGCACGTTCTGCCCTCCGAAAAAGCGCCTGAGCAATCGGGGCAGTTTCCCGAGTTCGAGCCGATCGAGCCGGATGTGTTCGATGATCTTGAAGAACTGGCCGCGGATAGCGAATTCGAGCCGGAGGCTGAGTTCGCGGACTATTACGCCGGGGCGGCGAACGATAGCGGATTCGATACCGATGACATTCCGCTGGACGAGCGTGTGCGGCAGGTTCTGATGGGCAACCGCACCGTCAGGAATACCCCCCAGACGACACCGGAGCTGCCGCCCTTGCTCAGTGAAGCCCTTGCCGGGCATTTCGATCACGAGCAGGCCGAAGCCGAGGAATTGGCGGAATTGAGACGCGAGTTGGCGCTCTTGAGGGAGCGCCTCGCCGATTACGCCGAGCATCGCGACGACTACCGCAAAACTGCCTGACGAAGCTGCATTTTTGCTTGCATTCCTGCAAAGTCGGCACCATACGGGGCCAACGTAATCCAGCAGGAGCAGGACGCATGGCAGTTGTGATTGACGGAAAGGCAAAGGCGGCTTCGGTAACGGAGGCGGTCCGCAAATCGGCAGAAACGCTTGAGGCGGAACAGGGTGTGAAGCCCGGTCTGGCGGTTGTCATCGTCGGCAACGATCCGGCCAGCCACGCTTACGTGAATTCCAAAAGCAAGACAGCCAAGCAATGCGGTTTCAATTCCGTTCAGCACACGCTGCCGGAAGAAACAACTCAAGATCAGCTTCTGAAGTTGGTCGGCGAACTGAACGCCGATCCCTCCATCCACGGCATTCTGGTACAGCTTCCTTTGCCGAAACACTTCAATTCCGATGAGATCATCCAGTCGATCCTGCCCGAGAAGGATGTCGATGGCCTGAGCGTGCTGAACGCCGGCAAGCTGGCGACCGGCGATCTCGCAACCGGCCTCATCTCCTGCACGCCAGCCGGCGCCATGCTTCTGGTGCGCAGCATTCACGGCGAAGATCTTTCCGGCCTGAACGCCGTGGTCATCGGCCGCTCCAACCTCTTCGGCAAGCCGATGGGCCAGCTTCTCCTGAATGCCAATGCCACGGTGACGATGGCGCATTCGCGCACCAAGGATCTCGCCACCGTCTGCAAGACGGCCGATATTCTCGTGGCGGCGGTGGGTCGCGCGGCAATGGTCAAGGGCGATTGGGTAAAGCCCGGCGCGACCGTCATCGATGTCGGCATCAACCGCATTCCCGCTCCGGAAAAGGGTGAAGGCAAATCGAAGCTGGTCGGTGACGTCGCCTATGATGAGGCAAGCGCAGTCGCCGCTGCCATCACCCCCGTTCCGGGCGGCGTAGGCCCGATGACGATTGCCATGCTGATGGCCAACACCGTCATCGCCGCCTATCGCGCGCTTGGAAAGACCGCACCGAAGTTCTGAAATCGGTAGTTACTCTTTCGGAGCCGGTCCTGTGGAGGCGCGGACGACAAGTTCCGCCTTCCAGAGTTCCTGATGAGGTTCGGTCTGGTTAAGCTTGATCCGGTTGATCAGGCGCTGCCCGACACGCACCCCCGCCGCCCGCAAGGATGAGCGGGTGGTGGTGAGAGGCACCGAGAAATTGTCGGGCTTCAACAGCGGCAACACATCGTCATGGGCAATCAGCGAAATATCCTTGCCCGGTTTCAAGCCGCGCTGGTTGAGAGAGCGGATCACGCCGAGTGCCAATGCGGTACTCGCGCATACAATGGCGGTTGGTCTTTCCGGCTGTGACAACAGCGCTTCCATGCCGAGATAACCCTCCTCATCGGTCATGCTGCTGTGTCTTGTGTGTTCCGGGCGCAATGTCAGCCCATTTGCCGTCAGCGCCTTTTCCACCCCGAGACAGCGGCGGAAGGTGAAGTCGTAGCCCTCCGGCCCGTTAAGAAGCCCGATCCGCTTGTGGCCAAGCTGAAGCAGCAGCTGGGTCGCATCGCGAAATGCGGCCTCATTGTCCACGTCGAGAAAGGGATAATCCTCTTCCACGCCGATGGAGCGGCCATGGACGAGGAAGGGCAGGGAAAGCGATTGCATCATGGCGATGCGGGCGTCGTTCTTCTTCATATAGGCGAGGTAGATGCCATCGACGCTGCCGCTCGCCGCCAGCCCCCGCAGGGCTTCCCGTTCCTTTTCCGGCTCCGTGGGCGTGATGACGAGGTGAAATCCGCTGCGAGCCGCTTCTTCGCCTAGACCGCTCAGGAATTCGCCGAAATGCACATCCGAGCGGTGGTGCTCGCCAACCGGCATGACCAGTCCGATGGAGCCGACCTTGCCGGTCGCCAACCGTTGCGCCGCAGCATTCGGGCGATATCCGGTCTTTTCGGCGGCTTCCATGACGCGGCGGCGCGTCTCTGCGCTCACCTCGGGATATCCGTTGAGCGCTCTGCTGACGGTTGTCTGAGAAATCCCCAGCAGTTGCGACAACTGTTTCAGGTTCATGTTTGTTTTTCCTCCATGCGCGCGCATCGGAAATGGCAAAAGCCTCTCCTCTAACTCCCAAAGCGCTTTAGTTTTTTACCAGTCCCTGCCGGTTTTCTCAATCGAAAACGATAGCCGCCTTTCTAAGTAAGTATGACTATTCATACGACAATGCGGCATGTCCAGCGAAAGAGCCTCTTGACTCCTTCTCAATGACAATGAGATGAATAGGCAGCCAAAGCGCTTTGATTTATGGGAGATGCTTTGAGCCTTTTATGTGATGGGAGGTAAATCACATGCAGAAGACCTTTTTGGCGACGGCGGCTTCTATAGTGCTGCTGTCGGGTTCGGCCTTTGCCGCCGATCTGAAATTCGCGCCCGGTCAGGATGCCAAGTTCAACTGGAAAAGCTACGAAGACTTCAAGGCGGCCCATGCCGACCTGAAAGGTCAGACGCTGACGATTTTCGGGCCCTGGCGCGGTGAGGACGAGGCGCTGTTCCAGACGGTGCTGGCCTATTTCTCCGACGCGACCGGCGTGAACGTCCGCTATTCCTCCTCGGAAAACTACGAGCAGCAGATCGTCATCGATACGCAGGCGGGTTCTCCGCCCAACATCGCCATCCTACCGCAGCCCGGTCTTCTGGCCGATCTCGCCGCCAAGGGTTTTCTGGTTCCGCTCGGCGATGAGACCGCAAGCTGGGTCAAGGACAATTACGGCGCTGGCCAGTCCTGGGTTGATCTCGGCAGCTACAGGGGCAAGGACGGCAACAAGGCTTACTTTGCATTTCCCTTCAAGGCCGACGTGAAGTCGCTCGTCTGGTACGTACCTGAGAACTTCGAGGAAGCGGGCTATAAAGTGCCCGAGAGCATGGAAGACCTGTTCAAGCTGACGGACCAGATCGTTGCCGATGGCGGCACACCCTGGTGCATCGGCCTCGGTTCCGGCGGTGCGACCGGCTGGCCGGCAACGGACTGGGTGGAAGACCTGATGCTGCGCACGCAGCCGCTCGACGTCTATCAGAAATGGACGACGAACGAGGTGAAGTTCACCGATCCGGCCGTAGTTGCGGCAATCAATGAATTCGGCAAATTCGCCAAGAACGAAAAATATGTCAGCGGCGGCGTTGCGGCTGTGGCCTCCACCGACTTCCGCGACAGCCCGAAGGGTCTCTTCGACATTCCGCCGAAGTGCTACCTCCATCATCAAGCGTCCTTCGTGCCGTCCTTCTTCCCTGATGGTACCAAGGTCGGAACGGATGTGGATTTCTTCTATATGCCGACCTATGCCGCAAAGCCTGAACTCGGCAAGCCGGTTCTGGGCGCCGGCACGCTCGTCACCATCACCAAGGAAGCGCCCGCCGCCAAGGCTTTCGTCGATTTCCTGAAAACCCCGATCGCCCATGAAGTCTGGATGGCACAGTCCAGCTTCCTGACGCCGTATAAGGGTGTGAATGTCGATACCTATGCCAATGAGCAGATGAAGCGTCAGGGTGAAATCCTCACCTCCGCGACCACCTTCGGCTTTGACGGTTCCGACCTGATGCCGGGCAAGATCGGCGCGGGTGCATTCTGGACCGGCATGATCGATTTCGTCGGCGGCAAGTCGGCCGATCAGGTCGCTGCCGATATCCAGAAGGCCTGGGACGGCCTGAAGTAACCTCAACAGAGCTTGGCCCGGCGGTGATGCCGCCGGGCCTTTGCCAACGGAACGGCCGTCGACCGCATAAAATCAGCGCGGCGCGGAGAGGATCAAGGGAGGGAACATGGCTCAACAACTCGTTTCTGCCATCGGCGTCATGGTGGCCGGCGTTTTTGCCTGCGCTGCCTATTATTGGCTATCCGACAAACTGTTGCAGGTAATCTTTCCCGTCCGCTCGGGAGACGTGTTGCAGGCATCCCGCAACCTCAACCGCCGCGCGTCGGTCAGGCCCTGGCTGTTCATCGGCCCCGCTCTTCTCCTTCTTCTCGTCTATTTGGTCTATCCCGTCATCGCGACGCTCATCCTCTCGTTCTATGACCGGACCGGCGCCGAATTCGTAGGTCTTGCCAATTATCGCTGGGCATTTTTCGATGCCGGCTTCAGGCAATCGATCTTCAACAACATCCTCTGGCTGGCCGTGGTGCCGGCCGCCTGCACCTTCTTCGGCCTCGTTATTGCCGTCATGACCGACCGCATCTGGTGGGGCAACATCGCCAAATCCATCGTCTTCATGCCGATGGCGATCTCCTTCGTCGGTGCCTCCGTCATCTGGAAATTCATTTACGAGTATCGCGCTGAAGGTCAGGTGCAGATCGGCCTCCTCAACGCCGTCGTCGAGTTTTTCGGCGGCAGCCCGGAGGTGTGGATTTCCATGCCCTTCTGGAACAACTTTTTCCTGATGGTCATCCTCATCTGGATTCAGACCGGCTTTGCCATGGTCATCCTGTCGGCAGCGCTGCGCGGCATTCCGGAAGAGACAATCGAAGCGGCCGTCATCGATGGCGCCAATGGCTGGCAGATCTTCTGGAAGATCATGGTCCCGCAAATCTGGGGCACTATCGCCGTCGTCTGGACGACGATCACCATTCTCGTTCTCAAGGTTTTCGACATCGTGCTGACCATGACCAACGGTCAGTGGAACACCATGGTTCTCGCCAACCTCATGTTCGACTGGATGTTCCGCGGCGGTGGTGACAGTGGCCGAAGTGCGGTCATAGCGCTCGTCATCATGGCGGCCGTCACCCCGATCATGGTCTGGAACATCCGCCAGGCGAACCGTGAGATGGAGGGCCGCTGAGATGGATATCGTAAAACGTCTGCGCCGCGTCGGCCTGCCGCGCCTCATCGTCCATGCCAGCGTGCTGGTCGTCGTGCTTCTCTGGCTTCTGCCCACACTCGGTATTCTCGTAAGTTCCCTGCGCGACAAGGACCAGATCACCGTGTCGGGCTGGTGGACGGCCTTTTCCAGTTCCGAGCAGACCGCGGCGGTTCGCCTTGCCGACGCTGCCGTGCAGAAGCAGGACGGGAACCGCTACGTCATATCAGGTAATGTTTTTGAAACCGGACAGGGGGGCAAGGTTGCAGCCTTCGGCGTTCGCGTGCAGGAGCCGACGGCCTTCAAAGCCGGTGAAGCGGCAGATATCGGCGACGGGGAAACGCTGCTCGTCAACACCGATGGCACCTATGAATACAGCAAGGCCTCAAGCTTCGAGGGCTCTCGCGGCAAGCGCGTCTATATTTCCGTCGCGACACCGCCGGTCTTCACACTCGACAATTATCGAACCGTCCTGACCTCGGAAGGCATCGGCCAGTCCTTCGTCAACTCGCTGACAGTCGCCGTTCCGGCAACCGTCATCCCTATCCTCATCGCCGCCTTTGCCGCCTATGCGCTGTCATGGATGAGCTTTTCCGGCCGCAATTTTCTGATTGCGATGGTGGTTGGCCTGATCGTCGTACCGTTGCAGATGTCGCTGATACCGCTCCTGAAACTCTACAACGAAATCGGCAATATCTTCGGCGTACCGTCCAAGACCTATGCCGGCATCTGGCTGGCGCACACCGCCTTCGGTCTGCCGCTCGCCATCTACCTGTTGCGCAACTACATTTCCGGCCTGCCGAAAGAGATCATCGAAAGTGCGCGTGTCGACGGCGCGAGCGATTTCGAAATCTTCGTCAAGATCATCCTGCCGCTGTCCTTCCCGGCGCTCGCCTCCTTCGCCATCTTCCAGTTCCTGTGGACCTGGAACGACCTGCTTGTCGCCATGGTCTTTCTCGGCACGCAGAAGGATGAGCTGGTGCTGACCGGTGCGCTAAACGCGCTGCTCGGTTCGCGCGGCGGCAACTGGGAAATCCTCACCGCCTCGGCCTTCGTTACCATTGTCGTGCCGCTCGGCGTTTTCTTTGCCCTTCAACGTTATCTCGTGCGTGGCCTGCTCTCAGGCTCCGTCAAGGGAGGCTGATTATCCATGAACGCCCATACCAGACAGGATGAGACTATGACCGCTCCGGTGATTTCCGCTTTGACGCCCAACAAGGATTGGTGGCGCGGCGCCGTGATCTATCAGATCTACCCGCGCTCCTATCAGGACTCCAATGGCGACGGCATCGGCGATCTCAAGGGCATCACCGACCGGTTGGCGCATATTGCCGGTCTCGGTGCCGACGCAATCTGGATTTCGCCCTTCTTCACCTCGCCAATGAAGGATTTCGGTTATGACGTCTCGAATTATGTCGATGTCGATCCGATGTTCGGCACGCTTGCCGATTTCGACGGGTTGATCGCGGAAGCGCACCGTCTGGGCATCCGCGTCATGATCGACCTCGTCATGTCGCACACGTCTGACCAGCATCCGTGGTTCGTGGAAAGCCGCGCCAGCCGCAACAATCCGAAATCGGACTGGTATGTCTGGTCGGACAGCAAGCCGGATGGCACGCCGCCCAACAACTGGCTGTCGATCTTCGGCGGCTCCGGCTGGCAGTGGGACCCCACCCGCATGCAATATTACATGCACAACTTCCTGACCTCGCAGCCGGATCTGAACCTGCATAATCCGGAAGTTCAGGAAGAACTGCTCAATATCACCCGCTTCTGGCTGAAGCGCGGCGTCGATGGTTTCCGCCTCGATACCATCAACTTCTATTTCCATGATCTGGAATTGCGCGACAACCCGGCGCTGGCGCCGGAGCGCCGCAACGCCTCCACGGCACCTGCGGTCAATCCCTACAATTTCCAGGAACATCTCTACGACAAGAACCGCCCCGAAAACATCGCTTTCCTGAAACGCTTCCGCGCCGTGCTGGACGAGTTTCCGGATATCGCCGCCGTCGGAGAAGTCGGCGACAGCCAGCGCGGACTCGAAATCGTCGGTGAATACACCTCCGGCGACGACAAGATGCAGATGTGCTACGCCTTCGAATTCCTGGCGCCGGATGCGCTCACGCCACAGCGTGTTGCCGATGTGCAGGCGGATTTTGCCAGGGCGGCGCCGGAAGGCTGGGCCTGCTGGGCTTTCTCCAACCACGATGTCGTTCGCCATGTCAGCCGCTGGGGCGAGCATGTCGAGGATAAGGACGCTTTCGCCAAGGTGCTCTCGGCGTTGTTGATGACGCAGCGCGGCTCCGTCTGCATCTATGAGGGTGAAGAGCTGGGCCTTACTGAAGCCGATATTGCTTTTGAGGATTTGCAGGACCCCTACGGCATCCAGTTCTGGCCGGAATTTAAGGGCCGCGACGGTTGCCGCACACCGATGGTGTGGGATGCGGGACATGCGCAGGCCGGCTTCTCGACCTCGGACAAGACCTGGCTGCCCATTCCGGCCGAACACAAGCAGCGTGCCGTCAGCGCCCAGCAGGGCAATGAGGCATCCGTGCTGGAGCATTACCGCCGCTTCCTTTCCTTCCGCAAAAAGCATCCCGCTTTTGCCAAGGGCGGCATCGAATTCCAGCCAGTGGAGGGCGACGTGCTGAGCTACACCCGCACGCTCGGCAACGAAACCGTTCTGTGCCTCTTCAATCTGTCCGCGACACCGGCAAAGGCGACGCTGCCGGAAGGGAACTGGGAGGTTCTCGAAGGCCACGGCTTTGCAAACGGTGTGGACGGCAGAAGCGTAGAACTTCCGGCATGGGGCGCTTTCTTCGCCCGTTACGCCTGATAGAGCAGGGAGGAACAACCCATGACAAGTCTCGTTCTCAAGGATATCCGCAAATCATACGGGCAGGTAAAAGTCCTGCACGGCATCGATCTGGAGATCGAACAGGGCGAATTCATCGTTTTCGTCGGGCCGTCCGGCTGCGGGAAATCGACGTTGCTGCGCATGATTGCGGGTCTGGAGGAAATCACCGGCGGTGAGATGTTTATCGACGGCCAGCTGGTCAATGAAATCCCGCCCTCGCGTCGCGGCATTGCCATGGTGTTCCAGTCCTATGCGCTTTATCCGCATATGACTGTTTACGACAACATGGCCTTCGGCATGAAGATCGCCAAGGAAAATAAGGAGGAGATCGACCGCCGCGTCCGCGCCGCTGCCGAAATCCTGCAGCTGACGCAATATCTGGAGCGTTTGCCCAAGGCTCTTTCTGGCGGCCAGCGCCAGCGCGTCGCCATCGGCCGTGCCATTTGCCGCAATCCCAAGGTGTTCCTGTTCGACGAACCCCTGTCGAACCTCGATGCCGCGCTGCGCGTGGCAACCCGCATCGAGATCGCCAAGCTCAATGAGCAGATGGCAGACACGACGATGATCTACGTCACCCACGATCAGGTGGAGGCGATGACGCTGGCCGACCGTATCGTCGTTTTGAATGCGGGTCGTGTGGAACAGGTCGGCCCGCCGCTGGAACTTTATGAAAACCCCGCCAACCTCTTCGTGGCGCGGTTCATCGGCTCGCCCGCCATGAACATCATTGCGGCAAAAATTGCCGTAACCGGAGAGCGGACTTCGATCGAACTTGCCGGAGGCAAGACGCTGAAGATCGTCGTTCCCACGCCTGCAACCGAGCAGGGCAAGGCCGCGAGCTTCGGTGTCCGGCCGGAGGATTTGAGCATCGTCACCGGCGACGATTATCTTTTCGAGGGAAAAGTCGCGATTGTCGAGGCTCTCGGTGAAGTGACCCTGCTTTATCTCGAAGCGCCCAAGGGGCAGGAGCCGATCATCGTCAAGGTGCCGGGCATCGTATCCGTCGCCAAGGGTCAGACCCTGCGTTTTGCGGCACCGCAGGCAAAGCTCCACCTCTTTGATGCCGAGGGCAAGAACTACCGCAGATAGTTGCGGAAACAATGGCCGCGAGCTTCAGGAAACATGCCCCGGAACGTCCCGTTCCGGGGTTTTTTCATGATATTTTGCCGCTGTGGAAAAATGCCAAAAATGTTCCGTCTTCGGTCTGTTTAAGGTGACGCTGATATGAATTGTTAAAGACTACGTTTTAATCTCGGAGACGTAGAAAGAGCATGGAGGTCAGGGCGTGCAGAACAGTGCGGGTGTTATCAAGAACAGTTACCTGACCAAGGAAGAATCCTTCATGTACGACCGCGAAGGCCGGTTTCGCATGGAAGACACCATGAATGCGGCGCGCATCGAATATACCGAGAAGGCCGTCATGCATATGGCCGCTCGCCGTTGCGACGTCATTCGCATTTCCCAGACCGAGGCAGTGCTGGCACTGCTGACGAAATACAATCTTCCGAACCAGTTCTATCTGGATATTCCCGACGCCCGCATCACCAAGATCGGCTGCGTTATGTTGCGCGTCAACGCCAACAACACCATCCACGTTCGTTTTCTGCGCATGTTGACGCAAAAGGAACTCGACCGCATTTTCGTGTTCAGCACGCATCCGGCGCATAAGGACCGGAAGCTCGATATCCGGTCTTTCTGAGGGGCTGGAGAATCTCCGGCTTCAGGAAAGCCCACCCAGAACCGTCTGCTTCAGCTTCACATCCGGCACTTCCGCAAAGGCAAGATCGCTGCGGCCGAAATAGGATTTCTGGTTGGTGGCGGACCAGTCGTTGCAGACCAGTTTGTATCGCTCTCTTGTGACCGGTTTTTCCGGCATGGCGTAAAGATAATCGCCGGTGCGGTCAGCAAGCGGAATGTCGCCGTCCTGATTGCAGCGCTTGAGGATTTGCGCAAGCGTTTCGCCATCCACTTCCGTCACCATCAGCTTGCCGTCGAAACGCAGCGAGGCGTTGAAATCGTAGCGGCGGATATCACCCTTTGGCAAACCAGCGCCGAAGGAGGTGTGGCCTATGAAGCCGACATCCGCGCCGGTTTTTGCGGCGATCAGTTGCGCCACACGGCGTCCGGCCTCGTCAACTGTCATCGCCTTTTCCGTTTTGCCGACAACCGCCTTCTCTTCTGCCGTCAGATGTTTGTCGAGTGTCTGTTCGATCAGGCCTTTGAGCGCCGGGGAGGAGGGGGCGTCGCTGTCAATGGCGACGGTCTCGATCGTCGGCGCCTTGCCAGAAGCTTCGATCGTCCCAATGGCCATGGATGTGCACCACGAGCCCGTGTGGACATAGCGCGTCGCACCCTGTTCATGCACGAAGTTCAGGTGATCGTGGCCGCCGACCAGCAGGGTGCCATCGGTCAGCAACGGCAGGATATCGCGGTCGGCAACGACACCGGCGTGGCTGAGAACGATGTTGATCGCCTCCGGCTTGACGATTGCAGGCAGATTCGCCTTGGCCCATTCCACAGGCTGCGGAACATCCAGCATCTCACGCGTCGCCTTCGGATAGGTATTGATCGCGTTGGTGGCAAGGCCCGCAACGACGACCGGCCGTCCGCCCACACTTACCTCCACACTGGCCGGTGCATAGGGTGCGCCGCTGCGCTTGTCGATGATGTTGGACAGCACGGTGATGCCGAGCGCGCGGGCACGACGGACGAAATTGGCGAGGTCGTTATCGATATCCGGTTCATGGTTGCCGATATTGATGACGGTGGGCGCGAGCCTGGCGAGCGCCGAGAGGAACGTCCACTCGATTTCGCCGGACGACCGTGTCGCCACCGCATTGCCGGTTTCGAACAGGTCGCCGTTCAGAAGAATAATGTGGGGTGCCTTGTCAGCCGCGATGCGCATTTCTATGGCCGCTAGGAGCTGCCCGATGCGCTCATAGGCCGAATGCAGGTCGGCAATCACGATTGCACGCAGGGCCACATCCTGCGCCTCCGCCGGCGTTGCCACCGCCATCAGCGGCAGTATGGCGGTGCCAGCCATAAGCTTCAGCACGTCACGGCGTTTGCTTGAGAAAATCGTCATGTCTGGCCCCATCATCTTGAAATGCGTCATCGTCCCGCGGCTGGCTGAGAAGCCCCTATAGGGCGATCATCACAGCCGCATGACAAGTTTGGCGTTTAAGAGACGGGAAATAAAGCGGTTTTCAGCGCGGGTTATGCGGGTCATGCCAAGAGGGTGCGGAGGCGAGGCCGAATCCGGCCTTCGCCTCCGGACGATCAATGGAACAGAACGCTGGCGCCCTGGTCGGCAGGGCCGACATTACGGCGGAACGGGGCGAAAAGTTCGCGGCCCATGCCCCATTCGTTGGCGGAAAGGTCGGCGCGCGCCGGTTCGCGCTTTGCTAGCTCTGCGGCTGGAACAAGCACTTCAAGCGTTCCGGAAATGGCGTCGAGACGGATGATGTCGCCATCGCGGATGAGCGAGATCGGGCCGCATTCGGAAGCTTCCGGCGTGACATGGATGGCGGCCGGCACCTTGCCGGAAGCGCCGGACATGCGTCCGTCCGTCACCAGCGCCACCTTGAAGCCGCGATCCTGCAGTACGCCAAGTGGCGGTGTCAGGCGGTGCAGTTCCGGCATGCCGTTGGCCTTCGGGCCCTGGAAGCGGACGACAGCGATGAAATCGCGGTTGAGCTTGCCGTCCTTGAAGGCATCCTGAAGCTCCTGCTGGTCGTTGAAGACGATCGCGGGCGCCTCGATGATATGGCGTTCGGGCTTGACGGCGGAGATCTTGATGACCGATTTGCCGAGATTGCCGGTCAGCATTTTCAGACCGCCGGTCGGCTGGAACGGCGTTTCAATGCTGGCGAGAACCTTCGGGTCGTGGCTCTGCTCGGGAGAAGGCTCGCGGGTCACTGCGCCGTTTTCGTCAAGCTTTGCATCCACGGTGTAGGCTTCGAGCCCCTGTCCGAAGACGGTGCGGACATCGTCATGCACGAAGCCCTGTTTCAAAAGCTGCTTGATGAGGAAGCCCATGCCGCCTGCGGCGTGGAAATGGTTCACATCCGCAAGACCGTTGGGATAAACGCGGGCGAGCAGCGGCACGGTATCCGACAGGTCGGAAATATCCTGCCAGGTGAGGATGATGCCGGCTGCGCGCGCCATGGCGATCAGGTGCATGGTGTGGTTGGTCGAGCCGCCCGTCGCGTGCAGGCCGACGACGCCGTTGACGATCGAGCGCTCATCGATCATTTCGCCCGCAGGCGTGAACTCGTTGCCCTGCGCGGTGATGGCGAGCGCCCGCTTGGCGGCCTCGCGTGTCAGCGCGTCGCGCAGCGGCGTGCCGGGATTGATGAAGGAAGAGCCGGGCATGTGGAAACCCATGATCTCCATCAGCATCTGGTTGGAATTTGCCGTGCCGTAGAAAGTGCAGGTGCCGGGACCATGATAGGATTTGGACTCCGCCTCCAGCAGCTCGGCGCGCCCAACCTTGCCCTCTGCATAAAGCTGGCGAATACGGGATTTCTCGTCGTTCGGCAGGCCGGTGGTCATAGGCCCGGCGGGGATGAAGATGGAGGGCAGGTGACCGAAGGAAAGCGCTGCGATGACGAGGCCGGGAACGATCTTGTCGCAGACACCGAGATAGACGGCGGCGTCGAACATGTTATGCGACAGGCCGATGCCGGCAGCCATGGCGATGGCATCACGGGAGAATAGCGAGAGCTCCATGCCCGGCTGGCCCTGGGTTACGCCGTCGCACATGGCAGGCACGGCACCCGCGACCTGCGCCACGCCGCCGGCTTGCGCTGCGGCCTCGCGGATGATTGCCGGAAAGGTCTCGTAGGGCTGGTGCGCCGACAGCATGTCGTTATAGGCGGTGATGATGCCGAGATTACCAACCCGGTCGCCGGCAAGGAGGTCCTTGTCGGCGGGGGAACAGACAGCAAATCCATGCGCGAGGTTACCGCAGGAGAGAGTGGAGCGATGAACGCCCTTCGAAACCTGCAGCCGCAGCCGCTCTAGATAGGTCTCGCGGTAAGGCTTGGAGCGTTCGACGATGCGGGCGGTAATGGCCTGAATGCGGGAATCGGCGGACATGAGCGTTCATCCTGTTCGTTGGTCGAGAACCGGCGTTCCGGGAGATGAAGGACCGGTTATCGTGTTTTCGTCTTGTGTCGTCGGGCGCTGTCGCGGGGCCGCTTGCGCGGCAACCGCATCCAGTTATGGCGCCCAGTAAATATCCAGGGCGGTTTCTGCCCGGTTCAGCACGGCGCGGATCGGCATTTCGTCCTCATCCTCGCCCGACTGTGCTTTTTCAAGCGTCGCCTTTTTTGCTGCACCTTCGATGTGGAGCACCAGAAAACCTGCATCGTGAAGGCTGGAGAAGTTGAACGTCAACCGTTCTTCCCCCGCGGTTTCCGCCGCCATGGTCAAAACGCCGCGCGGTTCGTCAAGGTCGAGCGCTTCGTAGAGATTGTCGCCACCGGGAAAGAACGATGCCGTATGCCCATCCGTTCCCATGCCCAGCACGACGACATCGAAAGGATCGCAGATCGCTTCGGTCTTGACGGTCGCAAGCGTCGCTGCATCCTCAGGCGAGGCCGCGGGCTGGAACAGCGGCACGAAATAGGCCGCCTTCGCCTTGTCCTGCAACAGGTTCTCGCTGACCAGCCGGTGGTTCGAGCGCTCGCTCTCCGGCGGCACGAACCGTTCGTCCACCAGCGTCACGCTGATGTTGCTCCAGTCGAGATCATGATGGGAAAGCGCCTGGAAGAACAGCTTGGGCGTTGAACCGCCCGAAACGGCGATGCTTGCCGTTCCGTATTCTTTCGTTGCCGCGTCGAGACGCGCGGCGACATCCGCCGCCAGGGTTTTCGCCAGTTCAGCGGCTGTGTCGAAGACATGGATTGTTTCGCTCATACCCGCGCCCTCAGTCAGCGTCGTGCCAGGTGCGGCCGTCGCGCTCGATCAGTGCGATCGAGCCGCTCGGACCCCAGGTTCCGGCAGTATAACCCTGTACGCCCTGTCCCAGCTCTTCCCAGCTCTTGAGGATCGGATCGACCCAGTCCCATGCCGCTTCCACTTCGTCGCGGCGCATGAAGAGTGTCTGGTTGGAGCGGATGGTATCCATCAAAAGCCGCTCATAGGCATCGGGGCTGCGCACATTGAAGGCTTCGGCAAAGCTCATGTCCAGCGAAACCTGACGCAGACGCATGCCGCCCGGACCGGGATCCTTGATGAGCAGCGACTGCTTGACGCCTTCGTCCGGTTGGAGGCGAATGACCAGCTTGTTGGCTTCGATCTTGCCGGCCGCATCGTCGAAGATCGAATGCGGGATCTGCTTGAACGTGACGACGATTTCCGAAACGCGGGTCGCAAGGCGTTTTCCCGTGCGAATGTAGAAAGGAACGCCGGCCCAGCGCCAGTTGGCGATTTCGGCCTTGATGGCGACGAAGGTTTCCGTGTTGGAAACGCCGCCCTCCAGTTCCTCCAGATAACCTTTCACCGGGCCGCCTGCGGAAGCGCCGGCGCGGTACTGGCCGCGAACCGTCAGCTTTTCGACATTGGTGGTGTTGATCGGCTTCAGCGAGCGCAGGACCTTGAGCTTTTCGTCACGCACAGCTTCCGCGTTCATGGAAGCGGGCGGCTCCATGGCAACGAGGCAAAGCAATTGCAGAATGTGGTTCTGCACCATGTCGCGCAACGCACCGGCCGTATCGTAATATCCGGCGCGACCCTCAAGGCCGACAGCTTCTGCGACCGTGATCTGCACGTGGTCGATATGGGCGGAATTCCAAAGCGGCTCGTAAAGCGCGTTGGCAAAACGCAGTGCCATCAGGTTCTGCACCGTCTCCTTGCCGAGATAGTGGTCGATGCGGAAGATCTGTTCTTCCTTGAAGACATGGCCGATGGTGTCGTTGAGTTCCTGCGCCGAGGCAAGGTCGCGGCCGATCGGCTTTTCAACGACGATGCGGGTCGAGCGGGTGATAAGCTTGTGTTCGCGGATCTTGTCGGCGATATCGCCGAAAATGCCGGGCGCAACAGCGAGATAGAAGGCGCGTATGCGCTCCTTGCCCTCATCGAGCAGCTTCTTCAACACGTCCCATCCGTTGCCGGATTTTGCGTCGACGGGAACGTAGAAAAGCCGGTTGAGGAACAGCGCAACCTGCGCATCATCATATTCGCCCGCCTTCAGATGCTCCTTCAGCGCGTCCTGCGCGAATTTGCGATATTCCTCATGGCTCATGACCGAACGCGACGCGCCGATGATACGGGTCGGCTCCGTGAACTGGCCTTCGACCTGACGGTGATAAAGGGCCGGCAAAAGCTTGCGCTCTGCCAAATCGCCTGTGCCGCCGAAAACGACACAATCAAAAGCTTCAACAGGAATGATCTGACTGCTCATATCGATACTCTCGATCTTCAAGGGTTGGGGCATCCATAATCTAATCGATTTAAAAATGCCAGTCTCAGTTATGTGAAATTATGAATTTTGGTTTCACGGGTCGAAAACCCGTACCCATTGTCATTGAGTGATGCCGGCTAGAAAGCAGGGTTCTTGAACAAGCCTTTGGCCGGCGGCGGAACGGAAAAAAAGAAAAAAACGACGATTGCTGCGATTTTCCCCATCCATGATCGCGGTGATGGCTCATCGACCTTGTACGAGGCATCTATACTGTCCAGCAGCAGTCTTGCCTCATGCCGCTGCCACTCCGGCACCCGGATTTCCATGCCTCCGAAAGCGACCGTCAAATGCCAGTTCACGGAAACGATATGGGCCGAGGGCACGGTGGTGTGGATGCCATAGGCGCGCAGAAACGAACACGTCACGGCGGTTTCCGCCATCCCGTAACCGGTCGCAATCGTAACAAGCCTGTCGCTAGGTCTTTCCATCAGATCTCCAGAGGTGGGCGGATTTCCTAAAACCTGTCTCGCAACGCGTACCATGAGAGCGCCAGGAAAAGCAGCGGTGCCCGCAGCGATGCACCGCCGGGGAACGACGGAACCTTCAACCGCGCGAATGGCGCCAGCATATCCTGTCTGCCGAGAACGAGATCGGCATAGAGCTTGCCGCAATAGTTCGACAGCATCACCCCGTGTCCGGAATAACCGCCGATGGAAGTGACCCCTGGCATGACTTCCCGCACGAACACCCGCCTTGGCAGGGTGATGCCGACGGAGCCGCCCCAGGAATGGGTGATCTCGACATTTCCGAGTTCGGGATAGATTTCCGCGATCTGCCGGCGAATATGGCTGGAAATGTCGCGCGGCGTATCGGCCGTATAGGCCTCGCGCCCGCCGAACAGCAGCCGGTTGTCGACCGTCTTGCGGAAATAGCGCACCACGAAACGGGAATCGGCCACGGCTTCCTTGCCGGGAATAATGTCGGGATAAGCGTCAAGCGGTGCGGTCGCGCCGATGAAGGAGCGGATGGGCATGATATGGGCCGCCGTCACCGGTTCCAGATTGCCGATATAGGCATTGGTCGCAATCAGCACCCGCGTTGCGGTCAGCGTGCCGGAGGGCGTTTCGATGATGGTCTTGCCGCCCGCCTGGCGTATGGATTTGGCGGGCGTCATTTCATGGATGCCGGCGCCCGCCTCTTTTGCGGCTTTCGCAAGCCCGACCAGTAGCTTCAGCGGATGGATATGGCCGGTGCCGGTATCGCGTGTGCCGCCGAAATAATGGCTGGAGCCGACACGTCTGCGTGCGTCCGCCCGCTCCATGTAGGAAATATGCGGATAGCCGTAGCGATTGTTCATCGCATCGACGCTTTTGCGGTAATCGTCTTCGTAAGCAGCCTTGTGCGCAACATAGAGCTGCCCCGGCAGATACTCCATGTCGATGCCGTGATCGCGGGCGAAGTTGAGGACGTAGTGCTTGGCATCCTCGGCGATATCGAACAGTACCTTGGACTGCTCGAAGCCGATCTCGTCTTCCATCTCGTCGGGAAACGAGCGCTGCCCGGTGCCGAATTGCCCGCCGTTGCGGCCTGATGCGCCGTCGCCGAAACGATGCGCCTCGATCAAGGCGACGGAGACACCGTTGGCGGCAAGATTAAAGGCGGCCTGAAGCCCGGTATAGCCGCCGCCGACGACCGCGACGTCCACTGCTTTCGACCCGTCGAGCGCCGGATATTGCGGCCGCTCCTGGGCGCTTGCCTGATACCAGGAAATCCCCGGCGCTATCGGGCTTTGCCACGTCATGCTTCAGACCTCACACGTTGAGAAGCAGGAATTCCCGCTCCCATGGGCTGATGACCTGCATGAATGTCTCGAATTCCCCGCGCTTCAGGCCCGCATAAAGGCCGACGAATTCATGGCCGAACACCCGCTCGAACTGTTCTTCGCCTTCCAGCAGCGCCACGGCTTCCAGCAGCCCGCGCGGCAGGTCGATGGAGCCTTCATTGGCCGTATCAGCGGTCGGTTCGGTCGGCTCGATATTGTTGACGATGCCGAGCCAGCCGCAGGCAAGCGAGGCGGCAAGCGCGAGATAGGGATTGGCATCCGAACTCGGCAGGCGGTTTTCGACACGCCTTGCCTGCGGGCTGGAAATCGGCACGCGGAAAGCCGTCGTGCGATTGTCGTAACCCCAGGCATTGTTGACCGGGCAAGCCATGTCAGGCGTCAGGCGTCGATAGGAATTCACGTAAGGAGCAAGCATCACCAGCGCGTTCGGAACATAACGCTGCATGCCGCCGACGAAGGCGAAGAACTCCTTGGACGGGCCGCCGTCCTTGTTGGAGAAGATATTGCGGCCGCTGTCGATCTCCACCACCGACTGATGGATATGCATGGCCGAACCCGGCTGACCCTGCATGGGCTTGGCCATGAAGGTGGCGTAGATGCCATGCTTCAATGCTGCCTCACGGATCGTGCGCTTGAACAGGAACACCTGGTCGGCAAGTTCGATCGGATCGCCATGGCGCAGGTTGATTTCCAGCTGGGCCGGGCCTTCCTCGTGGATCAGGGTATCGATCTCGAGGCCCTGTTTTTCGGAGAAGTGATAGATATCGTCGATCAGTTCGTCGAACTCGTTGATGCCGGCGATGGAATAGCTCTGCCCACCGACGATGGAGCGTCCGGAGCGGCCCTTGGGCGGATGCAGCGGATAGTCAGGGTCGTCATTCATGGCGACGAGGTAGAACTCGATTTCCGGCGCGACGACCGGCTTCCAGCCTTTTTCCGTGTAAAGCGAAAGCACGTTTTTCAGCACGTTGCGCGGCGTATAGGGAACGAAATTACCCTCGGCATCCACGACATCGCAGATCACCTGCGCGGTCGGGTCGCTTTCCCATGGCACCACGGACAGCGTGGAAAGATCAGGCACAAGCTTCAGGTCGCTGTCGCGCGGCTCATAGCGGAAGTTTGCCGTCTCATCCGGATATTCGCCCGAGATCGTGTGGCGATAGAGGGCGGAGGGCAGGGCAAGCGAGGTGTCGCCCGTAAATTTCGCCGTCGGCATCATCTTGCCACGCGCAACCCCGGCAAGATCGGGTGTTATGCATTCAATATCCTCGATACCGCGCGCCCTCAACCATTGCGAAGCTTCGCGCCAGGAGGAAACGCCACGGGTAGAGGAAAGGTCGAGGGGAGGTTTCTTTGCCATGGTTGCCTGTTTCTTCGGGCGGAGCATGGTTTTCTTCGGGGGCATGTATCACCGGGTCTGTGTTTCGACTGGCGCCATCATAACCGGAGTTTGGCAATTGGCGAGGGGGAAAGCGCCATTGACAACCGGCGACACTTCGAAAAGAGGAAAGGGAGAAGCAAACGGAAAACAACTATGGCAGACAAATGTGACGTGCTGATTTTGGGGGCGGGGGCTGCCGGCATGATGTGCGCCATCCGTGCCGGCCAGCGCGGCCGCTCCGTTATTATCCTCGACCATGCCAAGGCGCCGGGCGAGAAAATCCGCATCTCCGGCGGCGGCCGCTGTAATTTCACCAACATCCACGCCGGGCCGAAGAATTATCTCTCCGCCAACCCGCATTTCGCCAAATCCGCACTTGCCCGTTACACGCCGCGCGATTTCATCGCTCTGGTCGAAAAACATCGTATCGCCTGGCATGAAAAGACGCTTGGGCAGCTCTTCTGCGACGATAGCGCCAAGGACATCATCCGCATGCTGCTTGGCGAAATGCAGGCTGCAAAGGTGAAATTGAGGCTCGAAACCGCCGTTTCTGATGTCGCCCATGATGGCGGCCGGTTTCGCGTGACGACCTCCGGCGGCGTCATCGAGGCGGAAAGCCTTGTGGTCGCAACGGGCGGCAAGTCGATCCCGAAAATGGGTGCGACCGGTTTTGCCTACCAGATCGCCGAGCAATTTGGCCTGTCGCTCATCGAGACGCGCCCCGGCCTCGTGCCGCTGACGCTTGATCCTGCGGCACTGGAAAAGCTGAGCCCCCTTGCCGGTGTTGCCGTGCCAGCCGAAATTTCCCATGGCAAAACGGCTTTCAACGAAGCACTGCTGTTTACCCATCGGGGCCTGAGCGGCCCCTCAATCCTGCAAATCTCCTCCTATTGGCGGGAGGGCGATACGATCCGCCTGAAACTGGAGCCTGCGCGCGATATCGTCGCCTTGCTAAAGGAAGCGAAACAGAAGAACGGCCGCCAGTCGGCCCAGACCGCTCTTGCGGAAATCCTGCCGAAACGGCTCGCGCAGCATGTCGTGGAAAAATCGGGGCTGACCGGCAACCTTGCCGATATGTCAGACAAGGCTCTGGCGACCTTGGCAAATGAGGTGCAGGACTGGCAGATCAAGCCAGCCGGTTCCGAGGGATATCGCACGGCGGAAGTCACTCTTGGCGGCGTGGATACGACCGGCCTCGATTCCCGCAGCATGGCAGCGAAAACCGTGGCGGGCCTCTATTTCATCGGCGAATGTGTTGACGTGACCGGCTGGCTGGGCGGTTATAATTTCCAGTGGGCCTGGGCCTCCGGTCAGGCAGCAGGTGAATTCGCCTGAAACCGCTCGTATTAACACCTTGTTAATGGGCACGGGTCATCCTGACAGAATGCCAGCAAAGCCGAATCTCGTTGTGGTTCCGCTGTACATGATGTCATGCTGGAGGCTCTTAACAGGGCATGGGTCGGTTGAGTTTTTCGTCAGGAGCCCGCGCATGAACAGATCCGCACATCGCCGCCCTCGCGCCATTGCCATCGCCCGCGCCGAAAGCGAGAGCAGGCAGTTGGCCTTTCGCCTGACTGCAATCGCAGCCGGTGCCGTGGCTGCCCTGATCGCCCTTTTTTATTAAGGTCAGGCTCTTCGCTTTCGCCCTTGCAGCAACCGCGATAAACAGCCGCCACGGCCAGGATGCCTCGGCCATATCGGCATAGAATTTCTCTTCCTGCCGGATGGCTTCCCGCCGCGTGCGCGGAGTCTGGTTTTCGATGATGGCCAATGCTGAATAAAATACGTGCATGTCACTCTCCATGTTGCGGAGGGCCATGATGCACGCCGTTTTTTGATTTATCTGCGCAAGAAAATGCGCTACGTTTTTCATAAATGAAAAACGTCACTTGGGATTCATACCAACTTTTCCTCGATGTGTCACGCAGCGGCGGCCTGACGGGTGCTGCGGCGCTGACGGGTTTGAGCCCTGCGACTATCGGGCGACGCATGGTCGAACTGGAGGAACGTATCGGCAAGGCGCTGTTCCAGCGCAGCCAGACGGGATACGCGCTGACACCGGATGGCCGCGCGCTGTTTGACCGCCTTCAGGCGATGGAAAACGCGGCAAAGGATATCGAGGGATGGCAAAAGGCGTCGTCGGCCTCTTCCGTCGTGCGCATTGCCGTCGGCACCTGGAATGCCTGGCTGCTTGCAGTAAATTTCTCCGCCATCTGCACGGATCGCGACGATTTCCGCATCGATCTTTTCATCGCCGAACAAAGGGCGTCTTTGGCGCACCGTGAAAACGACATCGGCATTCGCGCTTTCGAGCCCGAGGAACGCAACCTCGCTGCCATCAAGACGGGGGAGGTGGCCTATGCGCCCTACAGGTTGCGCAACGCCGCCAGCTCCGTTTCAGACCGGTGGTTGGCGGTGGCGGAAGAAAACGCCATTTCCGCCTACCTGCGCTGGCCGCATGAAAACCGGCGGGACAATATCGTGGTGACCGTCAACAGGCCAACGGCACTGCTCGATCTCACGCTGGCCGGGGCAGGGGTTGCCGTGCTGCCGTGTTTCGTGGGCGATGCCGATGCGGGGCTGATGCGTGAGGGTGACGAAATCGAAGCGCTTCGTCACAATCAGTGGATCGTCATGAACAATGACGATCGCCACCGCCGCGATATACGGACGGTGGCGGACCGGATGACGCGTCTCATCAAGCGACATTCCGATTTGTACGCCGGACGAAAAAGCCGTCCGGCATGAGCGGTGTCACGCCGCAGCACTTCCCTGCGCGACGATGACCGGGATCAGGAGATCGCCCCAGTTGCCGCCCCCGCCGTGATGGCGGGCTGAGCGGACGAGTTCAACGGAAACACCGGCCTCAACTGCCTTCATGACGGCCTGGTTGAGGCGGTGCAGATCGTTGGCCAGCATGCGGATGGCGACCTGTTGATCCTGCGTCATGGCGGAGGACTGCTCCTCGGCGCGTTCCTTGACGTGGGTCTTGATGGGGTTATGGGCATTCATGGCATTTCTCCTCTCTTTATTGGTTGGGGTTCTTGATGCGATTTGCAAGCCCTTCCCGTTCAAGGGAAGGGCAGTTTTCCAGTTTATTCCGCCGCCGGGCGGAACTGGTCGTGCTCGGTGGATTCCTTCATGGCGGTGGTCGAAGACGTGCCGCCCGAGATTGCCAGCGACACGGCGTCGAAGTAGCCGGTGCCGACTTCGCGCTGGTGTTTGGTGGCGGTGTAGCCGTTAACCTCGGCCGCGAATTCCGCTTCCTGAAGCTCGGAATAGGCCGCCATCTGCCGCTCCTTGTAGCCGCGCGCCAGTTCGAACATGCCGTAATTCAGCTGGTGGAAGCCGGCCAGCGTGATGAACTGGAACTTGTAGCCCATCGCCCCGAGTTCGCGCTGGAACTTGGCAATCGTCGCGTCGTCGAGGTGCTTTTTCCAGTTGAACGACGGCGAGCAATTGTAAGCCAGCTTCTTGCCGGGGTGCACCTTGTGCACGCCCTCGGCAAACCTGCGCGCCTGCTCGAGATCTGGCTTGGAGGTCTCGCACCAGATCAGATCGCAATAGGGCGCATAGGCCACCGCACGGGCGATGCAGGGTTCAAGACCGTTCTTCACCTGATAGAAGCCCTCTACGGTGCGGCCGGCATCGTAGTCGACGAAGGGCTGGTCGCGCTCGTCAATGTCAGAGGTCAAAAGCTTGGCTGCCTCCGCATCGGTGCGGGCGATGACCAGCGTCGGCACGCCCATGACGTCGGCTGCAAGTCGTGCCGCCGTCAGGTTGCGAATATGCGCGGCCGTGGGGATCAGAACTTTGCCGCCGAGATGGCCACACTTCTTTTCAGATGCCAGCTGGTCTTCATAGTGAACACCGGCTGCACCGGCCTCGATGAATGCCTTCATGATCTCGAAGGCGTTGAGCGGTCCCCCGAAACCTGCTTCCGCATCGGCAACGATCGGCGCGAACCACGTGTCGACCGAAAGGCCCTTGCCCTCTGCCGTCTCGATCTGGTCTGCCCGTTGCAAGGTGCGGTTGATGCGCTTTGCAAGCTCTGGCGCCGCATTGGCGGGGTAGAGCGATTGGTCCGGATACATGGCGGAGGCCGTGTTGGCATCTGCCGCAACCTGCCAGCCGGAAAGATAGATCGCCTTCAGCCCGGCGCGAACCATCTGCATGGCCTGGTTGCCGGAAAGCGCGCCGAGCGCATTGATGAAATTCTCTTCGTTGATCAGCTTCCACAGCCGGTTGGCACCCATCTCGGCCAGCGAATGGCGGATTTCAACGGAGCCGCGCAACCGCTCCACGTCGGCGGCGGTATAAGTGCGCTCAATGCCGTCGAAGCGTCCCCGCGGTGCGCCCGGAACAAGTTTGTAAAAATCCGTCATACTTCTCTCTCCCATTACAAATGCAGTTTCAGAAACGTGCTGTCTTCAACTGTGTGAAGCGCATTTCGATGTGACTACATTTACATTTTCATGAGTTTGAGCGCCAGAAGAAACATAAAAACAGTGACTTGAAAGAGGTTATGCTGTAGTGTGAATGACAGGGTGGAGCTGTAAAATTGTAAATTTTGTAAAAGCCTCATGCCCGGCGATTTTGTAACAGACTTGTATGAGTCTTTCGATGTGAGGTTGAGGCTGTGTCGGAAAACAAGATTTTTGCTGGCCCGCGCGTACGTCGTATTCGCAATGGTCTGGCCCTGACGCAAACGGCCATGGCCGAGGCGCTGGCAATCTCGCCTTCCTACCTCAATCTCATCGAGCGCAATCAGCGGCCGCTGACCGTGCAGCTGCTCTTGAAGCTCGCTTCAGTCTACAAGGTGGGTCTGGACGACCTGCAAGGCGAGAGTGCCGGTTCCGCCGGGCAATTGCGAGAGGTCTTCGCCGATCCGCTCTTGGTGGGCGAGGTGCCGTCGCCGCAGGAGCTGATCGAGGTGGCAGATGCCGCGCCCAATGCGGCAAGTGGCGTCGTCAAGCTGTACAGGGCGTATCGGGAACAGGCGCAGCGCCTTTCCGACCTCTCGGATCTTCTGGCGCGCGAAGGACATGAGACGGCGCTTTCCTCCACCCGCCTGCCGATAGACGAGGTGCGGCACGTCTTTGAAAACCGGCCGGCCTATGTCCATTCCATCGATGCGGCGGCAGAAGAACTCCACAAGCAATTGTCGGCGGGCGAAGATCTCGCCGCGGGCCTTCGCGCATGGCTTCAGAAAAACCACGGTATCGTGGTCAGAACTCTGCCGGTCCATGCCATGCCCAATCTGCGGCGGCGTTATGACCGCCATTCCATGCGGCTGTTTTTGTCCGAGCGCCTGTCGCAGCCGGATCAGCTCAGGGAAATGGCGATGGAAACCTGTCTTCTGGCGCTTCGAGAGGAGATTGGCGCTGAGCTGGAGACGCTTGGCCTGAAGGGGGAGGAGGCACGGCGCATCGCCCGCTTCGAGCTGGCGCGTTATGCCGCCCATGCCCTGATGATGCCCTATGGTGCGTTTTTGAGTGCCGCCCAGCGCGCGAAATACGATCTCGATGTCCTGCGATCACGCTTCAATGTGTCGTTCGAGCAGGCCGCCAACAGGCTCGTCAGCCTACAAAGGCCGACGGCTGCGGCAATCCCGTTCTTTTTGATGGAGACTGACAATGCCGGCAACCGTTTCCGTCTTGCGGGCGCCGGTGGTTTCCCGAGGGCACGGTTTGGCGGCCTCTGTCCGCGTCTTAATATCCACGCAGCTTTTGCCCAGCCGGGGCAGGTGCTGGTGGAGCCGGTGGAGATGCCTGACGGTGACGCCTTCCTGACTGTGTCGCGCACGCTTGAAGGCCCGCAGGCCGGTTTCGGCGAAAGGGTGCGGCGAACGGCCGTGCTTCTGGGCTGCGATCTCGCCCAGGCCGGGGAGACGGTTTATGGAGCTGCCGGCGCAGGTGGGCCGACCATTGCCATTGGTCCCTCGTGCCGGCTGTGTGAAAGGCAGGGCTGTCTGTCGCGGGCGGAGGCCCCGCTGACGAGGCCGCTCGGCCTGGACGAAATGGTGACCGGTCTTAGTGTTTTCGACTTCCAGTAGAGGTTTCGCATCACTTTTTTTCCGGTGGAACACATTCGGTTGAAAATGCTGTGCTGCACATTTCCCGCTTGCTCCCTTTTGTTTTCCTTTCTAGTCTCACTAAAAAAGGGGATCACGCTTCCGTCACGAGGATGCGTTAACAGGAGAAATCATGAAAAACCGTTCGCTCCGTTTCACTTTGGCTCTCACGACGGCGCTCGTTGCTGCAGGCTCGGCAATGGCCCAGGAGAAGGTCGTTCACGTCTTTAACTGGTCGGATTATATCGACGAATCGATCCTTACCGATTTCAACAAGGAAACCGGCATCAAGGTCGTTTACGATGTATTCGACAGCAACGAACTCGTGGAAACGAAGCTTCTGGCCGGCAGCTCCGGCTACGACGTGGTGGTGCCGACTGGCCCCTTCCTTGCCCGCCAGATCAATGCCGGTGTTTTCCAGAAACTCGACAAGTCCAAGTTGCCGAATCTGAAGAACATGTGGCCGGATGTCTCCGAGCGTCTGGCGAAATACGACCCCGGTAACGAGTATGCCGTGAACTACATGTGGGGCACAACAGGTATCGGCTATAACGTCGCCAAGGTGAAGGCGGCTCTCGGTGATGTTCCGGTCGACAGCTGGGATATTCTCTTCAAGCCGGAAAATGCCGAAAAGCTGAAATCCTGTGGCATCAATATTCTCGATGCATCGGACGAGACCTTCGCCATCGCGATGAATTACCTCGGCAAGAACCCGGACAGCAAGGAAACGGCCGATCTGGAAGCGGGCGGTGCCGTCTATTCGAAGATCCGTCCCTTTGTGAAGACCTTCAACTCCTCCGCCTATATCGACGAGCTGGCAAATGGCGACAGCTGCATCACGATCGGCTGGTCGGGTGACATTCTTCAGGCGAAAAAGCGTGCCGAAGAAGCCAAGAACGGCGTCGAGGTGAACTACGTCATCCCGAAGGAAGGCACCTATATGTGGTTCGACAACCTTGCCATCCCGGCGGATGCCAAGAATGTCGAGGAAGCTCACACTTTCATAAATTACCTGATGCGCCCGGAAGTCATCGCCAAGGCGTCCAACTATGTTCAGTATGCGAACGGCAACCTTGCCTCGCAGGCGCTGATGGATCCGTCGGTTGCCAAGAACCCGGCGGTCTACCCCAATGCCGAGACGATGAAGAAGCTCTTCACCATCTCACCCTACGGACCGAAGGAACAGCGCGTCTTGAACCGTGTCTGGACGCAGATAAAGACCGGTAGCTGATAGCTCCGCGCGCTGGTTGAGAAACGGCCGGCGGGCCTGTTTCTCTGATACCTTGCCGGCAGGTCACGCAACCTGCCGGCGCTGCCCGCCTCATGGCATCGGACCGAAAAGTGTGACGCGGTTTTCGGGAAATCCGATGCTCAAATCTACAAAATCAACGGGATTTGAGGGTAGGGTGAATGGCGAAAACTCTGGGGCCGGTCAAACGCAAATTTAGCCCTTGGGACAATCCCGATGCGGTTCCCTTCATCCGGTTTGAAAACGTCACCAAGCGGTTTGGCGATTTCGTCGCCGTCGATAATCTGACGCTCGATATTTACGAACGGGAGTTCTTTTCGCTGCTCGGTCCTTCCGGCTGCGGCAAGACCACGCTGATGCGCATGCTGGCCGGTTTCGAGGAACCGACCAATGGGCGTATTCTCCTTCAGGGCAAGGATATTTCCGGCGTGCCGCCCTACAAGCGCCCGACCAATATGATGTTTCAGTCCTACGCCCTTTTCCCGCATATGTCGGTGGAGAAGAACATTGCCTTCGGTCTGGAGCAGGACGGTCTGCCCAAGGCAGAAATATCCTCGCGGGTCGAGGAAATGCTGCGGCTCGTCAAGCTCAGCGAGTTTGCCAAGCGCAAGCCGAGCCAGCTTTCGGGCGGCCAGCGGCAGCGCGTGGCGCTTGCCCGCTCGCTTGCCAAGCGGCCGAAGGTGCTTTTGCTGGATGAACCGCTCGGTGCACTCGACAAGAAGCTGCGCGAGGAAACCCAATTCGAGCTGATGGACATCCAGACCAATCTCGGCCTCACCTTCCTGATCGTCACCCATGACCAGGAAGAGGCAATGACGGTGTCGGACCGGATCGCGGTCATGGACAAGGGCATTGTGGTGCAGGTGGCAACGCCTGCCGAGATCTACGAGGCGCCGAACAGCCGTTACGTGGCGGATTTCATCGGCGACATCAATATTTTCGACGCCAACGTCGTCACTAACGCGTCCGATATCGGCAAGCCGGGACTGGTGACACTCGATTGCGACGGGCTGACAGTTGCCGTGGAGCAGGAATGTGCCGCTGTCACCGGAAGCCGGGTGGCTTTCGCCATCCGCCCGGAAAAGGTCCGCATCTCGCTCGATCAACCCACCGACAGCGCCGTCAATTCCGCTTATGGCGAAGTCTGGGATATCGGCTATCTCGGTGACTTCTCGGTGTTCATCGTCAAGCTTGCCGATGGCCGTGTCATCCGTGCAGCGCAGGCGAATGTCTCGCGTCTCGTGGATCGCCCGATCACCTTCGGCGATATGGTGTGGTTGAACTGGAAACAGGATTCCGGTCTTGTGCTAACGCACTGAGGGAGGCTTTTATGGCGATCACCACTCCTGAAAACCGGCAAAGTCCCTGGCGATGGCTGGTCGTCGCCGTTCCCTATTTCTGGCTGATGCTGTTTTTCGCAGCGCCCTTTTTTATCATTTTCAAAATATCGCTTTCGGATACGGCGATATCCATGCCGCCCTATACGCCAGTCTTCGAAGGGTTTTCGAAGCTTGGCGCATTCTTCTCGCAGCTGGATTTCGAAAACTACCTGTTTCTGACGGAAGACCCGCTCTACATCGACGCCTATCTCTCGTCGCTGCGCATCGCATTCATCTCCACCTTCCTGCTGTTGCTGATCGGTTATCCCATGGCTCTTGCCATGGCGCGTTCGCCGTCATCCATCCGCCCCACGCTGGTGATGCTGGTCATCCTGCCGTTCTGGACCTCGTTCCTGATCCGCGTTTACGCCTGGATTGGTATTCTGAAGCCCGAAGGTCTGCTGACGGTGCTGTTCCAATGGCTCGGTTTTCTGGGGCCGGACCAGCAGGTCAATATCTTCCGCACCGAGACGGCGATCTTCATCGGCATCGTCTATTCCTATCTGCCGTTCATGGTGCTGCCGCTTTATTCGGCGCTGGAAAAATTCGACAATACGCTTCTGGAAGCGGCGGCCGATCTGGGTTGCCCGCCCTGGAAAGCCTTCTGGAAGATTACCTTCCCGCTGTCGCTTCCGGGCGTGGTGGCCGGGTCGATGATCTGTTTCATCCCGATAACCGGCGAATTCGTCATTCCCGATCTGCTTGGCGGTGCGCAGACGCTGATGATCGGCAAGACGCTCTGGACGGAATTCTTCGGCAACCGCGACTGGCCCCTGGCATCCGCCGTTGCGGTGCTGCTTCTACTGTTGCTGGTGGTGCCCATCGCCATCTTCCAGAACCAGCAGAAGAAAGTCGGGTGAGGCCATGAAACGCGGAAAATTCGACATCACCGTCCTGACCCTCGGTTTTGCCTTTCTCTATATCCCGATCATCATCCTGATCGTTTATTCCTTCAATGCCTCTAAGCTGGTCACCGTCTGGGGCGGATTTTCGCTGCAATGGTACAAGTCCATGTGGTCGAACCAGGGGCTGATGGATGCAGCCTGGGTGACGCTTCGTGTCGGTATTTTGAGCGCCACCATCGGCACCATCCTCGGAACGCTGGCGGCGCTGTCTCTGACGCGCTTTGCGCGCTTTCCGGGACGCGTGCTGTTTTCGGGCATGATCTATGCGCCGCTCGTCATGCCGGAGGTCATTACCGGTCTGTCGCTGCTTTTGCTGTTCGTGGCTGTTGGGGTGGATCGCGGCTTCTGGACGGTAGTCATCGCCCACACCACCTTCACCATGTGTTATGTGGCAATCGTCGTGCAGTCGCGTCTGTTGACCTTTGATCGCAGCCTCGAGGAAGCAGCGCTCGATCTCGGTTGCCCGCCGGTCAAGACCTTCTTCAAAATTACCCTGCCGCTGATCTTCCCGGCCGTCATCGCCGGCTGGATGCTGGCGTTTACGCTGTCGCTCGATGATCTCGTGATCGCAAGTTTCGCCACTGGTCCAGGTGCGACGACGCTGCCGATCAAGATTTATTCGCAGGTTCGTCTCGGTGTCACACCTGAGATCAACGCCATCTGCACGATCCTTATCGGGCTTGTCACAATCGGCGTGATTGTCGCTTCCATCGCCTCCAAACGCACGGAACTCCAGCGGATGAAGGACGAACACGCAGCCGCGCGCAACTGATCGAATATTCCTCTCCGATTTCTACGCGTTACTGTTGAGGCGTCGATAAAATTAGAAACCTGTAATTTAGTTTTTGACTTTTACGGTCTCAAAATAGGAATTATCGTCGGTAATTGATCGATTTTGGTTTTAACCGCTTGTTAATAGGAGTTGGCGGAAAGTAAATCCCAACGCAGGGCTGTCAAACTTTAGATAGCCGGGATTGATAATTTCCATATGGCGAGGTTGTCCCCCTTTCTCTCGTTAAAAAAGCACAACTAATACAGGCGGCCGAGAGGCCGCCTTTCTTTTTGTCGCCATGCGGGTTGCCTTCAGCGGTTTTCCGGATGATCCATCGATTTCGACACGAGAAGCACGGGGATAAGCCCGGCAATGATGATGATGATCGCCGGCACGGCGGCATCCTGCACCCTTGAGCGGGACGCGTCTTCATAGACCAGCGTGGCGAGCGTGTTGAAGCCCAAGGGCCGCAGCAGGATCGTCGCCGGCAGCTCCTTCATGGATTCGATCAGTACCAAAAGAAAGGCTGTCAGCGCCGCAGGCCGCATATTCGGCAACAGCACCTTGAACAGTGTCTGCAACCGGTTGCGCCCAAGCGTTCGCGAGGCCATGTCAATATGCGGCGAGAGCTTCTGGAACCCGGCATCAAGCGTTCCCTCCGCCATGGTCATGAAGCGCACCGAATGGGCGTAGATGATGGCAAAGGCAGTGCCTGACAGCAGCAGGCCGCTCGAAAATCCGAAGTGGGAGCGGACAAACCCGTCGACGTGATTGTCGAGACCGGCCAGGGGAATGAGCACGCCGATGGCGAGCACCGTTCCCGGCACGCCATATCCCATGGAGCCAAGTCGCGCGGCCACCTTTGACGTGCGCGAGCGCTCGGTGCGGATGGCATAGGAAAATACGAAAGCCGCAATCAGGGTGACGAAGGCGGCGGAAAGCGAGACCTCGAGACTGTGACCGAGTGCTTTCAGCAGCTTCGGCGCAAACAGCGCATCCAGCCTTTTTGCGGCGTAACCGCCAAGAACGATGACGGGAATGAGGAAACCACTCGCCACGGGAACGATGCAGAAGAGGCTTGCAGACCAGCGCCGCCAGCCGCGAAGGCTTTTCAACCGGTGGCGTTGCGCCATGGTCGTGGCTTTTGGAGCGGCAAAGCGCTGTTTTTCGCGGGCATTGCGTTCGATGAAGATCAACGCACCAACGATGAGCAGAATGACGGCGGCGATCTGTGTCGCATTGGCAAGATTGCCGCGATTGAGCCAGGTCTCGTAAATCGTGAAAGTCAGCGTCTGGACACCGAGATATTCGACAGCGCCAATATCGTTCAGCGTTTCCATCAGAACCAGCGAAAGACCGATAGCGATCGCCGGCCGCGCCATCGGCAATTGAACGGAAAAGAATACGCCAAGCGGTTTCGCACCAAGTGTCCGCGCAGCTTCGGCCGCAAACCGTCCCTGCATGGAAAAGGCGGCGCGGGCCGAGAGATAGACATAAGGGTAAAGCACCGAACTCAGAACCACCACGGCGCCGCCAAGCGAGCGTACGTCCGGAAACCAGTAGTCGCGGATGCTGTGATAGCCGAAGGCGGCGCGAAGGGCGCTTTGTACCGGGCCGGTGAAATCGAGGAACTCGCCGAAAGCATAGGCTGCCAGATACGAGGGGATGGCGAGCGGCAGGACAAGTGCCGCCGATAATACCCGCCGCAAAGGGAATTCGAATGTGGTGACGAGCCAGGCGCAGACAATGCCGAACAATGCCGTCGTTGCGGCCGTCATCGCCAGCAGCAGGAAGGTGCGCAACCCGGCGCGCGGCAGAACATTGGCTAGAAGGTGTTGCCATCCTTCCGTGCTGCCGGTCAGCGCCAGCCAGAAGACCGCCAGAACAGGCATGGCGGCGATGGCTGCAACGATGATCGCCGTGATGGGCAACAATGAAACGCGTCTTGTTGCCGGAATGGAAACCGTCATGGAAATGCCAGCCTGATGTCCTGCGAAAGCCTCAACCGGCTGTCCGTTTAGCCGGCGGTTTCCGCATTGCTACGCCCGCATGGCCTCAGTTGGCAAGAACCCGCTGCGACGGAAAGGTAATTTCCACCAGCGTTCCCTCGTTCGGTGTCGAGGTGATGGAGAAGTTCGCACGGTTGGCGTCCACCATCGCCTTGGTCAAGGGAAGGCCGAGCCCGGTGCCATCGCCGCGCACGCGCTTGCCCGATGACGCCACCTGCCGGAACGGCTTCATGGCCTGTTCCAGCTCAGCCCGGGTCATGCCGATGCCGGTGTCGCGGATACGCAGCGCGACGCTGCCATTGGCCTCATAGGCGGTGGAAACCACGATCTGGCCGCCTGATGGCGTGAAGCGGATGGCGTTCGACAGGATGTTGAGCACGATCTGCTTGATAGAGCGCAGGTCGGCAACGATCTGTGGAACGGATTGCGAAAGCGCCGTGCGGATGATGACACGCTGATTGTTGGCCTGCGGTTGCACCAGCGAGACCGCCTCGGCCACCGTCTCGTTCAGCGGAACCGCGATGAAATCGACATCCATCTGCCCGGCTTCGATCTTGGAGATGTCCAGGAGGTCGTTGACGATATCGAGCACATGCCGGCCCGAACGTCCGATATCATTGGAATATTCCACATAACGCGGATGACCGATCGGCCCGAAACGCTCGGTCGCCATCATGTCCGCAAAGCCGATGATGGCGTTGAGAGGCGTGCGGATTTCGTGGCTGACACGCGCAAGAAAATCGGTCTTGTGCGCATTGGCGGTTTCCGCCGCGCGCTTGGCGTTGCGTAACTCTTCTTCCGTGCGCTTCCACTGGGTGATGTCACGGATGACCACGCAATAGCCGTGCGAGGATTTGAGCCGCCCGATCGTCATGAACAGCGGCAGAAAACCGCCGGATGCCTCGCGGCCAATCACCTCGCGGCCATCGTTCAGCACGCTGGCGACACCGTTATTGGCAAGGCCGGAAAGATAGTCCAGCACCGCGCGCTGGCTCTCATGCGCAAACAGGGTAACGAAGGGCTTTCCTGCGATTTCGCCATTGTCGTAGTTGAATAACGCACTGGCGGAGCGATTGAGCGAACGGATTTCGCCGTCGTCTCCCAAAAGCACCACGCCATCCGTTGCCGTTTCCAGAATGGAATGCAGTTCTTCGACTTCGCCCTGCAATACGGAAACGCTGCCTGTGTCGGCATTCGCGGTTTCGGCCGCTGACGTATTCTCGTTGGCTGCCGTAACCGGTGCCTGCTTTTCTTCCAGCGGAACCAGCGACAGCATCAGCGCCTTGGTGTCTTCCCAGCGGATGGACTGCAGCCGTGCCTTGACCGGAATGATGTCATTTTCGGCGCTGACGACGACCATGCCGCCTTCGTTATCAGGCATATCCTCAAGCTCCTGCCGTTGCAGCAGGGCTTCCAGTCCACCGACCTCGTCCAATTCATCAAGAGAGCCGTAGCCCGTCAGCCGCAGGAAATCCGGATTGGCATGGATCAGCCTGTCACCGGCATGCACCAGCAGTGCCACGGGCATCTGGTCCAGCGTTTCGGCGCTCAGCGCATCGGCGGGGCGCAGCGGTGGGCTAACCATCGCAGCGGCGATATCGGCCGCCGGTACCACCTCGGTGAAGGCGACTGTCTTTTCTTCGATCTGGATTTCATCGGCAGGCTTGTTAGTGGCCGCAGGACGTTCGCCGCGAACATAGTCCGCGAAGAGATCGTCTTCCTCAGCCGGTTCTGCGACATTAACGTCTTCTTCCAGCACGGGCGGCAGGTCCACCTGCGTTACCGCGTCGATATCGTCTTGGATATGCTGTGCATCGGGATCGGTAGAAGGAGCGTCTTCTTCCGCCTTCGGGCCTTCGTCTGAAACGGCATCTACGGGTGCCAGCGTCCGGCCGATTTCGCGGAAGGCGGCCTGCTCGCCTGCGGTCAGGCCCTCGCGGGAGCGCCAGCGGCGCTCTTCCAGATGGACGACCTTGTCGGAGTAGGTTGGCTCCGGCTCTGGTTTCGGGGTCGGTACGATTTCCAAGGCCGGCACTTCGAATTCCGGCGGGCTGTAATCGTGGGGCCGCTCTTCGTCCGAAATCTCGGCTGGCGCATCTTCAGCGGCCGGGGTTTCCTCATCGAGCTCATCGAGAAAAGCCAGCAATTCCTCGTCTTCATCCTCGGCAGCCGGCTGCGGCAAAACCTCAGTTTGAAGGGTGTCTTCGCCGTGCAGGAAGGTGAGGCCGGTAGCGTGCGGATCCTCTGCGGCATCGGCCAGCCGCACGATGCCGAAACCACGGAAACCGTCAAATTCGCGCGAGCGCGTATAGGTGGGAAGGGCGGCGAGATCGATCGGCACCATGAGAGACGTGCCTTCAACCGGCCAATAGATCGTCTTGCCAGACCAGGTATCACGGCGGCCGAGAAGCTCGCGAATCTTGCCTTCCGGATCGAGATTGAACAGTGCCGCCACATCGGCAAAACTCATGCCTTCGACAGCTGCCGCCTTCGCGCCCACAGCCTCCGCAAATTCGTGCGAGATCGAGCTGAAGCGGCCCTCGGCATCGATTTTCCAGACGAAACGGGATGCACGCGCACCGGCGTTGAAGACAAAAGGCCGGGGTTCGTCGGTCGGTTCCACGACCGCCGGGAGATCCTCTTCAACGGGTGCAGCGTCCTGCGCCGCTATTGTTTCAGCGACCTCATCTTCCGCCTCTGCGCGCTCCACGTCCGGGGCCTGTTCGGTATGGTCTTCGCTGGAAGCCTGACCAGCTGCCGGAACCTCTGCCTCATCCGCATCCAGTTCGAAGAGATCGGCAATATCGTCCGTCATAGCCGCATTCGCAGCCGTATCGGCATCCTCCAGCGGGACATCCGCCGGAGCATCCGTTTCTTCTTCTGCTGCAAGCAATGGCAGGACGGTTTCCTCATCCTGTTCCACCGTCACTTCGTCTTCGACGTCGGAAGGCAGTTCCGGCACGTCCTCCACATCTTCTATCCCGGCGACGGCGTCGAGCACGGAATCGAACGAGGCGGCCGTTGCGGCAACAGGCGCGGTCTCGGCAACCGGCAAAGCCGGTTGGGCGGCGGCCGGTGCTTCTTGCGGCTTGTCTTCGGCAAAGCCGTTAACGGGATCGAGTGTCCCGAGCGCGGTTTCGACCACGAACAACAGATTGAGTTCTGGCGATGTCGTGATCTGGCCGGCGGCGGCGGGCATGTAACCCTTGCCGGTCGGCACGGGCCGTTTGACGAGGTGGCCAGCCTGACCTGCGGCCATCCTAACCAGCGTCTTTGCCGTATGCGGCGTGATGCCGAGCGACGCAAACTTGGCCGAAGCGGCAACGACCTCGTTATCGCCATTGATGACAGCGATATGGATATCGGGATCGTCAAAGCCTTCAATCATGCGCCTTGCGCATTCCGCCGTGTCAGGTGCGGTCTGATCGGTGAGGGCGGAAAACAGAATAGCAGGCTGGCCCGGTTCGGCCTCGATGATTTCCGCCTTGGCGGTAACGGCAAGGCTGCGGAAGCCCGCATTGATACGAATGGTAAACGACAGGCTGTCGCCGGTCTTCGAAAGACGCGCCGCCGTCGCGGCCAGCTGCCGGAAGGTCACGTCCTGCCGTTTGGGCCCCTGTTCCAGAAAATCATAGACCATCGGCGTGCCGAACAGCGCTGCACCGCGCCCATTGGCCCAGAGCGCGCTCTGAAGATCGAGCGAGAACAAAGCCATCGCCTCGCCGCGCCCGAAACCTTCGCGCACCCGTTCATGCACTGCGATATCGATAAAGGGATACTGGACGGCGGGCATGTCGAAACCTATTCTGGCACTACCGGACCTTGCGAGGCTTTCGGCTTCCTCATGAAGCTGAAACGTAAACCCGCTGAGGCACCACGTTAACAGAATTTTAAATAACTTCACAGGGCGGCGCGGTCCACCGCCGCCTGAATGAATCGCCAAATAGAGTTAACATGAACAGGCCCGGCGAGACCCGTTCTGGCCCCGTTCCAGATTGCAAGCGGTATACCCGGCTATCGACTGTTGCCAGCTCTGGCGCCATGAAAACGGCTTGCCTTTCCAAGCCTTTTTTCGCAAAATTCGCTGAAGGACTTGCAAATAGCGAAAACACCTTTTATGTCACCCCCCGTGGCGCCGGTTCGGCGTTTGATGTGCGGTTGTAGCTCAGTTGGTTAGAGCGCAGGTTTGTGGCACCTGAGGTCGGAGGTTCGAGACCCCCCAACCGTACCATCTCCAATTTCCTAAAATTCCTGAAAATCATTGCAGCGATTTCAAACCCGATTTGGGTTATCGCAAACGCATGTCTTTGCTGCGCGTCGACTGTGCGGTTTCCTCCCTTCCAAAAACCATTTGGCTAAAATCTCTTGCGCTGGTATTGTCCGCCCAACGAAACCTTATGAAAGCCAGCAGCATAGCGTCTACGCTTGTGCGCGGCGAAATGGACAAGACAGTGATCGACCCCGGAAACGGCCCAAAGCCGTCGGAACAAGGGGCGTCGGTGGCAAACAAAGGGAAAGCGAAGCGATCCCGTCGTGGCAAGAAAAACAGGCGTGACGGTAAACCCCGTGACGTTGCTGTGCTGTTGCATGATGTTGCCGCGGATGTTCCGGCCGGTTCCCCCTATGTATCGGCTCTCGAGCCGGATGCCGAACCGCGCAAAAGAAAGCGGCGTCGGCGTTCCCGTGGCAAAGGCACCTCCCATCAGACGCCGCCTGCTGCCAGTGAACAGCCAGAGGCTGTCGTCGCAACGGATGCCACCAATCCATCCTCCGTGCCGCCTGCCGGTGGTCGCAAGTCGCGTAACCGCAAGCGGGCTCACCGTGATCCGCGCAGCCGCGATCCGCAGGGTCGCCCGCTGGTTCCCTCCCATGCGCCCCGACATGTCGGTAAGCAGAACGGTCGCGCCAATGGGACGGCTCAGGAACCGCACCGGCAACAATCCGAAATGTCCGCCCGTCACGGCGCCCGCCATCACGAGCATGGCTCCGAATTCGCAACGGACATGTATGCGGCGCTCGATCTCGGAACCAATAATTGCCGACTGCTGATCGCGCAGCCGACACGGCCCGGCCAGTTCCGGGTCGTCGATGCCTTTTCGCGCATCGTCCGGCTGGGCGAGGGGCTGGTATCGACCGGCCGTCTTTCAGACGATGCCATGGATCGCGCGGTGGAGGCTCTCAAGGTCTGCTCCTCGAAACTTGCTGGACGCCCGATCAGGCGTATGCGCCTCATCGCCACCGAAGCTTGCCGGGCAGCAACCAATGGCGAGGAGTTTCTGGAGCGGGTTACCCGGGAAACCGGGCTCAAGCTTGAGATCATCAGCCGCGAGACGGAAGCGCGTCTCGCCGTTTCGGGTTGCGCCTCCCTGGTCGGGCGTGAAGCCCGTTCGGTGGTGCTGTTCGATATAGGCGGTGGATCGTCGGAAATCGCGGTCATCAAGGTCGGCGAAAACCGTTCCAACCGGCTCGCCAACCACATCACCCACTGGACATCGTTGCCGGTCGGCGTTGTTACCCTCTCGGAACGCCATGGCGGCCGCGATGTGACGCCGGATGTGTTTGCCGCCATGGTGCGGGAAGTCGAAGGGCTGCTGGATGCCTTCCAGTGCCCGCCTCTGGCGCCGCTTGCGCATCACGAGGATTTTCACCTGATCGGAACCTCGGGTACGGTGACGACGCTTGCGGGCGTTCACCTCGACCTGCCGCGCTACGATCGCCGCAAGGTGGATGGCCTCTGGCTTTCAGATACCGAGGTGACGGCGATGCAGGACAAGCTTCTGGCATGGGATTTTGCCGGCCGCGCCGCCAATGCCTGCATCGGTCCTGACAGGGCCGATCTGGTTCTGGCCGGCTGCGCCATCCTCGAGGCCATTCGCCGTCGCTGGCCGGCGCGGCGCATGCGTGTGGCCGATCGCGGGCTGCGCGAAGGCCTGTTGACGGATATGATGGCGGATGACGGCGCATGGCGGCGTAACCGGATAAGGCGCATGCAGATGGCACGGCAGGACAGAACGGAAGGTTTGACATGAGCAAGGCGCCCACAAGCACCAATCGCACCGGCCGAAAGATCGGTCAGAAGGTCAAGAAGACCAAGCTCAAGGCCTCATCGCGCCGCTGGCTGGAACGTCATATCAACGACCCCTATGTGCAGCGCGCAAAGCTTGAAGGCTATCGCGCCCGCGCCGCCTTCAAGCTTCTGGAAATCAACGACAAGCACCAAATCCTGAAGGGCGCCACCCGCATCATCGACCTTGGTGCGGCACCCGGAAGCTGGTCGCAGATCGCTTCTAAGGTTACCGATTCCACGGAGGATGATATCCGCGTCGCCGCTATCGATTTTCTCGAAATCGATCCCATCCCCGGCGTGAAGATCCTGCAGCTCGACTTCCTCGATCCGACCGCACCGGACCAGTTGATGGAGGCCGTTGGCGGCACGCCGGATCTGGTACTGTCCGACATGGCGGCACCAACCACGGGCCACCAGAAGACGGACCACATCCGCACCATGCATCTTTGCGAAGTCGCGGCCGATTTCGCGGTTCAGGTGCTGGCGGAAGGCGGCCATTTCCTCGCCAAGACCTTCCAGGGCGGCACGGAAAAGGCATTGCTCGACATGCTGAAGAAGAACTTCAAGCAGGTCCTGCATATCAAGCCGGCGTCCTCGCGCTCGGAATCGGTCGAAATGTTCCTGCTCGCCAAGCATTTCAAGGGCCGGACAGCCGAAACGCAGTCCGTTATGCACGTGGATGAGGCGGACGAAGACTAATCACTCTGCCGGTTGCGAGACCTTGCCGCGGTGGCCGGAAACGGCCGCGCCCGCTTGCGCGTCCATGCGGATGATCGGCACGATTGCAAACAGCGAAACGAGCGCCACGATGGTGAAGGCAACGTGGAAATCGGCGAGCTGCAGATGCGAGCCGGATAACATGCTGCTGACTTCCAGGATGGCGGCTGCGAAAGCCACGCCGAGCGCAAGGCTGATCTGTTGCAGCACGGATGCCATCGAAGTTGCCTGACTTGCCTGGCTGTCGTCTATATCGGAATAGCTGAGCGCGTTGGATCCGGTAAAGAAGAAGGAACGGGCAAAGCCCGCCGTGACCAGGCAGATCATGATAAGTGGGTAAGGCGTTTCCGGCGTGAAGAAGCTGTTGGCGAGCGTCGTGAAGGCTCCGACGATGCCGGCTCCGATCAGCGTTGATCTGAACCCCGTTGCGGCAAAGACCCGCTTGGCCATGAATTTCGTGGTGATCGCGCCGATTGCCCCGGCAAAGGTGATCATGCCTGACTGAAACGGGTTGAGCCCGAAACCGATCTGCAACATCAACGGCATCAGGAAGGGAATGGCGCCCGTGGAAATGCGGAAGGCGGTGCCGCCAACGGTGGCCGCCCGGAATGTCGGGTTGCGGAAAATGCGGAAATCCAGAATGGGGGCAGGGTGGTTTGCCGCGTGGCGCACATAAAGAAAGCCGCAGATGAAACCGATGACCGTCGAGGCGATGCCGATGGCGGGCGGCAGTGCCGGAAGGCTGACTACCGACACGCCGAAAACCACGCCCGATGCTGCAAGACCGGATAACACGAAACCCTTGCCGTCCATCGGTGGCGGATTGGTGGTCTCGATTTCCGGCAGGAAGATCGTCGACAGCCAGATGCCGATGACGCCGATGGGCACGTTGATGAGGAAAATCCAGTGCCATGAAAAATAGGTGGTGATGAAGCCGCCGATCGGCGGGCCGGTCAGAGGCCCGACAAGCGCCGGTATCGTCAAAAGCGCCATGGCGGAAACCAGCTCGCTGCGTTGCGTCGTCCGCAGGAGGACGAGGCGGCCGACAGGCGTCATCATAGCCCCGCCCATGCCTTGCAGGAAGCGCGAAACGACGAATTCGAATACCGATGACGAGACTGCGCAGCAGATCGAACCGACGACGAAGACGCCGATGGCGAAACGGAAGATTTTCTTCGCGCCGTATTTGTCGGCCATCCAGCCGCTGATCGGAATGAAAATCGCCAGCGACACCATATAGGCCGTCAGTGCGAGCTTGAGCGTGATCGGACCCACGTGGAGATCGGCCGCGATGGCCGGAAGCGATGTGGCGATGACGGTGGAGTCCATCTGCTCCATGAAGAGAGCGACTGCCAGGATCAGGGGAATGATGCGGTTCATGAGGCTGCCTGCGGCTCTCCGCTGCGACAATGGTATCGCAGTTCCTCCTACGCCTGATGGGCCGACTTGCCAACACGTTAATTATCAATTTCTGAAGTTCCGATCAAACCTGCGTGAGGCCGGTTTTCTTGCAACTTTCTCGCTCTATTGTCCGTTGGGCAAAGTGACATTGGCGAGAATCGGGAGAAAAATGATGACTCAATCCTTGAGCATGAGCAGACGCGGCCTTATCGGTGTGGCGGGAGCAAGCGTTCTCGGCGCGCCGCTTCTGATGGCGCGCACCGCAACGGCGCAGACGAACCAGCCGCAAACTTCCATGGAGATTAAACACGCCATGCCGCCTGAAACCAATCGCTTCAAGCTTGGTAATTTCGAAGTGCTTGTCGTGAAAGACGGCGCGCGCGCCGCGCCCAATCCGGGCGAGACCTTCGGCACCGATCAGTCGGCGGAAACCGTCGGCAAGCTGCTGGAAGACAATTTTCTGCCTAAGGAGCAATTCGTCAATTCCTTCTCGCCGGTTCTCGTAAATACCGGCACGGACCTCGTGCTGTTCGACACGGGTTTCGGCGAGTCCGGCCGTGGCGCTGGTAATGGCCGTCTTATCGAAGGCATGGCGGCTGCCGGTTACTCTCCTGACGACGTGACCGTGGTGGTGCTGACCCATATGCACGGAGACCACATTGGCGGATTGATGGAAAAGGGCGCGCCGGCCTTCCCCAAGGCGCGTTATGTTTTCGGCCAGGCGGAATATGATTTCTGGACGGACGAGAAGCGGGTTGGCACGCCTGCCGAAGGCGGCCAGAAGGGCGTCATCGCCAACGTCAAACCGCTGGCGGAAAAGGCGACCTTCATCGGCGACGGCGCTGACGTGGTTTCCGGCATCACCGGCATTGCGGCGTTTGGCCATTCGCCGGGCCACATGATCTTCCGTGTCGAATCGGAAGGCAAGCAGCTGATCCTGACGGCTGATACGGCCAACCATTTCGTCCTGTCGCTGCAAAAGCCGGATTGGGAAGTGAAGTTCGACATGGACAAGGCGGCCGCCGCTGCAACCCGCAAGAAGGTCTACGACATGATCGCCACGGACCGGCTGCCGTTCCTCGGCTATCACATGCCTTTCCCGGCTGTCGGTTACGCGGAAAAGCTGGATACGGGGTACCGTTTCGTGCCGAAGTCCTACCAGTTCGACATCTGATGCATATCGCGCAAAAGCGTTAAGCGGTTTTGCGATAACGACATGCGTAAAAACAAGCAGTTAAAGCGCGTCGTGCGGAACAGGGATCCACAGGACGCTCTTTAACGCCTGCTGCAACGCAGCAACAGAATAAGCCCGGAAGGTCATTCCGGGTTTTTTCTATTTCCTTCCTGTCATGAACGTGTTACCAGCCCTCGCCAACTTCCAAGCAATCCTTGCAGGGCGCCGGGGTGAACTTTTCGTTCCGGGACGGCCACGCATTTTCATTATGAAGGAATTTGGTCATGGCACGCATCATTCAAACACCCACTGGTTTGGACGCTCTCACATTTGACGATGTGTTGCTGCAACCCGGACATTCCGAGGTTATGCCGGGACAGACGAATATCGCCACCCGCATTGCCCGTGATATCGATCTCAACCTGCCGATCCTCTCTTCCGCCATGGACACAGTCACGGAAGGCCGCCTTGCGATCGCCATGGCGCAGGCCGGCGGCATCGGCGTCATCCACCGCAACCTTACCCCCATCGAACAGGCCGAAGAAGTCCGGCAGGTAAAGAAGTTCGAGAGCGGCATGGTCGTCAACCCGGTCACCATCGGCCCGGATGCCACGCTGGCAGAAGCACAGGCTTTGATGAAGGCGCACGGCATTTCCGGCATTCCGGTGGTTGAAAACGGCGGTGCAGGCGGCCACAAGAATGGCCGTCTCGTCGGCATTCTGACAAACCGCGACGTGCGTTTCGCATCCGATCCGCAGCAGAAGATCTATGAACTGATGACCCGCGAAAACCTTGTTACGGTCAAGGAAAGCAGCGTCGATCAGCAGGAAGCGCGCCGTCTGTTGCACAAGCACCGCATTGAAAAGCTGCTGGTGGTGGATGGAAAGGGCAATTGCGTCGGCCTCATCACCGTCAAGGATATGGAGAAGTCGCAGCTCAACCCCAACGCCACCAAGGATGCGCAGGGCCGTCTTCGCGCCGCTGCCGCCATCAGCGTCGGTGCCGATGCCATCGAGCGCGCAGAACGCCTCATCGATGCCGGTGTTGACCTTCTGGTCGTCGATACCGCGCATGGCCATTCGCAGCGCGTGCTCGATGCCGTTTCGGTGGTCAAGAAGATGTCGAACTCCGTTCGCATCATCGCCGGCAATGTTGCGACCGCTGACGGCACCAAGGCACTGATCGATGCCGGCGCCGATGGCGTCAAAGTCGGTATCGGCCCCGGTTCCATCTGCACCACCCGTATCGTCGCCGGCGTTGGCGTTCCGCAGCTTGCTGCGATCATGGCCTCGGTCGAAGTGGCCAATGCTGCAGATATTCCTGTCATCGCCGATGGCGGCATCAAGTTCTCGGGCGATCTGGCGAAGGCTATTGCCGCCGGCGCCTCCGCCGTCATGATCGGCTCGCTTTTGGCCGGCACGGATGAAAGCCCGGGCGAAGTGTTCCTCTATCAGGGCCGTTCCTTCAAGGCCTATCGCGGCATGGGTTCCGTTGGCGCCATGGCGCGCGGCTCCGCCGACCGTTATTTCCAGGCGGAAGTGCGCGACACGCTGAAGCTCGTTCCGGAAGGTATCGAAGGTCAGGTTCCCTATAAGGGTCCGGTCTCCGGCGTCCTGCACCAGCTGGCCGGTGGCCTGAAGGCTGCCATGGGTTATGTCGGCGGCGGCACGATCAAGGAATTCCAGGAGCGCGCCACGTTCGTGCGCATTTCCAGCGCGGGCTTGCGCGAAAGCCACGCCCATGACGTGACGATCACCCGCGAAAGCCCGAACTACCCCGGCGCGGTTTGATCTTTCGAGCCGAATCCGCAACAACATAGTCTCAGTATTTGGCGCTCCCCGATTCATGCCGGATCGGGGAGCGTTATTGTGATTGGAGGAGAAAGCATGTCACCAACGACCGCAATGTTCTGGCCGATGATAGCCCATGCATTTCTCGTGTTCGTTCTTTACGCCCTACTGCTTTACCGCCGCAAAAAATACACGCTGACGGACCGTGATACCGCGCTCAGATATCGCGATACGGGACAGGAAGGGCGCGAAAGCTATCTGGTCAACCGAAACATTGCCAACCAGTTCGAGCTTCCGGTTCTCTTCCACCCCGTCTGCCTGCTGCTTTATATTACCGACGCGGACAATATCGTTACCGTCGTTCTGGCCTGGCTGTTCGTGATTTCCCGTTATGCGCACTCCTTCGTTCACGTCACCAGCAACCGTCTGCGTTATCGTGCGCCATTGTTCGCGATTGGTTTCGCGCTTCTCGTCTGCCTCTGGGGCTGGCTCGCCATCTGGTTGGCGCTGGAGTGAGATGGCACCGTAAGGTTGCTTCATAAGTGAGACAATCGCGCCTCTAAAATGCTGCGATTTGCGATGGGTCAATTCCGTGACGCCCCATCCCCGGTAGTCTCTGCCTCGCCGTCGACAATTTCAGGCGAGCAGAGATTAGGGAGTATGTCATGGCTAAAACAATGAAGGCCGCGGTTGTCCGCGCATTTGGCAAACCGCTGACCATCGAGGAAGTGGCGATACCGGATCCCGGCCCGGGTGAAATTCTCATCAATTACAAGGCGACCGGCATTTGCCACACGGACCTGCACGCCGCAACGGGCGATTGGCCGGTCAAACCCAATCCACCATTCATCCCCGGCCATGAAGGCGTCGGCTACGTCGCCAAGATCGGCGCTGGCGTGACCGGCATCAAGGAAGGCGACCGCGCCGGCACGCCGTGGCTTTATACCGCCTGCGGATGTTGCATTCCGTGCCGTACCGGCTGGGAAACTCTTTGCCCAAGTCAGAAGAACTCGGGTTATTCCGTCAATGGCAGCTTTGCGGAATACGGGCTTGCCGATCCGAAATTCGTTGGCCGACTTCCCGACAATCTGGAATTCGGCCCCGCTGCACCCGTGCTCTGCGCCGGTGTCACCGTCTACAAGGGTCTCAAGGAAACCGAAGTGAGGCCCGGCGAATGGGTGGTCATATCGGGCATTGGCGGGCTTGGTCATATGGCCGTGCAATATGCCAAGGCCATGGGCATGCATGTCGTTGCCGCCGATATTTATGACGACAAGCTGGAGCTTGCGAAAAAGCTGGGCGCGGATTTCACCGTCAACGGTCGGGCGCCGGATGCGGTGGAACAGGTGCAGAAGGCGACCGGCGGCGTCCACGGCGCGCTCGTGACGGCGGTTTCGCCCAAAGCCATGGAGCAGGCCTACGGTTTCCTGCGCTCCAAGGGCACGATGGCACTTGTTGGCCTGCCGCCGGGCTTCATCTCCATTCCGGTTTTCGAAACGGTGCTGAAGCGCATCACGGTGCGTGGCTCCATCGTCGGCACGCGGCAGGATCTGGAGGAGGCGCTTTCCTTCGCTGGTGAAGGCAAGGTAGCCGCTCACTTCTCCTGGGACAAACTCGAAAACATCAACGACATCTTCCGTCGCATGGAAGAGGGCAAGATCGACGGCCGTATCGTCGTGGACCTTGCCGCCTGAGACAGATGACCAGCGGCGGCGCTCACGCAAAAGTGTGCCGCCGCTTGTTCACCGGGCGACGATCTGCGCTATCCTCCCTGTGCATCTGCGCGTTCAGGGAGAAGAGAGCGATGGACGACAAGCCGAAGATTACGCAGGCCATGATCGACGCTTACGATGAATATACCCATCTCAGCCTCGATCGCCGCAAATTCATGGAAAAGCTCAGCCTGCTTGCCGGGTCCGGCGCAGCTGCTGCCGCAATCGCGCCGCTTCTTTCGGCCAACAGCGCCCGTGCGGCAATCGTCGCGCCTGATGATGCGGGTATCGTTGCGGAAGAGGTGACCTATCCCGCCCCCGGTGGCGAGATGAAGGGCTATCTCGTCACGCCGAAATCGGTTTCCGGCCCCATTGGCTCGGTCATCGTCATCCATGAAAACCGGGGCCTGAACGACCATATCCGCGATGTGGCAAGACGCGTGGCGCTTGCGGGGTTCAGGGCGCTTGCGGTTGATTTTCTGTCGCCGCAGGGCGGCACGCCTTCGGACGAGGATAAGGCACGGGAGATGTTCAGCGGCCTCGATATGGACGCAACAGTCGCCAATGCCGAAGCCGGTCGGGTGTGGCTCGCTGCAAGGCAGGGTGCGAACGGCAAGGTTGGTGCGGTCGGTTTCTGCTGGGGCGGCGGGCTGGTCAACCGGTTCGCCACCAAATCGGCAGGCCTGAATGCCGGTGTTGCCTATTACGGCCAGCAACCGCCGGCGGCCGATGTGCCTGCTATCAAGGCGCCCCTGCTGTTACAGTATGCCGGTCTGGATGAGCGCATCAATGCCGGTATCGACGCGTATAAAAAGGCGCTGGAGGAAAACGGCAAGACCTTCGAAATCTTCGTTTACGACGGCGTCAACCACGCCTTCAACAACGATACATCCTCGGCGCGATACGACAAGGCCGCGGCCGATCTCGCCTGGGGCCGGACGACGGAGTTCTTCAAAAAATATCTGGCGTGATGGGGTTTTGGTCCGCTGTGGCGGACAACCCCTGAAATCCCGCTCTAGACGCCGCCAGCCCCGCGTTTCAAATGCTCATCAAGCCGGGGCATGATCTCAACGAAATTGCAGGGCAGGTGGCGGTAATCGAGCTGGGCTTTGAGAATACCGTCCCAGGCATCCTTGCAGGCGCCGGGAGAGCCGGGCAACACGAAGATGAAGGTGGCGTTTGCCACGCCGCCGGTCGCCCGTGACTGGATGGTGGCGGTGCCGATCTTTTCATAGGAAATGCGATGGAAGATGGCGGAAAAGCCGTCCATGCGCTTTTCGAACAGGGGTTCCAGCGCCTCGGGTGTCACGTCGCGGCCTGTAAAGCCGGTGCCGCCGGTGGTGATGACCACATCCACGCTCCCGTTGAGCGTCCAGTCGCGCACGGTGTTGAAAATAGCAGCCTTGTCGTCTGCCACGATGGCGCGAGCGGCGACCTTGTGTCCGGCTTCCTCTATGCGTGCGACTAGCGTGTCGCCGGACTTGTCATTCTCAAGCGTGCGGCTGTCCGAAACGGTCAGAACCGCGATGCCGAGGGGAATGAAGGGTCTTTCGCCTGCCATGGCCTTATCCTCGAATTGTGTTGTCTTCGGATGGTCCGCGTCGCCTGAAAATACCAGCCGGGGCGCTTGTTTCGAAGCGATGTTTCCGCTTTTCGGGCGGCCTCGAAGGAATGAAATAATCCAAAACAGGTGGCACCCGAACCGGACATGCGCACAAGGGAAGCACCTTCCTGCGACAGCATGCCGGCGATTGCGCCGATCTCCGGCAGGAGCGCCTTGGCGGGGACTTCCAGATCGTTTCGGCTTTGCGCCAGAAAATCCATCCAGCCGCCTTCTTTGCGCTCCGGCAGGGGCGGGTTGGCCTTGTCGAGCAATCGCCGAAAAATCTCCGGCGTCGAGACCGCTTTCAGAGGGTTGGCCAGCACCAGAAAGAATTCCGGCAGATCGGAGACCGGCTCGATATCCTCGCCGATACCTCGTGCGATGAGTGGGCGGCTTTCAAGGCACATCGGCACGTCAGCGCCAAGCGCAAGCGCGATGGGTGCGAGATTTTCAGGAACAATCCTGGCATTCCAGTGCCGCAACAGCGCCCGCAGTGTCGCTGCCGCATCCGCTGAGCCGCCGCCAATGCCGGAGGCGACTGGCAGGTTCTTTTCGAGATGGATGGCAACCGGGCGTGCCGATTGACCTGCCGCCACAAGCGCATCACGCAAAAGGTCTCTGGCACGGACGACGAGATTGTTGCCGCCATCGCCTGCCCGCAGCAGATCGCCAAACGGGCCGGAGATGGAGAAAGTGTCGGCATCGGCATCGCGAACATGGATCGCGTCGCCTGCTTCGGTGAAGGTCACCAGCGTCTCGAGCAGATGATAACCATCTGCCCGCTGACCGGTTACATGCAGTGCCAGATTGATCTTGGCCGGGGCCGCCTCGGTTGTTTCGACAGCCCCGGTAATGTCATCCGCGCGCATGTCGCGTCAGGATTTCTTGTCCGGGGCAGGGGCAACAGGGGCCGGTGCTGGCGGAGCCGGCGGCTGCGGCGCGGCCTCCTTCTTGGCGGTGTTTTCGGCGTCCTTTTCCAGCGGCGGCAGGCCGTTGGCAATCTTTTCCTTCACCTTGGCCTTGTCCAGATCGTCATTGTCGCCAATCAGCGCGCGGTTCCACTGATACACGGCCTCGATCTTGCGGCCGACACGCCAGTAGGCATCGCCCAGATGATCGTTGATGGTCTGATCGCCGGCCTTGAGCTCGATTGCCCGCTCCAGTTCGGTGACAGCCTGGTCAAACGCGCCCAGCCGGAAATGCGCCCAGCCAAGCGAGTCGACGATATAGCCGTCATTCGGCCGAAGCTCGACCGCGCGGCTGATCATCTTCATCGCTTCGTCGAGGTTGATACCCTTGTCCACCCAGGAATAGCCGAGATAGTTCAGCACCTGCGGCTGTTCCGGGTTGAGTTCGAGCGCACGCTTGAAGTCCGGCTCGGCCTTGTCCCATTCCTTCAGGCGCTCATGGGCGATGGCGCGCTGGAAGAACACGGTCCAGTCCGACTTCTGCGGCACGGCACCGATCACCTCGACAGCCTTGTCGTAGTTTTCGGCCATGGCCTTGTAGTCCTTGGCGTCGGAAAGCACGCTGCCATAGGCGAGGTAAGAACGGATATCCTTCGGATCGGATTGCAGCAGGGATTGCAGGTGGTTGCGCGCTTCCTCCACCTTGCCCGTCTGCGCCAGCGTCAGCCCGAGCTGCAGCTCGGAGATGCGGTGCATCGGCGAATCCTTCGGCACGTCGCGGTAGAAGGCGATGGCGCGGTCGGGCTGTTTCATCGCCTCGGCAAGTCCGCCGAGAAGGATCAGCGTATCGGCGCTTTGCGGATCGAGCGCCCGCGAGGTCTGAAGGTAAAGCGTGACGATCTCTTCGGCACCTTCGCGGTTCAGCGCACCCGCGATGGAAAACATCACGGAAGCCGCGCCTTCAACGGCATTGGTGATCTGCTGCGGCGGCTTCTCGCCCTTCTCGATGGATTGGCGAAGCGCTTTGAGCGGCGCATAGTTCGGCGCAAAAGTGTCGCCGACCGCAATTGCGTCCAGCGCCTTCTGCTTGTTGCCGGCTGAAGCCTCCAGCCGTGCAAGCGCCATCACCGCGCGCATATAGGTGTCGGAAGCGGTTGCCCCGCCTTCACGATCCGTCACGGCCTCATTGAGGCTCTTGCGGGCAGCATCTGTGTTGCCGGAGACAAGGGCGATCGCCGCGGCATTGTATTTCTGGAAAATCGAAATCCAGCCCGGACCCTTCATGTTGTTGACGAGGGCCAGCGCTTCCTTGGGCTTGCCTGAACCGGCGCGCGCCCATGCCGTCAGAAGCGTGTTGACCATGCGGTCGAGATCGTTCGGGCCGGTATATTTCAGGATTTTCTCGGCTTTGACGAATTCCTTGTCCTTGATGGCGTCGAGGCCGCGCACGATGGTCGTCACGCGTTCGACGGAGGTATCGTCCTTCATCGAATCGGCAATCTTGGCGCCAGCCTCGAAATTGCCGCTCAACAGTTCGGCGATCATCAGGCGCTGGCGGATTTCCGAATTGGCCGGATCGAATTCCAGCGCCTTCTTGTAGAGCGAAATCGCGGTGGGGTAATCCTGATCGACATCGGCATTGCGCGCGGCAAGGAATGCGCCGGAGAAGGTATTTACCTTGGCAGGATCGAAAGTAACGGCCTTGGCTTCCGTTTTCGTCTCCGCAAAGCCGGGGCTTGCACCCGCGCCAAGTGCGAGAGCGGCGGCAAGAGCCGCGCTGCAGAGAAGACGAAGTGCTGGTTTACGCCGCATGAGGGAACCTTTGCCTTTGTGCAGAAGCACGGAAAAATCAGTTTCCATTGTTTGGTCACGATAGAATGGCTTTTTTGAAGCAACCCCGCAAGAAATTATGGCCCGCGCCACAATCTCCCCTTGCGGGACACCCAGTCCGAAACAGCGGCGGACGGTCTTGTCCATCCGCCGTTTGCCTGAGGCCTCCAGCGTCAGTTGAGACGCTCGATGCAGAAGTCGATGACTTCCAGAAGCGCGTTTTTCCACGGGCTTTCCGGCAGCGGTGCAAGCGCATCGCGGGCAATGGTGCCGTAATGCGTGGCGCGGCCGATCGTATCGCCAAGACCGTTGTATTTGGTGATGAGACCGAGCGCTTTTTCGAGGTTCTCGTCGCTGCTTTCACCCTTTTCGATGGCGTTGCGCCAGAAGGCGCGCTCATCCTGCGTGCCGCGGCGATAGGACAGGATGACCGGCAGGGTTATCTTGCCCTCACGGAAATCGTCACCCGTATTCTTGCCGAGATCGGCGGATTTGCCGCCGTAATCCAGCACGTCGTCAACGAGCTGGAAGGCGAGGCCGAGATTCATGCCGTAGGATTTCAGCGCGCTGCGGCTTGCCTTGTCGGTTTTGGCGACGATGGGGCCAACTTCCGCGGCCGCTGCAAAAAGGGCGGCCGTCTTGGCACGAATCACCTGCAGATAATCGTCCTCGGTCGTTTCCATGTTCTTGGCGACCGAAAGCTGCAGCACTTCGCCCTCGGCGATGACGGAAGCGGCGGTGGACAGCACGTCGAGCGCATCCAGCGAGCCGACGTCCACCATCATGCGGAAGGCCTGGCCGAGCAGGAAGTCGCCGACGAGAACGCTTGCCTGGTTGCCCCAGATGGTGCGGGCGGTGGACTTGCCACGGCGCAGATCGCTTTCATCCACCACGTCGTCATGCAGCAGCGTCGCCGTGTGCATGAATTCCACGCTGGTGGCGAGCTTGATATGGTGGTCGCCCTCATAACCGAACATCGAGGCAGAGGCCAGCGTCAGCATCGGCCGCAGGCGTTTGCCTCCGGACGAGATCAGATGGTTGGCCACCTCAGGTATCATCTGGACATCGGAACCGGCTCTGGAAAGGATAAGCTGGTTCACCCGTTCCATGTCGGCACGGGTCAGGTCGACAAGCGGCTTGACGGATGCGAGTTTGTTTTTGCTTTCTTCAAGCGGTATGACGACGCCCAAGGGACAGGACTCCTGTTCGAATTTGAGTTCGACAATAAAAACTGGCGCCTGTCGCGGCAAGGGGCGAATTGCCGCTAGCCATTCAAAAAAATGGGAATTTGGGGCTTATCCATGCGTGAACTGATCCGTACCAACGATGCCGTGCTGTTATCCTTCGCCGAAAGCCTGATGAAGGATGCTGGCATCCATTGCCTTGTCGCCGATCAGGCAATGAGCATTCTGGAAGGTTCGCTCGGTCTTTTGCCCCGCCGGTTCCTGGTGGAGGAAGACCGCGCCGGTGAGGCCCGCCGCATTCTCGTGGATGCCGGTCTGGGCGACGAATTGCGCAACGAAGAGGCGTAAACGAACGTGGGCGGCGAGATTTCGGAAACTTTGGATGCGTTTCACCGGGGCCGTTTTCACATTCTCCAGCCCAAGGGCAGGGGGCACCGCGCCGGCATGGACGCCATGCTTCTTGCCTCGATGGTGGCGGACGAGCGCGCCTGCCGCATAGCCGATCTCGGCGCGGGGGCGGGCGCGGCAGGTTTTGCTGTCGCCACGCGGCTTGAAAAGGCCGAAGTGACCCTGTTCGAACGTTCGCCGGAAATGGTGGAATTTGCCTGCCGCAGCCTGGCATTGCCGGAAAATGCCGCTTTTTCCGCCCGTGTCAGCGTGCGTGAGGCCGACGTGACACTGCGTGGCAAGGCGCGCGTCGAGGCCGGACTGCCGGACGGGCATTTTCACCACGTCATCATGAACCCGCCCTATAATGATGCAGGCGACCGCCGCACGCCCGATGCGCTGAGGGCTGAGGCCCACGCCATGACGGAGGGCCTGTTCGAGGACTGGATCAGGACCGCAGGTGCTATCACGGTTCCAGGCGGGCAGCTTTCCCTTATTGCACGGCCGCAATCGGTGGCGGAGATCATTGCCGCGTGTGGCAGCCGTTTCGGCGGCATCGAGATCACACTCATCCACCCACGCCCCGGTGAGGACGCGGTGCGCATGCTCGTAACGGCGATCAAGGGCTCACGGGCGCGGCTGTCGTTCCGGGCGCCGCTCGTCATGCACGAGACCGGCAGCCATGCCTTCACGCCCATCGTGGATGACCTGAATAATGGCCGCACCGCCTATCGCCGTAATGTAAAGGCAATCGGGCCTGGCCTATAAATTCGCCGTTCCTCCGGCCGCAAACCATTGTGTTTTGCAGGGCAATACATACATCCGTGACGAACAGGCAAATGCTGCGAGGAGTGAATTGTGGGTTTTCTGAAGTATCTGGTGCCGAAGCGCTTTCGCAAAAAAGAACTCGTCATCCCGGTTGTGCGCATGCATGGCGCCATCATGGCTGGCGGCAACCAGTTCCGCCCCGCTCTCAATCTTGCCTCCTATGCACCGCTGCTGGAAAAGGCCTTTGCCATCAAGGACGCGCCAGCTGTCGCCATTTCCGTGAATTCTCCCGGTGGCTCGCCGGTGCAGGCGCGAATGATCTATAATCGCATCCGCCAGCTTGCCGAGGAAAAGGACAAGAAGGTCCTGATCTTCGTTGAGGATGTGGCGGCCTCCGGTGGCTACATGATCGCGCTTGCCGGCGACGAGATCATCGCCGACCCCACCTCCATCGTCGGATCGATCGGCGTCGTTTCCGGTGGTTTCGGTTTCCCGGAAATGTTGAAGAAGATCGGGGTGGAGCGCCGCGTCTATACGGCCGGCGAGAACAAGGTCATCCTCGATCCCTTCCAGCCGGAAAAAGCGGGCGACATCGAATATCTGAAGTCGCTTCAGGTCGAAATCCACAATGTTTTCATCGATATGGTCAAGATGCGCCGCGGTGCAAAACTGAAGGGCGATGAGACGGTCTTCTCCGGCCTGTTCTGGACCGGTATGCGTGGCCTTGATCTCGGCCTGATCGACGGCTTGGGCGACATGAGGGAGGTTCTTCGTCGCCGTTACGGGACAAAGGTCAAGCTTCAGCTCGTCACCGGTGGGCGCTCGCTGTTCGGCAAAAAAGTGCCGGGCGTGAATGCGGCACTCGGCCTCAATGCCGAAAGGCTTGCGGCAGGCGCCGTCTCGGGACTTGCGGAAGTTGCCGAAGAAAAGGCATTGTGGTCGCGTTTCGGTCTATGATGTCGCAGGAATAGGGCCTTATGGCGCAGCTTATTACAATTGTTCTTCTGGTGGTGGGATCCGTCATCCTCTACCGCCGCTTCGTTCGCGATGCGGAAAAGCTTTCGGCAAAATCGAAGCAGCGCGAAAAGGAACGCGAAACCGGCGCCATCGGCACGCTGATCAAGGATCCCGAAACCGGCGAATACCGCGTGAAGCGTGAGGATGAGACGTAAGCCGGTGTCTCCACGCATAAATCCTTGACCCCTTCGCCATGCCGTGGCACCAGTCCGCATCCGAAGTAAGTCAGTGCTTACTTATCCTCACAACGCCGCGATGACTGCAATGACCGATATTCCAGACCATATGAACCCCAAGCGTTCCTTTCAGGCGCTGATCCTGACGCTGCACAATTACTGGGCCGACAAGGGCTGCGCGGTATTGCAACCCTATGATATGGAAGTGGGCGCTGGTACGTTTCATCCGGCAACGACGCTGCGCGCGCTGGGCCCGAAGCCATGGAAGGCTGCCTATGTGCAGCCCTCGCGCCGGCCTTCTGATGGTCGCTACGGTGAAAACCCCAACCGTTTGCAGCATTATTACCAGTATCAGGTCATTCTGAAGCCCAACCCTTCCAACCTTCAGGAACTGTATCTCGGTTCGCTGAAGGCCATCGGTCTCGATCCGCTGCTGCATGATGTGCGCTTCGTCGAAGACGACTGGGAAAGCCCGACGCTCGGCGCCTGGGGTCTCGGCTGGGAGTGCTGGTGCGACGGTATGGAAGTGTCGCAATTCACCTACTTCCAGCAGGTCTGCGGCATCGAATGCTCGCCGGTCGCTGGCGAACTGACCTACGGTCTGGAGCGTCTGGCCATGTATGTTCAGGGCGTCGACAATGTCTACGATCTCAACTTCAACGGCCGCGAGGGTGAAGAGAAGATCTCCTATGGTGACGTCTTCCTGCAGGCCGAGCAGGAATACTCCCGCCATAATTTCGAATTTGCCGACACCGGCATGCTGCATCGCCATTTCATCGACGCGGAAAAGGAATGCCTGGCGCTTCTCGCCGCGGGCGCGCCGGGTGATGATGATAATCAGCGCCTGCATAAATGCGTGTTCCCGGCCTATGACCAGTGCATCAAGGCAAGCCATGTCTTCAACCTGCTGGATGCGCGCGGCGTGATCTCGGTGACGGAACGCCAGAGCTATATCCTGCGCGTGCGCACGCTGGCAAAAGCCTGCGGCGAAGCCTTCCTGCTCACGGATGCGGGCGGGTTGAACTGGAACAGGGCCGCCTGAACCTTTATGTAAGGCGGGGCAACAGTCTAACGTGCGGGTGCCGTTGCGGCGCTTGCGCCTCTTGAGGAGGGGTCGGGAATGTTCATCACGCTGGTAATCGTCGCGGCAATCGCGCTCTATGTCGTCTTCATCTATAACGGCCTCGTCAAGGCGAGGCAGATGAAGGAAGAGGCGTGGTCGGGCATCGACGTGCAGTTGAAACGCCGCGCCGATCTCATTCCCAATCTCATCGAGACCGTGAAGGGCTACGCGGCGCATGAAAAAAGCACCTTCGAAGAGGTGATTGCCATGCGCAACCGGGCCCAAGCCGTGCCGGCTGGCGATGTCGAAGGCCGCGCCCAGGCGGAAGGCATGCTGTCGCAGGCGCTCGGCAAGCTCTTTGCGCTGGCTGAAGCCTATCCTGATCTGAAAGCCAACACGAACTTTCTGGAATTGCAGCGCTCGCTGGAAACCATCGAGGGCGAACTGCAGATGTCGCGCCGTTATTACAATGGCGCCGCGCGCGATCTGAACGTCAGGGTGGAAAGCTTCCCATCCAATCTGATCGCCGGCCAGTTCGGTTTTGCCAAGGCGCCTTATTTCGAGATCGAAAACCCGGCAGACCGTGCCGTGCCGACCGTGAAATTCTAAGGTGACCGTTCCCCGGGGCCAAATCCTCCCGCCGACATTCCTGTATCCCGGCTCTCTGCCGCATTCTTTGACAAGACGACGATCATGATCGAACTGACCATCACCCCGCCCGGCCACCCGCTTTCCGGCAAGGTAGAGCCGCCCGGCTCCAAATCCATCACCAACCGCGCGCTTCTGCTGGCTGGCCTCGCCAAGGGAAAAAGCCGCCTAACCGGCGCGTTGAAGAGCGACGATACGCTCTATATGGCCGAAGCCCTGCGCGCCATGGGCGTTAAGGTGACAGAACCTGACGCCACGACCTTCGTGGTGGAGGGTACAGGCGTGCTTCAACAGCCGGAAAAGCCGCTTTTTCTCGGCAATGCCGGCACAGCCACGCGGTTCCTGACTGCGGCTGCAGCACTGGTGGATGGCGCCGTCATCATCGATGGCGACGAGCACATGCGCAAACGCCCGATCATGCCGTTGGTGGAAGCGCTGCGCGCCCTCGGCGTCGAAGCGGATGCGCCGACCGGCTGCCCGCCAGTTACCGTGCGGGGCAAGGGCATGGGTTTCCCGAAGGGCAGCGTCACAATCGACGCCAACCTCTCCAGCCAATATGTGTCGGCACTTCTGATGGCGGCCGCCTGCGGCGATAAGCCTGTCGATATCATCCTCAAGGGCGAGGAAATCGGCGCGAAGGGTTATATCGACCTCACCACATCAGCCATGGAAGCTTTCGGTGCGAAGGTGGAGCGGGTCAGCAACGCCATCTGGCGCGTACATCCGACCGGCTATACCGCGACCGATTTCCATATCGAACCGGATGCATCCGCCGCCACCTATCTCTGGGGCGCGGAGCTTCTTACCGCCGGTGCGATCGACATCGGCACGCCCGCCGACAAGTTCACCCAGCCGGATGCCAAGGCCTATGAGGTCATGGCGCAGTTTCCGCATCTGCCCGCTGAAATCGACGGTTCGCAGATGCAGGACGCCATTCCGACCATCGCCGTTCTCGCCGCGTTCAACGAAACGCCGGTACGTTTCGTCGGCATTGCCAATCTGCGTGTGAAGGAATGCGACCGTATCCGTGCCGTCTCGCTCGGCCTCAACGAAATCCGCAACGGTCTGGCGCATGAGGAAGGCGACGACCTGATCGTGCATGCCGACCCGGCGCTGGCGGGCCAGACGGTCGATGCCTCCATCGATACTTTTGCCGATCACCGCATCGCCATGAGCTTTGCGCTCGCGGCTCTGAAGATCGGCGGCATCGCCATCCAGAACCCTGCCTGCGTTGGCAAGACCTATCCGGGCTACTGGAAGGCGCTCGCCTCGCTCGGCGTCGACTATACCGAAAAGGAAAGTGCTGCCGAGCCGCAGCACTGAAACCGGCTGGAGGAGACCGCCCCGTGAAGACCATCGCCGCAAGACTTCTCGCGCTGCTTGTCTTCCTGGGCGCGACCTGCCCGGCCTTTGCGGAAGAATTCATCCGCTCCTATCATTCCGTCGTCGAGGTTGCGAAGAGTGGCGAACTGACGGTGACGGAAACCATCACCGCCCGTGCTGAAGGTCAGAACATCAAGCGCGGCATCTTTCGCGATTTCCCGCTTTATGCGCTGGATGCGAATAACCGACGCACCAAGGTGGATTTTAACGTCGTTTCCGTGGAGCGCGATGGCGCGCCGGAGAACTGGCGCACCGAGAATATCGATGGCGGCATCCGCATTTATACCGGCAGCGCCGACCGTTTTCTTCCGACCGGCGAGCATATCTTCCAGATCACCTACACCACCGCCCGGCAGATCCGTTATTTCAGCGACTATGACGAACTCACCTGGAATGTCACCGGCAATGGCTGGCAGTTTCCGATGGGTGAGATTTCCGCCACCATCACTTTGCCACAGGGCGTGAAGGCCACCGATACTGCCGTTTTCACCGGTCCACTCGGTGCCAAGGGCAAGGATGCGCGCATTTTGAGCGAAGGCAACGAGGTTTTTTTTGCCTCTACCCGCCCGTTTTCAGTGGGCGAAGGCATGACAGTTGCCGTGAAGTTACCGAAGGGCGCCATTGCCGCCCCCGACTCCTCCCAGGAGGCAGGTTGGTGGCTACGTGACAATCTCGCCATCCTGATTTCGGGAGGCGGGCTTTTCGCAGTGCTGCTCTATTATCTGCGAGCATGGTTCGCGGTCGGCCGTGATCCGGCCAGGGGTGTAGTTGTGCCGCGCTGGGATGCACCGGAGGGGCTGTCGCCGGCTCTGGTCAATTACGTTGATAACAGGGGTTTTTCCGGCGCAGGCTGGACAGCGCTGTCCGCCTCGGCACTTGATCTGGCGGTCAAGGGTTATGTCGTTCTGGAGGATCTGAAGAACTCCATCGTCATCCGCCGCACGCAAAAGCAGGCTGGGGCGGAGTTGCCGAGCGGGCAGAAGACGCTGTTGTCCTCCATCGGCGGTCCGGGCGAGACGCTCACCATCGACAAGGCGCATGGAACGGAAGTCGAAAAAGTCGGCAAGCAGTTTCGCGCGGCGATAGAGAAAGAGCACCGCGGCAAATATTACCGCAGCAACGCCGGTTACATCGTTTTCGGCATCTTCTTCAGCGTCGCCATCATCGTCGCGACGCTGGTGTTCGGTGATCTCGATGAAAGCGCCATTGCCGCCGTGCTGGTCTTCGGCTTTTTCGCCTTCTTCTTCAGCATCCTGTCGATCGGCATCGGCCGACAGTTTTCGCGTGGCGCGTCGTTGAGCAAGCGCATCGGCGGCATCGTTATGCTGGCCTTTGCCGGTTTTGTGGCTTTCTCGGTCATTGGCGGCATTGCCACGCAGATCCTGCTGGATGTGACGCATGACACCAAGTCGCTGGCGCTGGCCGCCATCGGCGGCATCGTGCTTACCAACGCGCTGTTCCTGTTCCTGATGGGTGCGCCGACGCCGCTCGGCCGCAAGCTGATGGACGGCATCGAGGGCCTCAGAACCTATCTGACGCTGGCGGAAAAGGACCGGATGAATATGGCGGACGCCCCCGCCATGTCGCCGCAGCATTTTGAGACATTGCTGCCCTATGCGGTCGCGCTCGGCGTGGAAAAACCCTGGAGCCGCACCTTCGAGACCTGGCTCGCGACAGCCGCCGCTGGTGCCGCCACGGCAAGTTATGCGCCCGGCTGGTATTTGGGCAGCAATTACGGCAGCTTCGGAGACCGGATTGGTGGGTTCTCCACTTCCATGGCGAATACAATCGCTTCCACCATTCCCCAGCCTGTCAGCTCATCTTCCTCCAGCTTTTCAGGTGGCGGTGGCGGTGGTTCTTCCGGTTCGGGCGGCGGCGGCGGTGGTGGTGGCGGCTGGTAACGTCCGCCGGCGGTAATTTAACCGATAGCTGATGACTTTTGCCGCTGGTCTTGCTAAGTCCGCGACACTCTTTTGCAACAGATTAAAGTCCTTATCCCATGCCCGATCTTCTGCTTGAACTTCGCTCCGAGGAAATCCCCGCACGCATGCAGCGTAAGGCGGCGGGCGATCTGAAGAAACTCGTCACTGACGCCTTGGTGGAGAGAGGGCTGACCTATGAGGGTGCGCGCGAATATTGGACGCCGCGCCGCCTGACGCTGGATATTCGGGGCCTCAACGCCCGCTCCGCCGATGTGCGTGAGGAAAAGAAGGGTCCGCGCACCGATGCCAACGAAAAGGCGATTGAGGGCTTTCTGCGCGGCGCTGGCCTTAATGATGTCTCCGAGGCTCAGGTCGTTTCCGATCCGAAGAAAGGCGATTTCTACATCGCCATCATCAACAAGCCCGGCCGCCCGGCGGAAGAGATTATCGCCGAGGTGATGCCCGGCATCATCCGCTCCTTCCCCTGGCCGAAATCCATGCGCTCCGGCCCGGCCTCCATGCCGAAGGGTTCCAGCTATGCCGGCATCGAAGGCAAGGGCTCGGAGAGCCTGCGCTGGGTGCGCCCGCTGCAATCCATCGTCTGCCTGTTCGGCCCCGAACATGACGAAACCCAGGTCATTCCCTTTGTCATCGACGGCATCGTCGCTGGCAACGTCACCTATGGCCACCGTTTCCATGCGCCGGGTCCGATCACCGTGCGCCGTTTCGAGGATTATGTCTCCAGCCTTGAAAAGGCGAAGGTCATTCTCGATGCCGACCGCCGCAAGGATATCATCCTGCACGATGCCAAGGATCTGGCATTTGCCAACGGCCTTGAGCTGGTGGAAGACGAAGGCCTTCTGGAAGAAGTCTCCGGCCTCGTTGAATGGCCGCAGGTGCTGATGGGCACTTTCGAAGAGGATTACCTGCAAATTCCGGCGGAAATCATCCGGCTGACCATCAAGACCAACCAGAAGTGTTTTGTCACCCGCAATCAGGGTGCGGAAGAGGGTCTTTCTAACCGCTTCATCCTGATCTCGAACATCGAGGCAAGCGACGGCGGTAAGGAAATCATCCATGGCAACGGCAAGGTCGTCCGCGCCCGCCTGTCGGATGCCCGCCATTTCTGGAACCGTGACCAGGGCGATCTGCCCGATCTGGAGACGCTCAAGGATTCGGCTGCGAAATTTGGCCTCGATCTCAAGAAGCCGCTCGACCAGCGCATGGCCAAGCTCGATGCGCTGAACGTTACCTTCCATGCCAAGCTCGGCACTCAAGGGCAGCGTGTGGCCCGCATTCGCGAACTGGCCAAGGCTCTGGCCCCCGTCGTCGGGGCAGATGAGACGCTGGTAGACCGCGCCGTGGTGCTGGCCAAGGCTGACCTGCGCACCGAAGCCGTCGGCGAATTCCCCGAGCTTCAGGGCCTGATGGGCCGAAAATACGCAACCTTGCAGGGCGAAAACGAAAGTGTCGCCGCGGCGATCGAGGATCACTACAAGCCGCAGGGTCCCTCCGACCGCCTGCCAGCCGACAAGGTGGCGATCACGGTTGCTCTCGCCGACAAACTCGACACGCTCGTCGGCTTCTGGGCCATCGATGAAAAGCCTACCGGTTCGAAGGATCCCTTCGCACTGCGCCGTGCGGCGCTGGGCGTAGTTCGTATTCTGCTTGAAAAGAATGTGCGCCTGCCGCTCTTGAGCGTCGCGAAGGATACTGACCTCCTTTCCTTCTTCCACGACCGCCTGAAGGTCTATCTGCGCGATCTTGGCGCCCGCTACGATCTGATCGATGCAGTCCTGACACCGGAATCCGACGACCTGCTGATGATCGCCCGCCGTGTCGAGGCGCTGACCGCCTTCATCACCGGCGAAGATGGCCGGAACCTGCTGGCCGGTGCAAAGCGCGCCACCCAGCTTCTGGCCGCAGAGGAAAAGAAGGGCACCGTGGTTGCGAACAGCGTTTCAGAAGAACTGCTGAAGCTCGACGCCGAAAAGGCGCTTTACGCGGCGATCAAGACCGCTTCCGCCGATGCCGCAAAGGCCGTCGAGACGGAAGATTTCCGCTCCGCCATGCAGGCGCTCTCGACGCTTCGCGCGCCCGTCGACAAGTTTTTCGAGGATGTTCTCGTCAACGACGAGGACGCAGCCATCCGCGCAAACCGTCTGGCGCTGTTGAAGGCCATTCGTGAAGCCACCGGAACGGTTGCGGATTTCTCGAAGATTACGGGGTGAGGGGATTGGGTGTGAACATGGACGGTAGCGTTCTTGGTTCACCCCCTCTGGCCTGCCGGACATCTTCCCCTCAAGGGGAGATCGGCAAGACGGTCGCTCCCCGCAAAAATTTGCAACGTCGAAAATGATCGGCACGTTGTCACGATTCGATCTCCCCCCTTGAGGGGGAGATGCCCGGCAGGGCAGAGGGGGGTAAGCTACAGCCGCGACTCCCACAGGATGTTTTTCCAATGACCCACACGCCCCGCAAAATCCTCATCAGCGCCTGTCTCCTCGGCCAGGCGGTCCGCTATGACGGCAAGGGCAAAACTCTCGTCCACCCGGCGATAGACCGCTGGCGGGATGAAGGCAGGCTGGTGGCGATCTGTCCGGAAATGGCGGGCGGCATGTCCGTGCCGCGCCCGCCGGCAGAGATCGAGAAGGGAGCTTCCGGTCTCGATGTGCTGGAAGGCCGCGCCCGGGTGCTGGAAGTAACCGGCGGCGATGTCACGGCGGAATTTATTGCCGGTGCGGAAAAGGCGTTGGCCCTTGCTAAAGCCAATGGCTGCACGCACTCGTTGTTGATCGACGGCAGCCCGTCCTGCGGATCGGTTGCGATCTATGACGGCTCGTTCTCCGGCATCAAACATGCGGGCAATGGCGTGACGGCGGCGCTGCGTGAAAGAGCGGGAATTACGGTCTTTTCGCCTGCCGATATCGACCGGCTGGATACTTTGACACGTTGAAACAAAAAAACGCCGGAGTTTCCTCCGGCGTTTTCGTTTATCCATCACCTCAGCGTCTATCACCCCGCCATGCGCATCTGCTCTGCCATGCCGTGGAGTTGGTTGCCGGAGGAGACGCGGAAGCCGCGGATGAGGTTCAGCAGCTCTTCGGTATCGACGGCCAGCGCTTCCGCCGAAGCCGTGGTCTCTTCCGCCATCGCCGCATTGTGCTGGGTGGCGACGTCGAGCTGGTTGAGCGATGTGGAGATAGAGCGCAGCGTCGTGTCCTGTTCGGCCGCCGAATGGGCGATCTTGCCGACGATCTCGTTGGCGGATTTGATCTGGTCAGAGATGCGTTTCAGCGCGTCACCGGCTTCGCCGACAAGACGCACGCCGTTTTCCACCTGGTTGGAAGAGCGGGCGATCTGGTCCTTGATCTCCTTGGCGGCGGCGGCGGATTTCTGCGCCAGTTCGCGCACTTCCTGTGCCACCACGGCAAAGCCCTTGCCCGCTTCCCCGGCACGCGCCGCTTCCACGCCCGCATTCAGTGCCAGAAGATTGGTCTGGAAAGCGATGTCGTCGATCACGCCGATGATGTTCGAAATCTGATCGGAAGATTGTTCGATGCCGCTCATCGCCGCAATCGCTTCTTCCACCACCCGGTCGCTGCGCATCGCTTCGGAACTGACTGTCGTGACGCGCTTGGCGGCGTCGGCTGCACCTTCAGCCGTCTGGCGTACCGCAACCGTCAACTCGTCGAGCGCGGCAGAGGTTTCCTCTAGATTTGCCGCCTGTCGTTCGGTGCGCTGCGAAAGCTCGTTGGAGGCCTTGCGGATTTCTTCCTTCGAGCCGCCGATATCGATGCTCTTGGAATTCACCTTGGCCATGGCGGCGTCGAGATGGGTCAATGCCTCGTTGAAGTTGTCGCGCAGCGCGGCGTAACGGTTGCCGAGATCGGCGCAACGCACGGTCAGATCACCGCCGGCGAGTTTTTCCAGCGCCTCGCCAATGGTGGTGACGACACGCGCCTGCAATGCGGCCTCGTCGCGCTGCATGTCGAGGTTGTTCTGGCGCTCGGCGTTGAGCTGCTGCTGCTGCTCTTCCTCCCGGCGCTGCATAGCGTGGCGCTCCCGCACCTTGTCCTGAAGCGAGGCCGTGGCCTTCGCCATCATGCCCACCTCGTTGGTCAACCCGGTATGGGGTATGGTGAGCGAGACGTTCTCATTGGCGACTTCACCCAGCGCCCTGTGAATGTCGCCGAGCGGCTTCGAGATGCCCCGGATGACGTAGAAGGCGGCGGCAAGTGCCAGCACGAAGATGGCGGCACCGATGGACAGCGCCCTCATCACCTCGCCACGAACCTGGGCATTCAGATCATCGATGTAAACGCCGGTCACGACCACCACCTGCCAGGGCTCAAAAGCAAGGGCGTAGGAGCTTTTGGCGTAGTCATTGCCTTCCATGCCGGGCTTCGGACCGTAGAAATCTGTCTGGCCGCCACCGTTGCGGCCAAGCCGTACGAGCTCGTCACGATACTGGAAGCCCTTGCTGTCCGGCTTGCCCTTGTAGTTCTCGCCGACACGCTTCGCGTCGGGATGGAATTTCATCGTCACGTCGTAGTCGTAACCGAACAGATAGCCATCCGGGGTGAACCGCATGGCGCTGACGGTGGCGAAGGCCTGCTTCATGGCGTCTTCGCGTGAAAGCGTCCCGGCCTTTTCCTTGTCGTGGAAGGATTGCAGGATGGAAATGGCGGATTGCACCTGTGTCCGCAGCATGCCGTAGCGTTCTTCATAGATCGCGTCGGTGGCAGATTTCAGCTGGTAAAACGTTGCTGCTGCGAAGGCGGCCATAAGGGCCACCACGAGCACGATCAGCTGACGGGAAATGGAAAGATTCTTCATGGGCGCTCACAAGCTTTTGCGTCGCGAGCCGGAAAAAGCCGCGCGCTGCCGAAGTTTCGAAAATGGGAAGGCGCCTGATGCGCTGTGATCAGCCTGAAAGCGAAAGTCTGCTCCAAGCCCTCATGTCGTGCTGCATCGCACTATGAGGTCACTTAGCGGCAAAAAATTTGAATAAATATTTAATTAGCAAAAGCTTTATGAGCGTGCTTGGCAGAATAATGGATGCATAATTTATTATTCACCGGATGGTTGCCGTGCACTTCGAAAAATGCAGCGATGACGCGATTATTTGACTTTTGTCATCAAAGAGGTCGCCGACACTGTCGGTCAATTGCCGCGCAATTTGAAATCCTGGAAATCGGGTGTCGCTATTACTGATGCGCTTGACGGTGCCGTGGCATTGGTCGCCGAAATTGTCTTCGTCGCTGCCGTGGTCGCGGTCATGTCTATGCCTGCTGGCGTGGCTGCCGTTTCCTCGGGGGGCGTGCCAGCTTCACCCTCATCATAGGTGGCAATTGCGGTGCCGGGGGTTTCCTGCGGCATCCAAGCGGGATTGGTGCTGACGAAGGTGACGGGCGCGCCGCCAAGCCAGGCCTCGGTGCGCACCAGCGTGCGCTTACCCTCGATTTCACGCATTTCCGTGTGCTGCGTGCCCGGCTCGATGGAGGGGATGGCAAAGCCATCGGGGGCAGGGTTGTCCTTCACGGGCTGGCAGCGGGCGCAGTGGAGACGAACGAAGCTGCCATTGCTGGTGTGGGTGCCGTTTACATATTCGATGGAAGACGCCATCGCAGACCCGCCGGTCAGCGCGACAACCGCTGTCAAAAGAAGACGACGCATCGAAAAACCCCCGAAATGACGGCGCAGCCTCACGATCGAGACAGAATGCGCCCTTCAATGTTCGGCAGATATTATCGGTCTTTCGTTTCCATCAGGTCAGCAAACTTGGTAAAAATTGAGCGAAATCTGCGCCCCGGCCGCTGTATGCCTTGAATGGTCAGACTTTTTCGCGCGCCACGGCCTGCCAGCCGATATCGCGACGGCAGAAGCCGTTTTCCCATTCCACCTTGGCCGCCAGCGCATAGGCGCGCGCCTGCGCTTCCGTCACGTTCTTGCCAAAGGCGGTGACGTTCAGTACGCGTCCGCCCGTCGCCACCAGTCTGCCGTCCTTCAGCGCCGTCCCGGCATGGAACACCTTTGCCTCTTCGCTGGCATCGGGAATATGGGCAATGGGCGTGTTCTTGTCGTAGGCACCGGGATAACCCTTGGAAGCTAGAACAACCGTCAGCGCCGCATCGTCGCGCCATTCCGCTTCCACCTTGTCCAGCGTGCCGGTAGCAGTGGCGTAGAGGATCGGCAGCAGGTCGCTCTTGAGGCGCATCATCAGCACCTGACATTCCGGATCGCCGAAACGCACATTGTATTCGATCAACTCGGGGCCTTTGGCGGTGATCATCAGACCGGCGAAAAATACGCCGGAGAAGGGATTGCCGTCTTTCGCCATGCCAGAAATCGTCGGCTCGATGATTTCTTTCATGGTGCGCTCCACCATGGCTGGTGTCATCACCGGGGCGGGGGAATAGGCGCCCATGCCGCCGGTGTTGGGGCCGGTGTCGCCATCACCCACGCGCTTGTGGTCCTGGGCTGTTGCCAACGCCAGCGCGGTTTTGCCATCGGAAAGGCAGAAGAAACTGGCTTCCTCACCATCGAGGAAAGCTTCCACCACAACCTCGGCGCCGGCAGCGCCAAAAGCGCCGTCGAAACAGTCGTCGATGGCGGCAAGCGCTTCCGCCTCGCTCATGGCAACCGTTACGCCCTTGCCGGCGGCAAGCCCGTCGGCCTTGATGACGATGGGTGCGCCCTGTTCACGGACATATTGCTTTGCCGGTTCGGCGGTCTTGAAACGCTGGTAAGCCCCGGTTGGAATATCGTAACGGGCGCATAGGTCCTTCGTGAACCCCTTGGAACCCTCAAGCTGAGCGGCTGCTTTCGAAGGCCCGAAGGTGGCAATACCAGCCGCACGCAGATCATCTGCCAGACCGGCAACCAGCGGCGCTTCCGGTCCGACGACGACGAAGTCAATCGCCTTTTCCCTGGCAAAGGCGATAACGGCGGCGTGGTCTTCCACGTCAAGCGAAACGAGTGTCGCATGGTCGGCGATGCCGGGATTGCCGGGAGCGGCATAAAGTTCATCGAGCAGGGGAGACTGGGCGATTTTCCACGCCAGCGCATGTTCGCGTCCGCCGGAACCGATCAACAGAACTTTCATGGTCAACACCCCTGCAAATTCGCCTGTAACCTTGTTTGAGGGGCGTTAAGGGCAGGGGGGCGAAAGGTCAAGGAGAAAGCGCCTCAAATGCCCGTCTTTCCCTCGAACTCAGCCTTTCCTGTGGAATCGTTGCCGCCTCTTGTTGTCACGCCACAATCAGACATTATGTTCGCCGCTCCAGATGTGACATCAGAGAACCCCATGACCGCAGATAATGCCCGCCTCGCCACGCTCATCGCCTCCGAAATCAACGCCCGCGCCGATCAGGTGAAGGCGGCAGTGGCGTTGCTGGACGAGGGAGCGACCGTGCCCTTCATCGCCCGTTACCGCAAGGAAGCGACGGGAGGGCTAGATGATACCCAGCTTCGAACGCTTGCCGAACGCCTCGTCTATCTGCGTGAACTCAATGCGCGCCGCGCCTCCATTGTGGATACCATCAACAGTCAGGGCAAGATGACGGACGCCCTGATGGTCAAGATCATGCAGGCAGGCACCAAGGCGGAGCTGGAAGACCTTTATCTGCCCTACAAGCCGAAGCGCCGCACCCGCGCCGAAATCGCCCGCGAGCGCGGTCTCGGTCCGCTGGCGGAAGCGATCTGGGCAAACCGCGCAGCCGATCCGGCAAAGCTTGGCGAGGCCTATGTGCAGGGCGAGGTGGCGGATGTGAAGGCAGCGCTTGAAGGCGCGCGTGACATCGTGGCGGAAACCATGACGGAAAACGCCGATCTTCTTGGACGCCTGCGCGACTATATGCGCCAGAACGCCATTTTCCGCGCCAAGGTGGTCGACGGCAAGCAGGCGGCAGGCGAAAAATTCTCCGATTATTTCGATCATTTCGAGCGCTGGGCGACGGTGCCGGGACACCGCGCGCTGGCCATGCTGCGCGGCTGGAACGAGGAGATTCTGACGCTGACCATCGATGTCGATGCGGATGATCCCTCTCCGGTCAAACCCGCGCAGCGTACCGTCGCGGCCGCCTTCGATATCCGCAATGCCGGCCCCGCCGATCAATGGTTGATGGAAGTGGCAGGCTGGACCTGGCGGGTGAAGCTCTCCATGTCGCTTTCGCTCGATCTCATGCGCGAATTGCGCGAACGTGCGGAAGAAGAGGCGATCAATGTTTTCGCCCGCAATCTCAAGGATTTGCTGCTGGCCGCACCGGCGGGCTCACGCGCCACCATGGGGCTCGATCCGGGCATCCGCACCGGCGTCAAGGTGGCCGTGGTGGATGGCACCGGCAAGCTGCTCGACACCACGACGGTCTATCCCTTCCAGCCGAGGAACGACGTGCGCGGCGCGCAGGCGGAACTCGCCATGCTCATCCGCAAGCACAATGTCGAGCTGATCGCCATCGGCAACGGCACGGGCAGCCGTGAGACGGAAAAGCTGGTCGCCGATCTGCTGACACAGATGCCGGCTTCGGCTTCCGGCGCAAAGCCCACCAAGGTCATCGTTTCGGAGGCGGGCGCATCTGTCTATTCCGCGTCGGAACGGGCGGCGGCGGAATTCCCCAATCTCGATGTGTCCCTGCGTGGCGCGGTGTCCATCGCCCGCCGCCTTCAGGACCCGCTGGCCGAACTGGTGAAGATCGAGCCGAAATCCATCGGCGTCGGGCAGTATCAGCACGATGTCGATCAGGGCCGTCTCAGCCGTTCACTCGACGCGGTCGTGGAAGATGCGGTGAATGCCGTCGGTGTCGATCTCAATACCGCCTCCTCGCCGCTTCTGGCGCGGGTTTCCGGCCTCGGTGCTTCGATTGCCGATGCCATCGTCGCACACCGCGACCAGACCGGCCCCTTTGCCAGCCGCAAGGAGCTGTTGAAGGTGCCGCGCCTTGGCCAGCGCACCTTCGAGCAATGCGCCGGCTTCCTGCGTATTCCCAACGGCAAGGAACCGCTGGATTCGTCCTCCGTGCACCCCGAAGCCTATGGCGTTGCGAAAAAGATCGTTGCCGCCTGCGGTCGCGACCTGCGCACGCTGATGGGTGACAGCGCCACGCTGAAGGGGCTTGATCCGAAGCGCTTCATCGACGAGCAATTCGGCCTGCCCACCGTCAAGGACATCATCGCCGAACTGGAAAAGCCCGGCCGAGACCCGCGCCCAAGCTTCAAGACGGCGACCTTTGCTGACGGCGTGGACGAGATCACCGATCTGAAACCGGGCATGTTGCTGGAAGGTACCGTCACCAATGTCGCCGCCTTCGGCGCTTTCGTGGATATCGGTGTGCATCAGGACGGGCTCGTGCATGTCTCGCAGCTGGCCGACCGTTTCGTGAAAGACCCGCATGAGGTCGTGAAAGCGGGTGATGTCGTCAAGGTCCGTGTCGTGGAAGTGGATGTGAAGCGCAAGCGTATTGCCCTCACCATGCGCAAGGACGGCGGCGAGGCGGCACCCCAGCCAATGCGCGAAAAGGCCAATGCGGGCGCCATGCGCCACGCGAATTCCAAACCGCAGGGACACAACGAAGGGTCGCAATCCGGTGGTGCTCTTGCTGCGGCTATGGCCGAAGCGATGAAGCGACGCTGACCTCCGGTTGAAATGATTTCTATGGAAAAGCCCTGCCGGAAACCCCGGTGGGGCTTTTTGCTTGATGAAATCGTTCAATTTTTTTGAAATAAGACTATCTTGAAACTTGTGCCGAAAGGAATACGGTCAGAAAAATTGATAAGTGAGACTTAGCAATTGGGGGTGCCATGGCGTCGTCTCTGCATGTTCTTCTCGAAAAGATAATCAAGAACGGTAATCTTGTCGTCAATAGCCCGGGTGGTAGCCGTACATTTGGTAACGGTACCGGAACAAGGGTGGTTCTGAATTTCACCGACGAAGCTGCCATGCAGGAGATCGCTGCCGATCCTGCGCTGAAACTCGCCGAAATTTATATGGAAGGCCGTATGCAGGTCGTCGAGGGCGACATCTACGACTTTCTGGCGCTGGTTAAAAGCAACACGCTAAGCGAGGCGCTGTCCTTCGGCATGGTGTGGCGTGGTATGGCCCGCATCATCGCCGCCCGCATCAGGATGCATCTGCCGGTAAACCACAACAAGAGCAACGTCGCCCATCACTACGATCTGAGCGCCAAGCTGTTCGACATCTTCCTTGATGAGGACTGGCAATATTCTTGCGCCTATTTCAATCCGCCGGGCATCAGCCTTTATGAGGCGCAGGTCGCCAAGAAGCGGCACATCGCCGCCAAGCTGATGACGGAGCCGGGCCAGAGCGTACTGGAGATCGGATCCGGCTGGGGCGGCATGGCGATGTATATTGCCGAAAGTGCAGGTGCCGATGTGACCGGCATCACGCTCAGCGAGGAGCAACTGCGCGTTTCCCGCGACCGTGCAGCAAAACGTGGGCTTGCCGGCAATGTTCGTTTCGAATTGCAGGACTACCGTTACCTGCCTGCCTCGAAGAAATTCGACCGTATCGTCTCGGTCGGCATGTTCGAACATGTCGGGCCGACCCATTACCGCGATTATTTCGACAAGGTGGCGGAGGTTCTGGACGACAAGGGCGTGATGGTGCTGCATTCCATCGGCCAGCCCAGTCCGGCACTGGCGACCAATCCCTTCATCGAAAAATATATTTTCCCCGGTGGTTACATCCCCTCGCTTGCCGAGGTGCTGCCGGCCATCCAGAAGTCGGGGCTGCTGGTGAAGGATATCGAAATCCTGCCCATGCATTATGCGCATACGCTGCGGCACTGGCGCGAACGTTTCGTGGCGCGCAAGGCAGAGGCGGTAGCACTTTATGACGAACGTTTCTTCCGCATGTGGGAATTTTATCTGGCGGGGTCCGAAATGGCCTTTACCCACGAAAATTTCCATATTTTCCAGATCCAACTCGCCAAGGATCGCGACGCCGTTCCGCATAATCGCGACTACATTGCCCGCAACGAGGAAAAGCTGCTGGAGTTCGAAAAGACGCGGCCGCCGCTTGAGAAGGTTATGTTCTAAGGCTTGTCCATTCGCCACCGTCATGCCGGACCTGATCTGGCATCCAGCCAGCCCAAGTCCTCGGGCTGAAAGAAGGCTTCCCGCCGCGCAGACGCGCGACGGCTGGATTCCGGCTCAGGGCCGGAATGACGGAAGAGCTAATCGCCGCCTTCTCGCGCTGGTTAATGGAATGGAAACGGAATCCCTCTAATTCTAAGCTTACCTGTTTGTATTGCGTTTCCTGGGGTTATTTTCATGTTCAAGCCATCAGCGGCCGTCGCCGCTTGTGTTTTATCGCTTTTTGCCGTCGGTAACGCCCATGCCGATGGCTGGTTTTCCGGCGACTGGTATTTGAAGCTCGGCGGTTCGGGTTTTTCTGCGCCGAAATATCAGGGCGACAACAAGAACGAATTCGGCTTTTCGCCCATCATTTCTCTCGGCCGTCAGGGTCAGGGCGCGCGTTTCACCTCGCGCAACGACAGCGCCTCGATCTCGCTGCTGGACAATGGCCCGATCAGCATGGGTCTTGCGGGAAAGCTGGTGTCTCCGCGTGATCAGAAGGATTCGGCCGATCTGAAAGGCATGACCCGCATCAAGCGCGGCGGCGAGCTTGGCGGTTTCGCCGAGGCTTATCCCACCGACTGGCTGCGTATTCGCGGCGAAGCCCGTCAGGGCATCCGCAGCCATAGCGGCGTGGTCGCCGACCTCTCGGCCGACGTCTTCACCGATATCGCCCCCGGTATCCAGATTTCCGCCGGCCCGCGCGCCACATGGGTCAGCAGCAAATACAATGAACGCTATTACGGCGTAAGCGCCGCGCAGACAGCGGCCGGCGCGCCATCGCCCTACAGCCCCGGCGGCGGCCTGCATTCCGCCGGCGTCGGCGCCGCCATCACCTGGAAGGTCACGGAAGCCGCTGAAGTTGGTTCCTTCGCCGAATATCGCCGCCTGACGGGCGATGCCGCCGACAGCTCGCTGGTGCGTGAGCGCGGCTCCAAGAACCAGTTCGTCGTCGGCGTCCAGGCAAGCTACAAATTCGGCTTCACGCTGCCCTGAGGCGAGGCGAATATGCCCACCCCAAGCCCCGCCGCGAAAGCGTTGCGGGGCTTTTTTGTGGCTACGGCCAAGTGATGAAATCGATTCCGATTCGCCCGCCGATGCTGTAGAACCATCCCCATGGTTCACCACAGCGATTTGTCAGACCGCGTCTCCGACGCACCATCCAACAACTGGGTCTATCGGATTTTGCCGAGACCCCTCTGGCCCTATGCGCAGCTGGCAAGATGGGACCGCCCCATCGGCTGGCAATTGCTGATGTGGCCGTGTTTCTGGTCCGCAGCACTCGCGGCCAATGCCGCGGTAGCAAGCGGCGGTTTTTCCTGGGGCACGCTGATCTGGCATCTGGCGCTGTTTTTCATCGGATCGGTGGCGATGCGCGGTGCAGGCTGCACCTATAACGATCTTGCGGACCACAAGATCGACATGGCCGTGGCGCGCACGCGCTCGCGGCCGCTGCCATCTGGTCGCGTGAGCAGGGCGCAGGCGAAGGTCTTCATCGTGTTGCAGGCGCTCGCCGGACTCGTGGTGCTGTTGCAGTTCAACGGATTTGCGATTGCCACCGGCATATTCTCGCTGGTCTTCGTGGCAATCTATCCCTTCGCCAAGCGCTTCACCAACTGGCCGCAATTTTTTCTCGGCCTTGCCTTTTCCTGGGGTGCGCTGATGGGCTGGGCCGGGCAGTTCGGGTCCATCGCCTGGCCTGCTGTCCTGCTTTATGTCGGCTCCATCGCCTGGACGATCGGTTATGATACAATCTACGCTCATCAGGACAAGGAAGACGACACGGCTGTGGGCATCGGTTCAACTGCGCTGCTGTTTGGAGACAACACACATCGCTGGCTGGTTTTTCTTTATGGCACAGCCCTTGTCATGATCGCCCTGTCCTTCTGGGGAGCGGGCGTTAACCTGATCGCCTATAGCGGCCTTGCCGCCGCCGCCATCATGCTTTTCCGGCAGGTCTGGGTGCTCGATATCGACGACGTGGCCCAATGCCTTGTGCTGTTTAAATCCAACAACCGCGTCGGCGTGCTGATTTTCGCCGGCCTCATTCTGCCGCTTCTGTTGGCGTGAGGTTGTTGAAAGGCAAGATGCAAAAAAGCCCGGCCGCGATATCCGCGCCGGGCTTTTTATTGTTTTGTCTGAAGATTATCAGCTGCGGGCGATGATTTCCTTGCCCTCGATCTTCATGCTCATGCCGAGAGAACCGGTGGAGCGGCGAACGAGAAAGCGCGGGCGACGATCCGCGAAATAGGAGTGCCGGCGACGGGGGCGGCTGTTCTTGGTGCGCACCTTGCCGAGATGTTCTTCCAGCGGACGGGCGACGCCATCGGCCTCCACCATCAGCATCGGAATGCGGTAGGCTTCGGACCAGCTGCGCCAGTCGGCGGCGATGTCGCAAAGATCATGGGCGACGAGAAGCGGAACGCAAAGTTCCGGATCGTCGTGGTGAAGCTCCAGCGTCACCGTCACCTGTCCATCACCATGGTCGATGGCGCGGGCGGCAACGCCCTTGAAAGCGCGGGCTGGCAGGGCGAAGGACAAAGGCAAGCCGGAAGAGGACAGGACCTTTCGCAGAACGGCGCCCCGTTCATCGAGCGTGACGGCAACATCGGTTGCGCCATTGCCCCTGCCATAGGTGACCTGTTGCGGAAAACGTGCCGGGTCGAGTCTGAGTGTGGCGACGGCCCAGTCGGGCTTCAGAACGGTCTTGGTCATGTTTATTCTACCCTTGTTTTACCTGAGAGCCGGTTTCCGGTCTTCTCATCGGGACTTTTCGTCCTCTGATGTCAGGAGAATATCCGCCGCATGTTCGAGACTGCTTAAAAATCGCGGTTAAGAAAACTTTGCATTCCCAAATGGTTAGCAAAACCCACCGTGGCATGGTTTCGCTGAGGTAAAGCCGATTGAGACAATGCGATTTTTCTCAGTCCCGAAACTGTGCTCTTTCAAGCTCCGGGCAAGGCGCGTCATGCACAGTCGCGCCAAGGCCTGCCGTGCGTCCGGATGGAGGTGTGGTGGGCGAATTCAAAACCGGAGCCGGCCGTATCCAGCGTGATGCGCGGTGCTCCAGGGGGCATTCGCATGGTATCGACTTTTCTGAGCTACGACCTCATCAACCGCGATATGAAGGCAAGCATTTCACGCGTGTCGCAGCAGGGGATCGTCGAGCGGCAGACGAAATATTACAAGGAAAACATCGGCAATGTAAAAAGCGTCGACGAGTTCCTCAATAACTACCAGCTCTATTCCTATGCCATGGATGCCTTCGGTCTCGGCGAGATGACCTACGCCAAGGCCTTCATGAAGAAGGTGCTGGAAAGCGACCTGAACGACCAGAACAGCTTTGCCAACAAGCTGACGGATGAACGTTATCGCGAATTTGCCGCATCCTTCAACTTCACGCAATCCACCACCACGGTGCAGACGGAGGCGCAGCTCGACAAGATGATCGGGCTTTACGACACCTCGATCACCAACCTCGATGACAGCCTGTCCGAAGAAACCCGTTATTATAAGGCGATCATCGGAACGGTCACGAACGTCGACCAGCTGCTTCAGAACGATAGAACCCGCGCCTACATCTTCGAGGTCTTCAGCATTGATGAGAAGACCTACAGCTATTCCCACATCAAGGGATTGATGACGAGCGATATCGATGACCCGAACAGCTATCTGAACCAGAAGTTCGGCGCGGCCTATTACGCTGCCGTGGAAAAGCTTACGACCAAGGGCAATATCGAGTTGCATGGGGATGTGACGGATCGGATAACGGCCATCGATACCGCGCTGGCTGATACCACGCTGACCGCCGAACAGCGAACCGCCCTTGAAACAGAGAAAACCACCCGGCAGGATCAGCTCACCCAGCTTGAAGCCGTGCTGCCGCCGAAGGACCAGTGGGCGGCGACCCTTGCCTCCATCACGGCGGAGCAGACCCAGCTCTCGAATACCGTCTCGCAATATAATACGATGGCGCAGATGGCCCAGGCTTTCGAATTTGCCAATGACGGTAGCGTTGCGGCCGGCCAGGCGCAGACGGCCGACAACGTCAAGATCCTGACCCAGGCCTATGTCGGCAGTGCCCCGCGTGTGACCCCGACCGTTGCCACCTTGAACAGGGATTATTTCGAATCGAAGATCGGTTCGATCAAGACCGTCGATGAGTTAATGGCAGACCCGCGTCTGGTGAATTACATCAAGGTCGCATTCGACCTGAATGACTTGACCATAGTCAATGCGACGATCGAGAACATTTTGACCAGCGATCTCAGCGATCCCAACAACTATATCGCCAAGTTCGGCAATGGCGACAAACGTTACATCGCATTGCGTGAAGCGTTCAATTTCAAGGCGGATGGAACGCTGCCGGACGGTACGGCACCACAGACGACGACCCAGACCGTTACCACGACCAACGGGTACATGAACCATTATAACGACAAGGACGAAGCCGCTGACGAAAACGCTTTGAAGCTGTTCAAAAGCGATATTGCCAACGTCAAATCCGTTGCGGACTTCCTGGAAAGCAGCGCGGTCTACACCTATGCGCTCAAGGCGGTCGGCCTCGATCCGACGAAGGTGAATATTGCGGACGTTCGTAAAGCCTTGACCAGCGACCTGTTGGACAAGAAGAGCTACGTTTATGCGCTGAAAGACGACCGTTACGTCAAACTCGCGGAACTCTTCAACTTCAAGTCTGACGGATCGCCAGGCTCTCCGGTTCTTGCGCAGTCCGAACTTGAAATTCAGAGCATGTCGGTCGACTACATCAAGAAGAAATCAGCCTTCGGAACAGACCAGGAAAAGGAAGCCGCCAAGAAGGAGGCGGAATTTTTCCGTTCGGAGCTACAGAAGGTCAAGACGCTCAGCGATTTTCTGGGGAATGATCGCCTGACGAAATTCGCGATGGAATCGCTTGGCATCGACCCGACGAAGGTCACCAAGGACCAGCTGCAAAAAATGTTCACGTCCAATCTGGATGACAAGGACAGCTATCTAAACAAGGAGATGGACCCGGCTTTTCGCCGTCTCGTCACCGCGTTCAATTTCGACACGGACGGTAATATCCTGCGCGAGGATCGAAGCTCCATCCAGACTCGTCGCGGCCTCTACGAGACGCTGGACAATTATCTGACGCAGACGCTGGAGACGCAGGCAGGTGAAGAAAATGCGGGCGTGCGTCTGGCGCTCTATTTCAAGCGAATGGCGGCGGGAACAACGTCCTATTACTCCATTCTCGCCGACACCGCGATCCAGAACTTCATCACGACCACCTTTGGCATTCCCGATGAACTCGGCAATGCCGGGGTCGATACGCAGGTGGCGATGATGAAGAAATATTTCGACATCGAGGACTTTCAGGACCCCGATAAGGTCAAGAAGCTGATCGCCCGTTTTACCATCATGTATGACGACAAGCAGAACACCACCAACCCGATCATGATGCTGTTCAACGGCAGCGGCTCGGTGGGCATCAGCGGCGACACGCTGCTGGCTGTCGCATCGCTGCGTGCGCGGTAGGCTGGAAAGCGAGGACGGACGATGGAAAGGCCGAGCTTACCCGGTTAAGGTGTCTCACACGACCGCATTTGCGGACCCATTCACCAGCCCGGCAGCATGTGCCCGGCGCGCAGGCGCGGCATCTTCGGGTAGGTCTTCACATCGTTATCCAGCTCATCGGCGACGTTCATCGGAGAGATGTTGTCGAGGCAGGCGGTGATGTGGTCTGTAATGGCGTTCACCAGCGAGGGCGATAGGCCCGGCCGTTTCATCAGGCCGATCTGGACCGGCGGCAGCGGTGGGAAACCGTCCGAGGCGGTCAAAACCTTCATGCCGGTACGCAGCGCCGATTCCGGCAGCACGGAAACCGCCATGCCTGCCAGCACGGCGGCGGCAACCACGGTGGAAGACCAGCTGGTGAACAGCACCTGATAATCCCGCCCGTCGGCATCGAGCGCCGAGCAGGCAAGTTGGCGCCAGTGACAGTCGCGCCGGCCGACAGCCAGCGGCACTGGCGCATCATCCTTCAGCGGATGGTTCGCGGAGGTGACCCAGCAGAGTGGCTCGGTGCGCACGACATCGGAGGAGCGGGCGCGGGGATTGTGGGTGACGAGTGCTATATCCAGCTCGCCGCGCGCCATTTTTTCGGCAAGGCTCACCGAAGGTTCGCAGACGATGTAAAGCTCGACATTCGGATGCGTCTTGGCGAAACGCCCGATGATCTCTGGCATGTAGCGGTCGGCATAGTCGTCCGGGGTGCCGATACGCAACGTGCCCTCTAGCCTGTTGTCATCGAAGGCCGCAATCGCCTCGTTGTTAAGGCGAATGATGCGGCGGGCATAATTCATCAGTTTCTCGCCCTCGGCCGTCAGGCGGTTGCCGCGCCCGTCCTTTGCAAAGAGCTGTTTGCCGATCCGCTCCTCAAGCCGCCGCATCTGCATGGATACGGCGGATTGCGTCTTGAAAACGCGCTCAGCGGCCTTGGTAAAGCTGCCGGTATCGACAATGGCGATGAAGGTGTGCAGCTGGTCTATGTCGAGAGGTGCGGACATTGATACTCATCCATCAGAATGATTGATGTCTCACATTAGAAACATTCGTTGGACTGATCAATAGTCTTGCGACATTTTGACACCCAGCAAATCAATCTCAACCCCGGGGCGGGCACATCGTCAGGCCCCCAACCCAAGGCAGCTTCCCGCGCACGGTGCGTCGGGAGCGGTGCCGCATCGTGCCGTTACGGAAGGATCATTGTTATGCGCACGGCAGAACGGAAAATGGAACTGGAATTCGCAACCGGCCAGCAGAGCGACACCCTGCGTCGCATCGCTTTCGGCGTTGCTTCCACCGTGAAAACGTTTGTGCAGCGCATCTACAATCGTATCGTCGCAAATGGTCTCACGGAGCTTGACGATCGCCTGCTCGCCGATATCGGGCTGGCGCGCTCGGATGTGACCAACGCGCTCAATACCGGCTTGCTGGAAGATCCGACCGCCCATCTGACCCGCGCCGCACGCACGCGCTCAGTCACGCGGTTCAAGACGCTCTAGGCTTGTGTTCGCGCAATTCCGGCGTACCTCCAGACGCCGGGATTGCTCGCGAACCGATAAGGTTTTCCCCGCAGGGTGATTTGCCAATAACCCTGCCTTTGCCCGGTGTCAGGCCCCTCGGCCGCACCGGGTTTTTTTATGGCAACGCCTTGCCTGTCTTGCGCATTGTCCGGACGTAAAGCCGCTGCGCAGTTTCAGCGAAATGCTTTAATACTGATATTCATCGAATACTGGCAGCACCGATCCACCCCAGCGACCGTTATAGAGCGCAAGCAGGTCTTCGGCGAGCGTGGTCTTCTTGGCAAGGACCTCGTCCAGCGATGACAGGAACACGGTTTCGTCCTGGCCTTCGCCGTTCAGCCGGTTGCGGTTCTTGAGGCCGGTGCGGGAAATGTCCAGCACCTCGCGGGCGAAACCGAGAAGCGGCTTGCCGGCGATCTCCGCGGTCAGCCCCTTGGCCGGCACGGTATTGCGAAGGGCGATGACCTCATCGAAACTCCAGCCGGCTGTCAGCGCATCGGCTGCGTCAAGCGCTTCCTGATTATAGAGAAGGCCGACCCAGAAAGCGGGCAGGGCACAGATGCGTCTCCATGGGCCGCCATCGGCACCGCGCATTTCCAGAAAGCGCTTCAGGCGCACATCGGGGAACAGCGTGGAGAGATGGTTCGTCCAGTCACCCATGGTCGGTTCCCATTCGGCGATTTCACCCTTTAACGCCCCGTTCATGAACTGGCGGAAGGTGACATGGGTGCAATCGTGATACTTGCCGTCGCGCACGATGAAATACATCGGCACATCCAGCGCCCATTCGACATAATCCTTGAAGCCGAAATCGTCATTGAAGGTGAAGGGCAGCACGCCGGAGCGGCGATTGTCGGTATCGCGCCAGATATCGCCGCGCCAGGAAAGCAGGCCGTTCGGCTTGCCTTCGGTAAAGGGCGAGGAAGCAAACAGTGCGGTTGCCAGCGACTGGAGCTTCATGGAAACGCGCATCTTCTGGCGCATATCCGCTTCGGAAGAGAAGTCGAGGTTAACCTGAATGGTGCAGGTACGGTACATCATGTCGAGACCCTTGGTCCCGACCTTCGGCATGTAGCGCGTCATGATCGCGTAGCGCGATTTCGGCATGCGCGGTGTTTCGTCATAGCTCCACAGCGGGCTGCCGCCAATGCCGAGAAAACGGATGCCCATCGGCTCCGCCACTTCGCGCAGGGTCGCCAGATGCTGGTTGGATTCCTTGCAGGTCTGATGCAGGTTCTCGAGCGGCGCACCTGACAGTTCGAACTGGCCGCCCGGCTCGATGGAAATGGCGCCCATGCCGTGCTGTTCGCCAAGTCCGATGATGTTTTCACCATCCATGATCGGCTCCCAGCCGAGCTTTTCCTGCATGCCCTTCAGCAGAGCGGAAATGCTGGCCTCGCCGAAATAGGGAACCGGCCGGTTGCCCTCGCGGAAAAAGGCGAATTTCTCGTGCTCGGTGCCAATGCGGAAGTCGGCTTCAGCTCTGCAACCGCCGGCCAGATAATCTGTAAGCTCCGTGACGGAGGAGAGGGGTGTCTGGTCGGTCGTATCGCGTGCCATGGCTTACCTTGTTATGACGTCTCTGTTGCGGCGAGGCATATGTGTGGCAGATAGAGCCGGATCGTATCCGGAGGCAAATGAATTTCTTTTAAAGATGCATGAAGCGCAATGGTTCAGCGCATGTCGCGTAAAACTGTGCAGCGGTTTTGCGATAAAGACATGTGCCAGATAGGTCAATTCCAGTCGCCGATCGATGCCTGAATGACCGCAAGGGCTGCGACCGCAGCCGTATCGGCCCTGAGGATACGCGGCCCGAGCGGAATGGGGGTGACGAAGGCAAGGCTGCGCAGCAACTCTCTTTCCTCTTCGGAAAACCCGCCTTCCGGGCCGACCAGAAGAGCGATTTTGCGTTCCTTGATGGATTGCAGGACAGGCAGCGGATTTTGCCCCGCGTCGCCCTCGTCGCAATAGATGATCCGTCGATCCTGGGGCCAGGTCTCGAGCATGTCTTTCAGTTTCACCGGCTCGGCCACGCCAGGCAACGACAGGATGCCGCATTGCTCGGCGGCCTCGATGGCATTGGCGCGCAGCTTTTCGGTATTGTGGATCTTGCCCTGCACATGCTGTGTCATCACCGGCTGCAAAAGACCGGCCCCCATTTCGACCGCCTTCTGCACCAGATAATCCATGCGTCCGACTTTCAGCGGCGCAAACAGGTAGTGCAGATCTGATGCCGACGGCTGGGGCCGTGTCTGTTCCAGAGGGATGAGGGTGATCTTCTTGCGGCTTGGAAAGGAGAGTCTCGCCTTCCATTCCCCGTCGCGGCCGTTGAACAGCAGGATTTCCGCGCCATCGGTCATGCGCAGCACATTGGCGAGATAATTGAACTGTTCGGTCGTCGCTTCCTGCGCCGCGCCCGCGACAAGCGGGGTTTCGACGAACAGGCGTTGCATCCGGAAATTTGCGCGCATGGGACTTTTCTGTTTCAGCGTCAGAGAAAGAGGAAGGACATAAGCCAATATAACAGTGCTGCAAGCGTAGCACTTGCGGGAACGGTTACCAGCCAGGCGGCGATGATGGTCATGAAGTGGGATCGCCGGACGAGATAACGGCGGCGTATCTCGGAAGGATTGTCCAGATATCGATCGGCCCGGCGGATTTGACTGGTGCCGGCCTGGACGAGTTCCTGCCGCCGTCGAGACGCCTGCGTGTACCATTCGCGGAAGAAGCCGACGCCGAACACGGCGCCGATCGCCGTATGGGTGGTGCTGACCGGCAGGCCGAAGCGTGAGGCGACGAGAACCGTCAGAGCCGTAGCCACGGAAACGCAGAAAGCGCGCATCGGGTTGAGCTTGGTGATCTGTTCACCGACAAGGCGGATGAGGCGCGGGCCATAGAGAAGAATACCGCAGGAAAGCCCGAATGCGCCGACCAGCATCACCCAGAGCGGCGCGCGGGCGGACGTCTCCACCGCCTCGTCGTGCAGCGCACGAACGATTGCCACCACCGGGCCGATGGCGTTCGAAACGTCATTTGCCCCATGCGCGAAGGACATGAGGCCAGCCGCAAGAACGAGCGGCCACTGAAACAGCGTTCGAAGCGACTGGTTGCGGTTTTCCAATCCCACCGATTGTTTGCGGATGATCGGCACGCACAGCCGCCAGGCGACGAGGCCGGTCAAAAGCCCGATGCCGCTTGCATGGCCAAGCGAGACATGCACGATCTGCCTCAGCCCAACCCAGATGAGATAAGCGGTGAAGACCCCGGTCATGATGCCGATCAGAACAGGAACCCAACGCTTCGCGGCGTCGATCTTGTCCTCCCGGTAGATGATGAATTCCTTGATGAAGGCAAGGAGGGCGATGGCGATGGCCGCGCTTATAAAGGGCGCTAGAACCCAGGCAAAGGCGATGCTGCCAAGCGATAGCCAGTCGACTGCCCGGATGCCATAGGCCGCCATTCCAGCCCCCGCAACGCCGCCAACCACCGTGTGGGTGGTGGAAATCGGCGCTTTCGTCCAGGTCGAGATATTGACGAGAAGACCGGCGGCGAGAAGGGCCGACAACATAGCCCATGAAAACACGGTGCGGTCGGGAATGGTCTGGATGTTGATGATGCCGCTGGAAATGGTCTCGACGACGTTGCCGCCGGTGATCAAGGCACCCGCGATTTCGCAGATGGCGGCGATGATGAGTGCCGCTGCAAGCGGCATCGCCTTGGCGCCGACCGCCGGGCCGACATTGTTTGTCACATCGTTCGCGCCGATGTTGATTGCCATATAGGCGCCGATGGCAACGGCTGCGATGATGATGACGGCGCCCGCCGTACCCGTGACGAAGGCGCCGGCAAATATCGCCGCCAGAACAACGAACATCACCCCCGCACCAAGGCCGGCAAGCTGCTGCGTGACGTGCAGCGTCGCCTCTTCGACACGGGTGATCTTCTCGAGATCCTTGTCGAGCGTCGGCTTCATGTTCGGTGGCGGCTTCATTGCCATTCAGACCTCGTTCGCCAGCATTCCCATTCGTCCGGCAATGTCGCGGGCTGAAGGCAATTTACAGAAAGACTGTTACATCTCGCACATCTTTCCAAAATGAAAGACAGTAAAAGCCATGTTGGAAAAACAAACTGCAGATTGCCACTATTCGGGCGTGGACGCTATTTCGAAAGCGCCATCCGCTTGTCGAAAGTGAGCATGAGCGCTTTCAGTTCCGGCTCGTTGACCCGTTTGGCGGCCTCTTCGGGAGTGACCCATTCAAGCCGTCTGGAATCCTTCTCGGGAAAGCTGTCCTGCAGCTCCGCCACTTCGAGCAGATGTACCTGAACCTTACACAGCACATTGATGCCGCTGTTCAGCTTTTTCTCATACTCATAAAAGCCGAAGGGGGCCTTATCCACCCTGCCTTTGACACCGGCTTCCTCGTAGGCTTCCTGTTCGGCAACTGCATGCGCCTTCTTGTTGGCCATGGGCCAGCCTTTGGGAATGACCCAGCGCCCCGTATCCCTGCTTGTCAGCAACAGGACTTCCGGCTCACGAAGTTTTTTGGACGATCGATAGCACAGCGCTGCGTATTGCTGTCGCGGCGGTCTGCGCAACATCAAGCCTACATCTGTCGCCAATCGATTCAAAATCTTCAATCCGTGTGGATCCTTCTTCGCCTGTTAGTCGTAACTGCTAATATAGATATCCTTTATGTCCCGCCAATCCCCTCTCACGCATAACCCACGATTGTCTTCATGCCGTTGAAGATCGTAGGCAGCAGGGGATGTGGCAGGGGTGCGAACGAAGGCTTTGCCCGGTACGTAACCGTCAGCGACCGATCGCGGGAATACTGCATTTTTTCTGTTTTACGCTATTCAGAACGCAAAACCGCTATGAATTATTGCCGGAACTGCGTTGGCCAGTGTGCAATCCCCAATTCTGGAGACCTTCGATCACACCGTCAGCTTCGGTCGCGCGCGAGAGGAAAAAACGGCTGTCATTGTTCGCCAGCGAAAGAAGCTCCGGCAGGGCATTGCCAACGATCACACCGCGAATACCATTCAACTCGAACATCGCCCGATCATTGCCAGTATCGCCCGCAACCACTGATTCGTCGAGACCAATGTGCAGTTGTCCACATAACCACGCCAATGCCGCACCTTTGTCTGCGGCCTTGGGTAATATGTCGAGGTCGCGGTTGCTGGAATAGACGATCCGGGCATCGATATCCGCCGCAACGAGCGTGTTTTCGATATCACTGAGCGTCTTCTCATCCGCACCATGCAGGAACCAGCTGGATTTGAGGCCATGCTGATAGCGTTCCGCCTGCATGGTCACACCCGGCAGGCCGGCCATGACATCGGCGATCTTTTGCCGGTCGAAACCCGTACCGAGCGAATGCGTATAGGCGCTTTCAAGCTCGCCCCGCTCTCTTGCGTGCAGCATGGTGCCGACCCCGCCGATAATGTAGTCGGGCCTCGGCAAGGGGACGTCTTCCAAAAGGGCGAGCTGGTCATCGACCAGCCTGCCGCTGTTAAAGACCAGAACCGGGCGAAGATCGTCCGGTAGCGAATGCCAGAAATCGCGGAACCGGCGCGTAGCGGCGTTATCGCCGACGACGGTTCCGTCGAGATCGGTGGAAAACAAGCGAAGCGGTTTCAATCGCCGTCGTTCCATGGTTCTGCCCAATCGGATTCTTCCAGAACCGGCATCAGCGGCCTGCCTTCCACCAGCGCCAGCAATTGCTGCGCGATTCCCGTCCAGGTAAACAGGCTGCGCGCCTTGTGCGCCCCCATGCGGGAAAGCCGCCCATACAGCCGCTCGTGCTTGAACGGCTTCATCATGGTGATGCCAAGGTCTTCCTTATCGAAAGGATCGGCAAACAGCGCGTGGCGGCCGTAGCTGACGGCGCGGAACAGCCCGCCGTGGATGGTTACCACGGTCGGAGTTCCGCTCGCCATCGCCTCGATTGCGGTCATGCCGAATGGCTCGTAACGGCTCGACAGAACGAAAAGATCGGCTGCCCGGTAGATATCAGGCAAATCCTCGTCCTCGACATAGCCGGAAAACGCCACCTTGTCCTCCAGCCCGAGCGATTTGACCCGCTCTTTCAGCTGATTGAGAATGGTGGTTTCCTGCTCGTCCATATTCTCGCCGCCGACGGCCAGATGAAGGCGGGCTTCCGGTTCGCGCGCCGCAAGAACCGAGAAGCCGTCGATCAAAAGGTCGTAACCCTTGTTGGTGGCAAGGCGTCCAAGCGCCAGCACCACCTTGCCCTCGAAACCGAAACGCTGCCGGATCATTTGCCGCGTCGCATCAGAGACGGGGAAGAAGCGGTTGTCGTCATAACCCGGCGGGATCATGTGGATGTGCTTGCGCTTCAGACCGTAATCTTCGATCAGGACGTCGAGTTGCACCGGCGTCGTCGCAATCACCATGTCGCAACTGCGATAGATGATGAGTTCGTGCTGGATACGTTCCTTGAAATTGAACTCGAGTTCGAAGGTATCGGCCTTTTCCGGGTAATCGGTTTCCATCTGGCGTTTTTTCCAGAGGCCGAGCGAATGCGGCGTGTGCAGATGCGGGACTTTCAGCGCCTCGGAAAGCCGCTGCCCGGCAACGCCCGCATCCCAGTAGTGGCTGTTGATGAAAGAGTAGTTGAGGTTGTTTTTCTTGATGAAGCGCAACGCGTTTTCGCACCATTCCATCAGGTGGCGGTGCAGATATTCCTTGGGAATGAAATCGCGCCCGCCGCAGGGAATGCGCACCACACGGACGCGCTCGTCAACCTCGTCGAATTCCGGCTGGTCTTCGAAGCGGCGGGTATAGAGATCAACGGTGTAACCGAGCTGGCCGAGTTTGCGTGCAAGCTCAAGCACATAAACCACTTGTCCCCCGGTGTCCGCTGCGCCGAGTGGCGGGTGCGCGGCGACATAGCCATGCGTCGATATGAGAGCTATCCTTGGATAGCGTTCAGTTTCGCTCGTGGTCGTCATGGGTCCCATCTTGGTAAATTTTTCCAATTAACCCCAGAAAAAGACCAAAGAGGACAAAAGGTTCCATAAAATCTGAAGAAAAGCGATGCCGCATTTCGTCTGAAGCTGTTTTCAGGCGTTGCGCTGCTGTTGTCGCAGGCGTGAAATCCGGTCCCATTCCCTTGCCTGATGCGCCTTTGATGTGGTGTCCACGATGAAATCGATATGGGTTTCCGCCGCAGCCCTTGCCCCTGCCGCATTACTGCCCGCAATGGCCTCGTGGATGGCGATATGCTGTCTCAACACCTCGTCATGCGCACCTGCGACGCTGAATATGAGATGGCGGTTATAGAAGATGTCGTCGCTCAGGAGCCGGTAGCAGGACCGCAATGTGTGCATCAGCACGATATTATGTGCCGCCTCGCCGATGGCGTTGTGAAATTCCACATCGCTTGCAAGTTCTTCTTCGAAGCGGCCAGCCTCATGGGCCTCCCGCATTTTTTCGACGATAGCCGCAAGGTTGCGCCTGTCCGGTTCCGTCGCCCGCTGTGCCGCAAGTTCGGCGGTCATGCCTTCGATATATCGGCGATATTCCAGAAAATCCCGCGTTGCGCGGCTGTGGCGTGTGATCAGCGCGCTCAAGGGATCGGAAAAGACCGGACCGACAATATCGGCCACATAAGTCCCACCGCCGTGCCGGCTGGTGAGAAGGCCGCGCGTTTCGAGTTCCTTCAGCGCTTCCCGCAGGATTGGCCGCGAGACATCGAGCTTCTGCGCCAGTTCACGCTCGCCGGGCAGCCGGTCGCCATCCCGCAATATGCCGTCGAGGATGAGCTCCTCGAAACGTAAGATCACCTCCTGCGATGTGCGGCTGTGCTCTATTCGGGCGAACAGTGTTTCGTCCATCGCAACATTCTCCGGCGAAGTCCCGCCCCGTATTCGATGAGGCAAATTATCAGCGAAGCATCGCACTGGTCAAATATTCTGTCCAGTTCTGCCGTAAGCTCTGCGCCATGCCTGCGGCAACACGGCACCTGCCTTTTTAAACTGGCTTTTGTTAAAGCACCCGCACAGGGTGGTGATGGCGGTTTTTCTCCGTCAGGTGCATCAAAACAATTACATCTGCTTCGATTGCGGTGTCGTCATCGCGATGGATGTTCTAGAAAACCGGCGAAACAGGCGGGGACGATATCGCAATGGCCAAGGGTAGATTTGCTTTCGCAAGCGCGCCGGAAAGATCGCTGGCTCTCGGCGAGGTTCATGCGCGGCCGACCGTGCTTCTTGCGCCGTCGCGTATCATCGTCCAGCTTGCCTTCATGATGGATGGCGGTTCTGCCGTGCATCACTCGGTCATTGCGGAAATGTCGCGCAGCCGGGGTGTCGCGCCGCCGGAACGCGATGCCCGCCACCATGCCATGCCCTGGGGGCAGGGCACGCTGCGCTGGGAGCGGCATACCGAATTCTCTACATGGTTCTGGGATGGCCCCGCGCCGGAAAAATTCGGCGGCGATATTGTCGGCGATCCGTTCGGCGACGGTTTTTCACCACCCGGCTCCCTGATATCAGGCATACGGCTGGAAATCCGTCCAGAAGGCGCAACGGCGCCCAACGCGGAGACCATGTTCGAGCCGACGAGCCTCTGTTACAGCGACGTGCGCGACGGGCAGGCGGCGATCCTCACCGATTTCCGTCAGGATCGCGACGGGTTGACGCAGATATTGGTGATCGACCGTGGCTTGAGCGATTACAGCCGCGGTGCGCTGGTGCAGCGGATGCTGGATATCGAGACCTATCGCACGCTCGCCATGCTTGGACTGCCGATGGCGCAGACGCTGTCGCCGGAAATCCGTCGCATCGAAGATGGCCTGACGGGAATCACCCAGCGCATGAAAAACGGCGCGCGCGACGAGGCCGATGCGCTGCTGGCGGAGATGACCCGGCTTGCGGCGGAACTGGAAGCCAATGCCGCGCTCAGCCTCTATCGTTTTGGCGCCAGCCGCGCCTATGACGGTATCGTGCATGAACGTATTCGCGCGCTTGCGGAAACGCCGGTTCAGGGGCACGAGACCATGGGCAGCTTTCTGGAAAGGCGCCTGGCGCCCGCCATGCGCACCTGCCAGTCGGTCGAGGAGCGGCAGGCCAACCTGTCGCGCAAGCTCTATCGCGCTACGGCACTCGTCAGAAGCTGGATCGACGTGGAACTGGAACGGCAGAACACGGTGCTCCTGAACACCATGAATAAGCGCGCCGCCATGCAGCTTCGCCTGCAGCAGACGGTGGAAGGCCTGTCCGTCGCCGCCATCTCCTATTACGTCGTCGGATTGATCGGTTATCTCACCAAGGCGATCAGCCACGACGTGCTGCCGGTTGATCCCGCCGTGGTCACCGGTCTTTCCGTTCCCTTTGCCGTGCTGGGCGTCTGGTGGGTGGTGCGCCGCATTCGCCGCTCCCATGTCGAGGGCGGGCACTGAATACCGGCGTCAATCATGCTCCCAATAGGGTGAGGGGCCGTAAAGTCCGGCGAGATAGTCGATGAACAGCCGCACCTTCGCGGGCAGGAACTGGCGGCTTGGATAGACCGCCGACAGCGTGACGTTTCGCGATCCCTCATAGCTGGGTAGAACCTGCACCAGCCGGCCGGCGCGCAATTCGTGGCCGATATCCCAGGTGGAGCGCAACGCAATTCCCAGTCCCGATATCACCGCCTCGCGGATCACTTCGCTGGAATTGGTGACCAGCATGCCTTCCGGGCGGATGCTGAGCGCCCCGCCCGGTCCTTCCAATCGCCAGATATCGTTGTTGTGGGCTGGCAGGCAGCGGTGCTTCTTAAGGTCCTCGATCGTCGCCGGCATGCCGTGGGCAGTGACATATTCCGCCGAGGCGCATAGCACGCGGCGCACCGGCGCCAGCCGGCGGGCGACGAGGCTGGAGGAATTGAGATCGGCGATGCGGATCGCCAGATCGTAACCGCCTTCGATGATATCGATGAATTCGTCGCTGAGCACCAGATTGACCGACAGGTCCGGGTGGCGCTCCATGAACCTCTTCAGATGCGGCGCAATATGCATGCGACCGAAGGAGGTGGGAGCTGAGATTTTCAGCGTGCCGTTGACGGTGTTGGCGCGCCCAGACACGAAATCCTCGGCATCCTCCAGCCCTTCCAGCACGGCAAGTACCCGTTCGTAAAAGCCCTGGCCCGCTTCGGTCAGTGAGATCTGCCTTGTCGTGCGCTGGAACAGCCGTGCGCCGAGCTTTTCTTCCAGCCGCTTGATGCGCTTGGAAATAACAGCGGGCGAATAACCAAGCTCCTTGGCGGCAAGCGACATGCTGCCGGAGGCGGCAACGGTTGCGAAGACCTCCAGATCGCCCAGATTTGTCACAGTTGCCTCCCGATTATTTCCAGAACGGAAAAAATCCTTAGCATTTGATTGCGCTCCTTCAAAGTGGTAAAGAAACAATACCACTTGGCAAGACGTGCATGGAGGAGGGGGCGGTGACGCAGCCGATCAAGTTTCTGGAGCCGCGTGCGGCGGTTTTATCGAGCCGTGACCGCATCATATCCGATCTGAAGGATATCTTGGCCGAGGACTGTCTCGTGCACGAGCCGCGTGAGCTCGTGCCTTTCGAGACCGACGCTTTCGTCTCCTACCGCCGCCTGCCGCTGGCCGTCGCCCTGCCGAAGACCACCGAAGAGGTCGCAGCGGTACTGAAATATTGTCACCGTTACGGCATTCCTGTCGTGCCGCGCGGCGCGGGCACCTCGCTTTCCGGCGGCGCCATTCCGCAGGAAGATGCGGTGGTGATCGGCCTTTCGAAGATGTCCGCGATCCTCGAACTCGATTTTTACAATCGCACGGCAAGGGTACAGGCGGGCGTCACCAATCTCTCCATTTCCGATGCGGCCGGTGCGGAAGGCTTCTTTTATGCGCCGGACCCAAGCTCGCAGCTTGCCTGCACCATCGGCGGCAATGTCGGCATGAATTCCGGCGGTGCGCACTGCCTGAAATACGGTGTCACCACCAATAATCTGCTCGGCGTAAAAATGGTGCTTGTCGATGGCACGGTGCTGGAGCTGGGCGGCAAGCATCTTGACGCCGCCGGTTACGATCTTCTCGCCCTCGTTTGCGGTTCGGAAGGCCAGCTCGGCATCGTCACAGAGGCGACGGTGCGGCTGATTGCCAAGCCGGAGGGCGCGCGCCCGGTGCTGTTTGGTTTCGAAACCTCCGAAGAAGCTGGCTCCTGCGTGGCCGATATCATCGGCGCGGGCATCATTCCTGTCGCCATCGAATTCATGGACAAGCCGGCAATCGAGATTTGCGAGGCCTTCGCCAGGGCCGGATATCCGCTGGATGTCGGCGCGCTGCTGATCGTCGAGGTCGAAGGCTCGGAGGCGGAAATGGACGCCATGCTGGCCGATATTGTCGCCATTGCGAAAAAACACGGCGTGAAGACGGTCAGGGAATGCCAGTCGGCCATGGAGGCCGCGGCGATCTGGAAGGGCCGGAAATCCGCTTTCGGCGCAACGGGCCGCATCGCGGACTATATCTGCATGGATGGCACGGTGCCGCTTTCCCAGCTTTCCTATGTGCTGAAAAAAACAAGCGAAATCACCGACCGCCTCGGCCTTCGCGTCGCTAATGTCTTTCATGCGGGCGATGGCAACATGCATCCGCTGATCCTGTTCAACGCCAACGATCCGCAAGACGCCGCCCGGGCCGAAGAGGCGGGCAATGAAATCCTGAAGCTCTGCGTCGATGCGGGCGGTTGCCTCACCGGCGAACACGGTGTCGGCATCGAAAAACGCGACCTGATGCGGCACCAATATGCCGAGGCTGATCTTGCCCAGCAGATGGCGGTTCGCGCTGCTTTTGACGAGGGCTGGTTGATGAACCCTTCCAAGGTGTTTCCGCTGGAGGGGAGGGGATGATGTACTTTAGCTTTGTAGCCTTGGTGGGTGCGGCTCACCCCTCCGTGCCCGGCAGGGCAGAGGAGGGTATCTCTTGCTCGGGGCGCACCCCATGCTGACCCCTTATGCAGAAACCCAGGTCGCCGACATCATCCGCGACCACACAACCCGAAAAACCCCGCTGAAAATCATCGGCGGCAACACCCGCTCCGGTTTCGGCAATGCGGTCGAGGCAGATGAAACGCTTTCCTCCCGCGCAATGTCTGGCATCATCGCCTACAACCCTGCTGAAATGGTCATGACGGTCAAAGCAGGCACACCGCTCGCCACCGTCGAGGCCGCCCTTGCCGAAAACCGGCAGATGATGGCCTTCGAGCCGATGGATCACCGCCCGATCATGGGAACCACAGGCGAGCCGACCATCGGCGGCGTCTTTGCTGCCAATGTTTCCGGCCCGCGCCGTTATGTGGCTGGTGCGGCGCGTGACAGCCTGCTCGGCATCCGTTTCGTCAATGGAAAGGCGGAAGTCATCAAGGCGGGCGGCCGGGTAATGAAGAATGTCACCGGGCTAGATCTTTCGAAGCTTCTGGCGGGTTCACACGGCACGCTCGGTTTTCTCACGGAAGTAACCTTCCGCGTGTTGCCGAAACCGCCAGCGGAAAAAACCGTGGTTGTCTGCGGTCTGGACGACGAGGCCGCGACGCGGATCATGGCGGCAGCGATGGCGATGAGCGTCGAGGTTTCCGGTGCGGCCCATCTGCCGGAAAGCGTTCGCTCCCATTTCATCGCAGGCGCGCTGCCGGAAGGTCCTGCGACAATCCTGCGGCTGGAAGGGCTCGGGGCTTCCGTCGAGGCGCGCGCGGCGAAACTCCTATCCGTCATGGATCGGGTTGGCCCATGGGCGCTGCTGGAAGGCGAGGAGAGTGCTGTTTTATGGCGGCAGGTGCGGAATGTCGCGCCCTATGCCGGGCAAGATGCCAAACCGCTCTGGAAAGTCTCGGTCGCGCCGAGCGAAGGCCACAGGCTGGTTGCTGCGTTGCGCATGGAAGCGGGCATCGATGCCTTTTATGACTGGCAGGGTGGTCTCATCTGGATGCAGATGGAGGCGGACCCGGAAGCGGAATTGCTGCGCGGTGCCATCCGCGCGCTCGGCGGCGGGCACGCCACCTTGATACGGGCGAGCGACGCGGTGCGCGCCACCGTGCCGGCATTCGAACCGCGCCCGGCGGCGGAGGCCATATTGTCTGCGCGCATCAGGGAAAAGCTCGATCCGGCGGGCATCTTCAATCCTGGCAAGATGGGAAGGGCCGTCTGAACCATGCAAACATCCTTCACGCCCGAGCAACTGGCTGATCCGCAAGTGGCGGAATCCGAAAAAATCCTGCGCAAATGTGTGCATTGCGGCTTCTGCACCGCCACCTGTCCCACCTATGTCACGCTTGGCAATGAGCTGGACAGTCCGCGCGGCCGCATCTACCTCATCAAGGACATGCTGGAAAATAGCCGCCCGGCAGACCGCGAAGTCGTCACCCATATCGACCGCTGCCTGTCCTGCCTTGCCTGCACCACCACCTGTCCGTCCGGCGTCGATTACATGCATCTGGTCGATCACGCCCGCGCCCATATCGAACAAACCTATAAACGTCCCTTCATGGACCGCCTGACCCGCAATCTTCTGGCTGCGGTTCTGCCTTATCCCGGTCGCTTCCGGCTGGCCTTGCATCTGGCACGGATCACGCGACCCTTCGCCGGTGTGCTCGCGAAGTTTCCCGCGCTGAAACCGCTGCAATCCATGCTCGCTCTCGCCCCGGCTTCCGTGCCCGCCGTTTCAGCTTCTGCCCGTCCGGGTGAACGGTCAGCCGAAGGTGAAAAGCGTGGACGTGTCGCCATTCTTACCGGCTGCGCCCAGCCGGTGCTTGACCCTGGTATCAACGAGGCGACGCTGCGTCTTCTGGCGCGGCTTGGCGTGGAGGTTGTCGTGCCGAAGGGGGAAGGCTGCTGCGGATCGCTGGTGCATCATATGGGGCGCGAGGCCGAGGCGCTCGCCGCCGCCCGCCGCAATGTCGATGTATGGATGCGTGAAATGGAAAATGGCGGCCTCGATGCCGTCATCATCACCGCATCCGGCTGCGGCACGACCATCAAGGACTACGGCCATATGCTGCGGCTTGATCCGGCCTATGCGGACAAAGCCGCACGGGTATCGGCACTCGCGAAGGACATCACCGAATATCTTGCCACGCTCGACCTGCCGCAAAAGGAAAGCCAGGGCCTGACGGTTGCCTATCATTCGGCCTGCTCCATGCAGCATGGCCAGAAGATCACCATGGCACCGAAGCAATTGCTGAAAGCGGCTGGTTTTACCGTCCGCGATCCGGCGGAAGGGCACCTCTGCTGCGGGTCGGCCGGAACCTATAACATCATGCAGCCGGAGATCTCAGGAAAGCTGAAGGCGCGCAAGGTGAGGAACATCGAAGCCACACGCGCGGATGTCATTGCCACCGGCAATATCGGCTGCATCACTCAGATCGCGACTGGCACGGAAATGCCGATCCTGCACACGGTCGAGCTGCTGGACTGGGCTTATGGCGGACCGAAACCCGCGAGGCTTTTGGCTTAGAGCGCCGTTCGCTTGTAAGGGCCATGGGACCCGACACAAGGCTCGGGCCGGTGCGTCGTTCGCTCTCCTCATCCCTGTGCTTGTCGAAGGGATCCAGTCAGCCCAGATCCTTGGGCTTGAAGGCCTCTTCTTGAAGCGCAGACGCGCGTCGGATGTATTCCTGTGACAAGCACAGGAGTGAGGTTTGAGGGTAGCTTGGCACCTGTCGGAAAGCGCCCTCTATTTCCATCCCAGTTTTAGAACTTGTAGGCCACGCCGAAGTTCACCGCATTGGTCATGATATCGGTTTTAAGCTTGCCGCCATTGTCGATATCCACGTCGATAAAGGAGTAGGTGCCTTTATATTCCACGAAGGTCGACCAGTTGTCGGTTATGCGGTAGCTAAGGCCGGCCTGCGCCTGCAGGGTTGCGCCACCGAACTGGTATTCGAAGGTTTTGCCGGAAGCCCGGGTAACCTCCACATGCGGCACGTTGATGCCAACGCCCGCGCCCACGTAAGGCGTCAGGCGCCAGGTCTCCAGCGGGAAACGATAGAGCGCGTTCAGCGTCAAAAGGTTCAGGCCGTCGGTGAACTCGAAATGCGACCAGCCGGAACGCGCCAGCGTCTGGTCGTCGGCATAGACCTTGTCATGGGTGTAATCGAGCGAGATGCCGAGATTGTTGAGCTGGCCTTCCTCGAACCAGTACGTGCCGCGCACCCCCCAATAGGCCGGGCTCGAAAATGACTTGCCTTCCCACCCCGCCCGGAAGTCCGTTCCGTCCGAAACCGTGACATCGCTGTGCGGGGCGCTTTGCCAGCCGCCGTAACCGGAAAATTCAAATTCCCCCGCGATTGCGGAAGAGAAGGAAACGCCGCTGAGCAGCAGGGCGCAAAGAATGGAAACGTGGCGCAGCATGGGGAGAATCCAGTTTGGTGTTGAGGACACACCAAACCGCTTTTTAGTAACATTTAAATGACAGAAACTAAAAACGGGCGGTCAGTTGACCACCCGTTTCAAGGCCGTTCCATCATCCCCCTGAGAGAGGTCCGGCGCCTGGCGTCCCCCGCCAAGTCTCCTTCAATCAATCTAGTAGCGATTGTACCGCTGCGGGGCATCAATTCAAGCGCGATCTGCCGCGGTGTGGGCTGCAAGTCCGCGTATTAGCGGCACCGTTGCCGTCATATCACAATGACTGTTGTTCCGACGTTCACACGCTCGTAAAGATCGGTGACATCCTCGTTGCGCATGCGGATGCAGCCTGAGGAATTGTTGCTGCCGATCGTCCAGGGCTGGTTGGTACCGTGGATGCGGTAAAGCGTGGAGCCGAGATACATGGCGCGCGCGCCCATCGGATTGGCAGGGCCGCCTTCCATGAAGGCCGGAAGGTAGTGTCCCTTGGTCGCTTCGCGGCTGATCATTTCTTTCGGGGGCGTCCAGCTCGGCCATTCCGCCTTGCGGGTCACCTTGTGCGTTCCGGCCCATTCGAAACCGGGCTTGCCGACACCGACCCCGTAACGACGGGCCTTGCCATCCGCCATGACGAGATAGAGGAAGCGGTTCGGCGTATCGATGACGATGGTGCCGGGCTTCTGGGTGGTCTGGTAGCTCACGATCTGGGGCAGGAATTGCGGGGCGATCTGCGTGCGCACCGGCGCATTCGGGCGAACGGCGGCGTTCTGTACCCGGGCCGGGCGCTGCGAGGTGACGCCGGAGCTTGGGCGCTGCGGCATGGCGGCCTGGCGCTGCTGGAAGAAAGGCTGGCGGGCTGCTGGCGCGCGCGGGTAAACGACGGGCCGCACATTGCCGCCACCAAGCTGCGTTACCCAGGGGGCGGAAAGGTCTGGACTGACGACGACAGGCGGGCGCTCCCGGTAACGCTCACCAGCTGCGGCGGCCGGGGCGGCGAAGGTGGAAACGAGGCTCAGCGCCAGAAAAACGGACTTCATCGTCATCGGGTGGACTCTCTCTGCGGTATGTCGCAACAATAGCAATTGCGGGATCATTCGCCCGCCTTGCCGGCTACGTTCGCACCTTGACGCCAGCGAATCGTAAATGGCTGTTCATTAAAAAGCGCTTGATTAGAAAAAGCTGGATTTAAGGTTAGCGACCCGTTTTGAAACGTGGTGAATGAGTGGTAAGTGCGCGCATCACGCCGGTCACGGGCGGGAGCGAAAAAGGGTGGTTGCGGTATGAACGAGGCGGGACTTGAAACGGGCGCGGATGGCCGCGTGCGGTGTTTCTGGCAGCAGGGACTTGAGGATTACAGCCGCTACCATGACAGAGAATGGGGTTATCCCGTCACCGACGATCGTCGCCTGTTCGAGAAGATATGTCTCGAGGGCTTCCAGTCCGGGCTCTCTTGGCTGACGGTGTTGCGCAAGCGCGAGGCTTTCCGTCTTGCCTTTGCCAATTTCGAATTCGAAAAAGTGGCGGAGTTCGGTGAAGCCGACATTGAGCGCTGTGTTGCGGACAAGGGCATCATCCGTCATCGCGGCAAGATCGTGTCAACCATCAACAATGCCCGTCGCGCCATAGCGCTCCGGGACGAATTCGGTTCGCTTGCCCATTATTTCTGGGGGTTCGAGCCTTCCGCCGCAGAAAGGCCGCAAAGGCTGGACTATGCGACGTTAAGGGCCAACCCCACCAGCGACGCGTCCATTCGTCTTTCCAGGGATTTGAAAAAGCGCGGCTGGACCTTCGTCGGCCCGACGACCGTCTATGCATTCATGCAGGCCATGGGTATGGTCAACGATCATATCGAAGGCTGTCATTGCCGTGAGCCGATCGAGGCCATGCGGCGGGAGTTTGTACGTCCATGAAAGCAAAGTCCCTTCTTCTGGCTTTTGCCATGGCCGTGGCGGCCGTGCCGCATCCATCCTCTGCGGAAAGCCGCAACGTCGACGGCATCTGGCTGGACGACGGCGAAAGGCTCAAGGAAGTTGCCCTGCCGCCCACCGGGCCGCTGAAACTAGATGGCTGGACACGGCGCGGCCGTGGCGATGTCTACCGCCTGAAGGTCAAGGCCGGGCAGACGATGAAGGTCGAGCTTACCTCTTCCAGCGAATTTGTCCTGATGGCGATCTTTGATTTTTCGACGCCGGATCAGGACGCGATCTTTTTCAGCGACTCCGAAGGTAAAATCGCCACGTTGACGCCGAAGGCGGATACCGAATGGCTGATCCGCCCGACGCTTATCTTGGGATCACCGCGTCGCGGGCTCGGCGCGCATTATATCCTGACGGTCAGCACTCAGAAATAACGGCCCGCCGCACCTTCAGGCCGTTTGCGTCAGCGCGATCAGGCCGAAGCTCAAGATTCCAAGCAGCACGAGCGAGAGGCTGGCGGCGACGATGACCTTGCCCCCGGCATGGCGAAGGCTGCGAATGTCGACCGACAGCCCAAGCGCCGCCATCGACATGATGGTGAGGATGTTGGAGAGCGAGGCGAGGGGGCCGAGCAGAACCTCGGGAATAAGGCCGAAGGAACGGGCCATGATCATCAGCACGAAGCAGATGATGAACCACGGAACCATCTGCTGCAACTTCAGCCGGCCCTTGCCGGACTGGCCGTGGATGACGGAGAGGGCAGCAATGACCGGCCCCAGCATCAGGACGCGTATGAGCTTGACGATTGTCCCGGTCTGCACCGCAACGGCGCCGAGCGGGGCGGTGGCTGCTAGCACCTGCGGTACGGCATAGACCGTCAGGCCAGCGAAGATGCCATATTGGGTGGCATCAAGACCGAGAAGCTGCGGCAGAAACGGCATCAGCAGAACGGCGGCGACACCGAGAACGGCTGTAAAAGCAATCGAGGCGGCGACATCTTCTGGCTTGGCGCCAATGGCGGGCGCTGCCGCCGCAATGGCCGAATTGCCGCAGATGGAATTGCCGCAGGCGATAAGGGTTGCGAGTTTGGGTGGCAGCCCCAGCATCCGTCCGGCGGCATAGCTGAAGATCAGCGACAGGGCGACGATGACAGCGATGCCGCCGATCAGCAAACCGCCGGCGCCTTTTAGAATGGCAAGGCTCAAGGATGCGCCAAGAAGCGCCACCGCAATCTCGAGCAGGGTCTTGGCACTGAACTTGATGCCGGCCGACGCAACCGCTGGCAGCGACACGAGCGAACGCAAAAGCGTACCGATCAGAATAGCCAGCACCAGATCGCCGAGCCATGCATGTCCGGCAAGCCGCACCTGAAATCGTTCCGCCAGAATGGCAGCGCAACTGACCGCCGCGCAAAGCAGAATGCCCGGCAGAAGCGGGGTCAGCGAACGAAAAGAAGACTGGAAGGGATGAGTGAGGGTGCGATGCTGTGCCATGGCCAGACAATGCCGGAATGGCCTGTTTTATTCTATCAAATAATATGGCATATATTATTCGATAAAATCGAATGAAAAAGCCATGACCTTCGAACAACTCCGCATTTTCATCGCCGTCGCCGAACGCGAGCACCTGACAAGGGCCGCGCAGGCAATCGGTTTGACCGCCTCGGCTGTCAGTTCCGCTATCAAGAATCTCGAGGCCTTTTATAATGTCGAGCTGTTTCATCGCGTCGGCCGCAATATCGAATTGACCGAAAGCGGACGGGTGTTTCTGGGTGAGGCCAGGGCGACGCTGGCGCGTGTACGCAGCGCCGAACTGATTCTCTCCGAAATGGGCGGTCTGACGCGCGGCGAAATCACTGTCTGCGCCAGCCAGACCATTGCCAGCTACTGGCTGCCGCCGATCCTCATGCAATTCAAGAAGCTTTATCCGGGTGTGACGCTGAAACTCGATATCGGCAATACGAAAACGGTAACGCAGGCCGTGCTCGATGGGCTGGCTGAGGTCGGCTTCATCGAGGGCAAGATCGACGAGCCGGCGCTGATGGTGCAGCCCGTGGTATCCGACAAGCTTCTGGTCGTCACCGGCTCCGCCCACCCCTTCGCCGACGGCCGTTATCTCACCGCCCTCGATATTCTATACGGAACGTCCTGGGTGTTGCGCGAACAGGGTTCCGGCACCCGCTCCGCCTTCGAGGCGGCGGTGCGGCAGATGGGTGTCGACCCGGCAGATCTTTCCGTGATGCTGGAACTGCCCTCCAACGAGGCCGTGGTGATGGCGGCACGCTCCGGCGGCGCGGCGACAGCGGTTTCCGCTTCCGTCGCCTCCCTCTTCTTACGCCAGGGATTGTTGGTCCGCGCCGGCATCGATCTGCCCGCCCGCAATTTTGCTCTGTTGCGCCACAAGGAACGTCACACTAGCCGTGCCGCCATGGAACTGGAACGCCTCAGCCGTGCCGCCTCGGAGGACTACAAGGCCGGTCTTGCCGGTTTGTAGGTCGAAAGGCCGCGCGGCATTATCGGGATCGCGGTGCGCGGGCAGAGCCTATCACGTCAGCTCATGCCCAACGACGTGATGAACGATTCGATAGTCCCTGCTTTCCTCTCCCAACGGAACGAGTGGCCATTCCCATGCGGCGGCCGGCGCGGACAGATCAACACCGTGCAGCAAGTCCTCGTGCTGGTGCAGGCTGCCGTCTTTGCCGATAACGTCAAAGGATGTGTCCGTTATCAGGCACACCTTGCAGGGAAGGGCGGCCAGCGCATCCAGATGCGTCTGAATGAGCCTCGGCAAAAGGTCATCAGGCGCGCCGGCAATCTTCTCCCGCTCCAGCCGATGCCGCGCGCCGGTGCCGATCTGTGACAGGAGGTTGGCCGAGACGACGAAATCCAGATAGGGCACCCGCCGCAGGAACTCGAGCGGTTCCGGTTCTTTACCTGCAACGATGTCGTCAAAACCGGAAAGATCGCGGTTGACGATGCGCACATTCTTTTTGGAATTGAAGCGTAGCTTCGCCTGCACGCTGGCAAGATGCACCAGATCGACCAGAACCACGGTATCGAACATCGCCACCAGCGCATCGTATGGCACGTCGCGCAGCAGACCCGACCCGAGCACCACCGCCGTCCGTCTCTGTTTGAGTTTTCTCGCCGATTGCAGCACAAATTGCTGGCTGTTGTTTTCATGCTCCGCCCATGCTGTTGCGCAGCGATTGGCGCGCGCCCATAGATTGACGGAATAGCGGATATGCGGCCGGAATGGTTTCGGCGTGGCCGCACGCGTGGCGGCATATTGCAGGGCTTCGAGGATCATTGATGCCTAACGGTAAATTTCGCGGCGATGGCCAATTTCCACCACCAGCACGACAAGCTTGTGGTCCTGTATATCGCAGATGATACGGTAATCGCCTACCCGGTAACGCCAGAAGCTGCCGAGTTCTGAGCCTTGCAGGGCGGCACCTGTCTGGCGGGGATTGTCGTCCTGGACGACCCGGTCCGCCAGAAAAGAAACGATGCGGTTCGCGTCCTGCTTTGCCAACTTTCCAAGCTGTTTGACGGCTCGGTGCTGAAATTCAATTTTCCAGGTCAAGATCGCGCATCACTTCTTCCAGATTATAGGTGCGCTCTTTATTGGCAATGCGCTGTCGCGTCGCCTCTTCGGCTAGATAGAGATCTTCCATATCCTCGATATGTTTCTCAATCGCCTCGCGGATATAGTATGCGGACGTACGGCCCGTGCGCTCGGAAAGCGCTTTCAGCCGTTCATAGGTCTCGTCCGGCAGGCGGATGGCAGTCTGTTTGCTCATTGCTTGCGCCCTTTTCGACTAAAATGGGATACATGCATCCCATATAGCATTGTTTGCCCCGTGCGGCCAGTGGAACCAGAGGCTTTGCGGCTTGCCGCACCGGGCTTCATCATCTAATACACCGGCATAATTTCAGAAAAATATCGGATCGGCATCATGAGCGAAAAAGCAAAAAAGCCTCAGAAACTGAAAGCCCGCCTGCCGCGTGGCTTCGTGGACCGTTCTGCTGCCGATATCCATGCCACCAATGAAATGATCGACAAGATCCGCAAGGTCTACGAGCTTTACGGCTTCGATCCGGTGGAAACACCGCTGTTTGAATATACCGATGCGCTCGGCAAATTCCTGCCTGATAGCGACCGTCCGAACGAGGGCGTATTTTCGCTGCAGGATGACGACGACCAGTGGATGAGCCTGCGTTACGATCTCACTGCACCGCTTGCCCGCCATGTCGCGGAAAATTTCAACGAAATCCAGCTGCCCTACCGTACCTATCGCGCCGGTTATGTGTTTCGCAATGAAAAGCCCGGCCCCGGCCGCTTCCGCCAGTTCATGCAGTTTGATGCCGATACGGTCGGTGCTGCCGGTGTGCACGCCGATGCCGAAATGTGCATGATGATGGCCGATACGCTGGAAGCGCTTGGTATTGCGCGCGGTGATTATGTCATCCGCGTCAACAACCGCAAGGTGCTGGACGGCGTCATGGAGGCCATCGGCCTTGGTGGCGTGGAAAATGCCGGTCGTCGCCTGAACGTGCTGCGCGCCATCGACAAGCTCGACAAGTTCGGCCCTGATGGCGTGAAGCTGCTGCTCGGTCCCGGCCGTAAGGATGAGTCCGGCGATTTCACCAAGGGTGCGGGTCTCGGTGAAGAGCAGATCGAAAAGGTTCTGTTTTTCGTCGGCATCAAGGATTATGTGGAAAGCGCCGATGATCTTGCAAAACTGGTTGCGGGCACATCCAAAGGCGCGGAAGGCGTCGATGAACTGAACATCATCGGCTCTCTGGTTTCCGGTGCCGGTTACGATGCGACGCGTATCAAGATCGATCCCTCCGTCGTGCGCGGTCTCGAATATTACACCGGCCCTGTCTATGAGGCCGAACTGACCTTCGACGTCACCAACGAAAAGGGCGAAAAGGTCGTCTTTGGCTCGGTCGGCGGTGGCGGCCGTTATGATGGTCTCGTCTCTCGCTTCATGGGTCAGCCGGTTCCGGCAACAGGCTTTTCCATCGGCGTTTCCCGTCTGATGACGGCCTTGAAGAACCTCGGCAAACTCGGTCAGGTCAAGCCGCTCGCCCCGGTTCTCATCACCGTCATGGATGGCGATGTGGACAGCATGGGCCGTTACCAACGCTTCACACAGGCGCTGCGTGCCGAGGGCATCCGCGCCGAAATGTACCAGGGCAACTGGAAGAAATTCGGCAATCAGCTGAAATATGCCGACCGTCTCGGCTCCCCCATCGCCATCATCCAGGGCGGTGACGAGCGCGCCGAAGGCGTCGTGCAGATCAAGGATCTGATCGAAGGCAAGCGCCTCTCCGGCGAGATCGAGGACAATGCCAGCTGGCGCGAAGCGCGGGTGGCACAGATCACCGCGCCGGAGACGGAACTGGTGGCGAAGGTTCGCGAGATTCTGGAACATCATGCAGAGGACGTTCGCCGCGCCGCTGAAGGGCGCTGAGGCGATGGCGATCCTCGCGCTCGATCACCTTCAACTGGCGATGCCCGTCGGCCGGGAAGACGAGGCGCGAGCCTTTTATGGCGACCTGCTCGGCTTTGCGGAGCAGGCGAAACCCGCCAATCTGGCGGCGCGCGGCGGATGCTGGTTCTCATCTGAACCGATAAAACTCCACCTCGGCATCGATCAGGATTTCAGACCTGCCAGGAAAGCCCATCCTGCCTTTCTGGTAGACGATCTCAATATCTTGCGAAAAACACTTGAAACTGCAGGCTACCATGTGGTTGAGGATGAGCCGCTCGAAGGATATCACCGGTTTTATGTCCTTGATCCCTTCGGAAACCGCATCGAAATGATGCAGCCGCTCGAACCGTGACGAAAAGTACCGTTCCATGCCCCTGATCGACATGCCGGAATTTTCCGGAGAGCTACTGGAAGAATTCGCCGCGCGCCGCACAAGTCGTGTGAATACGCCTGTCATCCAGCCTGCCGAACCGTTTCTGGATATGGCGGGCGAGGATTTGCGCCGGCGTATTTTCATGACGGAGAGCGAGACAGGTGAAAGCCTTTGTCTGCGCCCGGAATTCACTATTCCCGTCTGCCTGCGCCATATCGAGACAGCGACGGGTACGCCGAAGCGTTACTCCTATCTGGGTGAGGTCTTCCGCCAGCGCCGGGAGGGTGCGAACGAGTTTTATCAGGCCGGCATCGAGGATCTTGGCGATACCGATATCGCCGCCGCCGATGCCCGCGCCGTGATTGATGCAACCGCCATTCTGAAACGCCTTCTGCCTGGCCGTTCGCTCGCCGTCACGCTGGGCGACCAGCAGGTGTTCGAGGCGGTCGTTGCAGCGCTCGGCCTGCCGCTCGGTTGGCAGAAACGGCTGGTGCAGGCTTTCGGCGATATGGCGCAGCTCGACGCGCTGCTGGAAAGTCTTGTGCACCCCAAGCCCATGACCGGCCTTGACGCGCGGGTCGCCGGCCTTCTGGCGACGGGCGAAGAGGCGGTGCTGGTCGATTATCTCGACACGGTAATGCAGGAAACCGGCTATTCCACCAATGCCAGCCGCTCGCCGCAGGAAATCGCCCGCCGTCTGCGGGAAAAGCTGGCGCTTGCCGCCACGCGTCTGCCGGATGAGAGTTTCGAACTGCTCAAGCAGTTTCTGGCCCTGCAGGCGCCCTTGCCGCAGGCCTCGCAAGTTCTGGCCGATTTTGCCGCAAAGGCTAAGCTGAAACTGGACGGTGCGCTTTCCGCTTTCGATAAGCGTGTCGCGGCCCTTGCGAATGCCGGGGTCGATCTCGAAACAGTCAGCTACGGCGCGGCCTTCGGCCGTCCGCTCGATTATTATACTGGACTCGTTTTCGAGGTGATGGAAGAAGGTAGCGATAGCGTTCTGGCCGGTGGTGGCCGTTTTGACCGACTGCTGACGCTGCTTGGCGCGCAGGAAAAAATACCGGCCGTGGGCTTTTCCCTCTGGCTGGATCGCATCGAAACGGTGCGCGGGAGCGATAAGCCATGATCACCATTGCCTTGCCCTCCAAGGGCCGGATGAAGGAAGACGCCTCCGCCGTTCTGGAACGCGCCGGGCTGAAGGTCGCAGCTGTCGGTAACGACCGGTCCTATCGCGGCCGCATCGAAGGGCGCGACGATATCGAGATTGCCTATCTCTCAGCCTCCGAGATCGCCCGCGAAATTGGTGCTGGCAGCGTGGATTTCGGCGTGACGGGTGAAGACCTGGTACGAGAGGGGCTGACCAACGCCGATGCGCAGGTGGAATTCTGCGCCCGCCTCGGTTTCGGCCATGCCGATGTCGTTGTCGCCGTGCCGGAAATCTGGCTGGATGTGGACAGCATGGCCGATCTCGGCGATGTGGCCTCGGAATTCCGTGCCCGTCATGGTCGCCGTTTGGCAATCGCAACCAAATACTGGCGGCTGACGCAGCAGTTCTTTTCGCGCCAGCACGGCATTCAGCTTTACCGTATTGTCGAAAGCCTTGGCGCCACCGAAGGTGCTCCGGCGGCAGGGCAGGCGGATATCATCGTCGATATCACCTCCACCGGCTCGACGCTGAAAGCTAACCACCTGAAAATCCTCTCCGACGGCATCATCGTCCGCTCGGAAGCCTGTTTCGTGCGCGCCCGCAAGCCGGACCACGAAGGTGATCCGGCGGTTCAGGAGATCGCGGCGCGAATAAAAGCGGCTGTCTGATAGCATAAAAGAAAAAAGCCGCCGGAGCGATCCGGCGGCTTTTTTCTTGGTCAGCCTATGGGTTCAGGCGCGGGCGGTAACGAAGCCGCGCTTTGCGTCGACGGAGTAGGCGCCTGCACCGAAGGTTGCGAGCAGGATATAGGCGCCGGCAAGGGTGATGTTCTTCATCAGCATGATGCCGTTCAGTGTGTTGATCCAGCCGAGAGCAGGCTCAGGCCAGCCGGGAACGGCAACGGTGCCGCTGTGGAATACGAGGCCGGTGAACACGCAGAATGCTGCAAGCGCCCATGCGGCGATCTTCGTCTGGAAACCGGCGAGAATGGCAAGACCGGCAACGAGTTCGAACAGGCCGGCAAGATAGGCAAGCGCGGTTGCGGCAGGCATGCCGGCGCCCGAGATCATGCCGGCAGTGCCAGCCGGATCGGTGAGTTTGCCGAAGCCGGAATAGATGAAGATGAAGGAAAGCAGAATGCGGGCGATGAGAACGAGAGCGTTCTGGCTGCTGGACATGGAGTATCTCCGGTAAGTGATCGGCGTGTCGCCGGTTAAACTGCAAGGTGATGTCTGGAGATATCAATGACCGAAAATCATGCATCTATAAAGATGAACAATAGAAGACAAATTGTCTTCATTTTGTGAACGACCAACAATGTCGTTCAATGACATTGAGCGCGCATCCCCGTTTGAACGGGACCATTCGACTCGATCTATCTATTTGTTTTAACAAATTTTCCTGACATAAAGCCGCTGCGCAGTTTTACTGGAAACGCGCTAGGCGGCGAAGCGCATATCCTCGAAACGCGGAAACAGGAAGAGCCCCGAAATGCGCCCTTGCTGGCCGATCTCGAAACCCGAGGATTCGCCCATGCAAATAAGCGGCTGCCGCATTGCCGGCAGGGTGAACAGGCCGGTGGAAAAGCAGAAGCGTGAGGGTGCGGCGGAAGCCTGTTCGAAAATTTCGAGCACGCGGTCGTGGTGACCCCGATCATAACAGCGGATCAGGCTGAGCAGGCCGCACTCACCCTGCGGCAGCCCATGCATGAAAGATGCATGTTCGCCAAGCTTGATGACGCCGCTCGAAAGATCGCCGCTCCATTCCTCCGAAATAAAGAAATGCGAGAGGGTCTGAGTATCCGGCATGGTTGTCGCGGCCGCAGGCAGAGCATCGTTGCGTCTTGATATTTCGAACAAATCGCGCCCCCGCATGAACATCGTACCAGCGCTGCAATCTCAAGCGTCGCTGCCAAGTTGATTTTTCATCGCCATCCGCATTCGAGCGTGCCTGCCAAGCATCGAACCCCTTCAATGCTTGCATCCCGCCGCGGCACCCTCACGGGCGCTGACTTATAGTTTATTTTCTTCTACCCACAACAACCTGTCAGAGAGAAAATCAAAAATAATATGTATTCCTTCATCGTAATCGCGAAATATATGAAAAAAAGACAACTAAATGTCGTGCTTATAAACTGGAGAGGGCGAAAATCCGCCCCATCGGCAATTGTGATTCGCCTCTATCGGCACCCGATTATTGCACGCGCTGCCAAAAACAAGCCGACTAAAGTTATCGCTGTTTCAAAAAGAGACAATATTTTTTAAGCCCGATCCCGGCAAGTGAAGATATCGCGCCAGCTGTCCCAAGGGGCATGGGCGGCAACGAAAAAGGGCGATCCGAAGACCGCCCTTTCGTATTCCAGTGACAGGACTGATTGGAAGTCCATGCCGCCCGTCTGGCGCGCTTGCGACGCCAGATCACCAAAAGGCATGGGCGGCAACGAAAAAAGGGCGATCCGAAGACCGCCCTTTCGTATTTCAGTGACAGGACTGATTGGAAGTCCATGCCGCCCGTCTGGCGCGCTTGCGACGCCAGATCACCAAAAGGCATGGGCGGCAACGAAAAAAGGGCGATCCG
>NZ_JBNWDU010000001.1:0-763907 GCF_053521725.1 Agrobacterium sp. CG160-95 | reverse complement strand
CAGATCACCAAAAGGCATGGGCGGCAACGAAAAAAGGGCGATCCGAAGACCGCCCTTTCGTATTCCAGTGACAGGACTGATTAGAAGTCCATGCCGCCCGTCTGGCGCGGTTGCGACGCCAGATCACCAAAAGGCATGGGCGGCAACGAAAAAAGGGCGATCCGAAGACCGCCCTTTCGTATTCCAGTGACAGGACTGATTAGAAGTCCATGCCGCCCATGCCGCCGCCAGGCATCTGGGGCATTGCCGATTCCTTCTTAGGAAGTTCGGCGATCATGGCTTCGGTGGTGATCAGCAGCGAAGCAACCGAAGCTGCGTTCTGCAGAGCCGTGCGAACAACCTTGACCGGGTCGACGATGCCGAGCTGGATCAGGTCGCCATATTCGCCGGTCTGGGCGTTGTAGCCGTAGTTGTCTTCGTTCCGGTCGAGGATCTTGCCAACAACGATGGAAGCTTCGTCACCTGCGTTTTCTGCAATCTGGCGAACCAGAGACTGCAGAGCCTTGCGCACGATATTGATGCCGGCTTCCTGGTCGTCGTTCTCACCCTTGACGGTGATCTTCGTGGAAGAACGCAGCAGGGCAACGCCGCCGCCCGGTACGATGCCTTCCTGAACAGCAGCGCGCGTCGCGTTGAGAGCGTCGTCGATGCGGTCCTTCTTTTCCTTCACTTCAACTTCCGTCGAACCGCCAACGCGGATCACGGCAACGCCGCCAGCGAGCTTGGCAAGACGTTCCTGCAGCTTTTCGCGGTCGTAGTCGGAAGTGGTTTCTTCGATCTGCGCCTTGATCTGGGCAACACGGCCTTCGATGTCGGACTTCTGGCCAGCACCGTCAACGATCGTGGTGTTTTCCTTGGAGATCGAAACCTTCTTCGACTTGCCGAGCATGTCGAGGGTAACGCTTTCGAGCTTGATGCCGAGATCTTCGGAAATGACGGTACCACCGGTCAGGATGGCGATGTCTTCCAGCATGGCCTTGCGGCGGTCGCCGAAGCCAGGAGCCTTGACGGCAGCGATCTTGAGGCCGCCACGCAGCTTGTTGACGACGAGCGTTGCAAGGGCTTCGCCTTCTACGTCTTCAGCGATGATGACGAGCGGCTTGCCAGTCTGAACGACAGCTTCGAGAACAGGCAGCATGGCCTGGAGGTTCGAAAGCTTCTTTTCGTGCAGAAGGATGTATGCGTCTTCGAGGTCCGCAACCATCTTTTCCGGGTTGGTCACGAAGTAAGGCGACAGGTAGCCGCGGTCGAACTGCATGCCTTCGACGACTTCGAGTTCGGTTTCAGCGGTCTTGGCTTCTTCAACGGTGATGACGCCTTCGTTGCCGACGCGCTGCATTGCTTCAGCAATGTCGAGACCGATCTGACGCTCGCCGTTTGCAGAGATCGTGCCGACCTGTGCAACTTCTTCCGAAGTGTTGATCTTCTTGGCCTTGGCCTGAAGGTCCTTGACGACTTCAGCAACGGCCAGATCGATACCGCGCTTGAGGTCCATCGGGTTCATGCCGGCAGCAACTGCCTTTGCACCTTCGCGAACGATGGCCTGGGCCAGAACCGTTGCGGTGGTGGTGCCGTCACCGGCGATGTCGTTGGTCTTGGAGGCAACTTCGCGAACGAGCTGTGCGCCCATGTTCTCGAACTTGTCTTCGAGTTCGATTTCCTTGGCGACCGAAACGCCGTCCTTGGTGATGCGCGGTGCGCCGAAGGACTTGTCGATAACGACGTTACGACCCTTCGGGCCGAGGGTGACCTTCACTGCATCAGCGAGAATGTCGACGCCCTTGAGCATCTTTTCGCGCGCTGTGCGGCCGAATTTGACTTCTTTGGCTGCCATTTTCAAAACTCCTGGTTTCGAATGGCCGGACGGGGTCCGGCTTGAAATTTAAGGAAACGATGGGTGCGGCGAAATCAGCCGATGATACCCATGATGTCGGCTTCCTTCATGATCAGAAGGTCTTCGCCGTCGAGCTTGACTTCGGTGCCCGACCACTTGCCGAACAGGACGCGATCGCCAACCTTGACGTCGAGAGCGACGACCTTGCCGGCCTCATCGCGAGCGCCGGAACCGACGGCGACGATTTCGCCTTCCTGCGGCTTTTCCTTGGCGGTATCGGGAATGATGATGCCGCCCTTGGTCTTTGCTTCGGACTCAACGCGACGAACGACGACGCGATCATGAAGCGGGCGGAAATTGGTGCTTGTCATTGCCTAATCCCTCGATCAAATGACTTCAGGAACCTTTTGCAGGTTCACGTGATGGGTGTTAGCACTCCTCTTGTTGGAGTGCCAGCAAAGCCGAGATAAGGAGGCGTCCGCCCGGAGTCAAGAACGCATTGCCGGAAAAATTTCACGGCCTATGGTTACCAGCGTTCCATGACAGAAAATTTCCACGCTATGACGGACGAGGACAAATCGCTCTTTTTCAGGCAGCCTTCGTTTTCGGCGTAGAGGGGTTTTATGTTCGGATGGTGGCCGGTGGTCCGGAGGCAGGCCTGGCGCCGCTTTTTTCCTTGCCATCGGCGTCCTGCTTTGCCATGTGACGCACACCCTTTTTTCGCACCCGGAAAGCATATCATGGCCCATCGCATTCTCACCCTCGGCGAAATCACTGATGGGTTCGACGTTGTTCTTTCGGATGTCTGGGGCGTGCTGCATAATGGTGTCAGCGCTTTCCCGGATGCGGCGGTTGCGCTGCACGACGCGCGCAAGGCCGGCAAGACCGTGGTGCTCATCACCAATTCGCCGCGTCCGGCCCCCGGTGTCATCGCCCAGCTTCGCGTTCTCGGCGTGCCGGATGAGGCCTATGACCGCATCATCACATCGGGAGACGTCACCCGGGGCCTGATCGCGGAAGGCCCAAGAAAAGTCTTTCTGCTCGGCCCCGAGCGTGACATGCCGCTGCTGGAAGGTCTCGATGTCGAACGGGTCGGCGAGGCGGAAGCGGAATCCGTCGTCTGCACCGGTTTCTTCGATGACGAGACGGAAACGCCGGAAGACTATACGGAAATGTTGAAAGGCTTCATCGCCCGCAAGGCGCCGATGATCTGCGCCAACCCCGATCTGGTGGTAGAGCGCGGCGAGCGCATCATTCCCTGCGCCGGCGCCATGGCCGCATATTACGAACAGCTTGGCGGCGAAGTCCGTATTGCCGGCAAACCGCACGCGCCGATCTATGAAGCCTGCCTTGCGGCGGCGAAAGAAGTGCGCGGCGATTTCCCGAAGGATCGCGTGCTCGCCATTGGCGATGGCATGCCGACGGATGTGAAGGGCGCAATTGCGAGCGGCCTCAACCTTCTTTATATCAGCGGCGGCATTCACGCCGCCGAATATACGCTGAATGGCCAGACGGACGAGGCGCTTCTGAACGCCTATCTGAAGGGGCAGGGCGCGGCTCCCGGCTGGTGGATGCCCCGCCTTGCCTAGGAAACGTCTGGCGTAAGCCGGCGTAAACAATGGATCGACTGCAATGACCGTCTTTCATCGCAATGAAAAAAAGGAGCCGCTGCCTGAAGGCTTGCGCGGCGGCGTCATCGCGATCGGCAATTTCGATGGTGTGCATCGCGGCCACCGTGCCGTTCTGGACCGTGCGCTGGAACTGGCCGAGGCGCGTGGCGTACCGGCACTGGTGCTGACCTTCGAACCGCATCCCCGTTCCGTCTTCCGCCCCGAAACGCCGGTCTTCCGCCTGACGCCTGCGCCGTTGAAAGCACGTATTCTCGAGGCCATCGGTTTCCGCTCGGTCATCGAATACCCATTTGACCGCGAGTTTTCGCAGCGCTCGGCGGAAGAGTTCGTCAATTCCATTCTGGTCGACTGGCTGGGCGCCAGCGCCGTCGTCACCGGCTTTGATTTCCATTTCGGCAAGGGCCGCGAAGGTGGCCCGGCATTTCTGATGGCGGCCGGCAAGCGCAACGGCTTCGACGTGACGCTCGTGGATGCCTTTCGCGACGAGGGTGCGGATGTCGTCTCCTCTAGCCGTATCCGCTCGCTTCTGTGCGAAGGAGATGTGGCAGGTGCCGCCGGACAACTCGGGTATCGTTTCACGGTGGAAAGTGAAGTCATCGGCGGCCAGAAGCTGGGGCGAACTCTGGGTTACCCAACGGCCAACATGGCGCTTTCACCCGAAACGGAGCTGAAAGCCGGCATCTATGCCGTGCGGTTCCGCCGCCCCGACGGGGCGATTTACGATGGCGTTGCAAGCTTCGGTTACCGCCCGACGGTCACCGATAACGGTGCGGCACTTCTGGAAACCTACGTCTTCGATTTTTCCGGTGATCTCTACGGTGAGGTCTGTTCGGTATCGTTCTTCGGGCACCTGCGTGACGAGCTGAAATTTGACGGCTTGGACCCTCTGGTCGCGCAGATCAGGCGGGATGAGGAAGAGGCGCGGGCGATGCTGTCAGGCGTGCGGCCGCTCAGTGAATTGGATGCGAAGATAGCATTTTGAGCGGGCAGATAATCCTGTCCCGGATTGTCGTCGCTTTTCACTTCCTTTTTGCCGGAAAACCGCATAAACAACCGGCCATGTCCCAATACCGGTTGCTGTTTAAAGTTGAGATAGGCCGAATTATTGGCCCGGCCTTCCGCCCGCTCTGAAGAGCCGGAAGGTCCGGGATTTTGGCGCTCGTCATGGCATTTGACATGGCGCTTTCCGTATTTGCCCTCTTTGAAATTGAGACGGCGCGACCGACACGGCGCGCAACAACGGTACAATTATGAGCGACACCGCAGAAAAATTCGACTATTCCTCGACCCTCTATTTGCCGCAAACGGATTTCCCGATGCGTGCCGGCCTGCCGCAGAAAGAACCGGAAACGGTGAAGCGCTGGCAGGAAATGGGGCTGTATAAAAAGCTCCGCGCCTCCGCCGCCGGTCGCGAGAAATTCGTGCTGCATGATGGCCCGCCCTATGCCAACGGCAACATCCACATCGGCCATGCGCTGAACAAGATCCTGAAAGACGTCATCACCCGCTCGTTCCAGATGCGCGGTTTCGACGCCAATTACGTGCCCGGCTGGGATTGCCACGGCCTGCCGATCGAATGGAAGATCGAGGAAGCCTACCGCGCCAAGGGCAAGAACAAGGACGAGGTTCCGGTCAACGAGTTCCGCAGGGAATGCCGTGACTTCGCGGCTGGCTGGATCAAGGTTCAGTCGGAAGAGTTCAAGCGCCTCGGCATCGAGGGTGACTTCGAAAACCCCTACACAACCATGAACTTCCACGCGGAAGCCCGCATAGCCGGCGAACTGCTGAAGATCGCCAAGAGCGGCCAGCTCTATCGCGGTTCCAAGCCGATCATGTGGTCGGTTGTCGAGCGCACCGCGCTGGCGGAAGCCGAGGTCGAGTATCACGACGTTGAAAGCGACATGATCTGGGTGAAGTTCCCGGTGAAGGACGCTGCGCCAGCTCTTTCCGGCGTCTCTGTCGTCATCTGGACAACCACGCCGTGGACCATCCCCGGCAACCGCGCCATCGCCTTCTCCTCGCGGGTCGAATATGGCCTGTTCGAAGTCGAAAGCGCGCAGAACGATTTCGGTCCGCAGCCGGGTGAAAAGCTGATCTTCGCCAGAAAGCTTGCCGATGAGGCTGCCGCCAAGGCGAAGGTGACCTTCAAGTTCGTGCGCGATGTGAAAGCTGAAGAACTGGCCGCCATCACCTGCGCCCATCCTTTGGCGTCGCTTGGCTACGATTTCCCGGTTCCGCTTCTCGATGGCGACCACGTCACCGACGATGCAGGCACGGGCTTCGTGCACACCGCGCCGAGCCATGGCCGCGAGGACTTTGACGTCTGGACCGCGCATCAGCGTGAGCTGGAAGCGCGCGGCGTTTCGCCGGCCATCCCGTTCCCCGTTGGCGATGACGGTTTCTACACCGAGGACGCACTCGGTTTCGGCCCGTCTGCCGAAGGCGGCGCGGCCCGCGTCATGGATGATAACGGCAAGAAGGGCGATGCCAACGACCGCGTCATCAAGGCGCTGATCGCGGCCAACAACCTGTTCGCGCGCGGCCGTCTGAAGCACAGCTATCCGCATAGCTGGCGCTCCAAGAAGCCGGTGATCTTCCGCAACACGCCGCAGTGGTTTGTCTATATGGACAAGGAACTGGGCGACGGCACGACGCTGCGCTCGCGTTCGCTTGATGCCATCGACCAGACCCGTTTCGTTCCGGCATCCGGCCAGAACCGCCTGCGCGCCATGATCGAAGGTCGGCCCGACTGGGTTCTGTCGCGCCAGCGCAGCTGGGGCGTGCCGATCGCGGTCTTCGCCGACGAGCAGGGTGCGGTTCTGGTCGACGAGGCTGTCAACGCCCGCATCCTCGAGGCCTTCGAGGCTGAAGGTGCGGATGCCTGGTTCGCCGAAGGCGCCAAGGAACGTTTCCTCGGCAATGACCATGACCACGCCAAATGGCAGCAGGTCATGGACATCCTCGATGTGTGGTTCGATAGCGGCTGCACCCATACCTTCACGCTGGAAGACCGCCCGGACATGAAGTGGCCGGCGGATGTCTATCTCGAAGGCTCGGACCAGCATCGCGGCTGGTTCCATTCGTCGCTGCTGGAAAGCTGCGCGACGCGTGGCCGCGCGCCCTATAACGCTGTCGTCACCCATGGCTTCACCATGGACGAGCAGGGCCGCAAGCAGTCCAAGTCTCTCGGCAACGTTGTTGCACCACAGGACGTGATGAAAGAGTCCGGCGCGGATATCCTGCGCCTGTGGGTCATGACGACCGATTACTGGGAAGACCAGCGTCTGGGTAAGGCCATCATCCAGACCAACATCGACGCGTATCGCAAGCTGCGCAACACCGTGCGCTGGATGCTCGGCACGCTTGCCCATGACAAGGGCGAGGAGATCGCCTATGCCGACCTGCCGGAACTGGAAAAGCTGGTGCTGCACCGCCTGTCCGAGCTGGATAAGGTCGTGCGCGATGGCTACGACGCCTTCGACTTCAAGAAGATCGCCCGCGCCCTGATCGATTTCGCAAATGTGGAGCTGTCGGCTTTTTACTTCGATATCCGCAAGGACACGCTTTATTGTGACGCGCCGTCGTCGCTGAAGCGCCGTGCATCGCTGTCGGTCATCGCCAAGCTGTTCGATTGCCTCGTCACATGGCTTGCGCCCATGCTGCCCTTCACCACTGAAGAAGCATGGCTTTCGCGCTATCCGGATGCGGAATCGGTGCATCTCGCCCAGTTCCCGGAAATTCCGGCGGAGTGGAACAACGACGCGCTGGAAGCGAAGTGGGAGAAAATCCGCAAGGTCCGCACGGTCGTCACCGGTGCGCTCGAAGTGGAACGCCGTGAAAAGCGTATCGGCTCCTCGCTTGAGGCAGCGCCCATCGTGCACATTGCCGACGCCGATCTTCTGGCGGCTCTCTCCGGGCAGGATTTTGCCGAAATCTGCATCACCTCGGCCATTTCGGTGGTCGGCGATGAAGGCCCTGCCGATGGCTTCCGCTTGCCGGAGGTCGCAAAGGTCGTGGTCGAGCAGAAGCTGGCGGAAGGCGCAAAATGCGCACGCTCCTGGCGTATCACCACCGATGTCGGTTCCGATCCGGACTATCCGGAGGTTTCGGCCCGTGATGCGGCGGCACTGCGCGAGCTTGCCGCGCTGGGATGATTTAAAGCTGCTGCGCATCGTTCCTGTCGAAAAATCGATTTCGAGTTTCGGGCCGATGCGCGAGGAAAATGGCCGGATGAATTGCGCTTTAGCTCTTCATCCGGTACACCTGCCTGAAAATGGCCGGATTTGCACGGCAATGCGGGCTACCGCCTGCCGAAAGACGATGTCTGGCGCAATGGGACGGACGGCTGGAAGGGTTTTTATGAAGACGATGAAGGCTTTTGGGCAGGATAACGCGCAGGGTTTGAGCATGTTCCGCACGGTTGCAGGTATCACGGCGATAGGCGTGCTGCTCAGCGCCTGCACGAGCCCGACCTATGGTACGGGCAAGACGGCAGCAGAACAGCTTGTAGACGACCTCGGCAACGCGACTTCGATCACCGGCAACGATCAGGAAAAACGTAACCTGAAGTACAGCCCGCGTCCCGGTCTCGTTGTCCCCGCCCAGTCCCGCGCCGAGCAATTGACGACGCCGCAGCAGAACATGGCCAGCCGCGAAAACAACCCGCAATGGGTCGAATCGCCGGAAGAGACCCGTGAACGCCTGCGCGACGAGGCGGATGCCAATAAGAACAATCCGCATTACCGCTCACCGCTGCTTGCCGGCAACGGCACGGCCGGCCAGATGACCGAAAGCCAGAAATGGGAAGCCTTCCGCAAGGCCAAGGCAGATGCCCAGGGTGGCTCCGTCGTCAACGCCCAGCGCAAGTTCCTGACCGATCCGCCGCAGGAATATCGTAGCGTTCCGCAGGATCAACTGACTGACCTCGGTGAGCCGGAGCAGAAGAAGGAAAAGCGCCGTAAGAAAGAAGCGGCGATGGCAAACACCGGCAAACCCTGGTGGAACCCCTTCTGATAAAATGAAGGGCTTATGGCCTGCGGGAAAGATTGCATCTCCCGCCGGCTGCTTATTCGTCGAGACGTTTCTCGCGAAAGAATTTCCGCAGAATTTCAGCACTTTCGCTTTCCGCCAGCCCCGAATACACATCAGGCGCGTGGTGGCATGTCGGCTGGCTGAAGAAGCGCACGCCACTATGCACCGCGCCGCCCTTCGGGTCTTCCGCACCGTAATAGAGACGACGGATGCGGGCAAACGAGATCGCCGCCGCGCACATGGTGCAGGGTTCCAGCGTTACATAGAGATCGGCACCGGGCAGGCGTTCCTGTTCCAGCGCCTCGCAGGCCATGCGGATCACGGCGATTTCGGCATGCGCCGTCACATCGTTCAATTCACGGGTGCGATTGCCGGAACGGGCGATGACGCGACCGTCCATAACCAGGACTGCGCCGATCGGAACCTCCTGCCGCTCACCGGCGGCACGGGCTTCCGCCAGCGCCAGTTCCATGAAATGCGTCCTTTCGGCCATTGCGTTTCAATTTCCTCTTAACCCTTGTGCTTGGACCTGATAGGACAGCCCAAACAACAGGCAAACAGCAAATGACTTTTAAAGACAAGCCGAAGCGTGACGGTGGCAAGACTTTTAGCCGCGACAAGAAGTCGAAAGGCCCCGGCAAGCCCGCCGCAGAGCGTGAAAAGAAACCGGTAGAAGCCAAGGCGGCTCCGGTGCAGGAAGCCGTTATGGGCACCAAGCCAGAGCGCATTTCCAAGATCATGGCGCGCGCCGGCGTTGCCTCGCGCCGCGATATCGAGCGCATGATCATGGAAGGCCGCGTGTCGCTGAACGGCGTCAAGCTGGACACTCCGGTGATGAACGCGACTCTTTCCGACAAGATCGAAGTGGATGGCATGCCCATCCGCGGGGCTGAGCGCACGCGCCTGTGGCTTTACCACAAGCCCGCTGGCCTGGTGACGACCAATTCCGACCCGGAAGGCCGCCCGACCGTTTTCGACAATCTGCCGGGTGAATTGCCGCGTGTGCTGTCCATCGGCCGCCTCGACATCAATACCGAAGGCCTGCTGCTGTTGACCAATGATGGCGGTCTCTCGCGCGTGCTGGAACTGCCGACGACCGGCTGGCTGCGCCGCTACCGCGTGCGCGCCCATGGCGAGGTCGATCAGGCAGCGCTCGACAAGCTGAAGGAAGGCATTGCCGTCGACGGCGTGCTTTATGGCGCTATCGACGCGACGCTCGACCGCACCCAGGGTCACAACGTCTGGATCACCATGGGTCTGCGCGAAGGCAAGAACCGCGAGATCAAGAACGTGCTCGGCGCGCTCGGCCTTGAGGTCAACCGCCTGATCCGTATCTCCTACGGCCCGTTCCAGCTTGGCGATCTGCCTGAAGGCAAGGTGCTTGAAGTGCGTGGCCGCATGCTGCGTGACCAGCTTGGTCCGCGCCTCATCGAACAATCCGGCGCCAATTTCGACGCGCCGATCTACGATGCGCCTGTCGCCGACGATGAAGAAGAAAACACGCCCAAGCGCGCGCCCCGGTCCGAATGGGCAAAGAGCGACGCGCCGGAAGGCAAGCCGCGTTTCGACAGGGCTGCCGGCAAACCGGAAGATCGCCGCGAAAAGGCGCTCGGCCGTCTCGACACCAAGCGCGGTGACAAGCCAGCCGGCAAGTTCGGTGGCAAACCTGCCGGGAAATTCGGCGCGAAAACCCGTGGCGAAGAGGATGGCGAAGAACGCCGCCCCGCCCGCCCGCCCGCCGGCACCAGCCGCACGGCCAATGTCTGGATGGCGCCCGGCGCAAAGCCCACCCGTGATGGCAAGGAGCGGAAGTCTTCTGCCCGCGCGGAAGCGGAAAGCCTGTTCAAGAAGCCATCCGCCCAGGCGGAAGCGCGCCGCAACGTCGTCAGGCATGCCGATTCCGAGGGCGAGTGGATCCGTTCGGATTCCCCGCGCGAAGAGGAAGGCGGTCGTGGACGTGGCGACGGCCCGCGCGGTGGAAAGAGCTTTGGAGATCGCGGCGGGAAATCCTTCGGTGACCGCCCGTTCCGTGACAAGCCACGTGAAGCGGGAGATCGCCCGCGTGGCGACGGTCCTCGCGGCGAGAAGAGCTTCGGAGATCGCACCGCACGCGGTGGAAAACCGTTTGGCGACCGTCCGTTCCGTGACAAGCCACGTGAGGAGGGTGATCGCCCGCGCAGCGACCGCCCACGCGGCGAGAAGAGCTTCGGAGATCGCACAGCACGTGGTGAGAAACCTTTCGGTGACAAGCCAAGAGGCGCAAAACCGGGTGGCAAACCCGGCGGCAGGCCCGCATCGGGCAAGCCTTCTTTTGGAAAACCGGGTGAACGTGGCGAACGTTCGGGTTTTTCTGGCAAGGGCAAAGGCCCCGGTGGCGGTAGCGGCCCCGGCGGCGGCAAACCGGGTGGCAAAGGCCCGGGTGGCAAACCTTCTGGTGGCAGGGGAATGACACGTAATGCGGATCGTAGGCGGTGAGTTCCGCGGCCGAAATCTGGCCGCGCCGAAAACAAATTCCATTCGTCCGACAATCGACAGGACACGGGAAAGCCTCTTCAATATTCTAAGCCACGCCTATCCGGAAAGTCTTGACGGTACGCGCGTTCTGGACGTTTTTGCCGGAACGGGCGCGGTCGGGCTGGAGGCGCTTTCGCGTGGCTGTCGTGTGGCGCTCTTCGTCGAAAACGGCGTTGAGGGCAGGGGGCTGTTGTGGGAAAATATCGATGCGCTGGGGCTGCATGGGCGTGCCCGCATCCTGCGGCGTGACGCGACCAAGCTTGGCGGCGTCAACAATATCGAGCCCTTCGATCTCCTGTTCGCCGATCCGCCCTATGGCCAGGGCCACGGGGAGAAGGCATTTGCTGCTGCCCATGCTGGCGGCTGGCTGGCACCCGGTGCGCTCGCCATTCTGGAAGAGCGCGGTGATGTTGTGGTCAATGTCGAGCCGGTGTTCAAACCGCTCGAAAGCCGCATCTTCGGTGACTCGAAAATGCACTTCTACCGCTACGAGCCCTAGAGCATTTCCAGCAAAAACGGCCCCGGTTTCCGTGCGGAAATGCCGCAAAACAAAGAGTTAGAGTGTTTTCGCGATTTGAAGAAAAGCGAAAACGCTCTGACGGCAGCACTTTCCCGTCACGTCACGGTCTTGTCTTGTTTGCCGAATAGGCAGAGGCTTTGCCGTGGAAAGGGTCTTGGGTATTTGGCATGGAGCAGGGTGTAAACGACAGCGTCACAATGGTTCACGCCGGGCAAGAGGCAATCGATGCCAGCCGCGAGAGCGGTCATGAGCCGACATTCGGCCTGGCGCTCGGCGGCGGTGGCGCACGCGGCATCTGCCACATCAACGTCATCGAGGCATTCGACGAACTAGGCATTCGCCCGGTCGCGCTTTCCGGCTCCTCCATCGGCTCCATCATCGCAGCAGGCATGGCGGCCGGCATGAGCGGCAAGGAAATCCGCGAATATACGCTTGAACTCATGGGGCGGAAGGGTTCGGTCGCCAACCGTCTCTGGAGCCTAGGCCCCGCATCCATGCGCCATGCGGTCGATGGCTTTCGTCTTGGCCAGTTCAATCTCGAACTCATTCTGCACGCCTTGATGCCGCAGGCCCTGCCGAAGGATTTTTCCGAACTCGCCATTCCCCTGAAAGTGGTAACCACGGATTATTATGCGCAGACCGAAGTGGTGGTGGAAACCGGCGAGATCATTCAGGCGCTGGCGGCTTCTGCGGCTATTCCGGCTCTATTCATGCCGGTGCGCGTCAACGGCCGCATCATGATCGATGGCGGCATCTTCAATCCCGTGCCCTATGAGCATCTGATGGATCAGGCCGATATCATCGTCGGCATCGATGTGGTTGGCGGCCCTGAAGGTGACGGCACCACCATGCCGAACCGGCTGGACAGCCTGTTCGGCGCCAGTCAGCTGATGATGCAGGCGGCCATTGCTCTGAAACTCAGATTGCGCCCGCCGCATATTTTCCTGCGCCCACCGGTGCACCGTTTTGGCGTGCTGGATTTCCTCAAATCGGAAGAAGTTCTGAACGCTTCCGCCGGGATCAAGGATGATCTGAAACGGCAGATCGAAATGCAGGTGGAACTGTTCCATCGCGGGCAGGGCGTGGAGGCTTGAGCGGTACTCCTTGAGTATTCGCTATGGGCGAGCGCGTGCCGCTTAGTGGGTGACTGCTATTTCACCCTCGTCTTCGTCCTCTTCTTCCTCGCGCTTTTCCACCTTGTTCTTCGGCTTCATCAGTGGCTCGGGCTTCACTTCGCGCACCGGCTTGTTGTGCAGCATCTGCCTGCCGGCGGCGAGCCCTTCCACGGCCTGTAGCTGCAATCTCTCCTCGTCGCGCTCGCGTATGTCGTCGGAAATGGCAAGCGCCCTTTCGCCGTCCATGTCCAGCCCTTCCAGAATGCGGCGGCCAAACAGCAGGCCGGATTCCAGCGTCTCGCGGATTTCGTATTCCACACCCTTTTTCCTGAGATCGAGGGAATGAATGCGGTCATAGGAGCGGGCATAGATGCGCACGCTTGGAAATTCCGACTGGATCATGTCGATGATGCGGTCGGTGACTTCCTTTTTATGTGTGCAGACCGCCACGAGATCGGCGCGCTCTATGCCAGCCGCGATCAACACGTCCTTGCGTGTACCATCGCCAAAAAAGATGCGGAAACCGAAGCGGGAAGCCTGACGTACACGATCGGCCGAACTGTCGATGACAGTCACGTCGCGCCCACCGGCAAGCAGGATTTGCGAGGCGATCTGGCCGAAGCGCGAAAAGCCGATCATCAGCACATCGGCGCCAGCCCCGTCAAAATCCTCGTCCAGCGTGTCCTCATCGGCATCCTCCGCCGTCAGCCGGCGAGAAACCACTGCCAGCAGCGGCGTCAGCGCCATGGAAAGCGTCACGATGGCGACAAGGATGGAAGCCGTCGCCTGCGGAAACAGGCGGGAGGCGGCGGCAGTGGAAAATAGCACGAAACCGAATTCGCCGCCCTGCGCCAGCAGCAGCGCGATACGGCTCGATGCATAACGGGACGAACCGGCGATGCGGCACAGCCCATAGATTACGGCCGCCTTCACAGCCATCATCGCCGGCACGGCGATCAGGATGAGAAGAATGTGCTCGTAGACGATGTTGATGTGCAGCGACATGCCGACGGCCATGAAGAACAGCGCCAGAAACAGCCCGCGAAACGGCTCGATATCGGCTTCCAGCTCGTGCCTATAGGAGGATTCCGACAGCATCAGCCCGGCCAGCAGCGCACCCATGCCCATCGAAAGCCCAACCGCCTCCATGATGGCGGCCGCACCGATGACGACGAAGAGGGCGGCGGCGATCATCACCTCCCGCGCACCCGTGCGGGCGATGATCTGGAACATCGGCGTCAGCAGATAACGCCCGGCCAACACCATGCCCGCCACCGCGACAACGGAGGCGACGAGATCGTAGGCCATTGAATCCGTTGGCACGTCGGGGCGGTTGGAAAGAATGGTCACAAGGGCGAGAAGCGGTACGATAGCGAGATCCTGAAACAGCAGGATCGAGAAGGAGCGGTTGCCATGCCGCGTATTCATGTCGCCATCGTCTTCAAGAATCTGTAACGCAAAGGCGGTGGAGGAGAGTGCAAGGCCGAAACCCGCAACGAGGCTGCCGCGCGCGTCGATCAGTCCGGCCCACCAGGCAATCAATGCCAGCACGCTGCCCGTCACCAGCACCTGCGCCAGCCCCAGCCCTAAAATATCGCGCCGCATCTGCCATATGCGCGATGGCTTGAGTTCGAGGCCGATGATGAAGAGCAGGAAAACCACGCCCAGTTCCGAGACGTTGAAGATATCTTTCGCGTCTGTCACCAGATGCAGGAACGGCCCGATGACGATGCCCGCCACCAGATAACCGAGCACGGTGCCAAGGCCGAGTTTGCGGAAAATCGACGCCGCAATGACAGCGCCGGCCAGAAGCAGCAAGGGTTCGGAAAAGAGAGCGTCGTGCTCGGTCATGCTGGCTGACTTTCGAATATGGTGGCGACAAAGCCTTGTCGATGGAGAAAGCGGCGTTTCGCCCTTGATGCGGGGTTGATGGCACAATAAATGGAACAGGAATGAAAGGCCAACTCATGTCCTCAGAAATAGATTCTTCCAAACTTCTCGATCGCGCCAGCGAGCTTGTCGATCTTGCCCGTGCTGCAGGCGCGGATGAGGCGGATGCCGTCGTCGTCCGCTCTCGCTCGCAATCGGTCGGCGTGCGGCTTGGCAAGGTGGAAAGTACCGAATCCTCCGAAAGCGATGATTTTTCGCTTCGCGTTTTCGTCGGGCGGCGGGTGGCGAGCGTTTCGGCCAATCCCGGCTTCGACCTGAAGACCCTGGCGGAACGGGCGGTGGCCATGGCGAAGGTTTCACCGGAAGACCCCTTCGCCTGCCTGGCAGACAAGGAACGGCTCGCAACCTCCTACGACGATCTCGAGCTTTTCGATGCGACCGAGGTCTCTACAGATCAATTGCGTGAGGCAGCCCTCGCCTCGGAAGAGGCGGCGCTTGCCGTCAAGGGCGTCAGCAATTCCTCCGGTGCTGGCGCATCGAGCGGCATGGGCGGCCTCGTCCTTGCCACCTCGCACGGTTTTTCCGGCAGCTACATGGGCAGCCGTTTCAGCCGTTCCGTCAGTGTCATCGCCGGCGAGGGCACGAAGATGGAGCGCGACTACGATTTCGACAGCCGCCTCTATTACGCCGATCTGGATGCAGCCGAAGAGATCGGCCGCCGCGCCGGCGAAAAAGTCGTGCGGCGGGTTGGCCCGCGTCAGGTCGATACCGGCAGCAATATTACCGTGGTTTTTGATCCCCGCATCGCGCGCGGTTTCGTCGGCGCCATTGCCGGCGCGATCAATGGCGCTTCCGTTGCCCGCAAGACCAGCTTCCTGCGCGACAGGATGGGGCAGCAGGTTCTGAGAAAGGGCCTTTATCTGACGGACGATCCGCAGATCGTTCGTGGCCCCTCGTCGCGTCCTTTCGATGGCGAGGGTGTCCGGGGCGAGAAGATGACGATGATCGAGGACGGGGTGCTGAAGCATTGGTTCCTCTCTACCTCGGCAGCGCGTGAACTCGGCCTTGAAACCAACGGTCGCGGCGTGCGCGGTGGCACTTCGGTATCGCCGTCCTCAACCAATCTTGCGCTGGAGCCAGGCGATATTTCGCCGGAAGATCTGCTGAGGGACGTCGGAACCGGCTTTTACGTCACCGAATTGATTGGCCACGGCGCCAACATGCTCACAGGTGAATATAGCTGCGGTGCGAGCGGCTTCTGGATCGAGAATGGTGAAAAATCCTTCGCGGTTTCCGAGGTCACCATCGCTTCGAACCTGAAGGACATGTTCATGCGTGTCACGCCGGCTAACGATATCGACCGTAAATACGGTGTCGCAGCACCGACACTTGCTATCGAAGGCATGACGATCGCGGGCAAGTGAGGCGACCCGCGGGTTGTTTTCGCCAGCACTTTGTGTGCAAGTGCGAAGAGAAAAACAGGCGCGCCGTATGAGGCGCGCGGAAAAGACGGCAAAATGAACGATATGGCTGAGGCCCACTGGGCTTCCGATCTGAGGCTGGTCCTCGAAGCCGCACGCAAGGCGGGCGAGACGGCCCTCGGTTTCTTCCGCAAGGACCCCGAGGTCTGGTGGAAGAATGGCGGGCTTTCACCGGTCAGCGCGGCCGATTACGCGGCAAACGAAATTCTCGAGACCATCCTGCGTACCGCCCGGCCGGAATATGGCTGGCTGTCGGAAGAGACGGATGACGATACGACAAGGCTGGCCCGCTCCACCGTCTTCGTCATCGATCCCATCGACGGAACGCGCGCCTTCATCGGTGGGCGGGATACCTGGTGCGTCAGCGTCGCGGTGGTGCATGAGGGGCGACCGGTCGTTGCCGCCCTTGTTGCGCCTGCACTCGCAGAGGAATTCACCGCGCTTGAAGGCGGCGAAGCGCTGAAGAACGGCAAGCCGATTTCAGCCGCCCGCGAAAACACCGGCGTCTTCCATCTGGCCGCACCGGAAGACGTGATTACGCATCTGCCGGAAGAGGTGCGCAGCACCGTCAAGCGCATTCCGCATGTGCCCTCGCTCGCCTACCGGCTGGCGATGGTGGCGGATGGCCGCATCGATGGAACGCTGGTCAAGGCGAACTCGCACGAGTGGGATCTGGCCGCCGCAGACCTGATCCTCGAAAGGGCAGGCGGCAGTTTGGTCGGACTTGATGGAAAACCCCTGATGTATAATCGCCGCGAGGTAAACCACCCCGCATTGTGCGCTGCAGCAGAATATGCGCTTCCCGCGCTTTTGAAAGCGTTTTCACATCTGTCCGATGGTTGACGTTTGCCCGGAAATCCCGCAGATGAGGGGCTCTCAGAGCTTAAGAAAGAGACAAGACATGACGGAATCTGGCAAACAGAAACAGCTGCTGCACCTTGTGTTCGGCGGCGAACTGGAAAATCTTCAGGATGTTCAGTTCCGGGATTTGAATGCGCTCGATATCGTCGGCATCTATCCTGACTACGCTTCCGCGCTGACCGCGTGGAGATCCAAGGCGCAGATGACTGTTGATAACGCCCATATGCGTTATTTTATCGTGCATATGCACCGTCTTCTCAATCCCGACGATAAAAATTGAGTCCTTTTGCCCTTGCGTTGTAATACTATTGGGTGAAGGCGAGTTTTCCCGTGATTCCTGCCCGGAATGGCAGGCAGGAAATTCGGTTGCGAGAAAACGTGATCGCGCTTTTGTTTCCGATGATAAAAAATGACGCAATTTGAGAAGAAGTAGGCGGCGATAACAACAAAGAACAGGGGCAGGGCATTGCGCGGAATGATCAAGGGCAGAATGTCATGAGCAGCCGTATCGCACGTTTCGCTCTTTCCGGTTACAGGATTGCCGGTATCGCCGCTTATCCGTTTGCACGGCCTTATCTTTCCTATCGGGCCGCAAAGGGCAAGGAAGACAAGCGCCGCCGTCTAGAACGTTTCGGTTACGCCAGCGCGGAGCGCCCCCGTGGCCCGCTCGTCTGGTTCCATGCCGCAAGTGTCGGCGAAACGCTCGCCCTCATTCCGCTGATCCGCGAAATACGCAAGCGCGATATCTTCGTGCTTCTGACCACAGGCACCGTCACCTCGGCCGAGCTGACCCGTACCCGGCTTGGGGATGATGTGATCCACCAATATGTGCCGCTCGACATCAAGATCGCGGTCAACCGTTTCCTCGCCTACTGGGCACCGGATGCCGCCATCACCGCTGAATCGGAAATCTGGCCGGTAACGATGATGGAGCTGGAGCGCCGGCACATTCCGCAGATCCGGGTCAATGCGCGGCTCTCAGACCGTTCCTTCGACCGCTGGAACAACCGGCACGACATTGCGGAATCGCTGTTCTCCAAGCTGGCGCTGGTGGTTGCGCAATCCGATGTCGATGCCGAACGCTTCCGTGATCTCGGCTCCTGGCCGGTGGTTATATCCGGCAACCTCAAGGGCGATACGGATCCGCCGCCTTGCGACGAAGCTCTGCTCGAGCACTATCGCAGGCAGATCGGCACCCGCAAGACATGGGCGGCGATCTCCACCTTCGACGGTGAAGAGAAGGCAGCAGCCACCGTGCATGCGGCGATCAAGTCGCGCAACGGTCAATTGACCATCATCGTGCCGCGCCACCCCGAGCGCGGCGACGACGTGGAAGCCATGCTGAAGGGCATGGGGTTGACCGTGGCGCGCAGAAGCCGCAACGACGTGATCACACCGGAAACCGATATCTTCCTCGGGGATTCCATTGGCGAAATGGGGCTTTACCTGAGGCTCACCGAACTTGCCTTCGTCGGCCGTTCGCTGACGGCCGAGGGTGGGCAGAACCCGCTGGAGCCGGCAATGCTGGGCTGCGCCGTACTGTCAGGCGCGCATGTACAGAATTTCCGCGAGGCCTATCAGAAGCTGATCCGCGCCGGCGGCGGGCGCATCGTCCGCGATGTCGAGATGCTGGCCAAGGCGGTGCATTACCTCCTGGTCAACGACAATGAACGCTACAAGATGATCGATGCCGGCAACCGGGTCATTCAGGACATGCGCGGCGCGCTTTCCGCCACCGTCAAGGCGCTGGAGCCCTACATCAACCCGCTCACAGTCACCGCCAAGCTGCAACCGCGGAGTGCCATCGGCTCATGGTAGCGGATATGGAAATTGATGCGACCCGATCGATTGCCGCAGTCCTTTTCGACAAGGACGGTACGCTGTTGGGTTATGACGCAAGCTGGGGGCCGGTGAACCGTGAACTTGCGGCGATTGCCGCCAAGGGCGATCCCGTTCTTGCGGACCAGCTTCTCGCCGCCTGCGGCATGGATCCGGTTACCGGGCATGTGGTGCCCGACAGTCTTTTGGCTGCCGGCAATACGGCGGAGATAGCTGCCGGTCTCGTCGCCGCCGGTTCGCCTTGCGATGTCGTGGAGTTGACTGCGCGGCTCGACCGGCTATTCACTGAAGCAGCGGATAAATCCGTGCCGGTCACCGATCTCAAGGCATTTTTCGCAAGGCTCAAGGCACGCGGCTACAAGCTTGGCATCGCCTCCAGCGACAACGAAAAATCCATCCGCCAGACGGCGATCCGTTTCGGTTTCGAAAGCGATGTCGATTTCGTCGCCGGTTATGACAGCGGTTACGGCACGAAGCCGCAACCCGGCATGGTTCTCGGTTTCTGCGACGCGATTGGTCTTGCGCCTGCACGCGTGGCAGTGGTCGGCGACAATAATCACGATCTGCACATGGCAAGAAATGCCGGCGCAGGATTGCGCATTGCCGTTCTCACCGGAACCGGCTCGCGCGAAAGCCTTGGCGCCGACGCCCATTATTGTTTCGATGATATTACCGCGCTGGAAACCCTGCTTCCGGAACGCGTTGTTTAGGTCATGTCCCCGCAGTGCGCGCCACTTGTCGCACAAGATGGGAAGAGACAAGCTGCGCATGTATAGCCGGGTTTTGCAATTCAGGGTTTTTTCTGGCAAATACCCATGTGACTTATCGAATTTAAGCGCAATGCCGTGGGTGATGCGGCCGGGAGCAGGCATATATGGTTTCTGAAGCGCCGCCTTTCTGGTGGCAGAAAGCAGGCTGGCAAGCCTGGCTGTTATCACCGTTTTCCCTTCTCTACGGCAATATTGCCGGCCGGCGGATGCGCACGGCAAAACGGGCGAGCGTTTCCGTTCCTGTCATCTGCATCGGCAACTTCACCGTTGGTGGTGCAGGAAAGACGCCGACCGCAATGGCAATCGCCCGAGCCGCCACCGCAAAGGGCCTGAAACCCGGCTTCCTGAGCCGTGGTTATGGCGGCACACTTGATGTCACCACCCTCGTCGATCCCGCGCAGCACCGCTCCGCTGATGTCGGCGATGAACCCCTGCTGCTTGCCCGCGAGGCGGTGACGGTCATCTCCCGCAAGCGGGTGGAAGGTGCACATCGGCTGGTGAAGGAGGGCGTGGATCTCATCATCATGGATGATGGCTTCCAGAGCGCACGCCTGACATTGGATTATGCGTTGGTCGTTATCGATACGGTGCGTGGCATCGGCAACGGCCATCTTGTGCCGGGCGGCCCGGTCCGGGCGCCGCTTGCCGAACAGATGCGGCATATGACCGGACTCTTGAAGGTCGGTAACGGCCATGCGGCCGATCCGCTGGTCAGAACCGCGGCAAAGGCCGCCAAACCGGTTTTCGTCGCGGCGATAAAGCCGCAGGAACCGCAGGATTTCAGGGGAAGGCGCGTGCTGGCCTATGCTGGTATCGCCGATCCCGCCAAGTTTTTCCGAACTGTCGAGGGGCTTGGTGGCGAAATCGTGCTGCAGCGCTCCTTTCCTGACCATCACCATTTCAGCGATGATGAGATCGCCGATCTTCTGCAGGACGCGGATAAGGAAAACTTGCAGCTGGTGACAACGGCCAAGGACGCCGTGCGTCTTAACGGACACCATGGCCGTGCGGAAGAATTGCTGTGGAACAGCCTGGTGATCGAGGTCGACATGGTGTTCGACGATCCCAATGCGGCCACAACGATCATCGAGACGGCGGTGCGCAACTGCCGCGCCCGTTTGCTGCGGGAAAATGCGCGGACGTCAATTTAGAGCATCTCGGAACGCAAGCCGCCGGGCACTCACCCCCTCATTCCTGTGCTTGTCACAGGAATTGAGCAGCCCTCAGCGCGAAAAGAAGAATTCGCACACGCGGCCATTTCGGGCGTGCTTCCGCGCCTGATCAGGCGGGCAAATTACCAGCCTTGCGCTCTGCCTCCAGTGAGGCGCTGGCATCCACATAGGCTTCCTGCCGGGCGACGCTCCAGTAGCGCAGCTCGTCGACCGGAATGGTCTTGCCGGTGATGGCGCATATGACATGCGAGCCGGTCTGCACGATCCGGAAGTCACCGTCGAGATATTCGATGACGGCGATGCGGTTTCCGCCTCCCTCAAATCTGTTCATCCGTTTTCGTCTCCTGCTATGTCCTGTCAGTGCATCCAGCCCAAAACGGCGTAGCGTTCTCCTGAACAATCCGGATGCTCCAGTCCCTTGAATTTATATCGCTGAGCTACGCCCAAGGCCAGCCCTGCCTGCTGCCCCCGGGTTAAGGCTCAGCTTCGGCCGAAGAGACGTTCTATATCGGAAAGTTTTAGCTCAATATAGGTCGGACGACCGTGATTGCACTGTCCTGAACCCGGCGTGTTTTCCATCTGCCGTAAAAGCGCGTTCATCTCCTCCGGCCGCATGCGCCGCCCTGAACGCACCGAGCCGTGGCAAGCCATGGTAGCGGCGACATATTCCAGCTTGTTGGCAAGCGTGGAGGCAGCGTCCCATTCAGCGATCTCGTCGGCAAGCTGCCGCACCAGCCCCTGCACGTTGACCTCGCCAAGCATCGCCGGCGTTTCGCGAACCGCGACCGCCCCCGGCCCGAAACGCTCGATGACCAGTCCCAGCGCATCGAAACCAGCCGCATGGTCCATCAGCCGGTCGCAATCCTCTTCGGGAAGGTCGATGATCTCAGGAATGAGCAGCACCTGTGAAGGCGGGCGTCTGGAATGCAGCGCATTGCGCATTTCCTCAAACACGAGCCGTTCATGCGCCGCATGCTGGTCGACGATGACGAGGCCGTCTTCCGTCTGCGCGACGATGTAATTTTGGTGCAACTGCGCCCGCGCGGCGCCGAGCGGATATTGTGACGGTTCCAGCGACGGGCTTGCCGAGGCCTCGTAAACCTCGCGGGGTTCTGCCCGCGCGGTCGGCATGGTGATGTCGGAAAAGCGCGATTGCACTGCCTCGGCAAATTGCATGTTCCCGGAAACGGCAAGCGGTCGGGAAGGCGAGGCCGCGGCGGACCATGTCGCAGCGGCAGACGGTCGGAGATTGGACGGGCTGTAGCCGGGGCGAAAGGCGTTCATCATCTGGCTGGCACCAGTCGTCGCCGCCCTGTCACCGTCGCGGGTCAGCGCCTGGCGGATCGCACCGACGATCAGCCCGCGAACCAGGCCGGGATCGCGGAAGCGCACATCTGATTTCGCCGGATGCACGTTTACGTCGACGAAGGCGGGATCGAGGGTCAGGGACAGCACCGCGACCGGATATCGCCCGTGCGGTACGGTTTCGGCATAGGCACCGCGAATGGCGGACAACAGCAATTTGTCCTGCACCGGGCGACCGTTGACGAAAACATATTGATGCGCCGAGTTGCCGCGGTTGAAGGTCGGCACGCCGGCAAAACCGGAGAGCGTTACATCCTCGCGCCCGGCATCGATTTCGATGGCGTTGTCCTTGAACTCGGCACCGAGAATCTGCGCCATGCGGGCAAGGTGATCGTCGCCGGTGGAGGGGATTTCAAGCGTGGAGCGGTCGGTGCCTGACAGCACGAAGCGGATATGCGGAAAGGCAATTGCCATCCGCTTGACGACTTCGGTAATGGCGGCAGCCTCCGCTCGCTCCGTCTTCAGGAATTTCAGCCGTGCGGGCGTCGCGAAAAACAGGTCGCGCACCTCGACGATGGTGCCGGCATTGGCAGCGGCGGGCCGGACCTCGGAGACTTTGCCGCCGGTGACGGAGATCACCGAACCCTGTTCTGCGCCGTGTTGCCGGCTGGTGATGGAAAGCTTGGCAACCGAGCCGATGGAGGGCAGGGCCTCGCCGCGAAAGCCAAGCGTGCGGATATCGTCAAGCGTGGTGGATATTTTCGAGGTGCAATGGCGTCGGACCGCAAGCTCCAGATCGGCAGGCGACATGCCGGAGCCGTTATCGGTGATGCGGACCAGTCCCTTGCCACCGCCCGCCGTGGCGATCTCGATGCGCGTTGCGCCCGCGTCGATGGCGTTTTCCACCAGCTCCTTCGTGGCGCTGGAGGGTCTTTCGATGACCTCGCCGGCGGCGATCTGGTTGATGAGGGTTTCTGAAAGCTGCTTGATGGCCATGATCGTCATTTTCGCGGATTCGTCACGGCTTCGAAAGCAAAAAACTCAAGTCGTGAAAGTTTGCACATGTTTTGCGGCCTGCCCGGCGTTTGATCATTTCCGTTCAACGTCAGGATAAGCGTTAATCCGCCTTTAATCGGCCTTGCATATGGTGAGGCGGCTTGAAATGACTGCAGGAACGAGGCCCCCCTTCGCCGGGTGGTGTGACGTCGTATATGGGTGAACGTCATCTTCCCCTCAAGACTGCTTCAAGTAGCGAACCCTGATGTCTCTTTTGCGGAATTTACCGTTTCATCCCGGCATTTGCCTCGGACGATTCCAATAGAAACATAAGCCTGACCCTGAAAACAGGTGGGAGTTTGCAGTTGAGTGATTTGGCGTCCTCCGGCGCGGGCGTTCATACAGTGATGCTTGATGCCCTTTGCGACGCGCTTGGCGCGGCGATCGTCGTTTACGACCGGAACGATCACATCGTTTTCGCAAGCCGGAAGCTTTTGAGTTTTTTTCCACTGCAAGAGGCCGTTATCGGGCCGGGCGCGCGGCTGCGCGACTATCTGAGCGCGCTTTACGATTGTTATCTTCTGGAAGCGGAAAGCCTGTCCGCCAATGCCCGGCAGCTGGGACGCGAGGAATGGATTGGCGAGCGGCTGGCGCTGCACTGGAAGGAAAGGTCTGAAAAAACCGAGCGGTTGAAGGGGGAGCGCTTCCTGCGCTTCGTCATGAACCGCCTGCCTTCCGGGCTGGGCATCAGCGTCGTTGCCGATATTTCCGAACAGAAGAAAAGAGAAGAACAGTGGCGCATCGACCTCGAACGCGTGCAGCTGATCGAAGACATTCTCGACAATCTGCCGTTTCCGGTCCTCGTCAAGGACCGGAACCTCGCCTATGCCGCTGTAAATAAAGCCGCCTGCACCATGGTCGAGACCAGTGCAGAGAGCATTCTCGGCCGCACGGTTTTCGATCTGCATTCGCGCCAGGTCGCAGGCCGAATCGACGCTGCCGATCGCATGGTGCTGGACAGCGGCACGCCGAGCATCCTTCCCGAAAGGGTGAGGCGCGCGAATGGTGAAGAGGTGCTGACGATTACCCGCAAGCAGCGGGTGGGTCGACCTGGCCGGCATTTTCTGGTCACGACGATGGAGGACGTGACCGCGCTCGCCACCATCGACGCGAACGGCATGCCCGTCATCCCCTCGCTCGAACATGTCGATTTCGTCGCCTCCACCTATGGCAAGGATGAAGATCGCGATGCCGCCGGCGGTCTGCTGAAAAGCAAGGCGGTGCTGGTGGTTTCCGGAAACGGGCGCTTTGCCGAAGCCGCCTGCCACCGGCTTGCCGCGAGCGGCATGGATCATGCCGTGGTGAGGAGCGAGGAAGAACAGCGTAGTTTCATCGATATCGCCGCTTCCGCAGGCGTCGGCATCGATGTCGTCGTTGTCGACGCCCAGATGAGCGTCACATGCCTCGATATCGCGGCTGCGCATGACCTGCCGGTCGTCACCATCGAGGAAGAGGAGATCGACGCTTCGCTGCTGCATTATCTCGCCGTCGGCCTCAAATCGTCTCCGAAGGAAAAGTCCTCCGACGAGGACTGGGAGATCATGACCGAGGACCTGCCCAAAATCCTCAAGACTGGCGGCGTCTGCGAGATACTTCTCGTTGAGGACAACAGGGTCAACCAGATCGTCTTCTCACAAATCCTTGAGGGATTGGGGCTGTCCTGGCGGCTTGCCACGTCGGGTGAGGAGGCGTTGCGTCTTTTTGAGGAGCAGGCGCCGTCCGTCGTCCTGCTCGACACCACGCTTGGCGATATCGACGGTTTTGAGGTCGCCCGCCGTATGCGTGCACTGGCCGGCGACGAGCGCATTCCCATCGTCGGCGTCATCACCCACGCTTTCGAGGGCGATCTCGACAAATGCCTGGCGGCGGGCATGGAAGACATGCTGCTGAAACCCGTCAGTCCCGATATGGTCGATGCCGTTTTTCTGCGCCTTTTCGGCAAGGATGCCCTGCGGCTGCAAGCCTGAAGCTCCTCCATTTCGGTTTTTTTTGTTCGAGCCGCTGGCCTTGCGGAAACGCCGCCGCATTTTCGGTGCGCGGTTCTATGGCTTTTTTAATACTTGCCCTGCATTGTGATCGCGGTCGACACGGGATTCACGAGATGCAGGAATGAAACGGGCAGAGCCGCAGGCGTTGCACGTCAGCCAGAACGAGCTGCAGGCGATGGCTTACAGCGATCCGCTGACGGGGCTTGGCAATCGTTACCGTTTGCGGGACAAAATCCGCATGCTCGCCAGCGAGCGTTCCAGCGATCCCGCGCCCTTCACCGTCGGCATTGCGAATATTGACGGCTTCAAACCCATCAACGATCTTTTCGGCGTGCAGGCGGGCGACGAGATTTTGTGCCAGGTCGCGCATCGGCTGAAGGCTTGCATTCCCGATGGCGCCGCCGTGACGCGCCATGATGGCGACGAGTTCGCCTTCGTGCTGCCGCTGGTATTCGAACGCACCGGCGCAGAGCGCATCGGCAACATGATCAAGGACGTGCTTTCTGCGCCTTACGATCTCGGCGACCGCAACGTCCGGCTTTCCTCATCCTTCGGTTTTGCCATCTATCCCTTCGCCGGCGATGATTTCGAGGATTTGCTGAAAAGCGCCGAGACCGCGCTTTACCGCTCCAAGCGCCGTGGCCGTGGACAGATAACGGTCTATTCGCGCGAGATTGCGCAGGAAATGAAGCGCGCCACCCAGCTGGAACAGGCGTTGCGTAACGCCATCATCACCGATGCGATCGACGTGCATTTCCAGCCCATCGTCAGGCTGGAAGAAGTGAAGGTCATCGGTTTCGAGGCACTCGCCCGCTGGAACGACCCCGATCTCGGTTTCGTTTCGCCCGCCGTTTTCGTGCCGCTGGCCGAAGAACGCGGTTTCATCGACGCGCTGTCGGAAGCGCTGCTGAGGAAGGCGGCGGAAGCGGCGCTGTTCTGGCCGCGAGAGCTTTTCCTGTCCTTCAACCTGTCGTCCGCGCAATTGATGGACCCCGGCACAGCGGATAATATTCTGTCCATCCTGTCGCGTGTCGGCCTTGATCCGCACCGGCTGGAGCTAGAAATAACCGAAACCGCTGTCATGACTTCCGCCGATACCGCGCAGCGCATCATCAGCGAATTGCAGGGTGCGGGTGTTCGTATCTCTCTTGACGATTTCGGCACCGGCCAGTCGAGCCTTGGCCGCCTGCGCGACTTTACCTTCGACAAGGTCAAGATCGACCGCGCCTTTGTCTCCCGCATCAGCAGCGACCGTCCTTCGGAACATATCATCAAGGCCATCGTCGCCATGTGCGAAGGGCTTGATCTCGAGGTCGTCGCGGAGGGTATCGAGGAGCAGGCGGAAGAGGAAAAACTGCGCGCGCTCGGCTGCGCTATGGGGCAGGGCTATTTTTACGGCCGCCCCGCCGATGCCGCCGCCACGCAGCGCTACCTTCACGAAAACTATCGCGAGATCCTGTCGGATATTCCCTGAGAAATGGAATGGCCTTGCACATAAGGCTGTAGGGACCTCCCCAACCTCATCCCTGTGACGAGCACAGGAATGAGAAGGCGGCACGCGCCGCGCTTCACAACCGGTAGAGCGGCTCGAACCTGCCCTTGATCTCAATCCCGAGCTCGAATGTCTTTCCGTGCTGCGGATTGGCGGCAATGGCGTCGTCGTCAAGATTTTCGCGGGCGGATGTGATGAGAAGGCGCGACGCATCGGGGCCGATGAAGGCCGGGCAGGTGGTCTGTCCCGCTGGCACCAGATAGCGTTCGATGTGGTTGCCGTCGGCATCGTAACGATCGACCGCACCCATCCCCCAGCGGGCGTTCCAGATATGCCCTTCCGCATCGCAGACCGATCCGTCTACGCCACCGTCGATGCCGGCGGTGTCAATGAACACCTCTGCCTTGCCGGTGGGAAGTCCCGTCTCGGCATCGAGCGGCACCCTCATCAGCTCGTTGACCTTGGTGTCGACGTAATATCCGGTCGCGCCATCGGGCGAAAAGCAGATCGAATTTGGAATGCTGACATCGGCAAAAAGCTTGGTCACGGTTCCCCTGGCAACGTGGTAGATGCTGCCCGCGCCGATTTGCGCCTTGCGGCCCATGGTGCCGATCCACAGCGCGCCCGAGGGATGCATACGCCCGTCATTGGAGCGGTTGTCGGGCATGTCATTTTCAAGCTCCGCATGCAGCGTCAACACGCCGGTTGCCGTATCGCGAAGGAAAAGGCCGTCATCGGAGGCGATCAATTGCTTGTGGTCGCTGATTTTCGCCAGTGCGCTGCCCATGAAGGGCAGGGCGTGCACCGTTTTGCGGCCGGAGGCGAGATGCAATTCATGCAGTTCGCGCCCGATGATATTGAACCACCAGGCCGTGCCGGTCGCCGGGTCGAAAGTCGGGCCTTCGCCAAGCGTCATCGGCGTTTCGTCAAGAACACGTCCGGCAAAGGGAAAAACGGTCGCCATGCTTTTATCCTCCAATTGCTGCATCATAGGCCGAAAGTGTGACGATGGCGCGCTCGCGCACCTCCGCAGCCGTCATGCCGGGCTTATAGAGACTGGTGCCAAGCCCGAAAGCGATGATGCCGGCGTTGGTATAGTCGGCGAAATTCTTGTCCGAGACGCCACCAACGGCGGCAATGACCAGATCCTTCGGCAGGATCGTCCTGATCGCATTGATGCCGGACGGGCCGATGATGCTGGCGGGAAAGAACTTCAGCCCGGTTGCTCCGGCCTTTGCGGCGACCAAAGCCTCGGTCGGAGTCAGAACGCCCGGCATCGTCACCATGCCCTTGACGCGCGCGGCGGTGATGACGTCGGCATCGGCGTTGGGGCTGACCATCAGCTTGCCACCGGCGGCGTCCAGCGCATCCACGTCTTCCGTGCTGAGCACGGTGCCGGCGCCGATCAGGCAATCGGCGGGCGCCATCTTCGCGGCGATCTCGATCGAGCGGAACGGATCGGGCGAATTGAGCGGGATTTCGATGGCGCGGAAGCCGGTCTCGATCAGCGCGCCGACGACGCCTTCTGTTTCCTCGGGTTTAAGGCCGCGCAGGATGGCGATCAGCGGATATTTCATGGCGGGGAAGGGGATACGCATGGTGGGTCTTTCGTCCTTGAGCGGGATGGCGAAAAGCGGTAGCGGTTTTCGCCTGGAATTCCGCTCCACTGAATAATCTATGACCAGATGGCATTTGCGGCGGCTAACAACCCGCGCCGAACGGCCTCGTCTGCGTCGATGACAGTATATTGAATCTCAAGGGCTGCGAATGCACCCTCGTAAAGCGCACCGAGCGCGCCGGAGCCGATCAGCACCACCGGCGTGTCCCGCCGTACGGAGGAATGCGAACCGGCGATTTCCAGTCCGATCATGATGCCGGAAAGCTTGGCCTTGGCGTCTGTCGCGGTGAGGCCGTGCAACAATTGTCCAGAGCGCAGGGTGAACAGACGGTTGGTGGCGAGCTGCGGATTGGCATAGACGTCACGCACCGCCGCCCTGAATACCTCGTGCTCGCCGGTAAAGGCTTCGGCTTCCGACACCGCATGGGAAAGGATGGTCTGTTTCGAGATGACCTCGAACAACTCACCGGTCATGAAGGTGGCAAAGCCCGTCACGTCGCTGCCATCCACCGTTACCCATTTGGAATGGGTGCCGGGCATGCAGACCAGCTTCCTGCCGCCACCGGCGGAGCTGAGTGCACCGAGCAATTGCGTTTCTTCGCCACGCATCACATCAGGTGCGTTTTTGTCCCGCTGCGCCAACCCCGGCAGAATGCGGACATCCCGCTCCTGACCCGGCACGCGCACCGCACCATCGAGAACCGCTGAAAGCGATGCAGGCACGTCGATATAACCGGCCTCCACCCAGCCCTGCCGCGCACCCGCCATGCCGCAGATAAGAACCGGCAGTTTTTCCGGTGCACCGATGGCATCGAGATGCGATTGCAGCACCTCTGTAAAGCCGGTCCGCATGGCCGTCGTCATGCCTTCAGAACTTCTGCGCTCAGCCAGCACCGCGCCGGACCGGCTGAGCAGCCAGAGCCGGAAACTGGTCGTGCCCCAGTCGACGGCGATAAAAGCGGGTTCAGACATTATAACAGGCCTCCGTCTACGATTATGGATTGCGCGGTGATCGCGCTCGATGCCGATGATGCGAGAAACAGGCACGGACCCACCAGATCGGCGGCGACAAGCGTGCGCTTGAGACATTGCCGTGCCGTGGTCGAGGTGACGTCGTCGTCCGTCAGCCACAATTCTTTCTGCCGTTCCGTCACGATCATGCCCGGCAGCAACGTGTTGACGCGGATATTTTCCGGCCCCAACCGTCCGGCCAGGCTTTTCGTCAGGCCGATGATGCCGGCCTTGGCTGCCGCATAAGAAGGAAGCTCGCCCATGTTCAGCAAAAACGAAATCGAGGAGAAATTGATGATGGCTGCGTCCTGCGCCTGCCGCAGATGTGGCAAGGCGGCCTGAACCGTGAAGAACATCTGCTTGAGATTGACGGCCTGATTGGCATCCCAATAGGCTTCTGTGACGGTATCGATGTCGTGGCGGTCGTCCCATGCGGCATTGTTGACGAGCACCTTGATGCCGCCGGTTGCAGCTGCTGCCGCCTCCACGCTCTGCCGGGTCGCCGCAATGTCGCGCAGGTCGGTCTTGAAGAAATGGACCGGATGGCGTGCGGCATGAGCAAGCCGCGCAACGAGCGCCACACTCGGCTCTTCGGCGATGTCGATGAACGCGACCCTCGCGCCCTGCGCCGCAAAGGCCTCCACCAGCGATGCCCCGATGCCGGAGCCGCCGCCGGTGACGAGCACGCCCGCGTCCTTGAGGTCAGGGAAATGGGCTTGCATCATCGGCATCATCTCGTCCAGTGGGGGCTTGATTGTTCCATTATTTGGAACTAGATTTTACTAAGTGGAATTATTCTCTTGGCCGCAGGCTTATGTCAAGACAGATGACGGTGGATGTTGCCATGCCCGATCACAAAAACCCAAATGACAGCGAGCATGAGGTGGTTCCTGCCTTGGAGCGAAAAAAGGAAAGCGTAACCGGCACGCTTGGTAAGGCCGTCTCGCTTCTGGAGCTTATCGCCCTTGCCGAAAAACCGATGCGCTTCACCGACGTTGTCGAGGCTTGCGGCCAGCCGCGCGGCACGGTGCACCGCCAGCTCGCCCATCTCGTGGCCGAAGGTCTGGTCGATCATGTCGCCGACCAGACCTATGTCGTGGGTCTGAGGCTGCTGCAACTGGCTGCCAAGGCCTGGAGCGGCAATGATCTGCGCAGCGTTGCCGCGCCGCATCTGGCGGCATTGCAGGAGGCAACGCAGGAATCCGTGCATCTTGCCGTTCTGAACGGCGGGCAAGTCACCTATCTGGACAAAATGGAGGGCAAGCATACTTTGCGCATGCATTCGCAGGTGGGCAAGACATCCCCCGCCTATTGCACAGGGGTGGGCAAGGCCGCGCTGTCAATGCTTTCCCCTGACGACCTCGCTGCACTTGCCGCAGAGCTGGACTTCCACCGCTTCACGCAAAATACGATCGTAACCCCGCAAATGCTGGCGCAGGATGTGGCCGCCATTCGCAGCAATGGCTACGGTTTCGACCTTCAGGAGCATGAGATCGGCATTCACTGCGTTGCCGCGCCGGTAATGGCGCCGGGGCGCAATTTTCTCGCGGCGATTTCCGTCACCGGCCCAGCCTATCGCGTGGATGTGGAGCAACTGCGGAAATGGGGTCCTCTGGTGCGCGAAACGGCCGATCAAATTTCGGCGGAACTTGCCTGCAGATTATCTCCGGTTGCGAATGGTTGAGAAAAATGGATGCGTGAAGCTGTTGGTTTCCGCTTCAAAAACGACAGATCGCGCGCCGATCCGTGTAAGTGAAATCTTATTTTCGATTATTCGGAATTAAGTTTCAACTTTTGTTTGCATGAATCATTTTGGCGAGTAACATCCGCGCAATTTCCGCACGAAGGCAGGCCTTTGCGGCGGTATTTTCTCTTTTTTGAAGAACCGCTTCATGCAGAAAACAGAGACGGCCGCCGTTCAGTCGATTGGTGTTGATTGCGTTCGCGAGATCGCCGGTCTCAACACGCAATTCGATATATTCCGGTTTTTGAAACGGCTGACGGAAGCTTGGGGATTCAAGGCCTTCATGGTGCTTGACCTCTCGGCCGAAATGGCGAGCGAATTGTCGCAATGCACCATCATCACCAGCTGGCCGGCCGAGCTTTTGCAGCGTTATGATGAAGAGGGCCTGCTGCAGAGAAGCCGGGTGATGGCGCAGTTGAAAAAATCGACCACACCCTTTTCCGTCTCCCTGGATTTTCTGGTCAGCGGCGACGAAAACGCGCCGAAGAAACCGGTCATCGGACTTTTTGAGCGGTTCGATATGATAAATTCGGTGTGGTTTCCCGTTCACGACATCACCACGATGCGGGGAGCGGTGTCCTTTTCCGGTAACAAAACGACTTTGCCCACCAGCCAGCTGGCGGAACTTTTTTACATTTCCAGCCACATCTTTGCCCGGCTATCAGAAATCCGCCGCCTTGATCTGCGGGTTCCCGAGACGTTGAACGAGCGCGAGATAGATTGTCTGAACTGGACGGCCGCCGGCAAGACTAGCGCCGAGATCGCTGAAATCATGATGCTCTCGGAACATACCATCAATCACTACCTGAACCGTGCGACGAAAAAACTCGATACGGTCAACCGCACCCAAGCCGTCGCAAAGGCGCTCCGGGTCGGTCTGATTAAATAGCGAAACCGCAAATTTATCATTGTGATAAATGGGTTCCTGGGCGATCCTTCTTTCGAATCACCGGGAAGGAGAAATCGTTTGCCGGAACGGCATAGGATAAAAGCGGGGTTTTCTCCGACTGTCGATTGCGCCGTACTGATAGCCGCTGCCGAAAAAGGCTTTGCTGCCGACGAAGGCGTCGAACTGGAACTCATCCGAAAACAATCCGCGCGCGCCGTGCTTGCAGCACTTGGCGAGGACGAGGTTCAGATCGCCCATTTGCCCGCCGCGGTTCCCGTCGGTTCCGCGGTTGGCCTCGATGACCTGCCGGCCGATATTGTCGGCGTCTTCACTCTTTCCCTTGGCGGATCGGCAACGACCGTTTCGCACGGATTTTTCGACGAGCTTTACCGGGAGGGCATGAAGCTGCCGGACCCGGCCGCGTTCGGGCGGGCGATGGCCCGTGTCTGTTCCGCGCGCCGGGCGGCGGGTGAAAAACCGCCGGTCTTTGCGATCGAGGATATCGTGTCCACGCCGTTTTATGCGCTGCGTTATCTGCTCGGAAGCTGCGGCGTGCTGCTCGGCCGCGACATGGAAATCGTTGAAGCCCTGCCGAAGGCTATGCCGGCACTTTTGGAAAGCGGCAAGGTCGATGCGCTCTGTACCGCCGAACCGGCGGGCAGCGCTGTGGTGCTGGGTGGCGGCGGGCGGATCGTCACCACGGGAGCGCTGATCTGGCACAATGCGCCTGAAAAGATACTGGCCGTGAAGCGGCCCTGGGCGGAAGAGAACGCCACTGTGCTGGAAGGCTTGCTGCGTTCGCTTTATCGCGCCGGCGAATGGTGCGCCAACTCCGCCAATATCGAGGAACTTACCGGCATTCTTGCCGCCCCCCATTATATTGACGAGAACGGCGAATTCCTGCTTCCGGCGCTGACGGGCTATATTTCCACTTCGCAAAGGGACATGCAGCGTTTTCAGGAGTTTTTCGTAACAAGCGCCAAGGCCGCCAATTTCCCCTGGCAAAGCCAGGCGCTGTGGTTCTTCAGCCAGATGTTGCGCTGGGGCGAGGTCCCCCCCGATCGCCGGTTCGATGCAGCCGTTGTGGAGGCCGCGCGCAATGCCTATCGGCCGGATATCTTCCGCAAGGCGATGAAGCCGCTTTTCGTGCCGGTGCCGGGCGCGAACCTGAAGCTGGAAGGCACGTTGCGGGAGCCGGTCCATGTCGGGGCGTCACGCTCGGGTCTTGTCCTCGGCCCCGACTGTTTTTTCGATGGTCGGGTTTTCGATCCGGAAACGCTTGATATGGACGACGAAATCTGAAGTCTGCGAATAAACCGTCGCGGTGATCCGCTGTTTGCGGTTTGGCATTGGCGAACGGGCCGCGTTTGTCTATGGATGGCGCGGAATGCAGCCCATATCCGGCGGGATGATGTAGCGGAGTAAACATATGGCAGAGGTCAGCAAGCACCAGGTCGAAAAGGCTTTGGAGGCAGTCATCTATCCGGGCAGCGGCAAAAGCATTGTGGCGCTTGGCATGGTCTCGGAAATCTTCATCGCCGACGCGAAAGCCTATTTCTCTATTACCGTCCCGGCCGACAGGGCAGCTGACATGGAGCCGTTGAGGCTTTCGGCTGAACAGGCCGCCAAGGGCGTTCCGGGTATCGCCGGTGCCGTCGTCGCGCTGACAGCGGATCGCAAACCCGGCACACAACAACCCGCACCGGCGCGCCCGGCGCCAGCACCCGCGCGCCCTGCGGCTGCAACCGGCCGGCCGGCCGCGCAGCCCGGCTCGTCGAAGGTCGGCGTTCCCGGCGTCGGCGCGATCATCGCCGTTGCCTCGGGCAAGGGCGGGGTCGGCAAGTCCACGACCGCCGTCAACCTGGCGCTGGGCCTGCAGGCGCTGGGCCTCAAGGTTGGCATGCTCGACGCTGACATTTACGGCCCCTCGCTGCCACGACTGCTGAAGATTTCAGGACGCCCGCAGCAGCAGGAAGACCGCATCATCATTCCCATGGAAAATTACGGACTGAAGGTCATGTCCATGGGATTTCTGGTGGATGAGGAAGCGGCGATGATCTGGCGCGGGCCGATGGTTCAGTCCGCATTGATGCAGATGTTGCGTGAAGTCGCCTGGGGTGAACTCGATGTGCTGGTGCTCGACATGCCGCCTGGCACCGGCGACGCGCAACTCACCATCGCCCAGCAGGTGCCGCTCGCCGGCGCCGTCATCGTCTCCACGCCGCAGGATCTGGCGCTGATCGACGCGCGCAAGGGCATCACCATGTTCCGCAAGGTGGAAGTGCCGCTGCTCGGCGTCGTCGAGAATATGAGCTACTTCATCGCACCGGATACCGGCGCGCGTTATGATATTTTCGGCCATGGCGGTGCAAAGGCAGAGGCTGAGCGGATTGGCGTGCCGTTCCTCGGCGAAGTGCCTCTCACCATTTCCATCCGTGAAATGTCTGATGCCGGAACGCCGGTGGTTGCCGCCGAGCCGGATGGTCCGCAGGCCGCCATCTACCGCGATATTGCGGAAAAAGTCTGGGCCCGCATCGGTGCGGGCGAAAGAAAAGCCGCCCCGAAAATCGTTTTCGAATAACGTACCGGTTGTGGAAGAAAAAAAGGCCGGGCGGTTGTCCTGCCTGGATATATTTTAAAAACAATATGTTAACTGGTGGCTTCGGGAAAGGCCGATGCATTTGAACGCCAGAGATGCATCGCCTGCAATGCTGTCGCGAGAAAATATTGCTTGATTGGGTCTCGCTTTGGGAGCATAGCCCTGCGCCGTTTGGTTCTTGGTCCGTCAGTCCGGCGGGATGTGAAAATCCCGCTCGTTCCGGTGTTCCCTGAAGTGTCGTCCAAAGGTTTGCCGACCTTGAACAGGATATGTTAAGCAGCATTGCGGCTGAAGCCAGCGATGCGGACCGGAGAAACGGATTGATAAAAGCCTATCGCGCCAACTGCGAGGCGATCAGCCTGTCGCCAGACGACGGCCGTGAACAGATTCCCGACGATATCGTCTGGATCGACCTTATCAATCCGACGAGGACGGAAGAGCAGTATGTTGAAAAACTGCTGGGGCTTGAGCTGCCCACCCGCGAGGATTTGAAGGATATCGAACCTTCCAGCCGCCTTTACATGGAAGATGGCAACGTCTTCATGACCGCCTCTCTGGTTTGGAAGGCAGATTCCGACGGTCCGCGCCTGACAGATGTCGCCTTCATTCTTGCCGGCAAGCGCCTTGTGACGATCCGTTATGCCGAGCCGAAATCATTCCACCTCTTCACCGCCGCCATTACCCGCGTGCCGCACGAGATGCGCAGCGGCACCGCGCTGTTGCTGAAACTGCTGGAAACCATCGTCGATCGCACGGCAGAAATTCTCGAAAACTCGGTGGCAGGCATCGACAATCTCGCCGCCGATCTTCTCGGCAGCCAGGCGCGCAGCAAGCGCAAGGCGCCGCGTTATCTAGAAGACCGACTGACGAACATTGCCGCCTATCACCGGCTGATCTCCAAGGTTCGCGACAGCCTTGCTTCCCTTGCACGCCTGCAGACTTTCCTGTCCACAAGTGCACAGGTCCAGCAGGACAAGGAAGCGAGGGAACAGAGCAAATCGATCGGTCGGGATATCCAGTCGTTGAGCGAACATGCCTCTTTCGTTTCCGGCAATCTGACATTCCTGCTGGACGCTTCTCTCGGCATCATCAACATCGAGCAGAACGGCATCATCAAGATCTTCTCGATCGCGTCGGTCGTGTTCCTGCCGCCCACTCTGGTGGCGTCGGTTTACGGAATGAACTTTCAGCTCATGCCGGAGTTGAACTGGACGTTTGGCTATCCACTCGCGCTCGTCGTCATGCTGATGTCGGCAATCATCCCGTTTCTCTTTTTCCGTTGGAAGGGCTGGCTCTAAGGAGCCAGGATCATCATGTCTCAAATCGCAGACAAGGACTTTACCGAGAAGCCGGATTCGGATGACAAGCATCAGAACAAGGGGCTTTATGCCGCGATCCTTGGTTCTATCGGCGTCGTCTACGGCGATATCGGCACCAGCCCGCTCTATGCCTTCCGCGAAGCGCTAAAGCCGATCGCCTATGATGGCGTGACGAGAGAAGAAGTCATCGGCCTGACATCCCTGATGATCTGGTCTCTGACGATCATCGTAACGTTCAAATACATCACGCTCCTGCTGCGCGCCGACAATGACGGCGAGGGCGGCACACTCTCGCTTCTGGCGCTGTTGATGAAGACGGCGGGCACTCACCGCAGCGTTCTCATCGTGCTCGGCCTCATCGGCGCAGCCCTGTTCCTGGGCGATGCCATGATCACGCCGGCGCTATCAGTGCTTTCGGCGGTGGAGGGTCTGAAGCTCGTCACTCCGGCGATGGACGACTTTATTATTCCGATCTCCGTCTGCATTCTCATCGGCCTATTCGCGATCCAATCGCACGGTACGGGAACGGTGGCGAAATTCTTCGGACCGATCACCGCCGTCTGGTTCCTGGTCATGGGTGTAGCCGGCCTCATTCACATCGCCGATGATTTCGGCATTCTCTATGCCTTCAACCCCTGGCATGCGGTCGAGTTTCTCGCCAACGAAGGCTTTTATGGCATCGTCGTGCTGGGCGCGGTTTTCCTGACGATCACCGGTGCTGAAGCGCTTTATGCCGATCTTGGCCATTTCGGCCGCCGTCCCATCCAGTGGGCATGGTTCTGTCTGGTTTTCCCGGCACTGACGCTGAATTATCTCGGTCAGGGCGCGCTGGTTCTCAAGGACCCGGCGGCGATGTCCAATCCGTTTTACCTGATGTTCCCGCAATGGGCGATCCTGCCGGCCGTCATTCTGGCGACCGCCGCCACCATCATCGCCAGCCAGGCGGTTATAACAGGCGCGTTCTCGCTCGTGCGTCAGGCGATCCATCTCGGCTATCTGCCGCGCATGGAAATCCTCTTCACTTCGGAAACCAATACCGGGCAGATCTATCTTCCTGCCGTCAACACCATCCTGCTGTTCGGCGTCGTCGCACTGGTGCTCACCTTCAAGAGTTCGGATGCACTGGCCACCGCCTACGGCATTTCCGTTACCGGCGCGATGGTCGTCACCAGCATGATGTTCTTCGAATTCGTTCGCAAGCGCTGGCAGTGGTCCATCTGGCTGGCGATTGGCGTGCTGGCGCCGCTTCTGCTGCTGGAACTGATTTTCCTCGGTGCAAACCTGCTCAAGATACATGATGGCGGCTATGTGCCGGTGTTGCTGGCAATCGCTTTCACCATCATCATGACCACCTGGCAGCGCGGCTCGAAAATCCTTTTCGCCAAAACCCGCCGCAGCGATGTGCCGCTGAAGGCTTTCGTGGCTTCGGTGGAAAAGGAAAGCGCCCATGCGCCGGTGCGCGTGCCCGGCACAGCGATTTTCCTGACTGGCGATCCGGATGCCGCACCCGCTGCATTGCTGCACAATCTCAAGCACAACCACGTCCTGCACGACAAGAACGTGATTTTGACGATCCGCACGGAAGACCAGCCGCGCGTCCGCCCCGAAAATCGTTACACACTGACGAAGCTGAGCGATCGTTTTGCCGTAGTCGAACTGCATTTCGGCTTCATGGAAACGCAGAACGTCACCCAGGCGCTCGGTTACCTCAGGCGCACGGGTTACAAGTTCGACATCATGTCCACCTCGTTTTATCTCGGTCGCCGCAAGCTGGTGCCGGATCCGAAATCGGGCATGCCCGGCTGGCAGAACCGACTGTTCATCGCGCTTGCCGAAACGGCCGCCGATCCCTCGGACTACTTCCGCCTTCCGGCCAACCGCGTGGTGGAACTCGGGTCTCACGTCGTCGTCTGATTATTAGAAGGTGGTTACACATTAACGTGAAGCCGCGCCCACGCGCGGCGTTAACCAAGCATCAAGGTTAATAAGAGATTCTCGAACACCTGTAACAAATATGGTTCCTGGTGTTCGGAGTGCTGGTTTTGCGTTCGAAAAGAGTAATGCGTCGTCGGTCCTTTGCGTCCCTTCAGGCATGGACCTCACCCGTTGTCTTCGGCCTAGCTGCCTGGCTCGTCTTTCCTTCCATTGCCGCACGCGCGGATTTGGCCTCCCTGCTGGCAGGGCTGGACAATGGCGGCGAGCAATGGCGCATGGTGCTGACCGCGTCTCCGGCAGGCTCTGTCCATAATGCCTCGCTCACCTTTAACGATGCGGAAGGGGAGGCGGCGCTGCATGGCAGCGGCATGACCCTGCCCGATGGCCGCAAGGTGGCTTTCGTTACCAACAAGAAGGGTGACGAGACGACACCCGACAGCGAGCGCGTCAACCGTGCCGCCAAGAAGGGTCGCATCGTCGCAACCGAAATCATGCAGCCGCCAAAGGCCTTCACCGCCGGTTCCGTGCTGGAACGCACCAGCATGCTGGATATAGAGCCGCTGAAGCGCAAGGACCGCACGGCTTTCGTGAAACCGAAACGCGGCAGCGACGTCAAACTTGCCTCCTTCTATTTCCGCCGTGATGAAAAGAAGGCGGACAAAAGCGTCTCTCCGATGCTGGCGGAACTCGTCACCAACAGGACTCCCGATATTCTCGCCACGGCTTACGCGCCGGCCGAACCGGATTTCGCCCGTGAATCGCCGTTCGACGCCATTCTGAAAAAGCCGGAGGCCGGCCGCTTCGTGCCGTTGATCGGCGCGGACGATCACGCATGGGCGGCAACGCCGCTGCCCGCTGCCGTGTTTTCCGCAGCCGAACAGCAATGCCTCGCATCCGGCATCTATTTCGAGGCGCGCGGTGAATCGGTCAAGGGACAGGCGGCGGTGGCACAGGTGATCCTTAACCGCGTGCGCAACCCCGCTTATCCGAAAACCATCTGCGGTGTGGTTTATCAGAACAAGGACTGGCGCAACCGCTGCCAGTTCTCCTTCGCCTGCGATAATATAAAGGACCGGGTGAATTCCGAACGTCACTGGAAAATGGCGCGCGAAGTGGCCATGGCAACCACCGCCGGCAAAATCTGGCTGACGGAAGTGGGCTCGGCGACTCACTATCATGCCGTCTATGTTCGTCCCGCCTGGGGAAAATCCATGAAGAAGGTCGGCAGGATTGGCTTGCACGTCTTTTATCGAACCTATGGTGGCGGCTGGAGCTGATACCACCGCCAATTTGTCGCAATTTGCGTGTCAAAAATGCCGATTCCCGGGGGAAACATCGTCGACAAACTGCGATTTGGCGTTAAGCCTTTGTTTTTAAATATTTAATTTGTCAAAAAACAAGCTTCGCCAGTGCCTTGACTAGCGAAGCCCCTAAAACTATGTTGCGCGCGACTTCAGAGCGGGCTGGAACAGGCTTAATCCGTCACCGTTTACAACTCCAAAGGGTTCTGGCATGGCTGGAACGGAGAAAATGGGTGGGATTTTAAGATGACTGGCAACCGTGACGATAGTCTGGACGAGCGTCGCAAGCGCCTTGCCGAAGAGTTGGCAAAGGTGAAGGCGGAGGATGAGGCGGAAGTGAGGGCGGAGACCAATGCCGCGGAAAGCCGGAAAGGCTTTGCGATGGCGGTGAAGCTCTCATCGGAGTTCATTTCGGCCATCGTGGTCGGCGCTATGCTGGGTTATCTTCTGGACTATTTTGTCGGCACGACGCCGTGGGGGATGATCGTTCTTCTTCTTCTCGGTTTCTGCGCAGGCGTATTGAATGTGTTGCGCTCCACGGGCGCGGTGGCAAAGCCGCCGCTGCTTGAGAGAGCCGACAAGCGAGACGAGGGTGGAAAAGACGGCGTTTAAGCTGTTTTTTCTTGCAGTTGAGATGCCGCCATGAGCGGCGACAGGTTAAAGAGGGCAGCCGGTGGCAAACGATCCGACCCATCAGTTCTTGGTGCAGCCGATCATTCCGATCGAAATTGGCGGCGTCGATTTTTCCTTCACCAATGCGTCGCTTTTCATGGTCGCGACCGTGGCCGCCGCTTCCGGTTTCCTTTATTTCGCAACGTCGAGCCGCGGTCTGATCCCGACCCGCATGCAGTCCGTTGCTGAAATGTCCTATGAATTCATCGCCTCCATGCTGCGCGAAGGCGCCGGCAAAAAGGGCATGGTGTTCTTCCCATTCGTATTCTCGCTGTTCATGTTCGTGCTGACTGCGAACCTTCTCGGCATGTTCCCGTATTTCTTCACGGTCACCAGCCAGATCATCGTCACCTTCGCGCTTGCCTGCCTCGTCATCGGCACGGTCGTCGTTTACGGTTTCTACAAGCACGGTCTGCATTTCTTCGGCATCTTCGCACCTTCTGGCGTGCCGAAAGCGCTATTGCCGCTTGTCGCGTCAATTGAAATGATTTCGTTCCTGTCGCGTCCGATCAGCCTTTCCGTTCGTCTCTTCGCGAACATGCTGGCTGGCCACATCACGCTCAAGGTTTTCGCAGGCTTCGTCGCCTCCATGGGTGCGCTCGGCGCGCTCGGTATCGGCGGTGCAGTCCTGCCTCTCATCATGACGGTCGCAATGACCGCTCTCGAATTTCTCGTTGCCTTCCTGCAGGCTTATGTGTTCGCGGTACTGACTTGCATGTACCTGAACGACGCCGTGCATGGTGGTCACTGAGAAGTAAAGTCGCTGGCCCCGGCAACGGGCGCCAAAAGATAGCCGCAACAACCAATATCTCAAGGAGTCTCACATGGAAGCGGAAGCAGCAAAGTACATCGGCGCAGGTCTCGCATGCCTCGGCATGGCTGGTACGTCCCTCGCACTCGGCCGTATCTTCGGTGATTACCTCTCCGGCGCACTGCGCAACCCCTCTGCTGCCGACAGCCAGTTCGGCCGTCTGGTATTCGGCTTCGCCGTTACGGAAGCTCTGGGCATCTTCTCGCTGCTCGTAGCTCTCCTTCTCCTGTTCGCTGTCTAATAACGGCATCAGGTCTGGATCACGGCTCGCGCAAATTGCGTGCCGTGATCCTTCGCATTTGCAGTCCCCCTGGAGGTGAGCATGTTCGTGACCGAGGCTTATGCCCAGTCAGCACCGACCGTAGGTGAAACGCATACGGAAACTCCGGCTGTCGGCCAGCCGCAACCGGAAGCCACGCACACGGAAACCGGTGTAGCGCACGGCGCCGAACACGGTGCTTCCGGCGTTTTCCCGCCGTTCGACCAGTCTACTTATGCATCGCAGGTCCTGTGGCTGGCGATCACGTTCGGCCTTTTCTACCTGCTCATGCAGAAGGTCATCGTTCCTCGCGTCGGCGGCATTCTCGAAAACCGTCATGGGCGCATTGCACAGGATCTCGATGAAGCGGCACGGCTGAAAAGCGAAGCCGACGCAGCCGTCGAAACCTATGAAAAAGAACTCGCGGCAGCCCGCGCCAAGGCAAGCTCGATAGGCTCCGCGGCACGTGACGCCGCCAAGGCGAAAGCCGATGCCGACCGCGTCGCTATCGAAGCCGGACTTGCCGAGAAGCTTGCCGCCGCCGAAAAGCGCATTGCGGGTATCAGGGATCAGGCATTCGCGGATGTCGGCGCCATTGCCGAGGAAACCGCGACCGCAATCGTTGACCAGCTGGTTGGCGCCAAGGTCAAGGATGCCGACGTCAAGGCCGCCATTGCAGCCGCTTCGACTGTGAAGGGAGCCTGATATGGCGTTTGATGCATCATTTTTCGCTCTTGTCGGTCTTGTCCTTTTCTTCGTCCTGATCGCCTATCTCAAGGTTCCGGGCATGCTCTCAAAGTCTCTGGACGAGCGCGCACAGAACATTCAGGACGAACTGGCCGAAGCCAAGCGTCTGCGCGAAGAGGCACAGCACCTGCTGGCCGAATACCAGCGCAAGCGCAAGGAAGCCGAAGCTGAAGCCGCAGGCATCGTTGCCGCTGCCGAACGCGAAGCGGCCGCGCTGACCGCCGAAGCCAAGCAGAAGACGGAAGAATTCGTCGTCCGCCGCACGGCCTTGTCGGAACAGAAGATCAAGCAGGCCGAAGAAGACGCCATCGGCGCCGTTCGTGCCGCCGCCGTGGACATCGCCATTGCAGCTTCCGAGAAGCTCATTGCCGAAAAGACCACCGCTGCCGCAAAGGCCAAACTTTTCGCCAACACCATTGGCGAAGTGAAGTCGAAGCTGAACTAAGTTCATCTCGGGCTATTCAAAACCCCTCCGGCACCCGCCGCGAGGGGTTTTTTGTTTTATGCCTCAACCACGGGCGGTGTTGGCAAGCTCGCGGTTGCACACTGTGGTGCCGGCTTGCCGCGTGTCTATCGATGTCTGTCGACCTTTGGAGAAAAAGCATCGGCTTTGAGGACTGGATGCTGGCCGGCAATTCGCGGCGGCCAATTTGTCGAGGCTTGTTAAGTGATCGCGGGATAGATTGTCTTGGCCTCGAGCGCTATCAGCACCGCCAGTACAAAAGCTGCCGCGGTGGCAACCAGAAATGCGCCACTGAAAGCCAGGCCTGCTTTCGCGACACCCAAGCCAAGATTCTGCATCAGCCATCGTATCTGTGCCTGCGCATACCAGATCGTGGCGAGCGCGATAATGGCGAGCCCGAACGTAAGGCCATGTTCCAGAGGCATGGATGCAAAATCGAAACCCAGAACCAGGACAAATGTAAACGGCGCAGCCACGTAACATTGGCTGAAGAACGGCGGACGCAGGGAGTTTCGGGTGATCCTCACCCGTTTCCACCGCAGAAGCGTGACGGCCATACACAGCGGATAAATCCCGAATATAACGCCACGCGCTATGAGCAGGTTCGAACCCGAACCAAGCTCCCGGGCGGCCAATGTGGGATCGTAAATGGTCGGAAGGGAGGCGGAGAGCCCCTGCGAAAATAGCAGAGTGATCAGGAGGAAGAGGGGTGGACTCAGTGTGTCGTCATACTGGTCCTCGAGCCGATCCGCGAGTTCGCTATCGGCGTAGCGCATCATGCTGAGCGGTGCGACGACCGATCGCCACATTGTCAGCGGATAGAAGAGGAGCCATGAAACCAGCTCGTAGAGAAGTTCCTCGAGCGACTTCAACAGTTTCATGAAATCCAAATCTCTTCTCCCAAAGCCCGTCAAGTCCACGCATTGAGATAGAATTCTACCAGTGGAGACGGAGATCGTCACCTCATGGCAGGGCGCTGAAATCCGGGGCGAGACCGCATTCTCCGCTTCAGGATCGTGGTTTTCGATCAATCCTGCTTCAGCGGCCTGAAACTCATCCGGTGCAGCGGGCAGGGCCCATGGCTTTCTATGGCGCGCAGGTGGGCTGGTGTGCCGTAACCCGCATGGCCTTCGAAACCATAGGAGCTGTGCACTACACCGGCCCGTTCCATCATCCGGTCACGGGTCACCTTGGCGATGATCGAAGCGGCGGCGATTGAGAGGGAGCGGGAATCGCCCTTGATGACGGCCTTTGACTCGCAGGTGATGCCCGGCGGCTTGTCGCGGCCATCTGCCAGCACGAGGGCCGGGGAGATTTCGAGGCCGAGTACGGCGCGACGCATCGCGTCGAGGCTGGCGCGCAGGATATTCATGGTGTCGATAAGGCCGGGGCCAGAGGAGGCGACGGAAACGATCGATGTTTCCATGATTTGCAGAAACAGGCTTTCCCGTTTCAGCTTGGTCAGTTTCTTGGAATCGTCAAGACCACCAGGAATGTTGTCGGGATCGAGAATGACAGCTGCCGCAACCACTGGTCCCGCGAGAGGCCCCCGGCCTGCCTCATCCGTGCCGGCCACGGGCCAAAGCCCCTTCTTCCTGGCCTCAAGTTCGAAGGAGAAATCTGGGCCCGTATCGGCGAGATCAAAGAGGGCAGGAGAATCGGGTGTGGTGCGGCGTTTCATGCGGCAGAAACTTGCACACACACCCGATCTCCTGCAAGCCCCCGGAAGCGGGCGATGACGGGCGCGGCCAGCCGGGTCAAGGGGCGTGGCCAACCGTGCCCCTTAGGTCGTCATGACCTTTGATCCTCCAACGGGGCGGCGGAGGAAAAACGATCGCACGCGAGGCGGCGGGTTCCGGGGGGTGATGTCCGACGGGCCAGGGAAAACCCGCCGGGCATTTCGTCAAGAGCGTGGCTCCTTCAACAGGAAAGGGCCACCACTCCTTATGTGTCTGCACCGCTGGGTATCGTTGCGCGCATCGTAATGCGCCTTCGATCGGCCAAGCGGGCCTCATATTTTCAAAGCAGCGACAATTGCACGCCGGCACCTCCCGGCGGCACGAAGATATCGTCGCGCAGGTGAATGCCGCGGCGGATGAGGCCAAGCCGTTTCGTCGCCATTTCGAAACGCCTGCCGATCTGCCATGCATAGGGACCAGCACCCTTCATGCGTTTTCCGAATTCCGCATCGTAATCCTTGCCGTCGCGCATGGAGCGCACCAGCGACATGACATGCCGGTAGCGGTCCGGATAGTTGCGCAGCAGCCAGTCGCGGAAGAGCGGGCTGACCTCCAGCGGCAGGCGCAGCAGCACATAGGAGGCCTCCGTTGCGCCAGCGGCCTTGCCGGCTTCGAGAATGCGTTCGATCTCATGATCGTTGAGTGCGGGAATGACGGGTGCCATCATCACCGCCACGGGAATGCCGGCATCCGTCAGCGCCTTGACCGCTTCCAGCCGCTTTTCGGGCGTGGCGGCGCGCGGTTCCATGCTGCGTGCCAGCTTGCGGTCCAGCGTCGTCACGGAAATACCAACCTTGACGAGACCTTTCTTGGCCATGGGCGCGAGAATATCGATATCCCGCTTGATCAGGGCCGATTTGGTGACGATGGCGACGGGATGGTCGGCCTTTGCCAGCACTTCCAGTATCTGCCGCATGATGCGCCATTCGCGCTCGATCGGCTGGTAGGGGTCGGTATTGGTGCCGATGGCAATGACGCGCGGCTTGTAGCCGGGCTTCGCCAGCTCCCTTTCGAGCAGCTTTGCCGCATCCGGCTTGGCGAAAAGCTTCGCCTCGAAATCCAGCCCCGCAGAGAGCCCCATATAGCTGTGCGTCGGACGGGCGAAACAGTAGATGCAGCCATGTTCGCAGCCGCGATAGGGATTGATGGAACGGTCGAAAGGGATGTCAGGCGATTCGTTGCGGCTGATGATGCTGCGCGGCTTTTCCACCTGCACTTCGGTGCGGAACTCCGGCAGCTCCTCGAGGGTCTGCCAGCCATCGTCGAAAACCTCCCGCTGCAGGGCCTCGAAGCGCCCGCCCGGGTTAAGTCCGGCGCCACGCCCTCGACGACGGTCGATCTCGATGCGCAGGCCCGACGCATCGGCCAACGCATTGGCAATGTCAGGCGTATGGCTCGGCTGGAAAGCAGCCTGCCCCGAAAGCGTATGGTCTCTCATCTGGATGCTCCCAGGGTGCAGCACGCCTCTCAAGGCAAGCCAACGCCCTAAACCGTTTCCACTCGAACCGGCGTTTCATTGCCTCTTCGAATGATTAAATTCCTACCGTAAAAATGAGAACATTACAAGAACAAAAAATGCAAAATCGATAGCTGACCAACCCGCGGCCGGGGTCTTGTTTGTATCAATCCCACCTGAAGGTGGGTTAGAGTTAAGCCTGAACGGTCGCGGATTTTCTGACATCCAGTGCAGTGGCAATTTATTGTGCGATGCGTTAGAGCTATGCATATGTTGACAGTCATAATGGAATGCCGGGATCAGGAACCGGAACTGGCGCATACGCTGTCTGCGCTTGTAACCGGGGCCGTGGAAGGGCTGGTAAGCGACGTTGTGATCCTCGATCACGGTTCGCGCGATGGATCGTCGCGCGTCGCCGATGCCGCTGGCTGCCGTTTTTATGCGCAGTGGGATATTGAGGATGTCATGCGCTCGGCGCGCGGGCATTGGATCCTGCTGGTCGAACCGGGTGCGCGTCCGCAGAGCGGCTGGATCGAAGAGATTCTTGAATATGTGGCTGTCTGTGCGGAGCCCGCGCGTTTCTCGCCGTCCCGGTATCACAAGCGGCCCTTTTTCAGCCGGATAGTGCGCCGCCGTCCTCCCTTGGAATGCGGCTACCTGATGCCGAAGAAACATGCAGTGGCGATCGCAAAATCCGGCATGGGCCTGACACAGCTCGTGCACGCGCAAAAGCCGCGCCGCCTGAATGCGGAACTGGTTCCCGCCTGGACGGCGAGAACTTCCAACTAACCTGCAACGATGATGAAGCTGCTGTCCCTAGCGGGCGGTGATCACCTTGCCGGGGTTCATGATGCCCGCGGGGTCAAAGGCGTGTTTGATGCGTCGCATCAGGTCCATTTCAATGCCAGGCCTGATCGCGGCCAGCTCGTCGCGCTTCAACTGGCCGATGCCATGTTCGGCCGAAATCGAGCCGCCGAGCGACAGCACGATGCCGTGCACGATCTCGTTCATATCCCGCCAGCGACCGATGAATTCAGCTTTGTCCGCACCAACCGGCTGGGAAATATTGTAGTGGATGTTGCCATCGCCCAGATGGCCGAAGGCGCAGACGCGGGCGCCGGGAATGGCGGCAAGAACGGCCTTTTCCGCCGTTGCCATGAATTCCGGTATCTTCGACACCGGAACGGAAACGTCGTGTTTGATAGAGCCGCCTTCCGGCTTTTGCGCATCCGACATGCTTTCGCGCATATGCCAGAGCGCCTGACGCTGCGCTTCCGATGAAGCGATCACCGCATCCTCGACCAGCCCGGCCGAAAAACCGCGCTCCAACAGCGATTGCATCATTGTTTCAGCCGTCTCAGCCGAATCGGAGGTGGAGATATCGATGAGCGCGTACCAGTCATGCGGCGTTTGTAGCGGATCGCGCACGCCGGGAATATGTTTGGCGGTGAATTCCACGCCGATGCGCGGCATCAGCTCAAAACCGGTCAGCGCTGTGCCGCAGAGGTTCGACGCCATTTCGAACAGCTTCAACGCATCGTCGGTGGATCGAAGACCGGCAAAACCCACCTGATGGCCGAGCGGCACGGGGAAAAGCTTCAGCACCGCACCGGTGATAACGCCGAGCGTGCCTTCCGAACCGATGAAGAGATCGCGCAGATCGTAACCCGTATTGTCCTTTTTCAGCCGGCGAAGCCCGTCCCAGATTTCACCTGTCGGCAGCACCACTTCAAGCCCCAGGCAAAGCTGGCGCATATTGCCATAAGCGAGAACTGCCGTGCCGCCGGCATTGGTGGCCAGATTACCGCCGATGCGGCACGAGCCCTGCGAGCCGAGCGACAGCGGGAACATCCGCTCCACGGTCGATGCGGCCTTGTGGATGTCGTCGAGAATGCAGCCGGCATCCGCAACGATGGTATTGGCGACCGGATCGATGTCGCGGATACGGTTCATGCGCTCGAGCGAGAGGATGATGTCGGTTCCGTCAGCACGCGGCGTCTGGCCACCCACAAGGCCAGTATTGCCGGTCTGCGGCACGATGGGCGTGCCGGTCTCGCTGGCGAGCTTCAGGATGGCTGCAACCTCCTCGACAGTGCCGGGCTTGAGCAGCAGCGGTGACGCACCATGGTAAAGCCCGCGATTTTCCACAAGACGCGGCGCCATTTCCACAGCGTCGCGCACCGCGTTTTTTTCGCCGACAATGGCAGTGAAGCGGTCGAGGATGTCGGAGGAGGGGGCTGCGATTGTCATTGGCGTCTCGCTGTCATTTCAAACGGTGGGCGAAATGGTGAAGTACCGTCAGCCTCGCGGCGCGGCGGCGCGGGAAAGGCGGTCATTGATCGCCTCTCCAAGACCGTGTGCGGGAATGGTTGTGACCGCGATTGTCGCGGCACCGCTCGCATCGGCTGCTTTGAGATAATCGAACAGATTGGCGGCCGCCTCGGCAAGGTCGCCGGAAGGGCTGAGGTCGAGAACGGTACGGGCCGTCTCTTGTCCCTCAACCGCGATGCCGCCGAACCGGATCAGTGCCTCGTCGGAAGAAACGGACGTCGCGTCGAGGCGAACAGCTGCACCGGGCGCATAATGCGAGGCGAGCATTCCGGGTGCCTCGATGGCAGCTGATGCCTTTTCCGGCCGTTCGAGCTGGGTTCCGGTGATGCGCTCGATCTCCTCGGTGACGATGCCGCCGGGACGAAGCAGCCGCACCCGCCCGTCGTCTTCCACTTTGACGATGGTGGATTCGACACCGACGGAGGCAGCACCGCCATCAAGAATGAGGTTGATCCTTTTACCGAGATCAGCCTCGACATGGGCGGCACTAGTGGGGCTGATCTTGCCTGAACTATTGGCACTGGGCGCAGCAAGAGGTTTGTCGAACCGGCGGATCAGATCACCGGCGAAACCCTGCGGAACGCGAATGCCGACGGTATCGAGCCCGGCCGTTGCGAGTGAGTGAATGCCGCTTGCCGGTTTCAGTGGCAGAACCAGCGTCAACGGGCCGGGCCAGAAGGCTTCGGCGAGGCGTCGCGACACGGGATCGAAAACCGCATAACGTTCGGCCATGGCGATATCGGCCATATGGCAGATCAGCGGATTGAACTGCGGCCTGCCTTTCGTTTCGTAAATGCGGGTAATGGCCGCCGGATCGGTGGCGTCCGCAGCAAGGCCGTAGACGGTTTCCGTGGGCAGGGCGATTGGCTGGCCGCGGGAAAGCTCCTCGACAGCCGCCTGCAAGGCGGTTTCCCGCTCGTTTTCGATATCGATATGACGCGCCATGATGCTGCCTTTCAGGGCGTCAATAGCGTATTTCAGGGCCTTATGGAAAGCGCTATCGTGGCTTTTATATTGCCTTGATGATCTTGCGCATCTCGTCCGAGCGGGCGCCGAGCATAAGCACGTTTTTGAGCGCTACGCGCGGGTCGTGGGTCTGGAACAGCAGGCCGCCGCGATGGAAGGAGGTATCGATGGCGACGTTCTTGTTTGGAAGCGCGTTGATGGCGACTGCGAAATACATCCGCGAATAGCGCGCATCGATGTTTTCGAAGAAGTTCTCGGCCCCGCTCAACTCGGCGAAGAAATTCGCGAAATAGAATGACCAGAGCACATGACGCTCGGCGTCGAAACTGGTTTTCGCTGCCGTGACATGGCAATAGCCGAGATGCGGCCGCTCATCCAGCAGATGGTGGAAAACCATCTTGGGAAAACGGATGGACTGGTGAAAGCCATTGAGACGGCTATGGGTGGCGTCGGCAGCAGCCTCGAGCTTGCGCCCGGTCATCGCCGCCACTTCTTCATGGCTGTAATAGACGCGTTCCCTCGGCAGCCAGCGTTCTTCGTAGCGGCTGATGCGCCCGGTTCGCAGGAAATCCGAATGCGCGGTCTTTGAACGTATCGGCGCGACCGAATGTTTGCCGGCATCGAAATAACGTATGCGTGTCGCCTTCTCCACCCGGAACGCCCTCGTTGTTGTCGATCAGGCAATATAGTTTAGGGCATGTTAAAACTCCGTTGCGCCACACCCCCCGTTTTTTAACGGGTAGAGAGGGAGCTGCGCGACATCATGCGTCATATTGCGACGTGGTTTCCGGCGGGGAATAGCTGCCGGATTTCGCAGCGGAATGGCGTGCAACGGCCATTGGCGCATGTCGCAATTTGTCGCCAATGCGGAAGCCGATGTCGCTGTCTGCGCTACCGCAAATGAACGCTGATGTTTAGATGGGATCACACTTCCGCAGTCCGATAAATGGTGTGGGGCAGGGCGGTTTGATCGAGGATTTGGCCATGGAATTGCGTGATACCGTACTGCGTCAGCTGAAGAACCGCCGCGAAGGCTTCAGCCTGGAACAGTCTTTCTACACGGACCCGGATTATTTCAATCTGGACATGGAAACCATCTGGTACCGCGACTGGCTGTTTGTCGGCCATGATTGCGAAGTGCCGAAGGCCGGCAATTACATCACCGTTCAGGTCGGCGCCTATTCCGTCGTCATCATTCGCGGTCGCGATGGACAGATTCGCGCCCTCCATAATTCCTGTCGCCATCGCGGTTCCCGCGTCTGCTCTTCTCATAAGGGCCAGTCCGCACGCCTCGTCTGTCCCTATCACCAGTGGACTTACGATCTGGACGGCAAGCTGCTGTTTGCCCGCCATATGGGCGATGATTTCGACAAGGCTGAATTCGGCCTGAAGCCGGTCCACTGCGAAACCGTTGCCGGTTACGTCTTCATCTGCCTGGCAGACCAGCCCGCCGATTTCGCGCCGATGCGCGCCGAGGTCGAAAGCTACATGGCGCCGCATCGCATCTGGGAAGCCAAGGTCGCGCATGAAAGCACGATCATCGAAAAGGGTAACTGGAAGCTCGTCTGGGAAAACAACCGCGAGTGCTACCATTGCGCCGCCAACCATCCGGAACTCTGCCGCACCTATCCTGAAAACCCGAGCGTTACGGGTACGGACGGTGGTGCAAGCGATCCCGAGATCGGTGGCCACTGGGCACGCTGCGAGGCTGCCGGCCTGCCGAGCCGCTTCAAGATCGATCCGAAAGGCCAGTTCCGTGTTGCCCGCATGCCGCTGATCGGCGAGGCGGAAAGCTACACCATGTCGGGAAAACGCGCCGTGCGCCGGCCGCTTTCGGATGATGTCAGCATCAGCCATATCGGCGCGCTGCTTCTGTTCCATTATCCGACGACCTGGAACCACTTCCTCGGCGACCACACCATTTCCTTCCGCGTGCTGCCGCTCAACGCCAATGAGACCATGGTCACTACCAAATGGCTGGTGCACAAGGATGCGGTTGAAGGTGTGGATTACGATCTCGAGGATCTCACGCACGTCTGGAACGAAACCAACGATCAGGACCGCCGCATCGTCGAGGAAAACGCCTTCGGCATCCGTTCGCCCGCTTACCAGCCCGGCCCCTATTCCATGGAAGACGAGGGCGGCGTGATGCAGTTCGTCAACTGGTATGCCGATTTCATGGTTGACCGGCTGTCGGGCGACAAGGCCCGCCTTTCGGCAGTAGCGTAACGCGAAGATGAATATGGCTGTGACCTACAAGCACATAGACGAGATGAAGCCGTGGAGCGACAAGCTCCACCTGCTGGAATGCATTTCGGTGACGCCCGAGACGCCTGACGTGATGACATTCCTGTTCCGGTCGGAGGATCAGAACTGGTTCCGTTACCTGCCGGGCCAGTTCGTGACACTGGAGTTGCCGGTAGGCAAGGAGCCGCTCTACCGCACCTACACATTGTCCTCCAGCCCGTCGCGACCCTATGCGCTGTCGGTCACGGTCAAGGCGCAGGCCACCAGCATCGGCACGCGCTGGATGTTCGACAATCTGAAGCCCGGCATGAAAATCCGGGCACTCGGCCCGCTCGGCGATTTCTCTTATGTCCGGCATCCCGGCGACAAATACCTGTTCATCTCGGCCGGCTCCGGCGTGACGCCGATGATGTCGATGGTGCGCGACATGAGCGACCGCGCGCCGCAGAGTGACATCGCCTTCATCAATTGCTCGCGCTCGCCATCCGATATCGTGTTCCGTCACGAGCTGGAATATCTTGCCCGCTTCATGCCGAAACTGTCGCTCGGTTTCATCGTGGAAAATTGCGGCCGCACTGATCTCTGGTCCGGCTTGAAGGGCATGGTCGACAAGGCCAAGATTGCGCTTCTGTCGCCTGATTTCATGGATCGCACGGTGTTCTGTTGTGGACCGGAGCCTTTCATGGCCGCCATCCGCTCCATGCTGGATGCTTCCGGCTTCGACATGAGCCGTTACCACCAGGAAAGCTTTTCGCCAGCCGCCCCGGTTGCTGTGGGCGAGAGTATTCATACCGTGGCGGATGGCGAAGCACTCTCGATGGTGGGGTTTACGCTTTCCGGCAAGGAAGTGCCGTGCCAGCCCGGCCAGACCGTTCTGATGACGGCGCGCGCCGCCGGTGTGCGCATCGGTGCCGCCTGCGAATCGGGGATTTGCGGCACCTGCCGGGTGCTGAAGCTCTCCGGCGAGGTGGAGATGAACCACAATGGCGGCATTCTCGATGACGAAATCGATGAAGGCTATATTCTCGCCTGCTGCTCGCGGCCGTTGACCGACGTGAAGGTGGAAGCCTGAGCGCACGAAATCCTGCGTCTTATGCGGGAATCTATTTTTGAACCGGAACCAAAGGTCTTAAAACTCGTTTGCACGTCATCGAATTCTTTTCGGGTGTTTCAATGGGGCTGCCCCTACCTCCGACAAGACCGAGTAGTTAGAAAGCGCGGTTCAACGCGCCACAGCAAACGGAGGAAAGATCATGATGAATTTCCGCACGACGAGCGTCGCTACGGCGGTTGTCCTGTTCCTGACAAGCTTCACGCCGTCGCAGGCGTTCCAGGCGCCTGTTCCGATGGCGAAACCGGCAATCTCAACCGAGAATGTAGTGCCGGTGCAGTATCGTGAATGGGACCGCCGAGGTGACCGTAGATACGGCGACCGCATGTATCGTCCGCGCCCGTCGCGGGACGGATATTATAACGGCCATCGCGGCTATCGCGACCGCCGTCCGGGCTACCGCTATCACAACGGAATGTGGTTCCCGCTGGCGGCCTTCGCCACTGGCGCAATCATTGGCGGTGCCATGGCGCAGCCGAGACCGGCTTATGGCGGCAGCCATGTTGCCTGGTGCCAGAATCGTTGGCGCTCTTACCGCGCCTACGATAACAGCTACCAGCCGAACAGCGGTCCGCGTCGTGTATGCGTATCTCCATACAGCCGCTAAGCACGCCTTTCGAAAGCCCGAATCTGATCCGGGCTTTTGTTTTCGGGTGGCGAGTTTCGGTAACCGAAGCGTGACAACGCCGTTAATGCTGGGTTCAGGCGAAAGCGCCTAGCCTGCAACCTGTGATGTTCCAGCCAGCACCGACAAACTGGCTGGATAAAAAGAAAAAGGTGTAATTATTCACGTGCAACGGCCTGTCGACCGTCGTGAATGGAGGAAGTCAGATGAGAAGCTATGTGAAGAATATCCTGGCTGTCGGTCTTTCTGCAATCGTGGTTGCAGGAGCGATTGTTCCCGCTGAGGCAATGCCATTGCTGATGGCGCCGAAGAGTGTCGAGACCCTGGGTAACGATGCCGACAAGAATGTCGTCAATGTGCAATACTGGCGCGATCGTGACAATCGTGGCGGCTGGGGCGGCGAACGCCGCGGCTGGTACGGCGGCCATCGCGGTTATCGCGACTACCGCCCGGGTTATCGTCACCACGACGGTTACTGGTTCCCGCTCGCAGCCTTTGCGACGGGCGCGATCATCGGCGGCGCACTGTCGCAGCCGCGCGAAGTCTACCGTCCGGTTCCGGAATATCGCCCGCGTCCGGTCTACCGCGAATATCGTCCGGTCCGTCGTGCCGGCATGAGCCAGGCGCATGTGAACTGGTGCTATGGCCGGTATCGGTCCTACGATGCCTATAGCAACACGTTCCAGCCCTACAATGGCCCACGCCAGCCCTGCTATTCGCCTTACAGCTGATAGCACTACTCCGTCACTCCGGCCTTCATCCGGCAAGACGGAGTAGCGATTGACCAGCCTGATAGTTATTACGAGCCGCCCGGATACGGGCGGCTTTTTGTTTTCACAGAATGTGCGCCCGCTTCAGCACGAACCAGGCAAGCATAACCGAAATCACGATGAAGATGCTGGCCGCCATCGTGCCGCCGGTGCCGACCGTAAATGGCAACTCATCCGTGTTCATGCCGAAGAAGCCAGTGACCAGCGATGGCGGCAGCAGGAATGCCGTCATCAGCGACAGGATATAAAGATGCCGGTTGGTTTCGGACGAGAGCTTGGAATCGATTTCCTCGTGCAGCAGCCTTGCGCGTTCCTGAAGGGCGTAGACATCGTGATCGACGGCCTCGAGGCGGCCCATCAGCCGCGAGGCGACATCCTCGAAACCGTCAGGCATCTCGTCCTCATCGGCGGCAGACGCCCGCCGCATCAGGGTGAGCACCGTGCGCAGATGCCGGTGGAGGCGAACGACCGTGCGCCTGAGCGGCGCAAGCCGCCGCCGCTCGTCGCGGTTTTCGCTGTCATAGACCAGATCCTCGATGGCATTCAGCTCTTCGGTCGTTTCCATCACCAGGCTGATCAGCGAACGCTGGAACTCCGCGACGAGGCCTTCGAAGACATGGGCCGGCGTGAGGTAGCGGTTGGAATTCTTGTCGACTGCCGCTTTCAGCCGGTCCACTGAGCGCAACGGTTGCAGACGGGTGGTAATGATGAAACGGTCGCTGACCGCGAAATGCAGCCAACCGAAATCACGCGTTTCCTGATCGAACTCGCGCTGGAAATCGACCAGCGTTCCATAAAGTGACTTTTCATCCACCGTGATGGACGGATGGGTTTCATGGGTGGTGAGGCTTGCCAGCGCTGCCGGATCGAGACCATCGATCGTTTCGAGAAAGCCCGCCACCCGCTGATCCGCGAGATTGAGGTGCAGCCAGAAGAAGCCCTCGCATTGCGCCATCTCGCCAAAGCCCGCATCGGGCGCAAGCCGCCGGCATGGCGCCGTTCCGGGGTGGAATTGATAGGCCCAGACAAGGCCGGGGATAGCGGGCGTTATGAGATCCATCGTGGCAGTCCTGACCGGCGGAATGGGAGGGGAGGCGTCCGTCGCCCCAAAACGGAAACGGCAGCGGTGGCACGGCACCTGTCAGCGCATGCTGAGCAAATTCATTTGACAGTTTTATAACAATCCCGCTGAAAAGGCGGGAATTTTCAAATTGACGTTTACGTAAAAATCATTTAGCCCGAAAGCAACAGCACGATAGGCAAGAGCTTCGGGAGGAGGCAGCATGTATACCGCGCCGGTGGATGATATCGCCTTTACACTCAAACATGTGGCGGGTCTGCAAGACGCGTTGTCCAGAGGTGCTCTGGGAGACCTCGGTGAAGATGTGGTCGATGCCATATTACAGGAGGCCGGCCGTTTCGCCACCGAGCAGGTCGCGCCGCTTGCCGATATAGGCGACCGACAGGGCGCGCGGCTGAGCGACGGCAAGGTCTCAACGCCGGACGGCTGGGCCGATCTTTACCGGCGCTGGGCTGAGGCCGGCTGGAACAGCCTCACCGCACCGGAAGAATTCGGCGGCCAGAACCTGCCGCATATGCTGAACGTCGCCGCACTCGAAATGTGGAATTCCGGTTCCATGGCTTTCGCGCTTGCGCCGACGCTCACCATGGGCGCGGTGGAAGCTCTCGTTGCCCACGGTAGCAACGACCTGAAGCGCATCTATCTTCCCAAACTCGTCTCCGGCGAATGGACCGGCACGATGAACCTCACCGAACCGCATGCGGGATCGGACCTTGGCGTGCTGAAAACCCGTGCCGAGCGTAATGGTGACGGCACCTACCGCATTTTCGGGCAGAAGATTTTCATCACCTGGGGCGAACATGACGCCGCGGACAATATCATCCACCTCGTTCTCGCCCGCCTGCCGGATGCGCCGGCCGGCACGCGCGGAATTTCGCTGTTCCTCGTGCCGAAATTCCTGCCCGAAGACGACGGCACGCCGGGCAGCCGCAACGACGTCTTCTGCCATTCGCTGGAGCACAAGCTCGGCATTCACGGTTCGCCCACCTGCACGATGATCTTCGGGGACGGAAAGTTTGGCGAAGAGAAGGGTGCCTTGGGCTGGCTGATCGGCGAGGAGAGCAAGGGTCTCGCCTGCATGTTCACCATGATGAACAACGCCCGCCTTGCCGTTGGCATGCAGGGCGTGGCGATCTGCGAGGCGGCGACACAGAAGGCAATCGAATACGCCAGGGAACGCACGCAGGGCAAGGCGCCCGGCTGGCAGGGTTCGGGCATGAGCCCGATCATCGAGCATCCCGATATCGCCCGTACGCTGTTGACGATGAAAGCGCTGACGCAAGGTGCGCGCGCCATCTCCTTCAACTGCGCCCACGCCATCGATATGGCGCATGCCGCCGAGGACGTGGCTGAACGCGCTCACTGGCAGGAGCGCGCAGCTCTTTTAACGCCAATCGCCAAGTCCTTCTCCACCGATGCCGGTGTCGATGTCGCTTCCATGGGCATTCAGGTGCATGGCGGCATGGGTTTCATCGAGGAAACCGGTGCGGCGCGTTACCTGCGCGATGCCCGCATCGCGCCGATCTACGAAGGCACCAACGGCATTCAGGCGATCGACCTGGTGGTGCGCAAGCTGCCGCTTTCCGATGGCGCACAGGTGCGCGGTTTCATCGCAGAATTGCGTGAAATCGTCGCCCGAACTGCTGCCTCGAACCGCAGTGATCTCGGCGAGACTGCCCGTTATCTCGAAACGAGTCTCACCGATCTAGAAACGGCGACCGACTGGTTGCTGGAACGCCTGAAAGCGGGCGAAACCGAAACCGCGCTCGCCGGTGCCACGCCCTATCAGCGCCTCTTCGGGCTGGCGCTCACCGGAGCCTATCTTGCCAAGGGCGCCCTGGCCCAGGTGGATGACGGCAGGGGAGCGCATCGCGCATCGCTCTGCCGGTTTGCGGCGGAAAACCTGCTGGCGGAAACGGCAGCGCTGAGGGATCGCGTCATTGCCGGTGCAGCAAGCCTTGCCGCCGCCCGCGCCGTACTGGGTTAAGGAGAAAACCATGTCGGACGACCATATTTTAGTCGAGCGGGTCAGTCATGCGCCTGACGTTATGACCATCCGCTTCAACCGGCCGGAAAAGAAAAATGCCATCACCGATGCAATGTATCTGCGCATGGCAGAGGCTCTGAAGGCCGCCAATGCAGACCCGGATATCCGTGTCGTCGCGTTTCTGGGTACGGAAGGCTGCTTTTCCGCCGGCAATGACATGGCCGATTTTCTTGCCTTCGCCATGTCTGGTGCAAAGGGCAAGCTCGCGGTGCTCGATCTTCTGAAGGCGCTGGCAACCTTCGAAAAGCCGCTGGTTTCGGGCGTCGATGGGTTGGCCATCGGCATCGGCACGACGCTGAACCTGCATTGCGATCTGACCGTTGCCTCCAACCGCAGCCTGTTCAAGACGCCGTTTGTGGATCTGGCGCTGGTGCCGGAAGCTGCGTCCAGCCTGCTTGCGCCAAAGCTCATCGGCCATCAGCGCGCCTTTGCCCTGCTGGCCATGGGCGAAGGTTTTACCGCCGAACAGGCCTTGCAGGCCGGAATGATCTGGAAAGTCGTGGCGCCGGAACATGTCGAGAGCGAAACGCTGGCGCTTGCCACGCGGCTTGCCGCCAAGCCGCAGCAGGCGCTGAAGATTGCCCGCGATCTCGTGCGCGGCAATCCGGCGGATGTGCTGGCCCGCATCGATGAGGAAGCCCGCCATTTCACCGCGCAATTGCAGAGTGCCGAGGCGCGGGCCGCTTTCGAGGCATTCATGCGGCGTTAAGCGTTCCGGCAGGAATTCCTTGCGGTTAAGGAACCGGGTAATATGGCTTGGGTTAGATAACGCAACGTCATCCTTCGAAGGCCACCCGCCATGCGTCACTTTGTTTTCGCCCTGACCGTCCTCCTCTCCGCTGCGACTGTCGCAGAGGCAGCGGCGACCGTGCCTTTGCCGGGTTCGAGCAATAACGTCATTCTGGCGCAGTCCACGCAAGACGACAGCCCGAATTATTACTCCGGCAATTCCCGCGATCGCCAGCGCCGCGCGCGTTTCGTTTGCGTCATCACTCCACCGGACAGCGCCAATCGTCGTCGGCCCTATGTCTGCCCCATCGAACAGGGCCGCGTTGGCGGCGCCTGCCGTTGCTCGGGCGTGGTCGGCAACGGCACTGTTGACACCGCCTGGTGATTATTTCTCCAGCGTCGCCACCGCTTCCACATGCGGCGACCACAAGAACTGGTCGACCGGCGTGACGCGCGTGACGCGATAGCCGCCCTCCACCAGAATGGCGAGGTCGCGCGCAAGCGTCAGCGGATTGCAGCTGACGGCGACGATTTTCTTCACCGCGCTGCGCGCAAGTTCCTTGCACTGGACTTCCGCACCGGCGCGCGGCGGATCGAACACAACGGCATCGTAATTCTTCATTTCGCTCGTCATCAACGGCCGGCGGAAAAGATCACGCTTTTCGATGCTGACGGGTTTCAGGCCCTGCGTGTTGCGCGCGGCGAAATCGAGCGCTTTCAGCGGCTTGTCCTCTGCCTCAACCGCATGCACGCGGCCGACGCGCGCAAGCCGCAGCGCAAACGTGCCGGAACCGCAGAAGAGATCGGCGATGCGTTTGGATTTGCCAACATGGGCAAGCACCAGTTCCGCCATGGCGTCTTCGGCCTGTTTGGTTGCCTGCGTGAAACCGCCGGCCGGTGGGGAAACCGGAATGCCGCCGAATTCGATGATCGGCTTTTGCGGTTCGATCAGGATTTCGCCTGATAGCGCGACACGGGCGATGCCACGCATAGCCAGCACCGTTTCCGTCAATGTGCGCCGCTGTTTGTCGCCGACGGATTTGATGCCGTCGACGGAAATGTCGAGGCCCGAAAGCGTTTCAAGAACGGTCATGCGGAACGGTTCTGCATTCGACGCAAGGGAAAGGCCGATTGCGCGCACGGCGTCCAGCCGCGCGACGATACCGGGCGAGGTGACGGGACATTCCTCGATGGCGACGATGTGATGGCTGTTTGCCTGGTTGAAGCCGAGCAGCAGGCCCTTTTCCGTCTTGCGGGCGGCAAACACCGCGCGGCGGCGCTCGCCGGGGCGACAGATGACGAGATCGTCTACTGGCGGCGTCAGGCCTTTCGATCTCAGCGCCGAAACCACCAGCTCCCGCTTGAAGGCGTGGTAGGGCTGGTCGGCAAAATGCTGCAGCGAACAGCCGCCGCAGGTGCCGTTAACGCCCTCGGGGCCGAAGTGGCGGCACACGGGTTCGCGGCGATCCGTGGAGGCTTCCGCAATCGAGATGATGGTGCCGGTATCCTTGACCTTGGCGATCGCCACCGTTTCGCCGGGCAGGGCGAAGGGCACATAGACCGGGCCGTCGGGACAGTGCGCAATGCCGTCGCCCTGGGCGCCAAGGCTCTTGATACTGACGGTCTGCGTGCTCATGGCTTTTCGCCTCCGAGAAGAAATTCGATATTGCCATCGCCGCCGGAAATCGGCGAGGGGATGAGACCGAGGCTCTTCCAGCCCATGTCTTCAACGAGCCAGCGTTCCAGTTCGGCAGCAACGGCAGGCGCCGTTTCCGGCTCTTTCAACAGCCCGGCCTTGCTGATGGCATCACGGCCTGCCTCGAATTGCGGCTTGACCAGCAGAACCGCTTGCGCGCCGGAGGCGGCAAGTGCGAGTGCCGGGGCAAGGGCGAGCTTTATGGAGATGAAGGACACGTCGGAGACGATGAAGTCCACGGACCGGTCATCAATGTCGTCGGTTGTCAGGAAGCGCGCATTCAGCCCTTCCAGATTGGTCACGCGCGGATCGTTCTCGATCCGTGGATGCATCTGCCCGTGGCCGACATCGATGGAGGTGACGTGTTTTGCGCCGCGATGAAGCAATACCTCGGTGAAGCCGCCGGTGGAGGCGCCGACGTCGAGGCATTCATGGCCCTTCGGATCGAGCCCGAAGTGATCGAGCGCGGCGGTAAGCTTGAGGGCGGCGCGGGAAACATAGGCCTGCGCCGGATCGGTAATGGCGATCTTGACGTTTCCGGCAACGGTTTGGCTGGGCTTTGTGGCCGTTTTCCCGTTAACGCTCACGGTGCCGCGCGCAATCGCATCGCGCGCACGCGAGCGGCTGGCAAAGTGGCCGAGCGAAACAAGAAGCTGGTCAAGCCGTTCATTTTCAGGTGTTTTGGACATGGTCCCGTGTCAATGACCGCCAAACCCCGCAGATGCAAGCGATTTATCGCGCGCAAGGCTTCGCAGCGGCACCATTTGCCGCAGCGCAGGGTCGTTTCGTGGTCGTTAAACAGCATATGCGATTAATCCAATATAAAGGCTTGTATTGCACTTTGTCTGCAAGGCCCGTGCGGCCAGTCGGAACCTGCCATGACGGCATCTCCTCCCATTTCCAAAATTGCGACCGTTGCAGCGCAGACGCTTGCTCCGTGGCATCAGGTCGCCGAGAGAGTTTGCGATGTCGCTAAAAAATTTCCCCATCAACATTAAGCTCATTGTCACCTTCTGCGTCTTGATGGGCGTTTGCCTGCTCGCCTCGGCGGTGGTCTTCTGGCAGACGCTGGGGAGCGAGCACGTCACGGTCCAGAACAACAAGGCCAACAACATCCTGCATGCGGTTGACGGTGCGACGGCCGCAATGCTGGAACAGGCCGTCAACCAGCGCGGCTTTCTGCTGTTTCGCAGCGACAGCACCTACAACGATGTTTTCGCCCAGCGCGATCTGATGCTGAAGAAGCTTGGTGAAGCCCGTGCGCTTGCCGCCGGCCAGCCGGACATTCTGAAATCCATCGATGACATGCAGGCATCCGCCACCGTGTTCTTCAAGGAACTGGCGGAACCGCAGCTTGCCGCCCGCAAGACGACCGAAGCACCGATTTCCGAAATCATCGAGATCGGTCGCAATCAGGCCAAGGGTCAGCTCGACGGTTTCCGTGCCTCCGCCGCCAAGATCAAGGACCAGCTGAACGGCTTGTCGGCAAGCTACGCCGCACAGCAGGATGCTGCCGCACTCAACCTCAAGCTCGCACTTCTGGGTGGCGGCGCGGTTGCCGGTCTTTTGGCCGTGGCCCTCATCTGGGCCCTGTCGCGCTCCATCGTCACGCCGATCGTCGGTATGACGGCGGCTATGAGCAGGCTTGCCGACGGCGATATGACCACGGAAGTTCCGGCTCTCGACCGCAAGGATGAAGTCGGCAAAATGGCGAAGGCCGTTCTCGTCTTCAAGGAAGCCGGGCTGGAAAAATCCCGCCTTGCCGGCGAAACCGAGCGCATGCGCTCCGCAACCGAGACCGAGCGCCGCCGCAACGAGGAAGAGAAGGCCCAGGACGAAGCCGCTAACGCCCTTGCGCGTGATGAGCTTGGCAAGGGTCTTGCGGCTCTGGCGGAAGGCGATCTCGCCTACCGTATCGAAACGCCGTTCGCCTCCTACATCGACCCCATCCGTATCGACTTCAACAGCGCTGTCGAAAAGCTGCAGCAGGCCATGCGCGCAGTTGGCGAGAATGCCGCTGCAATCAATGCCGGGGCTTCGGAAATGCTCTCTGCTGCCGACGACCTGTCACGCCGCACCGAACAGCAGGCTGCTTCCATCGAGGAAACCGCCGCAGCACTGGAAGAAGTCACCACCACGGTGCGTGACAGCGCAAGGGGTGCTGAGGACGCCGGCAATCTGGTTCAGCGTGCCCGCAGCGGAGCGGAAAAATCCGGCGTCGTGGTTCGCAAGGCGGTTGCCGCCATGCGCGAGATCGAAAAATCATCAGGCGAAATCGGCAATATCATCGGCGTCATCGACGATATCGCTTTCCAGACCAACCTGCTTGCGCTGAACGCAGGCGTCGAAGCCGCCCGTGCGGGTGACGCGGGCAAGGGCTTTGCCGTCGTCGCGCAGGAAGTGCGTGAACTCGCCCAGCGTTCCGCCAATGCCGCAAAGGAAATCAAGACGCTGATCGGCGCTTCCAGCCAGCAGGTGGAAAACGGCGTCAACCTCGTCGACGAGACCGGCAAGGCGCTCGAACTCATCGTGGCAGAAGTCGAGGAGATCAACGCCCATGTCAGCGCCATCGTCGTCGCTGCCCGCGAACAGGCGACTGGTCTGCAGGAAATCAACACGGCCGTGAACACCATGGATCAGGGCACGCAGCAGAATGCCGCAATGGTTGAGCAGCAGACCGCTGCCAGCCATTCGCTCGCCCGTGAAGCGGAAGCGCTCAATAGCCTGCTCGGCCAGTTCAAGGTGGGCGGCGTTCGCGGTGCCGTTGCCGGCGCCGGCGGATATTCTGCTCCTCGCCAGTCCTCGGTGAAGCCTGTCTACCAGCCCGCACCCGCCGCACCAGTCAGAAAAGCCGCAGTGAAGCCTGCCTCCACAACCGCAAGGCCGGTCGCTTCACCCGCCCGCGCCCTTGGCCAAAGCCTCGCCCGCGCCTTTGGCGGCAAAGCGGAAGCGCCGGCTGCAAAGGATCAGGACTGGACGGAGTTCTGATCCTGACGGTCACGATCATCAAGCGTGAATCAGGGGGCTGTGAAGCCCCCTTTTTGTTGCTAGATTTACGGCGCGAGCACTCAACCACGCGTTCTGTCGCGGTTTCCCAACAAAGGTGATTTCGAGATGGCACCTAGGATCAAGTTGAAAGTTCTGGATGGTGCATATGGGGTGGCCCGACTTGAGGCATCTGAAGCCATTCCGGTCTGGGCCGATGGCGGTGGCTTCGTCAGTATCACCCGGACCGATGATGAGCTTTCCATCGTCTGCCGGGAAGATCGTATACCTGGGCATGTCAGATCTGATACGGGTTGGTCCTGTCTAAAGCTACAGGGGCCATTTGCCTTCGATGAAACGGGCATCGTCTTGTCCGTTATCGAGCCGCTCTCGACCAATGAGATCGGTATATTTGTGGTTTCGACTTTCGATGGCGACCACCTGCTTGTGAAATCGAACGATCTGGAAAAAGCTTTCGTTCTGCTGAAAAATGCTGGGCATTCGCTCATCTAATATCCATTTCGCAGCGACACTGATGCACCATGCGTTGGTGGGACGATGATAGTCTCACGCAGCGTGATCAGCCCGCATGGGGTGCCAGACGGAGATATCGCGCGGGGCATCCAGAAGTTCAGGCAAGGCATCGTGCCAAGCCTGCCGATAGGGACGATGAACCTGAACGTCTAGGACATCCTGATGATCGCTCCAGGTCTCATGCAACAGGAAGTGGTTTTCGTTTTCGCCGTCCCGATGCAGGGTTGCGTTCACAAAGGTGTTCTCTTGTCGCATGGCGTCGAGCAGATCATTCAGCAATCCTAGAAAACGTTCGCGCTGATTGGCACGGACCTTGAAGCCGATGAGATAGGTGGTGTGCATGGATAATTACTCCTTTGTGCCGTGCATCAGGGCGGCGCGGGTCTCGGCGTCGGCCGGGTAGAAACATTCCAGCACCAGCTCGGACAACGTCACATCCGTGGCGGTTCCGAAAACCGTGGTGGTCGAAATGAAGCGCAGCACGCCCCCGGACAACGGATCACGTAGTTCGAGCGGTATCGCCAACGGATCGGGCCCGGCGGAATGCCGTGGAGCTGCGGGCGCGGGATAGGCGGAAAGTTCCGCCTGCAGCCGGGAAAGCGTCTCGTCTCCGGTCTCTTCGACTTGGCGGCGTAGGCGATCCAGCAGGTGATGCCGCCATTCGGCAAGATTGACGATGCGTGAACTCAAGCCATCAGGATGCAGGCTCAGCCGCAATACATTGAGGGGCGGGTGAAGCAGGTCTTCGGATATGCCGGCGAGAAGCGATTTGATCGCATCATTGGCAAGAACCAGATTCCAGTGGCGGTCGACGGCAAGTGCCGGGAAGGGCATGTGGCCCTGCACCACGGTTTCGACGGCCTTACGAACGGCCGTCATATCAGGCGCATCCAGTGATCGTTCGGAATGGATCGGCGCATAGCCTGCCGCCAGCATCAGCCGGTTGGCGGCGCGGGCTGGCATGGAAAGCTGCTCTGCCAGCCTTGCCAGCATTTCACGGCTGGGCGAAGATCGCCCGCTTTCCACAAAACTCAGATGGCGCGCCGATATCTCGGCATCGGACGCCAGATCGAGTTGGCTCAATCTGCGGCGCGCCCGCCATTCCTTAAGCACCTGGCCGACATGTTCTTGATGATGTGTCATGCCCCGCAGCCTAGCAGAAGATATCGGCAATGCGATTACCTCGCAGGTAATTGTTCTGCGTCACAGCCCCCGGCATGCTCAGGCCGTCAACCAAAAGGAGCGCAATCATGACGCAACATCTCAAAATCGCCGAAACCTACCTCGCTGTCTGGAACGAGGAGAACGATGAACGCCGCCAGCGCCTCGTCAGCCAAGGCTGGGCTGAAATGGCGTGCTATACAGATCCTTTGATGCAGGGTGAGGGGCAGCAGGGGATTGCCGCGATGATCGAGGCGGCGCGGCAGAAATTTCCGGGATATCGCTTTGTGCTCACAGGCACCCCGGATGGCCACGGCAACTTCACCCGTTTTTCATGGCGTCTCATTTCGCCTGACGGAGAAGATGTCGCCGGCGGAACCGATGTCGTCAGCCTAAATGCCGAGGGGCAGATTGAAAATGTCGTCGGTTTTCTCGATGGCGCCGCATCCTGAGGCAGAGGCGGATCGTCCCGCCTTCTGTCCCGGTAATGCTGTCAGCCGGCGAAGCCGACGCCGGCCTGACGCTGGCCGAGCGCATTGAACACGGTGGAAACGATGCCGGCGCGGTCGAGGCCGGCATTGGCATACATGGTCTCCGGCTTGGCCTGCTCCACCCAATGGTCGGGCAGGGTCAGGGTCCGAACCTTCGGGCCATGGTCGAGCAAGCCTGCGCTTGCCATGAAATGCAGCACATGTGCACCGAAACCGCCGACAGAGCCTTCCTCGATCGTCACCAGAACCTCGTGATGAGCGGCAAGCTGGCGGATGAGGTCGAGGTCGAGCGGCTTGGCGAAGCGCGCATCGGCAACCGTGGTCGAAAGTCCGGCGGCATCGAGGTCTTCGGCTGCTGCCAGGCATTCGGCAAGGCGTGTGCCGAAGGAAAGGAGTGCGACCTTCGTGCCTTCCTTGATGATGCGGCCCTTGCCGATCTGCAAAATCTCACCGCGCGCGGGCATCTCGACGCCCACGCCTTCGCCGCGCGGATAACGGAAGGAAATCGGGCCTTCATCATAGGCTGCGGCTGTGCGAACCATATGTTTCAACTCGGCCTCGTCGGACGCCGCCATAACCACCATGCCGGGCAGGGTGGCAAGGAATGTGGTGTCGAAAGAGCCGGCATGGGTCGGTCCGTCTGCGCCGACGAAACCGGCGCGGTCGATGGGGAAGCGCACGGGCAAGCTCTGGATCGCCACATCATGCACCAGCTGGTCGTAACCGCGTTGCAGGAAGGTGGAATAAAGCGCGCAGAACGGCTTGTAACCGTCAGCCGCAAGCCCCGCCGCGAAGGTGACGGCGTGCTGCTCGGCAATGCCGACATCGAAGGTGCGGGCCGGGAAAAGCTCGGCCATCTTGTCCAGCCCGGTACCATTAGGCATGGCGGCGGTGACGCCGATGATCTTGTCGTCGAGGGTCGCTTCCTGGATAAGCGCTTCGGCAAACACGCTGGTATAGCTTGGCGCATTCGGCTTGGCTTTCGCCTGTGCGCCGGTAATGACATCGAACTTGTTGACGCCGTGATATTTGTCCGCTGCCGCTTCTGCTGGCGCATAACCCTTGCCCTTCTGCGTCACCACATGGATGAGAACGGGGCCTTTCTGGTTGTCGCGCACATTGCGCAGTACAGGCAGCAGGTGATCGAAGGAATGACCGTCGATCGGGCCGATGTGATAGAAGCCAAGCTCCTCGAACAGCGTGCCACCCGTCACGTAACCGCGCGCATGGGTCACGGCGCGGGTAATGGCGCGGTCGATGGTCTTGCCGAGATAGGCGGTGAGTTTCTTGCCGAAATCGCGAAAGCCCATATAGGTGCGGCCGGAGGCGAGCCGCGCGAGATAAGCGCTCATCGCGCCCGTCGGCGGCGCAATCGACATGTCGTTGTCGTTGAGGATGACGATCAACCGCGCGTCGAGCGCACCGGCATTGTTGAGCGCCTCAAACGCCATGCCCGCAGACATGGAGCCATCACCGATGACGGCGATAACCTTGCGGTCGCTCTGATCCAGCCCCGCAGCCACCGCCATGCCGAGACCGGCGGAAATGGAGGTGGAGGAATGGCCGGCGCCGAAATCGTCATATTCGCTCTCGGCCCGACGCGTGAAACCGGAAAGCCCGCCTTCCTGGCGCAGCGTGCGGATGCGCTCGCGACGGCCGGTCAGGATCTTGTGCGGATAACATTGGTGGCCAACATCGAAGATCAGCCGGTCTTCAGGCGTGTTGAACACCTTGTGGATGGCAATCGTCAGCTCCACCACGCCCAGACCGGCACCCAGATGCCCGCCGGTGCTCGACACCGCGTCGATCATCTCGTCGCGCAACTCCCTTGCCAGTTCCGGCAGGTCGCGATCGTCGATCTCCTTGAGATCGGATGGAAAATTCACCCGGTCAAGCAATGGGGTCTGTGGCATTCCGGTCAATCGTTCGGCCTTTTCTCGTGTCAGCGGTGGGCACCAGTGCGTCTTTCATATGGAAAGCCGGCAGTTGAGCCCTGCATGTCGTTCACTTCTATAGAATTTCAACCCTCCGGCAAAGGCACAAACTCTTCTTCGTCGCCGGGAACGATATCGAAGCGTCCGGTTCTCCACTCCTGTTTGGCCTGCTCTATGCGTTCTTTTGATGACGAAACGAAGTTCCACCAGATGTAACTGCGCTGGTTGAGTGCCGCACCGCCGAAGATCATGATGTGACAGCCGCCGCTGCCGCTCTGCAATGTGATGTCGTCGCCGGGCCGGAAGACGAGCAACTGGTCGGCGGCAAAAACGTCACCCGCGACATCCAGAGAGCCGGAAAGAATGTAGATCGCCCGTTCCTCATGGTCGGCGGAGAACGGGAATTTCACACCCGGTTCCAGCGTCAGGTCAACGTAAAGCGTGTCGGTAAAAGCCGAAACGGGGGAAGTGAGGCCTTCGAAATCACCGATAACGACCCGGCCGGATGCGCCCTTGATATCGATCAGAGGCATGTCTTCCCGGGCGGTATGGGAAAAGGCCGGGGCGATTTCCTCCATATGATCGGGGAGGGCAAGCCAGGTCTGCAGGCCGGACATGGAAAGCGGATGGCCGCGCAGGTTTTCCGGCGTGCGCTCCGAATGCACGATTCCGCGCCCCGCCGTCATCAGGTTGATGTCGCCGGGCCGGATGACCAGTTCGGTGCCGAGGCTGTCGCGATGCTTGATTTCGCCGTCAAACAGATAGGTAACGGTGGAAAGCCCGATATGCGGATGCGGCTTGACATCCAGCGCCTCGCCCGCCTTCAGGATGGCCGGACCCATGCGGTCGAAAAAGATGAATGGGCCGACCAGCCGCCGCTGCCGCGTCGGCAGCGCACGCCGCACGGCGAAGCCGCCAATATCGCTGGTGCGCGGAATGATGAGGTTTTCGATGGCGTCGCAGGCGAAAGCATCACCCGCGACAGGATCGTTGCCGGGAAAGAAGGACATCCGAAGCTCCTCGTATCGTTACACGCAAGCTTACCACGAACGATACGACGTGGGTGCGCCGTAATGTTGAACGCTGTGTCGCCCCCGTTCAACAGGACGTGTTTATTCCCCGTCCAGCGGCTCCACGCCCTGTGGTTTTCCGGCGCGGTCGAGACGGATTTTCTCGATACGCTTTTCGGCGGCGTTCAACAGCGTCTCGCAATGTTTTTTCAGGGCTTCGCCGCGCTCGTAGATGGCGATCGACTCGTCCAGCGCCACGTCTCCGCGCTCCAGGCGTGCAACAATGCTTTCCAGCTCGGCGACGGCCTTTTCGAAGGAATAACCGCTGACATCGGCTGTGTTGGCATTTTCCGTCATTTTCAACCCTTCATCATTCTCAAAATATGCATGGCCGCCGATTCCGCCAGCCCTTCCAGATCATAACCGCCTTCAAGCAGGCTGACGACCCGGTTCGAGGCGTATTTGTCCGCCATTTCCAGCAGCCGCCCCGTCGCCCAGTCGAAATCCTCGCCCACCAGATTGATCTGCGCCAGCGGATCGCGGTGATGCGCGTCGAAACCGGCGGAGATGATGATGAGATCGGGCGAAAAATCGGCAATCGCCGGCAGGACTCGGGATTTGAACGCCTCGCGAAAATACTCGCTGCCGGTATTGGGGGAAAGTGGCGCGTTGACGACATTGTTCTTCACGCCGGTTTCGTTTTTATCGCCGCTCCACGGGTAAAGCGGCATCTGGTGGGTGGAACAGAACAGCACTGACGTGTCGTTCCAGAAGATATCCTGCGTACCGTTGCCGTGATGCACGTCCCAGTCGATGATGGCGACGCGCTCTGCGCCGTGCACCTTCTGGGCGTGACGGGCGGCGATTGCTGCATTGTTGAAGAGACAGAACCCCATGGCCTTTGCGGTTTCCGCATGGTGGCCGGGCGGGCGGGACGCAACGAAGACGTTGTCGGCGGCACCCGTAAACACGTCATCTACCGCCACCATCGCAGCGCCAATACCGGTCAGCGCCGCTTGCAGGCTTTTCGGCGAGACATAGGTGTCGGCCTCGACGCGGTTGATCTCGCCATCTTCCTCGGGAATCTGGCGCATGACGGACAGCAGATGCTCCTCCGGATGCGCCAGAAGCACGGCATCCTCGTTGGCCTGCGGCGCTTGCTTGCGGACCAGCCGCTCGAAATTCGGATGTTCGAGCGCAATGTTCAGAGATCGCAGCCGATCCGGCCGCTCGGGATGGCCTTCCGGCGTGATGTGTTCAAGGAAGATCGGATGTTCGTAAAGACGGGTCGCCATTCTCTAATCCTCCCGAAATAAGCTGATCAAGCGCGCTGCGGCAAAAGCGGATAACCGACCATCACAGCGCGGCCGGCAAGGGCGGCAAGCACGGCCTTCAACGCATCACCGGGAATGAAGGCGAGCGAACCCATGAACGCCTTTTCAAACCCGAGCCCGACCACCAGCGCCAGATAGGAGATGCCGAAGGCATAAAGCACGACCACGCCGCCGGCGAGGCTTGCGATGAAGAAACCGATACCCTGCGTCAGAGCCGACTGGCCGCGATTGACGAGTTTTTCCGAGAGCGTGCCGGTGACGAAAGCGGCAGCAATCCAACCGATCAGGAAGCCCGTGGTCGGCGTGGTGAAGATGGAAAGGCCGCCGCGTCCGCCTGAGAGGACTGGCAGGCCGATGGCGGCGATGAGGATGGTCAGAAGAACCGCGAGCGTGCCGCGTTTCGCCCCCAGCACGACACCGGCCAGCATGACGCCAAGCGACTGCGCGGTGATGGGCACCGGAATGAAACCAAGCGTGATCGGCGGCAAAAGTCCGAGTGCGATGATGATGGCGGAAAACAGCGAGATCAGCACAAGGTCGCGGGTCGTCATGGCTCGGGAACTCCGGATGGTTGTTTTGCCGTCAGCTTTGGCCTCTGAAACCGCGCGCGTCAATGGCGTCGGCAATGGCATCCGCATCCTTCAACGTCATAATGACGAGCGGCACGATGATCGTGGCCAGCCGAACGGGGAGGCCGCGCGCGCGGTGCGCATCGCGCACCGCATGGTAACGATTGACGATCTCCGGCACGAACCGCACGACGAGCCCGACCGCGAGCCCGATATCGGCCGCCTTGACCAGCCCCAGCCTTTCCAGCGGGGCGGCGGCAAACGCGATTTCGTCCATGAATTGCGAAATGCTGACGGTGATGGTGACGGCGGTGGCGAGAAGCGCCAGTGCAGTCAGCCGCAGAAGATTGACACTCGCATCGTGTACCGGAAGCAGCAGATAGCTGAAGGCGGCAACGAGGAGAATGGTCAGCATCACCGGGCGTAGCCGCAGGCCGATCTCGCGGAATTGTAGCCGCGTCTCGCGCAGAATGGCGGCGGCCACAACGACGGCGCATCCCAGCAAAAGCAGATCGCGGGTGAGAAACAGCGCAATGCTGAAAACCATCAGCGTCACGAGCTTGAGGCGCGGAGAGACGCGGTAGAGCCAGCCCGTGCCTTCGACATGCAGGGACTTCATCGCGACGCAACCTCCAGATAACGTGCCACCGCCTCTTCGGGGTTGGCGTCTGCAACAAGCTCGCCTTCGTGAAAAACCAGTACGCGATCGAAGCCGGAAAGCAGCGGCAGATCATGGGTGATGACGACAAGCGCCTGCGACAGCGCAGCCATTGTCTTCTCAACGATCGCGCGGTTTTTGAGGTCGAGCTGATTGGTCGGTTCATCGAGAATGAGGATTTGCGGTTCAGTGACCAGCAGGGCGGCCAGCGCCCCCAGCTGCAATTCGCCGCCGGAAAGCTCGTGCGCGCGCCGTTTTTCCAGATGAGCGATACCGAGCCGGGCAAGCACGGCCTTGACCCGCGTTTCTGTCTCCGTCTTGCCGATACCGAGTCGCTTGAGGCCAAAGGCGACATCGTCGCGTATGATCGGCAGGATGATCTGGTTCTGCGGATTCTGGAAGATGAAACCGACTGCCTGCAATACCGCTCTCGCATCTTTGACGGTGTCGAGACCGTTCACCGACACCTTGCCGCGCGTCGGCTTTGTCAGACCATTGATCAGCCGCGCAAAGGTGGTCTTGCCCGAGCCGTTGAGGCCGATGACGCCGATACGCCGTTCAGTCAATGTCAGGGACACGGGCTGTAAAGCCTGCCTGCCCTCGAAGGCGACGCCTGCGGTGTCGAAACGGATTTCCAAGATTGATGCATCCCTCTATCGCTTTCCGGTTCTATATCGTGTCATCAACAGAAGTGAAACAAGGAACAAAAAAAGAACATTGCAATCCTGAAAAAGCCGTCATACCTTCTGCTTTATGACGATCAAGGTTTCAAACGAAGCGGCAAGGCGGATTTTTTTGGCGCGGCAGGGGCTTTGCTCTCCGCCCGGAAAGGCGCTTTCCAAGGATGGCCTGCTGCAGCTCATTACCGATATCGGTTTCGTGCAGGTGGACAGTATCGGCACGGTGGAGCGCGCCCATCATCAGATAATATTCTCCCGAAACCAGACCTACAGGCGCGAACATCTGACAGCACTCCTGGAAAAGGACCGCGCGCTGTTCGAGCACTGGACGCATGATGCCTCCATCGTGCCGACCGAATTTTACCCCTATTGGAAGCACCGCTTCCGCCGCCGCGAGCCGATCATTCAGGAGCGCTGGCGCAAATGGCATGGTGAGGGGTTTGATGCGGCTTTCGCCGAGACGCTGGAGCGCATCGCCGCCACGGGTCCTGTTCTGGCGCGTGAGTTGAAGGAGGAGGGGCATCAGTCCGGCGGCTGGTGGAACTGGCATCCTTCCAAGACCGCACTCGAATATCTGTGGCACACCGGCAAGCTTGCCATATCAGGCCGCGTGAATTTCCAGAAGGTCTATGATCTGGCGGAGCGGGTCATTCCCGGCGAGCACCACGAAAGCGAAGTGGAGCATACGCAATTCGTCGACTGGGCCTGCCGGCAGGCGCTCACCCGGCTGGGTTTTGCCACCCATGGCGAAATCGCCGCCTTTTTTGATCTCGTTACCCCGCAGGAGGCGAGGGACTGGGTCAAGAGCCACCGTGACGAACTGTGCGAGGTCTCGCTTCTCGCAAGCGATGGCGGTGCTGCCCGTCCGTCCTATGCCTTTGCGGATTTCAGCGCCGATGTCGCCAACCTGCCGGAACCGTCGTCCCGCGTCCGTGTGCTGAGCCCCTTCGATCCGCTGTTGCGCGACCGCAACCGCACGGAGCGGCTGTTTGGCTTCTATTACCGTATCGAGGTCTTCGTACCCGAGCCGAAACGGCAATATGGCTATTACGTCTTCCCGCTTCTGGAAGGCGACCGGCTGATCGGCCGTATCGACATGAAGGCAGACCGCAAGCGCAGCACGCTGGATGTGCGCCGCCTGTGGCTGGAACCGGGCGTGCGCGCCTCAGCGGGAAGGCTCGAAAAACTAGACGCGGAATTGTCGCGGCTTGCGAAGTTTACGGGGGTGGAGAGTGTGAATTATCTGGAGGGGTGGCGGGAAGTGTAATTGCGCCTTGAGCCGGCGACTGTTTCTTCCGTCATGCTCGGGCCCATCCCGAGCATCTGCAACGGAAAATGTATAGGATGCGTCTGCAGATCCTCGGCGCAAGACAGAGGATGACGCCGGACGGGAGGAGAGGACGCCAAATCGAAGCGCCCTCGCGACGTCCCTAAATCACCCGATATCCGTTGCCGAAATCTTGATCCCGAAGCCTTCCAGCCCGACATAGTGGCGCTCGCGGGTCGTCATCAGCTTGATCGAGCTGATGCCGAGGTCTTTGAGAATCTGCGCGCCGAGGCCGATTTCCAGCCACTCATTTTCGCGGGAGCGGGCCTGTGCGTGCGCTTCGTCGGGATCACGCGCCTTGCGTCGTCCGTCCACCTGGCCGACGCCGACAGAACCTTCGCGCAGATAGACGATGACGCCGCGGCCTTCTTCGGCGATCTTCTGCATATAGTGCTGCACCGGCTGGCGGTCGCCGAACACGTCGTCAGCAACGTTTTCAGGGTGCAGGCGGACGGGAATATCAACGCCATCGCGGATATCGCCGAAAATCACCGCCATATGCTGCATCCGGTCCCATGGCAGGGAATAGGTATGCGCCTTGGCCGGTCCGAACGGGGTTTGGATGGTGAAGGAGGATTCCATCTCCACCAGCGTTTCCTTGCGCTGGCGATAGGCGATCAGATCGGCGACCGAAACATGCTTCATGCCGTGTTTTTCGGCGAAATCCAGGACCTGCGGCCCGCGCATCACAGTGCCATCGTCATTGACCAGCTCGCTGATGACGCCGATGGGCGGCAGGCCGGCGAGCCGGCAGAGATCGACGGCCGCTTCGGTATGGCCGGAACGCATCAGCACGCCGCCTTCGCGGGAAATCAGCGGGAAAATGTGGCCTGGCCGGGTGAAATCCGACGCGCCGACATTCGGGTTGGCGAGATTGCGCACCGTCAAGGTGCGGTCATCCGCGGAAATACCGGTCGTCGTGCCATGCTTGAAGTCGACGCTGACGGTGAAGGCGGTGGTGTGGGCGCTGTCGTTTTCCGCCACCATGGCGTTGAGGTTCAGCCTCTTTGCCTCGTCACGCGGCATGGGCGCGCAAACGATGCCGGATGTGTGGCGCACGATCAGCGCCATTTTTTCCGGCGTGCAATGAACCGCCGAAATAATCAGATCGCCTTCGTTTTCACGGTCGTCGTCGTCGGTCACGACAACGATCTCGCCAGCTTCGAAAGCGCGGATAGCGTCGACGACACGTTTCTGATCATAGGCCATTTCGGATTTACCTCACTTCAACCGGCCGGTCTGGCCACGATCTCTCAAATAATGGTCGGCAACGGTGCAGGCCACCATCGCCTCGCCGATCGGCACGGCGCGGATGCCGACGCAGGGGTCGTGGCGGCCCTTGGTGCGCACATCCACATTGCGGCCGTCGGTGTCGATGGACTGGCGCTCCGTCAGAATGGAGGAGGTGGGCTTGATGGCGAAGCGAGCGATGACGGGCTCGCCAGTCGCGATGCCCCCCAGAATGCCGCCGGCATGGTTCGACAGGAAAATCGGTTTGCCGTCATTGCCCATGCGCATCTCGTCGGCATTCTCCTCGCCGGAAAGCTCAGCCGAGGCAAATCCCTCGCCAATCTCCACGCCCTTGACGGCGTTGATCGACATCAGGCTGGAGGCAATATCCTGATCGAGCTTGGCGTAGATCGGCGCGCCGATGCCGGCCGGAACACCTTCCGCCACGACTTCGACGACCGCGCCGATCGACGATCCCGCCTTGCGGATGCCGTCAAGATATTCTTCCCACACCGGCACCATCGCCGGATCGGGGCAGAAGAACGGGTTCTGATCGACCTGGTCCCAATCCCAATTGTCACGGTTGATCTTGTGTTTGCCGATCTGCACCAGCGCACCACGCACGTTGAGGCTCGGTACCACCTTGCGGGCGATTGCGCCTGCGGCAACACGCGCCGCCGTCTCGCGGGCGGAAGAGCGTCCGCCGCCGCGATAATCGCGAATGCCGTATTTCAGGTCATAGGTGAAGTCGGCATGGCCAGGGCGGAAGCTGCGGGCAATCTCGCCGTAATCCTTGGAACGCTGGTCGGTATTTTCGATCAGCATGGAGATCGGCGTGCCGGTGGTTATCATCGTCTCGCCGTCCTCATCCAGCATCACGCCGGACAGGACTTTGACAATGTCATCTTCACGGCGCTGGGTGACGAAGCGGCTTTGGCCGGGCTTGCGCTTGTCCATCCAGTGCTGCACCTCGGCAAGCGTGAAGCGAATACCGGGCGGGCAGCCGTCCACCACGCAGCCCAAAGCGGGCCCATGGCTTTCGCCCCAGGTGGTAACGCGAAAAAGATGACCGAAGCTGTTATGCGACATATTTCTCTAGACCGGAAAACGAGGGCGCGCCTGCGGACAGGGGCCGTTTAAAACAAGCGGATTTGTCATAGTAGAAAATCGGACCAAGGCAAAAGCCTTTCTTTCATCGCAAGTCCGATAAGACGGTGACGCACCGTTCACGACGCCGAGCAGTCCGGAAAACGACAGGCGTGACGATGGCTGACGACTGGCCGGATGAATGATTCGGCGGAAACGGCGCAGGGTTTTCCAGGTGACAAAAGTGTAAAGGTGCTGGTGTTTTCCACGCTGTTTCGCGGTTTTCCAATATTGCCGGGAAATGCGGTGTAAAAATCACTAACGACTTGAACGTGATCCAAAATCCGTTCATCAATTGGGCCGAAAATGTCATGGTTGCGGGCAATTTCCGCCACATTCGAAAGGCAATTCTTCATGCATGTAAGGTTTTCACGCAAATTCACGAAAGCTAGATCGATGCGTATGATGATTGCCGCCCTTCTGGCCACCGCCAACTTGCTTATGCCTATCAACAGCTACGCCCAGAGCGTCGATGTCGAGGGAACGATCAGCAAGATCGACGTGAATGCGCTGACCATTACCTTGAACGACGGCAAGAATTACCGTGTGCCGGAAGAGTTCAATTTCGAAGGCCTGAAGGCAGGCGTGAAGGTCGTTGTTTTCTACACGGAAGTGGACGGAAAACGCGTGGTCGATGATCTCGAGGTCGTGCAGTAAACTGAGGTTTCGGCTCTGCCTGTTGTCGAGGCGGACCTCTCTAATCCCGGTCGGGAAGCTCCAGAATTTCCATTATGTCGGACTTGATCCGACATCCAGCCGACGAGCGTCTGCGTGGCGGGATTTTTTTCAGCCCAAAGATTTGGGTTGGCCGGGTTCCGGCTCGAGGTCGGAATGAGGGAGCAGGATCGGTACCCTCACGAAATCCACTCAGCACTGTTCCTGTCGATCTCGACCTTCAAAATCCGGTCCTGCGGGATCTGCGTCGTAGAGGCTTCATCCTTGTCCATGCCGGAAACCAGGCGGAAGATCGAGCGGATTACGCCGCCGTGGCAGACACATACCGTCGGCACCTCGACTGAGGAAAGCCATGCGCCAATACGCCAGGACAGGATTTCATAGCTTTCGGCATGCTGACCTGGGGGAATGAAGTCCCACTTGTTGGCCTTGCGCGCTTTCACCCGGTCAGGAAATTCTTTTTTCAGTTCCGGCAGGGTCTGGCCTTCCCAGTCGCCGAAGGAAACTTCGACGAGGCGGTCATCGGTACGGTATGCGTGGGGATCGAGCCCCATCGCCCCGCGCATCAGCTCCATGGTCTCGCGCGTGCGCCCGAGCGGGCTTGCCACGTAATCGAAATCACGCGCGGAGTCGCCGAGAATTTGCGCCAGAACCTTGCCGTTGCCGACCGCTTGCGCGCGGCCGAAATCATTGAGCGGAATGTCTTTCTGGCCCTGAAGCCGGCGTATCGCATTCCAGTCCGTTTGTCCGTGCCGGATCACATAGACGAGCAAGGCGATACCCCTGTTTCAAAGTTCGGTCGGCTCAGTCCTTGACCACCGAAATATCCGGCGCGTCAACGGCCTTCATGCCGATGGTGTGATAACCGGAATCCACATGGTGGATTTCGCCGGTGACAGCCGTCGAAAGGTCGGACAGCAGGTAAAGCGCCGACTTGCCGACTTCTTCGATGGAAACGGTGCGCTTCAGCGGCGCGTTGTATTCGTTCCATTTCAGAATGTAACGGAAATCGCCGATACCGGAAGCCGCAAGCGTCTTGATCGGGCCAGCGGAAACCGCGTTGACGCGGATGCCGCGACTGCCGAGGTCTACCGCGAGATAACGAACGCTGGCCTCGAGTGCAGCCTTGGCCACGCCCATGACGTTGTAGTTCGGCATGACCTTCTCGGCACCGTAATAGGTGAGCGTGATGATCGAACCGCCATCATTCATGATCGGCTCTGCCCGCTTGGCAACGGCGGCCAGCGAGAAGACGGAAATGTCCATGGTACGGTTGAAGTTATCGCGGCTGGTGTCGAGATAACGGCCGGTCAGCTCGTCCTTGTCCGAAAAGGCGATGGCGTGCACGACGAAATCGATCTTGCCCCAATGCTTTTCCAGCCCGGCAAAAACCGCATCGATCGTCTCGAGGTCGGTCACGTCACAGTGGCCGGCCATGAAGGCGCCCAATTCCTGCGCCAGCGGTTCAACACGCTTCTTCAGCGCGTCGCCCTGCCAGGTGAGCGCGATTTCCGCGCCCGCGTCCGCGCAAGCCTTGGCAATGCCCCAAGCGATTGAACGATTATTGGCGACACCCAAGATGATGCCGCGTTTGCCAGCCATAAGGCCGGATGCCTGAGCCATTGTATGCTCCCTGATACTTTCGATTGATCCTGCCTATGGCATAGGCTGCAATCCTGTTCAAGATTGCCGAGGATCATCTACTGTTAGGGAACGTAACAAAGGGTGCGTTGTCCCACCTATTCGCAAAACTTTTACAAATAAAGGCCTTCGCGCATGTGGCGCATGAGGTCAGTCACCTTCTCGTCCGGCTTTTCGAGCAGGATGATGCGCAATTCGATGACGAGATCGCCATATCCACCCTTGCCGTCCGCAAGCCCCTTTTCGGCAAGCCGCAGCTCGCGATCGGAGCCGGACCAGGCAGGAATGGTGACGGTTTCCTCGCCAAGCGGCGTCCGGATACTCGTCTCGCAACCCAGAACCGCGTCACTGAGAGAGATTGGCAGCGTCGTATGAATATCGAAGCCGCGAAGGGAAAAGGCGTCGTCGCGTGCCGCCAGCAACGTGACGGCCAGATCGCCACGCGCAATGTTCGGAAGCTTCAGCCCCTGGCCCTTTAGCCGCACCACATGACCGTCCGTCATGCCGGGTTCAAGCTGGAAGCGAACCTCGCGTTCGTCGGCAAGGGATACGGTGATCCATTTGCGCTCCAGAAGTTCGGTGACCGTAACGGTGGCTTCCGCCGTGATGTCAGGTGCCTTTTCCGGCGGCGTCTGCGGGGGGCGGAAGCGGCGCACGAGAGCGCTGAAGAGATTGGCGGCGAGAGAGGCAGCTGCGGTTTCGCTTGCAGACGTCTGCGTTGTTTCGCCAGCACTGGGCGCATCGCCTTTAACGCCCGTGGCTGCGGCTTTCGCCGCTTCGGCTGCCTGCTGCACCTTGGGGTCGTTCTGCGCGTCGGCGCCGAAAATCCGCTCGACGATATCTTCGGCCGTTTCGGGTTTTGCATCGGCTTTCTGGCCGGTTTGCGCCCTGTTGCGGGCATCCGCACGGGCCAGTTCCTCCATGAGCTTCTCAGCGGCCCTGGCGCGCTCGGCGGCCTCGCGCGCCGCCTCCCGCTGCTGCATGATTGTTTCGCCGCGCTGCTTTTTCTCGGCCGCCTTGCGGGCCTGGTCGTAAAGATCGCGCTTTTTGGGGTCTTTCAGAAGATCGTAGGCCTGCCCGACCTCGGCGAATCGCGCCGACGCGTCGGGGTCATCGCGATTGGCGTCCGGATGGACGGTTTTTGCCTTCGTGCGCCAGGCAGCCTTGATGTCTTCGTGACGGGCGTCACGTTTTAAGCCGAGGATAGAATACGGATCGCGCATGCGAAACACCAGTTACGTTGGCTCAGGCACGTGCAGCCGCTCATGGCGCAATCCTGAAACAAACCCCTCCGAAAAGGGATGCCTGCGATCATTCGCATGCATGCCCTCGGTTCAAACAACGTCGACTGTGGCAATAAGTTGCTAAGCAGTTGTTTACGGGGAATGCGCGCCGCCATGCGGCCGGATTAATTCCGCGCGCCAGGGTAAACAGTTTATTTCTGTTCGAAGCGGGTGAGTAACCATTCGCCGGTTTCCGACAGGCAGGCCTGTCCGGCATAACTCGCCACACCTTCGAAAGAGTGGCGCGTCGTTTTGAAATCGCGGCAGACGAAACCGCTGGACTTGTCTTCGTGAATGGTGGTGACGACACCAGCGCTGCCGGTTGCGGCATTGGCCCAGGGCAGGGGCTGTTCCGCGAGTTTGGTGAGATCCGCCGATGTCACCGCATTGCGGATGGTCGCGTCGTCGGTCTGCGGGTTATTATTGGGCTGGTTGGGAACAGAGGCGGTGGAAAGCGAGCGATCGACCTTGTCGCCGCCGAACAGGTCAAGGCTGACGCATCCGCTCAGCACCACAAGCATTGACACGATGGCGGAAACTTCCGCTATCGATGAAAGGAGGCCCTTTGTTCGACTGTTCGACTTTGCTATGACGGTCACCATCTTTCGCCAGAGATCATCTCTGGGGTCCAAATCAGCTCGGGAGCATTTTAGTCAATATGTCGGAAACGGGGTTAACATCCAGTGACTTCACTGAAGAAAATGAACCGTTCACGCTTTTTGCCGAATGGCTGAAGGACGCGACGGCCTCCGAAATCAACGATCCGAACGCGGTAGCACTCGCAACCGTCGATGAAAACGGCCTGCCGAATGTGCGCATGGTGCTGCTGAAGGACGTCGACGATCGCGGCTTCGTTTTCTATACGAATTTCGAAAGCCAGAAGGGGCGCGAGATCCTGGGCCAGAAAAAAGCGGCCATGTGTTTCCACTGGAAAAGCCTGCGCCGGCAGGTGCGTCTGCGCGGCGAGGTGGAGATCGTTACCGACGCGGAAGCGGATAGCTATTACGCCTCGCGTCCGCGCGGAAGCCGCATCGGCGCCTGGGCGTCGAAGCAGTCGCGGCCGCTGGAAGGCCGGTTTGCGCTGGAAAAGGCGGTTGCCGAATACACCGCGAAATATGCGATCGGCGATATTCCGCGCCCCTCCTACTGGTCCGGTTTCCGCATTCGCCCGGTCAGCATCGAGTTCTGGCACGACCGCAAGTTCCGCCTGCACGACCGTGTCGAATTCCGCCGCGAGACGCCGGATGAACCGTGGTCCAAGGTCCGCATGTATCCTTGAAAGCTGCAGGAGGCAGGCCGTCCTTGCCTGCCTATTTCAGCAGCGAATCAAATAGCGGCAGGCCGATGACGGCGGAAATGGCGATCAGGCCGTAGCAGATGCGCCTGAACGCCGCCTCGTCGGCGAGCCCGTGCAGCCGTGCACCGCCATAAAGACCCGCCCCGTAAAACGGCAGGGCTAGCAGGAAAAAAACAAAGACGTCGGCAGTGAACAGGCCACCAAAAAAATAGCTGGTGGCGGAGATCACGGTCGAAATCGCGAAATAGAGAATGACATTCGCGCGCACGAAAGCGCCCTTGAGGGCCCCGCCAAGCCAATAGGCGACGATGGGTGGACCGCCCAGTTGCGCCGCACCCGAAAACAGCCCGGCAACAAGCCCGGTGAACAGGGTGAGCGGCGTTTTCGGCCGGCCGCTGTAACGCCAGCCGGAAACGAGAAATAACAGCAGCACGACAACCACGATGGAAATGATCCAGCGCAGGGTGTGCGGATCCCCGCCGGAAAGCAGCAGCGTTCCAAGCGGGATACCGACAAGCGCACCGGCTGCCATGGTGAAGACTTCACGCCGGTCGGCCATGCGCCAGGCCGGCGGTATCATGCCGAGCGTCAAAACGCCGTCCACCACAAGAAGAACCACCGAGGCGATGCGCGGGCCGACAATGGCGCTTGCCAGCGGAATGAAGATGAGGGCCGCACCAAAGCCGGAAAAGCCGCGGGCAAGTCCGGCGAGAAAGGCGGCGCCCGCAAACATGGCGAGCAGCGTCGGACTATGCGCGGTGATGGGAGCCGAGAAAAAATCGAGGAGAGGCATGGGTGACTGCATGGGTTTCGAATACCTCTTTATCCCGCATGCAGGCACCTGTCGCGGAAATTTCAGCTGATTATCGCACGATACGCTTTCGAATCGACGCCGCCGGAGAATCGTGATCAGAGTTGTATCTCACGAACAAAGGATGAACAAATGCTTGCTGTCTTGATGCGCCAGTTTGAAGCTGCCTCACAGAAATACGTCGAGGAAAATGGGATCGTCCGCGATCCCGACTGGTATATGCTGAAGCTTCAGGAGGAGGTTGGTGAGGTCACGCAGGCCTGGAACCGGTTGACGGGGCGTGGGCGCGGCAAAGGCAGAAGCGAAGAGGAGATGAAACTCGATCTTGCCGACGAAACCGCCGATCTCCTCGGCCACGTTTTGCTGCTGGCGCATTATAACCGCCTCGACATCGAAGCATCGATAGAGCGCAAGTGGCGTTTTACACCATCGGTATGACAGTTTGCGGGGAAGGACGCGACCCTAGCGCTGCGGCTCTGCCGCTGCCGCGATTATGAGAGCGAAACGATAGAGAGCAGAGCTGTGAGAATGGCGGCCACCGGTGTCATGACCTGCCGCAGGGTAATCTGAAATGCGCAAAGAGCGAGCAATATCAGCGCCGCGCCGTTTATGGATGAGCCGACAAATGAATTCGAGCAGGATCGGCCTGTCAGCCTATATGTGAGGCTCCATAAAGACCAATGGCTAAAGGCATGTGACGCGCCTTCATGCCTCTGATAACGGCGCCTGTTGCAGGAGGCCGGCAACCGCATGAAGGTCGCTTGAAACGGCGATACACTTCTCCCGCATTTCCTCGGTCGGCGGCGCGACATCCGGCACCATGATCGTCATCATGCCCGCCGAGGAGGCGGAGCGCACGCCGTGCCAGGAATCCTCCAGCGCCAGGCAACGGCCCGGATCGATGCCGAGACGTTTTGCGGCAGTAAGATATGGCATGGGCGACGGCTTCGGCTCCGAATAGTCGCCGCGGGCGACGATGGTATCGAAACGTTTGAGCAGGTCATAGGGGCCGAGATGACGCGTGACGGAATCGTGCCGCGAGGAGGTGGCGATGGCGCGGCGTATATCGAGCCTGTCGAGAAGATCGAGGATTTCGACGACGCCGGGTTTCAGCGCCACGCCTTCCGCCATCATCACGGCAAGATGCCGGAGCCAGGCGTCGCGGAAGCTGTCGATCGGAAAATCCGCGCCATAATCGGCGAAAATGGTGCCGGTAATGACATCCCACGGGCTGCCGCAGACCTTCTGATAGGTCTCGACCAACATTCCGTGGCCGCCCTCATCTGACGCGGCCAGAAAGGAATCGCGATAAAGCGTCTCGCTTTCGATCAGCAATCCGTCCATGTCGAAAACGACTGCATGCGGGAGAAAAGGCAGCATGGCGGCTCAACCGAACCGGAAGGGGCGTTCGCCGAGGCTTTCGAACGGGCGGAGCAGGTAACCGTCCGGATCGGCGACGATGAATTGCCGGTTGCCGACCTCGACTGTGCCGCGCCTGTACCATTTTTCCTCTGACGGCAGGACAAGATCGATTGCGGCCCGCTCAAGCCGCGCGAGGATGGGCAGCAGGGAAGGAACGGCAAGTTGCAGATTCATGCCGCGGCCCAGCGGAAATTCAAGCGCTGCATTTTCCGCCACGAAGGTCCGGGTCGCACCGATCTGGTCGATCATCAGTTGCGCATCACCCAGCGCCAGATAGGCAAAGCCCTCTTCGGCGCGCTCATAAACCACATGAAAACCGATCAGGTCGCAATAAAAAGCGCGGCTTTTCTGCCAGTCGCTGACGGCTAGTTCCGGGACGAGGGCATTTCGTATGATGGTCATGGTCTCCTTTGCCGCGCAGGCCCGGCGACGGGAGGCGTGGCCTGCGGTGATGGGGCGATATTATCGTCTTCCGGGTGACTTGCCAGAGGAATCCTCATCATGGCAGCCATGTGCGGAGTTGTGGGCTGAAGCAGGTTCAACTTTTCGTCCTGCCACAGCTTTTCTCACCTCATGCCGGGCATGATCCGGCATCCAGTCAGCCCAAGTCCTTGGGCTGAAAAGACTCATCTCGCCAAGCGAACGCGGGTAGGCCGGATTCCGGCTCCGGGCCGGAACTACGCCTTCGTGCCGCCGACGGTGATCTGGTCCATGCGCAGATGCGGCTGGCCGACGCCAACCGGCACCCATTGCCCGGCCTTGCCGCAATTGCCGATGCCGGTGTCCAGTTTCGAATCGTTGCCGATCATCGAGACGCGCTTCATTGCGTCCGGCCCGTTGCCGATCAGCATTGCACCCTTCACCGGCGCGCCGATCTTGCCGTTCTCGATGAGATAGGCCTCGGTGCAGCCGAACACGAACTTGCCTGATGTGATATCCACCTGACCGCCACCGAAGGAAACGGCATAGATGCCCTTCTTGACGGAGGAGATGATCTCCTCGGGCGTCTTGTCGCCTGACAGCATGTAGGTGTTGGTCATGCGCGGCATCGGCACATAGGCATAACCCTGCCGGCGGCCATTGCCTGTCGCCTTTGCACCCATCAGCCGGGCGTTCTGGCGGTCCTGCATGTATCCCACCAGCCTGCCGTTCTCGATCAGCACATTATAGGCCGACGGTGTTCCCTCGTCGTCGACGGTGAGTGAACCACGGCGGCTGTCGATGGTGCCGTCATCCACCACAGTCACACCCGGGGCTGCCACCATCTCGCCCATCAGGCCGGCAAAGGCCGAGGTTTTCTTGCGGTTGAAATCGCCTTCGAGGCCATGGCCCACAGCCTCATGCAGCATGACGCCGGGCCAGCCGGAGCCGAGAACCACATCCATGGTGCCAGCGGGCGCATCGACGGCGGTCAGGTTGACGAGCGCCTGGCGCAGCGCCTCGTCCGCACCGCGCTGCCAGTTCTCCGTGGTAATGAAATCGCCAAAGCCGACGCGGCCGCCAATGCCGTAGGAGCCGCTTTCCTGCCGGTCGCCTTCACCTGCGACCACGGAAATATTGATACGGGTCATGGGCCTGACATCGCTGACGCGATGGCCATCGGCGCGTAGAATATCCACCACCTGCCAGCTTGCGGAAATCGTCGCCGTCACCTGCCGGACATTCGCGTCTTTGTCGCGCAAATAGGCGTCGATATCGGTGAGAAGTTTCACCTTCTCCTCGAAGCTCGGGCTGCCGATCGGGTTTTCGTCGCCGTAGAGCTTTTTGTTAGTGCGTTGTGGGGCTGCGGCATAGGAACCGGAATAACCTCTGGTCACGGCGCCGACAGCATCCGACGCCCGCTTCAGCGCAGCCTGCGACAGCTCGCCCGCATGGGCGTATCCAACGGTCTCGCCGGCAACGGCGCGCAGGCCAAAACCCTGGTCGGTATTGAAGGAGCCGCCCTTCAGGCGGCCGTTATCGAAGGTCAGCGATTCGGCCTGCGCATGTTCGATGAACAACTCGCCATCGTCTGCGCCGGTGAGCGCTTCCGCGACCAGCTTGCGCAACTGCGTCTCGTCGCAATCGAAGAGATTTACAAGGTCGTTGGTCATTGAAGGCTCCAAACTGAATAGTGTCTGGCAAGCATGTAGGATTGTGGGGCGTCGGTGGCAAGCCAAAGCGTGATTTGGCTCAAGTCAGCTTGAATATGAGGTGCACGAAAAAAGCCATGGCCACATAGACAGGGACGCTATGGAGAAGAACCAGCAACGTCAGACGTCCCCAGTGTTCAGGCGGATTCGGCACGACGCGTTCCCAGTGGAACTGCGACAGAATATTCCCAGTGACAATCATAATCAGCATTTGCGGCTGCGCGTTTCCTACCATGAAATCGGGCAAGAGGCCACTTTCATGAGCAAAGCTCACCGCAAAAGCAAATAGTAGAAGTACCAGAAAAACGCCGCAAAACTGACGGAGGGTTGCCGGTTTTCTATATTTCATGATATCCGAAAATAGTTAAAACAATACTTTCATGGTAGAGTTTTAGTCTCTCGGATTCAACCTTATTGTTTAAGGAAGCGCGTCGTAGCCTTCGGCAAAGCCGGTGAGCTCGATCGGAATACCGACACGATCCTGATCGACGGATTCACGCAGCGCGAAAACCGCGTTCTTGCCGGCGCGCAGAACCTTCAGCAGCTCGTCGTCAATATCGACCTCGACATAGCAGCCTTCGGAGAAGCAGCGGGTGAAATAGGCGCGGCCAATATTGTTGTTGTCGATATAAAGCTCCATGCCGTCCTTCAGAAGCACGCCAAGCGGTGCGAGGATACGCAGGATGCGCGACTTGCGGTCCGCGGTTTTCAGGACCACCACCGAAAGCCCCACTTCCGGGCGGTCGTCGGCAATTACGTTCTGCATCAGGGCGCATTGATCTTCGGATGCGCCTGCCGGCTTGTCGCAGATCACCGACCATGCTCCATGCGTCGACTTCGGCGTTCCGGGCGGCTGCTGTTGCGCCAGCGCCGCTGCGGCGGGAGCGATGATGGCAAGACCGGCGGCGGCAAGAAAAGTGCGCGCGAGCGGGGAAAGACGCATGGATACCTCTGGGATTCGAATCAGTGCGGCTATTTTGACGCCATAATCCGGAAAAAAAAGCCTTGGTACCTCAATTCCAGCCGAGTTGGGCGGAAATAGGACCTGTTGCCAGGTGCAGGCGCCTGATTTGACCGTGCGGCAGCCGGTCCCTGGTGGCTCAAGCCTGCTGCAAAAGCGCTGCCAGCAGGGGCTGCGCCGGATTTTGACCATTGCCAAGCGCACCTGAAATATCTTGCGGGATACGGGACATGGGAAACTCGGCTGCGATGAACAATGGTGAAATTGGCTTACATCCGTGTCCTTACGCATATTGCGGCAGAGGACAAACTGTGGTTTGAAGTTAGTACCATAAGCATGGATTCTGCGTCTGTAATTGATCAAGATCAGACGCGTGAGGGAGAGGGTACCGTGACGAATAGGATTTACGCAGCATTGGCGGGGATGACCTGTCTGCTCACGGCTGTCGGCGCCCACGCCGATCAGCCGGTGCATTGGCAAATGGGCATGCAGGAGGCCGCCACGCCGATCATGCACGAAATACGCTGGTTTGAACAATATACGCTCTGGTTCATTGTTCCGGTTACGCTTTTCGTTCTTGCGCTGCTCATTATCGTCGCCTTGAAATTCCGTGCAGCGAAAAATCCGGTGCCGTCCAAGACCAGCCACAACACCGCGATCGAAGTGGTGTGGACGCTTGCGCCGGTTCTCATTCTCCTGTTCCTCGCTTTCCCGTCGTTCAATCTTCTGAACGCGCAGCTGACGCAGCCGGAAAACCCTGACCTGACGCTGAAGGCGACTGCGACGCAATGGCTCTGGAACTACGAATACAAGGCTGCCGAGGGCGCCGAGCCGCTCGCCTTCGACAGCTATCTGCTGAAGGAGCAGGATCGTGCAGCTGCAGGCAAGGAGGACAAGGCCCGCTACCCGCGTCTTCTCGCGGTAGACAATGAAATGGTCGTTCCGGTCGGCAAGACCGTTCGCCTTCTGGTGACGGCGGCGCCTACGGATGTCATCCACGCCTTCGCCATGCCCGCTTTCGGTGTTAAGATCGACGCCGTTCCGGGCCGCCTCAACGAAACTTGGTTCAAGCCGGAGAAGGAAGGCCTTTATTACGGCCAGTGTTCCGAGCTTTGCGGCAAGGACCATGCCTTCATGCCGATCGCCATTCGGGTGGTTTCCGAACAGCAGTACAATGCCTGGCACGCCGCCGCCGCTTCAGATCTGAACGGCGCGAACCGGGCACTGATGGCCTCCGTCGATGGCGCTCCGCGCACGGTCGACGTTGCCGCCAACGAAACCAACTGAGACCTGGAGTGACGACAATGGCTGGACCTTCCGCACACGACGATCATCACTCGCATGGTCAATCCGCTCATGATGGGCACGCGCATGATGATCATTCTCATGATCATTCCCACAAGCCGGGCTTTTTCGCCCGCTGGTTCCTGTCGACCAACCATAAAGACATCGGCACGCTCTACCTGATCTTCGCCATCATGGCGGGTATCATCGGTGGCGGGCTTTCGGTTGTCATGCGTATGGAGCTGCAGGAGCCGGGCATCCAGATCTTCCACGGTCTGGCCTCCATGGTTTACGGTTTCGAGGGTGACGCTGCCATCGACGGCGGCAAGCACATGTTCAACGTGTTCACGACAGCGCACGCGCTCATCATGATCTTCTTCATGGTCATGCCGGCGATGATCGGCGGCTTTGCCAACTGGATGATCCCGATCATGATCGGCGCTCCTGACATGGCTTTCCCGCGCCTCAACAATATTTCCTTCTGGCTGATCGTTCCGGCGTTCATCCTGCTGCTCCTGTCGCTTTTCGTCGAAGGTCCGGCGGGCGGTTACGGCGTGGGTGGCGGCTGGACCATGTATCCGCCGCTTTCGACCAACGGCATGCCGGGACCGGCGGTGGATCTTGCGATCTTCTCGCTGCACGTTGCCGGCGCGTCGTCGATCCTTGGCGCCATCAACTTCATCACCACCATCCTCAACATGCGCGCTCCGGGCATGACGCTGCACAAGATGCCGCTTTTTGCCTGGTCGGTTCTGGTCACCGCATTCCTGCTGCTGCTTTCCCTGCCGGTTCTGGCTGGTGGCATCACCATGCTTCTGACCGACCGTAACTTCGGCACGGCATTCTTCTCGCCGGAAGGCGGTGGTGATCCGATCCTCTACCAGCACCTGTTCTGGTTCTTCGGCCACCCGGAAGTGTACATCCTGATCCTGCCCGGCTTCGGCATCATCAGCCACATCGTGTCCACCTTCTCCAAGAAGCCGGTCTTCGGCTATCTCGGCATGGCATACGCCATGGTCGCCATCGGCGCTGTCGGCTTCATCGTGTGGGCGCACCACATGTACACGGTCGGCCTTTCGCTGGAAGCGCAGCGTTATTTCGTCTTCGCAACCATGGTCATCGCGGTGCCGACAGGTATCAAGATTTTCTCGTGGATCGCGACGATGTGGGGTGGTTCGCTGACCTTCTCGACCCCGATGGTCTGGGCAATCGGCTTCATCTTCCTGTTCACGGTCGGCGGTGTTACCGGCGTCCAGCTCGCCAATGCCGGTCTCGACCGTTCGCTGCACGACACCTACTACGTCGTGGCGCACTTCCATTACGTTCTGTCGCTCGGCGCGGTCTTCGCGATCTTCGCCGGCTGGTATTACTGGTTCCCGAAGATCACCGGCTACATGTACAACGAGTTCATCGGCAAGCTGCACTTCTGGGTGATGTTCGTTGGCGTGAACCTGATCTTCTTCCCGCAGCACTTCCTCGGCCTTGCCGGCATGCCGCGTCGTTACATCGATTATCCCGATGCCTATGCCGGCTGGAACCTGGTGTCTTCCTATGGTTCCTATATCTCGGCCGTTGCCGTGTTGATCTTCCTCTTCGGTGTTTGGGAAGCCTTCGCCAAGAAGCGGATCGCTGGCAACAATCCCTGGGGTGAAGGTGCGACGACGCTCGAATGGCAGCTGTCCTCTCCGCCGCCATACCACCAGTGGGAACAGCTTCCGCGCATTCGCTGAATGCCGGACCGGAGTGCGCAGGCAGGGCTTGCGAACTCCGGAAGCTGAAAAGAGGGGATGGTGTGGGCTTATCCGCGCCGTTTCCCTTGAGGCGGACGGAGTCTGCTGCTGCGTGAGGCATTTTGTCCAAGCGAAGCTTTTCGTGCGACATGATAAAAGCCAAGTACTGCCACTATGAATGGGCAGACGTAGAAGGGCGACGGAACGGGCGTGGCGATATGCCAGGCGCATGGCATCGGGTCTTTGACCCCGGTGCTGCCCGTGCCGGAACGTTCGGACCAATGAATTGACGCACCGTGCACGCCGAAAACGACACTCTGTTTTCGGGCTGGTGCAAGGGATGCCGCGGCAAGCGGCATCTGAAGAAAAACAGGATACGAAATGACCGTCATCGACAATCGCGAATTGCTTGGCCTGGAAAGCTCCGAACTTTCGGAAGCCGGCGCGCGCGATTATTTCGAGTTGCTGAAACCGCGCGTCATGTCGCTCGTCGTCTTCACGGCGTTTGCGGGCCTCGTGCTGGCGCCGGGCCACATCAACCCGGTCCTCGGCCTCATCGCCATTCTCTGTATTGCCGTCGGTGCCGGCGCATCCGGCGCGCTCAACATGTGGTACGATGCAGACATCGACGCCGTGATGAGCCGCACCGCCAAGCGGCCGATCCCGTCCGGCCGCGTAGCACCTGGCGAGGCGCTGGCCTTCGGGCTGACGCTCTCGGCCTTTTCGGTGGTCATCCTCGGGCTTGCGGTCAACTGGTTCTCCGCCGGACTGCTCGCCTTCACCATTTTCTTCTACGCCGTCGTTTATACGATGTGGCTGAAACGCTCGACACCGCAGAACATCGTCATTGGTGGTGCTGCCGGCGCTTTCCCGCCCATGCTTGGCTGGGCTTGCGTCACCGGCGGCGTTTCGCTTGATAGCGTCATCCTCTTCCTCATCATCTTCTTGTGGACACCAGCCCATTTCTGGGCGCTGGCGCTGTTCAAGATGCGCGACTACGGCTCCGTCGGCATTCCGATGATGCCGAACGTGGCGGGCGAGCGCTCCACCAAGAACCAGATGATCGTTTACGCGGTGCTGACGGCTGCAGTTGCGGTCGCGCCGTATTTCACCGGTCTGGCGAGCCTCGGTTATGGCATTTTCGCCGCCGTGCTGAGCGCGATCTTTGTGTACTGTTCGCTCGATGTCCGGCGCATGCCTGATGGTGACGAAAAAATGCTGCCCGCCAAGAAGATGTTCGCCTATTCGGTGCTTTACCTCTTCGCCATCTTCTCCGGCCTTTTGGCCGATCATTTCGCTCCGGCCCTGAAAGCCGTGATTTCGGGAGTTTTTTGATGGAAACCGTGGAACTGAGCGCGGCGCAGAAAAAATCGAGGCGCGGGCGCAACGTCGCGCTCGGCGTCTTGCTCGCCGGTCTGGTGGTACTGTTTTACGTCATCACCATCATCAAGATCGGCTCGCATTGACGGCCTGACAGTGAGGGCATGATCGGAGGAGAGGAGGGGGACATGGCGAATACTGGGGCAAATATCGGGGCAGACAAGGCAACGGCCGGCACGCAGCGGGTGAGCAATCGCTCCATCCTCGTGCTCTGTCTCGTGTTTTTCTGCGCTATGATCGGCATGGCCTATGCCGCCGTTCCGCTCTACAGCCTGTTCTGCCGCGTCACTGGCTATAACGGCACTACCCAGCGCGTCGAGCAATATTCCGACGTCATTCTCGACAAGACTATCAACGTCACATTCGACGCCAATACGTCGAATGGCCTCAACTGGGATTTCCGCCCGGTCGACAAGCTGGTCACGCCGAAAATCGGCGAGACGGTGCAGATCAATTTCAAGGCGACGAACCGCTCAGCGGTGGCAACCACGGGCACGGCGGTCTTTAACGTTACGCCCATGGAAGCAGGCGCTTATTTCAATAAGGTGGAGTGTTTCTGCTTCACCGAAACGACGCTTCAGCCGGGCGAAACGCTCGAAATGCCGGTGGTGTTTTTCATCGATCCGGATATCGCCACGGCGCGCGAAACGAAGAACATTCATACTTTGACGCTGTCCTATACGTTTTATCCGGCCAAAACCGAAAAACCGGTTGCGTCCTTGCCGGTAAAGACTGAATCTGGCGAAAGCAAATTGTGAGAGGAGACTCGGGCCTTCTGAGCAGGGCCGGGTCTGGGAAGAGATACCAGGGGATTGTCACACATGGCAGATACGCATCAGAAGAACCACGACTACCACATCATAGATCCAAGCCCCTGGCCGCTTCTGGCCTCGATCGGCGCCTTCATTCTGACCTTCGGCGGCGTCTGTTACATGCGTTACCTGTCGGCTGGCTCCTTCAAGCTGTTCGGCATGGAACTGGCCAATCCCTGGCTGTTTTATATCGGTCTCGTCATCGTGCTTTACACCATGTACGCATGGTGGGCAGACACGATCAAGGAAGCCAATGAGGGTAGCCACACCCGCGTCGTTTCGCTTCACCTGCGTTACGGCATGATCATGTTCATCGCCTCTGAGGTGATGTTCTTCGTCGCGTGGTTCTGGGCCTATTTCGATGCCAGCCTTTATCCGCACGAGGCCATTCAGGCGTCCCGCCTCGAATATACCGGTGGTCAGTGGCCGCCAAAGGGCATCGAGGTCATCGATCCCTGGCACCTGCCGCTCTACAACACCGTCATCCTGCTTTTGTCGGGCACCTGCGTCACCTGGGCGCACCATGCCCTGCTGCACAATGACCGCAAGGGGCTGATCACCGGTCTCGTCCTCACCGTTGCCCTCGGCGTCCTGTTCTCGACCGTGCAGGTTTACGAATACATGCACGCCCCGTTCGACTTCAAGAACTCGATCTATGGTGCGACCTTCTTCATGGCGACCGGCTTCCACGGTTTCCACGTTTTCGTCGGCACGGTTTTCCTGCTGGTCTGCCTGCTGCGCGCCATTGCCGGCGGCTTCACGCCGAAACAGCATTTCGGCTTCGAAGCAGCTGCCTGGTACTGGCACTTCGTAGACGTCGTCTGGCTGTTCCTGTTCTTCGCGATCTACATCTGGGGCGGCTGGGGCGCGCCGCTGGCGGAGTGATGCGGTTTGTTTTCTGACTCGGAGGGCGGCATCTGCCGCCCTTTGTGTTTAAACAGGCGGGCCGGACGGAGGTTTAACCGGCCCAGGGCGGGAGGCCATCATGTCTGAACCCGGAAACGGCGGTTTTGCGCCGGTGGACCCAATAAAAGTCGGGCTGAAGGGCTGCTGCCCGCGTTGCGGCAATGGCAGGCTGTTCGACGGCTTCCTGACCCCGAAACCCGCATGCAGTGCTTGCGGGCTGGATTATGGCTTTGCCGATGCGGGTGAAGGCCCGGCCGTCTTTGTCATGCTGATCGTCGGTTTCCTTGTCGTCGGGCTGGCGCTTTGGTTCGATCAGCGTTTTGCGCCGCCCGTCTGGGTGCATGTCATGCTCTGGTTGCCTTTTGCGGTGATCGTCTCCCTCGTGCTGCTGCGCAAGATGAAGGGCATCATGATTGCGCTGCAATACCGCAACAATGCAAGCGAAGGCAGGCTTGATCGTGAATGAGGTTTCCCACATGAAGGCGGCGGAAAGACGCATCTGGTTTGCCGCGCCGCTCGTCCTTTTGGCACTTGCCATCCTTCTCGGCCTTGGCACATGGCAGGTGAAGCGGCTTTACTGGAAAGAAGCGCTGATTGCCGATATCGAGGCGCGGCGCAACGCAAGTCCGGCCACGCTCTCGCAGATTGAGGCCATTGCCAAAAGCGGCGGCGAAATTGAATATCGCAGGGTCAACGTTTCCGGCGTTTTCGATCATGCCCGCGAGCGGCATTTCTTCGCCACCCATCAGGGCAGAACCGGCTATTACATCTATACTCCGCTGTCGCTTGCCGATGGCCGCATCCTCTTCGTCAATCGCGGCTTCGTGCCGTTTGAGATGAAGGAGGCAACGAAGCGGCCTGAAGGGCAGGTCGCTGGCGAGGTGGAGATCAAGGGGCTGGCGCGCGCGCCGCTCGTTGCAAAACCGTCTTCCCTGCTGCCGGATAACGATATCGCCAAGAACATCTTCTACTGGAAGGATCTGGCGGCCATGGCGTCGAGCACCGATATCCCGCCCAACAGGCTGGTCAACCTGTTCGTGGATGCCGACGATGCGCCGAACCCCGGCGGCTGGCCACAGGGCGGCGTGACGCTGATAGATTTGCCCAACAATCACCTGCAATATGCGATAACGTGGTATGGTCTGGCGGCGGCCCTTGTCATCGTCGCCGGTTTTGCCTATTTCCGGAACGGTAAGGCGCAAGGTGAATAACGCGCGCCCTGTCCGGTAAGGCTGGCTACCGGGCAAGGGCAAGGAGCACGCCAAGGAGCACGAATGAACATCGCCGTTTCCAAACCCCCTTTGACGATAAGGCTGTGCGGACCGCGCGGCTTTTGCGCGGGCGTGGACCGGGCGATCCAGATCGTCGTGCTGGCGCTGAAAGCCTATGGCGCGCCGGTCTATGTCCGCCACGAAATCGTCCATAACCGATACGTGGTCGAGGGGCTGGAAGCCAAGGGCGCTATTTTCGTCGAGGAACTGCACGAAATCCCCACCGAGCATCGCGAGCAGCCGGTGGTCTTTTCCGCCCATGGTGTGCCCAAATCCGTGCCGGAGGATGCGCAGGCGCGCAACCTGTTTTATCTCGATGCCACATGCCCGCTCGTCTCCAAGGTCCATAAGCAGGCCATGCGCCACCAGCGCCTCGGCCGTCATGTCGTGTTGATCGGCCATGCCGGTCACCCTGAGGTCATCGGCACCATGGGCCAGCTGCCCGAAGGTACTGTTTCGCTGGTCGAGACGGTGGAGGATGCCGGCACCTATGAACCGGTGGACCGAGAAAACCTCGGTTTCGTTACCCAGACAACGCTGTCTGTCGATGATACCGCAGGCGTTATCGCCCGGTTGCAGGAGCGTTTCCCGGCCATTCAGGCGCCAGCCGCCGACAGCATTTGTTACGCCACCACCAACCGTCAGGATGCGGTGAAGCAGGCGGCCCCCGGCTGCGATCTCTTCATCGTGGTCGGCGCGCCCAATTCGTCAAACTCGAAGCGGCTGGTGGAAGTGGCGCTGCGCGCTGGCGCCAAACATTCAGTTCTGGTGCAGCGTGCGGCGGAAATCGACTGGGATGCGATCGGCGATATCCGCACCGTCGGTCTTTCGGCGGGCGCTTCCGCGCCGGAGGTCATCGTTGATGAGATCATCGAAGCCTTCAAGGCGCGTTTCGATACGACGCTCGATCTGGCCGTCACGGTGGAGGAAACGGAACATTTCCTCGTCAACCGCGAACTGCGCAGCATCGAGCTGACGACGGACGACATGGCTTTCGTGAACGGCAATGCCAGCAATGCCCTGCCACCGAAAGCCGCCACTGGCGCCTAGACCGGGATGGCGAGATATGTGAGTGGTTCCCACCGCGCACATGTCATCCCCTCTTCAGATTTTCACTCTATCCTTCATCAAGAGATTTGAAATTGGCAGTTTATACGGACATCACCGAAGATGATCTGAGGAATTTCCTCATACAATACGACGTTGGCAGCCTCACATCCTATAAGGGCATTGCCGAAGGCGTTGAAAACTCCAATTTCCTGCTGCATACGACGAAGGATCCGCTGATTCTGACGCTTTACGAAAAGCGCGTGGAAAAATCCGATCTGCCGTTCTTCCTCGGTCTCATGCAGCATCTGGCCGCCAAGGGTCTGTCCTGCCCCTTGCCGCTGCCGCGCAAGGACGGGGAACTGCTGGGCGAATTGTCCGGCCGCCCGGCGGCGCTGATCTCCTTCCTTGAAGGCATGTGGCTGCGAAAACCGGAAGCGAAACATTGCCGGGAAGTCGGCAAGGCGCTGGCCGCCATGCATCTTGCCGGTGAGGGGTTCGAGATCAAGCGCCCCAACGCACTCTCCGTCGATGGCTGGAAGGTGCTGTGGGACAAGTCTGAAGACCGCGCCGACGAGGTGGAGAAGGGCTTGAAGCAAGAGATCCGCCCGGAAATCGATTATCTCGCCGCCCATTGGCCGAAGGATTTGCCCGCGGGCGTCATCCATGCGGACCTGTTTCAGGACAACGTGTTCTTCCTCGGTGACGAGCTTTCCGGCCTCATCGATTTTTACTTCGCCTGCAACGACCTGCTCGCCTATGACGTGTCGATCTGCCTCAATGCCTGGTGCTTCGAGAAGGATGGTGCGTACAACGTCACCAAGGGCAAGGCGCTGCTGGAAGGTTACCAGTCGGTGCGTCCGTTGAGCGAGGCGGAACTGGATGCCTTGCCGCTTCTGGCACGCGGCTCGGCGCTGCGCTTCTTCCTGACCCGCCTCTATGACTGGCTGACGACGCCAGCGGGCGCGCTGGTGGTGAAGAAAGACCCGCTGGAATATCTGCGCAAGCTGCGGTTCCACCGCTCCATCAGCCATGTCGCCGAATACGGGCTGGTTGGCGAATGAAACATGTCGATATCTTTACCGACGGCGCCTGCTCCGGCAATCCCGGTCCGGGCGGCTGGGGTGCCGTGCTGCGATATGGCGAGACCGAAAAGGAATTGTCCGGCGGCGAGGCTGATACCACCAACAACCGCATGGAACTGCTGGCGGCCATCTCGGCGCTCAACGCGCTGAAAAGTCCCTGCGAAGTCGATCTCTATACCGACAGCGCCTACGTCAAGGATGGCATCACCAAGTGGATTTTCGGCTGGAAAAAGAAGGGCTGGAAAACCGCCGATAACAAGCCGGTCAAGAATGTGGAGCTGTGGCAGGCGCTGGAGGCGGCGCAGGAGCGCCATAAAGTGACGCTGCACTGGGTCAAGGGCCATGCCGGCCACCCGGAAAACGAGCGCGCCGACGAATTGGCACGCAAGGGCATGGAGCCATTCAAACGCCGGTAACGGAAGACTGATTTCTTCCATGCGGCCCTGATCCGGGCCAACCGTGATAAGGGATTGTGAAAACTGAAACCCGATCTATCTTGTCGTCAAACAGTTGGACGATGTTCCAGCGGAGGAGAGACATTCAGATGATCCTGCATTGTGTATTTCTACGGTTCAAGGCTGCAACGGCATCCTCTGAAAAACACGCGGTGTTTGAAGCAATTGCGGCCCTCAAGGACGTGATACCCGGCATAATCGACGTGAAATACGGCCAGAACGTTTCGCCGGAAGGCCTGAATGGCGGTTTCGTCGATGGCTTCATCGTGACGCTGGACAGCCCGGAAGCCCGCGACGAATATCTGGCGCACCCGCAACACATGGAAGTCGGTCAACGTCTGGTCTCGCTGACCGATGGCGGTCTGGCCGGGCTTCTGGTGTTTGATATGAACGTGTGAAAAAGGGCGGTTTGACCGCCCTTTAATGGATACTGTGCTTCATTCGCGACGACAGAGAGGTGGCTTAAAGCTGCTCGATCATCGCTGCAGCGGCCGAGACCGTCGCCTGGCCGGGATTTTCTTCCACGTTGAGCGATGTAACCACGCCGTCTTTCACCAGCATCGAATAGCGCTTGGAGCGCACGCCGAGGCCACCGCCGGAGAGGTCGGCATCGAGGCCGAGCGCCTTGGTGAAGGCGGCGTCCCAGTCGGCGAGGAAGTGAATTTTGCCCTGGCCGCCGGACGATTGTGCCCATGCGCCCATGACGTGCCAGTCGTTGACGGAAACGACGGCGATGTCATCCACGCCCTTTGCGAGAATGGCGTCGCGGTTTTCGAGGTAGCCCGGCAGGTGGTTCAGCGAGCAGGTGGGAGTGAAAGCGCCGGGTACGGCAAAAAGAACCACCGTCTTGCCGCCAAAAAGCGCATCGGTGGTGGTTTCCACCGGGCCATCGGCGGTCTTTTCCTTGAAGGTTGCGGAAGGCAGTTTTTCGCCGATCTTGATAGTCATGTCCATGCTCCTATGGCCGTTTGGTTCGCGCGACTATAGAGCAAGGAAAAGAAAACTGTCATACGGTTTTCGCGGGAAATTACATGGCTGAGACACCCGTTCGGGATATGCCGCCTGAACCGTCAGGGCTTTGGAAAATTGAGCATGGTCTCCATGGTCCGATCGCCGGATTTGACCAGAATGGGCCAGCTGTTGCCCTGCACCTGATAGGTTTTTGGCAAGCCCTTGATGTTCATGTAGAAGGAGAGCTTGCGCTTGTCTCGCACCAGGTTCTGCGGCTCATAATAGGCAAAACCGGAGGGGCCGGCGATGAATATCTCGGTCTCCTTCGGCGCGTTTTCCGGCAGCTGCAATTGCACGCCAAGCATGGTCTTGTCGGGCGTGATGTGGAAATCGACAACCTTGAAATCGTCGGACGCAGCCTCTGGCAGCGTCTCGCGCGCCTCTTCCAGCAATCGCCGCTCTTCGTGGTCGTCATCGCCCGCATTGCCGCGGCTGATCGAAAACGTCGCCTCAAAGGGAATGCAGATATTCTGGCAGACGCCGATGAAGGCGGTGAGGTCGATATTGCCTCCCGCTTTGGCGTCCACGGCTTTCAACTGAAAGGGAATGCTGACGGCGTGATCGTAGCCGATATCGGTGATATCGCCGTTCTCGATGAGCTTGGGAACAGGATAGGCCATCGATGTCAGGCTTACACCGCTTGCCGGATCAAGCGTGATCTTGGGCGGTATTCCAGCTTCGCCCGGTTCGCGCCAATAGGTTATCCAGCCGTCTTTCGGCTCGATCTGCAACACGCCGCGCACCACGCCGTCCGCATCCATGGCAAGGCTTGCCACACGCATCTGGCCGCCTTCACTTCTCGCCCAGTCGGTAATTTCGGCCTGCGCTACTTGCCCGCTACCGAGAAGGGCGGCGAAGGCAACGGCGAGGCGAAGATGTGAAAATCGAAAGAATGTCCTGACGCTCATTCTTTCCGTCTAACCCAACATCGCCCGATGGACCAGTTACGAATTCGTGCGGTTCATCATTTTCGGTTGATTGATCGGGCGCGATGCCGCATCCTGTGCTTTGTCGAAGTGCGAACGCCGCTTTCCCGTTCAACGATGGAATTCGGCAAGCTGGAGGCGCCGGTGAGCTTTTCAACCCTGATGGACAAACGCGAACGTGGCTTTTTTGACAGCCAGTTCCTTATAGCTATGCCGGGGCTGGACAATGGCAATTTTGCCCGTTCGGTGGTCTATATCTGCGCCCATTCGGATGCCGGAGCCATGGGTTTCATCATCAACCGGCCGCAGCAGATCACCTTCACGGATATTCTGCTGCATCTGAAGCTGGTGGACAGCAACGACGCCATCATGCTGCCCAACCGCACCCGGGAATTTCCGATCCAATGCGGCGGCCCGGTCGAATCCGGGCGGGGTTTCGTGCTGCATTCCGATGATTATTTGAGTGAATCGAGCATTCCGGTCAGCGACGACATTTCCTTGACGGCGACGCTGGATATCGTGCGCGCCATTTCCAACGGTCGCGGCCCGCAAAAGGCCACCATGATGCTCGGTTATGCCGGCTGGGGTCCGGGTCAGCTGGAAAACGAGATCGCCAATAATGGATGGCTGAATTGCCCGGCGGCGGAAGAGCTGATTTTCGACCGTGGACTGGACAACAAATACGAGCGGGCGCTTGCGCTTATGGGTGTGGATGCTCGCATGCTTTCTGCGGAAGCCGGCCACGCCTGATTTTTTCGTGATGCTCCTTTTGTCGACTGCTGGAACCAATCCCAATCCCTGACGTTAACAGTCCCGAAAGCCGCACAGACAGTACGGCTCAACTAGGGAGCAGTAACATGGGTAGCACATCAGACAAGATCGCCGGTACAGCCAAGGAAGTTGCTGGCAAGGTCAAGAAAAACGTCGGCGAAGCAACCGGCAACAACGAGCTGCGCGCTAAGGGTGCCGCTCAGGAAACCGAAGGCAAGGTACAGAAGAACGTCGGCAAGGCCAAGGATGCGGTCAAGGGTGTCGTTGATCGTATGTAATGTCGCCTGACGGGCTCCGGTGTCTTTGATGCGGTGCTTTGGAGCGCATGTGTTATCGCACATGCGCTCTTGTCGTCTGGAGGCTTGAAGGGCGGGTGTGTTACGCCTTTCACCTTGGTCTCATATATTCGCCTTCACCCAACTCATCCACCGCAAGGGTTTCATGAATGAAGCTTTTTTCCTGCGCTTCCTGTGGCCAGCCGGTCCACTTCGACAATCGTTTCTGCGTCTCTTGCGGCCATCGTCTGGCCTTCGTGCCGGAGCGCCTTTCCATGGAAGCGCTGGCGCCTGCGGGAGAGCCGAACTGGCAACTTGTTGCCCAGCCGGAAAGACAGGTGCGGTTCTGCGCCAATGAGGTGAACGACATCTGCAACTGGTCTGTGCCGGCGGAAAGCCAGAACGCCTTTTGCCCGGCCTGCAGCCATAACCGTCTCGTGCCAAATATCGCGACGGATGAGGGTATCGAACAATGGCGCGGCATCAGCCAGGCGCAGCGGCATTTGTTCTATTCGATATTGCGTCTCGGCCTGCCGCATCCCAACCGCGGTGCCGATCCTGTCGGCGGGCTAGTCTTCGACTTTCTGGTCGACGAGGTCGCACCTGACGGTTCCGTCATTCCCGCCATGACCGGCCACGACGAGGGCCTGATCGCCATTCGCGCGGCAGAGGTGGATGATGCGACGCGCGAGCAGGTGCGCGCCAACATGAACGAGCCCTATCGCACCATGCTTGGCCATTTCCGCCATGAGGTCGGGCATTTCATCTGGAACAAGCTGGTTCGTGATGAGAACCGACTGGAGGCCTGCCGCGCGGTATTCGGCGATGAGCGCGAAGACTATGCCGCGGCGCTACAGCGCAACTACGAGCAGGGGCCGCGCCCCAACTGGCAGGAAACCTTCATAAGCGCCTATGCCTCCGTGCATCCCTGGGAGGATTTTGCCGAGTGTTTCGCGCATTATCTTCACATCGTCGATACGCTGGAAACCGCGCGCGCCTTTGGCGTGGCGATAGACCCCGATGGACATGAGGAAATGGCGGCGGAGGTCACTTTCGATCCCTATAATGCCCGTAGCGCCGCACAACTGGTCAAGGCCTGGATTCCGCTCAGCGTCGCCATCAACTCGATCCAGCGCAGCATGGGGGAGGCGGACCTTTATCCCTTCGTGCTGGCCCCGCCTGTTGTGAGCAAGATGGAATTCATCCACGACCTGCTACAGGGCAGGATCGACGCGATGCCTCAACAGCAGATGCAGCAGTTCTCGATGGCGCAGTGAATACGAGACACGAGAAGTCATAGTCAGGAAACGCGTCGTTTCCTTCTCCCGTCATTCCGGCTCAATGCCGGAATGACGGCGGTGGATGGAGTAGCCCTTTACCACCCCATACTCCAATTCCTCTTACGAAGCTCGCTTCGTCAGCTGGAACCGCTCCCGCAGAAGCTTCAGCGCCGCATCGCCGGAAACCGGTGTGCCGAACAGGAAGCTCTGGCCGAAATGGCAGTTCATGCGTGAGAGTTCCGCCGCATCCTCAGGCGTTTCAATGCCTTCCGCAACCACCTGCATATCGAGCGCGCGCGCCATGGCGATAACGGAGCGCAGCAGCACGTTGCGCTTGTCGCTGGTATTGGCCACCAGTGCCTTGTCGAGCTTGATCGTGTCGAAGGGGAAGCGGGTGAGATAGGCAAGTGACGAATAGCCGGTGCCGAAATCGTCCATGGCGAGGCTGATGCCCGTTTCCTTCAGCTTGGAAAGCACCAGCCGCGCCTGTTCCGGGTTCTCCATCACCACGGATTCCGTCAGCTCCAGCTTCAGCTGCTGCGGATTACAGCGCGTTCGCGTCAGCATGCCGCGCACGTCGTTATACAATTCGTTATTCAGCAATTGCGCGCTGGAAATATTGACGGAGATGAAGATCGGCATCTTCTCGATGGAATGCTGCCAGTCCATCAGGTCGGTCGCTGCCCTTTCCAGCGCGAACATGCCGAGCGGTTCGATCAGGCCGGAGGCTTCCGCGATGGGGATGAATTCGCTCGGCGGAATGTTGCCGCGTTTGGGGTGTTCCCACCGCATCAGCGCCTCGAAACCGGCCAGCGCGCCATCGTCAAGCTTGACGATGGGCTGATAGGCGAGCGACAGCTCCTTGCGCTCGATGGCGCGGCGAAGATCGCTTTCCATTTGCAGGCGGTCGGTGCCGGACGTGCGGAAAGCGGGACGGAACGGCTCGACGCGGTTTCCGCCAGCGCGCTTGGCGCGGTACATCGCCAGTTCCGCATCGCTCAAGAGACCTGCGGCACTTTCCTGCTGGTCGATCCATGAAACGAGGCCGATGGAGGCGGTGAGGATGATTTCGCGATTGGCGAAATTGATCGGCACCATGATTGCCTTGTTCACCGCATCGGCGAAATCGGCCACCCGCTGCGGATCGCGCTCCGAGGTCAGGATCAGGCCGAATTCATCGCCGCCGAGACGCGCCAGCGTATCCTGCGGTTTCAACAGGCGGCGCAGCCGCCGTGTCAGCGCGATGAGAATATTGTCGCCTGCAGCAATGCCGAGCGTATCGTTGACCAGCTTGTAACGGTCGATATCGATCGCCATCACCGTCGGGCGCACGCCGTCGCTTTCAGGAGAGAGGTTGAGGATCGATTGCAGGCGGTCGAGGAAGACCTGCCGGTTTGGTAGCCCGGTCAGATTGTCATTCATCGCATCCTGCAACAGCCGCTCCACCGAGTTCTTCTGCTCGGTGATGTCGGTGATGGTGCCGACGCAGCGGATGATTTCGCCGTTGGAGCCGAGAACCGGGCGGGCGCGGATTTGCAGCCAATGGAAATGTCCGTCTTCAGCGCGAATGCGGAATTCGTGATTGAGGCGGCCCTTGCGATGGTCGAGCAGCACGTCGAGCGTTGCCTTGAACCGGTCGCGATCGTCAGGATGCAGGCGCGGCAGCCAGTTGCGCGCAGCACCATGCATCGTGCCGGGCTCCAGCCCCAGACGGTTGGAAATGTCAGGTGTGGTGACGATGCGGTCGCGCGTCACGTCCCAGTCCCACACGGTATCGCCGCTGCCGGTCAGTGCGAGAGATTGCCGTTCGAGATCGGAAAACAGGCCCTGCTGATAGGCGCTGCCGGCAAAGGCATGCTGAATGACTGTGAAGCCGATCAGAAGCACGATCAGCACCAGCCCGCCGCCAAGCGCCGGCTGAACGATGTCGTTGTCCAATTGTCCGGTCACCGTCAGCCAGCTGCCGAACAGCCAGACGAGGATGAGCGCCCAGGACGGAACGAGCAAAATCGCCCGGTCGTAACGGTTGAAGCCGAGATAGATGATGAGTGCGATGCCGGCCGTCGCCGTCAGCGCGAAGGAGACGCGCGCGATACCGGAGGCGACCGAAGGATCGTAAATCGCGACGCCGAACAGCAGCGCCAGACCCACCACCCAGGCAAAGGTCGCATAACCCAGATGCGCGTGCCAGCGGTTTAGATTGAGATAGGTGAACAGGAAGACCACGAAGCTGGAGGCGAGAGCCACTTCGGCGCCCGCCCTCCATATTCGCTGATCGCTGGATGTGACGGTGATGAGTTTTTCAAGGAAGCCGAAATCGACGCAGATATAGGCGAGCACCGCCCAGGCGAGCGCGGCCGACGCCGGCAGAACCGAGGTTCCCTTGACGACGAACAGGATGGTCAGGAGCACGGCCAGCAGGCCGGCAATGCCGAGAACGATGCCGCGATAGAGCGTGAAGGCGTTGATCGTATCCTTGTAGGCTTCCGGTTCCCACAGATAGATCTGCGGCAATTGCGGGGTCGACAGCTCGGCGACGAAGGTGATGACGGAGCCGGGATTGAGCGTGATGCGGAAGACGTCGGCATCCGGGCTTGGCTGCCGGTCAAGCGCAAAGCCTTCGCTCGGTGTGATCGCGATGATGCGCTGCGAGCCGAGATCGGGCCAGAACAGCTTGGAATTCACCAGACGGAAATGCGGTGCGACGATAACGCGCTCCAGCTGCTCTTCCGAGACGTTGGCGAGCGCGAAGACGGCCCAGTCGCCCTGATGGTCGGTGGAGCTGGCGCGCACCTCGATACGGCGGCGGATGCCATCCGGACCGGGCGCGGTCGAGACCTGAAAGGCTTCACCCTGATTGGCATAGATATCGGTTGTCGCGGTGAGATCGAGCGCCGTATCGTCACGGGAAATCTTCACCGGCTCGAAGGCGTAGGAAAGAGACGAAAAAAGCAGGAAAAACAGGAAGAACGGCGCAGCCAGTGCAATTGCCGCCAGACGTTTCGACAGGCACGGCGCAGAGTGAGTGTAAGTCATGTATCGTACTTCGTTCCACTGGAGCTTTGCTTGTCGGCAAGAAGGGAAAACATCGTATGATCCCGCCATTGGCCGTTGATTTTCAGATATTCCCGCAAGAGGCCTTCCCGCTGGAACCCGGCATTTTCGAGAAGCCGGATGCTTTTGAAGTTTTCCGGAATACAGGCTGCCTCGATACGGTGCAACTGAAGTCCGTTGAAGATATAGGGTATTACCAATTTTAATGCGGCAGACATATGGCCTTGCGCGGCGTAGCGTTCGCCCACCCAATATCCTATCATGCAGCTTTGTGCAGCACCCCGCCTGATATAACCGATGGTGATGCCGCCAACGAGCAACGTCTCCTTCTCGAATAGCAGAAACGACACGGCGGTGCCGGAGGAAAACTCCTGGCCGTTGCGCACCACACGCGTGCGGAAGGAGCCTTCCGTCAGTTCGTCCGGGCGCCAGGTGGGTTCCCATGGCTGGAGAAACTGCCGGCTTTCCGAGCGCAGAACGTGCCACTGCTTGAAATCGCCATAGCGCGGCAGTCTGAGAAGATGGTTGGCGCTGCGCAGTTCCGGGGTGTCGTTATGTCGGGAAAGAAAACGCAGCATTCACCATCCCTGTACGGAAAGAAACCGCAACCCTCAGCCGTTCGCCTTTATCCTTGCGGGCTGCTGCGCGGAAAGCGCGGCAGTAATGTCTGAAAGAGGCGGCAGCTGTTCGAGCGGGCCAATTGCAGACAATGTCGGAACTGTATCGAAAAACAGCCGTCCTGCAAGATCGGTCAGGCGTTCCCGCGTGATGTCGTTCAGGCGCTCCATCATCTCCTCATTGGGGATGGGTCGGCCGTAAAGCATCATCTGCCGTGCCATCTGGCCGGCACGGGCTGCCGGGCTTTCCTGACCCATCAGCAGTTGCGCGCGGATTTGGGCGCGGGCGCGGTCGATTTCTTCCTGATGAATGGTCTGGGAAGATTTGCGCAACTCGTCGACGATGACGGGCATCAGTTCCGGCAGGTCGTTGCCGCCGGTCGCCGCATGCACGCCGAAAATGCCGGTGTCGGAAAAACCCCAATGGAAGGCATAAACGGAATAACAAAGGCCGCGGGACTCTCGCACTTCCTGGAACAGGCGCGATGACATGCCGCCCCCAAGAATATTGGCGAGAATTTGCGAACAGTAGAAATCGCGGGCGTGATAGGCCTTGCCCTCGAAGCCGAGAAGCACCTGCGCGTCCATGAGGTCACGGGTCTCGCGGATTTCCCCGCCGGTATAGATCGCCTTTTCGAGAACCGGCGTGGTGACCGGCAGCTGCGGCAGCGAGGCAAAACGTTCTTCCACCTGCTTCACGAAGCTCTGGTGATCGACAGCACCTGCTGCAACGACGAAGATGCGATCCGTCGTATAGTTGCGGGCGAGATAATGCCTGATCTGGGCGCTGGTGAAGGATTGCACGGTTTCCGGAGTGCCGAGGATCGGGCGGCCGATGGTCTGGTCGCGATAGGCGACGCCGGAAAAATTGTCGAAAATCACATCGTCAGGCGTATCGGTGGCGGCACCGATTTCCTGGAGGATGACGTTTTTCTCCCGCTCCAGCTCGTCTTCGTCGAACAGAGACTCCGTCAGGATGTCTGCAAGAATATCGACGGCGAGCGGAACGTGGTCTTTCAGGACGCGGGCGTAGTATGAAGTTGTTTCCGTCGATGTCGCGGCGTTGACTTCGCCGCCGACATTTTCGATCTCTTCGGCGATCTGCCGGGCGGTGCGGCGCGCCGTACCCTTGAAGGCCATATGCTCGAGAAGATGGGCGATGCCGTGCTCGGCAGTCGTCTCGTTGCGGGACCCGGATTTGATCCACACCCCAAGAGCAACGCTTTCGAGATGCGGCATTCTTTCCGTGACAACGGTCAACCCGGACGAAAGCCGGGTCACATTAACTCTCATATCAAGTCTTTCCGCGTCTCTATTTGCCGGCGCGTGCGTGGCTGCCGATGAAGGTTTCCACCGTCTTCAGCTCTGCGTCCAGAATGTCGAAACGCTCCTCCCGGTTCATAATGTCAGCTAGCCATACTGGAAGCGCCGGGTCGATTGCGCAAGCGGATTTTACGGCGGCCGGGAATTTAGCCGGATGGGCAGTGGACAGGACCACCATCGGGCTTGATGCCTTTTCGTGTTTTTCCGCCACAAAAACGCCGGTCGCCGTATGCGGGTCGATCAGGTAACCGGTTTTCTCAAGCGTATCGCGGATCGTCGCCGCCACCTGCTTTTCGGTGGCACGGCCGGCGCGGAAATCCTTCTTGATGAATTTCAGCGCATGCGGCGGGATTTCAAACGCGCCGGATTGCTTGAGGCCATCCATCGACGCCTTTACCGCAGCGGAATCGCGGCCATAGGCCTCAAACAGCAGCCGTTCGAAATTCGAGGATATCTGGATGTCCATCGAGGGCGAGGTGGTGGGCGTGACGCCGCGCATCTCGTAACGGCCTGTCTTCAGCGTGCGCGCCAGAATGTCGTTGTCGTTGGTGGCGATGACAAGCTTGTCGATCGGCAGGCCCATCTTCTTGGCGACGTAACCGGCGAAGATATCACCGAAATTGCCCGTTGGAACGGTGAAGGAAATCTTCCGGTCGGGACCGCCGAGCGACAGGGACGCCGTGAAATAATAGACCACCTGCGCCATGATGCGCGCCCAGTTGATGGAGTTGACGCCCGAAAGCTTGACGCCGTCGCGGAACTTCGCGTCGTTGAACATTTCTTTGACGAGGTTCTGGCAATCGTCGAAATTGCCGTTGATCGCCAGCGCATGCACGTTGGAGGCGGTGGAGGTCGTCATCTGGCGCTGCTGCACCGGAGAGACCTTGCCGTTGGGGAAAAGGATGAAGATGTCGGTGCGCTCGCGCCCGGCAAAGGCGTCGATGGCTGCGCCGCCGGTGTCGCCGGAGGTGGCGCCGACGATGGTGGCGCGCTCGCCGCGCTCAGCCAGCGTATAATCCATCAGGCGGGCGAGAAGCTGCATCGCCACGTCCTTGAAGGCAAGCGTGGTGCCGTGGAAAAGCTCCAGCACGAAGGTGTTCGGCCCGGTCTGCGTCAGGGGTGCTACGGCCGGATGGCGGAACGTCGCATAGGCGTCGTCGATCATCGCCCGGAACTTGTCGGCCGGAATTTCACCGCCGGTGAAACGGTAGAGAACCTCAAACGCGATGTCCTGATAGGACTTGCCGCGCAGGTTGCGGATTTCCTTTTTCGACATGGAGGGCCATTCGCGCGGCACGTAAAGCCCGCCATCACGGCCAAGGCCCGCCAGAAGCGCGTCGCAGAAACCAAGCGAAGGGGCCGCACCCCTGGTCGATACATATTTCACGAGATAGTCCCTTGTCGTTTACCGGTCTGTCCGTTGCCGTTACCGGCTCTTTATCAGCAGCATCCCGCCGGAATGAGGCGATTGGCGAGGTAATGAAGGGCTTTTTTGAAAATTCAAGCAAAACCAAACATGCCAATCGATTTTTTCCGGCGTCGCTGCTATAGACCATCGCCAACCTGCGTGAAAGGTCAATAAACAGCGTCTCCGGTTCGGATCCGGGACAATGGAGAGGGAATTAGAAGAGTGTCAGGGAATTTCTTGCGTTTGTCCGCCGCGATGTCGCTTCTGGCCGTTGTTGCAGGATGCAATTCCTCCAATCCGTCAGACTCGCTTGCCGTCAACCCTCCGGCGGCGCAGGCAAATGCCGTTGCTCCGGTGGTGCAGGCCAACTGCCCGACGGTCACGGTTCTCGATGCCAATGCCGTCCACCGCGTCTATGCCGGTGGCGCAAAGGACGATCCGCAGAAACTCGCCTATCAGGTTTCGCTGTCAGACACGACGCGCTCTTGTACCGCGAACGAAACCACGCTGACGGTAAACGTGCTGGCCCAGGGCCGTCTCGTTCCCGGCCCGATGTCGAAGCCCGGCCGCGTGACCGTACCGATCCGCGTCACCGTTAAGGACGGCGACGGCGAGATTTACGGCGAAACGACCAATTTCGCCATCGACGTTGCTGCAGGCGGTGCCGGCACGCAGTTCATCTTCAACAACGATCATGTCGCCATTCCCAACGGACCGGGCGGCGCACCGAGGTCGGTCAGTGTCTATATCGGTTTTGCCGAGCAGGGCGCAAAGGCCAAGACCAAGCGCCGGTGATTTGACGGGCGAAATGTAAAAACCGGAGGCTGCTTTTGCGGGCTTTCGGGCAGATCGCAAACAAACCATGGCTCATACGCAACGTCATCCTCGGGCCCGTCCCGAGGATTCAAACACGTATAGCAAAATCAACGCGTTGCAGATGCTCGGGACAGGCCCGAGCATGACGAAGTGGCGTTTGTGACAAAGCCAGAGATTAAAAAGCGCCTTCCCATTCCGCCATCGCTGCAATAACGGCGGGCAGGTCCTGCATGCGTGAAATCACCGTTTCCGCGCCCGCATCCGTCAACCGGTCGGCATGGCTGGGATAGGTGTGGGATGCGCCGGTGAAGCCGATGACGCGCATGCCGGCTGCCTTTGCACCATGCACGCCGTGCACGGAATCCTCGATTACGACGGCGCGATCCGGTGAAACGCCGAACTGGGCTGCGCCATGAAGGAAGATATCCGGCTTCGGCTTGACGCGGTCGGCTCCGAGATCCTTGGCGGAGTAGATATGCGGTGCGAAATAGGGCTTCAGGCCCACTTTCGTCAGCATCATGTCGAGGCGGTGGCTGGAGGAATTCGAGCAGATGCAACGCGGTGTCGTCAGGCGCGACAGAGCGAACTTGACGCCCTCGATGATCTTCACGTCGCGTTCCAGCCGCGCGTCCAGCAGCTTTTCCGACTTGTCGAGCAGCGATGCGGAAAACGGGATGCTGGCTTCGCTTTCCACCTGCAGGAGGATGTTCTTCCAGGTCATGCCGGCGAAACGCTCGCCCATTTCCTCGACGGAGATCGGATGCCCGGCCTCGGTCAGAAGGCGGGACTCCACCTGTGCGGCGATGATTTCGGAATCGACCAGAACGCCGTCACAGTCGAAAATAATGAGGTCGAAGCCGCTCATGGGCGCTCCCTGTATCGGATTTGCCTTGGAAAAAAGTGATGCCCGGGCTTTTAGACCAAGTCCGCGTCAAGCTCAACCGGCTGGCCCGCAAGGGTCGGTCGCGCCCGGCTCATAGCTGGGATTTGGCTTTGCGCGTTTCCTGCGTGCAAAAACAGCTACACAGATCAGCGCCGGATGCGTTATGGGATGTTATGCCCAAGACAGCGAAAACCAGACCCGAAGATACCATTGCCGCACGCATCAGCCGCACACTGGCTGACCGCATCGTGCGCGGTGAGCTGTCGCCGGGTGAACGTCTGAGGCAGGATCACATTGCCGCCGAATTCGGCGCATCGCATGTGCCGGTGCGCGAAGCGTTCCGCAGGCTGGAGGCGCAGGGCTTGGCCGCCAGCATTCCGCGCCGCGGCGTGCGGGTCGCGGATTTCGGCCTCGCCGATGTGCGCGAAGTCGCGGAAATGCGCGCCGCGCTTGAGGTTCTGGCGCTGCGCCACGCCATTCCAAATATGACTTCAGCCATTCTCGACCAGGCGGAGGCCGCCACGCTCGAAGGCGATAGCGCGGTCGATGTGCAGCATTGGGAAGAGGCCAATCGCCGCTTCCACCGCCTCATCACGGCGCCTTGCAACATGCCGCGCCTGATGGAGGCGATCGACGGCCTGCATGCCGCGAGCGCCCGGTTCCTGTTTTCCGCCTGGCGGGCAGGATGGGAGCGCCGCACCGATACCGATCACCGCGCGATCCTCGACGCATTGCGCGGCGGCCGTGCCGAGGAGGCGGTGCGAATTCTCGACGGGCATGTGCAATGGATCGGCCGCAAGGCAATCCGCACCCCTTCAGGCTCGGTGCACGATGCCTTCGCCATCGTCGGATAGGCCGGGAACGATTGGCTGGGCTCGTTTGGACTCCGCCGGAAAAGTCGGTTATCGATATCCGCCCGCGATGACGATCCGCGGTGCGTGAAGGGAGCATGGATGGCTGCTGATACGGCGAAATCACGGAGCGGATTTTTCCTTTGTCCGCCGATCTGTTTCCTTCATCGGAAACGCGTCCCGTGACGGTCCGCCTTCGCCCCCATCACCTTCTCTGTATGCTGACCTATGTGGGGAAGGGATATACCTCCGGCTTTGTCGAAAACTACGACCGTGTCGCCGCTCGGCTGAACGCCGGCGAAGAGGATATCGAGCTGGTCGATGGGCCGGACGATATCTGCGTTGGCCTGTTGTGCGAAAGCCATGCCCACTGTTTCAACGAGGGCGTGGTCCAGAGGGACGAGGCGGCCCGGCTTTCGGTTTCAACGCTTTTGAACGAGACAATCACCGCCGGAAAGCGGCTGCGGGCAACGCCGGAGCTGCTGGAGAAAATGCGTCTGGCCTTCGCCGCCGGAGACATCCGGCAGGCCTGTCGCGGCTGCCAGTGGATTAGGCTGTGCGATCGCATCGCGGCATCAGGATTTACCGGCGTGAAGATTGGCGAGCCGCCGCCGCACCCGGCCGGGCAGCGGCTTACTGCTACTCCGGCACATTCGTCTCGGTTCTCTCGGCGGCCTTGACCGTCGCCTTGATCTCCTTCGGCTCGCGCCCGGATTTCTTGTCGTAGCTCACCTTCACCGAATAATCGCCGGGATGCAGGGTCTCCTGATGCCGGTTGCCATAACGGCCGGAAATTTCCTTTTGCGTACCCTGAAGGTCCTTGGTCGTTTCGACGATGTCGATCCGCTCCGCACCCGGTGCCGTGATTGCCAGAACACCAGCATCGAGGTTGAGGTTGATCTCAGTGCGTTTTCCTGCAGTTACGGTGAAGGGCTGTTCCACCGTGACCTTGCCCAGACGCGCGCGCATCACGAAATCGCCGGCAGGCATTTCCATGGTTTTGCCGGTGCCGTAAACACCGTTGATGGTCTGGCGCGTGCCATCAAGCGTCTCCTTGGCTGAAAGCGCTTCGAAACGGATATCGTCCGTTTCCACAGCCTTGCCACCGTCCGTATAGGCCGCCTTGGCAACGACCACGCCGCTCGGGATGACAAGGTCGTGGCTGATCGTCTCGCCCGCCTTGATGGCAAGCGTTTCCTGCGCACGCGCAGGGCCGATGCTGCCGGTGAGGAGGAGTTCGCCCGCCGGCACGAAGGTCGTGTTCTGCCCGTAAACGCTGTCCTTGAAATCTTCTTTGGTGATTTCGGTTTTCGCCTGGCTTTCCACATCGCCGCCGGGGCTGCGTTTTGGCACTACCGTCAGTTCCGCCGCGTCGAAATTAGCCTTTGGCCTCGTTAGGCTTCCCTCCTTCACCTCGAAGGGTATTTCGCGACGGATGTTGCCCAGCGCTGCCACGCCGACATATTTGCCCGCCGGCAGCTTCGCTTCGAAGGTGGCGTCGTAGGAACCGCCGGCATTGACGTCGCTGCGCACTCCGGCCCGGTCAGCCTTGTAAAAATCCCAACGCACCCTGTCGCTGTTGCCGAGCGAGGGGCCGCCATCGAACAGCACAGCGTCGGTGACGACGTTGTATAGCGGTGCCGGCTCCTGCGCCCCCAAGCTTGACGGTAGCGCCGCCAGAAGAAGAGCCGCGGAAAAGGCATGCACTGAAAAAGAAGCCACTCGCGTTACGGACGTCATTGCGGATTACCCCCTGAGTTGCCGGTATTGCCAGCACCGACATGCGGAACAGGACAACCCGTTGTGCACAACGTTTTTGCGCCACTTCGGGTTCCCCGCCCGCGCCAGCAAATTGCGCGTGTCGGCCGCAACAGCCATTTATTTCGCATTTTCCGTGACTTGTTCAGGCTTTGATAACCATCTTCGGTAACCATAAGCATCAGTAGAGAGTAAGCGTATGGAGCGAGTACCAATGGCAGCAGTTTTTCCGCTGGCCGATTTTCGGCGTGCCGGTTTTGATCGTGCGGGCGAGAGTGACGCCTGGAAAGACAGCATAATCAAAGGTGATTGTGTCGCTGCCTTGGATGCCCTCCCGAGCCAGTCGGTGGATGCGATTTTCGCCGATCCGCCCTACAACCTCCAGCTTGGCGGTACGCTTCACCGGCCAGATCAGTCGCTGGTTGATGCAGTCGATGACGAGTGGGACCAGTTCTCCTCCTTCGAGGCCTATGATGCCTTCACCCGCGCCTGGCTGCTGGCCTGCCGCCGCGTGCTGAAGCCGAATGGTACCATCTGGGTCATCGGCTCCTACCACAACATCTTCCGTGTCGGCTCCATGCTCCAGAACCTCGATTTCTGGATCCTGAACGATATCGTCTGGCGCAAGACCAATCCCATGCCCAACTTCAAGGGCCGCCGTTTCCAGAACGCCCATGAGACCATGATCTGGGCGAGCCGCGATCCGAAAGCCAAGGGCTATACCTTCAACTACGAAGCGCTGAAGGCCTCCAACGACGACGTTCAGATGCGCTCCGACTGGCTGTTCCCGATTTGCAGCGGCCATGAGCGGCTGAAAGGTGACGACGGCAAGAAGGTGCATCCGACCCAGAAGCCGGAAGCATTGCTGGCACGCATCATCATGGCCTCCACCAAGCCTGGCGACATCGTGCTCGACCCGTTCTTCGGCTCCGGCACCACGGGTGCGGTTGCAAAACGTCTCGGCCGCCACTTCGTTGGTATCGAACGCGAACAGGATTACATCGACGCGGCGTCTGCCCGCATCGCCGCCGTCGAGCCGCTCGGCAAGGCGGAGCTGACCGTTATGACCGGCAAGAGGGCCGAACCGCGTGTTGCCTTCAACACCCTGGTGGAAAGCGGTCTCGTCCGTCCCGGCCAGGTGCTGACCGATGCAAAGCGCCGTTATAGCGCCATTATTCGTGCCGATGGTACGATTGCATCCGGCGGGACTGCCGGCTCCATTCACCGTCTTGGTGCAAAGGTGCAGGGTCTCGACGCATGCAACGGATGGACGTTCTGGCACTTCGAGGATGGCGACCAGCTGAAGCCTATCGATGATCTGAGAACAATCATCCGCAGTGAACTGGCAAAGGCCTGACAGTCTAAAGCCCAAAAGGCTGAAGGCAACGATCCACCGCCCGCCATTGTCAGCATACGTCTCCGTCCGGTTTAGTACCTTCAGTCCCGGATGGAGAACGACCAACGCCCGGCACTTCGGTGTCGGGCGTTGGTATTTTTGAATATCTAAATTTAGCCAGACAAGTTTCGCGCAAGAGAACGGTCATAGTGTCCTACGCAAAGCAATGGTTGTGAAAATCCGGTTCGGAAAGTTCACGAAAACATTGCTGTCCCATGCCGCTTGCGGCAGGACTGGCGCAGGCAGGAGACCGCCATTTCCGCCTGCGCCAATTTTCTTTTTGGATCTGATGGTGTGTCAGACATCCACGCCGTAGGATTGCAGATCCTGCTTCAGCTTTTCCGCTCCGGTAAAATGCACCGCCTGCCAGCCGGCGGCCTTGGCGCCTTCGACATTCACAAGCGTATCGTCAATGAAGATGCTTGCGGCAGGGTCGAGGCCAAATTCCTTCGCGTGCAGTTCGTAGATCGCCACATCCGGTTTCAGCAGCTTCACGTCGCCAGAAACCGTCACGCCGCGCGGCAGGGTGAGGAAGGGGAACATCTTCTGCGCTTCGCGGAAGGTATCGGAGGCGAAGTTGGTCAGCATCGTCACGTCGTGACCGTTATCGATCAGGCCGGTCATGATCGCGACGCTGTCGTCATAGGAATGCGAGACCATCTCATGCCAGAACTTGCGGAAGGCGCGGATATGCTCTTCCCGCTCGGGAAACTGCTCCATCAGCAGCGCCTCGGCGTCTTCCCAGCCGCGTCCGCGATCCTGTTCGAGGTTCCAGTCATGGGTGCAGACATTCTCGAAGAACCATTTGCGCTCGTCGGCATCGGGAATGAGGCGGCTATAGGGAATATGCGGATCGTAGTGGATCAGCACCTTGCCGATGTCGAATACGATATGCTCAATCTTGGTCATCGAAACTTCCTGCTTTCATCGAATGCGGATGGAATAGCCTGTGCGATGACTTTTTTCATCACCGTCGGCAAGGCTTGCGCGTCAAGATTTGTAACCGGCTCCCACCATCCGTCATCCGCGCCGGTTTCAAGCCCATCCGGTACCTGTGCCCGATAGACGGTGAGCCGCAGCTCGAAATGGGTGAAGACATGCACAATGACGCCCGCCGCTTGCCAAGACGCGGCAAAAGGCGCGTGGCTCGTGTCGGTGCCGCCATCCACGCGGGCGGTCCATGCTGTTGTCGGCACCTCCGTCATGCCACCGAGAAGGCCGCTTTCTATGCGCCGTCGCAGCAGAATTTTGCCGCTTGCATTCACCGCCACGAAGGCGGCTCCCAGCCGCACCGGTTTTGCCTTTTTCGCGGCCTTGACCGGAAACCGCTCCGGCTCGTCATGGGCAAGCGCCAGACAGCCGCCATTGAACGGACAGAGCGCGCAGGCAGGGCGCTTCGGCGTGCAGATCGTCGCACCGAGATCCATCATCGCCTGCGCAAAATCGCCCGGCCGGTCGGAAGGCGTAAGCTCCGCCACCTTCGCCTTCATGGCGGGTTTCGAACCGGGCAGGGGTGCATCTATCGCGAAAAGGCGGGAGATGACGCGCTCCACATTACCGTCCATCACCGCCGCCTGCCGGTTGAACGCAATGGCCGCCACGGCAGCAGATGTATAGTCGCCGATGCCGGGCAGCTTCTTCAGGCCCTCTTCGGTATCGGGAAAGACGCCGCCATGCTCTTTCGCCACAGCTTCCGCACATTTTTTCAGGTTGCGGGCGCGCGCGTAATAACCAAGTCCCGCCCATGCAGCCATCACATCCTCAACCGGTGCCGCCGCCAGATCGCTGACATGAGGCCACGTCGCGAGGAACTTCAGGAAATAGGGTTTCACCGCCTGCACCGTCGTCTGCTGCAACATCACTTCGGAGAGCCAGACATGATAGGGATCGGCACGTTTTCCTTGTGCCGCCATGGCTGGCGAGGTGCGCCAAGGCAACTCGCGATGGTGGCGGTCGTACCATGCGAGCAGCATCTGCGCGTGCGATGACGGGGCGGTTTTTTGAAGCATGGTTTGCCGTTTCTCTTCGATTCGGCCTATAGTTGGGCCATTCATACCGACCTATCAAGAAGCTCCGGACTGTCCGGTCCTGAAACCCGAGTGAAAAATGCGATATCCACGCAAAGGCGTCATCCAGATTGCCGAAATAGCCAATGGCATCATGGATCCCCTCCTGTCGAAACGGGCGGGCATCAACACGGCGCTGCTCGGCTCGTGGGACGAGATCGCCGGCGATGACTTCGCCGATTGCACGCGGCCGGAAAAGATCACCTGGCCGCGGCGCGACGAGGGGCCGGATCGCGGCGGTTACCAGCCGGGCGTGCTGACGATTGCCTGCGAAGGCGCGCGCGCTCTGTTCCTCACCCACGCACAGGGCGAGCTCATCGCCCGCATCAACGGCTTTTTTGGCTTTCCGGCGGTACGCCAGATCAGAATCGTGCAGAAGCCGGTATCGCAGCCCGTTCCCCGCCGGCGAAAGCCGCCGCCGCTGCGCGGTGATGCGGCAAAACGTCTCGACGACATGATGGACGGCATCGAGAGCGAAGCGCTGCGCAAGGCAGTGGAAAGGCTCGGCACGGCGGTGATGCAGAAGAAGAAGCCGCGGGGCGGGACGATTTGATGTCGCGCACGGTCCTTGACTGGTCACAATTCTTTGACAAGAAGAGTTCAAAACCCCGCTTGTGATGAACAGGCCGTCGCTATATCGGAATCAACAGACAATAGAGTCTATTACCAACAGGTGCTTTCATGCATTTTTCCGAACTGACCATTTCCCGTCGCAGCCTTCTCGGCGGCGTTGCACTTGCTGCCCTTGCCACGGCCCTGCCGTTTGCCTTCACGCCGGGCGTTGCCCAGGCGCAGGAATTGCCTGAATCCACCGGTGACGTGGATATGGCTGCGGTGTTGAAGCCCGGTCCGCTGCCGGAAGCGGCGCTCGGCGATGCGAACGCTCCCGTAAAGATCGTCGAATATATGTCGATGACCTGCCCGCATTGCGCCAATTTCCACAACAAGACCTTTGACGAGATCAAGAGGAAATACATCGATACCGGCAAGGCCTATTTCGTCATCCGCGAATTCCCGTTCGATCCGCGTGCCGCCGCTGCCTTCATGCTGGCGCGCTGCGCACCGGAAGGACAGTATTTCCCGTTCGTTTCCATGCTGTTCAAGCAGCAGCAGAGCTGGGCAACAGCCCAGGATGCCCGTGCGGCCCTGCTGCAATTGTCGAAAATGGCCGGTTTCTCACAGGAGTCTTTCGAGGCCTGCTTGACGAACCAGAAGCTTCTGGATGATGTGAACGCAACGATGCAACGCGGTGCGACGGAATTCGGCGTCAACTCCACGCCGACTTTCATCATCAACGGCAAGAAATACGCGGGAGACATGTCGGTTGAAACCATGTCGGCTGTCATCGACAAGCTGCTCTGATCGCCGAACCCTCAAAGGAACGGGCGGCGGATATTTCCGTTCGCCCGTTTTTTATTGCCGTTATTTCAGGCGGAGCGGAGCGGCATGAAGTTCAACAAGCTCCGCGTCGTCGGTTTCAAATCCTTCGTTGAACCCTCGGAATTCATCATTGAGCCGGGTCTGACCGGTGTCGTCGGTCCCAATGGTTGCGGCAAGTCCAATCTGGTCGAAGCGCTTCGCTGGGTGATGGGCGAAAACTCCTACAAGAACATGCGCGCATCCGGCATGGATGACGTCATCTTCTCCGGTTCCGGCAATCGCCCGGCCCGCAACACCGCCGAGGTCGGCCTTTATCTCGACAATTCCGATCGCACCGCGCCCGCCGCCTTCAACGATGCCGATGAAATTCAGGTGACGCGCCGCATCGAGCGCGAAAACGGCTCGGTCTATCGCATCAACGGCAAGGAAGCGCGCGCCAAGGATGTGCAGCTTCTGTTTGCCGATGCCTCCACCGGCGCGCGTTCGCCCTCGATGGTGGGGCAGGGGCGTATCGGTGAACTCATCAATGCCAAGCCGCAGGCCCGCCGCCAGCTTCTGGAAGAGGCGGCCGGCATTTCCGGCCTGCATTCCCGCCGCCATGAAGCGGAGCTTCGCCTGCGTGCTGCGGAGACCAATCTGGAGCGGCTGGAGGATGTGACCGCCCAGCTTGAAAGCCAGATCGAAAGCCTGAAACGCCAGGCGCGGCAGGCCAACCGTTTCAAGATGCTGTCGGCGGATATCCGCGCCCGCGAGGCGACCCTGCTGCATATCCGCTGGGTAGAAGCCAAGGAAGCCGAAGGCGAAGCGGAAAGCGCGCTTAATCAAGCCACGAACATCGTTGCCGAAAAGGCGCAGGCGCAGATGGAGGCGGCCAAACAGCAGGGCATTGCCAGCCTGAAGCTGCCGGAATTGCGCGAGGATGAAGCGCGTGTCGCTGCCGCCCTGCAACGTCTACAGATTGCCCGCACCCAGCTGGATGACGAGGCTAACCGCCTGCTGCGCCGCCGTGATGAGCTGGCGCGCCGTCTATCGCAGCTTGGCGAAGACATCGTTCGCGAAGAACGGCTTGTCTCTGATAACGCCCAGATCCTTGCACGGCTCGATGAGGAAGAGGCAGACCTTCTCGAAATTCTCGCCGATTCCGGTCGTCATGCCGAAGAGATGCGCGAAGCCTTTGAGGCAGCTGCCGCTAAACTGACTGAAAGCGAAACCGTTTTCACTTCCATCACCGCCGAGCGCGCCGAGGCCGCCGCCGGGCGCCAGCAGCTGGAACGGGCGATCCGCGAGCTTTCCGATCGTAAACTCCGGCTGGAACGCCAGTCGCAGGAGGCATCCTCCGAGATCGATGCCGTCGATGAAAAACTTTCCGGCCTTCCCGATCCTTCGGAGCGCCGCGAGGCGGTCGAGGCAGCCGAGATCGCGGTGGAAGATGCTCTGATCGTGGCGGAGGAAGCCGAAGCCGCCGTTGCCGAGGCGCGTTCCGCCGAAGCGCTGGCGCGCGGCCCGCTGGAAACGGCGAGAAACCGGCTGAACGCTCTGGATACGGAAGCGCGCACCATCACCAAAATCCTGGCGGCCAGTGCTGCCGCCAATGGCAGCTTCACGCCGGTGGCGGAAGAAATGACGGTGGAACGTGGTTTTGAGGCAGCGCTTGGTGCAGCCCTTGGCGACGACCTCGAAAGTGCCCTTGATCCCGCTGCTCCCGCCTATTGGGCCGGCAATGGCGATGGTGCGGGCGATCCTGCTTTGCCGCAGGGCGTCAAGCCGCTTCTGAACTATGCGCAGGCGCCGGACGCATTAAGGCGCGGTCTCGCCCAGATCGGCGTTGCAGCCGACACTGCGGAAGCCTTGCGCCTGATGCCGTCGCTGAAGGCCGGTCAGCGGCTGGTGACGCGCGAGGGCGCGCTGTTTCGCTGGGATGGCCACATCGCCAGCGCTGATGCGCCGGGAGCCGCCGCCCTTCGTCTGGCACAAAAGAACCGGCTTGCCGAAATCGAGACGGAACTGGAAGAGGCCCGTTTCAGTCTGGAGGAGGCCGAAGAACAGCTCTCCATCAGGACCGACGACATCAAAAGCGCCGAGTTGCGGCTTTCGGAAGTGCGCGACAGAAGCCGACTGGTGACGCGTCATCTTGCCGAGGCACGAGAGGCGCTGACATCAGCCGAACGCGCCTCGGGCGATCTTCTGCGCCGCCGGGATATCGTCTCGGAAGCGCTGAACCAGATCGGCGCGCAGATCGACGAGATCGTCGTTCAGGAAGAAAACGCCCGCATCGAAATGGAAGATGCACCGGATCTTTCCGCCCTTGATCTGCGCCTGCGTGAAAGCCAGCTGGAAGTCGCGACAGACCGTGGCCTGCTGGCAGAAGCGCGCGCCCGCCACGAGGGGGTGAGCCGCGAGGCGGAAAGCCGCCAGCGCCGGCTTCAGGCAATCGCGCAGGAGCGCTCCACCTGGGCATCGCGGGCCGCCAGTGCCGCCGATCACATCGCCACCCTGCGCGAGCGTGAGGAAGAGGCGCGCGAGGAAATCGCCGAACTGGACATTGCGCCGGAAGAGTTCGACGAGAAACGCCGCAACCTCCTGACCGAGCTTCAGAAAACCGAAGACGCCCGCCGCTTGGCCGCGGACCGGCTGGCGGAGGCGGAAAACCTGCAACGCGCCGCCGACCGCGTTGCAACCACCGCCCTTTCCGAACTGGCAGAAGCCCGTGAAAAGCGCGGCCGCGCCGAAGAGCGGCTTGTTTCCGCCCGCGAGAAGCGGCAGGAAACCGAACATCGCATCCGCGAAACGCTGAATACCGAGCCGCATATGGCGTTGCGCCTGACCGGCCTTGGTCCCGACCAGCCGAAGCCAGATATTCGCGATGTCGAGCGCGATCTCGACCGGCTGAAGATCGAGCGTGAGAGGCTGGGCGCTGTCAACCTGCGTGCCGAGGAAGAGCAGGCGGATCTTTCCGCCAAGCTCGCGGCCCTCATCAAGGAACGCGACGATATCATCGACGCGGTGCGCAAGCTGCGCGCCGGTATCCAGAACCTCAACCGCGAAGGCCGTGAACGGTTGATTGCGGCCTTCGATGTGGTCAATTCGCAGTTCCAGCGGCTTTTCACCCATCTGTTTGGTGGCGGCACGGCGGAATTGCAGCTGATCGAATCCGACGATCCGCTGGAAGCCGGCCTGGAAATTCTCGCCCGTCCTCCTGGCAAGAAGCCACAGACCATGACGCTGCTTTCCGGCGGTGAACAGGCGCTGACGGCCATGGCGCTGATCTTTGCGGTGTTCCTCACCAATCCCGCACCAATCTGCGTGCTGGACGAGGTGGACGCGCCGCTCGACGACCATAATGTCGAGCGTTACTGCAATCTGATGGACGAAATGGTTGCCTCCACCGAAACGCGTTTCGTCATCATCACCCACAATCCCATCACCATGGCGCGCATGAACCGCCTCTTCGGCGTCACCATGGCCGAACAGGGCGTGTCGCAACTGGTTTCCGTGGATTTGCAGACTGCCGAGCAACTGCGCGAAGCCTTTTGAGTTTCCCGTTCCGGGTCTGCCCCTTAAGCCTTGTCCATCGCGAATTTATCTGGCCGCATCACCCATTCGGGTGGGCGACAATGCGCGGCATTTTGCTATGTCTTTTTGAAAGGAATTTGGGCTCTTTCCCGACCCCCCATCCGGTTTCCTGTACCGGATGGAAAGCCTTGCGAGGTCGCTGCCGTGGCCTCGCAAGGCTTTTTTTTGGTGTTGTGCCTCGCGTCCCTCGTTCCTGTACCAGTCACAGGAAACCAGCCGACTTGCCGCCCTCTTACACCGGCACCAACCGCAGCCGCGTGCCCCACGGATCAATCGCTTCCACAACCTTGTTTTCCATCTCCACCAGCACATAACCGGCCGCCCGCAGCCGCATTTTCTGCGCTTCAAGGTCCGTGGGATTTTTGATGGCAAGAGAGAACCAGTCGAGGCCGGTTTCGGTGGCGTTGCGCTCTTTCGCGCCCCGGCTGTTCCATGTGTTGACGGCCAGATGGTGGTGATATCCGCCCGATGACAGGAAGGAGGCATCCGAACGGGCATCCTGCGTCGGTTTGAGACCAACGGCTTCCTCGTAAAAGGCGCGTGCGGTGGCAATCTCGCCGACCCGCAGGTGAATATGCCCGATGCGCATGCCGGAAGGTGCGGCCTCGTAATCGCTCTTTTTGGTGTCGGTCAGCGTTACGAGATCATCGACATCGAGCGGTTCGGTCCCCATTTTAACCACGCTGCCGCTCCAGACCCATGTATCCTTCGGCCGGTCGCTGTAAACCTCGATGCCGTTGCCTTCGGGATCGTTGAGATAGACCGCTTCACTGACATTATGGTCGGCAAAGCCCGTGAGCGGCACCTGCCTTAACGCCGCATGTACCAGCCACCGCGCCAGATCCTTGCGGGTGGGCATCAGATAGGCGATGTGGAACAGGCCGGCTGAGGTGGGGCTTTCATAATCCGCCGTTGGCTTGTGAACGAGATCAAGCAGGGGAACGGTGCCGGCGCCGAGCGTCACGCCCCGTGCGTTGCGCGCAACCTCATTCAACCCGAGCACGGAACGGTAATAATCGATCATCGGATCGAGATCGCGCACCCGAAGCGCCGCCTGACTGACATGCATCGGCGTGGTCAGCGCAAAGGGAAGGGCGGTGCCTGCACTTGCTGCGGGTGGGGCGCCTTCTGCTCTAAGAGCACCGGCAAGGGCAGTGGCGGCGCAAGAAATTCCGGCAAATTTCAACGTGTGACGGCGAGTAAATTGCATGAATAATCTCTTTTTGGGCGATGTGGATGGCTTAGGGAACACTCCGTTTCTGCGCACTACACGAATGCGTCAGTAACGCTGTTATTTTGCTTTTGCGGCAATTCTGGCGCGCAATTCGCCGCAATTATGCTGCACTGCGATGTAAACTGGACGTTGTGGCGTTTCCAACATGCTGCCAATGCTGTAGATGATAGAAAAATGACAACGCTTCTGGGTGGAGAGCGTGGAATGAAAAAGTGGGTTTATACCTTCGGCAACGGTGCTGCCGAAGGCCGGGCAGGTGACGTTGCTATATTGGGCGGCAAGGGTGCAAACCTTGCCGAAATGGCAAGTCTCGGCCTTCCCGTTCCCCCCGGCCTCACCATCATAACCGATGCCTGCGCCCTTTATCACAAGAACGGCCGCGATCTCCCCGAAGAGCTGAAGCTGCAAGTCATGGCCGGCCTTCACGGCATGGAAGCCGTGACCGGCAAGACATTCGGCGGCAGCCAGACGCCGCTGCTGTTGTCGGTTCGATCAGGCGCGCGTGCCTCCATGCCGGGCATGATGGACACGGTGCTCAATCTCGGCCTCAACGACCGCACGGTGCAGGCGCTGGGCCACGATGCGGGCGACGCCCGTTTCGCCTGGGACAGCTATCGCCGCTTCATCCAGATGTATGCCGATGTCGTCATGGGTCTCGACCATGAGCTGTTCGAAGAAATTCTCGAAGACGAGAAAGGCCGGCTCGGCCATGAATACGATACCGATATGTCGGCGGTCGAGTGGCAGCATGTCGTTGCGCTTTACAAGCAACTGATCGAGGACGAGTTGGGAGAGGCTTTCCCGCAGGATTGCCATGTTCAGCTCTGGGGCGCGATCGGTGCAGTCTTTGCCAGCTGGACGAACCATCGCGCCGTGACCTATCGACACCTGCACAATATTCCCGGCGACTGGGGCACGGCGGTCAACGTCCAGGCCATGGTCTTTGGCAATCTCGGCTCGTCATCGGCAACCGGCGTTGCCTTCACCCGCAATCCCTCCACCGGAGAGGCGGAGCTTTACGGCGAGTTCCTCGTCAATGCCCAGGGTGAAGATGTGGTAGCGGGCATCCGCACGCCGCAATCCATCACCGAGGCCGCGAGGCTGGCGTCGGGTTCCGACAAACCCTCCATGGAAAAGCTGATGCCAGAGGCTTTCGCCGAGTTCATGGTGATCTGCAAACGGCTGGAGACCCACTATCGCGACATGCAGGATCTGGAATTTACCATCGAGCGCGGCAAGCTCTGGATGCTCCAGACCCGTTCCGGCAAGCGCACCACACGCGCCGCCATGAAGATCGCCGTCGATATGGTCGAGGATGGGCTGATTTCGCAGGAAGAAGCCGTCTGCCGCATCGAGCCGTCATCGCTCGACCAATTGCTGCACCCCACCATCGATCCCGGTATTTCCCGGCCCATCATCGGCTCCGGCCTGCCTGCCTCCCCGGGGGCGGCAACCGGCGAGATCGTCTTTACCTCGGAAGAAGCGGTCGCTGCGGAAGCCGAAGGCCGAAGCGTCATTCTGGTCCGCATCGAAACCAGTCCGGAAGATATTCACGGCATGCATGCCGCCGAAGGCATTCTGACGACGCGCGGCGGTATGACCAGCCACGCCGCCGTGGTGGCGCGCGGCATGGGCATTCCCTGCGTTACCGGCGCGGGTTCGATGCGCGTCGATATGCGCAACAAGGTGCTGATCGGCGTTGGTTGCATGCTGAAACGCGGCGATGTCATCACCATCGACGGCTCTTCCGGCCGGGTGATGAAAGGTGAAGTGCCGATGACGCAGCCTGAACTGTCAGGCGACTTCGGCAAGCTGATGCAATGGGCCGATAATCTGCGCCGTATGACAGTGCGCACCAACGCCGATACACCGGCCGATGCCCGCGCCGCCCGTGCTTTCGGTGCAGAAGGTATAGGTCTTTGCCGCACCGAGCATATGTTCTTCGAAGGCGACCGCATTCATGTGATGCGCGAGATGATTCTCGCCGAAAGCGAAAAGGGCAGGCGGGCAGCGCTTGACCGGCTTTTGCCGATGCAGCGTTCGGATTTCACCGAGCTTTTCCAGATCATGCACGGCCTGCCGGTGACGATCCGCCTGCTTGATCCGCCGCTGCACGAATTCCTGCCGAAGAGCGATGGCGAGATCGTAGAGGTCGCCGCCGCCATGGGCATGCCGCAGACCGTATTCCGCCAGCGGCTGGATGCGCTGCACGAATTCAACCCCATGCTCGGCCATCGCGGTTGCCGGCTTGCCATTTCCTATCCCGAAATTGCCGAAATGCAGGCGCGCGCCATTTTTGAGGCTGCGGTTGCGGCGGCGCGCATCACCGGTGCGCCTGTCGTGCCTGAGATCATGGTGCCGCTGGTCGGCCTCCGGTCCGAACTCGATTACGTCAAGGCTGTCATCGACACTGTGGCCGCCGAGGTGGCGGAAGAGACCGGCATGACGCTCGAATATCTGACCGGCACCATGATCGAATTGCCGCGTGCGGCGCTGCGCGCGCATGTGATTGCGGAAGCTGCGGAGTTCTTCTCCTTCGGCACCAACGATCTGACGCAGACGACCTTCGGCATTTCCCGTGACGACGCGGCACGTTTCATCAATACCTATCAGCGCAAGGGCATTATTGAACGCGATCCGTTCATCTCGCTCGATTTCGACGGTGTGGGAGAACTGATCCGCATTGCCGCCGAGCGCGGCCGCCAGACGCGGCCGGAGCTGAAACTCGGCATCTGCGGCGAACATGGCGGCGACCCGGCCTCGATCCATTTCTGCGAGGATGCGGATCTCGACTACGTGTCCTGCTCGCCCTTCCGCGTGCCCATCGCGCGTCTTGCCGCCGCGCAGGCGACGCTTGCCGCAAGGGCAAGGCAGGGTGAAACCGCCAGCAATGTCGCCTTCATTCCGGTCAGGGGTTTGGTTGGACGATGATCCGCCGCTCCACCACCACCGGCCGATAGAACATGTCGCGGTTCATCTGCGCCTGCCAGGCGCGGTTGTCGGCGCGACGATCCATTTCCAGATCGAGAAGGCAACCCGCCATGGGGTCGGTGCCGGGGCGGAAACCATAACCCCGGCATGTCGCCTCATCCCGCGCCCGGCGCTCTTCCGGCGTCAGCGTCTGGCAGGCGGTGAGCGCCAGTAGAGCGGTGAGCGAACCTAAGACGATGGAAACGCGCATTTTGTTTCTCCCAAGAACATGACAGCCGGGCGGCACTTTTATTGCCGCGATTAATACGCCTGATTCATGATCGGGAAAAGCGGGTGAAGACTGGAAAGTTGCATCGTCCATTATTGCCTGATGCCGCAATCTTCTTTTCACGCCAGGGATGGCCGCGGCCGCCACCCGTTCTTGTTTTGCATTATTACTCTGAGCAGCCGTCCAGTATCGTGCCCCTGCTATCTTCAAGCGAGGCGTTGTTGCCTTTCGTGCGCAAAGTGTAGCTATAGTTCGGGTCTATTGCGTTATAGACCGCTCCGGACGCCGATATTGTTTCCGCCATAGGGATCATTTCTTCCATTTGTTGGAGGATCGCGAAGCTTTTTCCATCGACGCCGTTGACGTAAACTACACGTAGGACTTCGTTGTTGGCGCACGAATAGGATACGGAATCAACAGTTGTTCCCGCTGCTGCGGTCAAATTAGGGAATGCAATGAAGGAGAAAATACTCAGGAGAATTATAGACAATTTTTTCATATTTTTTCTCGGTGCAATTTTGTTTTCCATAATTATATTATGATAATTGCAGTTAAAATTGATGATTCGCAAATTTATACTTCAATATTTTTGGGATTATTGTCAATGTGGGCGTCGCTAAAGTGATAGCGACGCCCATTATGGAGATATGAAGGTACCACCCCGGCGGCACCACTTTCAGTGGTTCTTTGTTCAGGCAGGAACCGCGTCGCGGTCATCGAGTGCCTCGATGTCCTTGGCGTTGTTGTAGACTGCCTCGTCCAGAATGCCTTCACGTTTGGCGACGATGGTGGGCACCAGCGCCTGACCGGCGACGTTGACGGCCGTGCGGCCCATGTCGAGGATCGGGTCGATGGCGAGCAGCAGGCCAACACCTTCGAGCGGGAGACCGAGCGTGGAGAGCGTCAGCGTCAGCATCACCACGGCACCCGTCAGGCCCGCCGTTGCGGCCGAGCCAAGCACCGAGACGAACACGATCAGCACATAGTCCTGAATGCCGAGCGGCACCTGGAAGAACTGGGCGATGAAGATCGCTGAAATCGCCGGATAGATGGCGGCGCAGCCGTCCATCTTGGTGGTGGCGCCGAGCGGCACGGCGAAGGCGGCATATTCGCGTGGCACGCCGAGGCTTTTTTCCGTCACGGTTTCGGTGACGGGCAGGGTGCCGATAGAAGAGCGCGACACGAAGGCGAGTTGGATTGCCGGCCATGCGCCCGCAAAGAAGCGCGATGGCTTCAGGCCATGGGCGAGAAGCAGCGCCGGATAGACCACGAAGAGAACCAGCGCCAGACCGATATAAACGGCCGCCGCGTACCAGCCAAGCTGCGAAAGCGTCGTCCAGCCATATTGGTCAACGGCGCGACCGAGCAGGCCGATGGTGCCAATGGGCGTGAGGCGGATGACCCACCACAGGATCTTGCGCACGATGGCAAGCAGCGACTGGTTGAAGGCAAGGAACGGCTCCGCCGCCTTGCCCGCTTTCAGCGCCGCGACACCAAAGGCAATCGACACCACGAGCAGCTGCAACACGTTGAAGTTCAGCAAGGTGCTAGCGGAACCGTTATTGACCTTGGTCGAGGCCTCGAGGCCGAACACGTTGGCCGGCACGAGACCCTTCAGGAAGTCGAGCCAGGAACCGGTGGAGGAGGGGGCTGCCGCTGCCGTATTGGCAATCGCGGTGTTCACGCCCGGCTGAATGACGAGGCCAAGGACGATGCCGATGACCACGGCGATCAGCGCCGTGATGGCGAACCACAGAAGCGTCTGCCAGACGAGCTTTGCCGCATTGGAGAGGTTCTTGAGATTGGCGATGGAGGCGACGATGGCCGTGAAAATCAGCGGCGGCACCAGCGCGCGCAACAGCTGCACGAAAATGCTGCCGATGGTCTGCAACGTCACGGAAAGCCAGTTCGGGCTGCCGGCGGCATCAGGACCGATATTGCGCGCAACGAGCCCGAGCAGCAGGCCGATGACCATGGCGATCAGAACCTGAAAGCCGAAGTTGCGATAAAAGGGTTTTGACCCGGATGAGCGGGCTGGCGTCGTTGCCTGTGACATGGCTTGTCTCTTTTTTATGCAAGAAAACGAGGATAATGCACTTTTTACACGCATTCTCGAAGGAAGGGACGAAGAATACGCCGATTTCCTCAGCAAATAAGGGATGAGCTTGCGTATTTGTTGCACTGCCGATGCATTATTCTCTTAAGGGGAGATAATGCGGAAAAATATTCCGCTCTATCGTGGGCGCAGCCTTTCACGCGCTCAAAACGATGTAGGCTGAGGCCGTTGCGTTCCCACTCCGTCACCCCGGACCAGATCCGGGGTCCATTGCGATCAAGTCCTTGATCGCGGGAGGCTTCTTTCAGCATGCAGACGCGCCGTGGCTGGATGCCGGATCAAGTCCGGCGCGACAAAGGCGGGTTTACGCACTTTACCCGCAGATCAGACGCGTCCTTGTTTTCCTAACCGCAAATCCGGTCTATGACATCATATGCAGGTGATTCCCTTGCCAGATTTCGGGTGCAACGCTTTTACGCCAATGCGATCTAACGGATATCCGCTTCCATGACTGTGCGTTTTGTCCGGCCTTTTTCAGTTGCAGCCTATCTTTCCCGCTATCTCGGTATGGCGGCGCTGGCGCTTTTTCTTGTCGCCGCCGGCATCCACCGTTTCGGACCGTTGACGACGCCCGATCTCGTCGGCCTGCTGATGATAGCCGCTGGAATCGCTTTGGTGGCGATGCTTCTGGCGTTGGTTGGTCTTGAACGGCTGTGGACCACGGGTGCGCGCGGCGGCCTTTCTGCGCTTGCCGCGCTGCTGTTGTCGGCGCTGCCGCTCGGCGTCGTCGGTTACGGCGCATTTCTGTACTGGCAGCAGCCAAAGATATACGACATCTCCACCGATCTTGCCGATGCGCCGGGATGGCTGGTGCCGCCCGTTGCCAATCAGCAATGGCTGGCAAGACCGGCCACTGTTGCAAAAGCGGACCGGGACGCGCAGGCGGTGGCCTATGCGAGCCTTGCCGGACGCCGTTATGAAGGTGCGATAGACCGCATCTACACCGCCGCCAAAAAAATGGCCGCCGCCCAGAGCATCCGCATCACCCATACCAAAGGCGTCATCGGCACGGTGGAGCCGCCCTCCGTCGGCGTTCCCGAACAGGACAAGTCGCAGCCCACCGAGGAAGCGCCGGTAGAGGACCTGCCCTCCATCGTGCCGGTTCCCATGGCACGGCCGGTCGAGGCACCGCAGCCCACCTTCTTTAACGGCAGCGGCGTGGTTCTGATGCAGGGCGAAAAGCGCACGCGCATCTGGGGCCTGCGTTTCGACATCCTCATCCGCCTGAAAGAGGAGGCGGAAACCACGATCGTCGATGTGCGCGTTGCCTCCCGTTACGGCCCGCACGATCTTGGCATGGGAGCAGCAATCGCAGAAGCCTATCTCGATGCGCTGGATGCGGAAATGCAAGGCCTGAACGACAATTGAGGCTTAGTTTCCTTCTTCGTCATTCCGGCTCAATGCCGGAACGACGGGGAAATGCGACGGTGGTTGAATTTTTGAACCGGATATGATGACGCCGATATGAGCGTTGCGCCCAGACGCCTGCCTCACGCCGAAAAATATTCCCCCAGCAACGAAGGCGCACCCTCGGTCCGCACCTCGCCCTTTTCGATCAGGTCTTCGATATGCGCGAGTACAGAAAGTGCCGCAGCCCCGTGCAGGCGTTTGTCGGTGCTGGCATAGATCACCTTCACCATATCGGCGATCCGCCGGTCGCCTTCCCGGATGCGCTTCAGAACCGCCCGTTCCCGCATGCGGCGGTGGGCGCGAAGCCCGCGCATGAAGGCTGCGGGATCGTTGACCGGGCCGCCATGGCCGGGCAGGAACAGCCGGTCGTCGCGGGCGAGCAGGCGCTCCAGCGAGGCCATGTAATCGCTCATCGACCCATCAGGCGGTGCGACGATGGTGGTGGCCCAGGCCATGACGTGATCGGCGGAAAAGACGATGCCGCTGCCTTCCAGTGCGAAAGCGGCGTGGTTGGCGGTGTGCCCCGGCGTGTGCAGTGCCGTCAGCGCCCAGCCGTCGCCGGAAAGGCTCTGCCCGTCGCCAAGTGCCACATCCGGCACGAAAGCCGTATCGGAACTTTCGGCAAAGGGATTGGTCTCACCCACATGCAGTGGCCGGGCGGCGCGGTGCGGGCCTTCCGCAACTGTGATAGCGCCGGTCGCCTGCCGCAGCCGCTGCGCAAGCGGCGAGTGATCGCGATGTGTGTGGCTGACGAAGATATGGGTGACCTCGCGGCCATCAAGCGCCGCCATCAGCGCCTGAAAATGCGCCTCATCCTCCGGGCCGGGATCGATGACGGCAACGGACCGGTCGCCGACGATATAGGAGTTGGTGCCATGGAAGGTAAACGCGGAAGGATTGTTGACGGTGATGCGCTGGATGAGCGGGGCAACGGGAACCGCCTCGCCATAGGCCGGCCTGAAATCGAGATCGAATGCCGGGTCCGCCATCAAGACCTCCTGAAATATGCTATGCCACGCAAAGCCGCAGCCTCAGCCGCGCAATCGCCAAGCCCTAACATGCCATGTCAGGCGCGGCATCCAAAAAGCTTGGATTTTGTGAAAAAATAAGCCGTCAGGTCATTGCCGCGTCGGGCAGGCTTTGCTAATCAGGCCCGGTTCAGGCAGCGGCGTTTCGCCCAAGCTGCCTTGTTGGGGCGTCGCCAAGCGGTAAGGCACCGGTTTTTGGTACCGGCATTCCCAGGTTCGAATCCTGGCGCCCCAGCCATCACTTCCAAAATCAGAACAGCGTGCACAGGTGCCGGCGTGCATCTACCAGCCGAGCTATTTCGCTGCGATCCCGGATGTTGTGACGCGCGAAAACCTGTCCTCCGTCATCACCAGCCTTGACCCAAGAATCCACAAGCCGTTGAAATCCATGGGTCCTCGCGAAGAGGCCAGGATGACGCGTGTGTGTTAAAGGCCTGCTTAAACAGAAACGCCGCGCATCCAAAGACACGCGGCGTCCAAACTTAAAATCGCGGCTAAGCCTTAAAGCGCGATATCCGGAACCTTCTTCACCGACGCGCCAGCAGGTGCCGCTCCCGCGCCCTTCAGCGCGCCAAGATCGATCTGCGGCGGGGTCGGCAATTGCAGGTGCTCGGCCGTATAGGCCCATTCCTGCTGCACTTTTTCCGGGTCGTCATTGAGCTTGGTGCCGTAGCTCGGAACGATCTGGCGGATCTTGGCCTGCCATTCCGGTGTTGCCACCTTGTCCTTGAAGACCTTTTCCAGAACGCTCAGCATGATCGGTGCGGCCGTGGAGGCGCCAGGGGAGGCGCCGAGCAGACCGGCGATGCTGCCATCCTGCGCGGCGACGATTTCCGTGCCGAGCCTGAGTACACCGCCCTTTTCCTCGTCGCGCTTGATGATCTGCACGCGCTGGCCCGCCTGCCACAGGCGCCATTCGCCCTGCTTCGCGTTCGGGAAATATTCCTTCAACGCGGCAAAGCGGTCGTCGTCCGACATCATCAGCTGGCCGGCGAGATATTCCACCAGCGGATATTCATCGATGCCAACGCGCACCATCGGCCAGGCATTGCTTGTCGTGACGGAGGAGACGAGATCGAAATAGGAGCCTTCCTTCAGGAACTTGGTGGAGAAGGTGGCGAAAGGTCCAAACAGGATGACACGCTTGCCACCAAGCACGCGGGTATCCAGGTGTGGAACCGACATGGGCGGCGAGCCGACCGAGGCCTTGCCGTAGGCCTTGGCCAGATGCTGCATCGTCACGTCAGGATTGTCGTTGATCAGGAACGAGCCACCAACCGGGAAACCGGCGTAATTGTCGCCTTCCGGAATACCGGACATCTGCAACAGATGCAGCGCACCGCCGCCGGCGCCGATGAACACGAATTTCGCATCCACGGTCTGCTCAGCATCGGTCTTTAGGTTGCTATAGGTCACGCGCCAGCTGCCATCGGCATTGCGCTGGATATCGGAAACCTCGCTATTGACTTGCAGGTCGAAATTTCGGTCGCTTTGCAGATGCGAAACGAACTGGCGGGTGATCTCGCCGAATTCCATGTCGGTGCCGAGCGGAGACCAGGTCGCGCCGATCTTCTGGGAAGGATCGCGCCCTTCCATCATCAGCGGCACCCATTTCTTAAGCTGCTCGGGGTCGCTGGAATATTCCATGCCGGCAAAAAGCGGGCTTGCCTTCAGCGCTTCGTAGCGCTTTTCGAGATAGGCGATGTTCTCATCGCCCCAGACGAAGCTCATATGCGGCGTGTGGTTGATGAAGGAGCGCGGGTTCTTCAAAACGCCGTTACGTACCTGCCATGCCCAGAACTGCCGGGAAATCTGGAAGGATTCGTTGATGTTGACGGCTTGGCTGATCTTGATGTTGCCGTTGTCGTCTTCCGGCGTGTAGTTCAGCTCGGCAAGCGCGGAATGGCCGGTGCCGGCATTGTTCCAGCCGTTGGAGCTTTCAAGCGCCACGCCGTCCAGCCGCTCGAGCATCTGCATCGACCAGGTCGGCTCCAGTTCACGCAGCCACACGCCGAGCGTCGCGCTCATGATGCCGCCACCGATCAGAAGCACGTCGACTTTCTTGGTAGCCGTATTGGCGAGAAGCGAGGATGTCGGCAGCGCTGTCGCTGCAAGCCCTGCGAGCGCAGTGCCGAGAACCTGTCTGCGGTTCATTGGAAGCGCATGGGAGAGAAGCGCGTCTGAGGAAAGATCAGTGAGCTGGGATTTGTCTTGATCGATGGGAGTCACGGCCATACCTGATTCTTGTTTTGTGTTAAAAACACTCCTCCCAGCCGCCCCGTTACAGCAAAGCCGAAACAGGCACAACCCTGACTTATTCACTCCAGTTCAAGCGATTTTGCGTGGATTTTGCCGGGACATAAGGTCGCATTGGCTGTTTTTGCCATTTTGCGGATTGTCATTTTTGTGGTCGCGAGGATTAGACGGTGCTTTCAAACGGTTGAAAGTGTCTCAAGCGCGAATATCGCGAAAACGCCGTCAATTCGGCGTTTGCCGCGCTTGGCGGATCAGGTCGCGCTGGTCCGTGTGAAAAAAATTCAGAAAAAATAAGAATAATCGCAAAAAAGTGAAAAGGCCCGCCGGTTAGGGCAGGCCTTGGCTCGTTTCGTCTGCTGGACGAAAACTCAGTTTGCGGCGAGGAATTCCGCGCAATAGCTCGGGCCGTTGACGCCGGGGCGGTCGGAAACCGTGCGTACCGAAGTGATCGTGTAGTCGCTGGAGACGGTGAGCTGAACCGTGCAGGAGAGCGAGGCGGTGCGGGCGGGCGAAATCTGGCGACCCTTCTTGCCGTCCTTGCCTTCTTCGAACTTGGCCGGAATGGTGGCCTTCTTGTAACCGCCGCGCCAGTTATAGATGGTCGAGCTGCCGGTTTCCGTGTCGCTCAGCGGCGGGCCGAATTTTGCAAAGAAAATACCTGCGGACTGACCGACCCACCGCGTTTCAACGGGGCTCTTCTGGGTGAAGGAAGGGGCAGAGCCCGTCGATGTCGTGCAGGCGGAGAGCGCAATGGCGAGCCCTGCGAGCGTTACGCTGCGAAATAGCATGGTGAAATGTCCTTTGTGCCGTGTCCGGCTTCCCGCCGGTCATTACGTTCCCCTAGCAGATTTGGCGGCGACGGGCAGGGGAGCTGTGCCGCTTGACGAAAATTTCCTGCCACAATTGCTTTTTTGTAACGTTTTCACACACGCCGCCCGGTGCGGCAGGCACTTGGCGACCGCTCTTCGCAGCGCGTTGAAAACTTGTCACAAAAAATGCAATATGCCGCTTGTCGAATGCTGGAGGCTGGTCTATAGAAGCGCCGCTGGTCACGGAGTGTAGCGCAGTCTGGTAGCGCACGTCGTTCGGGACGACGGGGTCGGAGGTTCGAATCCTCTCACTCCGACCAGCTTAAGCCCAATATTTCCCGGGGCTTTCAAATGATCCCAACACTTCTGAAGATCCTTGGATCAAGGCATCGCACGGAGACCTGACCGTTTAAAACCGGACGGGTAAACGCATTCGGCGTCCGCAACTGCAAATCACGACTTTGGTGATTGCACGGAAGGTCAATTTCTCCTCCTTGCCAACGGGAGAATGAGCAAAACGCAAACAACAGCCGTCGGCCAGAAGTCGGTTAAACCATCCCAGGACCAATTCCAGAAGTAATAACCGTCCACATGGGGAGGAGGCATTTCTACGGACACCTCGTAGTCCCGCTTTTCCCGGCCATGAAAATGACCGGTGGCGAAGGCCAGCCCGATTATCCACGCGTTTCGCCAGCTAACGAGCAGGCGAAACAGAACGGCGACAATCGCCGCCATGATGACGGCCTCTAGAATGTGCCCTGCCCAATCCCAATGGTCTTGAATGTAGGTCCAGTCGATCATCGGTAGCGGTAATCACCGCGCCAGTCGCGACGATCACGCCAATCCCTCCGGTCGCGCCAGTCGCGACGGTCATAGTCACGGTAGTGGCGATCGCGTTCATAGGTGCGGTAGTACACGCCCGTCGTATAATATCCGCCGCTACGGTAGCCCCGATCATCGACACAGCCGCTTAGGATGCCCACCGAAACCAGGCAGATCGCTGCAGTCAGAATTTTCATAATCTTCATCTCCCAATGACGGACACTAACGTGCGCTGAACCACGCAGTTCCATTGCTGAGAGAGTGAGTTGTCGGTCATTAACCGGGCCTGAACACAGCGCCATGACGCTGGCCATCTTCTCGGCTCTGACAAGCGTCGAAAACTTGATGCGTTTGACGTTATCGACTGCGATGAACCCGTCGTCAGCGCAGTCGCAGGGAACGCAACTGCGCCTCAACCGTTATCCCACCACAACAACGATGGAGGATAAGATGCTAAAAGGTATTGCACTGTGGGCGATGGGTGTTCCGATTTTTGTGATCATTCTGCTTTACATGTTCGTATTTTAAACGAGGCCTGATCCAAAGGCTTTCAAACAAAAAAGGCGACCGCTTGGACGGTCGCCTTTTTGTTGTGCGCGGGTGTCTGTCAGTCCAGATCGCTGATCAGCCGTGAGGCTGTCGCACCATCCGTGCGGCGGATGTCGATCTCGTCGCGGTGCTTGGCCAGCAGTTCGCTTGCCAGAAGCTTCTCGGCCAGATGGGCGGGCAGGGAGAGAATGACGCGGTCACCCTGTTCTTCCGTCGCGCCAACGCTGCGTTTTCCGGCAATCATGCCACCCGCCACCGTGTTATTGGTGTCGGGGTCGATCAGGATGAAGGAGCCGGTTGCCCGGTTCTGCTCATAGGCATCGAAGATTGCCGTCTCGTCGAAGGAGAGCCGCACCTTGCCGATGGCGTTCATCGGCAGCGATGTCTCGTGCGCCTGCCATTCGCCTTCTTTCAGGTTGAGCTGGCTGACTGGCTGCACGCTGACGCGCTGGCGGCGGCTGCCGCTTTTCAGCCAGTAACGTTTGCCAGCCTCGATGCCACCCGGCTGCAACGCCACGATCTGCGCGTCGAAGGCAAGCCCTGTCTGCGGTTGTGCCTCGATGGACACGATCATGTCGCCGCGCGAGACGTCCACCTGACGGTCGAGAACGAGCGTGACCGCGTCACCAGCAACGGCGGCGTTACGCACCAGATCGAAAGTGACGATCTGCTTGACATTCGCGACCATGCCCGACGGCAGCACGACAACGCTATCGCCCGGCTTGACCGAGCCGCCGGCAACCGTGCCCTGATAACCGCGGAAACTTTCGCCGGGGCGCGACACGCGCTGTACGGGGAAGCGGAAACCACCCGATTGCGCCGAGCGCACCGTGGCAAGCTCCAGCGTTTCGACCAGCGTCGGGCCTTCATACCAGGGCATGGAGGCCTTGCCTGATAGCACGACGTTTTCGCCCTTCAGCGCCGACATTGGAATGGCTGTGATCTGCTTGATGCCGAGGTCGGAGGCGAAATCGCGGAATTCGTGGGCGATCAGTTCAAAACCAGCCTTGTCGTAATTCGTCAGGTCGATCTTGTTGATGGCCAGCACGAATTGCCGGATGCCCATCAGCGCCGCGATGGTGGCGTGTCGGCGTGTCTGTTCCAGAATGCCGGTGCGCGCATCGACCAAAAGTACGGCGAGATCGGCCGTGGAAGCGCCGGTCGCCATGTTACGGGTATATTGCTCATGGCCGGGCGTGTCGGCCACGATGAAGGCGCGCCGGTCGGTTGAGAAATAGCGATAAGCGACATCGATGGTGATGCCCTGTTCGCGCTCTGCCTGCAAACCGTCGAGCAGCAGCGCGAAATCTGGCAGGCCGAGATCGTTCTGCTTGCCGCTATCGCGGTGCAGGGTGGCGGCCTGATCTTCCTTGACGGCCTTGGTGTCCCACAGGAGACGGCCGATCAGGGTCGATTTGCCATCATCGACGCTGCCGCAGGTGATGAGACGAAGCGGGCGCGTATCACGCGTCGCCTTCGAATGTTCGGCAAAGGGCAGAATGGTGGCCGTGGAGGCGGTGTTGGTAGCAGCGGCGGTCATCAGAAATAGCCCTCGCGCTTCTTCTTCTCCATCGAGCCGGACTGGTCTCGATCGATGGCGCGGCCCTGCCGCTCGGAAACGGTGGCGATTTCCAGCTCTGCGATGACCTCCTGAAGCGTCGCCGCCTCGGAGTGGATCGCGCCGGTCAGCGGGAAGCAGCCGAGCGTGCGGAAGCGGATCGAGCCGTGCTGGATCTCTTCGCCGGGCAGCAGCTCCAGCCGCTCGTCTTCGGCAAGGATCATCATGCCGTCACGCTCGATATAGGGGCGCTCGGCAGCGTAATAGAGCGGCACCAGCGGAATGTTTTCCGCCTCGATGTAACGCCAGATATCGACTTCGGTCCAGTTGGAGAGCGGGAAGGCGCGCACGCTTTCGCCCTTGCGGACCATGCCGTTATAGATGTTCCACAGCTCAGGGCGCTGGTTGCGCGGGTCCCACTTGTGGTCCGGCGTGCGGAAGGAATAGATGCGCTCCTTGGCGCGGCTTGCTTCCTCGTCGCGGCGCGCACCGCCGAAGGCGGCATCGAACTGACCGGCGTCCAGCGCCTGGCGCAGCGCTTCCGTCTTCATGATGTCGGTGTAGAGCGCCGAACCGTGGGTGAAGGGCGTCACGTTTTCGCTCGCGCCGCGCGGGTTTGTATAGGAGATGAGATCGAGGTCATATTCCTTGACGATCTTGTCGCGGAATTCGATCATTTCCTTGAATTTCCAGCCCGTATTGACGTGCAGCAGCGGGAAGGGCACGCGGCCTGGGAAGAATGCCTTGCGCGCCAAATGCAGCAGCACGGACGAATCCTTACCGATGGAATAGAGCATCACGGGATTGTCGAATTCGGCGGCGACTTCGCGGAAGATATGAATGGCTTCGTTTTCAAGCGCCTTCAGATGCGGATCGAGCGGCGGCTTGGATGCGACAGTATTCTTGCTGTCCGTCTCGTGGACTGCGTTGGACATTTTAAACTCCGGAACTGGTCTGAATGATTATCGTTGTGGGATGGCGGAAATGGCGGACGTCTGGTCCGCACCGGCGACGTGAAGACCGCATTCGCGCTTCTCGTCGTTTTCCCACCACCATCGTCCGGCGCGCTCAGGCTCGCCGGGCTTGATAGCGCGTGTACACGGCTCGCAGCCGATGGAGGGGTAACCACGCGCATGCAACGGATTGACGGGAATGTTTTCAGAAGCGACATAGGCCTTGATCTGGTCGATGTCCCAGTCCGCCAAGGCATTGACCTTGATCAGATTACGCTCAGCGTCGAATTCGGCAAAAGGTGTGGTCGCACGATTGCCCGACTGGCCGCGGCGGAGCCCGGTGATCCAGAAGGTGGCACCTTCCAGCGCCTTGCCGAGCGGGATCAGCTTTCTGACATGACAGCAGGCGTGACGGGCCTCGATGCTTTCGTAAAAACCGTTGAGGCCGTATTTTTCGGCATAGGCGTCGATATCGTCCTGTTCGGGCCGAAAGCGACGGATGTCGATGCCGAAGCGTTCCTCGGTTTCCTCGATGAGATCGACGGTTTCCTTGAAGAGCCGGCCGGTTTCCAGCGTCACGACGTCGATCGGCAACCGGTGGGTGCCGATGGCCGCCGTGATGACCTGATCCTCGATGCCGAGGCTGGTGGTGAAGACCGCATGGCCGCCAAGACCGGCGATAAAGGAAAGTCGTCCCGCAAGATCGAGCCCGGCAAGCGTGGCGTCGAGGGAAGCGGTATCGGCAGAGGCATTTGCTGAATTGATCGTCATTGTCACGTCCGGGATTTCCATGGCCGATTATTGTTGAAATCGGGCCTCTGGAACAGAAATGACAGTCTTTGTGCGCTGCACTTCAGAGCAAAAATGCCTCACGCGCACGATCTATGAGCAAAAGATGCCCGTTCACCTTCTTTGCAGCTTGGATTTGAATTGTGACAACTTCTGCGCTAAGCCGGAATTGCCGGGTATCCGGGCTTGTGTTCTACTGGTTTCACGATGATTTCGCAGAAGGCAAAATATGCGCTGAGGGCGCTTCTTTCGCTGGCAAAGGCCGACGGCGGCTGTCCTGTGCAAATTTCCGATATTGCCCGCGAACAGGCCATTCCGAAAAAATTCCTTGAACAGATCCTTCTCGAAATGAAGAAGGAACGCATCGTCGAAAGCAGGCGCGGCAAGCAGGGTGGTTATTTGCTGGCGCGCCCGGCTGCCGATATCACCTTCGGCGAGGTGCTGCGCCTCATCGACGGGCCGCTCGCTCCCTTGCCCTGCCTGTCGCAGACCGCCTATCGCCGGTGCGAGGATTGCGATGGCGAAAAGCAGTGCGAAATACGCCACGTCTTCGCCCGCGTGGCCGATGCCACCCGCAATATCCTTTTCAACACCACCGTTGCGGATGCCGTTGCAGGCGTGGAAGTGCCCGAACTTTTGACGGCCTGACGAAAAAATCGTCTAAAACCCCTGAATATTTTTCGCCGTAACGCCAAAAAATCGTCAAAAATGTGAAACGGTTTTGCATTCAGCAAAGTTTTACACGACGCTTGTTGCGCCTTTCGCCTATGCTGCGCTGTATTTGTTGCCCGTGGAAACGCTCTCGGGAAACACTTTTTCGATCGTATTCGGCCTCATTGACCAACTCTACCGGTCCAGTAGAGTTAAGCCATCTTCATCAGGAGGGAATACCGATGTCCAAGCTTCTGTCCGGTTTGAGCGTTTTCGCTCTCGGTCTATCGCTGGCTCTGGGAGGTGTCGGCTCGGCTGCCGCGCAGACCAAGCTGCTTAACGTGTCCTATGATCCGACCCGCGAACTCTACAAGGATTTCAACGAAGCCTTCGCCAAGAAGTGGAAGGCCGATACCGGTGAGGATGTCACGATCCAGCAGTCGCATGGCGGCTCCGGCAAGCAGGCTCGCTCGGTCATCGACGGTCTGGAAGCCGATGTGGTGACGCTGGCGCTGCAGAGCGATATCGATGCCATCGTCCAGAATTCCGGCAAGATCAACAAGGACTGGCGCGGCCGCCTGCCGCATAATTCCTCGCCCTACACCTCCACCATCGTGTTCCTCGTCCGCAAGGGCAACCCGAAGGGCATCCATAACTGGGGCGATCTGGTAAAGGGCGACGTGCAGATCGTTACCCCGAACCCCAAGACCTCTGGTGGCGCACGCTGGAATTACATTGCCGCCTGGGCATGGGCGAATGAAGAGTTCAAGGGCGATCAGGACAAGATCAAGGCCTATGTCGGCGAACTCTACAAGCGCGCTCCGGTGCTCGATACCGGTGCCCGCGGCTCCACGGTCACATTTGCGCAGCGCCAGATCGGCGACGTGCTGCTGGCCTGGGAAAACGAAGCCTATCTGGCCGGTCAGGAATTCGGCGCGGATGCCTTCGACATCATCGTGCCGCCAATCTCGATCCTCGCCGAGCCGCCGGTCGCCGTGGTTGACGCGAACGTCGACGCCAAGGGCACCCGCAAGGCGGCGGAAGCCTATCTGCAATATCTCTATTCCGACGAAGGTCAGAATATCGCGGCGAAGCACTTCTATCGTCCTTCGAACCCCGCAGTTGTTTCCAAGGATCTGCTGAAGCAGCTGCCCGACATCAAGCTCGTCACCATCGACGATCCGCAGTTTGGCGGTTGGGCCAAGGCGCAGCCTGAACATTTCGGTGACGGCGGCATCTTCGACCAGATTTACAAGCCCGCCAAGTAAGCGGAAGATGGGCTGAAGACAAATCCGCCCAACCCGCTTAAGGGAACTTGAAAAACGACAAATCGATCGACCGGACACCGTGCCGGTCGATCCTTTATAACAAGGCCGGGGAACACCGGCTCCCAGAGAGCATTTCCAGGAAAAGTGGACCCCGGTTTTCTGTCCGGAAATGTGCCAAACTAAAGATTATCCGGAGCGTTGATGAGCAATAATACATCCGGAAACAGGTGGAAGTGGCGTCAATCGAGCGTGATACCCGGCTTCGGCCTGACGTTCGGTTACACGGTCGTCTATCTGTTTCTCATCATTCTTATTCCGCTCGGCGGCCTCGTCTGGTCCACGGCGAAACTTGGTTTTGCAGATTTTATTGCGATCGCTGTCGATAGCCGTACGCTGAATGCGCTGCGCGTCAGTTTCGGCACCGCCTTCATCGCCGCACTGGTGAACGCTGTTTTTGGCGTCATCGTCGCCTGGGTTCTCACGCGGTATCGTTTTCCCGGCCGGCGTTTCGTTGATGCCATCGTGGATCTGCCCTTTGCCCTGCCGACGGCGGTTGCCGGCATCGCGCTCACCACGCTTTATGCCAATCGCGGCTGGGTTGGCTCGCTGTTCGAACCCTTCGGCATCAAGATCGCGTTTACGCCGACCGGTATCGTCATCGCGCTGATCTTCATCGGCCTGCCATTCGTGGTCCGCACCGTGCAGCCGGTCATGGAAGAAATAGACCGGCAGGTGGAGGAGGTGGCGGCAACGCTCGGCGCCAACCGTTTCCAGACCATCAGCCGGGTGCTGCTGCCAAGCCTCACGCCCGCCATCCTGACGGGCTTCGCACTCGCCTTCGCGCGTGGTATCGGAGAGTACGGTTCGGTCATCTTCATCGCCGGCAATATTCCTTACGTCTCGGAAATCGCACCGCTCCTCATCGTCATACGGCTGGAGGAGTTCAATTATGCGGGCGCGACGGCCATCGCCACCATCATGCTGATCATTTCCTTCGCCATGCTGTTCCTCATCAATCTCATTCAGGCCTGGAGCCGCAAGAGGTACGGTTATGTCTGATGCTTCCCGCACCTCGTCCCGACCGTTCCGCGATCCCGCCAGCGAGAGCCTGCCTGCCCGGCTGGTGCTGATTGCCATTGCCTTCCTATTCCTTGCGGCTTTCCTCGTGCTGCCGCTGGTATCGGTGTTCTTCGAGGCATTTCGCAAAGGCGCCGATGCCTTCTGGGAAGCGATCGTCGAGCCGGATGCACTCTCCGCCATCCGTCTGACACTGCTTGTCGCCGCCATTTCGGTGCCGCTCAACCTTATCTTCGGTGTCGCAGCCGCCTGGGCGATTGCGAAATTCGAGTTCAAGGGCAAGGCATTCCTGATAACGCTGATCGACCTGCCGTTCTCGATCTCGCCGGTCATATCGGGTCTGGTTTATGTCATCCTGTTCTCTTCGCACAGCGTGCTCGGGCCATGGCTGAAGAGTTATGGCATCGAAATCCTCTTTGCTGTTCCGGGCATCGTGCTAGCCACCATCTTCGTCACCTTTCCCTTCGTCGCGCGTGAACTGATCCCGCTGATGCAGGAGCAGGGCAATGGCGATGAGGAGGCGGCGATCTCGCTTGGCGCAACCGGCTGGCAGACCTTCTGGTATGTCACGCTGCCGAATATCAAATGGGGACTGCTCTACGGGGTGCTGCTCTGCAACGCCCGCGCCATGGGCGAGTTCGGCGCCGTCTCTGTCGTATCAGGCCATATTCGCGGCGAGACCAACACCATGCCGCTGCATGTCGAGATACTCTATAATGAGTACAATATCGGCGCGGCCTTCGCGGTGGCGACGCTGCTGGCTGGCCTGGCGCTCGTGACACTCGTTCTCAAAACCATTCTCGAAATACGCTTTGGCGCGGGCAACGCAGCCGGCAAGCATTGAAAGGCATATTCATGGAAGTGAAAGTTTCCGGCATCACCAAGCAGTTTGATCGCTTTCCGGCGCTGAACGACGTGTCGCTCGACATTCGTTCCGGCGAGCTGATCGCGCTGCTCGGTCCCTCCGGTTCCGGCAAGACGACGCTGCTGCGCCTCATCGCCGGCCTGGAGCAGCCGACCCAAGGCCGCATCTTCTTTGGCGATGAGGATGCCTCGCACCGCTCGGTGCAGGAGCGCAATGTCGGTTTTGTGTTTCAGCACTACGCCCTGTTCCGCCACATGACGGTTGCCGACAACATCGCCTTCGGCCTGAAGGTGCGCCCTTCCGCCTCCCGCCCGCCGAAAGCGGAGATCCGCAGGCGAGTTTCGGAGCTTCTGGACATGGTGCATCTGACCGGCCTCGAAAAGCGCTACCCCACCCAGCTTTCCGGCGGCCAGCGTCAGCGCGTGGCACTTGCCCGCGCAGTCGCCATCGAGCCGAAGGTGCTGCTGCTCGATGAACCCTTCGGCGCACTCGATGCCAAGGTGCGCAAGGAACTGCGCCGCTGGCTGCGCGAGTTCCACGACCGCACGGGCCACACCACCGTCTTCGTTACCCACGATCAGGAAGAAGCACTGGAACTGGCCGACCGCGTCGTCGTCATGAGCCAGGGCAAGATCGAACAGGTCGGCACGGCGGATGACGTCTACGACACGCCCAATTCCCCGTTCGTCTTCTCCTTCATCGGCGAATCCTCCAGCCTGCCGGTGACGATCCGCGACGGCCAGGTGGTGTTTCAGGGCGAGAGCATCGGCGTCGCCGAAAATGGCGCAGGTGAGGGCGAGCTGTTCTTCCGTCCGGAAGATGTGGTGTTGACCGACGAGAAAAACGCGCTTTACGGCAAGGTTACCACCTGTCGCCGCCTCGCCGGCACCCGCATCGCCGAAATCGACATCGCCAATAACGGCCATGACCCCTATCACCTCGAAATCGAGGTGCCGCTCAACGCCGCCGTGGCGGTAGGTGCCGAACTGCGGTTTCGTCCGACACGGTGGAAGGTGTTTGGCAAGAAGTAGGGCAGATGCGGCTGCAGCTGGCGGTTCCCCGTCATACTGGCCTTGAGCCGGTATCCATTCAGCCCAAACACTTGGTCTGGCTGGATCTCTGTGACAAGCACAGAGATGAGGGAACCGGGTAAACGCGCCGATAACCCCAGAAACGGAAAAGGGTCGCCAGAGGCGACCCTTCCATGAGCTTGGTCCTGTTTACAGACCCGGGACTGTTTCTCAACGTTCCGAAGGCAAGAGGTTTTTACGCCGAGGGCTGCCCCGTCGAAAACCCACCCTTTCCATTGCCTGCACCAGAGACCGAAATCTCATTAGACATTGGATCACCTCCTTCCGATACGTTGAACATAACTAGAAGGTAGTACGATTCGTCATTAATGCAAGAGGTCTGATCAGGACACTCGCATCACGATCTTGCCGATATGATTGCTGGTTTCCATCAGCCGGTGGGCCTCCACAACTTCGTCCAGCGTGAAGACCTTGTTGATGACAGGCGTAACCTTGCCGCTTTCGATGAGTGGCCAGACCTGTTCGATAAGCTCATCACGGATGGCGCGTTTCTCGTCAGCGGTACGTGGCCGCATGGTGGAGCCGGTGACGGTCAGGCGTTTGACCATGATTGGCCGCAGATCGACCTTTTCAGCCACGGCGCCGCCCAGAAAGGCGATGATGGACAGACAGCCATCCTTGGCGAGTGCGGCAATGTTCTTTTCGAAATAGGCCGCACCGATCATGTCGAGAACCACATCGACACCCTTGCCATCGGTCTCGGCCTTGATGACGGCGGTGAAATCCTCGTCGCGGTAATTGATGGCCCGTTTGGCACCAAGCTTGACGCAGGCCTCGCATTTTTCCGCAGAACCCGCCGTCGCATAGACATCAGCGCCGAAGGCTTTGGCGAGCTGGATGGCGGTTGTGCCGATACCGCTGGTGCCGCCGTGGATGAGCACGCTTTCGCCTTCGGTCAGGCCCGCCATCTGGAAGAGATTGGCCCAGACGGTGAAGAAGGTTTCCGGCAGCGCGGCGGCCTTGACGGCGTCGTACCCCTTGGGGAAGGGCAGGGCCTGACCGGCCGGCACGGTGCAATATTGCGCATAACCGCCGCCATTGGCGAGCGCGCAGACCTTGTCGCCAGGTTTGAATTCGCTGACGCCTTCGCCGAGCGCCACCACTTCTCCGGCAATTTCGAGGCCGAGGATCGGGCTTGCGTCCTTCGGCGGCGGATAGGCGCCCTGCCTCTGCGCGACATCGGGGCGGTTGACGCCGGCCGCCTCGACCCTCACCAGGATTTCGCCTCTGGCGGGGGTTGGCAAAGGTGCTTGCGAAAGCTGCATCACCTCCGGGCCACCATGGGAGGGAAGGTCGATGAAGCGCATTTTTTCGGGCAGGGTCACATTTTCGGGCATGGCCAGGGGCAATTCCTCATTTGTCGGCGTTACCTGAAGATTTAGGACAGATGTACCGCTTAGGGAAGGAGGCCCTTTGTCGCTGATGTCATTTTGTCTCCCCAAACACCCGGATGACGAGGCCGCCTTCGTTTTCTTTCGCGGCTGTCTTGATGCCGGCGATCTCGCTGCCGATGCGCTCGGGATTGGCGATGATCAAACCTTTTGGCAATGTGAGAACGCCGATGGAGCAACGCAGCAGGGCAAAATCCCGCTCATTGCCGCGACGGTCCAGCCCGACCATGCGACCAGCCTGACGGTCCTCTGGCGAATAGAGTTCGGCCACTTCACCGTGAAAATCGCTGAGCAGCCGCTCGAGGATTTCCGTCAGTTCCTCCACCGCCCAGTCACGCACGCCGACGAAGAAGTCGTCGCCGCCGATATGGCCGAGAAAGCAGTCGCCGGCGAAAAAGTAGCGACGCATCAGTGCGGAAAACAGGGTGATGGCGTGGTCACCGGCATTGAAGCCGTATTTATCGTTGAAGGGTTTGAAATTGTCGAAATCGCAATAGCAGAAGAAACGGGTCTCATCGCCATCGCCGCAGCTGTCGGCGATGAAGCCGCCGATGGCGCGGTTGCCCGGCAGCGCCGTCAGCGGGTTCTGGTCCTGCGCCATCTTGAGCTGTTTTTCATTGATGACCTTGATGAGTGATGCGGCTGAGACGATGCCGGCGTAACGCATGTTTTCGGTCAGGATGATGCAGGCGCTGCCGCCCATGCTGGCGAACATGTTCATCAGTTGATCGGCATCGGCGTCGAGACCCACGATCGGCGCAGGATCGACGAAGTGGGAAATGGTGCGCTCGTAGATCTTGTTCTTGAGGAGATCGCGCCCGAAAGGTCGGTAGATGTATTCCTTGAGGTGATATTCGTTGATGACGCCGCGCGGTTCGCCATTGGCGTTGAGCACCGGGAAAAACGCCTGCTGCGGGTTTCTGCGGAACAATTCGAAGACGCTGTCGACGCTGTCATGCTCATAGACGGTGGGAAGACGCTCTATTTCGCGACGGATGAGGATTTCGTCCAGCGACTGGCTGTTGCGCCGCGCCACGCCCACGCGGTTGAGGTGCGGAAAGCTCTCGGGAAGCTCGCTGGTGAAAACCGTCGGCCTGGCGATCAGCCAGCCCTGCACCAGATCGACGCCATATTCGCGGCAGGTGAGAAATTCCGCTTCGGTTTCGATGCCTTCCGCAATGACCCGGACGCCGAGAACATGAGCGATGTTGACGATGTTGCGCACGAGATGCTGCTTGCGCGGAAGATGATCGACACCGCTGATGAAATGCCGGTCGATCTTCAGGTAATCAAGCGGATAGTCGCATAAAAGCTTCATCTCGCCGTGACCAGCGCCGAAATCGTCGATCGCCAGCTTGAAACCTTCCTTGCGCATGCGGGCGATCAGCGCCTTGAACTCCGGCACGCTGGTATTGTCGAAACGTTCGGAAAGTTCAAAGCAGATGGAGGAGGCCGGAATGCCCGCCCGCGCCAGATGGCCAACGAGCTTGTCAAGAATGGCGTCCCCGTGCGGGATAAGCCTTACATCGAGATTGAGGAACAGGGTGGTGGTGGAAAAATCCGCCAGGGTGGAGAATTTAGCGAGCGCCCGGCTTGCCAGCATCTGCTCGAAGGCCTTCAGCTCGCCATCCTCGGCAGCCTGGTCGAGAAGCGCGAGCGGATTGGAAAACCCAAGCCGGTCATGCCCGCGCATCAGTGATTCATATCCGAAAATCGTGCCCGTCGTCGCCTCGACGATCGGCTGAAACGCGGTTTCAAGCACAAGCTTCGCCATGGGAAACATGTGCCCGGAGGCAAACCGCCTTATGACATCGTTCTCCAGCGTTACGGCCGGCATTTCTGTTCTCCGCTATTGCCAGTTCCCGTTGGTGGCATGACAAGTCAAATGCACACACGGGAACTTGTCTCTTTTCAGCAGACAATCGCAGATTACAGGTCAACAAAAGCTTTCACGACTGTGAAGCTTTAATGAAGGTTTTGTCACGGGCCCCTCAATAGCCAGGGGTATCCGGCAGGCCCTCAGGCCCGGCGCACATGGCCGGTGTGAGCGGCGTAAAGTTCCGCAACATTCAGGCGTTCGCGATCCGCCTCGACAGGTGCTGCAGCCTCTGTATCTGCGCCGGTTGCGGCAGCAGAGGCCGCCCATAGTCTCAGCGCGGCCCTTACGACCTCGCTGCCGGATGCGTAGGCGCCGCTATTCACGGCCTCGCGCATTCTTGCTGCCTGTTCCGGGGAAATCGATACTGTCACCATTGGCATGATATCACTCCCTTGTTCAACCGTTGCGAAGGCATCTCCGGTCCGTGTCGGGACCTGATGGGGATCGCGGTCTTGCGGGCGTTTTTTCAGTTTTCGTCTGGCGCCGCTTCCAGCGAAATTTGTATCACTCAGCATATTAGCACGAAACGTGTTCCATTCCCAATTTGCAGTATATCACGGTTTAGTTTTTCCCCTGTGAGCGGCTCCTCAGCATGGGAGCGGCTAGTCTTATCCGGCCTTGCCCGGTTTTCTTTGATCCATGGCAAATCAGCGACATGAAATGGCGCGTTTTTTATTGATTGATTGATCAATCAAGAATATTTTGCCCGCCATCAAGGAGACCCTTATGCCCAAGATCGGAATGGAGCCTTTGCGCCGCAAGGCGCTTGTGGATGCGGCGTTACGCACCATAGGCCACCATGGTTCGCTGAATGTGACAATGTCGGATATTGCCCGGGAAGCGGGCGTATCTCCGGCGCTTGCGCATCATTATTTCGGCAGCAAGCAGCAGCTTCTTCTGGAAACCATCCGCAGCCTGCTGCGGGATCTGAGGCGCGATGCGGTGGCGGCGCTGACCCGCGCCAATGGCCCGCGCGAACGGCTGAGCGCCATCGTTCACGTCTCTTTCCAGAGCGACCAGTTCACGCCCGAGACGGTGGCGGCATGGCTTGCCTTTTATGTGGAGGCGCAGCGCTCGGAAGAAACGCGCCGCCTGCTGGTGCTCTATTCCCGTCGCCTGCGCTCGAACCTCATGGCAAGCCTGAACCGGCTATGTCCACCCGATGACGCCGCGCGCATTGCGGAAGGGGCGGCAGCCCTTATCGACGGGCTGTATATCAGGCACAGCCTGCGTTCGGCCCCGCTTGGGCTCGCCTCAGCGCCGGCCCTTGTCGAAGACTATTTCGACTTGCAGCTCAAACCATATCCTGATGGACAGCGCCCGAAGCCGTCCGTCCGCATTCTCTAGGAGTATTCGACATGACTATCGCGACGTCTCTCAGGGCGCAGCCCAAAGCCTCGCATTTCATTGATGGCGACTATGTCGAAGACAATGCCGGCACGCTTTTCGAAAGCGTCTTTCCGGCCACCGGCGAAGTCATTGCAAAGCTGCATGCGGCAACGCCCGCGATTGTCGAGCGCGCCATTGCATCGGCCAAACGCGCCCAGAAGGAATGGGCGGCAATGAGCCCCATGGCGCGCGGGCGTATATTGAAACGCGCCGCCGATATCATGCGTGAACGCAACGAGGCGCTCTCCACGCTCGAAACGCTGGATACCGGCAAGCCGATCCAGGAAACCATCGTCGCCGATCCGACCTCGGGTGCCGATGCCTTCGAATTTTTCGGCGGTATCGCGCCTTCCGCGCTGAACGGCAACTACATCCCGCTCGGCGGCGATTTCGCCTATACCAAGCGCGTGCCGCTCGGCGTGTGTGTCGGCATCGGCGCATGGAACTATCCACAGCAGATCGCCTGCTGGAAGGCGGCCCCGGCGCTCGTTGCCGGCAACGCCATGGTCTTCAAGCCCTCGGAAAACACCCCGCTCGGCGCTCTGAAGATTGCCGAAATCCTGATCGAGGCAGGGCTGCCCAAGGGCCTGTTCAACGTCATTCAGGGTGATCGCGATACCGGCCCGCTTCTGGTCAACCACCCGGATGTCGCCAAGGTCTCGCTCACCGGCTCGGTGCCCACCGGCCGCAAGGTGGCGGCCGCCGCCGCCGGGCATCTGAAGCACGTGACGATGGAACTCGGTGGCAAATCGCCGCTGATCGTGTTTGACGATGCCGATATCGAAAGCGCTGTCGGCGGGGCGATGCTCGGCAATTTCTATTCTTCCGGTCAGGTCTGCTCCAACGGTACCCGCGTTTTCGTGCAGAAAAAGGCAAAGGACCGCTTCCTCGAAAACCTGAAGCGCCGCACCGAGGCGATGATCCTCGGCGACCCCCTGGATTACGCCACCCATCTCGGCCCGCTGGTCTCCAAAGCCCAGCAGGAAAAGGTGCTTGGCTATATCGAAAAGGGCAAGGCGGAGGGTGCGACGCTGGTAACCGGCGGCGGCATTCCCAACAATGTTGCAGGCGAGGGCGCCTATGTGCAGCCGACCGTGTTTGCCGATGTCACCGATGACATGACAATCGCGCGCGAGGAAATCTTCGGCCCGGTCATGTGCGTGCTGGATTTCGATGATGAGGATGAGGTTCTCGCCCGCGCCAACGCCACCGAATTCGGCCTTGCCGGCGGCGTCTTCACCGCCGATCTGGCCCGCGCTCATCGCGTGGTCGACCAGCTGGAGGCGGGCACGCTGTGGATCAACACCTACAATCTCTGCCCGGTGGAAATCCCATTCGGCGGCTCCAAGCAGTCTGGTTTCGGGCGCGAGAATTCGGCGGCGGCGCTGGAGCATTATAGCGAGCTGAAGACGGTTTATGTGAGCACGGGGAAGGTGGACGCGCCTTATTGAGATTTGGTGGGGGGGGGGGCCACCCTCAGCCCGTTAATCGGAACCAACGCTCATTGAAGAGAGAGCAAATCATGCACGCAGATTACGTCATCGTCGGTTCCGGTTCCGCAGGCTCCGCCATCGCCTATCGCCTGTCGGAAGACGGCCGTTATTCGGTGATTGTCATTGAGGCTGGCGGCTCGGATTTCGGGCCTTTCATCCAGATGCCGGCCGCACTCGCCTGGCCGATGAGTATGAAGCGCTACAATTGGGGCTATCTCTCCGAACCCGAACCGAACCTCGACAATCGCCGCATCACCGCCCCACGCGGCAAGGTCATCGGCGGTTCGTCCTCCATTAACGGCCTTGTTTACGTGCGCGGCCATGCCGAGGATTTCAACCGCTGGGAGGAATTGGGCGCGCATGGCTGGGCCTATGCGGATGTGCTGCCTTATTTCAAGCGCATGGAACACAGCCATGGCGGCGAAGAGGGGTGGCGCGGCACGGATGGGCCGCTGCATGTTCAGCGCGGGCCGGTCAGCAATCCGCTGTTCCACGCCTTCATTCAGGCTGGTGCGCAGGCAGGCTTCGAGCTGACAGACGACTATAACGGCTCCAAACAGGAAGGTTTCGGCCTGATGGAGCAGACCATCCATAATGGCCGCCGCTGGTCCGCCGCCAATGCCTATCTGAAGCCGGCGCTGAAGCGCGGTAATGTCACGCTGGTCAATGGCTTCGCCCGCAAGATCGTCATCGAGAACGGCCGTGCCGTCGGCGTCGAAATCGAGCGCAGGGGCGGGGTGAAAACCATCAGGGCCGATCGTGAGGTCATCGTCTCGGCATCGTCTTTCAATTCGCCGAAATTGCTGATGCTTTCGGGCATCGGGCCTGCCGCTCATCTGAAGGACATGGGCATAGAGGTTAAGGCGGATCGGCCGGGTGTCGGTGCAAACCTTCAGGACCATATGGAGTTTTATTTCCAGCAAGTCTCCACCAAGCCGGTGTCGCTTTACTCCTGGCTGCCCTGGTTCTGGCAGGGGGTCGCTGGTGCGCAATGGCTGCTGTCGAAAGGCGGGTTAGGGGCCTCCAACCAGTTCGAGGCCTGCGCCTTCCTGCGTTCAGCGCCTGGCCTGAAACAGCCTGACATCCAGTACCATTTCCTGCCCGTCGCCATCTCCTATGATGGCAAGGCTGCTGCGAAAAGCCATGGTTTTCAGGCACATGTCGGCTACAACCTGTCGAAGTCGCGCGGCAATGTCACGCTGCGTTCCGCCGATCCACATGACGACCCCGTCATCCGCTTCAACTATATGAGCCACCCGGAAGACTGGGAAAAATTCCGCCATTGCGTGCGCCTCACGCGCGAGATTTTCGGCCAGAAAGCCTTCGACGATTTTCGCGGGCCTGAAATCCAGCCGGGCGAAAAGGTGGAGACGGACGAACAGATCGACGCCTTCCTGCGCGAACATCTGGAAAGCGCCTATCACCCCTGCGGCACCTGCCGCATGGGCGACAGGAACGACCCCATGGCGGTCGTTGATCCCGAATGCCGGGTGATCGGCGTGGAGGGGCTGCGGGTCGCCGACAGCTCGATCTTCCCGCACGTGACCTATGGCAACCTGAACGGTCCCTCGATCATGACGGGCGAAAAGGCGGCGGACCACATCCTTGGCAAAACCCCGCTGCCGCGCTCCAATCAGGAGCCGTGGGTAAACCCGCGCGCGGCTGTCAGCGACCGGTGAGGATCAATGGTAATCGTCCTTGCGCTGGTGGCGAACGGCGGCAATGGTGACTGTTTCCGGGCCGTCGATGCGGAACAGCACGATATAGCCGGATGACCCGAACGGCACGAGGAGTTCACGTATCAGCCCGTTTTCAGAAGATGCCTTACGGCAACTGAAGGGAAAATCGCTAAGAATGTCTAATCCTGCTCTTATGGCGTGAATGGCCTTCTCGGCCACATCGATGTCGTATGCGATCAGAAAATCATAGATGCGATCGAAATCCGCCAGTGCTTCTTCGGTATAACGAAGCTGATATGTCATTTCCGTTTCGCGGCTTTCGCAGCATCGAGTTTTCTTTGCATCATCGAAAGAACATCGTCGGTGCTATAATAGACACCGGTTCGCTCCGCTTGTTCGAGCGACGCCAGCCCGCGCGCAATGAATTCCGCCTGCGATTTGCGGATTTCCACCTGCCTGCGGACCGAATCCTCGACAAATGACGATAGCGTCTCGCCGTCTTTCAGAACGCTTTCTGCCGCCTCGCGGAAATCCGCCGTTACACGCAGCGAAGGCAAAGTTGCGGTTTTCATCTTTTCTCTCCATGCGTTGCATTTGCGATGCGCAGCTTCTGCCATCTGTCGCAACGAGTCAAATGCAAAACTTGCAATCGCCGGCTGGCAGGCCGATAAAAGGGCATCCCGCCCGACAATAACTGAAATCACCGATCTGGATCCCCATGCCCGTCGACTACAAAAAGCTGAAGATGCTCCGCCGTTCCCGTGTTGTGTGGGGTTCATGGCGGGTGTGGAAGCCGAGGGCGGTTTTCTGGATCGGCGCGATTGCGGTGGGCCTTATCAGCGTCGGTTTTGCCTGGGCGGCGGATCGCGCCCAGCATCTTTTCTTCTCGGCAACATCTTCCGGCGAATGGGCGTTTCTGCTGCCGCTTGTCGTGACGCCGCTCGGTTTCACGCTGTGCGCCTGGCTGGCGCTGACGGTTTTTCCCAATGCAGGCGGCAGCGGCATTCCCCAGGCCATCGCCGCGCGGCACCTGCGTGACGACGCGGATCGTTCGCGGCTCCTGTCGCTGAAACTCGCTTTCGGCAAGGTCGCGCTGACGGTCGTCGGGCTTTTGTCCGGTGCGTCGATCGGGAGAGAGGGACCAACCGTGCAGGTCGGGGCCTCGATCATGCTTCAGGCGGCGCGCTGGGGCGGCATGGCACAGGCAAAAGGTCTTATTCTTGCCGGATCAGCGGCGGGTATTGCGGCAGCGTTCAACACACCGCTGGCCGGCATCGTGTTTGCCATCGAGGAAATGAGCAAGACCTACGAATCCCGGGCAAACGGCCTCGTCCTTACCGCCGTCATCCTGTCCGGCCTTGCCTCGCTGGCGCTGGTCGGCAGCTATACTTACTTTGGCACCAGTTCCGTCATGGCGAAAACCATGATGGACTGGCTGCTCGTGCTGGTCTGCGGCATTGGCGGCGGTGCGTTCGGCGCGCTGTTCAGCGCGGGGGCGCTGCGCCTGTCCGCGCGTATCCGGCGCTTCGCCCAGGCCATGCCGTCAAGGCGGATGCTGGCGGTTGCCGCCGCCTGCGGCCTTGCCTCCGCCGTCATCGGTATTGCAACTGATGGCGCGACCTTCGGAACGGGTTACGAACAGGCGCGCGCCGCAATCGAGGGCCAGGCCGCACCGGCATTCTTCTTCATCGAAAAGCTGGCGGCCACGTTTCTGGCGATGATGTCGGGCATTCCGGGCGGTATATTCGCGCCGTCGCTGTCCGTGGGCGCGGGCTTTGGCAGTACGATGTCGACTTTGCTGGGTACGAGCATCGGCCTTGGCGCCATTGTCGGCATGGCGGGATATTTCGCGGGCGTGGTGCAGGCCCCCATGACGGCTTTCGTGATCATCCTCGAAATGACCGGCAATCATGACGGCGTCATCCCCATCATGGTGGCATCGATGCTGGGATATCTAACCTCCCGACTGTTTTCCCGGGAGCCGCTCTATCACGGCCTGTCGCGTGTTTTTATTGCCCAGAGCATCCGCGCCAAACGCGCAGCACAGGCCGCTGAGACCTGACCCGACTTTACGCGCGGATACCCGCTACTCCGAAATAGCCAAGTCCCGGTATCTTCACACCGGGCCGGCTGAAATCGAAACCCGCGACGAGGCCGAGGAAATTGACCTCGAAGCCACTGCGTGCGCCGGCCGAAATACCGAACAACCCGCCAAGCGAGAGGCTCGCATCCTTCCAGTCGTCGGCGACGTGGTAAAACGCGCCGTTGGGCAGATAGTCGCGGCCCACCGCGTCTGATGGCAGAACCACACCGAGCTCCGGCACGCTGCGCAGCACATGGGCAACGAAAGTGTTGGAGTTGGGACCGGGATAGATACGATAGCCGCCCGGTTTGCCATAGGGATAGTCGGCAATCGCCTGTTCGATCTTCGGGATCAGTTTTTCCGCTGCCGCCCCATGAATGGCCACCACCTGACGCGGCGTGTTGGAATACCAATAGGCATCCGCCGGATAGCCATTGTGGCGTATCGGCATTCCCCAGCCCACCTTGTCGTAGCGATCGTAGGCCGTCGCGCCCGGCTTTTTCAGCACGATCCAGGCATGGCTGGCGACGGAGCCTTTAAAGCCACCGGTCATGGCGGAAAAAACGTAAACCGCCGCCTGCCGGTCGGCACCTGCTTGCGGCAGGGTGCCGGAAGAAGACCAGCGCGCGTCACGCCAGCCCTGCGGGTGATCCCTCATGGCCCACAACCCCGCCGATGCCAGAGCTGGCAGCAGATAGATGATGGCAATCGCCAGCAGCAGACGTTTTGCAAATTTCACTGATAGCCTCGTGCATCGAAAAATCAATTGCGCTATCAACGACATAAAATCAGAACTTTTTGAGGCCGCAAAAATGAACAATTCCGTTACCGTCGAAGTCCTCAGGGGCAGTCTGGTCGAAAGCCGCCACCAGGGTCTTGCAGTGGTGGTGGATGGCGATGGTGGCGTCGTGTTTTCAGCTGGTGATGTCGAGCGTGGCGTTTTCCCGCGTTCTGCCTGCAAGGCCATGCAGGCGCTGCCGCTGGTGGAAAGCGGCGCGGCGGATGCCTATGGCTTCGGCAATCGCGAACTGGCGCTTGCCTGCTCTTCTCATTCCGGCGAGGACGAACACGCGGCGCTCGCCGCCTCCATGCTCGCAAGGGCGGGCAGGGATGTGGATACGCTGGAATGCGGCGCGCACTGGTCTTCCGACCAGAAGACCATCATCCATCAGGCCCGCACGCTGGAAAAGCCGACGGCACTTCACAATAACTGCTCCGGCAAGCACTCCGGCTTCATCTGCGCCTGCTGTCACACAGGCACCGACCCCGAGGGCTATGTCGGTTACGACCACCCCCTGCAGCGGGAAATCCGCGCGACGATGGAAAGCCTGACGGGTGCGACGCTTGGCCACGACAATTGCGGCGTGGACGGCTGCTCGATCCCCACTTATGCCGTGCCGCTCAAGGGTCTGGCGCATGGTTTTGCCAAGATGGCGACGGGCAGGGGGCTGGAGGCCGGGCGCGCGCAAGCCTCCCGCCGGCTCTTTGACGCCTGCATGGCGGAACCCTTTTACGTGGCGGGCACTGGCCGCACCTGCACCAGGCTGATGCAGATCGCGCCGGGCAGGATTTTCGCCAAGACCGGCGCAGAAGGCGTGTTCGTGGCCGCACTGCCGGAAAAGGGCATCGCCATGGCGGTGAAATGCGAAGACGGCACGACGCGTGCGGCGGAAGCGATGATTGCCGCAATGCTGGCGAAATATTTCGATGGCGCCGAGAACGAGGCGCTGCTTGCCATGGCAAACCGGCAGATGCGCAACTGGAACGGCATCCACGTCGGCGATATCCGGGTTGTCGGCCTCTAGAGCATCTCCTGTAAAACTGCGCAGCGGCTTAAGACAAAAAATAAGGCGCGCGGTATGCCTTCGGTTAAACGCGACGCGCGTCAGAAATAACCTTTGACGCGGCCCGCTGCCGGCAGGATGATGGATTGCCCTTGCATGTGATGGTCTGCCAGATCGCCGCCGCAGGGGCTGGCGTCTGCACGCGAGGAGGTAGGCGCCCCTCATTGCCCTGGAGGTTGCATATCCATGTTCACACTGTTTTTCTCCCCCGGTTCCTGCTCCCGCGCCAGCCATATCGTGCTTGAGGAATCCGGCCTGCCTTACACGGCCCATCGCGTCAACTTCGCCGAGGGCGAGCAGCGCTCCGAGGCATTCCTGAAGATCAACCCGAAAGGCCGCGTGCCAGCGCTGGCAACGGCAAGCGGGGTGCTGACGGAAACGCCTGCCATCCTCGCCTTCATTGCGCAGATGGCTCCGGAGAAGAAACTCGCCCCACTCGACGATCCCTTCGAATTCGCCCTGATGCAAGCCTTCAACGCCTTCATTTCCTCCACGGTGCATGTCGCCCATGCGCATGGCCGGCGCGGCAGCCGCTGGGCGAGCGAGGATAGTTCCCTGGCGGATATGAAAGCGAAGGTGCCGCAGACCATGACCGATTGTTTCGAACTGATCGAGCACGGCATGCTGCACGGCCCATGGGTCTTGGGCACCGCCTATTCGGTCGCCGATCCCTATCTATTCGTCATGTCCGGCTGGCTGGAAAGCGACGGCGTGGATATCGCCCGCTTCCCGAAGGTGCATGATCACTTCAGACGCATGGACGAGCGCCCGGCCGTGCAGCGGGCGCTGGCGGGTGAGAAGGGGTGATGTGCTAAAAAGCTTGCTTCGTCATCCTCGTGCTTGTCCCGAGGATGACGTCGAGTGCGAAGAGAGGTCTGCCAACTATCCCCTAGCTAGTGCCTTCGTTCACGCCGCCTCGGCGGCCCGGCTGTCCCACATGGACTTGAATGCCGTGCGGGCCTGGCAGCGCTCCAGCCAGGCTTTCAGCGCCGGATGGGCGTCAATCAGCGGCTGGTGGCCCTGCGCGTAACGGACGATTTCCGCCACGTTGAGATCGGCGACGGTGAAACGGTCGCCTACCAGATAATCGTGGCTGGCAAGATGTTGCTCCAGCACCCGGAAGGGCCGCCTCAAGAGGCGCGCGGCGACATCGATCACCGCTTTGCCGGCATCGCTTTCCGAAAGCCCTTCGGCGATGGCGGAGGAAATCTTCAGCGAATTGGTCTCGATTTCGGTCGCGGCAAAGAACGACCATTGCAGCATCGCCGCATCTTCCTTCAGGTCGACCGGTGCGAGCGGTCCGCCATATTTGCGGACGAGATAAAGGTTGATGGCCATGGATTCATAAAGCACCATGCCGTCATCTTCGATGCAGGGGATGGTGCCCATCGGATTGATGGCCAGAAACGCGGGGGACAGCGTGTTGAGCGGCGCGTCTGCGGCCAGGGGATCGGCAACGCGGCGGGCCTGCACGACAGGCACGTGCTTGAATTCCATGCCCAGTTCCCCGGCAAGCCAGAGCGTGCGCGTGGCGCGGGAACGGTAGACACCATAGATCGTCAACATCGAAGTCACCCTTTTACCTTTTCGATGGCGGCACGTTAAGGTCTCGTCCTTTTAAAGTGAAGTTGTGGATGTCAGGGTCAACTATGATTTTTTCTGATCCGTCAGGAGGTCCGTATCCGGTGACAGCCGGGCCTCGAAACGGTCGATGAACCGATCGAAAAGCCGCGCGAATGTCTCGACATCCTCCTCCGGCCATCCATCCATCACGTCCTGGATGACGCTCATCTTTGTACGGCGCATTTCCTGAAGCAGACTGGTGCCAAGTGGTGTGATCTCGACGATGCTGCGGCGGGCATCTTCCTGCGAGACGCCGCGTTTCAACAGGCCGCGCCCGACCATATCCGCCACTACCCGGCTACCGCGCGAGGGGTCGATGCGCATGCCCTCGGCAATCGCACCAACGGTGACATCACCGTCCGCGCGGCGCAATATATCGAGAACGTCGATATGGGAGAGTTCCAGACCCGGAGCCACCTTGGCAAGCGCCATGCGCCCGATGATGCGCCGTCCGATCATGATGCGCATACGCGTCATCGTATTGCCGATGCGCTTGATGTCTTCGGGCAGATCCTCGTTCCAGTCTTCCTCAGTCGACACGCTCAGCCGTTCCTTTCAATCCCGATTTGCGATCACATTTAGCGCCAATATCATGGATGTCAAAAACTTGCCATTGACATATATATGCTAATAGCACACAAATTGTCGCAGCAAAATTGCCGAAACTCAACGAGATTTTTCATGGATATGTCCGTTGCCCCCGTGGCGCCGCTTGTGTCGGATCACCGGCGTAGGCTCATCGTTTTCCTGTTTCTGATGCTGGCCATGTTCATGGCTACCCTCGACAACCAGATCGTCTCGACAGCGCTGCCCACCATCGTCGGCGAGTTCGGCGCGCTGGAGCGTTTCGGCTGGATCGGTTCGGCCTATCTTCTGGCGACCAGTGCGGTCATGCCTGTTTATGGCAAGCTCGGAGACCTGTTCGGGCGAAAATACGTGATGATCGCGGCGGTGATCATCTTCACGCTCGGCTCGCTCGCCTGCGGGCTGGCCTGGTCAATGGATAGCCTGATCGCGGCCCGCGTGCTTCAGGGCCTTGGCGGCGGCGGCATCATGGTTTCGATCTTCTCCGTCAATGCCGATCTGTTCGAACCGCGTGAAAGAGCCCGTTACCAGAGCTATTCCAGCCTCACCATCATGGCGTCGGGCAGCGTCGGGCCCATTCTCGGCGGCACGATGAGCGATCTGTTCGGCTGGCGGTCGATCTTCCTCATCAACCTGCCACTCGGGCTTATCGTCATCACCGGCCTGATTTTCCTGCTGCCCTACCGCCGTCCCGCGCGTCAGCCGAAGATCGACTATCTCGGCGCCGTCCTGCTGGCAGCGACGATCGCAAGCGTCGTCTTCTGGGCCGACAGCAGCGAATTGTTCGGTTCGCTTATTGCAGGTCCCAGCCTCGGTATCATCGCTTTCGCCGTCATCGCCGCCTTCCTCTGGGTGCAGGTGGAACGTCGCGCGCCGGAGCCGGTGGTGCCGCTCAGGCTCTTTAAGGACAGCACCTTTCCGCTGTTGATGATCGTTTCATTGACCAGCGGCGGCATTGGCATCGGCATGGTCAATTATTACGCGCTGTTCCTGCAGACCACGACCGGGCTTTCCCCATCCCATGCCGGCCTGTTCTTCATCGCCGTCACCGGCGGCATCGTCATGGGTTCCCTGTCGGCCGGGCGGTTGATCTCGATCACCGGCGTCTACAAACCGTTTTCGGTGGCCGGGCTTACTATCAATGTCATCGCCATGCTGCTCTTCACGCAGATGCATGCGGGAACGCCGCTTTGGCTGATTGCGATTCTCATGCTGGCGCAGGGTTTCGCCGTCGGCCTCGGCCAGCAGGCACCCATTATCGGCGTGCAGAATTCCGCGCCGAAGGCCGATATCGGTGCCGCAAGCGGCGCGGTGACGCTCACCCGCATGGGCGGCGCAGCAATCGCCATCTCGGTCTATGGCGCGATCGTCACCTCCAGCCTCAAGGGCGTTGCCGTGACCATTCCGGGTGTCGGACGGATTGAGGAATTGACGCCGAAGATGCTCTCCGAACTGCCCGCGGCATCCCAGGCCGCCGTTGCCTCGCTCTATTCGGATGCCTTCACGCCGCTGTTCTTCGCAGCCGCCGCAACCGCCGCCATCGGCCTTGCCGCAGCACTGATGCTGAAACCTGTCCGGTTGCCAGCCGCAGCACAGGCGGCCAAGCCGGCGGAAAGTGCGGGGGAGTAGGGGGCGGCTGTCCTTATAAGGCGCGGTTAACTCGAGCTGTGCCTTCCTCCGGCAACTAGCTCTTCCCTCATCCCTGTGAGAAGCACAAGGATGAGGGATGGTTCCGGGCCTTTCCAATATGCCCGTGACCTCTGAGCGCGAAAACAAAACCGCACCCCTGGAAATTTAACGCCCGTTCCGCGTTATGCTCGCAGCACTTTAAATTCGCGCGGGCGGCCCTATCTCAATGAATATGAAGCCGGAACAGCTCCTGAACTCCACGCCCAAGGGTCTTTATTGCCCGCCGGGCGATTTTTATATCGACCCGGTGCGGCCGGTGGCGCGTGCATTGATAACCCACGGCCATTCCGATCACGCCCGCGCCGGCCACGGGGCGGTGCTGGCCACACGCCAGACGCTCGATATCATGCGCATCCGTTACGGCGAGGACTTCTGTGGCAGCGAGCAGGCGGTCGCATTCGGGGAGACGGTGGAGGTAAACGGCGTGACCGTCGGTTTCCACCCGGCGGGCCATGTGCTGGGTTCGGCGCAGATCTCCGTGGAAATGAATGGCATGCGCATCGTTGCCTCCGGCGATTACAAGCGCGGTATCGATCCCACCTGTACACCCTTCGAAACGGTGCCGTGTGATGTCTTCATCACCGAGGCCACCTTCGGCTTGCCGGTGTTTCACCACCCGCTGCCGCGGGTGGAAATCGGCAAGCTGCTCACCTCCATCAAGCAGTTTCCCGAGCGCACTCATCTGGTCGGCGCTTATTCACTCGGCAAAGCGCAGCGCGTTATCAGGCTCCTGCGCGACAATGGTTATGCCGATCCCATCTATATCCACGGCGCGCTGGCGCGGCTCTGCGATTATTACGTGTCGCAGGGCATCGATCTAGGTGATCTACGCCCCGCGACGCTTGAAAAAAGCGATCCCGCCATCTTCAAGGGCGCGATCGTCGTCGGCCCGCCCTCTGCATTTCAGGAGCGCTGGGCGCGTCGTTTCAACGAGCCGCTGATCGCATTCGCGTCCGGCTGGATGATGGTCCGACAGCGGGCGAAACAGGGCGGCGTGGAGCTGCCTTTGGTCATCTCCGACCACTGCGACTGGCCGGAACTGCTGGAAACCATCAAGGAAATTGGCCCGCAGGCCGTCTGGGTCACGCATGGTCGCGAGGAGGCGCTGGTGCGCTGGTGCGAATTGCAGGGCATTGCTGCCAAACCGCTGCATCTTGTCGGTTACGAAGACGAGGGGGATTGAGATGAAAGCCTTCGCCACCCTTCTCGACCGACTTGTCCTCACCCCATCGCGCAACGGCAAGCTGAAGCTTTTGACCGATTATTTCCGCGATACGCCTGACCCAGACCGGGGGTACGGGCTGGCGGCGATTGCCGGCACGCTGGACCTCAAAAGCGTCAAGCCCGCAATGCTGCGCGAGCTGGTGCTGGAGCGCATGGACGAGGTGCTGTTCCGCTATTCATACGATTATGTCGGCGACCTGGCCGAGACCATCTCGCTCGTCTGGGGCAATATCGGCGGTCTGGATGATTCCGAGGCGCAGGATCCCCGTCTTGGCGAAGTCGTGACGCTGATGAATTCGCTCGGCCGCACCGAAGTGCGCGGAGCGGTGCGCGATCTGCTCGACCGGCTCGATACCTCCTCGCGTTTCGCCTTCCTGAAACTCGCAACCGGCAGCCTTCGCATCGGCGTTTCGGCGCGGCTGGCGCGGCAGGCACTGGCGGATTTCGCGGATAAGGACATCATCGAAATCGAAACCCTCTGGCACGGTCTGACGCCGCCTTACACGACGCTTTTCGCCTGGCTGGAGGGCAAGTCCGAGCGACCGGTTCTGGCAACGCCCGCCATCTTTCACTCGGTAATGCTGGCCACCCCGGTTGCAGACGGCGATCTCGATGGTCTGGACCCTGCCGATTATGCGGCCGAGTGGAAATGGGACGGCATCCGTGTGCAGCTTTCCCGCGCAGGCGAGACGCGCAAACTCTACTCCCGCTCCGGCGACGATATTTCCGGCGCATTTCCCGACGTGCTCGATGCCATCGATTTCGAAGGCGTCATGGATGGTGAATTGCTGATTGGCGGCACGGCGCGCTCCAACAATCTCACGCGCACCTTTTCCGACCTTCAACAACGGCTGAATCGCAAGACGGTGACGGCCAAGATGCAGGATGACTATCCGGCCTTCATCCGCGCCTATGACCTGCTGTTCGATGGCGAGAGCGACATTCGCGCGCAGACGTATATAGAACGCCGTGGCCGCCTGTCGGATATCATCGAACATGCCCCGCATGACCGCTTCGACCTGTCTCCGCTCATCGGTTTTTCAACATGGGACGAGCTGAATACGCTTCGCGCCGCGCCGCCCGATCCGGTGATCGAAGGCGTGATGATCAAGCGCCGCGACAGCGCCTATCAGGCCGGCCGGGCCAAAGGACCGTGGTTCAAGTGGAAACGCGATCCCTACAATATCGATGCTGTCATGATGTATGCGCAGCGCGGCCATGGCAAACGCTCGAGTTATTATTCCGATTTCACCTTCGGCGTATGGGCGGAAGGGGAGGATGGTGAACAGCTGGTGCCGGTTGGCAAGGCCTATTTCGGTTTTACCGATGCGGAGCTGGAAGTGCTCGACAAGTTCGTGCGCGACAATACCGTCGAGCGTTTCGGGCCCGTGCGCGCGGTGCGCGCCACGCCGGATTTCGGTTTCGTGCTCGAGGTGGCTTTCGAGGGCATCAACCGTTCCAACCGCCACAAATCCGGCGTTGCCATGCGGTTTCCACGCATTGCGAGGCTTCGCGCCGACAAACTCCCGGCGGAGGCGGATCGCCTGGCGACGCTTGTGGCGATGATCGATGGCGTTGATGGGTAGGGGTCTCCGCTGTCTCCCTCATCCCTGTGCTTGTCACAGGGATCCAGCCAGCCCAAGTCCTTGGGCTGATGGGACTCTTCCCGCCGCGCCGATGCGCGTCGACTGGATTCCTGTAACAAGCCCAGGAGTAAGGGAATGTTTTGTCCAGAAAATGCCATGATGGCTGCGAATACATTGTTGTCATTCGCGAATCCGTGATTGGACAGCCTCTCGCCGCAGTGCTGAACTGCTTCTAATGTTTTGATCACTCAGGTGCGCATATGCCAGATAAACGCTTTCTCTCCTCAGCATTCGGACAGGAAGAAAGCGGCGCGACCTTAAGGAGCCTGACGCGGCGCAATCTGCTTGTGGGTGCCATGGGCCTGTCAGCAGCGGCACTTCTGCCCGCGGGTGCGAAAGCGGGAATTCCCACGCCCGAAGTGCTGCCGCTGGAAAAGCAGGATTACGGCGAGGCGCGCAAACGGTTCCATACCCATTTGCTGCGCAAAATGTCCGCTCCGGAAAAATCATCGCCGCTCGGCACACCGCCGGGCGCGGAACGGGTCACCTATCGTGGCGGGCCGGATGGTTCCATCGAGCTTGTGGCCTGGCTTTCCCATTATCAGCCCTCGACGGTACTCAAACCCGCGGTGCTTTTCCTGCACGGCGGCAACGCCACCGGTGACGGCCATTGGGCGATGATGAAGCCCTATTGGGAGGCGGGTTTCGTGGTGCTTTTGCCGTCCTTCCGGGGCGAAAACGGCCAGAACGGCAATTATTCCGGTTTCTACGACGAAACAGCGGATGCGCTGGCGGCGGCGGCCTATCTGGAAAGCCTGCCCGGTATCGACAGGAAACGCTTCTTCATCGCCGGGCATTCCAATGGCGGCACGCTGACGCTCTTGGCCGCCATGAGCCGCAAATTCCGTGCCGCCGCGCCGATTTCTGCGGGCGTCAATTCATGGCGTTACTTCAACCGCTATTCGGACGAACTCTGTTTCGACGAAACCGACGAGCGGGAATTCATCATGCGCTCTTCGGTCTGTTTCGGTCCCAGCCTCAAATGCCCGGCGCTGTTGCTGCGCGGCACGGAGGAGCGCCCGTTCGACGCCGATCACCAGCTTTTCGTCGACCGCGCCGTGTATTCGGGATTCAAGGTCGACAAAAAACTGCTGCCCGGCACACACAATGGCGTGGTGCCGGGCGCCGTGACGGAAAGCATCCGCTTTTTCAACGAATTTGCATAAAAAAGGGCCGAAAACCGCTTTGCAGCTTTCGGCCCTCTCGTAAAGTCAGGCGCTCTTCTTGAAGTAGCCGAGCAGCCGCATGGCATTGGCGGTGACGAGAACCGTAGCGCCGGTGTCGGCGAAGACAGCGAGCCACAGGCCGGAGAGGCCGGTAACCGTTGTTACCAGGAATACCGCCTTCAGGCCGAGCGCGATCGTTACGTTCTGGTGGATATTGCGCATGGTGGCGCGCGATAGGCCGATCAGGCGGGCAGCATCGCCGACATTGTTGCGCATCAGCGCTGCATCCGCCGCTTCCATCGCCACATCCGTGCCCGAGCCGATGGCGACACCGACGCTTGCAGCCGCGAGGGCGGGCGCATCGTTGATGCCGTCGCCCACCATCACCACGGTTTTCTTCTGGGCAAGCTTGCGGATTTCCTCGACCTTGTTTTGCGGCAGGAGCTCGCCGCGCGCTTCAAGTCCCAGCTTGTTGCCGATTGCCTTTGCCGTGCGGGCATTGTCGCCAGACAGCATAAGCGAGGAAATACCCATCTCCTTCAATGCCTTGATGCCTTCTGCCGCATCCTTGCGCGGTTCGTCGCGCATGGCGAAGAGACCGCTTGCCGCACCCTCGGCCATGACGACAGCCACGGTCTTGCCTTCGCTTTCCAGTGCGGAAATGCGCTCTGCAAGTTCCGTCGATACGGTCCCGACTTCGGTTGCAAAACGCGGCGCGCCGATGAACAGGCGCTTGCCGCCGACGGTGCCCTGCATGCCACGACCGGAAATCGCCTTGATCTCCGAGCCGGGCAGGGGAGTTACGCCTGCCTTGTTGGCATGGTTGACGATGGCTCTGGCAAGCGGATGGCTGGACTCGTTCTCGATGGTTGCGGCTTGCGCGATCAGCCCGGCATCGTTGCCGTCAAGAGCCACCACATCCGTCACGACAGGTTCGCCGAGCGTCAGCGTGCCGGTCTTGTCGAAGGCCACGGTTTCGGTGCCTGCCAGCATCTCGATAACCGCACCGCCCTTCACCAGCATACCGTGCCGTGCCGCAGCCGAAAGGCTGGAGGCGATGGCAGCCGGAACGGAAATGACGAGTGCGCAGGGGCAACCGATCAGAAGCAGGGCGAGACCGCGATAAATCCAGGTGTCCCAATCGCCAAGGCCCACAAGCGGCGGCACGACGATGGTAAGTGCGGAAATCGCGACGATCAGCGGCATGTAATAACGCGAGAAGTTCTGGATAAAGCGCTCGGTCGGGGCGCGGGCGTCCTGTGCTTCTTCAACGAGCGTGATGATGCGGGCAATGGTGTTGTCTTCCGGCGCCCGGTCGACCCGAATGCGCAGCGAACCGTCATGGTTGATCGAACCCGCAAAGACGCGTGCGCCTTTTTCCTTGGCGACCGGAATGCTCTCGCCGGTCATCGGCGATTCGTCGACGCTGGATTCGCCTTCCATCACCACGCCATCGGCGGCAATGCGGTCGCCCGGACGCGCCACGACCACCTGGCCGATGCGAACCTTATCGGCGGCCACCTGCCGAAGCGTACCGTTTTCTTCCACCAGTGCCGTTTTTGGCAGCAGGGAACCGAGAGCCTTGATGCCCGAGCGGGCACGTGCGGCGGCAAAGCCTTCCAGCAACTCGCCAACGGAGAACAGCAGCACGACGATCGCCGCTTCTTCCGCCTCGCCAATGATGATGGCGCCGATGGCGGCAATCGTCATCAGCATCTCGATGGTGAAGATTGCCCCGAAACGCGCGGCGTTGAAGGCGTTGCGCGCAATGGGAAACAGCGTGACCAGCGTTGCGACGATGAAGGCGTAACTGCCCCATGCCGGGAAGCCAAGCTCCGCAGCATAGGCAACGGCCACGAGAATGGTGCCGGTGAAGGTGTTGCGCGCCTTGGCCGTGCGCCACCACACGCCTTTTTCATCCGCGCCATGGGCGTGGCCTATGTCGGCGCTCTGCGCGACGGTTTCAACGCTCCCGTGGCTATGCGCGTGCTTCGCATCGTCATGATGGTGGCCGCCGCAGCTTGAATGGTCGTGGTCGGCGTGGTCATGGCTCGAATGGTCGTGGCCTGAATGATCATGTTTGTGATCGTGATCATGGCCGTGATGACCGCCGCATGATCCATGGTCATGGTCGTGCGCATGATCATGATTATGTTCTTCGACCTTGCCGAGTGCGGTTTTTTCCTGCGGCAGCAAGGCAGGCTTGAAGCCGAGCTTGCGCAGCGTGTCCTCGATCTTGTCGACCGGGGTTTTGTTGTTTGCCAGAGAAAGGTTCAGCCTTTCGCGCGCAACGGATACCTTGACGTCGGCAACACCGGGCAGACGCGAGAGCGCCGTTTCGATCTTGGCCGCGCAGCTGCCGCAATCCATGCCGCCGACAGAGAAGGTCAGGGCATTTTTCTGCTCGATGCTCGGTGCTGCTTCCGCATGGTGATGACCACCGCACGATGAATGGTCATGATCATGCCCATGATCGTGATGTTCCGCCGCAATCTTTTCGCGCGGAGCCTTGTCCTGCGGCAGCAAAGCGGGCTCGAAGCCAAGTTTGCGCAGCGTATCCTCGATTTTTGCGACCGACGTTTTGTCTTCCGCCAGCGAAAGGTTCAGCCTTTCGCGCGCAACGGAGACCTTGACGTCGGCAACGCCGGGCAGGCGGGAGAGCGCCGTTTCGATCTTCGCCGCACAGCTGCCGCAATCCATGCCGCCGACCGTGAAGGTCAGGTCTCCTGATTCCCCGTTCAAACTGCCGCGTGTCGAAATATTCATGGTTCTAGCTCCTGAATTCCACTCGACAGCCAATCTGGCACCTCTAGCAACTAGAGGTTCAAGGGCAAAAATGCGCTTTTCCGATTTTTTTTGAAAGGCACACACCAGCCTCGCGCCAGCCGCGCAATGCATCATGCCTTCAAACTTGGTTTCATGAAGCGGTTCAGATGACAGCACTCCTATTGAAAAACTGCCGCCGGGCGGCCTCGCTGGCGGTTATTGCGCTGCTGCCTTTCCTGAGCGGCTGCCTTTTCGTGACGGATACGAGCCGGATGAACCCGGACGTCTTCGTTCAGGAAACGGCGCCGGTGTTCAATTTCAATTCCGTAAGCTCCAATCGCCAGCCGGAACTGCCACCACAGCCGGGTCAGCTTTCCACGCGCCCGCCGGATCTGTTCAGAACCCGCTTCCATCAGGAATACGGTCCGCCGGTGCGCGGGCAGGGCCTGAGCGCGCCACAGGTGCAGGGATTGAATGTGCCGCAGGCGCAAGGTCAGGCGATGGCCTATGGCCTTCCGGTCTCCAATCCGCTGCACCGGGTCATGTATGGCCCGATCCGCGATGACGACCGGTCCCTGCCGGCCATTCCCTATGGTCGCATCGATCCGCGTTATCTCCGCCAGGAGGTAAGCTACCAGACGGCGGAAGCGCCGGGTACAATCGTCGTGGATACGAAGCAGCATTTTCTCTATCTGGTGCAGCCGGGCGGCAAGGCTATCCGGTATGGCGTTGGCCTCGGGCGCGACGGTTACGCCTGGTCGGGTCGCGGCAAGATCCAGTGGAAGGCGAAATGGCCGCGCTGGACGCCGCCCGACGAAATGGTCAGGCGCCAGCCGGAACTCACCTCCATTTCCGCCGCCAATGGCGGCATGACGCCGGGTCTCAACAACCCGCTCGGCGCGCGTGCCCTTTATATTTTCAAGGACAGCAAGGACACGCTTTACCGCGTGCACGGAACGCCCGACTGGCAGTCCGTCGGCAAGGCAACTTCGTCCGGCTGCGTGCGCATGCTCAATCAGGATGTGATCGACCTCTACGAGCGCGTACCGAAGGGCGCACAGATTGTGGTTATCTGACCACTTTCTAAAAGAAAGCGCTGCATCGTGGGGTTCCCCCAGCGCCTTCTGACTGGCTTTTAGCGGTCGGTTAACTATTTTCGCAATACGCCTGTGTACGTGGAACAAACGATGTACAACGGCGATATAGCCGTTCGAAATGTGGGACAATCCGGCCTTATGACAAGCACCGACACAGATCTTTCCAGACGCACTTTCCTTTCCCTTCTGGGTATTTCCTCCGCTTCGTTGCTGGCGGGCTGCGCTTCTTCCGGCACGGGTGAAGCCATTCGCCAGCAGGCGAGCAGCATCGGCAGCGATTTCCGCCAGATGTTCTCGTCGGGCGTTAGCGATGCGGAACTGGCCGTCATGTACGGTTCGGTCGAGGATGGCGGTTACGTCATTCCCGCGGTTCCCTATCAGAAGATCGACCGGCGTTATTATCGTCAGCGCGTCGTCGATCCGACCGGCGAACGCCCCGGCACCGTCGTCGTGGATACGCGCTCGCGTTTCCTCTATGTCGTGGAGCAGGGCGGCAGCGCCATGCGTTACGGCGTCGGCATCGGCCGTGATGGTTTCGCCTGGTCCGGCGAAGGCGTCATCCAGTGGCGCCAGAAATGGCCGAAATGGACCCCGCCGGACGAAATGGTCGCCCGCCAGCCGGAACTGGTCAAATATTCTTCCAAGAACGGCGGCATGCCACCGGGCCTGAAAAACCCGCTCGGTGCCCGCGCGCTCTATATCTTCCAGAACGGCAAGGACACGCTTTACCGCCTCCATGGATCGCCGGAATGGAACTCCATCGGCAAGGCCGTCTCTTCCGGCTGCGTACGCCTGATGAACCAGGACGTCATCGACCTCTACGACCGCGTGCCGCAGAAGGCGCGTGTGGTTGTTTGGCAGTAAGCCAAGCCTGTTCGAATAAAAAGGCGGCCTTGTGCCGCCTTTGTTTTTTCGGGATCACGGCCGGGCGATATTTTCCTTCAGCGCATTAACCTGGTCGCGCAGCTGCACCAGTTCCTCCAGCCCGCAGCCCGTGGCGTCGCCGATTGCCGCCATGATCTTCACGCCCTCCTTTTTGAGATCGGCGCCCTTGGGCGTTACGGCCACCAGCACCTGCCGCTCGTCAACAGTTCCGCGTTTGCGGGTGATCAGCCCGGCATGTTCCAGCCTTTTCAGCAACGGCGAAAGCGTGCCCGAATCGAGGCCCAGCATTTCACCGAGCGCCTTGACGGTGGAGGTTTCCTTTTCCCACAGGGCCATCATGACCAGATATTGCGGATAGGTCAGGCCGATCGGGTCCAGCAGCGGCTTATAGGCGCGGGTGAAAGCGTGCGCCGCGCCGTAAAGGGCAAAGCATATCTGCTGGTCCAGCCTCAGCAGGCTTTCCAAATTGGTGTCGTCGCTCTGTGCGCCCATTGTTCTGCTCCAAAAATCAACCTGGAAGGGAACAATCAGCCCTGCCTTTCGGTTCCTGCCACATGGATGCGCGGCGAAATTTCGTGAAATTATCGCAAAAAACAATTTTTTATTCAATGTGCAAAATTATATTGCGCACAATTGAATTGTGCATTATAAGAAACCTAACACCAACCCAACGGGAGTAAATGCCATGCCTATTCTCTACACGACCAAAGCATCCGCCACCGGTGGCCGCGCCGGCAACGCCAAGTCGGAAGACGGCGTGCTCGACGTAACGCTGACCGTTCCGAAGGAACTCGGCGGCGATGGCGCCCGCGGCACCAATCCGGAGCAGCTTTTCGCAGCCGGTTATTCCGCCTGCTTCCTCGGCGCCTTGAAGGCTGTCGCCGGCAAGCACAAGGTAAAGATTCCTGAAGACACGACTGTGACGGCAACCGTTGGCATCGGGCCGCGCGAAGACGGCACCGGCTTCGGCATCGAAGTGTCGCTGAAGGTCAACATTCCCGGTCTTGAGCGCGAAAAGGCAGAAGAACTGGTAGCCGCCGCTCACATCGTGTGCCCTTACAGCCACGCCATGCGCACCTCCACGGAAGTGCCGGTCTCTGTGGCCTGATCCAGCAAGTTCCAGCAGCAAGGCCGGGTTAATCCCCGGCCTTCTTGTTTGTGGAAAGAAAAGTGCTATATTCTTTCTAAGGAAAGGATTTATGCCATGAATATTCACGCCAAGACTGCCATGGATCCTGCTTCGCAGGGCAGGGTCGTAACCAAGGCCGTTATGACCGCTGCCGAGCGGCTGGGCCTTAATGCCGCCCGCACCGCGGATATTCTCGGTGTTTCCGCCCCTACGGTGTCGCGCATGAAGCGGCTCGATTTCCTGCTGGAGCCGGGCGCCAAGTCTTTCGAGCTTGCGGTGCTGCTGATCCGGGTTTTCCGTTCGCTGGATGCAATCGCCGGCGGCGACGAGGCGGTAGCCAAAAACTGGCTGCGCAATCACAATACGGCGCTCAACGCCGTGCCTGCCGAGAGGCTCACCACCATTACCGGATTGATCGATGTCCTCTCCTATCTGGACGCCCGACGCGCTCCTGTCTGAAAAGCGCGCCGCATCGGGAAAATACTGGCGGCTGGTGGAAGCGCAGCATCAGGTTTCCACCATGAAGCTGGTGGATACGGTGGAGGAGCAATCGCTGCTGGAAGATATTCTGGAGGCGAGCAAGCGGCCATTTCCGCCGGAATGCGCCGGGCTCGATTATCTTCTTGCCACGCCCTTCCGGTATGGCGCGGCCTATCCATATGGCTCGCGTTTCCGCCGGGCTGGCTTTACCGAAGGCGTTTATTATGCCGCAGCCAAGGTGGAAACCGCGCTTGCAGAAATGGCCTTCTACCGGCTGCTGTTTTATGCGGAATCTCCCGGCACACCGCTGCCTGCCAATCCCGCGGACTATTCCGCCTTTGCTGCCCGTATCGCCACCGATGCGGCGCTGGACCTGACGCAACCGGAATTGAACCGGGACGAGGCGCTGTGGACCGACCTGCAGAATTACGAGCCATGCCAGGCACTGGCCGAGCAGGCGCGTCTGGCGAAGATCGAGGCGATCCTATACCGCTCGGTGCGCGATCCCGCAGGCGGCCTCAATATCGCGGTGCTGTCGCCGAAAGCCTTTGCCGAAAAAATGCCGGTGGAACGGATGAGCTGGCGCATCCGCCTGTCGAAGACCGGGGTGCAGGCACTGTGCGAATTTCCGATGCGCAGAACAGGGTTTGCGGTCGCGGATTTTTCCGGTGATCCACGCCTCGCCAGCCTGTTGGGCTGACGGGCGTTTCGCTTGTTTTACTCTCAGCCCGTTTGACGGGCCTCATGCCGACGTGAAAAACGCTTCGGGATCATCGACTTCCACCAGCCTGCGCTTGTCGATCAGCCAGAAACGTGTTCCGACCGCCCGCACGAAACTCCTGTCATGCGAGACGAAGACGCAACTGGCCGAACGGTTGATGATTTCCGCCTCAAGCGCTTCCTGCCCATCTATATCAAGATGGTTGGTGGGCTCGTCCAGCAGGTAGAAATTCGGTTCCGCCAACCGCAGCGCCAGCATGGCGAGCCGCGCCTTTTGGCCGCCGGAAAGCGTTGCGATCCGACGTTTCTGCATTTCCATGTCGATACCGGCACCCGCAAGCAGGCCGTGTATGCGCTGGTCGCCAATGTCGAATCGGCGGGTCATGAGCGCAAATGGCGTGCTGTCGTCGTCGATTTCGGCAAGCGACTGATCGACATATCCGGCCACCAGCGAAGGCGTGGTCTTTATGCCGTCCTGTATTTGGCCTTCATCCATCACCGCCGCTTTCAGAAGCGAGATCAGCCGCGTCTTGCCGACGCCGTTGCGGCCGAGAATGACGATGCGGTCGCCCTGGTGGACAAATTGCCGGCCGGTGCGAAACAGCAATGTCCCGTCCGGCGTCGAGACCGGCACATCCTCCAGAGTGACCAGAACCTTGGCATGGGTACCGCGATTGGCGAGCTGGATCTTGCCAGCGGAGCGCTCGCTATGTGCTGGGCGCGCATTCTCCTCCAGTTTCTCGGCACGCTGGCGCAATTGCTTGGTCTTGACGGTCAGAAGATCGCTGCCCGAATTGATGCCGATATTGTTGAGCTTCGCGGCCTGCCGGCGCAATTGCTGCGCGGTTTTCATGTCGCGCTGGAAACGCCGCTCATCGGCGGCATCCTCCTCTTCGAGTGCCGTGCGCGCATGGCCGTAAGGTAGCCGGAACAGTGCCGAATTTTCCGGCCGCAGGAACAGCGTGGTCTTCGTGACATTGTCGAGAAAGGCGCGGTCATGGCTGACGATGACGACCGCCGTCTCGCGCGGCAATTGACCGAGCCAGCTTTCCAGCACGTTGATTTTCTCGAGGTCGAGATGGTTGGTCGGCTCATCGAGCAGGAGAACGTCAGGCTCGGTGATCCACGCCCGCGCCAGCATGGCAAGTCGCTGCCAGCCACCGCTCAGCTCTTTCAAATGGCGATGACGATAGGGTTCCGGCACCAGCATGGCATCAAAAATAATGTCGGCGCGCCAGCTCTCATTGTCGATCTCATCCGTCGGCAGCGCGGAAAGTACGGCGTCCCGCATCGTCTTTTCCAGAAGCGGGGAGGGCAGGTGCTGGTGGACGATGGACTGCGTCAGCCCGCGCAGCCGGGTGATATCACCGCTGGTAGCGTCCAGTTCACCGGCAAGGCAATTCAGCAGGGTGGATTTGCCGTGGCCATTCGCGGCGACGATGCCGATGCGGTCTCCGGCATTCACGGTGAGGCCAAGATTGGAAAAAAGCGGCTTTCCCAGAATGATTCCGAGGTTTCGAAGCGTGATAAGGGTCATGAAATTGTCTCTGGCAAAACGGATCTGTGACGAACCGTGGTCTGCGACAATGCAGTACGGGATATCGGTTCGAGGTGATCCGTCGTGAAAACATGCGCAACGGCAGACAAGCTGCATTCTGCGCGGCCTTTCGGGCAAACCAGAGTTTTGGTGTTCCGGTCAGCCCTGCAAACGCGTCTGCAGGGCAAAAAGGTGGCAGATCTGGCGGTTGCGCCAGAAGCAGGAAATATCCATGCGAAGCCTCCTTTCTTGATACGTGTTCAACAGTCCAACAATTAACAGCGGCAGGGGTTCGAGGCAATGGCTTTTGAAGAGGAGGGTGGTGCCGGAGAATACGGCGACCCGCATTCTCCAGCCCTCCAGCGCGGCGCCCTTAGTGTTTTGCCACGCGCTCGCGCAGTTTTTCCACATGTTCGGCGATTTCAGGTGTCACCGCGTCGCCGAAATCCTCCATTTCGAACATCGGGCGGATTTCGATCTCGCTGCGCTCCAGCATCGGGTTGGGGCAACGCTTCACCCACTCCACGGCCTCATCCATGTCCTTCACCTTCCAGAGCCAGAAGCCGGCAACCAGCTCGTTGGTGTGCGGGAAGGGGCCGTCGATCACGCTGCGGCTGTCACCATCGAAAACAACTCTCTTGCCTTTGGAGGAGGGGTGGAGGCCATCACCGGAAAGCATGATGCCGGCATTGACCAGTTCCTCGTTGAACTTGCCCATGGCTTCCATCAGTTCGGTGGTCGGCATTATGCCATCCTCGCTGCTGCGAGTGGCCTTTACGAAAACGATAACACGCATGGTTTCCTCCCTTGTTGCGTCTTCCTCGTTAGTTTCGCCGCCCGGCACGACGGGTAGATGACATTTTCACGGATAAAAGTGGCAATATGCCGCTTTCCCGTCAGCCGAGATCAATGAGGTCGCGGCGCAGCCGGTCGGGGTCGCCGCTGCCGATGCGGGCCTCGATTTCGGCGTGGGTCTGTTGCCAGATAGGGAAGGCGGCGGTGAGTACGGCCATGCCTTCCACCGTAAGCCGCAGCCGCTTGCCGCGCTTGTCCTTTGGGTCTTGCTCGATACTGACCAGCCCACGCCGCTCCAGTGGCTTCAGCGCTGCCGTCAGCGTCGTGCGGTCCATCGCCAGAAGATTGGCGACCGGCCCCATCGGCGGCGGCTCCGGCCGGTTGAGCGACATCAGCAGGGAAAATTGGCCGTTGTTGATGCCCACGGGCTTCAATGCGTTATCGAACAGCCGCGCCAGCGCCCGCGCTGCACGTTGCGCATGCAGGCAAAGACAGGAGTCCCGCACTAAAAGAGTTGCCGAAAAAGGAATCACGCTGGCGTTTGACATGGACTATATATGTTGATATCAACGTAATTAGTCAAGCGGAACCTGTAGCCTTGCTGACGGTTTTCCTGGCTTTCAATGCAGACACAGGCGGCGCCCACCATGGAGGCGGAGCGGTGCCGTGGTGAAAGACGGATCCAAGGAGGAAAGATCATGTCTCATCCCGTCGTTTCTAATGAGGAGTGGCTTGCGGCCCGCCGCGATCTGCTGGTGAAGGAAAAGGAATTGACCCGCGCGCGCGACAGGCTGAACGAGGCGCGCCGCGCATTGCCATGGGAAGAGGTGACGAAAGATTATATTTTCGACGCGCCGTCCGGCCCGAAATCGCTGAAGGAACTCTTCGGCAATTGCAGCCAGCTCATCGTATACCACTTCATGCTGGCACCCGACTGGGAGGAGGGCTGCACCGGCTGTTCCTTTTTCGCCGACCATGTCGATGGTGCGATGGTTCACCTGAAGCACGGCGATGCGGGTTTCGTTGCGGTCTCGCGCGCACCGCTCGAAAAGATCGAGGCCTATAAAAAACGCATGGGCTGGAAATTCCCTTGGGTCTCGGCCAACGGCAGCGACTTCAACTATGATTATCAGGCCTCCTTCCGTGATGAGGATATCGAGAGCGGGGCGATCACCTACAATTACCGTGAGATCGAGCCGATGGGCGACCTGAAGGACCTGCACGGCGTCAGCATTTTCGCCAAGGGCGAGGACGGCAGGATCTACCATAGCTATTCCGCCTATGCCCGCGGCATGGAAGAGACGCTCGGTACATTGATGCTGCTCGATCTGGTGCCAAAAGGCCGTAATGAAGACGGTGTAATGGATTGGGTGCGCCGGCACGACCAGTACGAGGACGAGCCCAAGGCCGCGTCTTGCTGCCACTGAAATAGGACGAGGAGGAGGAGACGACAATGGAAAATGCCAAGCCGCAGAAGGAACACGCGTTCCTGGGCAGGATCGTCGGCGACTGGGTCATGACCGCCAGTTCCGGGCATGAGGGATACGATCCCGATGACCCCGCCCAGCGGTTCACCGAAACCGTCAGCTCCATCGGCGGGCTGTGGATCATCGGGCACGGCACCGGAAAGATGCCTGACGGGACGGAGATGACGGCTGTCATCACCGTGGGTTTCGACCCTGCCAAGGGCCATTTCGTCGGCACCTGGGTGGGGTCGATGATGACCAATCTCTGGGTCTACAAGGGCTGGCTGGAAGACGACGGCAAGACCCTGACACTCGAAGCGGAAGGACCGGCCTTTGACGGTTCCGGCCGCATCGATACCTATCGCGACGTGCTGGTGCTGCACGACGACAATAACCGCAGCTTTTCCGGCAGCGTCCGGCAGCCGGATGGCAGTTTCAAGACCTTCATGACATCGGAGTTCCAGCGTAAGGCATGACGCCCCGCCGGAATTTGCCCGATCACGCCGAATAATGCGCTGCCGCGTCCTGCGGCGGCCGATCGCCAGAAAAATGACGCCATAACCCCGGAGAGATTCAATGTCCGATACACACGGAAAATTCATATGGGTTGAACTGATGACGCCTGACATGGAGCAGGGGGCCCGCTTTTATGGTCATGTCGCCGGCTGGCAGACCAAGGATTTCGGTTCGCCGGAAATGCCCTATCTGGTGCTGGAAGCCGATGGCAAAGGCATGGGCGGCATCATGGAACTGACCGAAGAACACAAGGGCCAGGGCATTCCTCCCAACTGGACCGGTTATGTCGGCGTTGACGATGTGGACGCCACGGCAAAACTTTTCGCGGAAAAGGGCGGTTCGGTCAGGCGTCCGCCGCAGGATATCCCGGAGATCGGCCGTTTCGCCGTGGTGGCTGATCCTTCCGGTGCAGTTCTGTGCATCATGACGCCGCTGCCGATGGAAACCGGCGGTTTTCCGCAGGAGACGCAGAACCTGCCGGGTCACGTCGGCTGGTACGAACTTGCCACCAACAATGTCGACGACGCCATAGCCTTTTACGGTGAGGTCTTCGGCTGGACCAAGGACCATGATTTTGACATGGGCGCAGAAATGGGCCCGTATCGCATCTTCGCCCATAACGGCAAGGTCGTCGGCGGCATGATGAAATGCATGGCGGGTGCGCCCACCTGTTATTGGGGTTATTATTTCAACGTCGACGGCATCGATGACGCCATCACCCGGGTCAGCACCGGTGGCGGCAAGGTCGTCAACGGCCCGATGGAGGTTCCCGGCGAGAGCTGGATCGTCAATTGCCAGGACCCGCAGGGCGCTTTCTTCTCGCTGCTGTCGCAGAAGAAGTAACCCTTCTGGGCTGATATACCGATCTGCCGGAGGCTACTCCGGCAGATTACCGGTTTCTCGGTAGCCGAACGTGATCGATAAAGGCGCGGAGCTTCGGCGCAAGATGACGTCGATTGGGATAATAGAGATAAAATCCCGCAAAAGTCGGAGAATGGTCCTCCAGCATGGAAACAAGCTGGCCGCTCTCCAGGTAGGGACGGAAGGTCTCTTCCATGCCGAATGTGATTCCGGCGCCGGCACAGGCCAGCTTTATCATCAACTGCATGTCGTTGGTGGTGAAGTCCGGCTGGACAGCGACCGCGAATTCCCGTCCATTTTCGGCAAATTCCCACCGATATGGCGCCACGTCCGGACGAGGGCGCCAGCCGATACATTTGTGATGGATCAGTTCGCGCGGCTGCGTCGGCAAGGTGACGCGATCTCGATATTGCGGGGAACAGACGGCGAGCTGCCGCTGCGGCCCGGAAACCGGAACGGCAATCATATCCTGCGCGATCAGCTCCCCCAGACGCACGCCGGCATCGTAGTGTTGGGCGACGATATCGAATTCCTCGTCCGTCACGACAATATCGAGTTGCACTTCCGGATGGATTTCAGCAAAGCGCGCCAGCAATGGCCCGGACAAGAAGCGCTCCGCTATCGAGGAAACGGCAAGCCGCAATTGCCCCCGAGGCATTCCACTCAGGGAAGAGGCGGCCTGTGTCGCTTGCATGAGGTTGCCGATAGATGGCGAAACATCGGCGTAAAGCTGTTGCCCCGCTTCCGTCAGGCTGACGCTGCGCGTTGTGCGCTGAACGAGCGCTATCCCCATCGTTTCTTCAAGCCTGCGGATGGTCTGGCTGACGGCTGACCGTGTTACGCCGAGCCTGTCCGCCGTAGCCCGAAAATTGCGTTCCTCGGCAACCATGCAGAAGGTGGAAAGCGCGTTGAGATCAACATTCATTGGTTAGTAAATCTATCCATGGAGGTTATCATTGAGGTAATTATCACGACAATGGCAAAGCTTTATCTTTCCTGCAACGGCCTCCTCTCGAAAAAGCGAGCCGTAAAGCCAAGGAGAAAGCCATGACATTGAACAAAGTTATTCTCATAACAGGTGCGTCGAGCGGGATAGGTGAGGGTATCGCCAGAGAACTTGCCGCTGCAGGCGCGAAACTGGTTCTGGGTGCGCGCCGCATGGACCGTTTGCAGGCTTTGGCCGACGAACTGCGCCAAACGGGCGCTGAGGTTGTCGTGCATCCCCTTAACGTCACGGAAAGGCAGAGTGTCGAGGATTTTGCCGAGGCGGGACGCAAGGCGTTCGGACGGATCGACGTTATCGTCAACAATGCCGGCATCATGCCGCTATCGTTGATGTCGTCCCTCAAGGTCGATGAATGGGACCGCATGATCGACGTCAACATCAAGGGCGTGCTTTATGGCGTCGCCGCCGTTCTGCCTGAGATGACCGCCCGCGCATCCGGCCACATCGTCAACATCGCCTCCATCGGTGCGCTCGCCGTTTCGCCCACGGCTGCCGTTTACTGCGCGACGAAATTTGCGGTGCGGGCGATTTCGGACGGGCTGCGACAGGAAAACCGCGACCTGCGTGTCACCTGCATTCATCCCGGCGTGGTGGAAAGCGAACTTGCCGACACCATCACCGATCCGGCCGCCGCGGAGTTGATGCAAAGCTACCGGGCCATAGCATTGAAGCCGGACGCCATTGGCCGCGCAGTCCGCTATGCCATCGAACAACCCGACGACGTGGACGTCAATGAAATCGTCGTCCGCCCGACCGCCGCATAGGGAGGATCGGGCCAATGAAGATTGTTTCGACATCGCTTGCCCTTGTACTCGCAACGGCCGCCGCCGATACCGGCCACCATCAGGAGAATCGTGCCGTGAAAGGGAATATGGACAAGATGGCCGAGACCGAAAGCCACCCCTATATCGGCATGTGGGTCACCGGCGACGGCCATATCCGTCAGGAGCTTTTGCCTGATGGCCGCTACGACGAGGCGCGCGGCCAACGCAAAAGCGCCTATCAGGGGCGTTACGAGGTGAGGGGCAACCATATCGACTATTGGGATGATACCGGCTTTACCGCCGATGGCGAGTTCATCGACGATGTGCTCTACCACGGCGGCATGATTTTCTATCGCGAGCCGTGAACCGTCACGCTAACAGGATAAAAACCGCCCGGCCGATCGAGGCCGGGCGGCTTATTTGTTTTAACGCTTCAGGCTTCCCAGTATGCCGCGCACGATGGCGCGGCCCACGGATGTGGCAACCGAGCGGGCGGCACTTTTCATTGCTGCCTCGATCACGGTTTCGCGCTGATAACCGCTCGTCTTGCGGGTGCCGGTGGTGGAGGCCTTTGTGGGTTCCTCGTCGCCGAAACCGGGCAGGCGCCAGCGTCCCGAGGCACTGTCGGACTGGCTGGAGGCATTTTCCTCTTCCGCGCGCTTGGCGGCTTCGGCTTCCGCAGCCTTCTGGGCGCGTGCGTTGAGGATTTCAAAGGCCGATTCCCGGTCCACATCCCTGTCGTATTGACCGGCAAGCGGGCCGGTATCCATCAGCAATTTGCGCTCGGCATCGGTGAGCGGCCCGACGCGGCCCGAGGGCGGCCGCACAAGGGTGCGCTCGACGATGGAGGGCGCGCCCTTGTCATGCAGGGTCGAAATCAGAGCCTCGCCCGTACCGAGCGTGGTGATGATGTCGGCTGTGTTGAAGGCGGGGTTCTGGCGGAACGTATCGGCTGCGGTGCGCACAGCTTTCTGCTCGCGCGGCGTATAGGCGCGAAGCGCATGCTGCACGCGGTTGCCCAGCTGGGCAAGAACGGTTTCCGGCACGTCCAGCGGGTTCTGCGTCACGAAGTAGACGCCCACACCCTTGGAGCGGATAAGCCGCACCACCTGCTCCACGCGCTCGACGAGCACCCTTGGCGCATCGTTAAACAGCAGATGTGCCTCATCGAAAAAGAACACCAGACGCGGCTTTTCCGGGTCGCCCACTTCCGGCAGTTCCTCGAAGAGTTCGGAGAGCATCCACAACAGGAAGGTGGCGTAAAGGCGCGGGTTCATCATCAGCTTGTCGGCGGCGAGAACGGAAACCGTGCCACGCCCGTCCGTGCCGACGCGCATGATGTCGGCAATATTCAGCGCCGGCTCGCCGAAGAAGTTTGCGGCACCCTGCTGTTCGAGAACCAGCAGCCCGCGTTGCAGCGAACCGACAGAGGTCTTGGAAATCAGGCCGAACTGGCTGGACAGCGCACTTGCATTCTCGCCCATGTAGTTCAGCAGCGATTGCAGGTCTTTGAGATCGAGCAGCGGCAACCCGCCCTGATCGGCGATCTTGAAGGCAATGTTGAGCACGCCTTCCTGGGCTTCCGAAGCATCCATCAGTCGCGCCAGCAGCAGCGGGCCCATTTCGGCAATGGTGGCGCGCACGCGATGGCCTTTTTCACCGTAGAGATCCCAGAAGATCACTGGCGATTTGCCATAGGAAAAATCTGTGAAACCGATCTGTTCGGCACGTTTCTGCACCCAGTCCTTGGTTTCGCCCTGCGCGGCGATGCCGGAAAGGTCGCCCTTGATATCGGCGCAGAAAACGGGAACGCCGGCTTGCGAGAAACCTTCGGCAAGAACCTGCAGGGTCACGGTCTTGCCCGTGCCCGTTGCGCCGGTGATCAGGCCGTGGCGGTTGCCGAATTTCAGCTCCAGATATTCACCCTTGTTCAGGCTGTCGTCCGGATTGCGGCTGGTCCCGATATAGATCTGTCCGTCCTGCAACATCGACCATTTTCTCCTGCGACTGATGCATGCCCCTTAAATCGCGATCGATTTGAAGATGGTCATGTCCGAATTGAACTTTTACGGCACCCTCTGGCCGCTACTGCCAAAGCGGCCTTTTCATAGTATGGTTGTGATGATCTTATAAGGACAGTTTCAAGGCGCAACAACTGCTTGATGGCGATGAAGAAAAACCGCTTCATGAAAGTTGCCGCACCCGCCTGCCGCCCGCTTGAATGCGGCATGAGATTGTTTTACGTTGACGTTAACGTCAGTTATTCGGTGTTGGCGTCGTTTTTCAACAGGAGGCAAGAATGAACGAAGTCGTTGACCAGATCGCCGCAAAGGCGGGCATAGACCCTGCGCTGGCCGAAAAGGCTGTTGGCATGATTCTGGGTTTTCTCCAGCGCGAGGCGGCAGATGGTCCGATCGCCCGCATGATCGAAGCCATTCCGGGTGCCAGCGATCTCGTGGCACAGTATAATGGCGAGGGCGCTGGTGGCGGCGGTCTGCTGGGCGGATTGATGAGCGCGATCGGCGGCGGCGGCATCATGGGTCTCGGCCAGCAACTGATGAGCCAGGGCATCGGCATGAGCGAAATCACCACGCTCGCCAAGGAAACCATCGCCGTTGCTCGCCAGCACGCGGGCGATGAGACTGTCGATCAGGTGATCGCTTCGGTTCCGGGCCTCAGCCAGTTCGCGTAAGGCGACATTTTATTCGATAGCGGGGCGCGGCGGCTGTTCATTGAACCGGCGCCGCGCCTCTTCTATTTCCGCATGGTGGGTTTCCGCCCATATCCACACGCCGCAAAAGGCGCTGCCAAGGGTCTCTCCGAGAGACGTGAGGCCATAATCCACATGCGGTGGAATGACGGGGTGCACGGTGCGGCGCACCAGTCCGTCGCTTTCCATCTGCCTCAGCGTTTTCGTCAGCATCTTCTGGCTGATGGTGCCAACCAGCCTGCCGATCTGCGTAAAGCGAAGCGTGCCATGCTCTTCCAGCACCTCAAGGATCAGCATCGTCCATTTGTCCGCCACTTTCGCGATGATATCCTCAACCAGCGCCTCGATGACCGGATCGGTTTCCGTGGGCGGCGGAGACTTGCGCCTGTTCTCGATCATGGGATCGGCGGCATACCGTTTCATCTCACACTCTCCTTTGGGTAAGTATAATTCTTTTGGGTGCCTACTTACGAATGGAGAGTATAGCCGCTAATTTCCCGTCATCCAACAGGCAAAGGATTTTTCGATGAAAACGACAGGCAACACCATTCTCATCACCGGTGGCGGCTCCGGCATCGGCCGGGCGCTGGCGGAAGCGTTTCACCGGTTGGGCAACAAGGTCGTCATTTCCGGCCGCCGCCAGAATGTGCTGGATGAGGTAACCGCCGCCAATCCCGGCATGGCCGCGATGGTCATGGACGCGACCGACGCCGAAGGCATCCGCTCTTTCGCCGACAATCTCATCAAGACACATCCGACGCTCAACGCCGTCATCAACAATGCCGGCATCATGCGGCCGGAGGACATCGCCTCGGCCCCGGACTATCTGGACACGGCGGAGGAAACCATCGCCACCAACCTTCTGGCGCCCATTCGCCTGACGGCGGCGCTGCTGCCGCATTTCCTAAAGCAGCCTGAAGCGACAGTGCTGACGGTATCCTCCGGCTTGGCCTTCGTGCCCATGGTGGTCACCCCAACCTACAGCGCCACCAAATCGGCCATCCATGCCTACTCGGTCGCACTTCGCGAACAGCTGAAAGAAACCTCGGTTGAGGTCATCGAAATCGTGCCGCCCTATGTGCAGACGACGCTGATGGGGGAAGGCCAGGCAAGCGACGAAAGAGCCATGCCGCTCGAGGCCTTCATTTCGGAAGTGATGGACATTCTCGGCGGTCGCCCCGATGAGAAAGAAGTGGTTGTGGAACGCTGCAAGCCGCTGCGTTTCGCCGTGCAGAACGGCAATTTCGATCAGGTGTTTTCGATGGTCAACGGCATGCATCCGTAAAGGCCCGACCCTGTCTCGCACGCATCGCCTGTGATAGCGTGGCGCTCTTTAAAGGGAGCGCCAGCTTTTCATGGGCAGCCGTCAATTCCTCATGCCGAAAACCGCCATGCCCGGTATTGCTGCCGTGGTTGCGGATAGCGACCGCTCTTTTCCACGTCACATGCACGACCAGTTCGGCATCGGCCTTGTGGAGCGCGGCGCGCAGAAATCGCTGAGCGGGCGCGGCATGGTGGAGGCTGAAGCCGGCGATGTCATCACCGTCAATCCGGGTGAGGTTCATGACGGCATTCCGCTCGGAGAGGGCGGGCGCGCCTGGCGGATGATCTATCTCGACATCGATATCGTGCAGGCCGCCATTGCCGATATCATCGAAAAGGATCATGGCTTTTTCGAATTCGCCTATCCCGTCGATACAAGGCCTCTGGCGGACCGGTTCCGTGCGCTTTTTTCAGCCGTGACGGCAACTGATCGCCCGGGTGACACCCTTCGCTGCGACGAGACCCTCCTTATGCTGCTCGTGGGTGCAATGGAAACTGTGGCAACACCACGCGAGACGGCAGCGCCCGATAGCATAAGACGGGCGAAAAGCAGGATCGATGACGATCCTGCCCTGCCATTGCGCCTAACCGATCTGGCGCAGGAGGCCGGCATGAGCCAGTTCCGCTTCCTGCGATCCTTCAGCAAGACCACGGGGCTGACGCCGCACAGCTACCTTTTGCAGCGACGCCTGCATCTGGCACGGGGTGCGCTGGCCAGGGGTGCTCCACCCGCAGATGTGGCGTTTTTCGCCGGTTTCTCCGACCAGAGCCATTTGAACAGGTTTTTCGTACGGCAGTTCGGAGTGACGCCCGCGGCGTATAGGGCGGCGGCTTCGTAGCGCAGGTTGGGGTAATAGGGCTACAGACGCGAGCCTCCAAGCCTCAACGCTGCAATTTCATCCAAGACCCCCGCGCCGGACACAGTCATGCTCCTGTCCTCCGTTCAACAGGACCTGCAGAATCCATGACGCCCGAATTCCTCATCACATCCCTGATCATCGCCGCTTCTCCCGGAACAGGCGTGGTTTACACGCTGGCCGCCGGCCTGTCCCAAGGGTCGAAGGCGAGCGTCGTCGCGGCTTTCGGCTGCACGCTCGGCATCGTGCCGCATCTGCTGGCCGCCATCACCGGACTTGCCGCCATTCTGCACGCGAGCGCCCTTGCCTTCGGCGTGATCAAATATCTGGGTGTCGCCTACCTGCTCTACATGGCGTGGAACACGCTTCGGGAAGATGGGGCGCTGAAGATCGACGACAAGCAGGAGCACCGCAAGGCAGGGCGGGTCATCGGTGAGGCTATCCTCATCAATCTCCTGAACCCGAAACTGTCGATCTTCTTTTTTGCTTTCCTGCCGCAATTCATCGCGCCGGAGGAGGTTTCTCCGACGTGGCGCATGGTCGATCTCGGGCTGATCTTCATGGCCATGACGTTTCTGGTCTTTGCGCTTTACGGCTGTTTTGCCGCCTCGGTCAGGCGGCAGGTTGTGGCGCGCCCGGCCGTACTCACCTGGCTGAGACGCAGTTTCGCCGCCGCGTTTGTGGCGCTCGGGGCGAAACTGGCGTTGACGCAGCGGTGAGACCGGACCGGGTTCACGCAGTCAATCGTCCCAGTCGGGCGCGAGGTGACCGGGGTTGACGATGCGGCCATCGGGTTTGGCAAGCGCGTGGATCGCCTGCATTTCCTCTTCCGAGAGCGCAAAATCGAAAATGTCGAAATTCTCCTTGAGGCGGCTTTCGGTTGCGGTCTTGGAAAGCGCCACGACATCCGGCTGCTGCACCGCCCAGCGCAGCGCCACCTGTGCGGCCGTCTTGCCGTGCCTTGCACCAATATCCTTCAGAACCGAATCGTCGGGCACCTTGCCATCCGCCATCAGATAATAGGCAGTGACCGAAAGCCCGTGTTTGCGCGCGGCCGCAATCACCTTCGTCTGGTCCAGATAGGGGTGGTATTCGATCTGGTTAGTGGCAAGCGGCGTGTCGGAGAGTTTGACCGCCTCTTCCGTCAGCGCCACGTTGAAGTTGGAAATGCCGATATTGCGCACCTTTCCGGCCTTGCGCACGTCGTTCAGCGCGCCGATCCTTTCCGCCAGCGGCACATCGCTTTTCGGCCAGTGCAGCAGCAGGAGATCGACATAATCCGTCTTCAGCTTTTGCAGGCTTTCATCGACGGAGGCGAGAAAATCAGCGTGGCGGTAGCGGTCCACCCAGACCTTGGTGGTCAGGAAAATATCGTGCCGGGAAATGCCGGACTTTGCGATCACTTCGCCAACCGCACCTTCATTCTTGTAGATCTGGGCCGTATCGACATGGCGGAAACCGAGTTTCAGCGCCTCCGGCAAAATGCGCCTGATATCCTCTTCCGGAATGCGGAAGGTGCCGAAACCGAGGGCGGGAATGTTCGCGCCATTCGCGTTGACGTCATACATGCATGTCTCTCCTGTTTATTGCAAACATGGCCGGCAAGGACTGCCGGATGGGGAAGCGGTCTTTTATTAACTGGTGTCCGCGCCATTGGTTTCAAGCGTCTCGCCATTGCGAGGCGCTGTGCGCGAGGCTACCAGTCGATGGCGAAACGTCGTAGATGGCATGATCGGAATGTGGAGGAACCACGCGTGTCGCGCTCACAACGGCTTCTTGATCTGTTGCAGATCCTGCGCGCCCACCGCATGCCGGTCAGCGGTACGGCGCTGGCCGCGCAAACCGGCGTCAGCCTGCGCACGCTTTACCGCGATATAGCAACGCTTCAGGCGCAGGGTGCTGACATCGAGGGCGAGGCGGGTGTGGGTTATGTGCTGCGTCCCGGTTTTTTGCTGCCGCCGCTGATGTTTTCGCAGCAGGAGATCGAGGCGCTTGTGCTCGGGTCGCGATGGGTCGCGGGCCGTGCCGATGAGGGGTTGGCGCAGGCCGCCCGCGCCGCACTCGTCAAGATCGCCGCCGTTTTGCCCGATGCCCTGCGTGAGGAGCTCGATAATTCCACCCTGCTTGTCGGCCCCGGGCAGGCCATGGCCACCATCCACGTCGATCTCGCCGCCATTCGCGATATTATTCGCAAGGAGAGCAAGGTCGTGATGACCTATCGCGACGAGAAGGGTGAATTGACGGAGCGGGTGATCTGGCCCTTCGCGCTCGCCTTTTTCGATCTGGTGCGGGTGGTGCTGGCATGGTGCGAGACGCGGCAGGATTTCCGCAGTTTCCGGGCCGACCGCATCGAGAGCTTCAACCTTCTGGACAAGCGTTATCCCCGTCGCCGCCAGTCCCTGCTGAAGGACTGGCGCGAGCGGGAAAAACAGCGACGGCAACAAAATCATGCTGACAAAAACTGACAGCACGGGAGGCTAGAACCTGTTCATCCGCAACTCAAGGAGAACAGCCATGACCCACCCCGATTTCACCATTCTCTACGTCGACAACCCGCCGGCCAGCACGGAATTTTATAAAGCCCTGCTCGGCGCAGAGCCGGTCGAAGCCTCTCCGACATTCTCCCTGTTCGTGCTTCAAAACGGTATGAAGCTCGGCCTCTGGTCGAGGCATACGGTGGAGCCGAAGGCATCGTTAACGGGGGGCGGTGGCGGCGAGCTTGCCTTCCGCGTCGAAAGCGGTGCGCAGGTGGATGAAGCCTTCGCCGACTGGAAGACAAAGGGCATCGCCATTTTGCAGCAGCCCGGCACGATGGACTTCGGCTACACATTCACTGCGGCCGACCCCGACGGCCATCGTCTGAGGGTCTACGCCTTCGCGGGTTAGAGATAATGCGTTGAGGCCGATTGGCTAAATAGTGTCGTAGCCATGTCGTACTCTAAGCTCTCCTCATCCCTGTGCTGGTCACAGGAATGAGGGGAGGCGAAAACTACGCTACTTCTTCACCGCCACCACGAACAGGCGCGGAAAACGCAACAGCAGCCGGCCGTCTGCCATGGGCGGATAGGCGGCTGCGATGCGCCTGGTATAGTCGTTGAGGAAGGCCTCGCGGTGTTCCTCGCCGGCGGCGGCAAGATAGGGGCGCAGACCCGTGCCCTTCACCCATTCCACAATGCTTTCCGCATCCTTCATGGGGTGGTTGTAGATGGTGTGCCACACATCCACCCGCGCGGATTTCGGTGTCAGCGCATCGAAATAGGCTGATGGCGCGGGCAGGGGTTTGCGGCGTAATCTGCCATCCGCAAACTTGTCCTTCCAGGGGCCGTCTGCTCCCGTTTCCTCCATGGCGCGATGTGTCGGCTCCTGCAGATTGTCAGGCATCTGCACGGCAAGCACGCCGCCGCTTTCCAGCTGGTCCATCAGCTGCGAAAGAACGGCAAGATGATCCGGCACCCATTGGAACACCGCATTGGCATAAAGCAGGTCCGCCTTCTGGCTGGGCCGCCAGTTGCCGAGATCGGCCTTGCCGAAACGGGTGTTGGGCAGCCGGTCCGCCGCCTTTTCCAGCATGTCGTCGTCGCTGTCTATGCCGGTGATGACGTTGACGCCGTAACGATCGGTCAAAAGCTCGGTGGAATTGCCCGGGCCGCAGCCCAGATCGTAACCGTTCAGCACGCGCTCCAGCGGCACCTGCGCCAGAAGATCCCTTGCCGGGCGTGTCCGCTCGTCTTCAAATTTCAGATATTGCTGGGCGGACCATGCCATGATTTTCTCCTGCTGACGTGTTGCATTCGGATCGGCGAACAAGAATGGTAAGGGGCGTTGCAAGCGCCGTCAGACTGCCAGCATCGCATGGGCGAAATCCCCCCGCCATCATCCAACGCATGAATTATTGTGATGGATCTATTCATCAACCTTTTGTTTCGCCTCACAAAACGTCTTTGTCAGGGCATGCATTTGTTATTTTCCATCAAAATAAGACATGGCGGCAATTAAAACTTGACCTCACCCGGTCAGAGGCATTCACTCCCGCCGATTTCAGAGCATTGCCACCGAAAGTGCGAAGCGGTTTTGCGTGCGGCAATGTGGCAGGACGAAAAAGATGGAGCTCTTTCGCTTTTTGCAGAAAGGCGGAGATGCTCAAGACAGGAGACAGTCATGACCGTCGATACCGCACCCCGATCAACCACCTGGACCTATGTTGATGGTCAATGGCTGCCCGGCAATCCGCCGCTCATCGGCCCGACCTCGCATGCCATGTGGCTGGCCTCCACGGTGTTTGACGGCGCGCGCTGGTTCGATGGCGTGGCTCCCGATCTCGATCTGCATTGCCAGCGCGTCAACCGCTCGGCCACCAACATGGGCATGAAGCCGACCATGACGGCGGAAGAGATCGAGGCATTGGCGCTGGAAGGCGTCAATAAATTCGACGGCAAGACCGAAATCTACATCAAGCCGATGTATTGGGCAGAACACGGTTCGCCGGGCAGCGTCGTCGCGCCCGATGCCAATTCCACCCGTTTTGCGCTGTGCCTTTTCGAAGCGCCGATGAATGCCGGCGCATCGCTGACACTCACCGTCTCGCCGCTGCGCCGTCCTTCACCGGAAACCGCGATGACGGATGCCAAGGCCGGTAGCCTTTACCCCAATAGCGGCCGTGCCATTCTGGAAGCCCGTGCACGCGGTTTCGACAACGCCCTGATGTGCGACATGAACGGCAATGTCGCTGAATCGGCATCGTCCAACGTCTTCATGGTCAAGGACGGCGTCGTCTTCACCCCGGTTCCGAACCGCACCTTCCTTGCGGGCATCACCCGTTCGCGGGTGATGAGCCTTCTGCGCCAGGCCGGTTTCGAAGTGCGCGAAGCGACCCTGTCGGTCGAGGATTTCCGCGGGGCGGATGAAATCTTCTGCTCGGGCAATTATTCCAAGGTTTCCCCTGTTGTGAAACTGGATGACCGCGCATTGCAGGCAGGCCCGGTCGCCCGCAAGGCGCTCGATCTTTACATGGATTGGGCACGTCTCGGCGCAGACGTCTAGAGCGCCGTGCGTCCTGCCGGACGCTCTGACTCTCTTTAATCTGCGCATCGTTACGGACGAAAATCGAATGTGATTTTCTGTCTGGTGGGCAAGGCTGACAGGTATTTCGATCAGGGCCATGGCAGGCGTTCGGCTTGCCGTGGCCTTTTGTTTTTGCAGTGCAGTATTTTCCCGCGAAAACTGAGGGGAATTTAATCCAATTTTAGACAAACCACACGTAGTTTGCAGCATCTTCCCTTCCGGCTAACGAGGGCCGCCAGATGTCTTTCAGCATTCGTAATGTACTTGTAGGATTTTTTCTTACCATCAGCCTCGCGCTGGCCGGTTTGGTCGGAAACGAGTTGTGGCGGTCGGCCAATCGCGCCGGCACCTTTTCAGAGGTTGCGCAACTCGTCTCGCTCGACAAGCTTCTTTTCAACGCTCTTTTGAATTTCCGCAGTGAACGCGGCGACAGCGCCACGGCACTGACGCTCGATCCGTCGAAATCGACGGGCAGCGTCGCCAGCGTGCAGGCCGCACGCCAGAAGGTGGATGCTGCCATGACGGCATTCCTCACGCAGTCTTCGTCGCTTGAAGACACGCAGCTTCAGGCACCGCTGAAGCGCGTTAAAGATGTCTACGCGCAGTTCGTCGAATTGCGAAAGAAGGTTGACGCCAACGTTTCGCTGCCGCTCGACCGGCGCGAAGGCGGGCTCGACAAGACGGTAATGGCGCTCGGCGGCGATTTCCTCGCCTCGCTCGAGGCGGGCTCGACGGCGCTTGAAGGCACTGTTCGCTCTCTCGATCAGGGTCAGACCGGTTTGATCCAGTTGCGCTCTTACGGCTGGTCTGCCCGTGCCCTTGGCGGCAGCGCCACCGTCATTCTCAACGCTGCCGTTGCCCAGAACCGTCCACTGACGGCGCAGGAGATGCAGCAGCTCGGCGCATTCGATGCGGGTGCGGCTTTCGCCTGGAAAGCGACCGGCGATCTGGTTACGCATGAATCGACGCCGCAATCGCTCAAGGATATCTACGCCACGGCGGACAAGACTTACTTCAAGGGCGATTTCAGCACGCAGCGCGCCAAGCTCATCGACGATCTCATGAATGGTCGCACGCCTGCCTTCACCATGGACAGCTGGCGCACCACCGTCACCGAAAACCTCGGCACGATTGCGAAAATCGCTTCTGCCGCCATGGATGTTCTGGACGCAAATGCCGCACAGGCCAAACAGGACGCCTTCATCGATGCGATGATCTATCTCGTCGTCTTCATCGCGACACTGGCGCTCTGTATCCTCTCGCTTGCCGTCATCGTCGGCCGCGTCACCCGCCCGATCAGCCGCCTGACCAACGCGATGATGGAGCTTTCGGGCGGCAATCTTTCGATCGATGTCGCCGGCGCAAAACGCGGCGACGAGATCGGCGAGATGGCCCGCGCGGTGGAAATCTTCCGCGAGGCGGCAATCCGCAACAGGCAGCTGGAATCCGAAGCCCTGGCCAACCGCGAGCGGGCCGAGCGGGACCGTATCGAGTTGCAGCAGCGCGCCGAGGCCGAGGCCGAAGAACGGCTCAATCAGGCCACGGGTTCGCTGGCGGGCGGTCTTCGCCGTCTCGCTTCCGGCGATATGGTCTGCGAGATCGCCACGCCGTTCGCACCGCAATTCGAGGCGCTGCGGCACGATTTCAACAGCTCCGTCGTTCAACTGCGCGAAGCGCTGACAAGTGTCGGCCAGTCCGTGCAGACGGTAAATGGCGGCGCTCACGAGGTTTCGTCGGCATCCGACGATCTTTCCCGCCGCACGGAGCAGCAGGCTGCCTCTCTGGAAGAGACCGCTGCCGCGCTGGAAGAGATCACCGCCAATGTTTCGGCCACCTCCAAGCGGGCAGGCGATGCGCGTGACACGGTGCGTGAGGCAAGGGCAAAGGCCGATCTTTCCGGCAAGGTGGTGCGCGATGCCGTTTCCGCCATGGAACGCATCGAGCATTCCTCGCGCCAGATCGGCCAGATCATCGGTGTTATTGACGAAATCGCCTTCCAGACCAACCTTCTGGCGCTGAATGCGGGCGTCGAGGCGGCGCGGGCGGGCGATGCGGGCAAGGGTTTTGCAGTCGTTGCACAGGAAGTGCGCGAACTGGCCCAGCGTTCCGCCAAGGCCGCCAAGGAAATCAAGCAGCTCATCAACACGTCAGCCGTTGCGGTGGGTGAAGGCGTGAAGCTTGTCGCCGATACTGGCGTCGGGCTTTCCGAGATCGAGCAGCTCGTACTGTCCGTCAACACGCATATGGACGCCATCGCCACCGCGGCGCAGGAACAGTCCGCCGGTCTCTCCGAGGTCAACACCGCCGTCAACCACATGGATCAGGCTACGCAGCAGAACGCCGCGATGGTCGAGGAAATGAATGCGGCCGGTGCGGGTCTTGCGCAGGAATGTGCCAATCTCCAGGCTTTGTTGGCGCAGTTCCAGCTCGGTCAGCAGACCTCCGCATTGCGCGAGACGGCAAGGCACATGCGTGAGGCAAGCCCCGCACGTGCACCCGTCTCCCAGCCGTCCAGGTCCCGTCCGGTCACTGCTTCGCGTGGCAATGCCGCGCTGGCCGTGAAGGGTGATGACTGGACCGAGTTCTGAGGACGAGATTGCCTTTGGCTTCGGGGTCTAGCGCGATCGGTTCTCTGATCGCGTACGACTCTTCTCACGGCGCAGACGCGCCGTGGCTGGATGCCGGATCCAGTCCGGCATGACGAAACAAAAAGTCGCAAGCACCAACAGATCGAAGCCCGCGTCCGAAACCGACGCGGGCTTCATCGTTTCTGCAGGTTTGGCAATGCAGCAGCGAGCGCCCTTAGTGGCGCGGTCATGTGCTTGTCGCGTCTGAGGGCAAGGGCGATCCGCCGTTCGAGCGGCGGCTCGAGCGAGCGCCATTCAAGCCCCGATGCAGCACCTTCATGCTCCATCGCCATGCGTGGCACGATGGCAAGGCCAAGGCCCGCGCCCGCCAGTTTCTTGATGGCCTCGACGCTGCCCAGTTCCATGGCGGGTTGAACGGTGCGGCCGCTTGCCGAAAACCATTGATCCACGAGCTTGCGCGTATTGCCGCCCTCGTAAAGCAGCAATGGCTGTGTCGAAAGCGTCTCGGCATTCAGGATTGTTGCGTCGCTGATGGTGCCATGCGGGAAAACCGCAACCAGTTCATCGAGATGGATGTCGCTGATATCGAGGCTGCGGTCGCTGGCCGGCAGGGCCACCACCGCCGCATCGATCGTATTGGCTTCGAGAAGCCTCAGTATATCGTGGGTATTGCCGGTCTGCACGACGATGTCTATCCCCGGCATCACCTGGCGGATTTTGCCCAGCACTGGCGGCAGAAGATAGATGCAGGCGGTGGCGCCCGTGCCGATGCGCAGGCGTCCCGTCACGCCGCTGCGATGAGGGGCTACGGTATCGATGGCATGCGCCACTTCTTCCGCAATCCGTCTTGCATGGATGAGAAAGTCCCGGCCCGCCGCCGTCGGCTGCGCGCGCCTGCCGACCCGTTCGATCAGCCGCACACCGAGCTGCTTTTCCAGCAGCCGGATGTGCAGGCTGATGGCCGGCTGCGTCAGCCCCGCCTTATCGGCTGCGGCGGAAAAGCTGCCGAGTTCGGCGACATCCATGAAGCTGCGCACCTGCCGCAGATCGAGGTCCATCATCAAAGAAAACCTTATCGTTTGTATAAGACAGATAATCTTTATTTTGACTGAGCCGCAATGCACAATAATGCCGTGAATGACCACAGGACACGAGAATGACCCTTCCCACAATTTCCAGCCTTACCATCCGCCCCTGCGAGGAGGCGGATATTCCAGCCATTACCGAAATCTACCGGGATGCCGTGCTGCATGGCCGCGCCAGCTTCGAGATCGATCCGCCAAGCGTGGATATGATGCTTGAGCGCCGCCGACTGCTGGTAGAAGGCAACTACTCCTATCTCGTCGCCGAAATCGACGGAAAGATAGCCGGATATGCCTATGCCGGCGCCTATCGTCCGCGCCCGGCCTATGGTGCTGCTGTGGAGAATTCCGTTTATATCGATCCGGCCATGAAGGGCATGGGAATTGGCCGCAAGCTGCTCGATGCGCTGATCGAGGATGCGACTTCGCGCGGCTTCCGGCAAATGATTGCGGTCATCGGCGATAGCGCCAACGCCGCCTCCATCGGGGTTCACCGCGCCGCCGGTTTCGAGCATGTCGGCACATTCAAGTCCATCGGCTGGAAACACGGCCAGTGGCTGGACACGGTGCTGATGCAGCGCGCGCTGGGCGATGGCGACACCACGCCCCGTTTCTGAAACCTCAGGGCTTGGTAGAGCCGGGGATTTCAACCTTCAGCGTATCGCTGGCAAGCTCGCTGCCGAGTTCGACGGCCTTGGTCTTCTTGTCGTAAACGCAGATATGGCTGATCGTCGCATCCGCGCCCTTGGCCTTGCCGGTGAGGACGGCGAGGCCATAATTCTCGCTGCCCACCGGATCGACCACCACCTTGGCGTCCTCGATCATGTCTTTGCCGGCGCCAAGGCACGCCGTCTGCACATCCGCCACGAATTCCTTCCACGCATCGTCAGACGATGCGACGGCGGGTAGCGCCAGCGAGGAGAAGGCGGCGAGAAGCAGCGCGCGATGGATCATGGGGCGGGTCATGGAATTTCCTTCCTGCAATTTCATCAAAAGCGAACCGATAGGGTGGAAAACAGTACGCCAGGGTTGTGAAACAAATGTGGTGGCGGCTGGCTTGAGAGGAATTTTCTCTTTTGTCGGAACATTTTGATATTTCACAGGTTGCCCAAACAGAGGTTCGCTCCTATGGTCCGCTCACACGGTTTCTAGGAGCGGTAACCCGCTGCAAAAAGGAGTAAAAACCATGGCCTTCGAACTTCCTGAACTCCCCTACGACTACGACGCGCTTGCACCATACATGTCGCGCGAGACGCTCGAGTTCCATCACGACAAGCACCACAAGGCATATGTCGACAACGGCAACAAGCTGGCGGCGGAAGCCGGTCTTTCCGACCTTTCGCTTGAGGAAGTCGTGAAGAAGTCGTTTGGCACCAATGCTGGTCTCTTCAACAATGCTGCCCAGCATTACAACCACGTCCATTTCTGGAAGTGGCTGAAGAAGGACGGCGGCGGCAACAAGCTGCCGGGCAAGCTGGAACAGGCATTCGCCTCCGATCTCGGCGGTTACGACAAGTTCAAGGCTGATTTCATCGCTGCCGGCACCACGCAGTTCGGCTCCGGCTGGGCATGGGTTTCCGTCAAGAACGGCAAGCTCGAAATCTCCAAGACCCCGAACGGCGAAAACCCGCTGGTTCATGGTGCAGAACCGATCCTCGGCGTCGACGTATGGGAACACTCCTACTACATCGACTACCGCAACCTGCGTCCGAAGTACCTCGAAGCCTTCGTCGACAACCTCATCAACTGGGACTACGTCCTGGAGCGTTACGAAGCCGCTTCCAAGTAAGTTTTGCGGATTGTAATTTTTTGAGCACCCGGCCCCCCAAAGGCCGGGTGTTCTGCTTTTGAGATCGACAATCCAGCGTGTCGCTTCCATTTGTCACAAGCCTGTCATCCGCCCGGTTTATCGCGGCGCATCATGACTGAAAAAACCACACCGCTCTTCTCATTCGGCATTGTTGCCGATCCCCAATATGCCGATGCCGAACCCCGCCCGGATATGGGCCGGTATTATGCCGAAAGCCCGAAAAAGCTTGGCGAAGCGATCGACGCCTTCAATCGCGAGGAACTGGCCTTCGTGGTAACGCTGGGCGATATCATCGATCGCGGTTTTGAAAATTTCGATGCGATCCTTGGCGTCTACGAGCAGCTTCGCCACCCTTCGGTGATGCTGCCGGGAAATCACGATTTCGCCGTTGCCGCCGAACACCTGTCCGCCATCCATTCCCGCCTCGGCATGGCGTCGCCCTGGCACGATTTCACCATCGGTGAGATACGTTTCGTGGTGCTTGACGGCAACGAGGTCAGCCTGTTTGCCCCGCCGCCCGGCGATCCACGCCGCACGCTGGCGCAAGAGCGTCTGAAGCACCTGCACGAGGTGGGTGCGATCAATGCGCAGGACTGGAATGCGTCGCTCAGCGACGAACAGTTCGAATGGCTGCGGACCGTTCTGCAAAAGGCGGATGCGGCGGGTGAACAAGTGGTCATTCTCTGCCACTATCCGGTCTATCCGAACAACGCCCATAATATGTGGGACGCGCCCCGCATCGTTGATCTTCTGGATGTACACCCTTCGGTCGTCGCATGGTTCAGCGGCCATAATCATGAGGGCAATTACGGGGTGCTGGGCAACACTCACTTCGTCAACTTCAAGGGCATGGTGGATACGCCCGACCAGAACACCTTCGCCATTGCCGATGTGTTTGCCGACCGAATCGTCATCCGCGGTTTCGGGCGCGAGGACGATAGGGTGCTGGAGCATTTGCGGCATAACGCTGCCTTGCTTTGAAGTCAGCACCACCCTCTCAACCGTCATTACTGTCACAGGAATGGCGGTTGAGACGGGGGCACCGACACACAACGAAGATTGAAAGACGCGCTAAATCAGTTGCTTTTACGCGCCGGCTTGATTCGTCGTTCGTTCCGAAGTCCCCAGCTGATTGCTCTGCCAGCCGCTCATCCACAATTGCCGCAACCTTTCGCCTTCCATCTTGAAAAAGCTGCCGGTTGTCTTGCAGGTCAGAACGCGGTCGGAGCGGAAATTGCGGATCGCTTGCCTGAGCTCGCACCAGGCGACGATATTGGTCGTCTCCGAATAATAGATCATGGCGATGGGCCGGATCTGTCGCCGGGTCTCCACGCCGGTTTCGTCGCCATAGGTTATGTCCAACCGCTCCTCGTCGCGCACCGCCCGCCTGACCATGGCAAGATCGACGCCGGCGGGTGAGGGCGCGATGCTGCCCCAGGCGTGCAGGGCATTGGCCGACAGGGTTTTCGACAGGGGTTCGGGCAGGGATGCCGCAATCTTGTCGCTGACCTTTTTGGCCGCCTGCCGCAATTCGGTATCGCCCGTGCGCGCGACCATGGCGAGCGCAAGCACGATCGCCTCCGTCTCCTCGATGGAAAACATCAGCGGCGGCAGGTTGAAGCCGGGACGCAGGATATAACCGACGCCGCGTTCGCCTTCGATCGGTACGCGCATGGTCTGAAGGGCCGAAATATCGCGATAGACCGAGCGCACCGTGACCTCCAGTGCCTCGGCAATGGTCTGCGCGGTGATCGGCCTGCGCGCCACCCGCAGGATCTGGATGATCTCGAACAGTCTCGATGCCTTGCGCATTGCCGTTTTTCCCGGTGGTTTCCCAACGCAACTGACACAACGCTGTCAGTTGGCTTTTCCTATAAGCAGCAAAACACATTGAGAAACATGAGTTTTCCCGAATGTGTCGAAAACTGTTTTGGGAGATACTGACATGAGTTACGCCGAAAATCTCTGGCTTTTCTTTCTGGTCCTGTTCGGCATCATCATCCTGCCGGGCATGGATATGCTGTTCGTGCTGGCAAGTGCGTTGACGGGTGGCAAAAGAGCCGGGCTTTCCGCGGCAAGCGGCATGAGCGCCGGCGGCATGGTGCATTCACTTTACGGTGCGTTGGGCGTCGGCATGCTTGCCGCCTGGATGCCGTCGCTGTTCCTGCCGCTGCTGGTCGCCGGCGCCGCTTACATGGTCTGGATCGGCATCGGCCTGATGCGCAGCGCCATTACCGTCAATGGCGATGAAGCGCAGGCGAGCGCCTCTGTCAGAAAGGCGTTCTGGCGGGCCGTGCTCACCTGCCTTTCCAATCCGAAAGCCTATCTCTTCATGATGGCGATCTATCCGCAATTCCTCAAACCCGACTATGGTCCAATCTGGATGCAGGGTCTGGTAATGGGCGCGATGGTGGCCATCACGCAGTTCACGGTCTATGGCGCTCTGGCGCTGACGGCGGATAAAAGCCGGGCATGGCTCGTTTCCTCGCCTGCCGCGACGATTTTCATCGGCCGCGCCGCCGGTTTCATGCTGATTGCCGCAGCCCTGGTTACGCTTTGGGAAGCACTCTCCTAGACTTCTGTTTTCTTGGGGAAATTCACTGCAATGTGACTTCTTTTCGCCATGCGGAAAGGGCATCCTCGCGCCGTTATCGCGCGTTCGGCATCTGCCGGAATCAAGGAGAGAATGTATGAAACTGAAAACCATCGCGGCGGCCATGCTTTTCGGCTGTCTTTGCGCCGGAGCGGTCTACGCTGCCGGCGAAGTCGAAAAACGTGAAGGCATGATGAAGCAGATCGGCGGCTCCATGGGGGCGCTTGCTGCCATCTCCAAGGGCCAGAAGCCTTATGACGCCGAAGCCGTAAAGGCTGCCGTGACGACCATCAGCACCAACGCCAAGGCTTTCCCCGACCAGTTTCCCCCGGGCAGCGAGACCGGCAGTGCTGCGGCACCCGCGATCTGGGAAAATTTCGATGACTTCAAGTCCAAGGCCGCCAAGCTCGGTGCCGATGCGGACAAGGTCCTCGCCAGCCTTCCCGCCGATCAGGCAGGCGTCACCGCCGCCATGCAGACCCTCGGTGCCGATTGTGGTGCGTGCCACCAGACCTACCGTCTAAAGAAGTGATCCTATTAAGAACGCCGCTTCCCGGCGGCGTTTTTTTCAGCGGGAATGATGCCTGATCTCATCAGGTGATAATGGGGAGAGGGGTCATGGCCTCCATTTGGACGAAGCTCGCGGGCGGGATCGCGGTGGCGGCCATTGCCGGTTTCGGCATTTTCGCCTGGGTCACCGCGCCTGTGCGTCAGGCACCCAGCCACTGGGTGAGCCTTGGCGAGCCGGACCTTGCCAATGGCGAAACGCTGTTCTGGGCGGGCGGCTGCGCAAGTTGCCATGCGGCACCAGATGCCAAGGGCGATGCGCTTTTGACGCTTTCGGGCGGGCAAGCGTTGAAAAGCCCCTTCGGCACCTTCCATGTGCCCAATATTTCCTCCGATCCGCAGCATGGCATTGGCGGCTGGACGCTTTCGGAATTCGGCGATGCGATGACGCGCGGCGTCGGCAAGAACGGCGAACATCTCTACCCGTCCTTCCCTTACGCCTCCTATGCCCGCATGACGCAGAAGGACATCAACGACCTCTTCGGTTATCTGCGGGTTCTGCCCGCCAGCCAGAATGACGTGCCGGATCACGAACTGCCGTTCCCCTTCAACATGCGCATGGCATTGGGCGGCTGGAAATTCCTCTATTTCGATACATCCGCGCCACCCCGCGTCGAGCTTGCCGATGCCAATGCCGAATTGCTGCGCGGCCAATATCTGGTGGAAGGCCCGGGCCATTGCGGCGAATGTCACACGCCGCGCAATGCGCTTGGTGGTTTTCTCGATGGCAAATGGCTGGCCGGTGGTCCAAATCCCGAAGGCGAGGGCCGCATTCCCGATATTACCCCCGGCTCGCAGAGCGTCGGAAGCTGGGAGGCGGCCGATATTGCCAACTATCTGGAAACCGGCTTCACCCCGGAATTCGACAGCGTCGGCGGCTCCATGGTCAAGGTGCAGCAGAATATGGCGCATCTGACGGCTGATGACCGCAATGCGATCGCCGCCTATCTGAAGGCCATCCCGGCACGGTAGCCCTTTGCCGTCATGCCGGACTTGATCCGGCATCCAGCCACGGCGCGCGATTCTCACGCCGGCCTGCCATTGACTCCCACCCACACCCATCGGATAACGATCCTGTGATGGTTCCTTCCGGGCGTTCCGGAAGGTGAAAAGGGAACACGATAGGGAGACATCCTCATTCGTGGCTGCCCCCGCAACTGTGAGCGGAGAGCCTGAAACGAAATGCCACTGGTAAGCATCTCGCCGGATATGGGCGAGGGCAATGCCGGGAAGGTGTTTCAGGTTTTGACCCGTAAGCCAGGAGACCTGCCATCACGGAAATGTCCATGCCGGCGGGGTGTCCGGAAGAGCGGAATTTCAGGGTGGTGGTGCTTGAACGTGCCGCCCTGTGTCAGTCTCGTATCCCCGTGGTGAAGTGTATCGCATGCGGCTGTACGGCGTTTGCCGTTCCGCCGCGTCTAAAGGCGCGGGGTCGCGCCGTAAGAGGGGTCACCATGTCCATCAACCAGAATACGGTAAATGCCGCCGTTTCAGCAAAAACGGGGAGCTTGGCGCAATCGCTGACGGCGATCGTGCTTGGTCTGTTCGTCGTCGGTTTTGTCGGCTTTTCGCATGTGGAAGCCGTTCACAACGCTGCGCATGACACACGTCATGCCAATGCTTTCCCTTGCCATTGAGGGAAAAAGCATGTCGTTCTTTCGCAATATCGTTTTTACCGCCGTCCTCGTCGGCATCGTTGGCGGCTTCGCCGTTTCGGCCATGCAGGCTTTCGGCACCACGCCGCTGATCCTGAAGGCGGAAACCTATGAAAATGCGGGTGGCGAAGCGCCCCACAGCCACGATGCTCCGGCCACGACCGGCGCTGCCGTTCCCGCGCACGAACATAACGAGGAAGCCTGGTCTCCGGCCGACGGCCTCGAGCGCACCGCCTATACGGTCGCCGCCAACGTGCTGACCGCCATCGGTTATGCACTGGTGCTCACCGGCCTCATCTCGCTACGCGGCACCGATGCCGGCTGGCGCGAAGGCCTTTTGTGGGGTGTGGCCGGTTTTGCCGCCGTCATGCTTGCGCCGATGATCGGCCTGCCGCCGGAACTACCGGGCAGCCCGGCGGCCGCGCTTGAGGCGCGTCAAATCTGGTGGCTTTCGACGGTTGCGGCGACCGCAGGCGGCATTGCGCTGATCGCATTCCGCCGCGAACCCTGGGCAATCGTGCTCGCACTGGTGTTGATCGTTGCACCACATGTGGTGGGCGCGCCCCTGCCGCCGGAAGGTGAACATGCGCTGGCACCGCTGCCGCTGGAACGACAGTTCATCGTTGCCGCCGCCGTGACCAGCTTTGTCTTCTGGGCCTTGCTCGGAACATTGAGCGCGTTTTTCCTGAAGCGCTTCCAGCAGGCTTGAAACCATGCAGGACGCAGCCGAATGGAGTGAGGAACTCGACGCGCTGCGTTTTGCCGTTCCCGGTCACGGCGCTTTCTGCGCCGTGCACCGCCTTGCCTTCAAGGCAGTCCTCGTCGTCAGCCCGGAACGGGAAGCGGCGCTCGCCTATTTTCATGACAATGAGGCTGCCTTTACGGCCGCAGCCCTTGCCAAGATAAAACGCTCGGCTTTACCGGCCGGTCGCAGTCTGCATCTCAACAGCCGCGATATCCGCCGTGCGATTGCGGGGGAGTGCGGGGATGTCGCGCCCCGTGTCTGCCGGGTGCTTGATCAGGGGTGATTTGTGATGGTCTCGCGGCTTAACTTCTCCACCACCCTCATTCCTGTGACAAGCACAGGAATGAGGGTGGGAGGATCCGCAAAACTCTCGACACCAAGGTGAGCTTCACCGGTGTTCGCCGCAAAAATTCCAAGTTCCGCCTCGGCTTCCGGACCAAAGAGGCCGAGGTGTTTCAGAATTTCCACTGCGAAACTGACCGGTGCACTGCCGGCTGCGGTTACGATGCCGCCATCGCTGACCGCCTTCGGCTGGTCGCGATAGAGCGCTTCGCCGCGATAGGACGGAGAGGCCTTGTGAGAGGCGAGCGAATTGCCGGTATGGGCGACGTCATCAAGGGCGCCCGTGCCTGCAAGCGCGCTGGCAGCCGCGCAGATGCCGGCAACCAGTCGGCCCTTCTCGCGAAACCGCTGTACCAGCCCGCCAAGATCGACAGCCGTTCCCTTTTCCCAGCTAAGGCCGCCGGGAATGGCGAGCGCATCGATGTTAGCAGGATCAAGCGCGTCATATGATGTGTCGGGCGTAACGTTGAGCCCGCCCATTGAAACCACGGGCCGGCCGTCCGGGGTTGCGTAAACGATCTCGACGCCGAGATAGCCGCGCGCGGCGGCGGCAAGCAGCGCCGGTTCCCAGTCCGCAAAATCCTGCGCAAGCGCAATGGCAATCCGTGTCATGGCCGTCTCCAAAGGTTGCAATCAGGCGATAGACTGCATGTAGCGCATGCCGGTGACCGGGCGCGGCGCGAAATCCATGCTTTCGTAGAAACGATGCGCGGCGACATTGCCGGTCGTGGCGCTGACGGAAAGATAGTCGCAACCGAGGCGCTTGGCGATATCGCGGGCGCGGGAAACCAGGTGCTGGCCGGTGCCATGGCCGCGGTGACCGTCACGCACGAAAAGATGGTGTAGCTCAAGCCCGCGGCGGCCTTCCTGCGCCCTGTAGAGCGGCAGCATCAGGGCGTAACCGATCAATGCGCCGTCGGCTTCCGCAACCAGCCCATGCACCCAGGGAAGCGGGCCGAACAGGTCGCGTTCCAGTTTCGCCGGCGTAATCGCCGCCGCATCGCCATGAAAGGTGGCAAGCAGGGTGATCATCTCATTGAGCTCAGGCAAATCGGTCTTGCGTGCGCCACGAATGATGACGACGGGCGGTCTTTCCAGTGTAAGGGAACTATCTTCGGTCATTTTTCTGGTCCTTCGGTTTTATCGATGCCGTCAGGACGCTTGAAAAACAACAAAGCCGCCTGACGGCGGCTTGTTGACAAAATGATCTGTCGAGCCGCCCTTTACAGGTAGGCCCAAAAGTACGAGCAGGAGATGGGTGCGCGTTCGTTGATCATGTCCATGCAATGCGCTCGAATCTGAAATCTGTCAAGCCTGCTCTTCAGCCTCAATGCTCGCCTTCGCACATGCCATGGTCGGAAAGTGCGCGGATGACGTAACAATCCTCGATCGAATGACCATGGCAATGGGAGACGATACGTTCCAGCTCATGCTCGAGCTTCTTGAGGCTGCTGATTTTTTCGCGCACATGGGCGAGGTGTTCGGCGGCAATGCGGTCCGCACCCTCGCACGGCATTTGCCGGTGCTGGCTGAGCGCAATCAATTCTTTGATAGCGTCAATATTGAGCCCGATATCGCGGGCATGGCGGATGAAAGCCAGCCTTTCGAGATCGGATTTTTCGTAACGGCGCTGGTTGCCTTCCGAGCGGTCTGCCTCGCGGATGAGGCCCATCTGCTCATAATAGCGGATCGTCGGAACCTTCACGCCGGTACGTTTGGACAATTCACCGATGGACAGCATTGCCTTCTCCATATCCTCAAGAGCAGCCGGGACAAGAACGAGCCGGATGCTCTAGTCTCTAGAGATATAGCTTTTCAGCCTGCCGTTCAATGGGTGTCAGGCGGCAGCATCCACGCCGAGTGCCTGCGCCAGGGCTTTGAGAACTTCTGTCTCGATGCTGGAGGCGGCGTCAGGCTGCGCTGATGCGGCGATATCTACCGCCGGTTCGGTTGTGGCCTGTGCGCCGCTGTCCAGGTTCCAAAGTGCTGCGGCAAGTCCGGCGGAAACGCTGGCGGCGGCAGGTGCGGCGGAAACGGCAACGCTCTCGGCGCTGGAAATCGCGCGGTGTGCCGCCCGTGTCAGTTCCAGCAAGGCCTCGGTGGTTGCATTTGTTTCCCTGGTCTTTGTCGGCTCAAGGGTTCGGACCGGAGTTGCGTAATAGCTGCTGGTTGTTGCTGCGATAGTCGTCATGACTGAGTCCCCTAAGTTTCATGGGGTATTTTTAGGGGTCGAAACATTCGCGAAGGTTGCGTCGCGCAGGGCTTGAACCAAAAAACATCGCAATATAGTATACCCCCCTATAGTATATGAGGTACTCATGTCCCATACGATCCGCAACAAGGAGAAGCTTCTCGCTCGCATCCGTCGCCTCAAGGGGCAGATGGAGGCGGTGGAGCGTGCTTTGGACGATTCCAAGCCCTGCGGCGAGGTGCTGCAATTGCTGGCCTCGGTGCGCGGTGCGCTTTCCGGCCTGACGGGGGAGGTGATGCAGGAACATCTGCATGAGCACGTCGTGCACGCCGAAAATGAAGACGAGCGGGCGCGTGCGGCGGAAGAGCTGGCCCAGGTGCTGAAGACCTACATCCGCTAACCTCTCTCCCAAAAGTGTCCGCGGCTTTGGGAAAAGACATGCGTGAAACAGAATATTCCAGGATCGAACAGGATTAGCGACATGACGACGACATCCGAATTTTCCGCAGCGTCCGGCCACGACCATGTTTTCCTAGGCCGGAACCATGAGCGCAATGAAAAGCGCGTGTGGATGGTGATTGCGCTGACCACAGTCATGATGGTGGCTGAGATCGTCGCCGGCCACTGGTTCGGTTCCATGGCGCTGACGGCGGATGGCTGGCACATGTCCACCCATGCGGGCGCAATGCTCATCTCGGCGCTGGCCTATCTCTATGCCCGGCGCGAGGCGCGCAATCCGCGCTTCACCTTCGGCACCGGCAAGTTCGGTGATCTCGCCGGTTTTGCCAGCGCCATCGTGCTGGCGGTGGTGGCGCTGCTCATCGCCGTCGAAAGTGCGATGCGGCTTTTCAATCCTGTTCAGATCGACTTCAATCAGGCGATCCTCGTCGCCGTCATCGGTCTCATCGTCAATCTCGTCAGCGCCGTGCTGTTGAAGGATGACCACGATCACGGCCATGGCCATGGTCACGCACATGGTTCGCATGCCCATCACGGCCATGGCAGCCACGCCCATCACGATCACGGCTCGCACGCGCATCACGGCGAGCACGGAGCGAAGGGCGGCAGGGACAATAATCTGCGCGCAGCCTATCTGCATGTACTCGCCGATGCGCTGACTTCCGTTCTCGCCATTGTCGCGTTGCTGCTCGGCAAGTGGAACGGCTGGTCCTTCCTCGATCCGTTGATGGGTATTGTCGGCGGTGTGGTGATTGCCCGCTGGTCATGGGGACTCATTCGCTCCACGGCAACGACGCTGGTTGATGCGGTTCCGCTGACGGAGGACTTGCCGCAGGAAATCCGTGAAAGCGTGGAAACGGAAGAAGATCGCATCACCGACCTGCACGTCTGGCAGGTGGGGCCGGGGCATCACGCCGCCATTGTCGCCATCCACTCGCAGGTGCCGAAGGCACCGGCTTTCTACAAGCAGAAGCTTGCAGCCATACATGAACTCTCACATGTAACGGTGGAGGTCAGCCCGGCAAGGGCCTGATCGGAATCATCTATTCGTATTCGGAATAGGCGCTGCGCACCCATTCGGCCTGCGCTTCTGCCTTGTCCTCGGCGGAGGTCGCAGCCTGCGTGTGGGCGGGCGCGCTGCCATTGCCGACGGCCCACAGCACGTTGGCCAGCGAACGGGAAAGAACGGTGCTGGAAACGGTCGGGTTGCCGGGGCCGCGTTTAACGGCCTGTTCCTCGGGCGCGCTCTGCGCGCTGCCGGGTTTTTCGATGTCGCGGACACGAGCCTGATAATTGTATCCGCCAATATTGCTTTCGATCTGCATGCCAGTGATTCCGCGTTCAAAAGTTAACAAATGGTTAACGGCGGCGGCTTGCCCGAAGCTTGCGCTTGCTGCATTGCAATGTCGTTCCCGGCTTGACACGTGGCAAAGGGGTGCTTCGTTTTTGCATGGTTGGATGGGAAGGCGGGCGTTACCGGCCTTGCCCACACTTCGCGTCGTGCTCGCCATGGCGACCCTGTTGTGCCGCTCAAACTCTGGCGCCAAACACCCCACTCCCGTCATACCGGCTCTAGGCCGGTATGACGAAAGAGTTTGGACGCGGCCAGGCAGCTCCGATGTCTTTTGCGCAGCGGGGCTGGGGCTTTTTCGGTCCTCTGAAAGAAAGGCAAATCCTGTTGGTGCCGGATTACGCAGTTTCCTTTTCCACAGGCGCCGCCGGTTCCGGGATTTTTTCCGCTTCCTCCACGACTGCCACCCCGGCCTCCGTCTCCTGAGGTGCCGGCGTGACCATCGCCGCCACCAGCGTGTCGAGGCCGATGACGCCGACTGGCTTGCCGTCTTCATCCACCACATGGGCGCTGGTTTCGTTCGCCTCCGACATATCGCGGGCGATGGTTTCCAGTGTCGCGTTTTCCGGCACCGACATGCCCTCGGGTTTCGCCGTCAGCGGTTCCATCACGGTGGTGGCCTGAAGCACGCGGCTGCGGTTGACGTCGCGCACGAAGTCGGTGACGTAACCATCCGCAGGGGAAAGGATGATGCTCTGGCCGTCGCCCTGCTGCACCACTTCGCCGTCTTTCAGAATGGCAATGTGGTCGCCGAGTCGCAAAGCCTCATCCAGATCGTGAGTGATGAACACCACGGTCTTTTTCAGCTCCTGCTGAAGGTCGAGCAGCATCGTCTGCATATCGACACGGATCAGCGGATCGAGAGCCGAATAGGCCTCGTCCATCAGGAGAATATCGGCATCGTTGGCAAGCGCACGGGCAAGGCCGACGCGCTGCTGCATACCGCCGGAAAGCTGGTTCGGATAATAATCCTCATAGCCGGCAAGACCGACACGATCCAGCCAGTAACGGCCTTTCTCTTCGCTGTCTTTGCGTGGCACGCCCTGAATATCGAGGCCATAGACGCTGTTTTCCAGCACGGTGCGGTGCGGCAGGAGGCCGAATTTCTGGAACACCATCGCCGTTTTGTGACGGCGGAATTTCCGCAGCGCCGAAGTGCTCATGCCGCAAATGTCCTCGCCGTCGTAGAGAACCTCACCTGCGGTCGGGTCGATCAGCCGGTTGATGTGGCGGATCAGCGTCGACTTGCCGGAACCGGAAAGCCCCATGACCACGGTGATCTTGCCGCCCGGCATGGTGATGTTGATGTTGTTGAGACCGAGCACATGGTTGTGTTTGTCGTTCAGCTCGACCTTGTCCATGCCGGATCGCACCGCTTCGAGATATTTCTCGGGATGCTTGCCGAAGATCTTGTAAAGATTCCTGATTTCGATGCTTTTAGCCATGGGAGACCTCGCGGTATTTCTGCAGGCGCTTGCCGAAAGCCTGGCTTGCCCGGTCGAACATGATGGCGATGGCGACCAGAGCGAAACCGTTCAGGAAGCCCACCGTGAAAAACTGGTTGTTGATGGCCTGCAGCACATTCTTGCCGAGACCGCCGACGCCGACCATGGAGGCGACGACGACCATGGCGAGTGCCATCATGATGGTCTGGTTGATGCCGGTCATGATGGTGGGCAACGCCAGCGGCAGCTGCACATTGAACAGCTTCTGGCCGTTGGAGGAGCCGAAGGCATCGGCGGCTTCCAGCACCTCCCGGTCTACCAGGCGGATGCCGAGGCTGGTCAGGCGGATGACGGGCGGAATGGCATAGATCACCACTGCGATCAGGCCCGGTACCTTGCCGATGCCGAAAATCACCACCACGGGGATGAGATAAACGAAGCTTGGCAGGGTCTGCATCACGTCGAGCACGGGATTGATGATACGCTGCAACCGTTCGGAGCGTCCCATCAAAATGCCGAGCGGCAGGCCGATGACGATGGCGATCAGCGTGGCGATGGCGACGATGGAAAGCGTCGTCATGGCGTCGCGCCAGAGGCCGACTGCGCCGATCATGAGCAGGGAGATGGCCGTGCCACCGGTGATCTTGAAGCTGCGCCCGGCCAGATGCACGATCGCCAGAATGACCAGCATGGTGACGATCCACGGGGTCTGGATGAACAGCCGCTCCGAGGAGTTGAGAAAGAGCTGCAGCGGATGCACGATCACATCGATCGCATCGCCGTAATTGCGCACGATATCGCGAAAACCGTCATCGATGGTCTTGCGTGCCACACGCATCGTGCCGTTATCGATGGCCGGAAACTTGCACAGCATATCCGGCAGATAGTTACAGAGGGCCATTATTGTTGTTTTCCCTTTGGGTTTTGGGGGATGGGTGGTCGAGGCTGGAGCGCGGGGCACCCCTCCGTCCTGCCGGACATCTCCCCCACAAGGGGGGAGATCGATCCGAGACAAAGTCTCGCCCATCAAACAGGTTGCGGATTTGTGAGAAGGGTGAGCCCAGCCGATCTAGATGCCCGGCAGGGCAGAGGGGGGTAAAGCCACGGATGGAAACCGAAGCTTTTCCCTTTCACCCATACGATCACATCGAAGCCTTGATCTTCTCCGCCACCTCGGGCGAAACCCACTTCGTCCAGATATCCTCGTTGTTCTCGAGGAAATATTCCGCGCCGTCTTCGTTGGTGCCCTGGTTTTCATCCATCCAGGCCAGAACCTTGGCGACGGTCTCGTTGTCCCACTGCCGCTTGCGGATATAGTCGATGGAAGGACCGGCCTTCTCGGCGAAGTCCTTGGTGACAACAGTGAATACCTCTGCCACCGGATAGGCGTTTGGCTTGGGATCGGCGCAATCAGGCTTGGCGATGCAATTGTCGTAGGCCTCGCGGTCGAGTGCCACGCCATCGTCCAGTTTCACCATGTTGTACTTGCCAAGAATGGCCGTCGGGGACCAGTAATAGCCGAGCCAGCCCTGCTTTTTCTCATAGGCATTGGAGATCGAGCCATCGAGGCCCGCGGCGGAGCCGGTATCGATCAGGGCGAAGCCCTTCTCGTCGGCCTTGCGTGCCTTGAACAGGTTGGCGGTCGTTGGCTGGCAGCCCCAGCCCGGCGGGCAGCCAAACACGGCACCCTTGCTGGCGTCTTCCGGCGCGGGGAAAAGCTCGGGATGCTTGAGTGCGTCCTCAACTGTCTTGATATCGGGGTGTTCGTCGGCGAGATATTTGGGAATCCACCAGCCTTCAACGCCACCTTCACTCAGGATTTTGCTTTCCTGGATCAGGTTGCCTTTCTTGACGGCGTCCTCATAGGGGGCGCCAAGGGTATTCACCCACATTTCGGGCGCCATATCCGGCTGGCCCTTTTCATTCATGGAGGTGAATGTGGGAGTGGTGTCGCCGCTGATGACGTTGACCGTGCAATCATAGCCGTTTTCCATGATGAACTTGTCGACGTAAGCCGCAACACCGGCGGATGCCCAGTTCATTTCGGCGATGGTGACGCTGCCACATGTTTCTGCGGCGTTGGCGGAATTTGCTGCACCGGCAGCGATGGTAAAGCCCGTTACGAGAATGGTCGAGGCTAGGAGTTTCTTCATGGGAGACCTCCAAGTCTGATGCAGTGTTTTCAATTGGCAAAGCGGGAGCACTGCAAAGCCCGGATTGCCAAGGGCGAACTGACATGGCGCATGAAAAAGCCGAAAAAATCCGGCGATAAGATTATCCGCAAGACGTGCTGCAGGATTGCCGCGAGAAAGGCGGCGAAAAGGCGCATGAATATGTCAACGGCCCGGATAATACGGCCGAAAAGTGATATTGCAATGCGAAATGGCGCAACGCAGCCATGCGTTCGATTTCCGGAACATTTTTTCAGGTGACGTAATACATGGTAATTATTTGCGTTTGCGGAAGATATATTATGAGTTGCAGCAACTGGAAATAAAAATTCAATGTCGATAAAGATGTTATTTAAATAAAAGATGCGTATGATAATTTGTGGAAAAAATATTCAATAACGAGATTTTTGCAGGTATTTTAGTCCAAAATAAGATCGGGCGACGATTGGATCGCCGCCCGTTTCTGCATTCAGCGTGTCAGACGGTGTCCTTGCCCGCGACCTTCAGTGCGAAGGCATATTCGAAGGCAATTTCTTCCAGCCGCTGGAAACGGCCCGACTTGCCTCCATGGCCAGCCGCCATGTTGGTCTTGAGCAGGATCGGGGCTTCCCCCGTCGTCTTTTCGCGCAGTTTCGCCACCCATTTGGTCGGTTCCCAATAGGTCACGCGCGGGTCGGTGAGGCCGGAAAGCGCAAGCAGCGGCGGATAGGGCTTTTCCCCGACATTGTCATAGGGGCTGTAGGCGGCGATCCACTGATATTCCTCTTCCGATTCCAGCGGATTACCCCATTCCGGCCATTCCGGCGGGGTTAGCGGCAGCGTGTCATCAAGCATGGTCGTCAGCACGTCCACGAAGGGAACCGCAGCGATGATGCCGGCAAATTTTTCCGGGGCCATGTTGGCGACGGCGCCCATCAGCATTCCCCCTGCCGAACCGCCTTCCGCGATGATGCGATCGTAGGAGGTAAAGCCTTCCTTGACCAGATGATCGGCAGCCGCGATGAAATCCTTAAATGTGTTCTGTTTGTCTTTCATCTTGCCGGTTTCATACCACTCGAAACCCTTGTCCTTGCCGCCGCGAATGTGGGCGATGGCATAGATGAAGCCACGGTCTGCCAAAGACAGCGTTGTGGTGGAGAAGGAAGCGGGAATGGTAATGCCATAGGCGCCGTAGCCATAAAGCAGGCAGGGGGCCGAACCGTCGAGCGCTACATCCTTGCGGTAAAGCAGCGAGACCGGCACCAACTCGCCGTCATGGGCAGGCGCCATGATGCGGCGGGTAATGTAATCGTCGGGATTATGGCCGGAAGGCACTTCCTGCGTTTTCAGCAGCGTGCGGTCGCGCGTCACCATATTGTAGTCGAACAACTGGCTCGGCGTCGTCATCGAGGAGTAGGAGAAGCGGATGACATCGGTGTCGTACTCTGCAGCGCCATGCAGGCCAAGCGAATAGGCTTCCTCGGCAAAGGCGATGGAATGTTCCTCGCCCGTGCGGCGATCGCGGATAACGATGCGCGGCAGGCCGTCGCGGCGCTCCAGCCAGATCAGATGGCGGGCATAGGCATCGACGGAGAGAATGAGGCGACCCGGCTCGTGCGGCACGACCTCCTTCCAGTTTTCCTTGCCCGGCGCGGTCACCGGCGCTTCCATGATGCGGAAATCCTTGGCATCGCCGTCATTGGTGAGGATGTAGAAGACATCGCCGCCTTCGCACATCGAATATTCGATACCTTCCTCGCGCTCCGCAACCACGACAGGCTCGGCCATCAGGTCCTTGGTGGAAAGAATGCGGTACTCGCTGGTCTCATGGTCGTGAATGTCGATGAAGATGAAGTCGTCGAGCACGGACGCGCCAACGCCCATGAAGAAGCCGGGGTCCTTTTCCTCATAGACCAGCCGGTCGGCCGACTGCGGCTCGCCGATGATGTGGTGGAAGACCTTCGAGGGGCGGTGGTTTTCGTCCTGTAGCGTATAGAAGAAGCTCTTGCCGTCAGGCGCCCATGCCCCGCCGCCGCCGGTATTTTCCACGACATCGGCAAGGTCTTCACCGGTTTCGAGATTACGGATGCGCAGCGTGAAATATTCCGAACCCTTGTCGTCATAACCCCAGATGCCGTGACTGTGATCGGAAGACTGGTCGAGGCCGGCAAGACGGAAATAATCCTTGCCTTCAGCTTCCCTGTCGCCATCAAGCAGCACGTGCTTTTCGCCGCCATCACGCGGGGTGCGGAAATAATGCGGTTGCTCGCCGCCGGTCACGAACAGCGTGCCATAGGCATAAGGTCCATCATTGACCGGAACAGAGGAATCATCCTGCTTGATACGGCCTTTCATCTCCTCGAACAGCTTTTCCTGAAGCGTCTTGGTGTCGCCCATTGCGGCTTCCATATAGGCGTTCTCGGCCTCCAGATGGGCGCGGATGGCTGGGTCGAGTAGGGTAGGGTCCTTGAACATGGCCTGCCAGTTATCGGCCCGGAACCATGCGTAGTCATCGGTACGGGTGATGCCGTGATGCGTATCCTGGACAGGCCGTTTTTCGGCGGTCGGGGCGGCGGGCAGGTTCTTGAAAATCGGCAAGGGAAACTCGCTTTCGTATGAAAAATGCGTGGGCGGCACCCAAGATGTAGAGTGCCCCTCACCACCGATCAAGTTTCAAATCTCCACAGGTGAAATGAGGCTTTGGCACAATTTCGTCAGTTTTCGATCACATTTTGGCAATATCCGGCAAATCAGCGATGATACGCGCCTGCCACCGGCCTGCCGTGCATCGATAAGAACAAACGAAAACTGACAGGATCCCATGCGAAAGTTTCTTCCCGCTGCTCTTTCTGCGTTTTTCCTTGCCTTGCAGGCATCTACACCCGCTTTCGCAATAGACGCCAACGTCATGCGGCAGCTGAACGTGCTCGCCCCCGAGGAGCGTCTGGAGCAGCGTTGCGACATAGAGGCGATGGAGCGGATCGCGACGGAGCAGAAGGGCATGAAGCCGGATAAGGTCATTGCCTATACCTTCGGTGATCCCGAGGTTGGCAAGAATTCGATCAAGGCGTCGGGTGCAGTCTTCAGAAGCGCCGGTGAATGGTACAAGCTCAAATACAAGTGCCAGCTGAAAAGCGACAGCCTCTCCATCCAGTCCTTCGATTACCGTGTCGGCGACAAGATTCCCGAAGAGCAGTGGAAGAAGTTGTATCTTTATGACTGATCGGGGAATTCTTCGTCTGCGGTCGCCGGTTTAAACCCCGCTTTTCTTGCCGCCCTGCCAATGGGTCTGTAACGCTGTCCTTCGATCGAAGTGAGGGGCGAGAACATGGCGAAGCAATTCAAGGGACTTTCGGCTTTTCCGATCACGCCCGCTGACGAGGCCGGGCAGGTGGATAGCCAAGCCTTTTCCGCCCTCGTCGAGCGGCTGGATGCGGCGGAGGTCGATTCCATCGGTATTCTCGGCAGCACCGGAACCTATATGTATCTGTCGCGTGCCGAGAGGCGGCGCGCGGTCGAGGCAGCCCATGCCGTCCTCAAGGGCAGGCGCACATTGATGGCAGGCGTCGGCGCATTGCGTACCGATGAGGCCGTGGCGCTGGCGAAGGATGCCGAAGCTGCCGGTGCCGATGCGCTGCTTCTGGCACCCGTTTCCTATACGCCGCTGACCCAGGAAGAGGCCTATCACCATTTCGCCGCCGTCGCCGGCGCAACCGATTTGCCGCTCGCCATCTACAACAACCCGACGACGACGCGATTCTCCTTCAGCGATGAGCTTCTGGTCAGGCTCGCCTATATCCCGAATATCCGTGCCATAAAGATGCCGCTGCCGGCCGATTCCGACTATGCGGGAGAGCTTGCGCGGCTGCGGCCGAAACTGACGGATGATTTCGCCATCGGTTACAGCGGCGACTGGGGATGTGCGGAAGCAACGCTTGCCGGTGGCGATGCCTGGTACAGCGTCGTTGCGGGCCTGCTGCCGGTTCCGGCATTGCGGTTGATGCGCGCCGCCCAGGCCGGGGATGCGGAGGAGACGCGCAGGCTCGATCTGGCCTTCCAGCCGCTCTGGGCGCTCTTCAAGGAATTCGGCAGTATCCGCGTGATCTACGCCGCCGCCAATGCTTTGTCGGTAACGGCATGCGAGCCGCCCCGGCCAATCCTGTCGCTCACCAGCGCAGAGCGCCAGCGGGTGGAAGAGGTGCTGAACGCTCTGTCCACGCTGGAAGCCGCGCCATAATTCGGGCGTTTTGCAGGCGGATTGCCACATCTTACCCTTCGGAAACTGAAAAATGCTGCGTAGCCTGCCCTTTGCCGCTCTCTTCCTGTCGCTCTCCACTGCCGCCATCGCGGGGACGGGTCTCGTCGAGCCGACGCTGAAAATGACGCCGAGGCATGACGGCAGGGTGCGGGTGGCGATGACTCTGGACGCCTGCATGGGCAAGACCGACCATCGCATTCTCGATACGCTGGTGCAGGAAAAGATACCGGCGACGATCTTCGTCACTGCCCGCTGGCTGAAGCACAATAGCGAAGCGCTTGCCGTAATGATGGCGCATCCGGATTTGTTCGAGATTGAAAACCACGGCGAAAACCATGTACCAGCGGTGGACAAGCCCGTTGCCATCTACGGCATTGCCGCTGCCGGTTCGGAAGCGGCAGTCGAGCAGGAGGTCGAGGGCGGCAGGCAGGCAATTGTCGCCATGACCGGTTTTCAACCGCAATGGTTTCGCGGTGCGACGGCGAAATATACCGCCTCGTCTATGGCCACCATCAACAGGCTCGGCATGCGGGTGGCGGGTTATTCCGTCAATGGCGATGGCGGCTCGCTTCTGGGCGCGGCCGCCACGGCAAAGCACATCGCTTCAGCCAGGGACGGCGACGTTATCATCTCCCACATCAATCAGCCTACCCACGAAGCGGGTGAGGGCGTGGTGAGGGGACTTCTGGCGCTGAAGGCGCGCGGCGTGGTGTTCACAAGGCTGGACGACCCGTCGTTTACGCCGCCGGGTAATTGAGCGGGGCGGCTCTCTCCTCATTCCTGTAACAAGCACGGGAACGAGGGAAATGAGCATCCCACATCCACGCCCGTTTTTCGGCGGCATACCGCGCAAATTTGCGCTAGCATCCTCCCATGCTGTTCAAACGCCCCGACACCGAAACCCTATATTCCGCCCTTGTTAACAAGGACCCCGCCTATGAGGGCGTGGCCTATGTGTGCGTGACCTCGACGAAGATTTTCTGTCGCTTTACCTGTACGGCGCGAAAGCCGAAGATCGAAAACTGCCGCTTTCGCGAAACCATCGCCGAATGTCTGGAAGCTGGCTTCCGCCCCTGCAAGCGCTGCAAGCCGATGCTTTCCTATGGCACGGCGGATGAAACCGTCACCACCCTTCTGACGGCACTGGAAAACGAACCGGCGCGGCGCTGGCATGAGGAGGATGTGGTGGCGATGGGCCATGACCCTTCCACCGTGCGCCGCACCTTCAAACGCCGTTTCGGCATGAGTTTTCTGGAAATCGCAAGGTTGCGGCGGCTGGGAGATGCGGCGACAAGCCTCGCATCAGGAGAAGCCGTGATCGGCGCGCAGATCGATGCCGGATATGAATCCGGCAGCGGTTTCCGCTCGGCCATCAACCAGTTCTTCGGCACCTCTCCCGCCGCCATGAAAGGCAAGGGGTTCCTGAAGGGCGACTGGATCGACACGCCGATCGGCCCGATGCTGGTGGTTGCCGATGATCACGCCCTGCATCTTCTCGAATTTGCCGACCGTCCAGCGCTTCCGGCCGAATTGAAGCGGCTGAAGGCCCGCACCGGCGCGGATATGGTGCTGGGCAGGACGCCGGTCACCGGCCAGATCGCAGCAGAACTCGCGGCCTATTTCGCCGGGCACTCGGCTGACTTCGAAACCCGGCTTGCCGGACACGGCACACCCTTCGAGCGCGATGTCTGGCACGCATTGCGGGAGATACCGGCGGGAGAGATCGTCAGCTATTCTTCGCTTGCGACGTCGATGCAACGGCCATCCGCCGTGCGTGCCGTCGCCCGCGCCAATGGCGCCAACCAGATCGCCATCGTCGTTCCCTGCCACCGGGTGCTGGGCGCAGATGGCAGCCTGACCGGGTATGGCGGTGGTCTGTGGCGGAAGAAATGGTTGATCGAGCACGAGAGGCGCATGGCCGATAAGCTCCGCATCCCTCTCGCCTCCTGACCGGCCATCAGGCCGGCAGGTTTGGAACGATGCGGCGTGAAGGAAACAGCTCGCGCGTTACTGTCATGGCGATCAGCGACAGCGGCAGTGCCAGCATGGCGCCCGCAGCACCCCACATCCACGTCCAGAAGATGATCATCACGAAGACGAGGAAGGGGTTGATCTCCATATTGCGGCCCACCACTGCCGGAAAGGCCAGGTTTTCCATCAACAGGTGAATGGTGAAGAAGATCGCGGATGGCAGTAATGCCAGCACCATGTTGTCATGCGTGATGATGCCTGCCACCGCCAGCGACACCGTCATGGCGGTGATGCCGAGAAACGGCACGAAGCTGGAGAGGAAGGCGAAGAGCCCCCACAGAAGCGGCATGGCCAGCCCGCCGAAATAGGCGATCGCCACCATCGTCACGCCCAGCGCCGCATAGATCAGCGCTGCCGTGGCAAAATAGGTGCCGAGCACTTCTTCCACCGAAGCGATGATCCGAATGGCCCTCAGCCGCTGGTGCCGGGCCGGAAAGGCCATGATGATCGCCTTGCGCAGCCGCAGGCGGCTGTAGAGGAACATCAAAAGCGCGGCGAGGAAGATCATGCCCTGAACGACTGCGGGGGTGACGTTGGAACCGAGCAGGGAAATTATCTCGCCGCTGCGCGAAATCAGCGACTCCATTGAAATCGACCCCATGCTGAAGGTCGCTGCCGAAATGTTCAGCCATCGGATGCTTTGAAGATAGGGCAGGAAGCGGTCCATACTGCGTTCGATCAGCGCTGGTCCTTCGGAGGCGAGCTGCGACAAAGGGTCGATCAGCGAATTGATCACGAAAAACATGACGGCCGCGACAAGGCCGGAGAGAATGACCGCCACACCGGCACCAGGAATGCCATAGGAACTGAGCTTTTCCGCCGCGATGCCGAGGATCATGCCCACGACAATCGCCAGCACCACCGGTATGAGGATCAGAGACAATTCATGAATCACCGCCATCATGACGACGAGAAAAATGCCGATCACCGACCATGCAACGGCCACATCGAGCGCTTCTCGGCCGAGCGGTTGCTGGCTGCGCGCGTCGTCACGGTGCGAGCCGGACGCCAGACCCTCGAAAGGGTCGGCCTTCGTCGACGGAGCGTTTGCGGCGCGCCGCCCGATATTGCCCAATATGCCGGTTTTTTCCGGCCTGGCATTCTCATTCATCGAACTGTCCCCCAATAAGACATCAAACGTTCGAAAAATGAGGCGGTTCCGGAGCGGCAAAAATTTCTGCCGCCCCGTGGTCTTTACGCGGAAAGCTTCAGGCCTATGCCCCACGGATCTTTGAGAACAATACCGTCGCTCTGTCGTTCCGTAGCTATTTCCAGCCGGTCGAGAGCAGCTATTGCAGTTTTGAGCGCCGCACTGTCGTTGAACTTCAGCGAGTAGCCCGAAAGGCCCGTCATGTTGTCCTTGCGGGCCGTGGCGCCGCGGCTGTTCCAGATATTGGCGGCCACATGGTGATGATATGCGCCCGAGCCGAAGAAGCTGGCACCCGGATAACGCGCCATGATCTTCAACCCCAGTACATCCCGATAAAACTCATCTGCCTGCGGAATATTGCCGACCTGCAGATGCATGTGGCCGATGGCCGTTCCATCGGCAGCGCCCTCGAACGCCGTTTTCGGCGCACTGTCATACAGCGCCTGTAGGTCGAGGCGGAGCGTAGCCATCTCCACCGTGCCGTCCTGCTGGTAGGTCCATTCCGACGGCGACCGGTCGCGATAGACCTCGATGCCGTTACCTTCGGGGTCGGCCAGATAGATCGCTTCACTCACCAGATGGTCGGATGCGCCCTGAAGCTGGATATTGTTGTGCGCGGCATGGGCCAGCCAATGGGCCAGATCCTCGCGGCGCGGCATCAGGAAGGCGGTGTGGAACAGGCCTGCGGCATTGCGCGGCGCGCGTTCAACCGTGCCGGAGGTGGAAAGTGTCAGCAGCGGCTGGCCGTTGACACCAAGAACCTCGCCGCTCGGGCTTTTCTCGATGACGGAGAGGCCGATGATTTTCTGGTAGAATTCCGAAATGCGCGGCAGATCGTGAACGACAAGATGAGCCTGACCGACATAAGCCGGCCGCGTCAGGGCGAATTGTTTGATTTCACTCATCATAATCTCCATATTGAATCCGGCGTGCTGACGACGCGGATTTGCGCATCTGCATCAGCCGACGCCGCTTTGCGGCGTTCATTTGTGGTGAATATGGGCGGGTTTTGTCGTTCAGCAAAGATCGCCATCTGGCGATTGACCGTCCACTATTCGTTGACAATGCCCCTGTTGCTGCTCCGACGCGGCTTTGACTTCAATCAAGGCGAAGGGCGCATCGGCAGGGAAATATGAGCCCGACACGTGAACGGCAGATTACGCCAAAGGAGATAGCCATGTACAAGAAAATCATCGTACCGGTAGACCTCAGCGCCATCGACAAGGGAGAGAAGATTCTCGCCAAGGCCAGGGCGCTGCTGGATGCCGATGGCGAGATCGTCCTCATCAATGTGGTTGAGGAACTGCCCGGCTATATGGCGATCGACCTGCCGGTAGACCTCATCGAAAATGCCATCAAGGATGCCAAGACGAAACTTGCGGATATTCAGGCGAAGGCCGGCTTCAAGGGCAAGCACGAAATCAGAAGCGGCGCGCCGGCGCGTGAAATCATTGCCGCTGCCGAAGAGCACAAGGCCGATCTCATCATCATCGCATCGCATATGCCTGATTTTACCAATTATTTCATCGGCGCCACCGCCGACCGCGTGGTGCGCCATGCCAAGTGCTCGGTGCTGATTGACAGGTAAAGTGAGTTGAAATCTTGGGGTAGCGGGCGATTTTCGCCCGCACCGGCTGGAGGAGAAGACCATGAATGTCGAAAGTTACGAGAAAATCCTGCGCGACCGCCAGCGCGAGCTTTACAGCCGCCTGCACAAAATCGAGGCGGATTTCGAAGAACCGCGCAACCCCGATGATGACGACCGCGCCGCTGAACGCAGCAATGACGAGGTGCTGGATGAAATAGGGCAGGTGGGCCAGGACGAGTTGCGCGCCATCGACGCCGCACTCGACCGCATCGCGAACGGTACCTACGGCACCTGCGTCAAATGCGGCAAGAAAATTTCGGAAGACCGCCTGAAAGCCGTGCCCTATACGCCGTTCTGCCAGGAATGCGCTGCGGCCTTGTGAGGGCGCTCCTTTTTCCCTCCTCATTCCTGTGACAAGCGCAGGAATGAGGGAAACGGCGAGGCCACCGCTCAACCTCTCCTTTCGCAACAGCCCGGAACGCAATTTGATCGCCGTTAACCGGCTGCTGTCTTGTTCCTGTCTAATATTGCCGTCATGCTTGGCCCCAAGCAGGCAAACGGGAATGGACTATGAGTAACGTGTGGCGGTTTGGTCGCCAGTATGATTTTCACGAGATTGTCGCCGATGGTATCGTCCACGGCGTGGGTATCGTTTTTGCGCTGGTGGGCGCCACGGCGCTGATTTTTTACGCGACCGTCTGGGGCAGCCTCAGCGCCATCGCGGCCGCCTGGATTTACGGACTCGGCCTTGTCGCCTGCCTTTCCGTGTCCTTCACCTATAATATCTGGCCGCATTCCAACGTAAAATGGTTCCTGCGCCGGCTGGACCACTCGGCGATCTTCATACTGATCGCCGCCACCTACACGCCGTTCCTGATGCGCGGTATCCACGAGCCGCTGATTGCCACCATGCTGGGGCTGATCTGGCTTGCCGCCATCTGCGGCATCTTGCTCAAATGCCTGTTTCCCGGCCGTTACGACCGGGTCGCCATAGGCCTTTATCTCGCCATGGGCTGGAGCGGCATCATGGTTGTGCAGCCGCTCTCAACGCATCTGGCCCCCGTCACGCTCTGGCTGATTGTCGCTGGCGGTGTCATCTATTCGCTCGGCGTGGTCTTCCATGTCTGGGAAAAGCTGCGATTCCAGAACGCCATCTGGCACGGTTTCGTCGTTGCCGCCGCCGTTGTCCACTATTTTGCCGTGGTCACTTCCTTCAGCCTCGTTCCCATGTCTTCCTGAGCTAGAGAGCACTGGACAGCCATCCGCGTCATCGCCTAATGCTCGGCTGAAGGTCGTGCCCCGGAACGTTGGGCGCGCGATGCAGACAAGAATGAGGGCGAACGATAATGAGTTTGGAACTGCGCGATGCCACCGTGGACGATCTTTCCGGCATCATGGAGATTTACAACGACGCGGTCCTGAACACGACGGCGATCTGGAACGAAGTGCTGGTCGATCTGGAAAACCGCAAGGAATGGTTTTCCGCCCGCAAGTCACGCGGCTTTCCTGTGATCGTCGCGATTCTTGACGGCAAGGTTGCCGGCTACGCTTCCTATGGCGACTGGCGCGCCTTCGACGGCTATCGCCACACCCGCGAACATTCGGTTTATGTCCACAAGGACGCGCGCGGCCACGGCATCGGCAAGCGGCTGATGCAGGCGCTCATCGACCACGCCTCCGGCAACGATGTGCATGTGCTGATCGCCGCGATCGAATCGGAAAACGCCGCCTCCATCCGCCTGCACGAAAGCCTCGGTTTCACCGTTGCCGGCCGGTTTTCGGAAGTGGGCACCAAGTTTGGCCGCTGGCTGGACCTGACCTGCATGGAGCTTAAACTGAACTAGTATGCGGCCGGGATTTCTCTCAGGCAGGGCGCCGGGCGAAGGCCAGCATGACACCGAAAGCCATCATCATCGAGCCGCTGATCCGGTTGACGCGCTTCAGGGCGCGCGCATTGCGCATAAGACCGGACAGTCGCGAACCGACAAAGGCATAAACGGTGATCGCCATCACCTCGAGCAGCAGGAAAATTGTGCCGAGCGTGGCGAAGCTCTGCCAATAGGCGTCCTGCTGGATGAACTGCGGGAAAAAGGCCGTGAAGATCAGGATGGCCTTCGGATTGCCGGAGGCGACAAAAAACTCCTGCCGCAGATAGGTCTTGAGAATATTTCCGTTGCCCGAGGAGATATCGGGAGCGGTGACATCCGCCCTTGAGCGGATGAGCTTGAAGCCGATCCACAGCAGGTAGAGAACGCCGATCCATTTGATCAGCGAAAACATCATTTCGGAAGCCATCAAAAGTGCGCCGAGGCCCAAAGCGGCGATCGCGATCATGCCCGCAAACGCAACCAGCCGGCCGCTCGCGGCCATCATTGCCGTTGCCATGCCGTATCGCGCACCAACCGTCATCGACAGGAGATTGTTGGGCCCGAACGCCATGTTCAGGGCAAAGCAGGCGGGAATGAATATGAGGATGGTTTCGAGCGCCATGACGGTGATCCGGAAGGAGTGAGATCGCGATAATCTCACTCTCCGGTCCGGCTGTCGAGACGGTCATTTTCTTCGCAAAAACGGCCGGCAGGCAACCGGCCGTTACCTGTCTCTCATCAGATCGGTTCGAACACCATCGAATGGCCGTTGATGCAATAACGCAGGCCGGTGGGCGGTGGGCCGTCCGGGAAGACGTGGCCGAGGTGGCCGCCGCAATTGGCGCAGCGGATTTCGGTGCGCACCATGCCAAGCGTCGCATCGCGATGTTCCGTCACCGCACCCGGTTTCACCGGTTCGAAATAGCTCGGCCAGCCGCATCCTGCATCGAATTTGGTATCGGAGAGGAACAGCGGTTCGTCGCAGGCGGCGCAGCGATAGAGGCCTTTCTGGAACGTGTCCCAGTAGGGACCGGTAAATGGGCGCTCGGTGCCGTGTTCACGCAGGATGCGATATTGCTCCGGCGTCAGCTGCTCGCGCCAGTCGGCATCGCTCTTGTTCACTTTCGGGGATGTCAGATCGCTCATGGAATGATCCTTTCTGTTCCTGCCAGAAATAGGCATCGGCGCTGCAGATTGAAAGAGGGCAGCTGTCATAACGAGTACGTTATGGGCAGGTATGAGAGTCGATTTGGGTTGAGATGGCGGTGTCTATGCCTTAACTGAAAAATACGATTTGAAAAGAACGCCATTCATGGGCGTACAGGGGTAGGGGAAGCCCTGGGAGATGTGAATGACATCAGATGTCACGCAGCTGACATTCCTGTCGCTGTTTTTGCCGTTTCTGGCAGCGCTTGCCGCACCGATGCTGGTGAAAAGATTAGGTCACAATGCCGTCTGGATATTGGCGATCGCGCCCGCGCTGGCCTTTGTCCACTTCGCACTGATGCTGCCGCAGGTGGCGGCTGGCGGCGTGGTCACGGGCGGTTACGTCTGGGTTCCAAGTTTCAACCTCAGCTTTTCGTGGTTCATCGACGGCCTGTCGCTGACCTTTGCACTTCTGATCACCGGTATCGGTCTGCTGATCGTGCTTTATGCCGGCGGTTACATGAAGGGGCATCCGCAGCAGGGCCGCTTCCTGTCTTTCCTGCTTCTGTTCATGGGCGCGATGCTGGGCGTCGTGGTTTCGGACAGCCTGTTGATGCTGTTCGTTTATTGGGAACTGACCTCGATAACCTCGTTCCTGCTGATCGGCTTCGACCATGCGCGCCCGGCCGCACGCCGTGCCGCCTTGCAGGCGCTGGTGGTAACGGGCGGCGGCGGTCTGCTGCTGCTCGCCGGGTTGATCTTCATCTGGGACATGAGCGGCATGACGCAATTGTCCATGCTGGTGCGTGGCGGCGATATATTACGCGACAGCCCGTTCTATCTGGCTGCGCTACTGCTGGTTCTCGGCGGCGCGTTCACCAAATCGGCGCAGTTCCCGTTCCATTTCTGGCTTCCCAACGCGATGGAGGCACCGACACCGGTTTCGGCCTATCTGCACTCGGCAACCATGGTGAAGGCCGGCGTCTATCTTCTAATGCGCCTCAACCCCGTTCTCGGCGATACCGCTGCCTGGCAGATCCTGCTGCCGTTCTTCGGCGGGTTGACCATGCTTACCGGCGCACTGCTGGCCGTGCGCCAGACCGACCTGAAGCTGATGCTGGCCTATACCACCATGTCCTCGCTCGGTCTGCTGGTGATGCTGACTGGCTTCGGCTCGGACCACGCGATTGAGGCGGCTGTGCTTTATCTGGTGGCGCATTCGCTTTTCAAGGGCGCACTGTTCATGGTCGCCGGCATCATCGACCACGAGACCGGAACCCGCGATGTGACGAAGCTCGGCGGCTTGCGAAAAGCCATGCCGATCACCTTTGCGGCAGCACTTGCCGCAGCCATCTCCATGGCCGGCCTGCCGCCCTTCTTCGGCTTTCTCGCCAAGGAGGAGATTTATTATGCGCTGGCGCATGGCAATCCGCGTGCCGTGCTGTTCACCGGCATCGCCATTCTCGGCAATGCGCTGATGTTTGCCGTCGCTTTTGCCGTGGCGCTGAAACCTTTCCTCGGCAAGCCCGTGAAAACCCCGAAACACGCTCATGAGGGACCACTGCTGCTGTGGCTCGGCCCGGCGCTGCTGGCGATAAAGGGGCTGACCATCGCTCTCTTCGCTGGCCTTTCGCATTTTTACATTTCGACGCCGATGGCAAGCGCGATCGCGGGTGAGGCGCGCCCGGTGGAAATCTCGCTCATTCCCCATATCGGCGTGCCGCTCGGCCTGTCGCTGCTGACGATCGCGCTCGGCATCGTCCTCTACATGCAGCTTTCCGCCGTTCGCGGCCTGATGGTGCGCACCTTCAAGGCGCTGGGTGCAGGGCCGGACAGGGGCTTCGATGTTTTCATCGAAACGCTGGTCAAAATCTCGTTCCACGTTGTCAGGCTTATCCAGCCCGGCAGGCTGGAATTTTACGTCACCGCCACTTTCGCCGTCATCGCCGTCGTGCTGCTTGCGCCGCTGTTTCTCTATGGCGAAATGCCGTCCATGCCGGCGTGGCCGCACGACATGAAAATCCATGAGCTGACCTTCATTGCCATCGCGGTTGCGGGCCTTGTCGCTGTGCTCACGGCGTCCAGTCGGCTTACGGCCATCATCGCGCTCGGCATTCAGGGGTTTGCGGTGGCGGTCATCTTCCTGCTGTTCGGTGCGCCCGATCTGTCGTTTACGCAATTCATGGTCGAAACCCTTTCCGTGGTCATTCTGACGCTGGTGATGACAAGGCTTCGCCTGTCGCCGTCAGACCACCGCGGCCCTGGCCAGAAGCTTCTGGACAGCACCATCGCCATTGCCTGCGGAACCGGCTTTGCCCTGTTCCTGATGCAGGCGACGGAAGCGTCGCTCGATAATCGCCTCACCGATTTCTACAACACCTATTCCAAGGTCATCGCCCACGGGGCGAATGTGGTGAACGTCATCATCGTCGATTTCCGCGGCATGGATACGCTGGGCGAGATTGCGGTGGTGATGATAACAGGCCTGGCCATTCTCGCGCTCATCCGCATCCGCCCGGCTGCTGCCATCAAGGGACCAGCAAAAATAGCGAAGAAGAAGGGAGCGCGGGCTTGAACACGCTTATCCTGCGCACCGTCGCCCCCGTAGTCACCAGCCTCATGGTGCTGTTTTCCATCTTTGTATTGCTGCGCGGCCATAACGAGCCGGGCGGCGGTTTCATCGGCGGGTTGATCGCGGTCTCGGCGCTGGCGATCTACGGCATCGCTTATGGTGTGGCCGCAGTCCGGCGCGCCATCGTGTACCATCCGCTGTCCATTGCCGGCGCGGGGCTGCTGTTGGCGATGTTGTCTGGTCTCGTCTCGATTGCAGCCGGCGTGCCCTTCATGACCGGGCTGTGGGTCTATCCGAGCCTGCTCGGTGTGGAAGTGCCACTCTCCACCGTCATGTCCTTCGATATCGGCGTTTATCTCGTCGTGGTCGGTGCCATCACCTCCATTGCGCTGGCTCTGGAAGAAAGGGATAGCGACTGATGGAAGCTGTTTTCTCCATTCTCGTCGGCATCTTTTTTTCGGTGGCGATCTATCTCATGCTCTCGCGTCACAGCATCCGCATGCTGCTCGGCATCGCCATTCTCGGCAACGCAGTCAACCTCCTGCTGTTCACGGCGGGAAGGCTGACGCGCGAAGTGCCGCCGATCATTCCGCCCGGCATGGACACGCTGCCGGCGGGTGCCGCCAATCCGCTGCCGCAGGCGCTTATCCTCACGGCAATCGTCATTTCCTTTTCCTTCTTCTGTTTCCTGCTGGTGCTGACCTGGCGCGCGTTCCAGGAATTGCAGACCGACGACACCGACGAAATGCGCACCGCAGAACCGGCAGGCGAGCCTTTGCCGCCGCTCGGTTATTGAGCGGGGCGGGGCACAGACACATGGCTTCATCCACCACTTCCGCAATATCAGATATTTCCGCAGCGCTTGTCACGGCACCCGTGCCGCTATCCGACTGGCTGATCATCCTTCCCGTCGCGCTCTCAATAGGCGCAGGTGCGGTGCTGATGATGCTGCGCCACACCATGCGTCTGCATGCGCCCATTGCAATCACGGCACTTGTTCTGCTGGTACTGCTCGATGCTGCGCTTCTGTGGAAGGTCGTGACCCAAGGGCCGTTCACCATGGTCATGGGCCGCTGGCTGCCACCCTTCGGCATTGCCTTTACGGCTGATCTGACTGGCACGCTGCTGTCGCTCGCCGCCGCCATCGTAGCGCTGGCCGGTGCCATCCACGCCAGCGCCGATATCGACGCCAGCGGCAGGCGATACGGTTTTTATCCATTCCTGATGCTGTTGATGGCGGGTGTCACCGGTGCGTTCCTGACCGGCGACCTCTTCAACCTCTATGTCTGGTTCGAGGTGCTGCTGATCTCGTCCTTCGGCCTCATCGTGCTGGGCTCCACGCGCGAGCAGATCGATGGCGCGCTGAAATACGCCATCCTCAACCTCATCGGCACGACGCTGTTCCTGATCACGGTCGGTTATCTCTATGCCATCTTCGGCACGCTCAATATGGCCGATATCGCGCTGAAGGCGACGCAGCTGCGCGGCACGGCTCCGCTGATGACGCTGGCCAGCCTGTTTGCTCTCGCCTTCGCCATGAAGGCGGCGGCCTTTCCGGTGAATTTCTGGCTGCCCGCCTCCTATCATACGCCGCGCATCGTCGTTTCCGCCCTGTTCGGCGGCCTGCTTACCAAGGTCGGCATCTACGCGCTGCTGCGCGTCATGGTCATGCTGTTTCCGGTCGAGCGGGAGGAGCTGAGTATCGTCATCGCCATCTCTGCGGCGCTGACAATGGTGCTCGGCGCCATGGGTGCGCTGGCACAGAACGATATCCGCCGCATGCTCGGTTACATCGTCATATCGGGCATCGGTTACATGATGGCGGGCATCGCCATCGGCACGCCCTCCGGCGTTGCTGGCGCGATCTTTTACGCGCTGCACTCCATGGTGCTGATGACGGCGCTTTATCTCGCCGCCGGCCACGCCGCCCGCCTTGGCGGCAGTTTTACCCTGACTTCGCTCGGTGGCCTTTATCGGCAGGCGCCGTGGTTTTCGGGCCTCGCGCTCGCCTTGTTTTTCGCCGGTTCCGGCCTGCCGCCGTTTTCCGGGTTCTGGCCGAAGGTGGTTCTCGTCAAATCGGCGATCGATATCGGCGCCTGGTGGCTTGCCGCAGCCCTTCTCCTGTCCGGCTTCATCGCCACCATCGCCTTCGGGCGGGTCTTCCTCTTATGTTTCTGGCGCCCGGCAGTGGCCTCAACCGGCCAGGCGCCGTCGCTGCCTGCGTCGCATCTGGCGGCCCCTTCTTTCGTCCCGCTGGTCGGGCTGACATTGCTGGTGGTGTTCTTCGGCCTGTTTCCGGAAAGCCTGCTCAATCTCAGCCAGCAGGCGGCTGCGGGGCTTGGCAACCCCGAAGCCTATATCCAGTCGGTGTTTCCCGAAGGGAGTAGACCATGAGCCGCTACATCCTGTTACTGCTCTTCGTTGGCGTATGGCTCGCTGTGAGCGGCAGCGTCACGCCGGCGAACATTCTCTTCGGCCTCATCGTCTCGGCGCTGGCTCTGGGCCTTATTCGTCACCAGATCCCCAAGGGCGGCCGTCATCGGCTGCGTCCGGTCCGCGTGCTGTCGCTGCTGCTGCTGTTCTTCAAGGAGCTGGCGCTATCGGCCTGGAAGGTGGCGGTGATGGTGACGCGGCCGAAGCTCGATGTGCAGCCCGGTATCTTCGCCTATCCGCTCAGGCTGACGACGGATTTCGAGATCACGCTGCTTGCCAATCTCATCACGCTGACCCCCGGCACACTTTCGGTCGATGTTTCCGAGGATAAAACAACGCTCTACGTCCACGCGATCGATTGCAGCAATATCGAAGCCGCCAAGAATGACATCAGAAACGGCTTCGAAAAAAAGATCATGGAGGCGTTTCAGGGATGACGCCGGAACTCATAGTTTCATTTGCAACTGTACTTGCCACGGTTGTACTGTCCGCTGCCTTTTTGCTGACAGTATATCGCGTCGTCGTCGGTCCGACCTTGCCGGACCGAATCGTCGCGCTCGACATGCTGGTCGGTATCGCCATCGGCTTCATTGCGGTTATCGCCATCCGCACCGGCGTCGATCTTTATGTCGATATCGCCATTGCGCTCGGACTGGTGGGTTTTCTCGCAACGGTGGCTTTTGCCCGCTTCGTCCTGTCGCGCGGTGCAGATGGCAGGCGCAGGACAAAGGCTGTTCTGGACGGCGAGCGGGCATCGGAAGTTGTTGAAAAACCTGAAAAACAAGTATCCAGGCGTGGAAAAAGAAGGGGCGGGCGATGATGGGCTGGATCGTGGCTATTCTGGTTGCGGCACTGACGGTCTCAGGTGCCGCCTTCTCGCTGATTGCGGCAATCGGGCTTAATCGCCTGCCGGATGTCTACACCCGCATGCATGCGGCTTCCAAGGCGGGAACGGTGGGCTCAGGCCTGTTGCTGCTGGCTGTCGGCATTCATTCCACGGAAATATCGACGCTGGCACGGGCACTTGCCGGTTTCTTTTTCTTTGTTCTGACAGCACCGGTCTCCGCACATCTTCTTGCAATGGCTGCACACAAGGCAGGTTATCCACTTGCTGATAAATCGGTAGTTGATGACCTAAAGAAAATTTGAAGTTGAATTACCCCCTAATAATGGGGGGTCTTCGTTTTGCATTACTACTTGGCATAGTATTTTATTACCCGTGATTTTTTGTATTCCAATTAGACTGTTTTGAACTGAAAAAATCATAATAGGAATTTGACTTTTGCTGTTTTGATGCTATCCAAATTAAGTGTAAAATTGCTTATTGCGATTTGCATCTAGCCTCTTCATGGTCGGCATAGGCATTTTATTAATGTCTAATCTATGGTTGATCAGACCTTTGTTGGCCATGTCGCGGGCTACAAGTTGAATCTCGGATCAATTCGTTTCCGGTTTCGCTTGAAATCTAGGGGTAGATTTCACGTTGGTTTCAACAGGGCGAAGGAGGGGCACCGGGTAACTTCACATCGCTCGATGCGGCGTTCATCCGTGTCTGGAGATAAATAACAGGAGATACTTAAATGACGGAAACTGCATACGGTAACGCCCAGGATCTGCTGGTCGAACTGACGGCGGATATTGTGGCTGCCTATGTTAGCAACCACGTCGTTCCGGTAACTGAGCTTCCCGGCCTTATTTCGGATGTTCATACGGCACTCAGCGGAACATCGGCACCGGCATCGGTGGCGGTCAATGTTGAAAAGCAGAAGCCTGCTGTGTCCGTTCGCAAGTCGGTTCAGGACGATCATATCGTCTGTTTGGAATGTGGTGGCTCGTTCAAGTCGCTCAAACGCCACCTGACGACGCATCACAGCATGACGCCGGAAGAATATCGCGAAAAATGGGATCTGCCGGTCGATTATCCGATGGTTGCTCCCGCCTATGCCGAAGCCCGTTCGCGGCTCGCCAAGGAAATGGGTCTCGGTCAGCGCCGCAAGGCGACCCGTTGATTTTCTAAGACGGATTGTGTCGCGGCTGTATTTTCTCCCCGTCCGGGGAAAGATGGCCCGAAGCGCCGGATAAAGGGGACCTTGGCAGCATATTGCTGGCCTTGCCCCTTAACTCGCCGCCGTGACCTTTTCCCTTAGCAGGAGATGGCGGCAGGGCGCGCATGCCCGCTCCATACACAACTTGCACCATAGTGTTATATCCGGCTGGTCCTTAGACCGGCTTTTTTATTGCCGCGCGCAATTTCGACAGAGGAAAAAAATCCTTGTTGAGGCGTCACCTTTATTCAAAAACAAAGCGAAATCAATCGCATGTTTTTCAACGCCAAATTTGCCCTTCCCCGCGTCCATCCTCAGGTGTATGAATTAATTCCTATTCGTAAAGGAGTTGCATATGCCTTCGGACATATCGTCTTTGCCTGCCCCCTTTCGGCCCTGTGTGCAGGTTGCCGATAGCAATTTCCGCCGTTTTCCGCCTGCTGCCGGGCGGGATGAGATTTCCCGGATTTGCCGGCTGGTCCGGCAACTGGCCGGGGAAATGGTGCAATTGACCGGCGATCGTGTGGCTGCGCGCCGGGACAGGCGGCGCACCGAATGCCATATCCGCCAGATCGCCATGTATGTGTGCCATGTGCAGCTCGGTATTCCCATGTCAGATATCGGCCCCTGTTTCGGCAGGGACAGAACGACAGTCGGCCATGCATGCCAGGTGGTTGAGGATCGTCGCGACGAACCCGCCTTTGACGAGTTCGTCGCCACACTGGAGCGGCTTTCCGGCAGCATTTTCAACGTGATGAAGGGTGTTCGGGATGAGTGAGACAAAAAGCGCTCCATCGATACTTCCCGATCCTGTCCTGTTGCGGCTCCTGCGCTGCATTGCTGCGGGCACGGCTGCGATATCGGAGGATCGCGGCGATATGGTATTGCAGCGACCGGAGGCCGGGAACGGCAGGACAGGGCGTCCGGCGTTGCGGTTTCCGGCCGCTACGGTGCAGCTAGCCCTCTCTTCGGGGCTGATCGAAAGACGCGAAAACACACTCTCCGCCGCGCCGCCGCTCGCCTCCTATTTGAAGCGCGCTATAGCCAGGGATCGCGACGAGATTTTTCAGCAACAGCACTGGGATTTGCAGACGGTGGTTCTGGATGTCGGCAAGGACAGGCAGCCGGCCCGGCGCAACCTCAATAGCTCGCCACTGACAGGCCTTTCACGGCTGAAGGAAAAGGATGGCACGGCATTCTTCCCCAGCGACGCCTTGCAGGCGGGCGAACGCCTCGCCGCCGATTTTCACCGCGCGCAATTGAACCCGAAGGTTACGGCAACTTGGGAACCGAAAATTGCAAGCCGCACGAAGGGGGAGGCGGGTGGCAAGCTCGATCTTACCGATGCGGCGATTTCCGCCCGGACGCGGTTTTCCCGTGCAGCCGATGCTATGGGGCCTGAACTTTCAGGTGTCGCCATCGATATCTGCTGCTTTGAAAAGGGGCTGGAGGCCGTAGAGCGCGAGCGGCAATGGCCGGCGCGTTCGGCAAAACTGCTGCTGCGGGCCGCTCTGCTATCGCTTGCCCGGCATTATGCGCCGCAAGCGCAACGCAGCAGAAGGACAAGCCACCATTGGGGCGACGGAGATTATCGCCCGCCGATGGCGCCAACGATGGCAACAGAATGAAGGCTCAGGCGGTCAGAAGTCTCGCTTCCTCGCGGATACGTTTGACCATGGAACGCAGGCCATTGGCGCGCTGCGAGGACAAATGTTCCACCAGCCCGATCTTGTCGAACACCTCAATGGCGTCCAGACCGGCGATTTCGGAAGCTTTTTTACCGGAATAGACGGCAAGAACGATGGCGACGAGGCCGCGCACGATATGCGCATCGGAATCGCCCTCGAAGGTCATGAGAGGATCTTCGGCACCATCGCTGTGGCTGACGAGCCAGACCTGGCTTGCGCAGCCCTGCACCTTGTTCTCAGGCGTGCGCTTGTCTTCCGCAAGGTCGGGAAGCGCCTTGCCGAGTTCGATGACGTAACGATAGCGATCCTCCCAGTCGTCGAGGAAGGCGAAATCGTCAAGGATCGTATCGAGAGAGGCCATGTTGCGCGCCGTATCGTTCGTTATTGCCATGCTTTGCTACGATATAGGGCAAGTGCAGACGGTTTTGAACCATGCGGACCATGAAAAAGCCCACGGAAAACAGGTTTCCGTGGGCAAGTTTGGCAGGCAGTCACGCAGGCGGACATATCCGGCTGCAGAGAAGGGGCGGCGCGGCGTTAGGCGGCGGCGCAAAATATCAGGGGGTGGGGCGCTTCTGCGGCAGAGGAATGATGGTGCCGGTCTTCAGCATGTCGGCATTCCCAGGGAATTCGACGCTGATCGCCGGTGCTGCGGCCAGTTTTTCGCTCTCGCTGGCGAGTTCGGCTGCGGGTGCCGTTTTATCACCGGATGCAAGCTGCGCGTCGAGCAATTCATAGGCGACCTTGGCGCCTTCCTTTGCCCGTTCACCGAGCGCATGGAAGGTTTCGGCGCCCTTGACGCAGACGTCGGGTTTTTCGATGCAGATGGCGCTGACATAACGATAGGCCTCACCGGCTGCCGAAACGGCGCTGGGAATATCGAATGCCGAAGGTTCCTTGGTCGGATCGTTGCTGCTACCGAAATAGGACAGCGCGACCAGCACCAGCGAAAACCAGAATGTTCCTTTGATCAGAAACCACATTGTCAGACTACCCTGCCAGATGATCTTTGTTTTGAAGCCCCGCCCTTTTTGGGTCATCGGCCTTTGTCCCGTTTTTCGGGCTTGGAGAGAAGCTACAGGCGACCGGCGAACAGCCAATTGCAAAAAGCCGCGCAATTTAATTCAAATTGTATCTATTCTCCTCGGATCGGGACCGGCTCCAGCAATTCCGTCGCATTTTAACAGTCCATGTTAAGCATAATTGCGACAGATGCCGTCTGTTCCGGGCAAAAGTGCTCATCCGTGCTGCCACAAAGGTTAACGCGATGGCAAAAATAAAGCGAAATCCGTCGCTTACCCGTCATTAACCATGATTGGCAAAGCTTGGTTGAAATGCTCCGTAATGGGACTGCGGCGCATTTCGCGGCTGTTTGGTGCCGTTCTTTTTATCCATTCCTTAAGCCGCGGGCTTCTATTGTCGGAGCCGTTAGATCCGTCTCAGGGATTCAGGTTTGGTATTGCGTAATATGAGAAAAAAAGCGGTCGCATTGGTCGACCATGCCGCAGGCAGATGGCTTGCGCGTATGGAGGAGGACGCCGAAAGGCGCGCCGGCACCGTTGCGCGCCTGCGCCGCCTGTTTGCCTTCAGTGCCGTCGGCTTTCTGGTCGTTCCCGCCCTGTTCAGCCTCGTCTTCAGCCCCGCCATCGCGCTGCCCATCGGCGCCGCTCTGGTGCTGGCGCTCTATCTGGCCGCAGCCGCCCTGTTGATCGCCTTTTCGCGTCCTGCCCGTGGCGCAGCGTCCCTGTCCGCTCAAGCCGGCGACGATGACCTCGTTGCGGCATCGCAGGTGCCCGGCCTCGTACTCACCATCAATGAAAACGGCCTCGTCGAGCGCGTCTCTGGCCGCGACCTTGAAACGTTTCCAGCCGATCTTCAGGCCTGCAAGGGCCATGTCTTTGCCGAATATGTCTATGTTTCTGATCGCATCGAGCTGATGCAGGCTTTCGACCTTCTGCGGCAGGGCGAGGAAAAGTCCAGCGTGGAACTGCGGTTCGAAACCGGTGCGAAATCGCGCCAGGCGCAGTTCATTCACGCGCGTATGGAAATGACGGCGATCCGCAATGCGGCCGGCAGGCTGCGCCGCGTCGTCGCCCAGCTCTCCGACGTCACCGAGATGGAGCTTCTGCGCCGCGATGTCGCCCGCAAGGCGGCAGAGGCGGAATCGGCCAACGACGCCAAGTCGCGGTTCCTCGCTGCCGTCAGCCACGAGCTGCGCACCCCGCTCAACGCCGTCCTCGGCTTTTCCGACATTCTGGCGGGCGAATATTTCGGCCGGCTGGAAAACGACCGCCAGCGGGAATATGTCGGCTTGATCCGCCAGTCCGGCGCGCATCTCCTGTCGGTGGTCAACACCATGCTGGATATGAGCAAGCTGGAAGCGGGCCGTTACGAGCTGATGATGGAAAGCTTCCCGATCGGCGAAACCATCTCGTCCTGCGAGGCCATGCTCGGCTTGCAGGCGAAGGAAAAAGGTCTGACATTGACCAGCCGCATCCAGCGCGGTATCGGCGAAATCTCCGCCGACCAGCGCGCCATCCGCCAGGTTCTCATCAATCTGGCCGGTAACGCCATCAAGTTCACCGATGCCGGCGGTGTAGTGTCGATCGATGCTGCGCGTGAAGGCAGGATGCTGAAACTGACGGTCAGCGATACCGGCATCGGCATCGCATCCGACAAGATTGAACTCCTGGGCCAGCCTTTCATGCAGGTCCAGAATGAATATACCCGTCGCTATGAGGGCACGGGTCTGGGATTGTCCCTGGTCAAGGGTCTGGTAGCACTGCATGGCGGCACTTTCGCCATCACCAGCCAGCCCGGCGCGGGGACGGTCGTAACGATCATGTTGCCTGCCGACGGTTCCGGCATGGCAGGTGGCGAAAACGCTGAAACCGAATGCATGGTGGAGTTTCCGCCGCGCATCAAACGGCTCGGCGAAATGGCCGCGATTATGAAGAAGGATGGTGACGATGGCCCCGCGAAAGCGAAAATCGCCTAAGAAAACAACGGCCCAGATTGGCGCCGGGATTGTTTCCTTGGTGGTTTCGGCCATCGGGCGCGAACTGCTGCGCCGTCCCAAACTGGTGGGCGGCTCAGGCGCCTTCGTGGTCGTCTTCGGTTTTGTCGCCGCCAACGCGCTCTGGTACCAGCCGGGCGTTCATCCGTCTCCTTTTCTGCGTACCCGCGATGCGGCAAACCCGAACGGCATTGCCGGCTATCGCGCGGCAGAGCCGCTCGGCACGCAGGGCCATGTCACGACCTTCCGCATAGAACGCCCGAGCGAAACCGAAACGGCACAGCAACCGGCGGCCGCAACGGCGACGCCCGCGACATCGGTTGCGGCGGAAAACCAGAAGCCGCAGCAGATCGTTGCCGATATTCAGGCCGAACTTAAAAAACGCGGGCTTTACGAAGGCGAGGCGGACGGCAAGATGGGACCGCGCACGGCTGCCGCCATCATGTTCTTCGAAGAAACACTCGGCATGGAACAGACCGGCGAACCGACGACACGGGTGCTGGCGGCGCTCAGGATCGACGGCGCAACCGTCGCCGCAATTCCGAAGGATCGGCCTTCCGACGCCAACACCGGCGGCGGCGTTGAGATCGACCCGGTCGCGGCCGCAATCCGCAAGGCTGAAGCGCCTCGTCCCAAGGCCGAACCGGTCTCCTTGAACAGCGCTGCCGCCGCTTCAAAGCCGGTGAGCCGCGATCTGATTGCAAAGATCCAGCAGGGACTGATCAACATCGCCTATGCCGATGTGAAGGTGGACGGTGTGGCCGGCGAGCAGACCCGCAACGCCATCCGCCATTTCGAAAAACACTACCGCCTGCCGGAGACCGGTGAACCCAGCGAAGCCGTGCTGAAGAAGCTGAAATCGATCGGGGCGCTTTAGGGGACTGGGTCTCAACTCTCCCCATTCCTGTGACAAGCGCAGGAACGAGGAAAGAAGAGAGCGTAACAACACGGACAGGCAGCGGCCTGCCGCTTCCATCGAAAGCACCCCAATGCGCCTCAAATCCGAAATCTTCGTATCAGCCCTTATCCGCCGCGTGTTTTCCGCTGGTGGCTTTGCCGCTGTCGAAAAGAAGGGTGCGGAAGAGGCCGGTGCGATCTTCATCCGCCAGCGCCTTCGTGATGGCCGCGAAAACCTCTATGGACCCGCGCCGCAGAGTTTTGCCGAGGACGAGGAGGTCCGGGCCGAACGCCGTTTCGAGACGCGCCTTGCGGGTGTGGAGGGGGAGGAAAGTGCTGCTCTTCTCGAAAGGGAGCGGCGCTTCGACAGCGATCTGTGGGTCGTCGAGATCGAAACGGACGAGATCGGCACTCTCCTGACGCTGGTGGACCAACCGAAGATTTAAAGCGTGCATCAGCTTTGCGCCCGGAATTGCTCCGGGCGAGGGGTGGCCGCCTTAACCCTCACGTCCCCGTTCTGTGAATGACAGGTGCGCTGTGGTTCGGTCGTTCGCGGCCGTGGGTGTAGCTGTCGGCGCGCCGCCAGCTTTCCACCCGCTCTTCGCATTCAATGATTTCGAGGCGGTCAAGCATGGCCTCGGCGCGGCTCATATCGCCTTCTGCGGCGGCAAGATGCGGATAGAAGCATTGCAATATGAAGGCGGCTTCGGAAAATTCCATGCCGAGCCCGATCAGGGTGGTGGCGAGCTGCGTGCCTGATATGTCGAGCATGATGCGCTCCGACAGCCAGTAGCTGGACGACAGCGAATCCGCCAGCGTCACCGCAAACTGCCGCGCATCACGCTCGCGCGCGAACCGCACGAGCAGCGCTTCCTGCACGTCACTCAGGCGGCGCAGGCCAAGAACGTCGCTTTCCGGGCGGCTGAGCTGATGCGCCATCCGTTTGATGCGCTGGCGCATTTCCTCTTCCACGGCGGTGGATTTGATCTGGGCGTCTGCCGGCTGCGCAATGGCGGGCTCCGGCATGGCGGGAGGCGTCGCATCATCGGGTCGCTTCAGGTCTTCCATGTGCCGCAGGCCGACTAGCGCGTCGATGACGGTCGGCGACAGGTCCTCGCGCCGCACGATGGCGCGGGCATGGGCGGCCCCTTGCGTGCGGGCAATGGTGATCAGCGTGTCGTCATCAAGGCACTTCGACGAAATCAGGAAGGGGGCGGCAATGGAAATCGGCTGGCAGGCGATGAAGAAGGCAACCGCCGAAGGCACGTTGGGATGCTGGGAAAGCGCTGCAATGGCTTCCCGCTTGGCCTCTTCGGTGGAAGCGTTGAAAAGCGGCATGAAAAGCTCGGCAAACTGCCGAAGGTCCGTTTTTGACGGATGGGGAACAGTCTCAAAATTCGTGACAGTGGCCATTAGCACCACATCTTTCTTCCTCACGGCTCTTGGCCTCTCAAGTTCTCGAAACCGGTCGGTCAACGCACTACCCAACAAAAACGCAAACACAATATCGGTTCAAATTAGAGCAAATCCGTTGACACCCTGTTAACTATGGGGGGTGGCAAGCGTTATTGTGCGTTTATCAACAAGGAAATTTTAAAACCTTCGTGACGGACAAAACGTCATGGAACCTTGCCGTCTCGCCTTTGTTTTCAACGGGTGCAGCTTTATGAAGGATAAGTTGGCGCCCGGCGATTAGGGTTAACGGATCATTAACCTCTGTCTGTTTCTAATTTCATGGGCAGTATTAGGATTCCATGTTATTCTGATTGATAGAATAATTTCGAAAATGGCATGCCGAAGCCTTGATATGCGCACGACACCTTGCAAAATCGCCATCGATTTTTGGGTCGTGCCAAAACCAGTCTGTGGGCTGGATTATGCGCAATGTGATGGTGATGAAATTCCCGACGCAAGACGAGGCTTGCGCGGTTCCCATGGGCAACATTGACTCCCGAAGAGGAGACGAGCATGGCAGTTATTATTCCAATCGCCGAAGCCCGACGAAGCCTGCGCCCGGCCGGAATGCCCGGCAAGGTTATGGGCCCGGCAAAGGTCGTGCTGTTTACCGGCGTGCGTTATGAAAAACGCGATACGGAACCGGCTGGCAAGGACGCGCGCAAGCGCAAGCCCGCACCGGAAACCGTCTTCAAATCCTGATTACGCTTGGTTGACCGGCGCTATTTCCACGGTGTCGGCTGGCATTTCGCCTCGTTCAGGAACCGTTCCGCTTCTTCCCCGAAGCTCGGCTGCGGCACCATGGTCCGCAACACCACATACCCTTCCGTCTGATCCGATTCCGCCAGAATGGCCTGTGAGAGGGATGGCGGCTGCGCCTTGCGAATGGCCGCGATCTGCACCGAATCCGCCACCAGAATATCCATCACCCCGCCTGCGGACGTGCGGTCGTTCATGCTGAACACCTCGTTCGACGCCTTGTCGTAAACCGCGACCGACCAGAAGGGCACCGCGCCGATGGCCGTCAGCCTGACGGGCTTTTCCTCGATATTGAAGGTGCAGACGGCAACCCGCATGAAGGGATCGCCGCTTCCCAGTGTCTTTTTCTCCGTCGTTTCTTCGAGAAGATGAAACTGATGCGGCTTACCTTCCGCCAAGGCGCGGGTATAGGCGTCGCGATTGCTGAAATGCGGTATCGCCAGAAGAATGACGACATGCAGCACGGCGGCGGCGACAAGGCCGGTGAGGATGGCGAGCAGGGTCCTAAGCATTGCCACACCCCAGCTTGCGGATTTGCGGCATGGCGATGTCGATAAGGCCGGAACTGCCGGCAACCGGCGTGTCGAGCAGCGTCATGACCAGCTTGAATGTCTGCCCCTGCGGCACAGCCAGCCAGTTATAGGTCTGGGCATCGGGTGCAATGGTGATGTCGATGCCGCCATCGGCGCTGCGCAACAGCGTGCGCGAATTGAGCGCAAAGGGTCGTCCGGCATCTTCCGCCAGAACATTGCCCTGCTGGTCTGCGGTATAGAGCGTCCAGAACCGTGAGGGCGGCACGGCGCCCGCCAGCTGGTAACGGCATTCGCCGGTCAGGCGCTGGCCGTCGCTGTCGACGGAGGCGGTAAAGGCCAGCCCCTCGGCCGTTCCATAAAGCAGCTTGCCGGCATCGGCGCGGTGCGACTTGGCGTAGGGATCGGCCTCGATCGTCTGCGCTTCCGGAAAGGCATCCCATGAGCCGATGCGGATCGAGCCGAAGCCGGATGTCGCCTCAAGTGCTGCCAGCGTCGCGGCAATGCCGCCGCCAAAGGCGATCAATAGGGCGATGCCGACAAGGAATGGAACTCGAAACACGCTGTTTTCCCGTTTTTGAACAGGTCGAGGACTATCACTGATTCCCTGTTTGGAAAATGGTACGCCTTGTTTAGTCTTGATGGAAATGACCAGAAGAGGGATTCCACCATGTCGCGACAAGCCGCCGTCGACCACGCCACCCGCTTTTTCGACGATGGCAGGTTCGAGCAGGACTTGGCGCGGCGCGTTTCGCTGCGCACCGAAAGCCAGGATGAGGCGCGCGGTGCCGAGCTGGCGCTCTATCTGGAGCGCGAAATGCAGCCCGCTTTCACCGCCATGGGGTTTTCCTGCACGATCCTGCGCGACCCGGCGGCGGATTTGCCGTTTTTGATCGCCGAACGTTTCGAGGGTGAAAATCTGCCGACCGTGCTGGGTTATGGCCACGGCGATGTGGTGCGTGGTCTTGACGACGGCTGGGCAGAAGGCCTTTCGCCTTTCGTGATGTCCGAGCGCAATGGCAGGTGGTACGGGCGCGGCACCGCCGACAACAAGGGGCAGCATTCGGTCAACATGGCGGCGCTGAAAGCGGTGCTGGAGACGCGTGGAAGACTTGGGTTCAACGCCAAATATCTGATCGAGATGGGCGAGGAGAGGGGTTCTCCCGGCTTGAGGGAAGTTTGCCGGGACTATAGCGAGCGGCTGAAAGCCAATCTTCTGATCGCCTCCGACGGCCCGCGCCTGAATGCGGAGCGGCCGACCGTTTTTCTCGGTGCGCGCGGCGGCATTACCTTCGATCTGGTGATCGAGGCGCGGGAAGGCGGCCATCATTCCGGCAATTGGGGCGGGGCGCTGTCCAACCCCGGCGTCCAGCTGGCGCATGCCATGGCAAGCCTCGTTGGCCCATCCGGGCAGATCCGCGTGCCCGAACTGGTGCCCGAAGAGCTGCCGCAGGCGGTGCGTGACGCGCTTGCCGATTGCGAGATCGATGGCGGCCCGGATGGTCCGAAAATCGATCCTGACTGGGGCGAGCCCGGCCTTTCCACCGCCGAGCGTGTGTTCGGCTGGTGTGCGCTGGAGGTGCTGGCCTTCGAGACCGGCAATCCGCGCGCGCCGGTCAATGCCATTCCGCCACGGGCATGGGCGCGGCTGCAATTGCGCTTCGTTGTCGGCATCGATCCGGAAGCGGTGCTGCCCGCCATCCGCCGCCATCTCGACCGGCAGGGGTTCAGCATGGTTCGGATCGTACCCGCCGGCGACGAGATTTTCCGCGCCACGCGGCTCGATCCGCAGGACCCATGGGTCGGCTTCACTCTGAGTTCCATGGCCCGCACGACGGGCAAGAAACCGGCACTTCTTCCCAATCTGGGTGGCTCGCTGCCCAACGATATCTTTGCCGATATACTGAAACTGCGCACCATCTGGGTGCCGCATTCTTATCCCGGCTGCTCTCAGCATGCGCCGAACGAACATCTGCCGAAAGAGATTGCCCGCGAGGCGCTTGCCATCATGGCCGGGCTTTACTGGGACCTCGGAGAGGGAGATACCCCTCCGCTTTAAGCGCCCATGACCAGCTTGAAGGCGATGGCCCACATGGTGAAGGCGATAACCCCTTCGAGGATGCGCCAGGCGGACGGCTTTTCGAAGATCGGGCGCAGCCAGCGCGCGCCGTAACCCAGCGAAAAGAAGAACAGCAGGGAGCCGGTGGCGGCACCCGCCGCGAAGGTTTTTTCAAAGCCGGGAAATTGCGTGGAGATGGTGCCGAGCAACACGACGGTATCGAGATAGACATGTGGGTTGAGAAAGGTCAGCGCCAGGCAAATGGCAAGCGTCTGCCAGAGGCTCGCCTCCCGCCTTTCCGCCACCGAAAGCACCTCCGACGAACGCAGGGCCGAATGTAGGCTTTTCGCGCCATACCAGATGAGAAACGCCGCACCGGCATACCGCATGATGGGATCGAGTGCCGGCATGACGGCGCTTATCCGCTGAAAACCGAAGACGCCGACGGTGATCAGCAGCGCATCGGAAATTGCGCAGGTGGCACAGACGGCAAAGACATGGGAGCGCGCCAGCCCCTGCTTTAGAACGAAAGCATTCTGCGCGCCGATGGCAACGATGAGGCTGAGACCCATCGTCAGGCCGGTGAAGAAGATCTGAATGTCCATGTGCTGGCTGCTGCCTTTTTGTCTCTGCCTGTGCGGATGGATGATGCCACCGCTTCCAGACCGAGTGCTTTGATATTTCCCTCGCATGGTTTAATCAAATTAAACAAACTCAGTTCAAGTAAGTAAAACTAATGACGGGCAAAAACTATGCGACAGGGCGATTTCATCTGCGGGCACCTCGCCTGACCCTCATTCCTGTGACAAGGACAGGAATGAGGGAAGAGGAGAGTGCTACTGCTACTGCCCGGACGCTTCCCGCCCAACACGCCCGTATCAACCTTTACAAGGAGGCCTGTGATGCTGGACTATCCTTCCATGCGCGCCGTGGCGCTCGTGGCCCAGACCGGCAGCTTTGAGAAGGCGGCACAGGTGCTGTGTGTCACGCCCTCGGCCGTTTCCCAGCGTATCAAGCAGCTGGAGGAGCGCCTCGGCGTGGTGCTGATCGTGCGCGGTAATCCTTGCGTGGCGACGGAAAAGGGCGAGTGGCTCTGCCGGCACATGGACCATGTCGGCATGCTGGAAACCGAACTGTTCCGGCAGCTTCCGGTTCTTTCGGAAGCGGGCGCGGCGGCAGAGCGTGTCACACTCAACATTGCCACCAATGCCGATAGTCTCGGCACATGGTTTCTCGACGCGGTTTCGAAATTCACCGGTGGCAGCGACTATCTCGTCAACATCGCGGTGGACGATCAGGACCATACGGTGGAATGGCTGCGCGGCGGCAGGGTGCTCGCCGCCGTCACCGCCCATGCCAAGCCTGTGCAGGGCTGCCGGGTCTTGGCTCTCGGTGTGCTCAGATATCACGCCACCGCCAGCCCGGCTTTCATGGCGCGCCATTTCTCCGATGGCGTCACGCCCGCCACGCTTGCCCGCGCGCCGGGGCTTACCTTCAACCAGAAGGACAGGCTGCAGGCCAGCTGGATCAAAAAAGCGCTGGGTGAGGATATATCCTATCCCACCCACTGGCTGCCCTCGACCGACGGTTTCGTGAAGGCAAGTCTTGCCGGCATGGGCTGGGGCCTCAACCCGGTGCAGCTGGTGGCAGAGCACCTTGAGGCGGAGCGGCTTATGGAAGTCGTTCCCGGCACACCGCTCGATATCCCGCTCTACTGGCAGGTCAATCGGCTCGCCGCTGGACGCCTCGGCACGCTCACCGCCCATGTGGTGGAAACAGCACGGGCGGCGCTTCTTTCCTGAGGCAGATCAAATAGTCTGCCATTCGCTCCAGTTCAACACGCGCGGAATCTGCGGTTTTGCTTCGCCGCCAAGAAACGCGATATATTCCAGCGAGTGGCCGTCGGGATCCTTGAAATAGACGCTGGCTGCCGGCATCCATGGAAAGACGACGGGCTCGTCGATCTCGTTTTCGCCGTCAAAACCGAGCGGCGTTACGCCGTTACGGCGTAAATAGTCCGGTGCGGCGAGAAGCTGATCAAAATCGACGCTGAAGGCGATGTGCAGTCTCATATTGATGGGTGCGGACTGGATGGACCATAGGCCAAGCATCGAATGCCCACGTTCGCCGGTCCAGAAGAACGCCACATTCCGTTCAGGGAATCGTTGTGCCAGCTCCAGACCGACAACATTACGATAAAACTCAACCGAGCGTTCCAGGTTCGAAACCGTCAAATGCGTCTCGAACAATGCTTTTACTTTCACCATTTCCTGTCCTCAATTGCCTTAGCGCTGCGCCTTTCGGGCATTCGCTTTCTTGCAACCGGACTGTGCAACCTCAACCATGATTGAGGTCAAGCACCAAATATGGATTTTTCTAAAGCCGGGTGCAGGCAGCAATCTGGAGGGAAAAACGCCTTCAGCATTATGAGCCAAGGTTGCCAAGCCGTCACCGCCGGGCCGCATCCCCCGGGCCATCCCGCAACGACGCATCAGCAACCTTTTGCGTCGTGACTGTCAAAGGCGCGGCTTCCTTCATCTTCTTGGCGATGGAACGGATGACGCGGGTTGCTTCGGCTGAGAGCGAGCGTGGGCGGGTGAGTGCCGGCATGGCGGGTGCAGCGGTGGCGGATGCGGCAGCGACCTGGGCCGAAGGCTGCGGGCGCGCGCCTGTCGGCAGCGGGTTCTGGATGCCGGGAATGGGGCGCAGCTCCATGCCTTGATGGGCGTAGTCCATAAGCCGCTTGAAGGTCATGGCGGGAAGCGCGCCGCCGGTCATGTTGTTCATCGGCGTGAAATCGTCGTTTCCGAACCAGACCGCCGTGGTGTAATTGCCGGTGAAGCCCACATACCAGGCGTCGCGGTAAGCCTGCGACGTGCCGGTCTTGCCACCGGAAACGATGCCGTTTTCAAGCGCGCCGCGCCGGGCCGTTCCCATCACGGGAATGGTGACAAGCATCTGGTTCATCTTCGAATTGGCCTCTTCGGAAAGCACCCGCTTGGCGGGTTCCTCGTCACGGCCGAAATCGTAGAGAACCTTGCCCTCGTAATCCAGCACCTGCTCGATGCCGTGGCGGCGCGATTGCATGCCATCGGCCGGGAACACGGCATAGGCCGTCGCCTGATCGAGAACCGTCAGTTCCGATGTGCCGAGCGGAATGGTCTTGTCGCTGCGCAGCGGCGTGGCGACGCCCATCGCCTTGGCGGTGTCGACGATCACCTGCGTGCCGAGCACGTCTTTGGCGAGACGCACCGGCACGGTGTTGTAGGATTTGGCAAGCGCCACCTGCAACGTCACTTTGCCGGCGTAGGAGCGGCCATAATTCTGCGGAGACCAGCCGCGCCAGGTCACGGGCGCGTCGGAAATCAGCGTCTCCGGCTTCATGCCCTTTTCCATGGCGGCCGAGTAGGTATAGACCTTGAAGGAGGATCCCGGCTGGCGCAGCGCCGCCGTTGCGCGGTTGAACTGGCTTTCGCCGTAGTCACGCCCGCCGACCATGGCGCGCAACGCGCCGCCGTTTTCGATCATCACCATCGCGCCCTGCTTGACGCGGTAGCCCTCGCCATACTCGCGCAGCTCCATTTCCATCGCCTGCTCGGCTGCCTGTTGCAGCCCGGTATCGATGGTGGTGCGCACGACGACGGTATGGTCCTTGAACCTGCCCTGCGCCGCCAGCCGCTGTACCTCGTCAAACGCCCAGTCGAGGAAATAATCCGGGGCCTTCACATCGGCGCGGTCAATGACGGTGGCCGGATTGCGCCGCGCGCCGATCACCTGACCCTCGGTCATCAGCCCGCTCTGCACCAGGTTGGAAAGCACGGTGTTGGCGCGCGCACGTGCGGCGGGCAGGTTGACATGCGGTGCGTATTTAGCCGGCGCCTTGAACAGGCCGGCGAGGATGGCGGATTCGGCAAGCGTGACATCGGTCAGGTTCTTGCCGAAGTAAAATTGCGCCGCCGCTGCTGCCCCGAACGTGCCGCCGCCCATATAGGCGCGGTCGAGATAAAGGCTGAGGATTTCCTTCTTCGACATGTTGGCCTCGAGCCACAGCGCGAGGAAGGCTTCCTTGATCTTGCGCTCAAGCGAGCGCTCATTGGTAAGGAACAGGTTCTTGGCAAGCTGCTGCGTCAGCGTCGAGCCGCCCTGCACCACGCCGCCGGCGCGGGCATTCTCGCTCATGGCGCGTGCAAGGCCAATGAAATCGATGCCGAAATGGTCGAAGAAACGCCTGTCTTCGGTGGCCAGAACCGCCTTGATGAAATGATCCGGCATCTGGTCGATCGGGACGGAATCCTCATGGATGATGCCGCGATGGCCGATGGTGTTGCCGTAACGGTCAAGGAAGGTCACGGCAAAATCACCGCGATAACGCCAGTCCTTCTTGGTCTCCTCAAAGGCGGGCATGGCAAGCGCCAGAAGAACGACACAGCCGGCCGTTCCGAAGGTCAGCGCGTCGCATGTCAGGTTGACGAGAAGCTTCTTCCAGCCGCGCACATGCAGTTTGCGCGAGGCAATGGTGACGTCTTCCCAGAAATCCACCAGCCTTGCCGCAGCCGTCCACAGGCCGGAGTCGATAAAGCTATCGATTCTCAGCAGGATGTGCCGCTTTTTGCGACCGTTTTTATCGTCTTTTTCTTCCTGCACCTGGCGATGTTTTCCTGTTCAACGCAACGCGGATTGTCGATGTTTCTGCGCTTCATCCAATTCCGGACGCAAAACCATGACATGGTTCTGCTGGAATTGCTTGACGCGGCGGCCTCTCGCGGGTCAATGACCCTTTGCCACTCGCCAAAATGCTAAAATATCGTACAAACCAGCCCTTGGCGATACGATATTAAGGATTAGGGATCGGTTAAACCTTGCCCTCCAAGAGATCAAAATGGAACGGAAATGTTAACGATGAATGACGCGCCGTTCTGGAAAACCAAATCACTGGAAGAGATGAGTGGCCAGGAATGGGAAAGCCTGTGCGACGGCTGCGGCCTGTGCTGTCTGAACAAGCTGGAAGATTGGGACACCGGCGAAGTGGTGTTCACGTCGGTCCGCTGTCAGCTGCTTGACGGTGAAAGCTGTCGGTGCTCCGACTATGAGAACCGCCGCGCAACCGTGCCGGACTGTATCCAGCTGGATTTGAAAAAGGTGCACGAAATCGGCTGGCTGCCGCCCACCTGTGCCTACGCGCTGGTGCGCGATGGCAAGGATCTGTACTGGTGGCACTATCTCGTCTCCGGCGACGTGAACACGGTGCATCAGGCCGGCATTTCCGCGCGCGGCCGCACCGTCAACGAGCTGGATGTGGAGGTTGACGATTTCGAGGATTATGTGGTGGACTGGCCGCTCACAGTGGGTGAGACGGCGGGCGAAAAAGAGAATAGCTGACGGAAGTCGCCAATTTTCGTGTTGGTCCTATTCCTGCCCCATCGTTTTCTTAAGGCATGTTTCGGAATAACGGCATGCCTGAAACAAGGGCCGCCGTTCATCCATTCCGGCATATGATCCGCAGAATGCGGACGAGGGACATCAAAACGCATGCGCTATCGGCTGCCCGCCATCGTTCTTTCGTGCATTGCCCTTCAGGGTATTCTGCCGCTTTCCGCCTCCGCCCAGCAATCGCAGGCTTTTGAATGCACGCTGGTCACCTCCATCGAGACCGGCGCTGTCATCAACCAGCAGGGCGCCTGCGATCAGCGCGTGGCGCCGGCCTCCACCTTCAAGGTGCCGTTGGCTCTGATCGGTTATGACGCCGGCATCCTGCTGGATAACAAGACCCCCGCATGGGACTGGAAACCCGGCACGGAAGCCCGCGCGCAAGACCGCAAGACGGTTGATCCGACCATATGGGAGCAGGATTCGGTGCTGTGGTATTCGCGCGAACTCACCCGCCGCCTCGGCCCGGAAAAATTCGCCGCCTATGTCAAACGTCTGGGTTACGGCAATGCCGATGTCTCGGGTGAGCCCGGCAAGAATAACGGTCTCACCCATTCCTGGCTCGGCGCTTCCCTGACCGTTTCCCCGGTCGAGCAGGTGGGCTTCATCCGCCGCCTTCTGGCCGGAAATCTGCCGGTTTCGCGCGACGCGCAGGCAAAGACGCGGGCGATCGTGCCGGTGTTCGATGCGCCGGAGAGCTGGAGCGTGCACGGCAAGACCGGCACGGGCTTCATGCGCGACGAAAAAGGCAACCCCGACCGAAGCCGCCCCTTCGGCTGGTTCGTTGGCTGGGCGGAGCGCGAAGGCCAGCACATCGTCTTCGCAAGGCTTCGCGTTGCCGACAAGCCGTCGAGTGAACCGCTCGGCCCCGCAGTGCGCGACGCCTTCCTGCGCGATATTGCCCGGCTGGCAGTGCACAGATGATTATACGGCTGGCCAGCCCCAAGGAAAAGCGGACATGGCGGATGCCTCCAACGATGTGATCAAGCTCTACACCGACCATGGGGCCGATTTCGACAGGCTGCGCGGTCGTTCACTCGCCGAAAAACCCTGGCTGGATCGGTTCACGTCGCTTTTGCCGCAGGGCGGATCCATCCTCGATATCGGCTGCGGTTCAGGCGAGCCGATCGCCGGCTACTTCATCGGCAACGGATATGACGTGACCGGCATCGATACGTCATATCCCCTGATAGAAATTTGCCGCACCAGATTTCCGGAAAAGCGCTGGGTGGTCGCCGATATGCGTGAACTCGTGTTGAGTAGCCGCTTCGACGGGTTGATTGCCTGGCATAGTTTTTTCCGTCTGAAGGCCGACGATCAGCGCCGCATGTTCGGTATTTTCCGGCAGCACGCCAATGACGGCGCCGCACTGATGTTCACGGCCGGGCCGGGACACGGGGAAGCGACGGGGACCCTTCAGGGAAAGCTGCTTTACCATGCCAGCCTCGCTCGCGAAGAATATGAAAGCCTGCTTGCCGCGCACGGGTTTCGACTTCTCGACCACATCGTCAACGATCCCGATTGCGGTGGGGCGACGATTTATCTCGCCAGACGTGTGGCGGCGTAACCATCGAATTCAGAGCCCTGCCAAGCACTCACGATTGTGTGTGCGATAAAAAATGTCGTTATCCCTTGACCTTCCCATGATGGGAATCCTTACATAGTAGCCATAAACGGGCGAAAGTCGCCCTGAGGGAAGTGGCATTATGAATATCGGACAGGCTTCGGATGCATCCGGCGTTTCCGCCAAGATGATCCGTTATTACGAGCAGATCGGCCTCATCACCCCCGCCGCCCGCACCGGCAACAACTACCGGGTCTATGGCGAGCAGGACGTGCATAATCTTCGCTTTATCAAGCGGGCGCGCACGCTTGGCTTCTCGCTGGAGGAGACGGAAACGCTCCTGAAACTCTGGCAGGACAAGAGCCGCGAGAGTTCGGCGGTGAAGGACATTGCGCTCGGCCATATCGCCGATCTCGAACAGAAGATTGCCGAGATGAAGGGCATGGTGAAGACGCTGTCCCACCTTGCCCATTGCTGCGGCGGCGACCACCGGCCGGATTGCCCGATCCTCGATGATCTAGCGGCAGGCGTCGAAAAGGCCGCCCACAAGCCTGCGAAGGCCCACTGACTGCCGCATCCCGCCCCGCCGCCAGTCCCTAAACCTCGTCGAACGCACCGCCTTCGCGCGAGGGATTGCGGTCGATCACGCGCTCTTCCGCGTCATCGGGAAGGGCCTCGTCGCTTTCCTGATAGGGGTCGTCCTCGCTCTCGGCCTCTTCTTCCTCGATTTCATGTTCGATGGACTGCGGAATTTCTCCCTTTGCCGGAAGGGCGTCGATATCGAGATCGAGCAGTTCCTCGTCCATGGCGTCTTCGTTGAGAGGTGTGATTTTCTTGCGGTCCATGGTGGTATCCTTTCTGTCTGGTCATTGCGCAAACGACCGGGGAGGCAGAGGGTTCCTGATGCCTGCAAGTTCGCTCGAGCGGAATAGGTGAAAAGGCGCCTTGACCTCAATGGTGCTTGAGGTTCTAGTTTGCCCGCCGTATCGCAAGAATGGAAAGGATACGGCTTTGACGAGTCTGGAAATGACGGAGAAAAATAGCTGGTCGGAATTGCTTGTTGGGGCGAACCTCTCGCTTCTGACCGTGATTTCCTCCGGTATCGGCCTGCATGCCTTCAACCAGTTTGCAGTAGTCACGGCCCTGCCGGTCGCGGTGCGCGAGATTGGCGGCGCGGCCTTCTATAGCTGGGCCTACAGCCTCTATTTCGTCGGTTCCGTGGCAGGCGGTGTCACCGCTGTTCTGTTTCGCGAGCGTTTTGGCGCACGCAGCGTTCTATTCCTGTGCTGCCTTATCTTTTCCTTCGGCTCCGTCATGTCGGCGCTCGCCGACAGCTTTTTATGGGTCGTCATCGGCCGGGCGTTGCAGGGACTTGCCGATGGCCTGATCGTGGCGGTGTGTTACAGCCTCATACCTGCCGGCTTTCGCTCGGCTCTACTGCCGAAGGTCTTTGCCATCGAGGCGGCCATCTGGGCGGTGGCGTCCTTCGTCGGGCCGCTCACCGGCGGGTTTGCCACGGAGCATATCTCCTGGCGCGCCACATTCCTGTTGTCTGCGCCGCTGATCGTGCTGCTGCTGGCCTATACGGCGATTGCGGTCTCGGCGGAACGGTCGGTCGCGACCTCGCGCAAGCCGATGGTGCCGCTGCTCCTTTGCCTCGTCGGCGCATTGGCTTTCTCCGCACCCTCCGCCTTTGAGGATGCCGGTCTGCGCATCATGTCGCTGCTGGTTGGTGCGGCCCTGTTGTGGGCATCGCTGAAGGCGGGCATCCAGCCTTCCTCCGGCCTGTTCCCCAGGGATTCCTTCCGGTTGAAAACGGTACTTGGCAGCGGTTTCTGGGTGCTGTTCCTGATGTCCTATGCCCATGCACTCGGCAGCGTCTATCTCGCTTATGTCGCCATCAATCTCTGGCACCATGAGCCGACCTTCGCCGGTTTTATTGTCGTGACGATGCCGCTTGCCTGGAGCTTCGTGGCAATGCTGATCGGCAGCCTGCGTTCGGGCCGCCTGCGGCAGCTTTGCCTGAATTACGGACCCTACCAGATGGTGCCGGGCTGTGCGCTGCTCGGGCTTGGGCTGGCGACGGGGAACTGGCCGGAAATGCTGATCGGGCAGATATTGATCGGTTCAGCTTTCGGCATGTCCTGGGCAGGCATCAGCCAGGCGGCCATGGAAGCCGCGCCGGAAGAGGAGCGCAAGATGACGGGCGCGCTGCTGCCTACGGTCGCGACGCTGGGTGCCGCGGCCGGTGCGGGCGCAAGCGGCACCGTCGCTGCCGCGAGCGGTCTCGTTCTGCAGATCGATCGTGCGGATGTGACGATGCCGATGCTCTATCTCTATGGGCTGGGTGTCATCGTCTCGCTTCTGGCGATCCTGACAACCCGCGGCTTGCGAAGCGGACAGCGCTGACGCCTCTGCGGCGTGTGTGCCGTTAAGACTGCGTGGTGGCGATGGTGATCGCCGCCAGATACACCACGAAAGCCATGATCGCGACTGCGCCAATAATGATGACGACACCCTTGCCCGCGCGTTTTTTCTCGGTCTTGTTTTCGTTGGCTTCTGTCGGAAACAGGATGGGATCGCGGGAATCGCTGATTTTTGTCATGCCGTTTCTCCTTTGAGCGGTTGCTGCTTATCAACAGCAGATCCGCCAAAAGGTTCCTCACGGACGTAGCGCCCAGCTGGTGGCGTGCACTACGGCCCCCGGCGCTGCCTTGAGGAGCGCTGAACGCACGGGCTCGAAACCCTCTATGCGTTTTGTGCCCACATACCGGCCCCGGTTGGCGAACACTTCGATGGATCCGTAGTCCAGAAAGACGCGGATGTGCGAGGCCCTTGCCCCTCTGGCGATATAGTGCGGCGAGGGGCCATCGCGCCCGTCATCATGGCGGATCCACAGGCCCGTTTCATCGGCGATGAGGCCCAGTGTGACCACGGGATGATCGAGCACCAACTCGAACGGTGTGCCGGGCGAAGCAAGCTCGATCAGCATCTCCACCGCACCGTTGATGAAGGTGACGCGCTCCCCGGCCGCCAGCCGCGTGCGATCGACAATATGGCTTCGCAGGCTTTCCGCCGCACCGATGGGCGGGGTCAGTAGCTCGCCGTTCGAATAGTGGATCCGGCGCGGCAGCGTCATGGATGTCGGGAAATCGATCTCCGGATTGGCATCCGCCCAATTGGCGAGCCAGCCGATGCCGATGATGCTGTCGCCATCCAGAAACGCCTGGAAGGCGTAATTGTCGGTGCCGAAATCCAGCTCCTGCCCGAATTCCTTGGTGAAGACCTTGCCGTCGAACCAGCCGACATCAGCCATGGTCAGGTTCTTGCGGCCGGTTTCAGGGTCTTCGGAATGCATCAGCCCATAGACCAGAACCCAGCGCGTGGATCGGGCATTGGCCGGGCCGTCGAGCGGCAGAAGGCAGGGGCATTCAATGGCAGTGGTCTTGTAGCGCGTTTCCACCCAAAGCTTGCCCACATAGGTCCAGCCTGACGCCGCCGTCGGGTCCAGCGTCTCGTAAAGCAGGATGACGCCGCCACCGTCGCTCTGACTTCCGAGCAGCATTTTCCAAAGTCCATCCGGGCCGCGAAAGACGTAAGGATCGCGGAAATCCGGCGTCAGCCCCTGTCCGTCCGGGCGATGGCCGAGAATGACTTCGGCCTGTCCGGCCATGATGAGATCGGAAGAAGTGGCGGTGAGCTGGATCTGCTGTTCGGGAATGCGATCCTGCACCTGCTCGGTGAAGAACACGCGGATGCCCGAACCTTCGACCAAAGGAATTGTCGAGCCGGAATAAGCGCCGCCGCGCTTGTCCGGCCGCGTTGTCAGGTCCTCTGAAGGGAAGAGGAAGATCGGCAAATGCCTCCAGCGCAGGTAATCGGAGGAAACCGCGTGGCCCCAATGCATGGTGTTCCAGCGCAGCCCGTGTGAATAATGCTGGTAGAACAGATGCGGTCGTCCTTCGAACCGGCCAAAGCCGTTCGGATCGTTCATCCAGCCGAAGGGCGGGCGGAAGTGGTAGCTGTCAGGCAGTTCCGGTGCGGCATTGTCCGGCTTGGTATGGACGACGGTTATCCCGGTTTCCAGCACGTCGGCGGCGGTGAACCAGTAGATGACGGAAACGGCGGTCGTGACAGTATCGTAGCTCAGTTCCACATGGCCGCCGCCGAAGACCTGATAGATTCTAAATCCGAACTCTTCCGTGTTGAGGCTTGAAACCTCAGCGAATTTTCCATTCGCATTGGAAAAGGAGACGGCGCCGGGTTCCGCCGGTTTTTTCGCCTTCAGCCATACATGGAAAGTGGCGTTAACAGGCAGATCGGTGTGCAGGATGCGGATTGCGCTTTCCGGCTCGGCGGCTACGGCTTCAACGACGGTCATTCCCGTTCCTTTCGTTGCGGCTACTTTGTTTCAGGAAACGCAACGAATGGGACGAAAGAAAGTTCAACCGCCATAGGTTTCGCCGTCGCCAGCCTCGTATTTGCCATCCAGCTCGAACAGCAGCCCGTCTGGATGATAGAAGGTGCGGCCTTCGCCGGAGAAGTAAGCCGCAACGATCTGGTTGGTCAGCCGCGAGCCGAAACCCGTACGCGTCGGCGTCCTGACCTCAGGTCCGTCCGTCTCGCGCCAGCGCAGTTCGAAGCGGTCATCCTCGTCCAGCGTCCAAAAGATTTCGATTTTGCCGCTCTCGTTGGAAAGTGCGCCATATTTCATCGCGTTGGTGGCCAGTTCATAAATGGCCAGAGACAGGCCCAGCGCCTGTTGCGGCGCGATTTCCATGTCCGGTCCGGAAATCGTTACGCGCGCCTTGTCGTCGAGATGCGGATAAACGGACTCGCGGACAAGCGCGGAGATGCTGGCACCCTTTCCCGAAGCATGAATGAGGTTCTGTGCGTTGCCGAGTGCTGCGATACGTCTTTTGATGGTGTCGCGCGCATCCTCAAGCGTCTGCGAATGGCGCAGGGTGGCGCTGACGACCGCCGTGGTGATCGCCATCGTATTCTTGACCCGGTGGACGAGTTCGCGCCGCAGAAGATCCTCCCGGCTGCGGCTCTGCACCGCTCCGGTCGTGTCGACGGCTATGTCTATTAGCCCTGCGATCTTGCCCTGGTCGTCGTAAAGCGGGCTGTAGGAAAAGGTCCAGTAGGTGTCTTCGGGGTAGCCGTTGCGGTCCATGACGAGATGCATGTCCTCGGCGAACGTGCCCTTGCCGGAGAGTGCCTGATCAACGAAGGGTTTCACATCGTTCCAGACATCGGACCAGATGATGTGAAACGGCTTGCCGAGCGCACCCTCTTCCTTCAGCCCAAGAAACGGGCGGTAGGCGTCGTTGTAGACGATGTTGAGGTCAGGCCCCCAGAACAGACAGATTGCATGGCCTTGCTTGAGGATCATCTGCACGGTGGTTTTGAGTGATACCGGCCATGTCTCTATCGGCCCCGTGCTTGTCGACGCCCAGTCGAAGCGGCGGATGGCCTCGCCCATTTCACTGTCGTCATAGGGGAACTCTGGCACGAATTTATCCTGCTTGCATTGCGGCTCATTCATTGGATGTTTGTATGTTCAAATATACCTGTAGTTCAAATTGATTTTTCCAAACTTCGCTGCGGCTTCCCGTAATTGTGGCTATTCACCCCTCGCAACCGGGCGGAAAAAGGGCCATATCAGGTAAAAGCAGGGAGTTTACCCGTGATCACATTCGACAATTCCTATGCCCGCCTGCCGGAAAGGTTCAGCGCCGCCGTCTTGCCAACGCCGGTGAAGGCGCCACGCCTCATCGCCTTCAATCGCGCGCTGGCAGACGAGCTTCTTCTCGACGTCTCAGGCCTCGACGACGACAGGCTGGCGGCGATCTTTTCCGGCAATGTGGTACCGCAAGGGGCCGAGCCGCTGGCGATGGCCTATGCCGGCCACCAGTTCGGCGGTTTCGTGCCGCAGCTCGGCGATGGTCGTGCCATTCTTCTCGGTGAAGTCATCGACAAACACGGCAAACGTCGGGATATCCAGCTGAAGGGCTCCGGCCCGACGCCGTTTTCGCGAAGGGGCGACGGGCGCGCGGCGCTCGGCCCGGTGCTACGCGAATATATCGTCTCCGAGGCAATGTTCGCGCTCGGCGTTCCCGCGACAAGGGCGCTCGCCGCCGTCCTGTCCGGTGACAGGGTGCAGCGCGAGGTGGGTCTGCCGGGCGGGGTTTTCACCCGTGTTGCGGCAAGCCATATCAGGGTCGGCACCTTCCAGTTCTTCGCCGCGCGCGAGGATGATGAGGGGATCAGAAATCTCGCGGATTATGTGATTGACCGCCACTATCCCGAAGTGAAAAACGCGGACAATCCCTATCTCGCCCTGTTGCAGGGCATCGCTCAGAGGCAGTGCGAACTCATCGCCCGCTGGATGATGGTTGGCTTCATCCACGGCGTGATGAATACCGACAATATGGCGATCTCCGGCGAGACGATAGACTTCGGTCCATGCGCCTTCCTTGACGAATACAACTCGAACAAGGTGTTCTCCTCCATCGACGCACAGGGGCGCTACGCCTTCAACAATCAACCGGGTATCGCCCAATGGAACATTGCAAGGCTGGCGGAATGCCTGTTGCCGCTGCTTGACCCTCAAGTGGAGAAAGCAGCCGAACTCGCAAACGCCGTGCTCGCTGATTTCGCCGCCGCGTTTCCCAAGCGCTGGCTTGCCGGCATGCGCGAAAAGCTTGGGCTGACGGGCGAAGAGGAGGGCGATATCGAGCTGGTGCAGGCGCTTCTTTCGCTGATGCAGGCATCGGAAGCCGATTATACGCTGACCTTCCGGCGTCTTTCTCACGCGGTAGAGGGCGATGCCGAGCCGTTTCGCGGCACGTTCACCGATATCGCGGCGGCGGATGCATGGCTGGCGCGCTGGCAGGAGCGGGCCGGGCGGGATGAAGTTTCTGCCTCCGAGAGGTCGCGGGCGATGCTCGCCGTCAACCCGGCCATAATTCCCCGCAACCACCGCATCGAGGAACTGATCGAGGCGGCGGTGGAAGACGGCGATTTCGAACCGTTCCACGCCATGCTGGCGGCGATTGCCACGCCATTTGAGGAACGGCCGGACAATTTCGTCTACATGCAGCCGCCGATGAGCGATGAGAAGGTGTTTCGGACCTTTTGCGGGACGTGATTTGGGAGAGGCATTCCGCCGCTCGTCGTCATGCTCGGGCCTGCCCCGAGCATCTGCTACCTATCGATTTCGTGAGACGTTAGATCCTCGGGACAAGCCCGAGGATGATAGTGTCGGGGCCGATTGCTCCCCTTAACTCAGCCAACCCGGGCCAGCGGCTCATGCGCGCCGTAATATCTTCCAAACCGGTTTTCCAGGAATTTCGGCAGGGCCACTTCTTCCTGCCGGACAAACCCCTTCTGCGGCAGGGCGCCTTCCGCAAGCAGGTCGAGAACGGTGCAGATGCCGGCTGCGGTGGTGATCTGGATTGCGCTCATCATCCGGCCGGAAACGGGGCCGGCATAGACCTTGTTGGCATAGGTTTCCTGCAGGAAACGGCCGTTGCGGGTGCCGCAGACGGTGACGAAGACAATGACCACGTCCTGCATGGTGCCGGGCAGGGCGTTTTCGAACAGGTCCTTCAGCACATCGCGGCGGTTGCGCAGGTTGAGGTCGTTCAAAAGCGCCTTCATGATCGCGACATGGCCGGGATAACGGATGGTGCGGTAATTCATCGTCCGCACCTTGCCTTCCAGCGTCGCACATAGCGTGCCGAGGCCGCCCGAGGTATTGAAGGCCTCATAAGTCACGCCGTCGAGCGAGAACTCTTCGCGCTCTTCCAGCGCCGGAACGGCGGTGAGGCGGCCTTCGACGATGGCTTCGCAGGGCTCGATATACTCGTTGATCAGCCCGTCCGTGCTCCAGGTGAGGTTGTAATTCAGCGCATTGGACGGATATTGCGGCAGCGCGCCGACACGCATGCGCACGCTGTCCAGCTTGTCGAACCGGGCGGCAAGATCTGCGGCGACGATGGAGATGAAACCGGGGGCGAGGCCGCATTGTGGAATGAGCGCGGTCTCAGCCGTTTCCGCCAGTGCCTTGACCTTGCGGGTGGATTCGACGTCTTCAGTCAGATCGAGATAATGCGTGCCGACTGTAACCGCAGCTTCCGCAATGCCCGCCGTCAGGTGAAAGGGGGCAGCGGAAAGCACGGCAAACTTGCCTTTCAACAGCGCTTCCAGCGCCGGACGGTCGCCAATGTCGACGATTTCAGTGTCGACACGCTCATGCGCCGGCACATTCGTCAGCTGGTCTGCCGAGCGATCGGCAACCGTGATGCGATAATCGCCGGTGACAGCCAGCATCCAGGCGATGGCTGAACCGATATTGCCCGCGCCGATGACGACGATGTTTTTCATGTTTTTGTTCCCCGCAGTAAATTCATATGCCTCTGCGCACCGGATGCGCTTCATAGACAGAATGCCAGCTTTTTTGGACGATTCGCAGCTTCACTATGTGCGGATAGCGGGTTAATATTGGACAATTAGACGACAGGATTGGTCATTATGACGATTGCCGACAAGGACCGGGCGCTGCTCGCCCTGCTTTCCGAAAACGCCCGCATGCCGGTGGCGGAACTGGCCCGCAAACTCGGCCTTTCGCGTACCACCGTGCAGGCTCGCATCGAGCGGCTCGAGGCCGAAGGGGTGATCGCCGGTTATGGCCTGAGACTTTCGGAAAGCTATCTTTCCGGGCTGGTGCGCGCCCATGTGCTGATCACCATCGGGCCAAAGGCGCTGCCCGGCGTGACGGCGGCGCTCACCGCCATCAAGGAGGTGACAACGCTGCATTCGGTCAGCGGTACTTTCGACCTGATCGCCATTCTGGCAGCACCTTCCATTCTCGACCTTGACCGGTTGATCGACAGGATCGGCGCGCTGGACGGCGTGGAACGCACGCTATCGTCGATCATTCTTTCCACGCGGATTTCGCGGTAGGCGTTGGAGGGTTTGGCAGGCGAAAGGCGGACGAGTGCGCGCAATGCTCTCGTCTCCCTCATCCCTTTGACAAGCACAGAAATCAGGAAGGTGGGGGCTTGCCTTACCCTAACCCACCCCTCTCGTCATAAGCCTTCTGCGCCGCCAGCACCGCGTCCATGTTGCCCTCCGCCCAGTGGGCCAGTGCCGCAACCGTGTCGGTCAGCGTGCGCCCGAGCGGCGTCAGGGAATATTCGACCGTGACCGGCACCGTCGGAAAGGCCTGCCGCGAAATCAGGCCGTCGCGCTCGAGCTTTTTCAGCGTCTGAGACAGAACCTTCTGCGAAATGCCCTTGATTTCCCGCCGCAGCAGGTTGAAGCGCACCGCGTCCACCCGCAGCTTGTCGAGGATCAGCAGCGCCCATTTGTCAGCGATCCTGTCCAGCACCATGCGTGTGGGGCAGCGATCCTCGTAAACGTCATAGACATGTTCCATGGGTCTCATCCCGCTCTGAAAAGCCCGGGTCGGTTTCCTTGAGGATACCAGATAACCGGAAAGTGCTCTCTTTTCCTGATTTCGAATACGCAGTACGTATGTTTTCGAAACATGGTTTCTACTAGATACTACGGAGATTTGAGATGACTGGCAAGATACTCGTAATCGGCTCCACCGGCACCATCGGCACGCCGCTGGTAAAGGCGCTTCTGGCCAAGGGCGAAAGCGTGAAAGCAGCCTCGCGCACCGGCAAGGCAGCCGAAGGCGCGGAAGGGGTGCGCTTCGATTATACCGACGCCTCGACCTACACGGATGCCTTCGATGGCGTTGATCGTCTGTTTCTGATCCTGGCTGGCGGGCGTCTGGATGCAATCGACGCGCTGACGCCGGTTGTCGAGGAAGCTGCCCGCCGCAAGGTGAAGATCGTGTTTCTCAGCGTCTTCGGCGTCGATGCCGACGATTCCATTCCGTATCGCCAGGTGGAACTGAAGATCATCGCTTCCGGCGCGCCTTACGTCATTCTGCGCCCCAACTGGTTTGCCGATAATTTCCACACCTACTGGAAGGCCGGCATCGAACACGGCCAGATCGCCGTTCCGGCAGGCGAAGGCAAGTCGAGCTTCATCGACGTGCGCGATATCGCCGACAGTGCAGCGGCAGCGCTGACCTCGACGGCTTTCGACAATAAGGCGTTCAACCTGACCGGGCCGAAGGCTCTGAGTTACGGCGAGGCGGCCACGATCATCTCGCAGGCCATCGGCAAGCCGGTCGGCTATAGCGCGGTTTCGGACGATGTTTTCATCGGCATTCTGACCGGCGCTGGCGTTCCGAAGGATTACGCCGCCTTCCTCGCGTCGATCTTCTATCCGGTGCGCGAAGGCTGGACGTCGGCGGTCACCGGTGATGTCGAGACTTTGACCGGCCACGCACCGCGCTCGCTGGAAACCTATGTGGCCGACCATGTGGCCGCGCTGAAGGACTGACGCTCAGAAACGACACGCCCGTCGCGTCACGCCGGATCGGTGGAGCCGCGGCGGGCCTTGAACAACATCTTGAGCCGCTGGATATCATCCGCATTCCAGCCCTGCGGTGCGGTTACCTCCATCCACGCATCGATATAGTGCTCCGGCGCGTAAACATGGCCGTAACCGATCGGCGCCGTGGTGGCGGCGGCAACATCAAGACCGAGCTGCAGCAGGGTCACGACCGGGAACCAGCGGAAGGATGTGGAGACGTCAGGGCCGTGATGAACCATCCATTGCGGTCGCCGGTAAAGCGATGCGGCCTCGAAGAAGGTGATCGGGTCGCTGGCATATTGCAGATAGACGATGCGCATCGGGCCCCACTTCGCATCAGGCATATGCGCAGTGGTATATTGGTTGGCGAAGCGGATGACCGAGGAATCGCGGAAACGCGGCAGCCATTCCGGCGTACCCGCCACGCGCCCATTGGTGGCCATGCGCCATGTGGGGCTGGAAAAGGGCGGACCGCTCCACAGGGCACCCTGGAACGGGTCGGAGAGCACATCGTAAAGATCGGATGATTTCTGCGAGTTCAGCGAACCGAGGCTCAGCCCGTGCAGATAGAGTTTCGGGCGCGTTTCCTTCGGCAGGGTGGTCCAGTAACCGTAGACGGCCTGAAACAGCGCGCGCGCCGTTTCCACACCGTAATCCGGTTCGGTCAGAAGCGCGATCCAGCTGGAAAGATAGGAATATTGCACGGCAACGCTGGCGATATCCCCGTCGTGCAGATATTCGACCGTATCAAGCGCTTCCGGATCGATCCAGCCGGTGCCGGTGGGAATGACGACCAGCAACACCTTGCGCTCGAACCCGCCAACCCGCTTCAGCTCCTCCAGCGCAAGTGCTGCCCTTTCTTCGGGCGTTGCCGCAGAATTCAGGCCTGCATAGACCCTGAGCGGTTCCCTGGCCGGGCGGTGGGTGAAGGCGGAAATCTCCTGTGCCTCCGGCCCGCCGGCCACGAATTCGCGGCCTCTGCGGCCAAGCGATTCCCATGTCATCAGGGAAGCGCTGCTGCCGGTTTTGAGCGCATCGGAAGGGCGCGGTACATCCGGCTCGATCAGCGCATCCACCTGTTTCAGCGAGGAATCGGCAAACTTCAGGCCGATATCGAAGATCAGACCGTTCAGCAGCATCCATGACAGCACGATGGCGGCGGCGATACCGAGCACATTGGCGAGCCGGCGCGGCAGGAAGTGACGGCTGCGCACCGAGAAGAATCGCCGGATGAGCTGGAAAAGCCGTCCAGCGCCGATGAGGAGGGCGGAGACCAGTACCGCAACGCCGCCGGTCTTGGTGGGGTGGGCGCTGGGCAACGGATCGAGCTCCATCAGGATACGGATGGAATTCTGCCAGTCTTTCGCCTGCCAAAGAAACGCGATCGCCGTTATCGCGCTGCCAAGGGCGATGAGAAAGCGGATGCTGCGCCGGTTATGGCGCGAGGGGTGGGGCAATTCCAGATAGGTCCATATGGCGGTGAGCGCCACGCCGATCAGATAACCGATGGCAAAGGAAAATCCGCACAGCACACCCTGCATCAGCCATGTGCGCGGCAGAAGAGACGGCGTGAGCGAAGCGCAGAACAGAATAGTGCCAAAGACGATGCCGGTTGCCGAAAGACCCGCAAACAACCGCCCAACCCATTGTTTCAACAACTTGACTTGCCCCTTTTTCCCGCCGTCTGGCACGAGTGTAGTATGCGGCGGGCGAGGGTGCAAACCCTGTTCGCAGGATAAAAATCACAAGCATAGGAAAATAATCCTTTACAGCGTGACGGTGGTTTGATAGGTTTAGGTCACAGTCGGAGATTTGCGGCTGAGCGGCAAAGGTCGGTTTAGCCGATGCTCTTTCCGCGACACGTCACTTCTCTCGCAGGTCCACCTCATGGCAAATATCCGCAATTGCGATCTGGCGCTCCACGGCGTCTGGCAGGAAAGCTGCGCTTATGGCGGCGAGGGCAGGCTGGAGGCCGCACCCGAGATAAAATCGCGGGCCGACAAGCTGGCTGCCGAAGATGCGGCGCGCAATGGCAATCTGCGGCAATTGCTGAACGAGCTGACGGTTGAGATGCGCGAACAGTTCTGCATGTACCGCAACCTGCGGCAGACAAGCGAAGCGGCATTTTTATCAACGGTGGAGGATGCCTCGGGCAAGCAGGCGCGCGCCGACGTGAAGGCCGCAACGGATCAGCTTTCGCTGATTGTGCGCACACTGGAACGGATCGATGCCCTGCAACGGGTGCTGGCAGAAGAGAGGCAGGCTCTTGCCGGCGAGGACGAAGCCGATACCGAAGATTACGAAATGGCGGTGGCGCATTTCCTCAAACGCATCGACGAACTGGCGGAACAGAAATGCCGCGCGAGGCTGGAGGCCGATCTGGCTCGTAGTGCATCTACAGAAGCTGACACATGACGGATGTTTCGAGCGAACCCCAACTGCAAAAGCAGGTCTTCACCCTTCTGCGCGACTGGCGTTTCATCGGTAACCTGCCGCAGCAGCCGCCTGAGGGTGACTGGCGGACGTGGCTTCTGATCGGTGGGCGAGGATCCGGCAAGACCCGCGCCGGGGCCGAATGGGTGCACAGGATTGCGTCCGCCGGCAAGCAATCTGATTTGCGCATCGCGCTTGTTGCGGAAACGCTGGGGGATGCCCGTGAGGTGATGATTGACGGCATTTCCGGCATCTGCCGTATCGCCCGCCGTTGCCGTCCCGCCTTCGAGGTATCGCGCCGCCGGCTCATCTGGCCAAACGGGGCCATGGCGCAGGTGTTTTCCTCGGAAGACCCAGAAAGCCTGCGCGGCCCGCAATTTCACATGGCTTGGGCCGATGAACTTGGAAAATGGAAATATCCGCAGGAAACCTGGGACATGCTGCAATTTGGCCTGCGTCTGGGTGAGGCCCCACGGCAATTGGTGACGACGACGCCACGGCCCATTCCGCTCCTGAAGGCGCTTCTCGCCGACCCTTCGAGCCGGGTGGCCAAAATGCCGACGGCGATGAATGCGCAAAATCTCTCACCCGGTTTCCTGAAAGCCATGCACGACCGTTACGGCGGCACGCGGCTGGGGCGTCAGGAAATCGGCGGCGAACTGATTGATGAGCGCGAAGGCGCGCTGTGGAAACGTGCCGATCTGGAAGCAATTGTGGAAACCGACCATGAGCCGCTGGCGCGGATCGTGGTCGCGGTAGACCCGCCCGCCGGTATCGGTGAAAATTCCTGCTGCGGCATCGTGGCGGCCGGGCTTGGCATATCAGGCAAGTTGGTCGTGCTTGCGGATTGTTCGGTGGAAGGTGAAACACCGGCCGGCTGGGCGCGGGCTGTTGTCGCTGCCGTTCGCCGTCATGAGGGCGACCGGGTGGTGGCGGAAGTCAATCAGGGCGGCGAGATGGTGCGGGCAATGTTGCAGAGCATAGACGCCAATCTGCCGCTGACCCTGGTGCGGGCAAGCCGGGGCAAGTTCACCCGCGCCGAGCCGGTGGCGGCACTGTACGAACAGGGCAGGGTGCGCCACGCCGCACGGTTTGAAAAACTAACCGACCAGATGGCGGATTTCGGACCCGACGGTCTTTCATCCGGACGCTCGCCCGACCGGCTGGATGCGCTGGTCTGGGCAATAACGGCGTTGACGACGAGTGTTGCGAGTGAGCCGAGGGTGCGCGGAATGTGATATCGGCGCTAATTGGCCCCATGAATGAGAGCCAATTGCCTATCCAGCCGACGCATATTGGTTCTTCTCCCCGGCGGGGAGAAGAAATTCGGGTCGCCGTTAACGCCCAAAATCGGACGTCTGTCAGATGCTACTTCTTCGGAGACTGCGCGGGTTTCGGCTGAGAACCGGTTTCGCGCATCTGGCGCCACTCGTTTTCGAGCCGGTCATAAACGGTCTGGGGGATTGTCGCTGTCATGGTGGCATTCCTCCTTGAATGGTCAACGCTGCGGAAGTGCGCGGTGAATGGAGTTAGCGCGCTAAGGTTCCGCAACTCAAGGAATTTTTTACCTCAAAACCCCGGTCAGCGGATTAAAATCGATTAGGATTTTTTAAATCGATTTAGTTCTGACGGCCGTCATGTGGAAAAAACAAAGGGTGATATCGCCCCCGATTTTCAGGAGCCGGTTGTGGCCTATGACGAGGCGCGATTCTTCGCGTCGGCGCGAATTTCCATCTACGGTGGTCGCCTGCGAGCTGCACAGCTTGACGGCACGAAGACGATCCTGGCCGGTTTCGGCAAGGCCCTGCCGGGTGGTGATCCCCGCTGGCTCGCCTACATGCTGGCCACGACTTTTCACGAGACGGCTGCGACCATGCAGCCGGTGCGCGAGACATTGGCGGCAAACGATGCCGAGGCGATCGCAAGGCTGGACCGGGCCTTTGCGGCAGGCAGGCTGCCCATGGTGCGCAAACCCTATTGGCGGCCAGACGCCGAGGGCAAAAGCTGGCTCGGGCGCGGTTTCGTGCAACTGACGCATCGCCGCAATTACGAGGCCATGTCGCAGCTGACCGGTGTGGACCTTCTGGCGCGCCCAGAACGCGCCATGGAACCGGATGTGGCAACCGCGATCCTGATCCACGGCATGGTAGCCGGAAGCTTTACCGGCCGGAAACTTGCCGATGTCTTCGAGGGCAAGCGTGAGGATTGGGAGGGTGCGCGCGCCATCATCAATGGCCGCGACCGGGCGCGGCTTGTCGGGGACTACGGCCAGGCATTTCATCGCGCCCTTTTGGCGGCGCGGATTGAACCGGCGCGGGCCAGATGATAACCCGTTAGCAAGCGCCGCAAGGGCCATATTCGAATTTTGCATGACAGGTGACACCGTGATCCGCCATATCGTTTTTTTCACCGTTCCCGAGGAAAACCGCGACGCCGTGCGCAAGGGGCTCTCCGGCCTCACCGCCATACCGCATTCGCTGAAGCTGGAAATCGGCGAGAATGTGAAGAAGGACCAATGGGGCAATTCGGTCGATTTCATCGTTTATGGAGAGTTCGAAAACGAGGCGGCGCTCGCGGCCTACAAAGCCGACCCCGCTTATGATCTTTCGACGCGCACGGTGAAGCCGCTGCGCGAGACGCGGGTTGCCGCTGATTTCAACAGCGATACGGCAGTGAAAGCGCCAATCCGGTAAGTTTCGTCAAGACTCGGGCCCTCCACCCTCATTCCTGTGCTTGTCACAGGAAGCCAGCCGACGCGCGTCTGCGCGGCGAAAAGGAGTGCTTTCAGTCCAAAAACTTGGGCTGGCTGAATCCCTGTGACGAGCACAGGGATGAGTGCCTGGCGGGAAACTGAGCCCGCATTAAAACAAGGACAATTTCATGCGATTTCCGTTTTCCCTGCCGTGGCGGCGCCCGGCGGATGGCAGAGCCGTGCCTGAACGCAAGACAGCGGCGGGCGGCTTCATGGCGGTTGCGGCGCAGGGTGGGCAGGCATTCTGGTCCGGCCGCTCCTATGCCGCACTCGCACGCGAGGGCTTCATGAAAAACCCGGTAGCGCACCGCGCCGCCCGCATGGTGGCAGAAGCCTCCGCATCGGTGAGCTGGCTGCTTTATGATGGCGATGAGGAGATCGGCGATCATCCGCTGCTCGCACTTCTAGGCAAGCCCAGCGCTCATATGGGCGGGCCGGACTTTTTCGAGACGCTGTATGGCCATCTGATGTTGGCTGGCAACGCCTATATCGAACCGCTAGTGGTCGGCGAACGACTGCGCGAGCTGCATCTTCTACGGCCGGACCGGGTGAGCATCATCGAAGGCGCGGATGGCTGGCCCGTGGGTTACGATTATCGTGCCGAGGGCCGCGCCATCAGGCGCATTGCCGCTGAACGTGACGGGCTGGGGCTGCTGCACCTGAAGCTTTTTCATCCGCTGGACGATCGGGCCGGGTTCGCGCCACTTGCTTCGGCGGGCGCGGCTCTCGATCTCCACAATGCCGCAAGCCAGTGGAACAAACGTCTGCTCGACAATTCCGCTCGCCCTTCCGGTGCGCTGGTCTATCAGCCGAAAGAGGGTGGCAATCTCTCCACCGAGCAATATGAGCGGCTGAAGCGCGAGCTGGAGGAAGGTTATCAGGGCGCGATGAATGCAGGCCGGCCGCTTCTTCTGGAAGGCGGTCTCGACTGGAAGGCCATGGGGCTTTCGCCGCGCGATATGGATTTTCTGGAAGCACGCAACGGTGCCGCACGCGACATCGCGCTTGCACTCGGCGTACCGCCGATGCTGATCGGCATTCCCGGCGACAATACCTATGCCAATTACCAGGAGGCAAACCGCGCTTTTTATCGTCTCACCGTGCTGCCGCTCGTCAACCGCACGGCGGCACGGCTCTGCGGCTGGCTATCGCCGATTTTCGGCTCCGGGCTGCGGCTGGAACCGGATCTTGACAGGATCGCCGGTCTTGCCGGTGAGCGGGACGCCCTGTGGACAAGGATCGGCGCAGCATCGTTTCTGACCGACGAGGAAAAGCGGGAGGCGGTGGGGTATTAGCCACCGTGCTTGAGCCACCGGGCTGCGTCTTCGACCAATTTCTGAACCAGCGGAATCGTTTTGTGAGGTTCGCCGTTCAAGCGATTCTGAAGACTCGCGAAATGGCGTTTTGAAACTGCACACCCGACCTGCGGGCGACGCGACGCGTCTGTCCGATTTTTCACATCCTAAACCGGAATGATTACCCATGTCTGAATTCGCCAATGAAGGCGGCATCTGGGCCGCCCGCATCACCGGTGCCGTCGCAGGCGCGGGTGTGTCGCTCGTCTACCTCCTGCCGAAAAGCAAACGCGAGGCGGCGAGCCGTTTCGTGACCGGCGTCTCCTGCGGCATGATCTTCGGCGGCCCCGTGGGCCTGTGGATCGTGCAGCAACTCGAGATTGCCGGCGCGCTTTCCGGCCGGGAAATCATGGTGGCGGGCTCCGCCGCTGCCAGCATGGTGGCCTGGTGGGGGCTTGGCCTGCTGGTGCGCGTGGCCGACCGCTACAACGCCCGTCCGCGCGCTTAGCCTCGACGCGGCACCCCTTTTCACATCGTAGGAGTTTCCCATGCACGTCTATCGCGGGCCGCGCCCCGCCACGCGCAAATTCGCCAATCTGGAACTGCGCGGCATAGCTGGCGACGGCACGTTTTCCGGTTATGCCAGCGTCTTCGGCGAGGTCGATCTCGGCCGCGACGTGATCGAGCGCGGCGCTTTCCGCCGCTCCATCAAGGAACGCGGTGCGGGCGGTATCCGGATGCTCTACCAGCACGATCCGGCCGAGCCGATCGGCGCATGGCGTACCATCCGCGAGGATGAGCGCGGGCTTTACGTGGAAGGTGTTCTCGCCCCCGGCGTCGCCCGTTCGCGCGAGGTCCATTCGCTGATGAAGACAGGCGCGCTGGACGGGCTTTCGATCGGTTTTCGCACGGTACGTTTCAGCAAGGAGGGGCGCTCCGGCAAGGCGGCACGCTCTGGCGTCAGGCGCATTCTGGAGGCCGATCTCTGGGAAATCTCTGTGGTGACCTTTCCGATGCTGCCGTCCGCGCGGGTATCGGATGTCAAACACGCCCGCTTCTTCCGCGACCGCGAAACCGAGCTGGTGCGCACCATGCGCCGCGCGGCGCGTTCGCTTTTCGACACAGCCTTCAAACGCTGACTTCCTCCCAAACACTTCCGAAAACAAGGATGGCGACATGACAGACCAGATGACAAAACCGGCCGCAATGACGGTTGCGCCGCAGGTGAAGGCCGTGCCCGATACGATGACGGCGGCCTTCGACGAGTTCATGGAGGCCTTCGAGGCCTTCCGCGACACCAACGACCAGCGGCTTTCCGATATCGAACGCAAGATGGGGTCCGACGTCGTGACCCGCGACAAGCTCGACCGCATCGACAAGGCGCTCGATGACAACCGGAAGATCATGGACGATCTGGCGCTCAAGAAAGCGCGCCCGGCGCTCGGCCGCAAGCAGGCGCATTCCCTCGATACGGATGAGCACAAGGCCGCCTTCGAGGCCTATATCCGCCGGGGTGAGGAGGGCGCGCTGCGCGATCTGGAGGCCAAGGCCTTTGCCGGATCGACAGGCGCCGATGGTGGTTATCTGCTGCCCACCGAAACGGATGGCGAGATCGGCCGCCGCATGACGGCGATTTCACCGATCCGGTCGCTTGCGACCGTGCGGCAGGTTTCCACTGCCGTGCTGAAGAAGCCGTTTTCGCCGGGTGGATTTGCCACCGGCTGGGTTTCTGAAACGGCGGCTCGCCCCGAGACGACGACACCGAAGCTCTCCGAACTTTCCTTCCCGACCATGGAACTCTACGCCATGCCTGCCGCAACACAGGGGTTGCTGGATGATGCGGCCGTGGATATCGAGGCCTGGATCGCCTCGGAAGTGGACATTGCCTTTGCCGAACAGGAGGCAGCGGCGTTCATCGCCGGCGACGGTACCAACAAACCGAAGGGTTTCCTCTCCTATACGGCCGTCGCCAATGACAGCTGGAGCTGGGGCAATATCGGTTATGTCGCCACCGGTGTTGCGGGTGGCTTCGCCTCCGCGGGGCCAATGGATGTGCTGCTGGATGCCGTCTATGGACTGAAGGCAGGCCACCGCCAGAACGGCAACTTCGTGATGAACCGCAAGACGCAAGGGGCGCTGCGCCGCTTCAAGGATACCAGCGGCGCCTATCTCTGGCATCCGCCCGCTGCCGCCGGGCAGCCCGCCTCGCTGATGGGCTTTCCGGTGGTGGAGGCCGAAGACATGCCGAATGTCGCGGCAAACAGCTTCGCCATCGCTTTCGGTGATTTCCGCGCCGGTTACCTCGTGGTGGACCGCACCGGCGTGCGCATCCTGCGCGATCCCTATTCGGCAAAACCCTATGTGCTGTTCTACACCACCAAGCGCGTGGGCGGCGGCGTGCAGAACTTCGAGGCGATCAAGCTGGTGAAGTTCGGGGTGAATTGACCACAATCTTCCCCGTCACACCGGACCAAGTCGGGGGTGACGGCGTGCGGATGCTACATTTTCGCCAAACGTTTTCGGCCGGAATTCTTTCTGTCCCATATCCGGAGACCCCATGACCTATGCCCTCATTCATCCGCCGCAGGCGGAGCCGCTGACGCTTGCCGAGGTGAAGGCGCATTTGCGTCTCGACGGCGGCGACGAGGATGCGCTGCTCGCTGCGCTGATCCTTACCGCCCGCGAGCATCTGGAACGTACGACGGGACTTTGCCTGATACGCCAGACCTGGCGGCTCTATCTCGACCGGTGGCCGCCGAGTGGCATGATTCTGATTGGTAAGGGACCGGTGCAAACCATCGAAACGATTCTGGTTTTTGACGGTCAAGGGCGCGCGGCCGACATCACAGCCGCCGACAGATTGCTTGACGGTGAGGCGCGCCCGGCGCGGCTGTGGCTGCGCGACCCGCCAGCACCCGGACGGGTGATGAACGGCATCGAGATCGACTTCATTGCCGGTTACGGTGAGGCGGGAACCGATGTGCCCGATACGCTGAAACGCGCCATGCTGATGCATGTGGCCCAGATGTTCGCCTTCCGCGGCGCCGTTGCTCTGGAAAATCAACCCGCAGCGGTTCCGGCCGGTTACGAGCGGCTGGTGTCGCCGTTCTGCCGTGTGGGGCTCTGAGCCATGAACCTCGTTTTTCTCGACCCCGGCAAGCTTACGGCGCGGTTGGAACTTGAGGTGCGCAACGGGGTAACGGACGGGCAGGGTGGGGTCGCGGAAAGCTGGAGTTTCCTGCGTTCGCTCTGGGCGGCTATCGAACCTGTTTCGAATGCCTCGCATGAGCGGGCCTCGGCTGAGGGCGTAACAATCACCCACCGCGTCTGGCTGGTCTGGCGCAGCGACATTGTTGCCGGCATGCGCTTTCGCAAGGGACGGCGCATTCTGGCGATCCGGGCCGTGATGGATCCGGACGAGACCCGCCGTTTCATCGTCTGCCGCTGTGAGGAGGAAAGCCCGTGAGTGCCGCAAATGTGCTTCTACAGGCGATTTTCGCAAGACTTTCCGGCGACGCTGCTCTGATGGCGCTTATCCCCGGCGGTATCGTCGACCGGCTTTTGCCGCGCGCCGTCCTGCCCTTGATCGTTATCGGCGAACTTGAAAGCCGCGATTACTCCACCGCGACGGAAAAGGCCGAAGAACATTTTCTGTCGCTGGACATCTGGAGCGATGCCAATGGCCGCATGTGCGCGGGTGAGATTGCCGGGCGGGTGAAACCCCTGCTCGACGATGCCGCCCTTCCGCTTGTCGGTATCTCGCTCGTCAATCTGCAGCTTCTCTCCAGCCGTTCGCGGCGCGAGCCGAAGACACGGAACTTCCTCGCAGAAATGCGTTTCAGGGCGGTAACGGAATAGGGTCGGTTCAGGAATTCTGTTTGCGCACGGTGCGCCAGAGCACGATCAGCAGCAGAAACGAAATGCTGATCAGCACGGCGGCGATGGTGAGCATGGCCGCCACCCCGCCGCGATCCAGCGCCAGCGTGAAAATGATGGGCGCCACGGCAATGGCAAGGTTTTGCGGCAGGGAGATACGCGCAGCCTGAAGGCCATATTGTTCTGGTGAAAATACTGCGAGCGGCAACACCGCGCGACTGACGGTGAGCACGCCCGCGCCAAAGCCGAAGAAAATGATGAAGCCGATGAAAGCGGGCATGGCCGGGGCAAAAACGAGCAATAGCACGAAGGATGCGAGCAGCATACCTAAGCCGATCATGCAGGTGACGAAGGGATTGCCGTGTTTTCCAAGCAGAAAATCCAGCCCGCGCGCCATGATCGCAAGCACGCTGCGCACGGCTGCCAGTTGCACGGCGAGCGATTGCGATGCGCCGGCATGGACCAGCAGCAGAGGCAGGAGCGGCGAAAAGCCAAAGGCTGTGAAGGCGCTAAGCGTCGTCATTGCCGCCAGAAGCAGAAAGGCGCGCCGCGTATCGACAGGCGATGTCGAGACCGCAGCGCCTTTCGAAGTGCCCTGAGTATTGCTCGTCCTTCGTCCGGGAAGGACAAAAACATAGAGTGGGAGAAGCACGAATATCTGCAGACAGGCATATACCAAAAGGGTGCCGCGCCAGCCCAGGTGCTGATCTGCGACGGTGGTGACGGGCAGGAAAACCGCTGCCGAAAGTCCGGTAAACACCATCAGAAGCGTCAGCGACCGGCCACTTTCCGCGCCGACACGTTCCACCACAGCCGTATGGGCCGCCGTCGTCAGGCCGCAGGTCGCGGCCAGACCCATCACGACCCAGCCGAGGACGTAGCTTATCACGCCGCCCGCAAAGGCGAGCACGACAAAACCCGCCGTGAACAGCAACGAACCCGCCACAAGAACAGGGGCGGCACCACGGCGCACCAGCGTTCTTCCCAGAAGCGGGCCGCAGAGGGCGCTGATCGTCATCATGACGGTGAGACCGGCAAAAACGACCTCGTTTGCGATGGCCAGTTCCTGTCCGATGCGTGGCCCCAGTATGGCCAGCATGTCGAAACCGGTGCCCCAGCTGACGACCTGCCCAACCGCAAGCACGCCGATAAGGCGCGCGCGAGACGTGAAGGGGGTGGCATCAGACATGATGAAAATCGCGGGTGCGAGATGCGGGAATGCTTTTGGTAGCAGGCCAGTTGCGACCCGGCAACATCAAACGAGACGACATCAATCGAAACGAGAGGGAGAACACCATGGTGGCGCAGAAGGGCAAGGACCTGCTGCTGAAGTTCAACAACGCCGGCTCCTATGTGACCGTGGCGGGGCTCAGAACCAAGCGTCTGGCCTTCAACGCGCAGGCGGTCGATATTACCGACGGCGAAAGCGCCGGGCGCTGGCGCGAGCTTCTGGCCGGCGCCGGCGTGCAGCGGGCATCGCTGACGGCGTCGGGCATCTTCAAGGATCAGGCAAGCGATGCGCTGGTGCGTGGCGCATTTTTCGCCGGCTCCATTCCGGGCTGGCAGATCGTCATTCCTGACTTTGGCACGATCACCGGGCCGTTCCAGATCGTCGCGCTCGAATATTCCGGTCGCCACGATGGCGAAGTGCAATTCGAGACCGCGCTGGAATCGGCCGGTTTCCTTAATTTCGGAGCACTGTGATGCCGCAAGGGTTACGTTACGGGCGGGCGAACCGCCATCGCGGCGAGATCGAGGCGCTGATCGATGGCGAAAGGCGCGTTCTTTGCCTGACGCTCGGCGCTCTCGCCGAACTCGAAACCGCCTTTCAGGCCGATGATCTCACCGCGCTCGCCGAACGTTTCGCAGCCGGACGTATGAAGGCGACCGATATGATACGGGTGATCGGCGCAGGTCTGCGCGGCGCGGGCAACGTGTTTTCCGATGAGGACGTGGCCGCAGCCACGGTGGAAGGCGGCGTTGCCGGCCACGCCGCCATCGTCGCCGATCTCCTGACAGCCACCTTTGCCGGTTCGAGGGGCACGCCGCCGGACCCTTGAGTGCCGCAGCAGGTGAGGTGGGCGATCTGACGCCGCGTCCTTTTCCCTGGGAGGCGGTAATACACACCGGTTTCCACCTGCTGCGGCTTTCCTCCGAAACCTTCTGGCGGCTGACGCCAAGGGAATTCTTTGCCATGACCGGCGGCATCCGCCCCGCTTTCCACACCCTCGACCGCCCGGCGATGGATGCGATGATGCGACGGTTTCCGGATGGGTGAGTGTGGTTTGCTATTTTGGGGGACGGGCATCTTTCGTGAAAACGACCAGGCAATTCAAACATCTACGGTTCCGTTTTGAATCAGAAAGGCAAGCGTGATGGCAGGCGAAGTATCGATTGCGGACAGTCGCGAGGAAGCGGAAGCGCTCTCGGAGGTGATGGGTGATCTCGAACGGCGTTCCGAGCGGTTCGGGGCGGCGTTGACTTCTGCCATGCAGGCCGCGGTGACGGGCGGCAAGGGGTTGGATGACGTGTTGCGCGGGCTTGGCGAACGGCTCTCCGGCATTGCGCTTTCCGCCGGGCTGAAGCCGCTTGAGAACATGATCGGCAATGCTGTGGGCGGGCTTTTGAATGGCGGCGGTTCGCTGTTTGCCTTTGCCGATGGCGGGGTGCCGGGACGCAGTATCACGCCCTTTGCCGATGGCGGTGTGGTCGCAAGCCCGGCCTTCTTTCCGATGGGCGGCGGGCTTGGCCTGATGGGCGAAGCGGGTGCCGAGGCGATCCTGCCGCTGAAGCGTGGTTCGGATGGGGCGCTCGGTGTTGCCGCACCGGCGGGTGGCGGCGGCGCGCAGATCGTTTTCAATGTGACGGCGACGGATGCGGCGAGCTTCAGAAAAAGTGAAGGCCAGATCGCCGCCATGCTGGCGCGCAGCGTCGGGCGTGGCCAGCGCGGCCTGTGACGGATTGGACCTCCTCCCTGCAAGACCTCTGTGTCGAGCGTGACCCTTCCATCTTTCCCAGACTATCAAAACGAATCCAGGAACAACGACATGGCGGCATTTCATGAAGTGCGGTTTCCGCTGAGGCTGGCGCTTGGCGTGAGCGGCGGGCCGGTAAGGAGAACCGATATCGTCAACCTTTCCAATGGGCGGGAGAACCGCAACCAGCGTTGGAAGAATGCCAGACGCGCCTATGACGCAGGGTCGGGCATTCGCTCCGTTGCCGATCTTTACGAGGTGCTGTCCTTTTTCGAGGCGCGGCGCGGTGAACTCCATGGCTTTCGGTTTCGCGACCCGGTGGATTTCAAATCATGTCCGCCGGGCCAGACACCTGCTGCAAGCGACCAGAAGATTGGCACCGGTGACGGCACGACGACGGCTTTTCAGCTGGTGAAGACCTATGCCGATGCGGGCGGTTCTTTCACCCGGCGGGTGGAGAAGCCGGTCGAGGCTTCGGTCATCATCTCAGTCGATGGGGTGAAAGCCGTTTTGTCGGATTTTTCGGTCGACCATGCGACCGGTACGGTGACGTTTCGCGCCGGTAAGGCGCCGCCTGCCGGTGCCGCAATTCGGGCCGGTTTCGAATTCGACGTGCCGGTGCGATTTGCAATCGACCGCATCGACGTGAACCTCACCGCCTTCGAGGCGGGCCGCATTCCCTCCATTCCATTGATGGAAATCCTGCCATGAAGACCATTCCTGCCGCTTTGGCCGAACATCTGGCGGGCGAGGCCACGACCACCTGCCATTGCTGGAAAGTGACGCTGAAGGACGGCGAGGTCATCGGTTTTACCGACCATGACGGTACCCTTTCCTTCGCCGGTACCGCCTATCTGGCCGCAAGCGGCTTTGGTGCGAGTGACAGCGACAGCGAGGCCGGACTTGGCGCGAGTGCGGGCGAAGTGACGGGCGGCTTTTCCAGTGAGGCGATTTCCGAAAGCGATCTGGCCGCCGGACGTTTCGATGGTGCGCAGGTGGCGCTCTACCTCGTCAACTGGCAGGTGCCGGAACAGCATGTGCTGCTGAACATGCGCGAAATCGGTGAGGTGACACGGGCGGGCGGAGCGTTTCGTGCCGAGCTGCGCAGCATCGCCCATCGTCTTTCCCAGCCGCAGGGCAGGGTCTATGGGCGGCGCTGCGATGCCGCCCTTGGTGATCGGCGATGCGGCGTCGATCTCAATCGATTTACCGGCACCGGCAGCGTTGCGGGCACGGACGCGGCGGGCAACCTGCTGGTGACAGGGCTGGACGCTTTCGCCGATGGTTTCTTCAGCCGTGGGAAATTGCAGTTTCTGAGCGGCCAACTTGCCGGCAAGGGTTTCGATCTCGACGGCCACGAGAAACGCGATGGCGCCACGCTTCTGTCCTTTTGGCTCGCTCCGGAGCAACCGCCGCAGCCGGGTGATGTTTTTTCCGTCATCGCCGGTTGCGACAAGAGTTTTGCGACCTGCAAGGCCAAATTCGCCAATCACCTGAACTTTCGTGGCTTTCCGCATCTGCCGGGGGCGGATTTCGCCTATTCCTACGCCAGCGGCGGCCAGACCCATGACGGCAAGGCGCTGTTTCCATGAGCATTACCTCAGAAAAAGTGCTGGCGGTCGCGCAAGGCTGGATCGGCACGCCCTACCGGCATCAGGCATCGTTGCAAGGCGTTGGCTGCGATTGCCTCGGCCTTGTCAGGGGCATCTGGCGCTCGCTTTACGGCGAGGAACCGGAACTGCCGCCGCCCTACGCACCAGATTGGGCCGAGCGGGGCGGCGAGGACCGGTTGCTGGAGGCCGCGAAACGTTATTTTTCGGCGGTGCCTGATATGGAAGAGGCTATGCCGGGCGACCTGCTGCTGTTCCGCTGGCGGGCCGATGCAGCGGCGAAACATCTCGGCATCCTCGCCGGGCCGCAGCATTTCATCCATGCCTATGAACAGGTGGCAGTTGTGCGCTCGGCGCTGGTGCCCGGCTGGAAGCGACGTATTGCCGGCGTCTTCCGTTTTCCCGAACCCTGACATTTTTCGAGGCGACCATGGCGACCATTCTCTTTCAGGCGGCGGGTGCAGCACTCGGCGGCGTTTTCGGCCCCGTGGGTGCCATCATCGGCCGCGCGGCTGGCGCGCTGGCAGGCCATGCCGTCGACCGCGCGCTGCTTTCGAACGGGCGGACGGTGTCCGGCGCCCGGCTTTCCACAGCGCGTATTCCGGGTGCGGACGAAGGCGCGGCCATCAACCGGCTTTACGGCACGGCGAGGATCGGCGGCACGCTGATCTGGGCGACGCGCTTTGAGGAAAGCGTCGAGGTGACGCGTCGCGGCGGCAAGGGCAATCGCGGCCCGAAGGTCGAGACCTTTCGCTACTTCGCCAATCTCGCCGTCGGGCTGTGCGAGGGCGAGGCGGCCATGGTGCGGCGCGTCTGGGCCGATGGGCGGGAACTGGACCTGAGCGCCATCGAGATGCGCTTTTATCCCGGCAGCGAGACGCAATTACCGGATCCGCTGATCGAGGCAAAACAGGGCGCAGGCAATGCACCCGCCTTTCGCGGGTTGGCCTATGTGGTGTTCGAACGCCTGCCGCTTGACAGCTATGGCAACCGCATTCCGCTGATGCAGTTCGAGGCGGTGCGACCGGTCGGCCGGCTGGAAAAAGCCATCCGTGCCATCACCGTCATTCCCGGTGCGACGGAACACGGTTACGCCACGGCGCAGGTTTCGGAACGCACCGGCATGGGTGAAAGCCGCATCATGAACCGCAATTGCCTGACGGCCTTGACCGACTGGCAGGCCGCGATCGACGAATTGCAGGCGCTGTGCCCCAATCTGCAAAGCGTGGCGCTGGTGGTGAGCTGGTTCGGCACCGACATGCGCGCGGGCGAATGCCGCATTCTGCCGGGTGTGGAAGTGGCAGGTCGCGACAGGGAAAGTGCGGCATGGTCCGTCGCCGGTGTTTCGCGTGGGCAAGCGCATCTCGTCAGCCATCACGGCGGCGGCCCGGCCTATGGTGGCACGCCGGATGATCAAAGCGTTGTGCAGGCGATAGCCGACCTCAAGGCGCGTGGTCTGAAGGTCTGCCTTTATCCATTCGTGATGATGGATGTGCCAGCCGGCAACGGCCTGCCGGACCCCTACGGCAAAGGCGAGCAGGACGCCTATGGCTGGCGCGGACGCATCACCTGTTTTCCGGCACCGGGCCTGGCAGGTTCGCCCGACCGCAGTGCAGGCACGCGCACGGAGATTTCCACCTTGTGCAACCGCACTGAGGGGTATCGCCACATGGTGCTGCATTATGCGGCGCTGGTGGCGCAGGCGGGTGGGGTGGATGCCTTCCTGATCGGCTCGGAGCTGCGCGGGCTGACAAGCCTGCGCGACCATAACGACGCCTTTCCTTTCGTGGAGGAACTGGTGCGGCTGGCGGCGGATGTGCGCGCCGTTGTCGGGTCGGCAACGAAACTGACCTATGGCGCGGACTGGAGCGAATATTTCGGCTATCAGCCGGCGGACGGTTCCGGCGACGTGTTCTTCAATTTAGATCCGCTGTGGGCAAGCCCTGATATCGATGCCATCGGCATCGACAATTACATGCCGCTTTCCGACTGGCGCGACGAGGATGCTGCAAACGGCAATCCTGATGGTATGAGCGGCCCGGACGATGCTAACGCCCTCCGTTATGCCATCACGGCGGGCGAGGGTTTCGACTGGTATTACGCCAGCGATGCCGACCGCGCGGCGCGGCGACGCAAGCCCATCACTGATGGTCTCAGGGGCAAGCCGTGGGTATTCCGCTACAAGGACCTGCGAAGCTGGTGGCAGAATCCCCATTTTGACCGGGTGCGCGGCGCGGAGAAGTTGACGCCAACCGCATGGGTGCCGGGGTCGAAACCGATCTGGTTCACCGAACTCGGCTGCCCGGCGGTGGACAAGAGTGCGACGCGCCCGAATGTCTTTCCCGATCCGAAATCGGCGGAAAACGCTTATCCCTATTTTTCCCGCAGAAGCCGCGCCGATAGCCAGCAGCGACGGTTTCTGGAGGCGCATCTCGACCACTGGAGGGGGAAGGGCGATGCGGCGATGGTGGATCCGAACCGCGTCTATATGTGGACCTGGGATGCGCGGCCGTTCCCCGCCTTTCCGCAGAACGGCGCGGCCTGGAGCGATGGGGCCAACTGGCGTACCGGCCATTGGCTGAACGGCCGGCTTGGGACTGCCACGCTTGCCGATACCATCGCCGCGATCCTGACGGACCATGGATTTTCCGGCTTCGACGTCTCCGCCGTCAGTGGCGATCTGACGGGGTATGTGCAGGGCGACGTGACCTCGGCCCGCAACCTCCTGGAGCCGCTGATGTCGGCGTTTCAGGTGGATGTGGCCGAGGACGGCGGAACCCTGCGCTTCCGCTCGCGCAATACGGCGGTTCTGCCCGTGCGTGACGCTGCCGTGCTGGCCGATCTGGACGACGAACCGCTGTGGTCGGAAAATCGCGGACATGACAGTGATTTCGCCGCAGAGGCCGTGCTGACCTCGTTCAATCCGGCGCTGGACTACGAGCAGGCGAGTGTGCGTTCGCGCCGTATCGACAATGCCGGCAGCCGCGTCATGCGGCTCGACCTTAGCGCGGCACTCCCGGCGGAAACAGGGGAAGTCGCGGCTGAGGCCCTGTTGCGTGACAACAGGCAGGCACGGCGCACACTGCGTTTTGCGTTGCCGCCCGCAGATATCGCTCTGGAACCCGGCGATTGCATCCGTCTCCCGCAGAGTGTGTTTTCGGAGGCTCCGGCAGGGAGGTTCCTGGTCAGCCGGATTGAGGACGGTACTGTACGGCAGGTGGAGGCGCGCGCCTTTTCCGCGGCATCCGTCGCCTTTGCGGGCGCTGTGGATGAGCGTCGTGTTGGCGGGGCAAACGGCGCGGAAGGCTTTGCCCCGGAGGTGCTGTTTCTCGACCTGCCGCGCCATGACGGCACAGCGTCTGAAAATTCGGCGCGGATTGCCGTTTTTGCACGGCCATGGCGGCCAATCGTCGTTTCGTCCTCCGCCGGCACGGAGGGCTACCGGCAGCGCGCCGTGCTTGACCGGCCCGCGATGATCGGCACGTTGGCCATGCCGCTGACATCAGGCCCCTCCGGCCGTTTCGACCGGCAAAACACCATCCTGATCGATCTGCCATCCAGCGAGCTTTCCTCGGCCACGGAGCTTTCGGTGCTGAACGGCGAGAACCGCATGGCGGTGAGGGCCGCAAACGGTGTTTGGGAGATCATCGCTTTCGCGCGCGCGGAGGAAATTGCGCCCGCGCGCTGGCGGCTTTCCGCTTTGTTGCGTGGGCTTGGCGGCACGGAAGATGCATTGGCCATTGGCGCGCCGGTGGGCGCCCCTGTTGTGGTGCTGGACGCGGCGGTGCAGCCGCTCGGTCTTGCCGCGACCGAACGCGGACGGCGGCTGAACTGGATCGCCGAGGCGGCGGGAATGGCGGGCGCCCCCGCCGGTCCTTTTGTCTTCGAGGGTGGCTTGCGGGCTGAAACGCCGCTTGCGCCGGTGCATCTTGCGGCCGAGCGGCGCAGGGACGGCATTTTGCTGCGCTGGGTGCGCCGAGGCCGGATGGAGGCCGATGGCTGGGACGCGAGCGAGATACCGCTGGAAGAGCCGTTCGAGCGTTACCGCGTGGAGGTGCTGGATCGCGAGGCCGTTCGACGCACGGCAGAGGTCTCCGAACCCTTCTGGCTGTACCCCAGAGCGGGCGAACTCACAGATTTCCCGACCTTGCGGGATCACATTTCCGTGCGTGTCCGTCAGCTCGGCCGTGCGGTGCCTCTGGGAGTGGCGGCGCACGCCGTTCTCCCACTCTGACAACCACCTGAAAAACAACGCAAAGGACGAGATTATGGAGAGTACCAAGGCATGGTATCAATCGCGCACGATATGGGGCGCCCTGGTTGCGGTTTTCGCACCGCTTTTCAGCGTCGCTGGTCTTGATCTTCCCGCCGGCCTGCACGGCGAGCTGGCGGAGGGACTGGTGACCGTTGCGGGCGGAATTGGCGGCCTCGTCGCACTTTACGGCCGCCTTTCGGCAACCCGTGCCATCCGCTGACGCCAGTTGCGCCCATACCGTCCCCGCCGTGCGTCGTGGCGTCGGGGGCGGCATTCATTTGCCATTCAGACGCTTTGCGCTACATATTCGGTCACAATACGGTTCGAGACGCAGCCGATTTTTTTGGAAGATTTGTGCAATGGCATCACCTCTCATCATCGCGACGCTTGCAGCCGGGCTTTCCGGTTTCACGGCGCCCGAGGCTGATTTGCAGGGCCATTACATTCTGGCTGCAAGCGATTGCGGCGCGGCCGTTGCCCGCGTGGTGCGCGAAACCGGTGGCCAGCTTCTTTCGGTCTATCCCTCCGGTGACGGTCAGTCCTGTGTAGTTACCGTTCTCGTCCAGGGTAATGGCGAGCGCCCGCGCAAGGTAACGATGCGCGTGCCGATGTAGCCTTGCCCGCATCGCCGAAATATCGGAAAACAATCCGACACAGTTAGCATGACCGGCGACGCGCGCGCGGGCCGGGACGTAAGGAAAGGGCGGATAATGCGTATTCTCGTGGTTGAGGACGATGCCAATCTCAATCGTCAGCTGACCGACGCGCTGAAAGAAGCCGGTTATGTTGTCGATCAGGCATTTGACGGCGAGGAAGGCCATTATCTCGGCGATACCGAACCCTATGACGCGATCGTTCTGGATATCGGCCTGCCGCAGATGGACGGCATCACCGTCGTCGAGAAATGGCGCGCGGCGGGCAAGGCCATGCCGGTCCTCATTCTCACGGCCCGTGACCGCTGGAGCGACAAGGTGGCGGGTATCGATGCCGGTGCCGACGATTACGTGACCAAGCCCTTCCATGTGGAAGAAGTTCTTGCCCGCGTGCGTGCGCTCATCCGCCGCGCCGCTGGCCACGCTTCCTCCGAACTCGTCTGCGGACCGGTCAAGCTCGATACCAAATCCTCCAAGGCAACGGTCAACGGCGTGACGCTGAAGCTCACCTCGCATGAGTTCCGCCTGCTTTCCTATCTCATGCATCACATGGGCGAGGTCGTCTCGCGCACGGAGCTGGTCGAACATATGTACGATCAGGATTTCGACAGGGATTCCAACACGATCGAGGTGTTTGTCGGACGTTTGCGCAAGAAGCTCGGGGTTGATCTGATCGAGACCATCCGTGGCCTCGGTTACCGGATGCAAGCGCCGGCAGATGCGAAGTAGCTCTCTTACCGCCCGCGTTCTTCTTCTCGCCTCGGCCTGGTCGGCGCTGGCGCTGGTGGTCATTGCCGTCGTGATCTCGACGCTCTACCGGCAGGGCGTGGAGCGCAGCTTCACCGATCTTCTGCGGGCGCAGCTTTATAACGTCATTAATTCCGTGACGATTTCGAACGAGAATACGCTGGCCGGCAGCCCGCAGCTCGGCGATCTCCGGTTCTCGCAGCCCGATACCGGCTGGTACTGGGTGGTGGAGCCGCTCGGCAATTTCCAGACGGCACCGCTGGTCTCCTCTTCGCTCGGCGTCGCGTCCTTGCCGGTGCCGAGCATTATCGATGCTCCCTTCGATAACAGATACGAGCGTTTTTATGCCGTGACCGACGAGGCGGGCAACAAGGTGCGGGTGGCGGAAACGGAAGTCGTGCTGGATGGTGAAGGCCGTGCGGCGCGTTTCCGCGTTTCCGGCAACCTCAACGTCGTTGAAGACGATGTGCGCAATTTCTCCAACAGCCTTTATCTGGCGCTCGCCGTCTTCGGCGTCGGCAGTCTGGTCGTCAATGGCCTTGCGATTCTCTACAGTCTGCGGCCGCTCGATCAGGCCCGTCTGGCGCTCGGAAAGATCAGGGGCGGGGAGGCGGAAAGCCTCGAAGGCGAATTCCCGCGCGAAATCCAGCCGTTGGCGAACGAAGTCAATGCGCTGATCGACAGCAACCGGCGCATCGTCGAGCGCGCCCGCATGCAGGTCGGCAATCTCGCACATTCGCTGAAAACGCCGATTGCCGTGCTTCTGAACGAGGCCCGCACGCTGGAGCCGCAGCATGGCGATCTGGTGCGCGCGCAGGCTGACGCCATGCAGGCGCAGGTGCAATCCTATCTTTCCCGCGCCCGCATTGCCGCCCAGCGCGGCTCGATCCTTGCCCGTGTGGAAGCGGAGCCGGCGCTGGAACGGCTGGTGCGCGTCATGCGCCGCCTCAACCCCGACAAGCAGTTCGAGCTGAATTTCGAGCATCCGGGGGCGGTGCTGGGCATGGAACAACAGGATCTGGAGGAGATCGTCGGCAATCTTCTGGAGAATGCCGCGCGTTTTGCACAGACCAAAGTCGTCGTCACGCTTGCGACCGGCACTCACCCGTCCTCCGACCCCGAAATGGGCCGGCGCTCATGGGTGGAGTTGATCGTGGAGGATGACGGGCCGGGGCTGGAGCCCGGGCAGATAAGCGAAGCGATGAAGCGCGGCAGGCGGCTGGACGAAAGCCGTCCGGGCACCGGCCTCGGATTGTCGATCGTTTCCGAAGTGGTGTCTGAGTACCATGGCCACTTTTCCCTCTCGCGCAGCGGGATAGGTGGCCTGAAAGCCGATCTGATTTTGCCTGGCCTCTCGAAAGAGCTTGCGTGAGGCAAGAAAAAAGGCAAGAAATTCAATGCCGATATATAACGCGCGGTGCGGTAAGGAAAAGAGGACAGGGTTTGGTTGACGTGTATGATGGCTGCCGCTCCGTGACGATGCGTTCGCTGGTGTCACGCCCGGCACTTCTCTCGATCCTGTGCGTATCGATGCTGAGCGCCTGCACCACCACGGGCACCCGCTCGGCCGGTGGCAGTCTGTTCGGCGGTTCGGCACAACCTTCAACGCCGTTCCTTGCCAACATGCAGGGCGGCATTGTCGGACGAAGCGGTCTGCAGCTCGAAAAGGGCGACCGCACCAAAGCGCTCGAGGCCGAATATCGCGCACTGGAAACCGCCCCGGTCGGTACGCCGGTGACATGGACCGGCGACGATGCCAGTGGCCAGGTGGTTGCCAATGCGCCCTATCAGGTGGGCAACCAGAATTGCCGGCAATATTCCCACACGCTGACTGTCGATGAAAAGGAAACCCGGGTTCGCGGTGCGGCCTGTCGCAATGCCGATGGCAGCTGGTCTCCTTTGACGTAAATCAAGGTCATGGACCTTTCCGAGTGACAGGAAGGGCTATAGCGATGCACCTGGACGCCGGGCGGTGCGGCGTGATGTCTCAAATTCGCGTCATCTCCGCGCTTCATGTTTCCATGTGCCGTGCATTCGAGTAATTGAGCCATATGTTCTGGATTGTCGTTGCGATATTGACGGCGGCTGTCGCCATCGTCCTGATGTACCCGCTGATGCGGAAGACCGAGGTGTCGCAGACGCGCCGCGACGGCGAGGTTGCAGTCTATCGCGACCAGCTTGCCGAACTGGACCGCGAGCGTGCCGCTGGCCTGATCGGCGAGACGGAGGCGGAATATGCCCGCGCCGAAATCGGCCGCCGGCTGCTTGCCGCAGCCGATACCCGTCAAGACGCTGAAAGCAGCGCCCGGCCGCTGCGGCACAATCTCGCCGTAACCCTGATTACCGTTTTGCTACCCGCACTTGGCCTCTGTCTTTACATCTGGAAGGGAAGTCCGGAAGTGCCGGACATGCCGCTCGAGGCACGTCTGGAGCAACCCGGTAACGACATGAACCTTCTGGTCGCCCGTGCCGAGCGGCACCTGGCCGAAAACCCCGACGACGGTGCAGGCTGGGATATCCTGGCGCCGATCTATTTCAAGACGATGCGGCTTGGCGATGCCGAGCTTGCCTATCGCAACGCGCTTCGTCTGCAAGGGCCGAGCACAGAACGGCTGACGGGACTTGGCGAAACACTGGTGGCGAGCAATGACGGCATCGTCATCGAGGCTGCGCGTGAGGCCTTTGCCGAAGCCGAGCGGCTGAGACCCGGCAATCCACGCGCCCGCTTTTATCTGGCGCTGTCGCTGGAGCAGGCGGGCAAGGCGCAGGAGGCGCGTGCGGCCTTTGCAGCACTGGCGGCGGATGCACCAGCCGGTGCGCCATGGTTGCCGCTGGTGCGGGAACATATCGCCAGAACCGGCGGCGAGGCAGCGCCCGGCCCGACCGCAGGCGACGTGGCGGCGGCGAAAGATATGACGCCCGCCGACCGGCAGGCGATGATCGAGGGCATGGTGGCGAGCCTCGACGCCAAGCTCAAGGAAAATCCCGGTGATTTCGAAGGCTGGATGCGCCTCGTACGCGCCTATTCCGTCTTGAACAATGCAGCGAAGGCGGGCGAGGCACTGAGAGCCGGTTTGCAGGTTTTTCCGCCTGAGGGCGAAGAGGGTAAGCAGCTTCTGGCGCTGGCGAAGGAATTGGGAGTTTCCGCCGGACCCGTTCGCATGGACGGGCAAGGGCGCGCGATGCCGCAGGGAGTGACGCAATGACCCGCAAACAGAAACGGCTCGCAATCATCGGCGGCGGCATGAGCTTCATCGTCGCGGCCGTGCTGCTCGTCATGTTCGCCTTCGGCCAGTCCATAGCCTATTTCTACATGCCGGCCGATCTGGAGAAGACGCCGGTCAATCCCGGCACCCGCATCCGCCTTGGTGGGCTGGTGGCGGAAGGCTCCGTCAAGCGCGGGGAGGGCCGCACGGTGAGCTTTACGGTGACTGACGGTGAAGCAAACGTGCCCGTCAGCTATACCGGCATTCTGCCCGATCTTTTCCGCGAGGGGCAGGGCGTGGTGACGGAAGGCGTTTTCGATGCCGCGACCCATGGCTTTGTTGCCGACAGCGTTCTGGCCAAGCATGACGAAAACTACATGCCGAAGGAAGTGGCCGACCGGCTGAAAGACAAGGGCCTGTGGCAGAACACCGGAGAGGGCGGGCAACCTTCCGGCGCAGCGCCTTCTCCTGCGGGAGCTTCAGCCGACAAGACCGGAGCGATAAAATGATCAATGAGATCGGCCACTACGTTCTGGTTCTGGCACTCGCCGTGGGGCTGATCGTCTCGACGCTGCCGGTGATCGGCGCGCGCCGCAACGACCGGGCGCTGATGGATATCGCCTCGCTCGGCTCCGTCGTGATGTTCGTGCTCGTGGCCTTGTCCTTTGCGGCGCTGACGCGGGCCTATGCGGTCTCGGATTTCTCCGTGCGCAACGTCTGGGAAAACTCCCATTCGCTGATGCCGATGCTCTACAAGTTGACCGGCGTCTGGGGCAACCATGAGGGCTCCATGCTGTTGTGGCTGCTGATCCTGGTATTTTTCAGCGCGCTCGTTGCCGTCTTTGGTCGCAACCTGCCGGAAACGCTGAAAGCCAATGTGCTGTCCGTGCAGGCCTGGATTTCCGTCGCTTTCCTGCTGTTCATCCTGCTCACCTCCAATCCGTTCATGCGTCTGGAGCGGGTGCCGGCCGAAGGGCAGGACCTGAACCCTATCCTTCAGGACTTCGGCCTCGCCATACATCCGCCGCTGCTTTATCTCGGTTATGTCGGCTTTTCAGTCTGTTTCTCCTTCGCCGTCGCTGCACTTCTGGAGGGCCGGATCGATGCGGCCTGGGCGCGCTGGGTAAGGCCGTGGACGCTCGCCGCATGGACCTTCCTGACGGCAGGTATCTCCATGGGATCTTACTGGGCCTATTACGAACTCGGCTGGGGCGGCTGGTGGTTCTGGGATCCGGTTGAAAACGCCTCCTTCATGCCATGGCTTGCGGGCACCGCACTGCTGCATTCGGCACTCGTCATGGAAAAGCGCGAAGCGCTGAAAATCTGGACCGTGCTTCTGGCGATCATGACCTTTTCGCTGTCGCTGCTCGGCACCTTCCTCGTGCGCTCCGGCGTCTTGACCTCCGTGCACGCCTTTGCCACCGATCCGAGCCGCGGCATCTTCATTCTCGGCATCCTTACCGTTTTCATCGGCGGAGCTTTCGCGCTGTTCGCATGGCGGGCGCCCTCGCTGAAGGTGGGTGGATTGTTCGCGCCGATCTCACGCGAAGGGGCGCTGGTCCTCAACAATCTGATCCTGACGGTCTCGACCGCAACGGTACTGATCGGCACGCTCTATCCGCTCATTCTCGAAACGCTGACAGGCGAAAAAATCTCGGTCGGCGCGCCGTTCTTCAACCTCACCTTTGGCCTCCTGATGATCCCGGTCCTGATCGTCACGCCCTTCGGGCCGATGCTCGCCTGGAAGCGCGGCGATCTTCTCGGCGCTTTCCAGCGGCTGTATGTGGCGGCCGCCATTGCAGCCCTTGCCGGGCTGACGCTCTGGTACGTGGAGAACGGCGGCCCGGTGCTGGCCGCACTTGGCATCGCAGCCGGTTTCTGGCTGATCTTCGGGGCGCTTGCCGATCTCTGGTATCGGGCCAATTTCGGCAAACTGGCCTTCGGCATCGCATTCCGCCGGTTGAAGGGCCTGCCGCGTTCGGCCTTCGGTGCCGCACTTGCCCATATGGGGCTTGGCATCACCGTGCTTGGCATCGTCACCGTCACCACCTTCGAGACCGAAACCGTTCTTGAAATGAAGCAGGGCATGGAGGCGAAGGCGGGCGGCTACAGTCTCACCTTCGATGGCATCCGCCATGCAGTCGGCCCTAATTTCACCGAGGATCGCGGCCATTTCACCATACGCAAGGCGGGTGTGGAAGTGGCCGACGTCTGGTCCTCCAAACGGCTCTACACGGCACGGCGAATGCCGACCACGGAAGCGGGCATTTTGACCTTCGGCCTCAGCCAGCTCTACGTCTCGCTCGGTGACCCGATGGCGGATGGCGGCATGGTCGTGCGCATCTGGTGGAAACCCTTCATCCTGTGCATCTGGGGCGGCACGCTGTTCATGATGGCCGGCGGTTTGATATCGCTCTCCGACAGACGGTTGAGGGTGGGCGCACCGAGCCGCAAGGCGAAGCCGGCAAAAACGGCCGCGATGCCGGAGGCGGCGGAATGAGGGAGGTTGTGTCGGGGCTCACGCTCCTTCTCGTTCTCATGTTTACGTCATGGCCGGCCTTCGCCTTCAACCCGGACGAGGTGCTGAAAGACCCCGCACTGGAACAGCGCGCCCGCAATCTCACGTCGCAACTGCGCTGCATGGTCTGTCAGAACCAGTCGATCGATGACAGCAATGCCGAACTGGCACGGGACCTGCGCGTTCTGGTGCGGGACAGGCTGGTGGCAGGCGATAGCGATCAGGCTGTTGTCGACTACGTCGTGTCTCGTTACGGCGAATTCGTGCTGCTGAAACCGCGTTTCAGCATGCGCACCGCACTTTTGTGGGGCGCGCCCATCGTTCTGGCGCTTGCGGGAATATTCGCCATCCTCGTTTTTTCGCGTCGGCGCGCCACCCAGGAGCGGCCGGAAAAACTGAGCGCGGACGAAGAAGAGAGAATTCGTAATCTCATTGAAAAATAACTGATTTTCATATCCGTCCTCGGTTCTTTTTCAACATTACGGTTTTTTCATTCGTCAGACACTTCGCTGTAAGGTGTCGCCTCCTATATCTTCATCATCCACCGCTTCTCCCCCGGTCAAACGGGTTCCAGTCTGAATGAAGAAAGAAGGTACACCATGTCTCACTCACAAAACGGACTCTCCTCGCTGAAGACGGTTCTGAAGGCAACGACCGTTGGCGGTCTTGCCGCGCTGATGCTTTCCACAGGCATCGCCGCACCGATCGTTCATTCCTTTGCCGCTCCGGTTGAGGTGACTGCGCCGCAGGTTCCGAGCTTCGCCAATGTGGTCGAGGCGGTTTCGCCCGCCGTCGTCTCCGTTCGCGTCCAGTCGAACGTGCAGCCCGCTTCCGATGATTCCAGCAACTTTTCCTTCAATTTCGGCGGCCGTGGTCTCGACCAGCTGCCGGACGACCATCCCCTGAAGCGCTTCTTCAAGGAATTCGGCGGTCCCAACCAGGACCGTCCCGACCGTGGTCCGAACCGTCACCGTGACGGCAAGGGTCCGCTGCGCCCCGTCGCTCAAGGATCCGGCTTCTTCATCTCCGAAGACGGTTATGTCGTCACCAACAACCACGTTGTCGATGACGGCTCCGCCTACACGGTGGTGATGAATGACGGTACCGAACTCGAAGCCAAGCTCGTTGGCCGTGATCCGCGTACCGATCTGGCGCTGCTGAAGGTCGATGTAAACCGCAAGTTCACCTATGTGCAGTTTGCCGACGATAGCAAGATTCGCGTCGGTGACTGGGTCGTAGCCGTCGGTAACCCCTTCGGCCTCGGCGGCACCGTAACCTCGGGCATCGTTTCTGCCCGTGGCCGCGATATCGGCTCCGGCCCCTATGACGATTACCTGCAGATCGACGCCGCCGTGAACCGCGGCAACTCCGGTGGTCCCGCCTTCAATCTCAACGGTGAAGTCGTTGGCATCAACACCGCGATCTTCTCGCCCTCCGGCGGCAATGTCGGTATTGCTTTCGCCATTCCGTCGTCCGTTGCCAAGGACGTGATCGCCGACCTGCAAAAGGACGGCAAGGTCGAACGCGGCTGGCTCGGCGTGCAGATCCAGCCCGTCAGCAAGGACATTGCCGAGTCGCTTGGTCTTGCCGAAGCGAAGGGCGCGCTCGTCGTCTCGCCGCAGTCCGGTTCGCCGGGCGACAAGGCTGGCATCAAGCAGGGTGACATCATCACTGCCGTCAATGGCGACCCGGTCAAAGATGCCCGCGATCTGTCGCGCCGCATCGGCAGCATGACGCCAAACAGCAAGGTTGAAATCTCGCTCTGGCGCGGCGGCAAGTCGCAGTCGGTCACCGTGACGCTTGGCGATCTCGCAAGCGACGATGCCTCCAAAGCAACGCCGGGCCAGGAAAACGACAGTGGCAGCAAACCTTCCAGCGCAAAGGTGCTGTCGAGCCTCGGCCTGACGGTTGCGCCCGCTGACGACGGCAACGGCCTTGCTATCACTGATGTCGATCCGGACAGCGACGCCGCTGCCCGTGGCCTGAAGACGGGTGAGAAGATCACCTCCGTCAACAACCAGCAGGTGGCTTCTGCCGCCGATATCGAGAAGGTTCTCGAGCAGGCGAAGAAGGACGGACGCTCCAAGGCGCTGTTCCAGATCCAGACGGACAGCGGCAGCCGCTTCATCGCACTGGATATCGACCAGGGTTGATAATCTGAGATGCGACGCCGGTTCTTCTTCGAGCCGGCGTCGCTCGGGACTGTCTCTCACCTTGAGGGCGGGACAGAGTATGTGGAACGCGCGTGCCGCTTGTTTCTTCTCCACTGGGGAGGAGAAGGTCGCGGCAGCGGGATCAAGGGTAAGGCCAGCGATAGACCGCGCCCTTGCCCCCTTATCCGACCCTTCGGGCCACCTTCCCCCCGGCGGGGGAGAAGACAAGGACCGACAAAGCCGGTCCAGTCAGCACCGAGGAGGAAATCTCATGGAAAACAAGGTTCAGGAAATGTCTGTCGCATCTGTTTCCGGTTGTGCGGAAAAGGGCGAGGGCGCTATTGTCCCGCACATGAAGATTCTTGTTATTGAAGACGATCTCGAGGCTGCGGCCTATATGACCAAGGCGTTCCGGGAAGTCGGTATCGTTGCTGACCACGCGAGCGATGGTGAAAGCGGCCTGTTCATGGGCTGTGAGAATTCCTATGACGTGATGGTGATCGACCGCATGCTGCCGCGCCGCGACGGACTTTCCGTCATCAGTGAGCTGCGCCGGCGCGGCATCGAGACGCCGGTTCTCATTCTTTCGGCGCTTGGGCAGGTGGACGACCGCGTGACCGGCCTGCGTGCCGGCGGCGATGATTATCTGCCCAAACCCTATGCTTTTTCCGAACTTCTCGCCCGCATCGAAGTGCTGGGCCGCCGCAAGGGCAAACCCGAACAGGACATGGTCTACCGTGTCGGCGATCTCGAACTTGACCGGCTTTCCCACGATGTCCGGCGCGGTGGCAAGGAAATCTTGTTGCAGCCGCGTGAGTTCCGCCTGCTGGAATATCTCATGAAGAATGCCGGCCAGGTGGTGACCCGCACCATGCTTCTGGAAAACGTCTGGGATTATCATTTCGACCCGCAGACCAATGTCATCGACGTGCATGTGTCCCGCCTTCGTTCGAAGATCGAAAAGGACTTCGAAAAGCCGCTGCTGAAGACCATTCGCGGCGCGGGTTACATGATGAAGGACGAGGGCTGATTGGCGAAAATGGTCCGCCTCAGAATATTGTTCCGGTCAACAGCGGTGCGCCTTTCTGCGCTCTATATCCTGCTGTTTGCGCTCTGCGCCGCCTTTCTGGTCTTTTATGTCACCGCCCTTTCCGAACGGCTGCTGAACCAGCAGACGCGTGACGCGGTGCTGCAGGAAGTGTCGGATGTGCAGCGCATCTACAATCGCGGCGGCATCAACCCGCTGTTGCGGATGATGGAGCGCCGTGCCCGCCAGCCGGGGGCGAGCCTTTACATCATCGCCGGCCCCAATGGCGAAATCCTTGCAGGCAACGTCGCTTCCGTGCAGCCCGGCGTGTTTGACAAGGAGGGCTGGACGGGTTTCCCCTTCCGTTACGAACGTTATTCCGAAAGCGGCGACAGCGTGCAGCATATGGCGACCGCCAATGTCTTCATGCTGGACAACGGCCTACGCATCCTGATCGGCCGCGATCTCGGCGAACCCACCAAATTCCGGGCGCTGGTGCGCAATGCGCTGATGGTGGCGCTTGCCATCATGAGCGCCGGTGCGCTGCTCATCTGGTTCGGCATCGGCCGCAATGCCTTGAAACGCATCGACCGCATGTCGGCAGCGACCAAGAAGATCATGGCCGGCGATCTTTCGCAGCGCCTGCCGCAGGGCCGCTCCGGCGACGAGTTCGATCGGCTGTCCGGCTCGCTCAACGCCATGCTCGGCCGTATCGAAAAGCTGAACGAGGGCTTGCGGCAGGTGTCCGACAACATCGCCCACGACCTCAAGACACCACTGACGCGGCTGCGCAACAAGGCAGCGGCCGCCTTGGATGACGACGATGAGACGAAACGGCGCGCGGCACTCGAAGGCATCATCGCCGAATCCGACCAGTTGATCCGCACCTTCAATGCATTGTTGATGATTTCCCGCGTCGAGGCAGGCTCCATCGCCGCCGAAATGACCGATGTGGACATGTCGGCAATCGCCGCCGACAGCGCCGAACTTTACGAACCGGTGGCCGAGGACGCGGGACTTACGCTTGAGGCCGAGATCGAACCCGGTCTTTCGGTGCAGGGCAACCGTGAGCTGATCGGCCAGGCGCTTTCGAACCTTATCGACAACGCCATGAAATATGCCTGCGAATGCGAGGGCGACAAAAAACTCATCGTGCGTCTGGTGAGCGAACCGGACGCCATCGTGCTGTCCGTCTCCGATAACGGCCCCGGCATCCCCGCCGACAAGCGCGGCGAGGTGCTGAAACGTTTCGTGCGGCTGGACGAAAGTCGCTCCAAACCCGGCACGGGGCTAGGCCTGTCGCTGGTGGAGGCCGTGATGGAATTGCACGGCGGATCGCTCGCGCTGTCGGACACCGACACTACAAATTCCGTCTGCCCGGGCCTGACCGTCTCGATGATCTTTCCCGTTTCGACCCAGTAAGCCGCGCTGTCCAACGCCGCCGACACCAGCACCGGCTGGTCACCGCTATTTGTGCGGAAATTCGTTCACCTCCGAGAAATAATCGTTTCTCGAGATTGAATTGAAAGATGATCGGAAGAATATCCTATAAGGTTCTACAGCTGCAATTTATTAGGGGATCGCATCGCGATCGGCAAAAGGACTTATGACCGATGGCAAACATGGCCCCCTTGGTCGGCGACCACCATGGACCGATCATTCTGTTCGATGCCGAATGTGTGCTCTGTTCGGTGAATGCGCAATTCGTACTGCGGCATGACAAGGCCGGATATTTCCGGCTGGCCTCCATGCAGGGAGCCGTCGGCACGGAAATCTACCGGCGGCACGGAATGGACCCCAAAAATCCGGTCAGCCTGCTCGTTGTCGATGGCGACAGGGTGCGACAGGATAGCGACGGCGTTCTTGCGATCTATGAGGCGCTTGGCATGCCCTGGCGGCTGCTTGGCATGTTGCGCGTAATTCCCGCATTTCTGCGCGATCCCGTCTATCGTTTTGTCGCCCGCAATCGCTATCGTTGGTTCGGAAAACGTGCGCAATGCTGGGTGGCGCCGCCGGAATACAGGGACAGGATTCTCTGAGCTTAGCGACGATCCTCCGCCCAGGGCAGGCGACAATTTCAGGCGGCGGGACAGACACGTGACGGCGTTGCGGAGATGGTTACGCATCCCCGCAACGCCACGTCGCCATCGGGTCAGAACGTGTAAGCCACGCCAATCATCGCGAAGGGCTGGATGTCCTTCTTGGAGAGCGGGCTGTCCTTGGCATCGCCCAGCAGAAAGCCAACACCGCCGGCGCCGGTGATCGACCAGTTCTCGGTCATAAGGTAAGTGAGGGAGGCGCTGGCGTCGATGCGCTTGAAGCCTGCCTTGGCGTCATAGCGGCGCAGGCCGGAACGGGCGGATTGGGCCGAGGTGACGCCGAAATAGGATTTCATGTGCTTGTCGTCCGCCCAGGTGGCGGAGAGGTCCGCGCCAAGGATGAACTGGTCGACTTTGTGCGAAACGCTGGCGCCGACGGTTGCGGTCAACCCTTCGCTGCCGCTGATGGTCTTGTCCACCTTCGCATAGACCTCGAAGGGATCGATGCCATAAGCGATAACACCGCCGACCACGCCGCCCGCCTTGATGTCACCCATTCCGCGAAGATTTTTCTTGTCGTCCTTTTCCTTGCGCCCGGCTTCCCAGCCGCCCTTCACGCCCAGTCTGAAGCCGTTGCTGTTCAGCAGGTTGACGGTGACGCCGCTGAAATCGATGCTCAGCGTATCTCCATACTCAACGGAAACCAGGGGAACAGCGCCTGCTTCCAGCTTGTCCGAGCCCTCATATTTGGGAGCGTAGGCAGTACCCACGCCAAGTGTGATTTTCCACTCACTGGAACTGCTGTAGCGGGCATTGTCGAAATTGCCCTGCGGTTCGGCGAACCTGTCCGATTTGCCGAGATCGGCAGCGAGGACGGGCGTGCAGACGGCCTGCGCCAGGGGCAGCGCGGTCAGGCACAACGCCATTGCATGCAGGTTCTTTTGCCATTTCACTGTAATAATCTGTTTCATGATCATATCCGTTGCAGCATCAAGCGTTGCAAAACCTGGGAGTCGGGTTTCGTTGAGCAGGACGCTACGTGGGCATAATTGCGGAGACATTACGCGATATTGCCGGCCACGACTGAAATGGCGCTTCCGCAGGCCAGACCGCGGAAAAGATCGGCAAAAACGGTTTTCCTGATCGCAAAGCGCCACGCATTTGTTACAACGCGGAGTGTATGCGCCCGGAAGCTTCGACAATGCGTGGCGGCAGGACGATTTTGCGGGGAGCGATCCTTCCTGAGAATCAGGCACGGTCGAAGCGCAAGGATGGGTCGCTGGGGAGAGGGAGAGAGACAGTGACGAAACGGGAAACCGCTGAAAGGCGGCTGAGCGAGGTTCTGCCGGGAGTTATCCGCCCCTATACGCAGACGGAACTGAAATCCGTTCTCTCCACGCTGAAGGATATCGCCAAGGGCGAGCCAGCTGTGGCCGCGCTTCTTGCCGCCGAAAGCCCGCTGAAGGACTTCATCGCTGCGGCTTTCACGCTGTCGCCCTATCTGCGCGATATGGCCGCGGCGGACGAGGGACTGCTGACGCTCGCGATTTCGAAGCCGCTGGAGCCACTACTGGCCGATCTCGTCCGTGAAGCGCGCGATTGCTGGAAGCCGGGGCAAGAGGGCGGCGTGCCCGTCGAAAACGAGGTGATGTCGCGCTTGAGGATCGCCAAGCGTCGGCTTTCCTTCGTCGCAGCGCTTGCCGATCTTGCGCGCATCTTCACCGCCCGCGATACCACGCGCTGGCTGAGCGACATGGCGGATGCTTCGCTGTCGGCCGCCATCGACCACCTGCTGCTTGTCGGCCATGAGACCGGCAAGCTCAAACTGAAGAACGTGGCCGCGCCAAGCGAAGGTTCCGGCCTGATCGTGCTTGGCATGGGCAAGCTCGGCGCGCGCGAACTGAACTATTCTTCGGACATCGACGCAGTGGTGTTCTTTGAACCCTCTGCCGGCATTATCGATGATCCCTATGCTGCGACAGAGAATTTCGGCCGCATGATGCGCCGCCTCGTGCGTATCATGCAGGAACGCACGGCAGACGGTTACGTCTTCCGCACCGATTTGAGGCTCCGGCCAGACCCCGGCTCGACACCGCTCGCCATTCCCGTGGAAGCGGCGCTGCTTTATTACGAGGGCAGGGGCCAGAACTGGGAACGCGCCGCCTATATCAAGGCGCGGCCGGTGGCGGGCGATCTGAAGGCCGGTGACAATTTCCTGCGCGAACTGACACCTTTCATCTTCCGCAAATATCTCGATTACGCGGCGATTGCCGATATTCACTCCATCAAGCGGCAGATCCATGCGCATAAGGGCCATGGCGCGATTGCGGTTAAGGGCCATAACGTCAAGCTCGGACGCGGCGGCATCCGCGAGATCGAGTTCTTCGCGCAGACGCAGCAGCTGATCGCCGGCGGCCGTATGCCGGCGCTCAGGGTCCGCGCGACGCAGGAGGCGCTGGCGGCGCTCACCGAAGCGAAATGGATCGATGCCGAAACGCGCGATAGCCTGACGGACGCCTACTGGTTCCTGCGCGAGGTGGAACACCGCATTCAGATGGTGCGCGATGAGCAGACCCACGTGCTGCCCGACACCGAAACCGAACTGAAGCGCATTGCCTTCATGCTCGGTTTTGAAGATACCAAGGCGTTTTCCGAGAAGCTGGAAAAGGTGCTGCGGCTGGTGGAGCGCCGTTATTCGGCGCTGTTCGAACAGGAGACGAAACTCTCCGGTGAGGCAGGCAATCTGGTCTTCACGGGCCAGAAGGACGATCCAGATACGCTGAAAACCCTCTCAGCACTTGGTTTTCAGCGGCCGGAGGATATTTCCCGCGTCATACGCACCTGGCACAATGGCCGCTACCGGGCAACGCAATCGGTCGAGGCGCGCGAGCGGCTGACGGAGCTTACGCCGGATCTGCTGCGCGCCTTTGGCGAAAGCAAGCGGGCGGATGAGGCGCTGCTGCGCTTTGATAATTTCCTCTCCGGGCTACCGGCGGGCATCCAGCTCTTCTCGCTGCTCGGCAACAATCAGGCGCTGCTGTCGCTGCTGGTGACGATCATGTCGTCGGCCCCGCGCCTTGCCGAAATCATCGCCGCCCGCCCGCATGTTTTTGACGGCATGCTGGACCCGGCGCTGATGAGCGACGTGCCGACGCGCGAGTATCTTGCCCAGCGCATGGGCAATTTCCTCTCCAATGCCCGCCACTATGAGGATATTCTCGACCGGCTCCGTATTTTCGCCGCCGAGCAGCGCTTTCTCATCGGCGTGCGGCTGTTGACAGGCGCGATCCGTGGCGAGATCGCCGCCCGCGCCTTCACCCATCTTGCCGATCTGGTAATTGAAGCGGCCCTGAATGCCGTTCTCTCGGAGATGGAGACGGCACATGGGCCATATCCGGGCGGGCGCGTGGCCGTGATGGGCATGGGCAAGCTCGGCTCCTTCGAGCTGACCGCGGGTTCGGATGTCGACCTCATTCTCCTCTACGATTACAACGATGCCGCCCATGAATCGACCGGCGCAAAACCGCTCGATGTGGTGCGTTATTTCACTCGCGTCACCCAAAGGCTGATTGCCGCACTATCGGCGCCCACGGCCGAAGGCGTGCTTTACGAGGTGGACATGCGGCTTCGCCCCTCCGGCAACAAGGGGCCGGTGGCGACGCGCATTTCCGCCTTTGAGAAATACCAGCGCGAGGAAGCCTGGACCTGGGAACATATGGCGCTTTCCCGCGCTCGCCTGATCTGTGGCAAAGCCTCGCTGATGGAAGATGCGCGCGGCATCATCGCCTCGGTACTGTCCCAGAAGCGCGATGTGGCGAAAGTCTCAGCCGATGTGCTGGAAATGCGAAGCCTCATTGAACAGGAAAAGCCGCCGGAAAACATCTGGGATTTCAAGCTCATCAATGGTGGGCTGATCGACCTCGAATTCATCGCCCAATATCTGGCGCTGGTCGGTCCCGCCAGGGGTCTCCAGCCGCACGAACCGGGTCGCAACACGGCAGAGGCATTGCAGGTGCTGGCCGCCCCGGTGATGGAGCAGCAATCCTTCGACGACTGCATGGCGGCGACGGCGCTTTACACCGAGATATCGCAGATCGTGCGGCTGTGCATCGACGGTGCTTTCAATCCGAAGGAAGCGCCTGCCGGTCTTATCGATCTGGTTTGCCGGGCCGGGGATTGCCCGGATATTTCCACGCTGGAGGGCGAGGTGAAGCGGCTGGCGAAGGTTGTCAGGAAGGCGTTTGTGGCAACGGTGAAGAATGGCGGGTGATGGTGGGTATCGCGCGTTCTGCCTTCACTTACTGCAACGCAAGGGGCACAGCCCGATATTCCTCAATGCACCGTGCCACAGCACCCTGCCGCATGCGGGATGATAATCGTCACCACCGTGCCTCTGCCTTCGCAGGAGCGGATTTTCATCGTGCCGCCATGCAGCCTGACGAGCGAGCGCGAGATGGCGAGCCCGAGGCCTGAGCCGCCCTGGCTTTTGGCGTATTGGCTCTGCACCTGCTCGAAGGGCTGGCCAATCTTGTCAAGCGCCTCGGCGGGAATGCCGATGCCGGTATCGGCGATGGTGAGGATCATGGCGGCCTGATGCACATGGGTGCGCAGCGCTACGCGGCCGCCATTACCGGTGAACTTCACGGCATTGGACAGAAGGTTGAGCATGATCTGCTTCATGGCGCGGCGGTCGCCCTGCATCGTCAGCCCGGCGCAGACCTTCTGCTGCACGGTGATGTTCTTCTGTTCCGCCTGGATGGCGGTCAGCCGCAGGGTTTCCTCGATCAGCGGCGCGAGATCGATTGTCTCGCGGTTGATCCGCATATGGCCGGCCTCGATCTTGGACATATCGAGAATGTCGTTGATGACATTTAGGAGGTGCTTGCCGCTGTCGTGGATATCCCGGGCATATTCGGAATATTTCGGCGAGCCAACCGGGCCGAACATCTCGTTTTGCAGGATGTCGGAAAAGCCGAGAATGGCGTTGAGCGGCGTTCGCAGCTCATGGCTCATATTGGCGAGGAATTCGGACTTTGCGAGGTTTGCCGCCTGGGCGCGCTCTTTTTCGGCGAGATAATTGGCGTTGGCGTCTGAAAGCTCCGTCTTCTGCCGCTCCAGCTTATGCTGCGAGGCGGAAAGATCGCCGATGGTGGCCATCAGCCGGCGTTCGGAGTCACGCAGGCGCTCCTGATGGCGCTTCAGAAGCGTAATGTCGGTGCCGACGGAGACGAGGCCGCCGTCACGGGTGCGGCGTTCATTGATCTGTAGCCAGCGATCATCGGCAAGCTGCACTTCCGTCATGCGCGAAAGGCCGGACTGATCGGGGTCCGCAACGCGCCGCTCCACAACCGGGCGTGCCGCAGCCGCCTGCACGGCGCTCTTTTCGGTGCCCGCTACCAGAACGCTGTCCGGCAGGCCGTAAGCTTTCTGGTAATGGGTGTTGCACATGACGAGACGGTCATTCTTGTCCCACAGCACGAAGGCTTCCGAGGTGGATTCGATGGCGTCTGCAAGGCGCTGGTCTGCCTCGGCATAACGTTGCGCAAGGCGGTGCTGCTCAGTCACGTCCATGGCGATGCCGATGACGCGCGGGCCGTTATTGGTGCGGATGACCTGGGCGCGGGCGCGCAGCCAGACATAGTGGCCTTTCGCGTGGCGCATGCGAAAGATCTGGTCGATCTGGCGCAGATCACCGCAGCCGACAGCACGGGCAAGCTCGTAGAGGTTCCCATCTTCGGAATGCATCATGCGCGCCGCATCCGAAAAGGACAGCGGTGCGGCCTTCGGCGGTCTGCCGAGGATTTCGTAGAGCGAGCCGGACCAGAACATGCGCCGCGTGGAAAGATCGAAGTCCCACAGGCCGCAGCGGCCACGTGACAGCGCCGTCTCCACCCGCAGGTTCGATTCAGCGAAGATGTCGTCAGCGTCGCGGGCGCGTTTGACCTGCATGTAATAGGCGTAGAGCACGACGAGAAGGATCGAGGAGATTCCGGCAAACAGCGTCACGTTCATGGCGATTTCGCTGCGCCAGAAAGAACGGATCGGCTCAAGCGAGCGCGCCGCGATGACCATGCCTCCATCGTCGCCGAAGGGGATCATCGTCGCATAATGCGGCTGGTTGTCGATATTGGTTTCGATGGTGCCGGGCGCGCCGGGAAAACGCTGAACAATGGCGATTTCGGGAAGCAAAGCCGGCAGGGAGGTGCCGATATAAAGCGTGGCGCCCTTGCCGGCGCCGGCGAAAATCCGGCCGTTGCTGCCCGACAGAAGCACCATGGTGCCATCAGCAAGGCTGCCCGAAGGCAGCGCTGCGGCAAGGCTCGCCTCCGCGCGGGTGCGCTCTTGCGAGGCAAAGACAATACCGTTGTTGATAAGGGCTGCTTTGGCCGTCAGCGCTGTCAGTGCGGTAGAGTGGCGGGCTGCCTCTTCCATGCGGCTATATTCGGCAACGATGCCCAGCATGCGTGACGCCGCGATGACGACGAGAAATGCAAGAATGAGAATGGGAATGAGGCGCTTCAGCAGGGTCTCGACCTGCGGCATCGGGCGGTCGGAGCCGTTCATCAAACCCATCAGGTCGCTGGAAAGCCTTTCGCCCCAGGCCGCAAGATCAGAAAATTTGGCATACGGCCGCTCATCGCCCGCAGTCGCCCGCCGCACGTTCGTCATTGTCCCGCCTTCAAGATATCCCCACTGATTCGAAGCGCCGCCGCTCGAATATGCATAGTGAATCAAATGCGATTCGCCGTGTCCAGAGGCAAAAGTTAAAAGAATTTTAACCCCTTGAACCGACTCCGTATTTTTTCGGGACAGCGCGTTACGGTCTGCACAGCGGCGGCGGGCATTGGAAAAACCGACACCCGGATGGCCGGTCTGGGACGTTCCGGTGTGTTACGGCCGGTGGTTCTCAAGCCCTGTCGAAAGCTTCGAGAGCAGGTCCAAGTGCGCCGAGAACGCCGTTTCCGGCGGCAGGAAGCCCGGTCAGCACCGCGCTGATGATATCGTCACGGCTTGCGCCATGCGCTTTGGCTTCCAGCACATGAAATTCCACACCGCCTTCAAGCCGCAGTGCGGCGAGAATGCCGATATAGACCAGGCATTGCGTCTTGGCATCCAGCGTGGACGCCGCACCCAGCCCCTGCACGGCCTGAAGCCAGACAGCCTGATGGGCCGGGGCCTCGGTGATGAAACGCTGGAACGAATTGCTGGTGTTGGAAATATCCGTCATCTGAAGTCCCTTTCCGCTTGCGGCCGCGTTCCGGCCTGTCGCTGACGATTGTGTCGCGCAATGCGTTGCGCCGCCTTGACGGAAATCAAGACGGCGCACAGGCATTGTCTGGAATAGGGGAGTTGGCGAATGTTCGCCGGGTATTATCCTTTCAGAATACGCCCGACGATATCGCTGACATCCGTCGAAAGACCTTTTGCTTCGGCGATCGTCGAAAGTGCTGCCTTGGCGTGTTCGGCGCGGCTTGCTTCCAGCGACCGCCAGGAGCGCATGGAGGTGAGAATGCGCGCGGCAAGCTGCGGGTTACGCTTGTCGATGGCTATGATCTGCTCGGCGAGGAACCGGTAAGCGGCACCATCGGCGCGGTGGAAACCGGTCGGGTTGGAGAAGGCGAGCGTGCCCACCAGCGACCGTACCCGGTTGGGATTGGAGGCGATGAAGTGTTTCGACGTCATCAGCGCCTTGATACGTTCCAGCGCGCCGTCGCCGGGAATGGCGGCCTGCAGCGAGAACCATTTGTCGAGAACCAGCGCATTGTCGGCAAAGCGGGCTTCGAAGGCGGCAAGCGCCTCCTTTGTCTCCGTGCTGTCGGGGAAACGTTGGGTCAGTACACCAAGCGCATGCGCAAGATCGGTCATGTTGGTGGCGCTGGCATAGGCCTTTGCCGCCCTGTCAGGCGTTCCCTCAGCAAAAGCAAGGAAGCTCAACGCGCCGTTGCGAAGCGAACGCCGTCCGGCGCTGTCGGCATCGGGGCTGTAGGCTTCACCATTGCCGTCGCTGTCGGCGAGCCCGCGGAGCGTTTCGAGACCGGCCGTGGCAATGGCCTTGATCGTCGCGTTGCGGGCCTTGTGGATGGCGTCCGGGTCGGTATTGCCGCCCAGTTCGCGAGCGATGTCCGTTTCGCTCGGCAGCGCCAGCGCCTGTGCGCGGAAAGCGGGTTCAAGCGAAGCGTCGCCGACGATTTCGATCAGCGTTGCGATAAGGTCGGCGTCCGAGCGTACTTCTTGGCCGTTCTGCACGGCCCTGGTGGCGGCAATCAGCGCCGGCAAAGCGAGATCGGTAAGCGCCTGGAAACGGGCAAACATATCCGTCTCGTGCCGGGCAACCTGCACCAGATCGGCAGCACTCTGTTCGAAATGCAGGTTGATCGGCGCCGAGAAGCTGCGGTTGAGCGACAGCACTGGGCGCGATGAAACGCCGGAGAAGGAGAATGTCTGGTTGCGTTCGGTCAGATGCAGCACGCCGTCACGGTATTCGCCGCCCGTAACAGCCTGCGGCTCGGCGATCTGGCCATTGTCGAGAATCAGCGCCAGCGACAGCGGAATATGACGCGGTTGCTTCACCGGTTGGCCGGGCGTTGGTGCGACGGTCTGTTCCAGCGTCAGCCTGAAGGTCGCCTTGGCGGCATCGTAGGCGGAGGAAACGGAGACGAGCGGCGTGCCGGCCTCGGTGTACCACAGCGAAAACTGCGACAGGTCGCGGCCGCTGGCATCGGCAAAACTCTTGACGAAATCCTCAACAGTCGCCGCTTCGCCGTCATGACGTTCGAAATAAAGGTCCATGCCTTTCTTGAAGTCGTCTTCGCCAAGGATCGTGGCGATCATGCGGGTGACTTCGGCGCCCTTTTCATAAACGGTCGTCGTGTAGAAGTTGTTGATTTCGCGATAGGTATCGGGGCGTGGCGGGTGGGCCAGCGGACCGGAATCCTCTGGAAACTGCTCCGATTTCAGGTGACGCACATCGGCGATGCGCTTGACCGGGCGCGAGCGCATGTCGGCGGAAAATTCCTGGTCACGATAGACCGTCAGGCCTTCTTTCAGGCACAGCTGAAACCAGTCGCGGCAGGTGATGCGGTTGCCGGTCCAGTTGTGGAAATATTCATGCGCGATGATGCGCTCGATATTGGCGTAGTCCGCGTCGGAGGCGGTTTCCGGGTCGGCCAGCACGAATTTGTCGTTGAAGACGTTGAGACCCTTGTTCTCCATCGCGCCCATGTTGAAATCGGACACGGCGACGATCATGAAGATATCGAGGTCGTATTCACGGCCGAAGCGTTCCTCATCCCACTTCATCGAGCGCTTCAGCGCATCCATGGCATAGGCCGCGCGGGGCTCCTTGCCATGCTCGACATAGATCTTCAGCGCCACTTCGCGGCCGGAAAGGGTGGTGAACGTGTCTTCCACCACGCCGAGATCGCCGGCGACAAGCGCAAAGAGATAGCTGGGTTTCGGGTGCGGATCGAACCAGGCTGCAAAGTGGCGGCCTTCATCGTAATTGCCGCCGCCGAGGAAGTTGCCGTTCGACAACAGCAGCGGATTGCCCTCCTTCGCGGCGATGATCGTCACCGTATAGGGTGCCAGAACATCGGGCCGGTCCGGGAAATAGGTGATGCGGCGGAAACCTTCCGCCTCGCACTGGGTGCAATAAACGCCGTTGGTGCGGTAAAGCCCCATCAGCTGCGTATTGACCTGCGGGTTGATGTAATTGGTGACACAGATCTCGAAGGGCGTCTCCGCAGGCAGATCGCGGATCGTCAGGCTATCGGGCGTCGCGTCATATTGGCTTGCGGGAATGTCCACCTGATCAAGCAGCAGGCCCGAAAGCGTCAACTCGTCGCCATCGAGAACGAGCGGCGCTGACACATCGACGCCCTCTCGGCGATGAAAGATCAGACGGGCTTCGACCTTGGTATTCTTGGGGTCGAGTTCGAAGGTGAGATCCACCCGCTCCAGAACGAAATCGGTGGGGCGGTAATCTGCCAGGTGAACGATCTGGCCCGTGTCTGTTCGCATGACTGTTCCTGAATAACTTTGTCGTTGTCCTCCGGGCATCATGTCGTCATAAGGCCCGGATGTAAAATAGGTAGAGTATTCGTCACAATCATGTGCGCATCGGGAGGACGTTCTGTCCTGCCATGGAAGGCTTTGCCGGCCCTGCAGACGATCCTGCCGCTGCCGGACCTGCGGACCATGCCAGCAAATGTTGAACGATTGCTGAAATTGTATTTTATTTTCTTCAAATTTTAGCGCGTGTCGCTTTTGGTCTGATTCTCACGTCGCCATCAGGGCTGAATGCCTGAACAATGGGGTGAGGAGGCCACAAGCCAGGGAAAGCAATCCTGCGCCTCACCAGATCAACGGAATTCATGGGTAAATAACATTTTTTGTTGTAAAGCGCTTCGGGAATGCTCTAGCCTTGGGCAAATCCAATTCCCCCGCGTCGTCCTCCCCCGCATGAACAATCTCCCGATGGCGTGTTTGCGCAGCCGATATGAGTAACTGCCGATGAACGCCGAACCGACAAATCCCTTTCGGGGGATAAGCCTGAAGCTGATTTCGGTTGGCTTTTTTCTGGTGATGCAGACTTGTATCAAGGCCTCCGGTCCCGATGTGCCGGCCGGTCAGATCACTTTCTTCCGCTCCGCTTTTGCCATCATCCCCATCGTCGTTTATCTTGCCTGGCTGCATGCGCTGACGAGCGCGCTGCACACCAACAATCTCATCGGCCATTTCAAGCGCGGGTTTCTCGGCATTCTCTCCATGGCCTGCGGGTTTTACGGGCTGACGCTGCTGCCGTTGCCGGAATTCATCGCCATCGGTTATGCCTCACCGCTGCTGGCCGTCGTGTTCGCCGCCTTCATCCTGCGCGAGAAGGTGCGCATCTACCGCTGGAGCGCGGTTTTCGTTGGCATGATGGGCGTGCTGGTTATCCTGTGGCCGAAGATGACCCTGTTGCGTGAAGGCGGTTTTGCTGCGGGCGAGGGGCTGGGCGCGATTGCCGTGCTCTGCGGGGCAGCACTTGGCGGTCTCGCAATGATCCAGGTGCGGCAACTGGTGGAAACGGAAAAGACGCCGACCATCGTTCTCTATTTCTCGCTCACGGCCACCTTGCTGTCGCTCGTCAGCGTACCCTTCGGCTGGAGCGCTCTGGATACCAAGCAGGCCGTGCTGTTGATCACCAGCGGCATTTGTGGCGGCGTTGCACAGATCTTCCTGACGGAGAGCTATCGCCACGCGGAGGTCTCCACTATCGCGCCCTTCGAATACAGCTCCATCGTTTTCGGGATAGCGGTCTCCTATATCCTGTTCGGAGACATTCCAACGCTCACCATGCTGATCGGCACGGCAATCGTGATTTTCGCCGGCATCTTCATCATTTTCCGCGAGCACCAGCTGGGCCTGGCGAGACGCGCGGCACGCAAGGCCTCCACGCCGCAGGGGTAACGCACCAAATTTGGCGGAGGTCGCAAACATGCGGCATCGTCGGCGCCAGAGCCGTTGTCGTTTCGTCGCCTAGTCCCGCAAATGCAAAAGGCGCCTTCCCGAAGAAAGACGCCAGCGCGCAATCAAAGATATGGACCGGTTTTACACCGGCCTGAGTGCTCTCAGCGCTCGCGGAAATCCGCAAAGACAGCTGCAGGACGTGTGACGCGAACCTGCTGCATGGCAGCACGTGCGGTCATCTGTTCGTTAGCGGCAGCGCCGAAACGATGGTAACCCTGACTGGAGCGAGGGCCGAGGCCCGCCAGTCGGAGCGTTTCAAAGCCGGAATGTACCGGACGGAAGCGAGTGGTCATTGCCTTGGTTCCTTAAACCGAATTCCTCCCAAGACACAGGCTGGCTTATCGCAGTGCAGCATGGATTCGGCAAGCCGGGTCAGCGCGCCGCTGTTATGCGTAATACGCATGGCTTTTTTCATACTTCGTTTACTCTGAGTAAGAATCAGGCAATCAGCCTTCGGAGATTTTTGCCTTAAACGCCAATAAATCCTGCCATGCCAATGACTTGCTGGCAGGTGCGTTTAGAAGTTCCTGCGGATGCAGGCTCGCCAGCGCCGGTAAAACCAGATGCCCGGCTGCGACATCACGCCACTGTCCGCGCAGCGTATGGATCGTTCCGGTGCCGCCGAAAAAGAAACGTGCGGTCAAGTTGCCAAGAAGCAACAGGTGTTTCGGCTCCGCAAGTGCGATCTGGCGCTCGATGAAGGGGCGGCAAATATCCATTTCGGCCTGAGTCGGCGGGCGGTTGCCCGGTGGACGCCAGGGCACGACATTGCCGAGCATGATGCGTGTGCGGTCAAGGCCGATAGCGGCCAGCATACGGTCGAGCAGCAGCCCGGTCTTGCCGGCAAAAAGCTGGCCCTCGCGGTCATCATCCGCATCCGGCATCGGGCCGATCACCATGACGGCGCAAGCAGGGTCGCCTTCGGTGAATACCGTGTTGCGGGCGCTGTTCTTGAGGTTGCAGCCGCTGAAACCCTCAAGCGCGATTTTCAGTTCGGAAAGCGACCTTGCGCTTTCAGCCGCAAAACGGGCAGCCGCCACGGCCTGTTCGTCCGGCATGGCAACATTCTGCTGAAGTGCCGGAGCAGGCGGCGCGCCTCTCGTCGGCGCGCTGCGACCTGCCGTCTGCCGCTGCGGAGCATCGGCACGACGCTCCGTGCCGCTGTCCATCTGGTGTGCGGGCGCAGAACTTTCCTGACGCGCTGCCGGTCGGGCAGGGCGGGAGGCGGCAAATTCGGCGAAACGGTCAACAGGTCCGTCTTCCAGCAACCAGTCCACGCCCGCATCCGCATGGAAATGCAGAAGCGCGGCGAGTTCGGCCGGGGAGAGGTCGTGAGCGGCGATCATGGGGTGAAATTATCCCATGTTCCCCGCCCGGGGAACCCGTAAATCACGCTGTCCAGCGCTGAATGTCACCGCTTTCGCCGATCATGGCCAAACCATGGGCAATCGAGAGCAGCTCGCCGCCGGTTTCGATCCGGTCCGCGTCGAAGCGACGGGTGAAAAGCTCGCGCACCGCCGGCACGAAGGAGGTGCCGCCGGTGAGGAACACCTTGTCGATTGCCTCAGGCGCGACTTGCGTCTTCTCCAGAACTTCGTCCAGCGCGCCCTCGATCTTGGCGAGGTCGTCGGCGATCCAGTTGTTGAAGTCGCTGCGCTTGACCATTTTGCGGCCGGCCTTGCCGAGCGGCGCGAAGTTGAATTCCGCTTCTTCGGCCGAGGAAAGCGCCATCTTGGTGGCGGAAATCGACTGATAAAGCGGATAACCCTCGTCATGCTCCACGAGATCGATGAAGAGTTCGAGCTTGTCCGGCTCCAGCGCCGAGCGCACCAGCGATTTCAGATCGGTGAATTCCTTCGAGGTCTTGAAGATCGACAGCTGGTTCCAGCGACCGAAATTCACGTAGTAGCCGGAAGGCACGTCCAGCACCTTGTCGAAGCTCTTGAACTTGCTGCCCTTGCCGATTTCCGGCGAAACCAGATTGTCGATCATGCGGAAGTCGAAATGGTCACCGGCGACACCGACGCCTGAATGGCCGATGGGGGTGGCGGAGAGCTTGCCGGCATGGCTCTCGAAGCGGATCAGCGAATAGTCGGTGGTGCCGCCGCCGAAATCCGCCACCAGCACATTGGCGTCCTTCTTCAGGCTCTGGGCGAAATAATAGGCGGCCGCCACCGGCTCGTAGACATAGTGGATTTCCGGAAAACCGGCACGCGTCAGCGCTTCGTTGTAGCGGGAGAGCGCCAGCGTCTCATCCGGATTGCTGCCGGCGAAACGCACGGGGCGACCGGCGATGACGGTCGAGACGTCGCTTGGCCACTCTGCGCCCGCATAGGTTTTCAGCTTGCGCAGGAACACGTCCATCAAATCCTCGAAGCTCTGGCGCTTGGCGAAGATCAACGTACCCTGGAAGAGCGGCGAGGCCGCAAATGTCTTGATCGACTGAAGGAAGCGGCAATCGCCCGCATTGTCGATGAATTGCCTGATGGCTGCGTGGCCCGCTTCCACGTGCAGGGCAGCCGCACCAAGGCCCGAATCCTTCATGAAGGAGAGCGCGGTGCGCATGCTGTCATCCGTGCCAGCGCTGCTGGTAAACTGCATGGAGCGGCTTTCGCCGCCGCCGTAGGAAAGAGCCATGACCGTGTTGGTCGTGCCGAAATCGAGGCCCAGTGCCCGCTTTTGCGTCATCGCCATATCCTTGTCGCCGATAGAAATGCTCGCCCGGCCCAAAGGCGGCCCGGCGTGAGAATAAGGGACGCATTTGGCATCCCGATGTCAGAGGAGGGCGGTTGATTGCACAGGCCCGGCAGAATGGCAAGCGCCAGTTCTCGGTTTATTAAAACATTAGAATAAAGTAATTTTCCGTTATAAATACAGTTTTGCGATGCAAATTAAATATTTTTTCGCAATCGCAAAGTATAGATAAAGGCTATATCCTCAGGGAGCTTTCTTAATTGTAGCTGTCGCGTTGTAACCCGGAAGTCCAGATGTCCCGCAAGCAGGCATGTTCCGCCCTCCAAGATGTGCCGCCCGGGCCGGAGGTCCTCATTCGCGGCGACGTGGAAATTTTCCATTCCCAGCTTATGAACCTCATGGCGTCATCGCAGCAGGGTTATGCCCTTTTCGATGGCAGCGATGAGTTGCGCTTTGCCAATGCGGCCTTCCGCGAGGCGCTGGGCATGGCTCCGGACGGTTTTCCGAACTGGATGGAGCTTATGCGCGGCGGGTATCGCAGCTCGACAGGAACGGCGGTCGAAACCACCGATTTCGAACTGTGGTTGCGCTCGGCGCGGACAAGGCGCGGCAAGTTGCCTTACCGCACCATCGAAACCAGCCTGAATGATGGACGCTGGATGCTGACGACGGAAACGACGCTGCCGGGCGGCTGGATGTTGTGTGTCGTGACCGATGTTTCCGAGCTTGGCATCCAGTTGCGCGATCTGCGGCAGGAACGCGACAGGGCGCTGAAATCGGCGCTGAGCGACGAACTCACGGGCCTCGGCAACCGCCGCTATGCCATGGATATCCTCAACCAGATGCTTGGCCCCAACAAGGCGCAGGCGCTTGCGGTGATCATCATGGATATCGACCATTTCAAGGCGGTGAACGACCGTTTCGGGCATGCCTGCGGCGATCTCGTCCTCAAGGATTTCGCCACCCGGCTTTCCGCCGCGATCGGCCGGGACGATCTGGTGGGGCGGATCGGCGGTGAGGAGTTTTTGCTCGTTCTCAGCGGGTCGCGAATGCTGAGCGCGGAAAGCACTATGCAGAAGCTGCTGGCGACGTTGACCGAGGCATCGCCGCTGAGCGATGTGCCGGATTTCCGTTACAGCTGTTCGGCCGGCATTGCCTTTGCCGATCCCGGCGAGAGCGCGAGCGATGTGCTGCGCCGCGCCGACACGGCACTCTATGAAGCCAAGAATACCGGCAGAAACCGCTTCGTAGTCTACGGAGCGGCCTCTTGACCGCTCCGGCGTCGCACCGGCGTCAGTTCGATTTCGCCGCGCCGCCATCCACCCGCAGCATTGTGCCGGTGATGTAGCTTGCCGGAACCGAGCAGAGGAAAGCCCCGGCGGCGGCGAATTCTTCCACCGTGCCAAGCCTGCCTGCCGGAATGCTCTTGACCGAAGCCTCGCGGATTTCCTCCATGCTTTTACCCAGGCGCTTGGCATTGGCGCCATCCAGCTCGTCGATGCGGTCGGTATGGATGCGGCCGGGCAGAAGAAGGTTGGAGGTGATGCCGAAACCGGCCACTTCGCTCGACAATGTCTTGCTCCAGCCCACCAGCGCCCCACGCAGCGTGTTGGAGAGCGCCAGATTGGGGATGGGTTCGAACACGCCGGAGGAGGCAACGGTCAGGATGCGGCCAAAGCCCTGTTCCTTCATCTGCGGCAGCAGCGCATTGGTGAGCGTGATGACGCGCAGCACCATCGACTGGAAGAAGCTCTCCAGCTTCTCGGTCGTGATCTCCTGCGCAAGACCCGGCGTCGGGCCACCGGTGTTGTTGACGAGAATGTCAATGCCGCCGAGCTTGTCGTTCACGGCCTGAACCATGGCCTCGACGAAATTGTCATCGCCAAGATCGCCCCGCACCCAGTCGGCCTTGCCCTTGCCGAGTGCATTGATCGTCTTGCAGTTCGCGTCCAGCTTTTCGCTGCTTCTGCCAACGAGAAGAACATTCACGCCTTCATTCGCCAGCGCCGTGGCGATGCCCAGCCCAAGGCCGCGAGAGGAGGCGAGAACGAGGGCGCGTTTGCCGGAAATGCCGAGATCCATGGGTTTTGTCCTGTCTTGTTTGCAGCAGATCAAAGAATCGAAGCGTGACTACAGGCGAAAACCTTCCACAGTTTTCGCTATCCCGCTCCATCTGTGCTGTTTATAGGAAGGCGGCGCCCGCTTTTGAAGGTTAAATACGCGTCATGACCGAACAATCTCTGCTGAAATTCTCAATTGCCATCACGGTTCTTCTGGCCGCGTTCGGCATTGGTGCAGGCCTGTTTTCCGGCTCTTTCGCGGTGGTGTTCGATGGCGTTTATGCCCTGACGGATGCCTTCATGACGGTGCTGGCGCTACTGGTGGCGCGGCTGATCGCGGCTTCCGCCGCCCCGCGGCCCGGTGGCCGGCTGGCAGAGCGTTTCACCATGGGCTTCTGGCATCTGGAGCCGATGGTCCTCGGCCTCAACGGCACGCTTTTGATGGGCGCTGCGATCTATGCCCTGATCAACGCCATCGACAGCCTGATGGACGGCGGCAGATCGATCGAGTTCGATTACGCCATCATCGTCACCTTCGTCAGCTTTGCCGTTTCGCTCATCATGGCATGGTTCGTCAAACGCCAGAACCGCAGAATGAAATCGGCCTTCGTGGCGCTGGACGCCAAAAGCTGGCTGATGAGCGCGCTCCTGAGCGCAGCCCTGTTCCTCGCCTTCGCCATCGGCTACGGGCTGACGGGAACGGCGCATCAGTGGATCGCGCCCTATATCGACCCCGCCGTTCTGGCGCTGGTCTGCCTCATCATCATTCCCATGCCGCTCGGCAATGTGAAGCAGGCGCTCGCCGACATCCTTCTGGTGACGCCGTTTGAATTCAAGCAGCATGTGGACAGGGTAGCGGCCGAAACCGTCGAAAAATTCGGCTTCGCCTCGCACTATTCCTATGTCGCCCGCGTGGGCCGAGGCCGCCAGATCGAACTCTTCTTCATCGTCCCGAAAAACTGGCCACCCCGGCGTCTCGAAGAATGGGACGCGATCCGCGACGAGATCGGCGATGCACTCAGCGGCGAGGGGACGGATCGGTGGCTGACGATTGTGTTTACGACGGATGAGGAATGGGCGGTTTGAACGGGATGTTTGATTTTAGCTGCTTGCGGTACTCATCCTGATTCGCAAGTAGAGGACTTTCGAAATTTTAGACAAAAAGAAATAGGTGCCCGAAAATCGGCGTTCTGAGCATTTTCCCGGTGCTAGTCGTTTCCAGGTAACGGCTGCGGCCTTTAGAACAGGCGACGGCTGATCGAAATGAGCGAAAGCTCAAAGATAGCACACGGGAGACACCAAAATGAGCAATCAGATTGAACGTGCAGAAAAGTTTCGAAGCTTGCACATTCCGGGCGATCCCATCGTCCTTTATAACATCTGGGATGCAGGAAGCGCGATGGCCGTTGCCCGTAGCGGTGCGAAGGCCATTGCAACCGGAAGCTGGTCCGTTGCTGCCGCGCAAGGCTATTCGGATGGTGAGGAGATGCCGCTTGATGACGCACTGGCGGTCGTCGCTCGAATAATGAAATGCATCGATCTGCCTCTCACTGTGGATTTTGAAGGCGGTTATTCGAGTGATGCTGCAACGGTCAGGCGCAACGTAGGTCGTCTGCTCACCCTCGGTGTCATCGGATTGAACTTCGAGGATCAGGTGGTGCACGGGACGGGCCTCTATGATGTCGATTATCAGGTGGACCGGCTTCGAGCTATTCGCAGCGCTGCCGAAGACCACCGTGTCCCGGTCTTTATCAATGCGAGAACGGACGTGTTTCTCAAGGCAGATGAGGGCATCGATCATGCGGTCTTGCTGGATGAGGTGCTCGCTCGCGGGGCAGCCTATAAGGCGGCAGGAGCAGATGGTTTTTTCGTGCCCGGGCTAAAAGACAAAAAGCTGATCAAAGAAATATGCGACCGCACGACTTTACCGGTCAATGTTATGATATCGGGCGACCTGAAAGATATACGAGAGCTGGCAGACCTTGGTGTGGCCCGGATCAGTTTTGGCCCCACGCCATACATCAAAGTTGCCGGAGACTTGGAAAACAGCGCACGCGTTTTTGCCTGAAAGCAACTCTTGTACTGACCTGATCTCGTCATTGCTGAGGTCAGAGTCGGAAGAGCGGCGTTAGCCCGGCTGGGTCGGCCTTGGCGGAAAAACACTTTGCAGCTCGAGTTTTCGGCCGACTGGATGGCTGGGAGTGCGAGCTGCAATGAATGGCGGGAAGCGTCCTGACCGCCCTGGCGACTTAGGCTCGGTGCAATCCTTGGAATTGGCAATCCTTTGCCATCAAATAATGACAAACCTTGACGCCCACCCACTCAACTCCTATTCTCAATCTTACGTGCACGTAAAAGTAATAAAATACTCATCAGGTTGTCTGACAATTGAGTGGCGTGCGACATGTTTTGCCGCTATGGAAGCTCGACAAAGGCGTCGTGCTTTGCGAAGACAGGCTAGGGCGAATGTGTTGTCGCAGACTGACTTTTCGGCCAGTGCAGGCAACACGGTGCGAATGCCGGAAGCGGATATAACAACAGCCGGATGGGACCGGCGAGGTGAGAGGACAAGATGACGGAAGCGATGGAACTGCCGGAACGCGAAGCGATGGAATTCGACGTTGTGATCGTCGGTGCGGGTCCTGCGGGCCTTGCCGCCGCGATCCGTCTGAAGCAGGTCGAGCCGGAGCTTTCGGTCGTCGTTCTGGAAAAGGGTGCTGAAGTCGGCGCGCATATTCTCTCAGGTGCCGTGGTTGATCCCATCGGCATCGACCGGCTTCTGCCCGGCTGGCGTGAGGAAGGGGGGCATCCCTTCAAGACCGAGGTCAAAGACGACCAGTTCATGTTCTTAGGCCCTGCGGGCTCCATCCGTCTGCCGAACTTCATGATGCCGCCGCTCATGAACAATCACGGCAATTACATCGTCTCGCTTGGGCTGGTCTGTCGCTGGCTGGCGGAAAAGGCGGAAGCGCTCGGCGTCGAGATCTATCCGGGCTTTGCCGCCACCGAAGTGCTTTATAATGAAGAAGGCGCAGTGATCGGTGTCGCCACCGGCGATATGGGTATCGAGAAGAACGGTGAACCCGGCCCCGCCTTCACGCGCGGCATGGAGCTGCATGGCAAATATGTGCTGATCGGCGAAGGTGTGCGCGGTTCGCTCGCCAAGCAGCTGATTTCCAGGTTTGACCTTTCGAAAGATCGCGAACCGCAGAAATTCGGCATCGGCATCAAGGAACTCTGGCAGGTCAAGCCGGAACACCACAAACAGGGCCTCGTGCAGCACTCCTTCGGCTGGCCGCTCGGTTTCAAGACCGGCGGCGGCTCGTTCCTCTATCATCTGGAGGACAATCTCGTCGCCGTCGGCTTCGTGGTGCATCTCAATTACAAGAACCCCTATCTTTATCCGTTTGAGGAATTCCAGCGCTTCAAGACGCATCCGGCCATCCGCGACACTTTCGAGGGCGGCAAGCGCATTTCCTATGGCGCGCGCGCGATTACCGAGGGCGGTTACCAGTCGGTGCCGAAGCTGACTTTCCCCGGCGGCGCGCTGATCGGCTGTTCGGCCGGTTTCGTCAATGTGCCGCGCATCAAGGGCAGCCACAATGCGGTGTTGTCGGGCATGCTGGCGGCGGAAAAGATCGCCGCGGCTATTTCCGCCGGTCGCGCCCATGATGAAGTGGCCGAGATCGAGGCGGAATGGCGCGACGGCGATATCGGCAAGGACCTGAAGCGTGTGCGCAACGTCAAGCCGCTGTGGTCGAAGTTCGGCACGCTTGTTGGCGTCGGTCTTGGCGGTCTCGACATGTGGACCAACCAGATGTTCGGTTTCTCTGTTTTCGGCACGCTGAAACACGGCAAGACGGATGCGCAGAGCCTTGAACCGGCCTCCAAACATAAGCCGATCGCCTATCCGAAACCGGACGGTGTTCTGACCTTCGACCGGCTGTCATCGGTGTTCCTGTCCTCCACCAACCATGAGGAAGACCAGCCGGTGCATCTTCAGGTGAAGGATATGGACTTGCAGAAGCGTTCCGAACACGACGTCTATGCCGGTCCCTCGACACGTTATTGTCCTGCCGGCGTTTATGAGTGGGTGGAGAAGGACGGTGAGGAGGTCTACGTGATCAACGCGCAGAACTGCGTGCACTGTAAGACCTGCGATATCAAGGACCCCAACCAGAACATCAACTGGGTTCCGCCGCAGGGTGGCGAAGGGCCGGTTTACGCCAATATGTGATCGTGGTGCTGGTCTGCCGGCAACCTTCGTCTTGCCCGGGCTAGTCCAGGGCATCTGCAACCGATTGATTTCACGATACGTGGTTGGATCCTCGCGACGAGCGAAAGGATGACGTCGCGTGCGCGAGGCATCGAAAGTCTCGTCCCCCCTAGTATTTGTGGATTGCCCTTCGATTTCTTACATATAGGATGTTGGGGTGTTGTAGCTTTGCATGGTCCATGGATTGTGGGTCAGGAATGCGGTAACGCCTTGAATGTGCATATGTTGCGTTTGGGCCGTCGCCCGGCGGCAGGAGTGATGGAATGTCCGGCTTTCAGAGGCTGAATATCGTGCGGAATACAAGGATCGTCGCCGGTCTGGCGGCAGGTATGGTAGTTGCCGTTTCGCTCAGTGGCAGCCCGCTGATGGCCGCCAGCTGCCGCGCCGACGCCATGGCCGGCATCGACTGGCGCGAATGCAACAAGCGGCTCCTGATGCTGGGCGGCAGCAACCTCGATTCGGCGATGCTGTACGGCACGGATTTCACCTATACGGATTTGCGCGGCTCCTCGCTGAAGGGCGCCAATCTTGAAAAGGCGAAACTCATCCGGACGGCTCTTGGAGAGGCGAACCTGCAGGGCGCCAACCTGACGAAGGTGGAAGCCTACCGCAGTGACTTTTCCGCCGCCGACGCCACCAGCGCAAAATTCATCAATGCGGAAATGCAGCGGACCAATTTCAACAAGGCCAAGCTGGACGGCGCGGATTTTACCAAGGCTGAACTCGGGCGTGCCGAGTTTCAAGATGCCAGCCTGTCCGGCTCGAAATTTTCGCTGACCAATCTGTCGCGTGCCAGCTTCCAGGGCGCAAAGCTCGGCGGCGCGGTGGATTTTGCCAACGCCTTCCTGCTGTTGACCCGCATAGAGGGGGTCGATCTTTCCGCCGCCACCGGCCTTGAGCAGAAACAGATCGACATCGCCTGCGGCGACGCCAAGACAAAACTGCCGAGCGGCCTGACGACGCCTGCCGCATGGCCATGCCCGGAAGATCCGGAAGACGATTGACCGGGAAGGGCGCGCTTTATCAGGCGCGCACCTCCCACTTCGTGTGACGTGAAGATCAAAAGCCCGAAAGCACGATCTTGCCCTTGGCCGTGTTGCTTTCAATCAAGGCGTGGGCCTTGATGAGGTTTGCGGCGTTGATGGTGCCGAAAACCTCGGTCAACGTCGTCTTGATCTTGCCGGCATCGACCAGTTCCGCAACGTGATTGAGCAGCTTGTGCTGTTCGATCATGTCAGGCGTCTGGAAAACCGCGCGGGCGAACATCATTTCCCAATGGATTGAAACGCATTTGCGCTTGAACGCCATGGCGTCGAAACCGCCGGCCGGATCGTCGATCAGCGCAAAACGGCCCTGCGGCGCAATGGTCGCCACGCTGTCTGCGGCGTGAATGTCGCTATGGGTGGTCGAGAATACGAAGCCCGGTGCACCAAGGCCAAGCGCTTCCACCTGCGGGGCAATCGGCTTGCTGTGATCGACGACATGATGCGCGCCGAGGTCTTTGGCCCATTGCATCGTTTCCGGCCGCGAAGCCGTGGCAATGACGGTGAGATCGGTCAGTGCGCGCAGAAGCTGGATGGCAATCGAGCCGACGCCGCCGGCGCCACCGATCACCAGAACGGCATTTGCCGCACCCGGAACGGGCTCTGTCACCCGCAGCCGGTCGAACAGCGTCTCGTAGGCCGTGATCGCGGTCAGCGGCAGTGCCGCTGCTTCCTCGAAATTCAGCGACTTCGGTTTGGCGCCGACGATGCGCTCATCGACCAGATGGAATTCGCTGTTGGAGCCGGGGCGGTTGATGACACCAGCGTAAAACACCTCGTCGCCGGGCTTGAACAGCGATACCTTGTCGCCGACGGCTTTCACCACGCCCGCCGCATCGAAGCCCAGCACGCGGGCAGCACCGTTTTCCGGCGCCTGGTTGCGGCGAACCTTGGTGTCAACAGGATTGACCGAAACGGCCTTCACCTCCACCAGAATATCATGCCCCGTCGCCTCCGGCTGCGGCAGGTCGAGGTCGATAAGGGCATCCGTTGCGGTAATGGGCTGGCTCGTCTTGTAACCGATGGCGCGCATGAACAGTCTCCTTTACTTGTTTGCGTGCCTCTTACTTGATACATATGAACATCGATCGCAAGAATGCACATTTTGTGATGATACATACAAAAAGGATACTGTGATGTCGCGACCGCGCGCCAAGCTTACCGGCAATTTTCCGGGCTGCCCGGTGGAGTCTGCCTTGAGTTTTCTCGACGGCAAATGGAAAGGCGTGATCCTCTATCACCTCATCAACGAGGGCACCCTGCGCTTTAACGAGTTGCGCCGCCACATCCCAAGCGTCACCCAGCGCATGCTCACCAAGCAGCTGCGGGAACTGGAAGAGGCGGGCCTGATTTCGCGCACCGTCTTCCCGGTTGTGCCGCCGCGCGTGGACTATGCGCTGACGCCACTTGGCGAAACCATGAAGCCGGTGATCTCGGCGCTGAAAAGCTGGGGCGACGCCCATGTTGTGTGCAAGAACGGTGCGAAATACACCCTTCATCCCGAGGCTGCGGAGAAGGCGGCCTGAAAAATAACGGGTAAAACCAAGCCCTCCCGCACTTCTTTTTCATGGTGCGATGCAACACGGATTTGCCCGGTTTGATGCATAATGCTGCGAATTCGATTCGCAGCAGGGACACCAAATCACATGAGCATCGGTTGGTTGGAGGCCGGATTTCTCGGCCTTTTGCAAGGACTTACGGAATTTCTTCCGGTTTCTTCAAGCGCGCATCTGAGGATAGCCGGGGAGTTTCTGCCCTCCGGTGCGGATCCGGGTGCCGCCTTCACGGCGATTACGCAGATCGGCACGGAAGCGGCGGTGCTGGTCTATTTCTGGTCCGATATCATGCGGATCGCCGCCGCCTGGCTCCGGCAGAACCTTCGCCTCGGACCCTATGACAAGTCCGATGCGCGGCTTGGCTGGCTGATCATCGTCGGCTCGGTGCCGATCGTGCTGCTCGGCCTGTTTTTCAAGGATGCCATCGAGCATTCGCTGCGCAATCTCTATATCACCGCCGTAATGCTGATTGTCTTCGGCATCATTCTCGGCGTCGCCGACAGGATCGGCAAGAAGCGCTACAAGCTGAACCAGCTGATCTGGCGTGATGGCATCCTGTTCGGTTTCGCGCAGGCCATGGCGCTCATCCCCGGCGTCTCGCGCTCGGGCGGCACCATCAGCGCCGGCCTGCTGTTAGGCTACACGCGCGAGGCGGCCGCACGATATTCCTTCCTGCTCGCCGTTCCCGCCGTCTTCGGTTCCGGTTTCTACCAGCTGTTCAAAAGCATCGGCGAGGAGAACCCTGTAGGCTGGGGCCAGACGGGGCTCGCAACCCTGATCGCCTTCGTCGTCGGTTACGCCGTGATCGTTGTCTTCCTCAAGCTGGTCTCCACCAAGAGCTACATGCCCTTCGTCTGGTACCGGGTGGTCATCGGCGTCATTCTTTTGGGACTTCTCGGAACGGGCGTTATCAGCGCCGGCGGTTGAGGGGTGGTTGCCCTGTCGAAAACTCTGCAAATGAAAAGGCCCGCTCTTTCGAGCGGGCCTTTTGTGTTTCAGAGCAGCGTGCCGCTGAGGATGACCAGCGCCACCGAGAAGTAGATGACGAGGCCGCTGACATCCACCAGCGTGGCGACGAACGGCGCAGATGCGCTGGCTGGATCCAGCCGCAGACGCTGCAGCAGGAATGGCAACATGGAGCCGGCCAGCGAGCCGAAGGTGACGATGCCGACGAGTGCGGCAAAGACGGTGGCGCCCACCAGCAGCCAGTGGTCGCCATAATCATAAAAGCCTGCCTGCTGCCAGATGGTCAGACGCAGGAAGCCGATGGCGCCGAGAATGCAGCCGAGCGTCAGGCCCGTCGGGATTTCCCGCAGCAGCACCCGCCACCAGTCCGAAAGCTTCAGTTCGCCGAGCGCCAGCGCCCGGATGATGAGCGAGGTGGCCTGCGAACCGGAGTTGCCGCCTGATGACATGATGAGCGGTATGAACAGAGTCAGCACGACGGCTTTTTCCAGCTCGCCTTCAAAATGCTGCATAGCGCTTGCCGTCAGCATTTCACCCAGGAACAGGGCAGCCAGCCAGCCTGCGCGCTTGCGGATCATGTCCGGAAAGCCCATTGCCATATAGGGCTTGCCGAGTGCTTCCATACCACCGAACTTGTGAGCGTCTTCCGTGGTGTCGGCGATCATGGTGTCGATCACGTCGTCGACCGTGACGATGCCGAGAATGTGCGAATGATCGTCAACGACGGGAAGCGCCAGAAGGTCGTGCTTGCGGATGAGCCGGGCAACATCCTCCTGCGACATCAAGGGGCTGGCACAGACGATGCCTTCCTTCGATGCGACGGAGAGAATGGAGGCGCCGGCCTCGCCGGTCAGCAGGCGACGCAGCGTCACGACGGTGGACAGCGTTCCGTCCTGCGCCAGCACATAGATGGCATAGACCGTTTCACGCGACCGCTCGACGACGCGGATGTGCGAAAGGGTCTGTTCCACCGTCCAGTTATCCGGCACGCTGACGAATTCCGTGGTCATGATCGAGCCGGCGGTGCGCGGCGGATAACCCATCAGATGTTTGATGGAGAGCGCGGTCGTGCGGTCCAGCCGGGAAAACAGCTTTGCGCGCGGCTCTTCGTCCATTTCCGCCATGACGTCGGCAACGCGGTCGTCAGACATCAGGTTGACGAAGCGGGCGGCCTGGTCAAGCGGAATACCGGCAATGATGGCGGCTGCGTCATGCAGTTCCGGCCGGTCGAGAATGGCGACGGCCTTTGCCTGCGGCATGGCGAGCAGGGCGGCGACTGCCTCATGCGTATCGAGTGTGTTGAGATGCTCGACGCGTTCTGCAATGGTGGTGGAACCGGCATTTCCGCTGCGGAGAAGACGTGCGGCCTTGCTGGCTCTCTGGGAGAGGGTGTGGAAGTTCATGATTGCTCACCTTTCCGTCGATTCGCCGATTACGACGAACGCGGTGGTGAGCCGACAGGTGCCGGATCAGTTCCCGTTCGCCGCTTTCGGCAAAGGCAATCGACTACTACTGTCGCTAGACATCAAATGATGCTCCGTTAAAATCCGCGCTGTGCCGGGTCACGGCCTGCGCGTAACGCCGTGTTGCGCCCGAAACCAAAAAGAGTCAAGCGAGCCGATCGTGAAATTTCCGTAAGGTTTATTGCAGGTGCCGGAACGGGTGTTGCGGCCGCTGAAAAACCGGCTTTCAGCCGGCTTTTGCGCGCCGTTCGACGGTGACGGACACAAGGAAAACGCCAAGCCCGAGAAGCGAAAGAACAGCGCCCACATAACCGGTGGAGGCATATCCATAGCCCATGGCGATGACCATGCCGCCAAGCCATGCGCCGAGCGCGTTGGCGATGTTGAAGGCGGAGTGGTTGGAGGCAGCCGCAAGCGTCTGCGCATCCGCTGCCACATCCATCAGCCGCGTCTGCACGGCGGGGCAGGCGGCAAAACCGCAGCCGATCAGGAAGACGCAGAGACACATCATGAATGGGTCATGCGCCGTCATGCCGAACACGGCCATGACCACCACGTTAAAGGCGAGCATGCCGCCGATCGTGCCGTTGAGCGAGATATCGGCCAGCCGCGAGCCGACCACATTGCCGACATTCATGCCGATGCCGAAGAGGGCGAGGACCATGGAGACGGTGGAAACCGGCATCATCGCGACATCGGTGGTGGTCTTGGCGATATAGCTGAAAACCGAGAACATGCCGCCGAAACCGACCGATGCGATGGCGAGCGTCAGCCACACCTGCACGCGGCGGAAAGCCCCGAGTTCACGCCAAACGCTGGCACCTTCCTCTACCCTGTCGCGCGGCTGGAACAGCCACAGCAGGGCGACTGTCAACAGCCCGATGCCGCCCACCAGCATGAAGGCTGCGCGCCAGGAAAGCATCTGCCCGAAGAAAGTGGCAAGCGGCGTTCCAAGCAGCGTGGCGATGGTGAGGCCAAGCATGACGCGGCCAACGGCGCGGGCACGTTTGTGGATTGGCGCCATGGAGGCAGCCACCAGCGCTGCAACGCCGAAATAGGCGCCGTGCGGCAGGCCGGTGATGAAGCGCAGCACGGTGAAGCTCAGGAAATCGGGTGCGACGGCGCTCAAGATATTGCCGAGTGCGAAAAGTCCCATGAGGCCGAGAAGCAGGGTGCGCCGCGTCATGCGCGCAGCCAGCACCGCGATGATGGGAGCACCGATGACGACCCCCAGTGCATAGGCCGTGATGACGTAACCTGCCTGGGGCACTGTGACGCCATAGGTCGTTGCGACGTCAGGCAGCAGGCCCATGATGGCGAATTCGCCGGTGCCGATGCCGAAACCGCCGGCGGCAAGCGCCAGTTCGATGAGTGCGACGGCAAACGGCGTCAGTGCCACGGCAGGCCTTGCCGCAACAACGGTTTCACTCTCCGCCTCGAGGCGGGCTTCCGACAAATTCGAATGGCTCATTGCGACCTGAAAAGGGGGAGGACCCCACAGAAAAAAGGGCAAGACCGTATGGGAACGGCCTGCCCTGACTGGAGATGCGCGGTCATGAAAATGACCTTAAGTGATATCTAACATGAAATGATGCATTGCGGTAGAGCGATTCTCGGCAAAAGAGCATCTTCACGCGATGGTGTTTGGAACCCTATATAACCCCAAGCATTTACGCGCGGCTGCCTCACAGGATCAGGTTGGAAATATGAAGCTCATTGCAATTTTCAATCGTGACGGCGGCACCTTCCGCACCACGGATATGGACGCCTATTGCGACCACGCCCGCGAGGTCTTTTCCCGCGCCGGCCACACGATCGACTGCCGCGTGGTCTCCGGCAAGGAAGTTGTCGAGGAGATGGAACGCGCCGCCGATGAGCCTGATATCGAAGGCATCATTGCCGGCGGTGGTGATGGAACGATTTCGGCCGCTGCCGGTATCGCCTGGAAACACGGCATCGCGCTCGGTATCGTACCGGCCGGCACCATGAACCTGTTCGCCCGCTCGCTGAAGCTGCCGCTCGATATCCGCCAGGTCCTGGAGACACTGGCGAATGGCGAGATCGCCAATGTCGATATCGCCAGCGCCAACGGCCGTCTTTTCGTCCACCAGTTTTCCGCAGGCCTGCATTCGCGCATGGTGCGCTATCGCAACAATCTCGCCTTCGCCTCCCGCCTTGGCAAGATCAAGGCAAGCGTCCGCGCCGCCATCAGCGTCATTCTCAATCCGCCGGTCTTCGAGGTGGAATATACGGTCAATGGCAAGACGCAGCGCCGCAAGGTGTCAGCAATTTCCGTCTCCAACAATGAATTCGGGCAGAACTCACTTCTGGTCGCGGATAATGTCTCGGGCGGCCATCTCGGCTTCTATCTCACCGATCCCTTGCGCCCCTCGGGCGTCGCAAGGCTCGCTTTCGACATCCTGCGCGGCAAGCTGAAGGAAAACGCTGCTGTAACGGCCACGACCGTTACGGGTGTGGAACTTCATTTCCCCAAGAAGCGCCATGACGTGCGTTGCGTCATCGATGGCGAATTGCTGCCGATGGAGCGCGACGTGGCACTTGAAGTCCATGCCGGCGAATTGAAGGTGCTGGTGGGGCGAGGGGTCTTGGCGTAGCGCACCACCTCCATAACGCTGGAATCGAACCTGCTTAAAGGTAGCGGCGCATTTCTTCTCCCCGGCGGGGGAGAAGAAACAAGCGGCAAGGCCGACTCATCGTCTCGATCCCCCAAAAAACGCCAGTCTTGCCAAATCGAAGCCGCCCGGCCATGTTCGGTTGGGTGCGGCTCCGGAAGGCGCCGTCGTCTTTGCGGGAGTGCGATCTGTCATGAATGAAGTCTCCAAGCCGGTGTCCAACCTTGCCGCCATCGATGCCGCCCATCACCTGCACCCCTTTTCCGATATGGGTAAGCTGAACGCGAGCGGCACCCGCATCATCGAGCGTGCAGAAGGCGTCTTCATCTATGACAGCACCGGCAAGAAGTATCTCGACGCCTTTGCCGGACTGTGGTGCGTCAATATCGGTTACGGACGCCGCGAGATCGCCGATGTCGTGCAGCGCCAGATGAACGAACTGCCCTATTACAACGCCTTTTTCGGCACTACGACACCATCAGCCACACTTCTGGCTCAGAAGATCGCTTCCCGTGCCGGGCCGAAGATGAACCATGTGTTCTTCACCAATTCCGGTTCGGAAGCCACCGACACCTGGTTCCGCATGGCGCGGGTCTACTGGAAAGCGCTCGGCCATCCGACGAAGACCAAGGTGATCGCTCGCCGCAACGGCTATCACGGCTCTACGGTCGCCGGCGCTTCGCTCGGCGGCATGAAGTGGATGCACGAGCAGGGCAATCTGCCGATCGAGGGTATCGCCCATATCGGCCAACCCTATTGGTATGCGGAAGGCGGCGATCTCTCACCCGCGGAATTCGGCCTGAAGGTGGCCCGCGAACTGGAAGCGAAGATAGACGAGCTCGGTGAAGAGAATGTCGCGGCTTTCGTGGCGGAACCCATTCAGGGCGCCGGTGGGGTCATTGTGCCACCGGAAACCTACTGGCCGGAAATCGCCCGCATCTGCAAGGCGCGCAACATTCTGCTGGTGTCCGACGAGGTGATCTGCGGTTTCGGCCGCCTCGGTTCCTGGTTCGGCTACCAGCATTTCGGGGTGGAGCCGGACCTCGCGCCCGTCGCCAAGGGCCTGTCATCCGGTTATCTGCCGATTGGCGGCGTCCTCGTTTCCGACCGCGTGGCGGAGGTGATGTTGTCCGAGGTCGGTGATTTCAACCATGGCTTCACCTATTCCGGCCACCCCGTCTGCGCCGCCGCCGCTCTGGAAAATATTCGTATCATCGAGGATGAGGGGCTGGTGGAACGGGTGCGGGATGATATCGGCCCTTATTTTTCGCAAGGCTGGAAAAGCCTCACCGACCACGAGTTGGTGGGTGAGGCAGTGAATGTCGGCCTCATGGGTGGCCTGCAGCTTGCGGCCGACAAGGCGACCCGCAGGCGTTTTGCCAAGCCGGATGACATCGGCACCGCCGTGCGCAACCATTGCCTGGCAAACGGCCTCGTCATGCGTGCCACCGGCGACCGCATGCTGGCATCACCGGCGCTGACGATCAGCCGCTCGGAGGTGGACCAGATCATCGAGACTCTGCGCAAGGGGCTCGATCACCTGCGCGATACACCAGAGCATTTCCAATAAAGCGCGTAGTTGTTTTTTACGTCCGGGAAATGCGACAAAAACTCTAAGGGAGAAATGAAATGGCAGGACAGGAACATCACTATGCCGTTCAGGTGAAGTGGACCGGCAATCGCGGCAAGGGTACCTCGGGCTACCGTGACTATGAACGCGACTACACGATTTCCACGTCCGGAAAAGCGGATATCGCTGGCTCTTCAGATCCCGCCTTTCGCGGCGATGCCTCCCGCTGGAACCCGGAAGACCTTCTGGTTGCCTCGCTCTCGGCCTGCCACAAGCTATGGTACCTGCATTTCTGCTCCGTCAACGGCATCATCGTTGAAGACTATGTCGACAATGCCGAAGGCACGCTGGTTATGGAAAAGGACGGCGCCGGGCAATTCAGCGAGGTAGTGTTGAAACCGGTCATCACCATCTCGAAGGGTGATCTTGCGCGGGCTGATGAGTTGCACCACGATGCCCACGACAAATGCTTCATCGCCCGGTCGGTGAATTTTCCCGTGCGTGTGGAGGGGACAGTGAAGGTGGTTTGAAAGATCAGGCCAGTCGCAGACCGAGATGATCGGCCATAGGCTGAAAGTCTCGGTCGTTGTGCAGCAGTTCGTATCCGTTTTCGATGCAGTAAGTGCCGATGATGAGGTCGTTGTTTTTACGGATCGTATAACCGCGCCCCCGTAGGAAGCGGTAATTCGAGGCAGCCTTGATAGCGAGTTGGGGAGACATCATCGCGACGCAGGGAAATTCGCTTAACATTTGCTCCAGACGGCGAGCATGTTGGCCGTCGCGTGCACCCTGAAGAACCTCCAGGAGAACAATGTCTCCGACAAGGATGTTACTCTGCGTTATGGCGGTGCGAAGCTTTAAAGCGAGGGCGGGTGAATCTTTTCGAATGAGCGAAATCCATGCAGACGTATCTGCGACGATCATTTGGAATCCTCTACGTCCCAATCCGTTTCAGCATCCCAGTCCGTCCGCATCTCATCCAGATTGCCTTCCCAGCCCATGCCCTCTAATGCATCAAGCGCACGCATTTGACGGTGAATGCGCACGAGATCCCGCAATGCCTTTTCTACCGTCGCTTTTTTGGTGGAGAGACCGGTTATTTCCATCGCCTCGGCGATCAAGGCGTCATCAAGTTCAATGTTGGTGCGCATTGGGAAAACCCTTGGTGTATCGATTTTCGAAACAATACACCAAGGACGTTTTTAGCGATATCAATTTTTACTGGAATGCCGTCTCGTAGAAGCTTCTGAGCTTGCGCGAATGCAGCGTTTCCGTTGGCATGGCGGCGAGTTTCTGCACGGCGCGGATGCCGATCTGCAGATGCTGGGCAACCTGCGTGCGGTAGAACTCCGTCGCCATTCCCGGCAGCTTCAATTCGCCGTGCAGCGGCTTGTCGGAGACGCAGAGGAGGGTGCCGTAGGGCACGCGGAACCGGAAGCCGTTGGCCGCGATGGTGGCCGATTCCATGTCGAGTGCGATGGCGCGCGATTGCGACAGGCGCTTGACCGGGCCCGCCTGGTCGCGAAGCTCCCAGTTGCGGTTGTCGATCGTGGCGACGGTGCCGGTACGCATGATGCGCTTCAGCTCGAAGCCCTCGTAACCGGTGACTTCCGCAACCGCACCTTCCAGCGCCAGCTGCACTTCCGCGAGAGCCGGGATCGGCACCCAGACCGGCAGGTCGTCGTCCAGAACGTGGTCCTCACGCACATAGGCGTGTGCCAGCACATAATCGCCAAGGCGCTGGCTGTTGCGCAGGCCGGCGCAATGGCCAACCATCAGCCAGGCATGCGGGCGCAGCACGGCGATATGGTCGGTGATCGTCTTGGCGTTGGAAGGGCCAACGCCGATATTGACCAGCGTAATGCCGGCATGGCCCTTTTTCTTCAGGTGATAGGCTGGCATCTGCGGCAGGCGGCCAAGCACCGCATCCGTGTCCGGCCTGTCGGAACCGGCGGGGGTGATGATGTTGCCCGGCTCCACGAAGGCCGTGTAGCCTTCGCCACCATTCTTCATCAACTGCCGCGCCCATGCGGCGAATTCGTCGATATAGAACTGGTAGTTGGTGAACAGCACGAAGTTCTGGAAATGGCTGGCGCTCGTTGCCGTATAATGGCTGAGGCGGGCCAGCGAATAATCGATGCGCTGCGCGGTGAACGGCGCAAGCGGCGCGGGTTCGCCGGGCACCTGATCATATTCGCCATTGGCGATGAGATCGTCGGTGTTGTTGAGATCGGGCGTGTCGAAAAGATCGCGCAACGGCACGTCGGACAGCGAGGATGCCGCCGCCGCCTCGACATAAGCGCCTTCGCCGAAGGCGAAATGCAGCGGAATGGGCGTGGCCGATTCGGCAACCGTCACCGGAACGCCGTGGTTCTTGATCAGAAGCCCCAGCTGCTCTTTCAGGTAGTGGCGGAAAAGCTCCGGCCGGGTGATCGTCGTCGTATAGACGCCGGGGGAGGTGACATGGCCATAGGAAAGGCGCGAATCAACATGACCGAAAGTGGATGTCTCGAGGCTGACCTGCGGATAACAGGCGCGGTAGCGGCCGGTAATCGGCGCACCCTTGGCAAGTTCGGTGAAGGAGTTGATGAGGAACGCCGTATTGCGTTCGTAAAGCGCGGTCAAAGCCTCAACAGCTTCTTTCGGGTCCGTGAACGTCTGCGGCGCGAAAGGCTCGGGGCTGATGAAGGAGAAGGGCGGAATCGTTCGTTTTGCTATTGTCATGGCCCATTATAGGAGGCCTATTTCGACAGGCAAGCGACAGAAATACGAAGAAACTGAAAAGAAACGGAAAAATGGCTGCGGCAAAGGGCAGGCGGTGAAATCTCAGCCGAGCGCGCCGCGTTGCAGGCTCATCAGCAGCACGAAACCCGCGCCTTTGGATGCCGGGCGGGGATCTGCCTTGTAAACTGCAAGTCCCGCCACCGGGCCTAGAAAGATCGATGCCATCAGCACCAGTCTCAGTGCGGAAAACAGGCCGTTGGAAAAGATCGTCGTCATCGGCTGGTCCTCACAGCACGACGGGGCAATTGGCGGCGGGTGCCGGGCTGTGCTGGCAGGCAAGCGCCGCACCCGCATTCACCCGCTGAAAGCTGCGGTTGGGATTAACGACGAGCGAGGCGAAGGACATGGCGAAGATCGCCATGAGAAACGCGAAGATTGCCAGCCGGCTGATCAACTTTGTCATGTCCATTCCCCTTTATTGGAGTTCATGGACAGAGTTTTGCCACACTCGGACTGAACGGACCCTGAGACCCCGGTTCATATGGTGTTCAGGGAGATTAACGGGGGCGTGAAGGGATAAACTGAGACGGCGGATGGCTTAACGGAGCGGACCGGAATGGAGTTTCATCCATCAATCTATGTTGATCAGGGTTTATCCCGATCAAGTTCAATTTTGACGGACGCTTTTCCTGTAAGCCATTGTTCCACGAGTATTTGTAATTTTTGTTGCTGATTTTGGCTTTCAAAATCCACAGGAAATGATTTGATATCCAACGGGAAAGAAGCCTCGCCATTAAATATCCTAGCCAGCCCCTGCCTAATCACTTCTTGTTCACTCTCAACTCGGGCGTGAGCCTGTGGAGCGTAAACTTCGCGTTTTAATTCCAGTCGAGTGAAGTCATAGTGCAGTGCCGCAGCTAATCGGAAAAGTAGCTCTTGAAACAATTCAAGCCTTTTTTGTCCCCATAAGTTCGACTGTATTTCAGAGTGATCGGACAGGTGGTCTAAATATTCTTTCCAGGCCGAAACTACCTCTTTGTACGATTTTTTCCGTCCATAGAACTCAATCGGAATTGCGTTGAGTGCTTCCACATGGTTCGGAGAGAGATTAGCCAGTCTCGTTGCCATTAGTACGCGGAATATCTGATTCTTGCGGGCATTTTGTTCCCGGCGGAGGTCGGTCCATCTCTGCGCTTGAACCGCTAATATTGGACCCATCAACGTCGCGAATACAATGGTCCAATCAGAGATTTCCATGGCAACCCCAAAGTTGAGATACGCCTCTTATAGATTCAGAATGAAGAACATGCCAGAAGTCTGACAACGCAGATAAGAGATATCCACTGAAAGCCTTCAATCGTTAGATGCGAAGGCTGATACGATCTACCGCCATCTCTAAGATGGCCGCTTTTAACTAATAGTAGGCTGGATTTTTCGTTACTGTCGCTTAACCGTGTCGTGAAAACACCGGACGCCGCTTGTGGCCGCGCGTCCGGTGAAGAACAACTCTTACAACCGCGTCCAGGTCTGGGATTTGCACAGGATTTTCAGCACGCAGCCCTTCATGCTCAGCGAATTGCCGGAAACGGTGCCGGAGCCGCTATAGGTCTTGTCATTGGCGGGATCGGTAATATCGCCCGAATAGCTGTTTCCCTTGCCGGAAAGCTTGCCGATCTGTTTTCCCGCATGTTTGCCTGTCTTCAGCGTCACGCAGAAAGCTGCGCCGCAGGGGCCGATTACGGCTGTCTCGCCGCTCGCCGTCTTCCAGTTGCCTTCAATGGGCTCAGCAGCAAAAGCAAGGTTGCTGCCGATCAGCAGGCCTGCGGCAATCATCATCACACGCTTCATAAAAACTCCTCCGTCCATGTCGCGCTTTCTTTGCCCGTTTCGTCCTCCGCACGGGCATGCGGATAGTATTTGACGTTCACGTAAAAGGAAACAGAAAATTCCAGCTGCGAGACTGCATTTGCGTCGGTCAGGAGAGTGGGAGAGGGGCAATTCGAAAAACCGTTGTTTGGATCGTGGTGAATGAAGGGTTGAAATCCAATTCTAAAGTTTTCGTAAAATTCGCTCGAAAGTCCTTAATTTCCGCACCTCGTGATATTTAACAAAAACCCAATTTTACCAATCGTTTGCAGTTTGTTTGCGGCCCATTAATCATGCCTTTTAAGCGCCCGTTGAAAGCCTCATGACATATTGGGGTCATCAAAAGCGCAGGGAAAACCTGCCGGCCGGAAGAACAAAAAAGCCGCAAAAGACGGCAGTTCCAAAGGTTAGCCTCGACAAGAAGGCAATTGATGAAACAGGCGAGAAGACAGGGATTAAAACGATGGCACGCTTTGAAATTCGCGATATCGAAATGGCAGTTGCCGGTGGCGAAACCCGCGCCGACACCCTTTGCAATCTCGGCCTGGTCTATGCGACCGGCCGGGGATGCAAGGTGAATCTGGTCGCCGCCCACAAATGGCTCAACATCGCCGCGATCCGCGGATCGGAAAGAGCCGCTTCGCTGCGAGCAGATCTTGCCCGCAACATGACCAAGGCGGAACTGGCCGAAGCGCTGCGTGCCGCACGCGACTGGATGACGATGCACTGACGCACCTTATCCGCGACAGAATTTCCGGTCCGGTTCCCTCCAGTCCCGATGACCGGTACAAACGAAAGTAAACCCGAAGGGGAATGCGGCGAGGGCTTTGAAAAGGAGCTTTTGCGCTGACACATCAAACCGCGACCGGCAGGAACAAGGCCGGCGCGGTTTTCTTATGTCTGGCGATGTCGGTTGATGGAAAACGATTCGCGAACAGGGGTTTGTCAGAGGATGTTGAATCGATGCACGCAATGGTCGATCGCACCATATGCCGCCTGGCTCGCCATCCTCATCCCTTTGCCTGCCACGGGAATCCAGCCGGCACACGTCTGTGTGGCGAAAGACTCCTTTCAGCCCAAGGACTTGGGCTGGCTCGATTCCTCGTGACAAGAACAGGAATGAGGAGAAGGCAAGCGAAACCTCAACCCAGCGCCTTGATGACCTTCGGCAATGCCTGTTCAAAAAGATCAAGCTTGTCATCAGGTCCCACACTCACACGAATGCAGCGGTTGAGCGGCGCCACGCCCGGCATGCGGATGAACACGCCATGTTCCATCAAGCCGTCGACGATGGCGCGGGCGTAAGTGCCGTCGCGCTGGCAATCGATGGTGACGAAATTGGTTGCCGACGGCAGGGGTGAGAGGCCGTTATTGCGGGCAATCGCGGAAATGCGATCTCGAGCCACCGCAATTTTTCCAACGACGTCATGCAGATAGGCCTGATCCTTCAGTGCCGCCAATGCGCCGGCGACCGAAACGCGTGCCATGCCGAAATGATTGCGGATCTTGTCGAAGGCTTCGACATTGCCGAGCGTGCCGATGGCATACCCCACGCGGGCGCCGGCAAGTCCGTAGGCTTTCGAGAAAGTCCGCATGCGCAGGATGTTCGGCTGGCCGATAAGGGCGTCGATGCTTGGCACGGCGCTGGCAGGTGCGGTCTCGCAATAGGCCTCGTCCAGAATGAGCAGGCAGGTTTCCGGCAGCGCACGGGCAAAGGCCACGACCTCGCTTGCCTCCCACCAGCTTCCCATCGGATTGTCGGGATTGGCGAAATAGACCAGCGGTGCATTTTCCCGGATGACGAGATCGAGAAGCCCGTCGAGGTTCTCGTGATCGTCGACATATGGCGTGGTCACGAGTTTTCCGCCAAAGCCGTTCACATGGTAATTGAAGGTAGGATAACCGCCGAGCGAGGTGACCACCGGCGTTCCCGGCTCAACGATTAGCCTGGCGATCTCACCCAGCAAACCATCGACACCGCCGCCAATGGCGATATTGCCACGCGAAACGCCGTGGTGGATGGCGAGCGCTTCCTTCAGTTCGAAATTTTCCGGATCGCTGTACATCCAGGTCTCGGCCGCCGCATCCCGCATGGCCATAAGCACGGATGGGGCAGGACCGAACCCGCTTTCATTGGCGCCTATCCGCGCTTCCACCTTCAGGCCGCGGCCCCGCTCGATGGCTTCCGGGCCGACGAAGGGAACGGTTGAAGGAAGAGAGACGGCAAGCGGCGTAAGACGTGAGAAAGCGGACATTGGCTGAGATTTCCAGTACCTGTTTGAAAACCCGGCACACAATAGGTGCAAAAAAACCGGACGCAAGTCGCGCCCGGTTACCGGATGCCTGTTTTGGAACAGTTTTTTCCACCGTCGCGCCGTGAGAGAAAGACTCGGCCGCGAATCGGCCGATGCGGCTCAGACGCTGGTCTCGAAACTCAGCCTGCGCACATGGTGCAGGAATTCCGCGTCGATCAACATGTTGAATCCGATGGTGACCTTTTCCTCTTCCCTGCGGATCAGGTTGCAGCCGATCTCATCGCGAATGCCGAGAATTTCCAGATAGAAGTTAGTGGGCATCTCCAGATGCGGGCTGACCTCGATCTCTGCGCCATAAAGCGAGATGCTGCGCACCAGGCAGCGCATGGTATCCTTGGCGCTGAGGTGATGCCCGATGAAGGTGATCTTTCCGGGCCGGTCGATCTGAAACTTCTCGTATTGCTCGTCCTGCGGGACGCTTTGACGGTGATCAATATGTAAAGCCATGACAACCTCCCGGATTGCCTTTTCCTGATGCCGATTTTAACGCGGCTTCCTTGCCAGTGCGTGAAGGAAATCCGCGCAATTGTCTGTTGTGCGTCTCGACATGGGCCAGACCGCCTGTCGGAAGCCGATGTTTCCCTTGAGAAAATGCATCCGGCTCCTTCCGGTTGCAAGGGTGTCGCAGTCTGGGGTGATAATGTGTCATGCTTGCACCGGGCTGGTGGCGCTGTACGGTTGACGCGGGCCGTACTTGGCGTTACGCCTGATCCCGCAATATGGCTTCGCAGGGTGCGGCAAATCTGCCCATTGGCGATTGTTCTGGGAGTGGAATGTGGCGGGAAGGCTGGTAATCGTCGGGGCGGGGCAGGCCGCTTTCGCGCTGGCGGCAAAGCTCAGGGCGCTGAAGGATGAGCGCCCCATCACCATCATCGGCTCGGAGGATGCCTATCCTTATCAACGGCCGCCACTGTCGAAAAAATACCTTTTAGGCGAGATGAGCTTCGACCGGCTAATGTTTCGGCCTGAGGAGTGGTACGCGGAAAACAATGTCGATATCCGGCTCTCCACCTTCGTGGAGGAGATAGACCGCGCTGCCAAATCCGTTCGCATGCAGGATGGCAGCACGCTTTCCTACGACAAGCTGGTACTGGCGACCGGTGCTGCACCACGCGAGCTGCCCGCCAGCATCGGCGGCGATCTCGAAGGGGTTCTGACCGTCCGCGACAAGCGCGATGCTGACCGGCTGTTTGAGGAAATGAAACCCGGCCGCAGGCTGCTGGTTATCGGTGGTGGTTATATCGGTCTGGAAGCGGCAGCCGTCGCCCGCAAGCTCGGTCTCGAGGTCACGCTGATCGAAATGGCCGACCGCATTCTCCAGCGCGTGGCGGCAAAGGAAACCGCCGATATCATGCGCGGCATCCATCAGGAGCACGGCGTCTCCATCCGCGAAAAGACCGGCCTCGTGCGGCTCGTCGGCATGGATGGCCGGGTGGCCGCTGCCGAGCTTTCCGATGGTTCGGTGCTTGACGTGGATTTCGTCATCGTCGGCATTGGCGTAACCCCGAACGATCGCCTTGCCCGCGAATCGGGCCTCGATGTCGGCAATGGCATCGTGGTGGATGAACACACCCGCAGCTCGGACAAGGATATCCACGCGGTGGGGGATTGCGCGTTGCTGCCGTGGCGGAGCCAGCTTGTGCGTCTCGAATCAGTCCAGAACGCGGTTGATCAGGCCGAGGCCGCCGCTCACGTACTGGCAGGCGCTGAAGTCGCCTATGATGCCAAACCCTGGTTCTGGTCGGATCAATACGAGGTAAAGCTGCAGATCGCCGGCTTCAACCTCGGTTATGACGAGACGGTGCTGCGGCCCGGCGCGCGCGAAGGCAGCTGGTCAGTCTGGTATTTCCGCGACGGGCGATTCGTGGCGGTTGATGCCGTCAACGATGCCAAGGCTTATGTTTCTGGCAAAAAACTGCTCGATACCGGCGCTGAACCGGATCGCGCCATCCTGGCGGACCCGTCCGCCGATCTGAAATTACTGCTTTCCTGAGGACATCATGCCCGCTCCCGAAAATCGTTTCAAAACAGCCATCCACGCTGGTAGTCCGCAAATCGGCCTCTGGCTCGATATGGGTGAGGCCATCACGGCGGAAATTGCCGGAACAGCGGGTTTCGACTGGCTGGTCATCGATGGTGAACATGGCCCGAACGATCTTCGCAGCATCATCGACCAATTGCGCGCTCTCGCCACATCGCCCGCCGAACCGGTGGTGCGTGTGCCTGTTGGCGAAAGCTGGATGATCAAGCAGCTGCTGGACGCAGGCGCCCGCACGCTTCTGGTGCCCATGGTCGATTCGGCGGCGCAGGCTGAAGCTTTGGTCAGCGCGATGCACTATCCGCCGCGCGGTATTCGCGGCATGGGGGCGGCGGTTGCCCGCGCCTCAGCCTTTAACACCATAACCGATTATGCCGACAGTGCGTCCGACAGCGTGTGCCTGCTGGTGCAGGCGGAAACGCGCGCCGCGATCAATGATCTCGACAATATTCTTGCGGTGGAAGGCGTGGACGGCATCTTCATCGGCCCGGCCGATCTTGCTGCGGATATGGGCTATCTCGGCAGGCTGGACGAGCCGGAAGTGCAGGCCGTAATCGAGGCAGCGATCGTCAAGATCGTCGCGGCCGGCAAAGCTGCGGGCATTCTTACCTTCAACGAGACCTTCAATCGCCGTTATCTGGAACTCGGCGCATCTTTCGTGGCTGTTGGCGCCGATGTTACGGAGTTTTCCAATACACTGCGTGCGCTTTCCAGCCGCTACAAGGGCGGGGCAGCGCCTGCGCCATCCAAATCCGGATATTAAGTCTTAGTCATCGTTGCTGGCGTTCAGCTTTTCCGGCGGAATGCCTTCTTCGCCGGAAGCGAGATAACCGTTATTGATGAGTGTGGCGCGGACGATGCGCTGGATAGCCTCATCCCTGTCAATGCCGTGATCTCTCGCGAAATCCGACAATGCTTCTTCAAGATCGCTGCTGAACACCATTTCCGCCCCCTGTTCGTCAATTCTCTGAAATAAATGCAAACAGGCAAGGCGGAACGTATCCCGCCTTGCCTGAATTCTAGCCTCTAATGCGGCAATCAGCGCCAGCGATAAAGGCTGCTGTTCGAAGAACTCTGCTGCGTACCAGCACCGACCGCATAACCGATCGCAAAGCCGAGTGCGCCGACGATCGTCAGCAGTGAGGTTGCAGTGCCGGGGTTTTCCTTGACTGCTTCCACAACGTTCTGGCCCTGGGCGCGCACATTGCTTGCCGCCTTGCGAACGCGGCCACGAGCCTCATCCAGAAATTCGGATGCATCTTCACCAACGCCTTCCGCACGAGCGGAGACGGACTTGGAGAGAGACGAAATCTGCGAACGCAACTCCGCAATCTGGTTTTCGATCGTATCTTCGACAACATTCAGTTTGGTCTGAGCCATTAGAACACCTCTTTTTGTTACCGAAGCCAGAACGTGCCGGAAGAGAAGAAGTTCCCCAATGGCCCGCAAAGTTTCGCTGGCGGGTGTTCGGCCAACAGGTTTTTCGGCTTCTTGGCGAAAAACCCTTGCATTCATTTTTTTAAAGCAATAATCAGGCCGCACCGGAGAGGTGGCCGAGTGGTCGAAGGCGCTCCCCTGCTAAGGGAGTATACGTCAAAAGCGTATCGTGGGTTCGAATCCCATCCTCTCCGCCATTTCGGCACGCAGCCTGAAATTATAAATCTCCCTAAACAGCTACTTCTTCCCAGCAGGCACCCAAAGCATGCGTTTCCGCATGCCAGTTCGTTCTTCAGCACGTTTCGCGAAACGCCGGACCCCTGCGATAAACCGGATGATAGTGGAGAGAGCTAATGCGCCGACTCGATTCTGCCCCTCGTTTCTTGCAGGCAGTTATAAAGCACTCTGTACCCAAGTGACACACACACTTGTATCCCGCGCCGTTTTCGCGACTCGTCCCATAACGCTTGCGGACGCAATCGGCCAAACAATTGAAGTGCCGGAGCCTGCGAGCCGAATCGTTGATGGGGAATCGGTGGCGAACAGCTCGGGTTTCACTGTTGTTTCTATGTGCGCACCGGGGAGCCATACTAAGTGTGGGGCCGGAACGGGGCAAAAGATTCCGTCGCCCTTCCCCTGCGGGGCAAGGGATCTCCGAAAAGGCCTATAGTTTAGAAAGACCTTGTTAACCGCGCTAACTAACGGATTTTCAAGTCATTTCTTAACGCATGGTAAAGCCACCTATGGGCCGTGTGCCCACTGTGTGCTGTTTCCGCAACAAACCGAAATGAAGCATGTACGTAAATGCGCTTTATCGGATGTTGGCGATTGCAAGCGGCGAAACCTTTTGTATTTTCACGACCAGAAGCGAGGCGGTGGATCGTTTGGCTTCTAAGAACACGGGAATGGGGCAGGGAATGCTGTCCTTCGGCAAAAGTACCCAGACCCACTTAAAAACTTTGACTGGAGGTCAATCATGAACATCAAGAGCCTTCTCATCGGCTCCGCTGCGGCTCTCGCAGCAGTATCCGGCGCTCACGCTGCCGACGCTATCGTCGCTGCTGAGCCTGAGCCCCTGGAATACGTTCGCGTTTGCGACGCTTTCGGCACCGGCTTCTTCTACATCCCCGGCACCGAAACCTGCCTGAAGTTCGATGGTTACATCCGTTTCCAGACCGACTTCGGCCGTAACAAGTCCGGCACGTCTGACTGGGATTCGTTCACGCGCGCTCAGTTCAACATCGACACCCGCACCGACACCGAGCTCGGCGCTCTGCGTGGTTACATCGGTCTTCGTGGCCAGGCTGACAACGACAGCAACCGTGGCGTTGTTGTTGACCAGGCTTTCATCGAACTCGGCGGTCTGAAGGTCGGTTACTACTACAACTGGTGGGATGATGGTCTCTCTGGCGAAGTTGACGTACTCAGCTCTAACCAGACCCGTCTGAACGCTGTCCGCTACACCTACGACGCTGGCTCGTTCTACGTTGGTGTTGCTGTTGAAGAGCTGGAAGCTGCTCGCGGCGGTTCCAACATCTCCGACGACTTCCTAAAGGGCGGTTCGTTTGAGCGTGCGAACAACGTAGGTATCGACGCTATCATCGGCGCGAAGTTCGGCGCAGTTTCTGCCAACCTGCTCGGCGGCTACGACACCGATGCTGAAGAAGGCGCAGTCCGTGCTATCGTAACGGCTGACATCGGCCCAGGCACTCTTGGTCTCTCTGGCGTTTGGGCTTCTGGCGCAAACCGCTACTACGAAGAGTCCGAGTGGACCGTTGCTGCTGAATACGCCATCAAGGCAACTGACAAGCTGACCATCACCCCCGGCTTCCAGTACTTCAACACGATCGACCTCGGCGCTAACAACGACTGGGTTGGCGATCGCGATGCATGGAAAGCTGGCGTAGCTGTTGGCTACAAGATCACCCAGGGCCTCTCCACGCTCGTTTCGGTTAACTACCAGGACGTAGACGGCACCGAAGGTGTTGATACGGGTGCCGGCGACAGCTGGGTTGGTTTCGTTCGCCTTCAGCGCACGTTCTAATCTGATCTGACATCGTCAGTGATGGAAAGCCCGGCTCTTGAGCCGGGCTTTTTCGTTTGATGCACATTGGCGAGGGGCAGGCAAAGCGTCGATTGGCCGGCGTTTCGATATCCCGGCGACTTTCCGTTACGGCTTAAGTCGGTTTGTATCGTTGCCGATTCGTCTGCCACTCAACTGTTTTGGGCCTGTCGAACTGGGAACTGATTCTCTCCTGCTGCGGATGGAAGCATTGCTGCCGACAGCCCGATTTCCCACCAATGGCACCGCGTTTCAGACGATTTCCCATGGCGCAGCGATGTCAGAATTCTGGCGGTGGGATGAGGAATGACTTATCTCATTTATCGGCATTTCGCTTAAGTCGCTGAAAAGCATGAATTATTAACGTTTTGTTAGGAAGTGCTGCCCGTCGGTTAGAATTGTAGCTATTTCGCAACAATGCAAAACTAAGGTCCCCTTACTGTCTTCCTTTTGTCATCATTGGGATTGCCTCCCCGGCCGGTTTTGGCTCTAATCATCTCCATAAGCGGCACGCATTTAGTTGTGTTTCCCCACCCGCTGCTTAGAAAATTAAGCGTTTGACTGGAGGTCAACCATGAACATCAAGAGCCTTTTGATCGGCTCCGCTGCGGCTCTCGCAGCAGTATCCGGCGCTCACGCTGCCGACGCTATCGTCGCTGCTGAGCCTGAGCCCCTGGAATACGTTCGCGTTTGCGACGCTTTCGGCACCGGCTTCTTCTACATCCCCGGCACCGAAACCTGCCTTAAGTTCGACGGTTACATCCGTTTCCAGACGGACTTCGGTCGTAACCAGTCCGGTACGTCTGACTGGAACTCGTTCACGCGCGCCCAGTTCAACATCGACACCCGCACCGACACCGAACTCGGCGCTCTGCGTGGTTACATCGGTCTTCGTGGCCAGGCTGACAACGACTCGAGCCGCGGCGTAAACGTCGACCAGGCTTTCATCGAGCTCGGCGGCCTGAAGGTCGGTTACATGTACACCTGGTGGGATGACGATCTCTCCGGCGAAACCGATATCCTGTCTTCGAACACCACCCGTGGCAACGCTCTGCGTTACACCTACGATGCTGGTTCGTTCTATGCTGGTATCAGCGTTGAAGAACTCGACTCGGTACGCGATGGCAATTCCAACCTCGGCGTTGCCAAGGGTGGCGTCTTTGAAGGCCCGAACAACGTTGGCGTCAGCGGCATCGTTGGTGTTAAGTTCGGTGCTGTCACCGCCAACCTGCTCGGCTCTTACGACACGGACCAGGAAAACGGCGCAATCCGCGCTATCCTGTATGCTGACATCGGTCCCGGCACCTTCGGTCTCTCCGGCGTTTGGGCTTCTGGCGCAAACTACTACTACGAAGAGTCCGAGTGGGCAGTTGCTGCTGAATACGCAATCAAGGCAACTGACAAGCTGACCATCACCCCCGGCGCTCAGTACCTCGGCACGATCGATATCGCTCCTGATGGTGACTTCACCGGCGACAACGATGCATGGCGCGCTGGCCTGACGGTTGATTACAAGATCACCCAGGGTCTCGATGCCAAGATCGCTGCAAACTACCAGGACGTCGATGGTCCGACCGGCGACAGCTGGACCGGCTTCGTTCGCCTTCAGCGCACGTTCTAATCTGATCTGACATTGTCAGTGATGGAAAGCCCGGCTCTCGAGCCGGGCTTTTTCGTTTGAGTGCCGTGAAAGCGTAACTGCCCGGTGCATCCTGAAAACAAAAAAGCACCGGGCCAGCCGGTGCTTCGATATTGTCACAGTCATCAACCGATAACCTCGATTGTTACCCCGCCCGGCCATGACGCAGGTCATCGACAATATCGGCCTGTTGTCCAAGCCTCGTCTTGTAGACCTGATAATTCTCCATCACCCGCTGCACGTAATTGCGGGTTTCGGGGAAGGGGATGCGCTCGATCCAGTCCACGACATCGTCGATAGGCTTGCCTCGGGGGTCGCCATAGCGGGCGATCCATTCCGGCACGCGTTTCGGGCCGGCATTATAGGCGATGAAGGTGAGGATGTAGGAGCCGCCGAAACTGTCGATCTGTTCGCCGAGATAATGTGCGCCGAGCGTGGCGTTATATCCGGCGTCGCTGGTCAGCATCGCCTGAGTGTAGGGCAAGCCGTGGCGCCCGGCCACGCCCTTGGCGGTTCCCGGCAATAATTGCAGTAGTCCGCGGGCATTGGCGGCGGAGACGGCGGCCGGGTTGAAGGCGCTTTCCTGCCGGGCGATGGCATAGGCAAGCGCCTTGCCGGAGCCGGCAATATTGGCACTGGCGGGAATGACACCGAGCGGATAGGCAAGGGCGGCCGCATCGATGCCGCGGCTGAAGGCCGTCTTGCCGATTTGCAGTGATACCTGATGGTTGCCGTTGCCCTCTGCCCTTGCTGCCAGAATGGCAAGCTCGCCCGGGCTGTCGAGCTGATCTGCCAATGACCTGTAGAGGCTGTCGGCCCGCCAGCCGTAGCCTGCGGCTTCCAGCCTGTCGATGGCTCGCACGGCTTCGCGGCCGGCAAATCGTTCACGGTCGGCGGCGCTCGGAGCAGGGTATGTGACGTTCAGCGTCTTTGCATCGATTCGTGCGGCAGCAAGCTGGCCGTAAAAGGTGCCGGAATGGGCAGCCGCCTTGGTGAAGAAATCGCGGGCATTGCCCGGCCCGCCCACTTCCGCCGCCCGCCCCAGCCAATAATAGGCCCGCGAGGCGGAAAGTGGCCGGTTCGAGGTCTGCAAAAGGGTGTTGAAGTGGCGTGAGGCCGTGGCGGGATCGCGCAGCGCCCGCAACGCATACCAGCCAGCATGGAATTCCGCATCGGCAACATCGACGGCTGATGTGGCCGAATGATTGGCAACGATGCGATAGGCTTCGGCAAAATCGCCGAGATCGGCGACGCCGCGCGCGATGATTCGCCGCTCGTTCCACCACTCGCCGGGATTGACGAGTTTTGCCGTGTCCTTCGGCGCCTGCTTTAAAAGTGCTGCGGCTTCCGGATATTTCTGCTGGTTGCGGAGATTTTCGATGCGCGCGAAGAGAAAAGCAGGGTCGCTGCGCAAGTTGGCGTCAACCTTGCCCAGCAGCGCCACGGCATTGCCTGAGCGCTGCAGCACGGCGGCCCAGGCATTGTAGAGCGACTGCGCCTTGCCGAGATCGCCGAAACGTTTCGCCTGGCCGATTCGGCTGCGATACATCAGATAATCCATCCGCGCCTTGTGGTCGGCGGGCGTCAGATAAGTGGGGAACTCGGCAAGAACATGGTCTTCCATGTCCTTGTCCATGCCTTCGCTCACCCAGAGCTGGCGAATGAGGCGTTGTGCTTCCAAAGCTTTGCCGGAAGAGGTGAGGGCCTTGGCCAGCACAACGGTGCCCTCGGCTGTTTCCGGCCGGCCGCTGCCAAAAGCGGCGAGCACCTGGGGTGCCGGTGGATTTTCGCGGTAAAGCGCCTTTTCGGAATTGGCGCGCAGCGTCGCCGCACCCGGCCACCCCGCCAGTTCGCTCTGGGCTGTAGTGAATTCGGCGGAAGGCACGTCCTTCTGCCCGGAAATGGCAATCGCCCAGGTAAGAATATGCCGGTCGAGACTGCCTGTCTGCATGGCGTTGCGAAGGGCGATGGCGCGTGTCGTGTCGCGGCTGGAAAGCGCATCCAGTCCGGCTTTAAGCTGGCTCGCATCGTCAGGCCGGTTAAGGCGTGGTATGGCGCCGGTAATTTCGGGCGAGGCCGGCATGAAGGCGGGAAGAGCAGGCGCATTCGGCTTCACATAGGGAAGCGGCACGGCAGCTTCCGGCACGGGGCCGGCCAGCGCGTTCCAAACGGTCGCGGCAAGACCTGCCGCCATCAATCCCCAAACTGTCTTTTTCATACCGCTCTTCATCACTGGACGGAAACAATCGACCTTCTTGTATTGACGTTTCATTGCAGCGGGATTGCGAAATGCGCCAGTGCGTTGCACCTATGAGTTTCGCCTCAGATCCCGCTCTGGAATCTACGGAGACTGTGCTTAACGAAACCTTACTTTCCGCTCGGCACTCCAATCAACTTTTATTCACCGGTCTGCGAGCGGCGTAAAATTCCACCGCCTCGTTTTTTGCCTGCCGCGTGAGCTTCCGCGACTGTCACACTTCCGACAATTTCGGACAAAATAGGCTGCCTTTGCGCTTGTCGGCGCCAAGGGCTGGCACTAATGTGTGCCGGTTTTAACCATCGAATGCGGCCGAAGCATGAACCGGCTCGGCGCCAGGAGCTTTGTATGTTCAAGGGATCAATTCCCGCCCTCATTACCCCGTTTACGGACAATGGTGCCGTGGACGAACAGGCATTTGCCGCCCATGTGGAATGGCAGATTGCCGAAGGCAGCAACGGACTTGTGCCTGTGGGCACGACGGGGGAATCTCCAACCCTGTCCCATGACGAGCACAAACGTGTGGTCGAGCTGTGCATCGAGGTAGCGGCGAAACGGGTTCCGGTCATCGCGGGCGCTGGCTCCAACAATACCGATGAAGCGATAGAACTTGCCCTGCACGCGCAGGATGCCGGCGCGGATGCGCTGCTGGTGGTCACCCCCTATTACAACAAGCCGACGCAGAAGGGGCTTTTCGCCCATTTTTCCGCAGTTGCGGAAGCGGTGAAACTGCCGATCGTGATCTATAACATCCCGCCGCGTTCGGTGGTGGATATGTCGCCGGAAACCATGGGTGCGCTTGTGAAGGCGCACAAGAACATCGTCGGCGTCAAGGATGCGACGGGCAAGCTCGACCGCGTCTCCGAACAGCGGATTTCCTGCGGCAAGGATTTCATCCAGCTGTCCGGCGAAGATGGCACGGCGCTCGGCTTCAACGCCCATGGCGGCGTCGGCTGCATTTCGGTCAGCGCCAATGTTGCGCCACGCCTCTGTTCCGAATTCCAGGCGGCCATGCTTGCAGGCGACTACGCCAAGGCGCTGGAGTATCAGGACCGCCTGATGCCTCTGCACCGGGCCATCTTCATGGAACCTGGTGTCTGCGGCACAAAATATGCGCTTTCGAAGACCCGTGGCGGCAACCGCAAGGTCCGCTCGCCGTTGATGAGCACGCTGGAACCGGCAACGGAAGCGGCAATCGACGCGGCACTGAAGCATGCCGGCCTGATGAACTGACGGACACCTGAAACCCGAAAGGCGCGCAATGGGACTGCTTCGCGACAGAAGCCGTTCCGCGCGCCTTTTCTTTTCGTAACGACGATACTAAATAGAAACTTGAAAACCGCTCGTGGCGGACAGGCCGCAGGCGCAATAAGAAAAACAAGGGATTGAAATATCATGGCCCCCAAAGGCAGCCAGCGCGTGGTGAACAAGATCGTTGCGGAAAACCGCAAGGCTCGTTTCAACTACGAAATCATCGACACCTATGAGGCGGGTTTGGTGCTGACCGGCACCGAGGTCAAGGCGCTGCGCGAAGGCAAGGCTAATATCGCCGAGTCCTACGCATCGGACGAGGGCGATGAAATCTGGCTCATCAATTCCCACCTGCCGGAATATCTGCAGGCCAACCGCTTCAACCACGAGCCACGCCGCCGTCGCAAGTTGCTGCTGAACAAGCGCGAGATCAACCGTCTACGCGCCGGCATCAACCGTGAAGGCATGACGCTGGTGCCGCTGAAGGTCTATTTCAACGAAAAGGGCCGTGCGAAGCTGGAACTGGCACTGGCCAAGGGCAAGAAGCTGCACGACAAGCGCGAGACGGAGAAGGAACGCGACTGGAACCGGCAGAAGTCGCGGCTGCTGAAGGGCAACAACGCCTAGAGCTCATCCCTCATTCCTGCACTTGTCGCAGGAATCAAGCCGCCGCGCGTCTGCGCGGCGAGAGAGTTCTTTTCAGCCCAAGGATTTGGTCTGGCTAGATTGCTGTGACAAGCACAGAAATGAGAGCGGGGATGCTTTCGCCTCTCGAATAGATAGCTCTCACGCCGCCCTATAAGTCCGCTCCACATAGGTCGTGGACGCCGAAACGCTGAACCGGCTGACCAGTGCCGCCAGATTGGCGCTCACATCGCTCAGATTGTGTGTGGCCGCGTTGGTTTCTTCCACCATGGCCGCATTCTTCTGGGTCAGATTGTCCATGCTGTTGATGGCGGCGCTGATTTCCTGAATGCCGACGGACTGCTCCTGGGCCGCCTTGGTCAGCGAGGTGATATGTTCCTGAATATGATCCACCTTGTTGCCAATCGTATTCAGCGATTGCCCGGTTTTATTGACCAGCGATACGCCCTGCATCACATCCTCCGAGGATTTGGTGATGAGGGTCTTGATCTCCTTGGCGGCGTTGGCTGAACGCTGTGCCAGCTCGCGCACTTCCTGGGCGACGACGGCAAAACCCTTGCCTGCTTCACCGGCACGCGCGGCTTCCACACCGGCATTCAGCGCCAGAAGGTTCGTCTGGAACGAAATCTCGTCGATGACGGAAATGATCTGGGTGATCTTCTGCGACGATTCCTCGATGGCGCCCATCGCTTTTACCGCTTCCGTCACCACATCCCGTGACCGCGCCGCTTCGGCGGCCGAGCTTTCGACGATGGCCTTGGCTTCCTCGGAGCGCTGCGCCGAAAGCTTGGAAATGGTGGTGATTTCCTCCACGGCGGCGGCGGTTTCCTCAAGGGCTGCTGCCTGCTGCTCCGTTCTGCGGGCCATGTCGTCGGTAGCCGATGTCAGTTCGCGCGTATTGCCTGATATCTTGTTGGCTTCCTCGACGATCTGCGAGAATGCACCCGCGAGATTGCCGACCGCAGCGTTGAAATTGGCAATCAGCCCCTCGAATTGCGGTGCAGTCTTTTCATTGATGCTGGAGGTGAGGTCGCCATTCGCCAGCTTGTTCAGGGCGTTGTTGAGCAGTTCGAGAACGTGCTCCTGCTCCTTCTTCATCTGCGCCTGTTGTTCCTCGACCTTCAGTCGCTCGGCGGCAAGCACGTCGAGGTAGACGGAGATCGAATAGTCCATGTCGAGAAGGGCGGCCTTGATCGTTACCGTCAGGGCGTCGTTCAGCTTCTTGGCCTTCTTTTCCTGAAAAAAGCCCTTCAGTTCTGAATTGACGACGGCTTTGACGATGCCATCAAGCATCAGCGCGTAACCGCCAATATACCATCTCGGCTCCAGCCCCAACCTTGCATGGGTACGGCCGATGGCCGTCACGGCATCGGTATAGTCCGAGTTGAAGGTGCCGGAGGCAATTCTTGCCCAGTGTTTCATCTGCATGCCTTTGGCATGCTGGACATGCGCGTCGCTTGCAAAGAACTTCGCCGTCTCCGGCACGGAGCGCGCCTTCGCATAAAAACGGTCGAGAGAGGCGTCGAGCGAGCCTGTAATGACGCCCTTCATGTCCGAAAGGTTTTGCCGTTGCTCCTGGCCAAGCCCTAGAAAATTAAGTCTTTCGTCGAGTTGTTGATTGGTTTTTACTTGGCCATGCATGTCTGAACATCCTGATTTGACACCGAAATCATGTCGTTGGTGCCGTTGGGTGATTTAGACACGTCTAAAATTAACCAAGATATAATTTTGACTGGCCGAATTTGATGTTTGTTAATTTTAAGAGGAATTTTCCGGCAGGAATACACGGTTGTGACGCCAAACAAAAACGCGCCCGCCTTGCAGACGGACGCGTTGTCATTAGGTCGGCGGCTTAAAAACCGGGATCAGATCGTCTCGGGGCTTTCGACGTGCCGGGCAGGGCGCTCGTTCGGGTCACGCCCGATTTCGGCCTTCAAGGTCATGAGATCAATGAAGTGATCTGCCTGCCTGCGCAGATCGTCGGCGATCATTGCGGGCTGCGTTGCCATGGTGGACACCACGGAAACCTTGCGGCCCTTGCGCTGAAGCGCGTCCACCAGCTTGGTGAAGTCGCCGTCACCGGAAAACAGAACCAGATGATCGACGGTCTCTGACTGTTCCATGGCATCGACAGCAAGTTCGATATCCATGTTGCCTTTGATCTTGCGGCGACCGAGCGCGTCGGTGAATTCCTTCGCCGGCTTCGTCACGACCTTGTAGCCGTTATAATCCAGCCAATCGATCAGAGGGCGGATCGAGGAATATTCCTGATCCTCGATCAATGCGGTGTAATAGTAGGCGCGCAGCAGGTATCCGCGCTTCTGAAACGCCTTAAGAAGCTTGCGATAGTCGATATCGAACCCCAGGCTTTTAGATGCTGCATAAAGATTGGCTCCATCTATAAAGAGCGCAATTTTCTCCCGTGGATCGAACATTCCATCCCATTCCTTTTTTGGAAAGGCCATTATCTGGCTTTTATTTCCGGTCGCAAATGCGAAAAATCATGTCGTATCAACGAATTTTGCGTAGCGCCGTTGCGTTTTAAGTAAGGTAACTTCACCCGTATTCCAAGACAATTCTTCTAGACATTTTGTTCATCAGACGCCAAACAAGGGCAATAAGGTGCCAAAAGACGCCAAAGACAGGAAAAACTTGAATTCCGCGGCCAATGGCTGTATCGGAAGCTGGAAGGCTTCGTCGCGAGGAATCCAAAGCGTTTTTCGCAAGGCACGAAGCGCAGATTCAATAGGTTAGAGCATCCCTTGTGCATCCTCAAGAAAGCACGGCGCTCTGATCCACGACATTACGACTCGCAAAGGACAGGCAATGGCCCGCGTCACAGTTGAAGATTGCATTGATAAAGTAGACAACCGTTTCGAGCTGGTCCTTCTCGCCAGCCACCGTGCGCGCCAGATTTCCCAGGGCTCGTCCATCACGGTTGACCGCGATAACGACAAGAACCCGGTCGTCGCTCTGCGCGAAATCGCCGACGAGATGCTCTCGCCCGACGACCTCAAGGAAGACCTCATCCATTCGCTGCAGAAGCATGTGGAAGTGGACGAGCCCGAGCCCGATCCGGTTACGCTGGCAGCCTCCGCTACTGCCGATGGCGAAGAGGACGACCAGCCGGAAACCGTTACTTTCGACCAGATGTCGGAAGAAGAACTGCTGGCCGGTATCGAAGGCCTTGTGCCGCCGGAAAAAAATGACGACTATTGATCTGACTTTATGACGCCATTGGCAGGCGGTGGTTACCGTCTGTCAATATTTGCCGTCATAATCTGATCCCTATTGATGCAGCATTGTGCGCCGACCCCAAGGTTGGCGCGCTTTCTTTTTGTGGAATATCGCATGATGCGGCAATACGAACTCGTTGAGCGGGTTCAAAAATATAAACCGGATGCGAATGAGGCCCTGCTGAACAAGGCCTATGTTTATGCAATGCAGAAACATGGCCAGCAAAAGCGGGCCAATGGCGACCCCTATATCTCGCATCCGCTGGAAGTTGCCGCCATCCTGACGGAAATGCATCTCGACGAATCGACCATCGCGGTGGCGCTGCTGCACGATACGATCGAGGATACCACCGCTACCCGCGCTGAAATCGACGAGCTGTTCGGCGAGGATATCGGCAGACTGGTGGAGGGGCTGACCAAGCTCAAGAAACTCGATCTCGTCACGCGCAAGGCCAAGCAGGCCGAAAACCTGCGCAAGCTGCTGCTTGCCATTTCCGACGACGTGCGCGTTCTTCTGGTGAAGCTGGCCGACCGCCTGCACAACATGCGCACCATGGAATATATGCCGGCGGACAAACGCAGCCGCATTTCCGAAGAAACCATGGAAATCTATGCGCCGCTGGCCGGCCGCATGGGCATGCAGGACATGCGCGACGAGCTGGAGGACCTGTCCTTCCGTTACCTCAATCCGGAAGCCTATGAGACGGTGACCAACCGCCTTCAGGAACTGGAAACGCGCAACGAAGGGCTCATCAAGAAGATCGAGGACGAATTGCGCGAGCTACTCGTGGCGAATGGCCTTCTCGGCGCCAGCGTCAAGGGGCGTCAGAAGAAGCCCTATTCGGTGTTCCGCAAGATGCAGTCGAAATCGCTCTCTTTCGAGCAGTTGTCCGACGTCTACGGCTTCCGCATTCTGGTGGACGATATTCCTTCCTGCTACCGGGCGCTCGGCATTGTCCACACCCGCTGGCGCGTGGTACCCGGCCGCTTCAAGGACTATATCTCCACGCCGAAGCAGAACGACTATCGTTCCATCCACACCACGATCGTTGGCCCTTCGCGCCAGCGTATCGAGTTGCAGCTGCGCACCAAGCGCATGCACGAAATCGCCGAATTCGGCATTGCCGCCCATGCGCTTTATAAGGACGGCGAAAACGGGGAGGGCGATCTGCTCTCGCCGGAGAGCAACGCCTATTCCTGGCTGCGCCACACCATCGAATCGCTGGCAGAAGGCGACAGCCCGGAAGAATTCCTCGAACACACCAAGCTGGAACTGTTCCAGGACCAGGTGTTCTGCTTCACGCCCAAGGGCAAGCTGATTGCGCTGCCGCGTGGCGCGACGCCCATCGATTTCGCCTATGCGGTGCACACCAATATCGGCGACACCACAGTTGGCGCCAAGATCAACGGGCGGATCATGCCGCTTGTGACCCGGCTCAACAATGGCGACGAGGTGGAGATCATCCGCTCCGGCGTGCAGGTTCCGCCCGCCGCATGGGAAGAGGTGGTGGTGACGGGTAAAGCCCGCTCGGCCATCCGCCGCGCCACGCGCATGGCCATTCGCAAGCAATATTCGGGTCTCGGTTACCGTATTCTGGAGCGCACTTTCGAACGTGCCGGCAAGGCCTTCTCGCGTGACGCGCTGAAACCTGTGCTGCATCGTCTGGCGCAGAAGGATGTGGAAGACGCTATCGCCGCCGTCGGGCGCGGCGAGGTCTCCTCGCTCGATGTGCTGCGTGCAGTCTATCCGGATTATCAGGACGAGCGCGTGACGGTGAAGATGACCGGCGACGACGGCTGGTTCAACATGCGCAGCGCTTCCGGTATGGTCTTCAAGATCCCCGGAAAGTCGCGCTCCGTTCTGGAAGACGATGGCGCAGCCGAAATGCTCGATGGACCGGACCCGCTGCCCATCCGTGGCCTTTCCGGCAATGTCGATGTGCATTTCGGTGCCGCCGGCGCCGTTCCGGGCGATCGCATCGTCGGCATCATGGAAAAAGGCAAGGGCATCACCATCTATCCCATTCAGGCGCCGGCGCTGCAGCGTTTCGACGATGAGCCAGAGCGCTGGATTGATGTCCGCTGGGATCTTGATGAGGCGAACAAGTCGCGCTTCATGGCGCGGGTGATGATCAACGCGCTGAACGAACCCGGCACGCTCGCCTCCGTGGCGCAATCGATCGCGACGCTGGATGTCAACATACGCGCCCTGAATATGGTCCGCATCGGCACGGATTTCTCCGAACTGGCACTGGATGTCGAAGTCTGGGATTTGCGGCAACTCAACCAGCTGCTGTCGCAGCTGAAAGACCTCGATTGCGTATCCACTGTCAAACGTGCCTTCGATTGAGGCATTTTTGATCATTCGCACATTCCAAAAGGCCGCTGTTATGCATTCAGTGCATGGCAGCGGCCTTTTACTGTCTCTGGTCGCGCATGTGGTTTGCGACTATCTTCCTTTCAGAAATTGAAAAACGGAAAACGCGGCGTGCCGGTGGTCCTACCCCGATGAGAAACGCCATTTCCAAACTGAAAGGACATGAAATCATGTTTACTCCGCTTCGCAAGATCGCCCGTGCAGTTCGTGGCAAGACGACCCAGGAACGCGAATTCGAATATCTCAGCGGCTCCGTTTCGAATGTCGACCTTGAGTTCCGCCAGCGCGAAATCGACCGCGGCCTGTTCCGCCGGTAGTGCACTCAGCGCATGGCAGCCGTTCGCCATGCGTATAGGACTTGGAAGGTGGGTGGCCGTTATCGGTCAGCTCCTACTCGTGTCTCGTAAGGCTGTGTGAATGCGCGTTACGAACGGGCGTTCACCGCTGTCCGGTCCAAATGATAGGACACGCTACTTTTGAAACGAATTTGACGGCGAGAGGTGCTTGTTTCCTCGACGTCATCCTTGGCTCGTCCCAGGGATCCTGATAACCTTGCATTCAATCAATCGTTTGCAAATCCTCGGGACAAGCCTGAGGATGAGGTCAGAGTGTTCGGCAAGGTTCGTATACTCGGTGATGCCACGTGGCGTGGGTGGAATTCCAGCTAAAGGCCGGAATGACGGGGAAAATATGCCTGCAAAAGAAATCCCCGTGTCGTATACGATGCTCTTGGCTCAGCCGGGGCGATGAAATAGACTGGCCTCATGCCGTTTCGCCGCCGTGAACCCGTTGGTTTTTCAGAGAAGATTCGTGACCTCTTTTGGCCGCGCACGGGTTTTACCCGTTCGCTGCGCTATATGAAGCTGCGTCTCCTGCGGTTGTCTGCGTCTCCGCATTCGATTGCCGCCGGTGTCGCGCTCGGTATCGGCGTGGCGTGGACACCGTTTCTCGGCGTGCATATCATTATCGCCATGGCGCTCGGTTTCCTCATGCGCGTCAATCTCGTCGCGGCAGCACTCGGCACCACCTTCGCCAATCCCCTGACATTTCCTTTCATCTGGGCGTCCACCTGGGAACTCGGGCATTTCCTGCTCGGACGACAGAAGGAGGCGGGGGGTGCGCATGTGGATTTCGTTGCGCTGTTCAGCCACCTCGAATTCCGGCAGATATGGAGGCCGGTGCTGGAACCCATGACCGTAGGTGCGCTTCTGCCCGCGGCCGTGAGCGCGGTCATCGCCTATATCACCGTCTACAGCCTCATCAGCGGTTTCCAGCGCCGCAAGATGGAAAATCTCGCGCATCGCGCCGCCAATAAAAACGCGTCTCTGGAGATGTTGAAATGATCCTTGGATTGGGCAGCGACCTGATCGATATCCGCCGCGTCGAACATTCGCTCACCCGTTTCGGTGAACGTTTCACGCACCGCTGTTTCACCGATATCGAGCGCGCCAAGTCCGATGGCCGCAAGAACCGCGCGGCATCCTACGCCAAGCGTTTCGCCGCCAAGGAAGCCTGTTCAAAGGCGCTCGGAACCGGCCTTGCGAACGGCGTTTTCTGGAAGGACATGGGGGTCGTCAATCTGCCGGGCGGCAAGCCGACCATGGCGCTCACCAACGGTGCCGCAGAAAGGCTAGCGGCCATGCTGCCCGCCGGTCACCGCGCCAATATCCATCTGACCATCACGGACGATTACCCTTACGCTCAGGCATTTGTGATTATCGAGGCGCTTCCCGTGAGCGACTGAGACCGGCGGCTGCCGCATTGGCGGCCTATTTGCAGGCGTATGACAGAAGCGCTTCCCTTCCGGCTGGAAAGGTTCTAGAGAAGTCGCAGAAATATGAAAGCGTCGCTGGCTGCGTGAAAAATTGCTTCACCCCGCCGCAGTCGCGAGCAACAACGGCCCGGACGCCTCCGTCAAATCGCAGGAACCGGTAAACAATCAGGCAGGTCTTTAAGTGTCCGAAAAAGCTGAAAAGAAGCAGAACGCCCTCTGGGAAAACGTCAAGGTCATCATTCAGGCGCTGCTGCTGGCCATGGTCATCCGCACCGTGCTGTTTCAGCCCTTCACGATCCCTTCAGGTTCGATGATGCCGACGCTGCTGGTAGGCGACTATCTTTTCGTCAACAAGTTCTCCTACGGCTATTCGAAATATTCGCTGCCCTTTTCGCCGAACCTGTTTTCAGGCCGTATCCTCGAATTCAGCAAGCCCAAGCGTGGCGATGTCGTGGTCTTCCGCCTGCCGCCCAATCCTGAAGTTGATTACATCAAGCGTCTCGTCGGCTTGCCGGGTGACCGCATCCAGGTGACGAACGGCGTGCTGTTCATCAACGGCCAGCCGGTTCCGAAGCAGCCTGATGGCACCTTCACCTCCGATTACCGTGCCGATCCGGGCGCCAATGTACCGGTGTTCCGCGAAACGCTCGATAATGGCGTCACCTTCGACACGCTCGACCAGTCGCCCGATTCGCGCGGCGACAACACCCGCGAATTCCTGGTGCCGGAAGGCCATTATTTCATGATGGGCGATAATCGCGACAACTCGCTCGACAGCCGTTTCGATGTCGGTTTCGTGCCGGAAGAAAACCTGATCGGCCGCGCCAGTGTCATCTTCTTCTCGCTGGGCAATGACACGCCGTTCAGCCGCATTTGGGACTGGCCGTCCAACATGCGCTGGGACCGTCTCTTCAAGGTTGTGGGATGAGCAAGACCAAGCCGCTGTCGATTGCGGAGATTTCCCGTCTCGAAGCGTTGATCGGATATGAATTCAAGGAAAAGGCCCGGCTCGACCGGGCCTTGACCCATGCGAGTGCCCGTTCCGCTGCGGCGGGCAATTACGAGCGGCTGGAGTTTTTGGGCGACCGCGTTCTCGGCCTTTGTGTTGCCGAGCTGTTGTTCTCCACCTTCCGCAACGCCAGCGAAGGTGAGCTTTCGGTTCGCCTCAACCAGCTTGTCAGCGCCGAATCCTGCGCCGCTATCGGCGACGAAATGGGCCTGCATAATTTCATTCGCACCGGATCGGATGTGAAGAAGCTGACCGGCAAGGCGATGCTGAACGTGCGCGCCGATGTGGTCGAAAGCCTGATCGCCACTCTCTATCTGGATGGTGGTCTGGAAGCATCCCGCAAGTTCATTCTGAAATACTGGCAGGGCCGCGCAACGCGCGTGGATGCCGGACGGCGCGATGCCAAGACTGAATTGCAGGAATGGGCGCATGCCAGATTTGCGGTTACGCCCGCTTATCGGGTTGACGATCGCTCCGGACCGGATCACGATCCCAGCTTCACCGTGACGGTGGAAATTCCCGGCGTAAAGCCGGAAACCGGCGTCGAGCGTTCCAAGCGCGCAGCCGAACAGGTGGCAGCAACCAGATTGCTGGAACGCGAAGGCGTCTGGCAGAAAAGCTCCACCTAGAACTGAGCGCCCGAAAGATAGTGGCGCTAAAATCGAGCGCATGGCGAGCCTTGTGGCCGCATGTTGAATACCTCAGACCTTGAATGGATATCATGACCGATCACGAAAACCCCGCCAATGCCGGCGAAGACATCGCCCTTCCGACCCGCTCCGGCTTTGTGGCCCTCATCGGCCCGACCAATGCCGGCAAGTCGACGCTGGTCAACAGGCTGGTGGGTGCAAAAGTTTCGATCGTCAGCCACAAGGTACAGACGACGCGCGCCGTTATGCGCGGCATCGCCATTCACAAAAATGCGCAGATTGTTTTTATGGACACGCCCGGCATCTTCAAGCCGCGCCGCAGGCTCGACCGCGCCATGGTCACTTCGGCCTGGGGCGGAGCGAAGGATGCGGATCTCATCCTGCTGCTGATCGACAGCGAACGCGGCCTGAAGGGTGACGCGGAAGCGATTCTCGAGGGGCTGAAGGATGTTCCGCAGAAGAAAATCCTCTGCCTTAACAAAATCGACCAGGTGAAGCGCGAAGACCTGCTGAAGCTTGCTGCCGCCGCCAATGAGCACGTGACCTTCGACCGGACCTTCATGATTTCGGCCACCAACGGTTCGGGCTGCGAAGACCTGATGGATTATCTGGTCGATACCCTGCCGGAAGGTCCGTGGTATTATCCGGAAGACCAGATTTCCGATCTGCCGATGCGCCAGCTCGCCGCCGAAATCACCCGCGAAAAGCTGTTCCTGCGTCTGCATCAGGAGCTTCCCTACGCCTCGCATGTTGAGACTGAGAAGTGGGAAGAACGCAAGGACGGCTCCGTTCGCATCGAGCAGGTGATCTATGTCGAGCGTGACAGCCAGAAGAAGATCGCTCTCGGCAAGAACGGCGACGCGATCAAGGCGATCTCCACCGCCTCGCGCAAGGAACTGTCTGAAATCCTCGAACAGCCGGTCCACCTCTTCCTGTTCGTCAAGGTTCGCGAAAACTGGGGCGACGACCCCGAACGTTTCCGCGAAATGGGCCTGGAATTTCCGCGGGGATAAGGCACATCCGGTTCCTCCCACATTCCTGTGACAGGCACAGGAATGTGGATGTGCCGGCCGGAAACGGAACGGCACACAACGAACATTCTGAATATCTTCAACCTTTTATCGGGAACCGAATGCATTCGGGTGGGTTGTTCCAAAACGATTGGGCGCAACCTTTTTTTCGATGATGGATATTCATGTCGCCAAAAAAACCGAACGGAATTTCCACAACTCCGTGTCAGCACTGTCCCTTGCGCGACCTGCCGCATTTCAGGGACTTTTCCTCTTCCGAACTGGATTTCGTCTCCCGTTTCAAGACAGGGGAACTGGCGGTCGAAAGCGGTTCCGTCATTTTGATGGAAGGGTCGCACAGCGCCCATCTCTACACTGTCCTTCAAGGCTGGGCTTTCCGTTATAAAACACTGGAAGACGGCAGGCGGCAGATCCTCAATTATGTCATGCCAGGCGATCTCGTTGGCCTGCAGGGCACGGTCATGGGGGAAATGCAGCATTCGGTGGAGGCGCTGTCGCCGGTGACACTGTGTGTCTTCGAGCGCTCGCGACTCAACAACCTCTTCACCGATCATCCGACCCTTGCCTATGACCTGACGTGGATTGCAGCAAGCGAGGAGCGCATGCTCGACAACCACTTGCTCAGCATCGGCCGGCGCACCGCGATCGAGCGTGCCGCGTATCTCATCGCGTTCCTTTACAGCAAGGCAAAGGCGGTTAATCTCGTGCAAGGCGAAACGCCGATCCCGGTGACCCAGCAGCACGTTGCCGATACGCTCGGCCTCTCCATCGTCCACACCAACAAGACCTTGAGAAAGCTTGTCGATCGCGGTCTGATTCGCTGGACGGACAAGGGCTGTCTGGTGCTGGACGATGCCGGACTGAGCCATGTTGCCGGTTGGCAAAACGATGAAAAGCGGCCAAGACCCTTCATCTGATCTTTTTTCGACATGTCTTTTTTAAATGACGTTGGGTCCGTAATTTGCGAACTCTGTCGACATGGCGCTTGAAAATCACATTGGCGACAGCGGCGCAAATCCGTCTGGTTCCCTTCACGTTGAAAGAAGAAGAAACATGGTGCCACAACGCTGCATCATCGTTGAAGATGAATATCTGGTGGCGCTTGACGTCGAGGCGGTTCTCCAGTCCATCGGCGTTGAAACCATCACGATTGCGACGACACTTGCGCAGGCACAGGACGCATTAGGGCGGGATGGCGCCGATTGCGTGCTTCTCGACGTCAGCCTTTCCGACGGCAAGAGTTACGATTTTGCCCGCCACCTGCGCGATCACGGAATTCCCTTCGGTTTCGTCAGCGGTTATGGCGACACGAGTGGTTTTCCCGAAGATCTCGTGCATGCGCCCCTGCTGGGCAAGCCTTTCGGTGAAAACGAAATCGCCGATTTCGTGACGACGCTCGTTGCTGCGGCGCGCGACACCGTAAAAGAATAACGTTTCGCCGTCAGATCGGTTATGATCGGGCTTGAATCGGAATTCGGACAGATTTCATGCAGTGGCAGGACGAGGCAATCATTCTCGGCGTAAAGCGTCATGGCGAGACCAGCGTCATCGCCGAGGTGATGACCCGTTTGCGCGGCCGCCATCTGGGGATGGTGCGCGGCGGGCGCTCCCGCAGCATGCAGCCGGTGCTGCAGGCGGGAAACCGGGTGGATGTGATCTGGCGGGCGCGGCTTGACGACCATCTCGGCGAATTCCGCATTGAGCCTTTGCAGTTGCGGGCGGCGCAACTGATGGAAACGGCAACCGCGGTGTATGGCGTGCAGGCCATGGGCGCGTTGCTGCGCCTTTTGCCGGAGCGTGACCCGCATCCGCATCTCTATCAGGCGCTCGACGTCATTCTCGACAATCTCCATGATCCGGTCGATGCAGGCGAATTGTTCGTACGGTTCGAGCTGGCGGTGCTGAACGATCTTGGTTTCGGTCTCGATCTCACGGAATGCGCGGCAACGGGCCTGCGCACCGATCTCATCTATGTATCGCCCAAAACGGGCAGGGCGGTCTGTAGTACGGCGGGGGCGCCCTATGCGGCGCGTATGCTTTCGCTTCCCGCTTTCCTGAGCGAAGGTCAGTCGAAGGCCGCCGATCGCGACAGCCTCGCGGCAGCCTTTCGCCTGACCGCCCATTTCCTCAACCGCCATGTCTATGATCCACGCGGCCTCAATGAAAACGCCGCCCGCGACGGTTTCGTGCAGGCGGCGTTGAAGGCACTGGAGCGCAAGGCGGTGCTGCCTGCGCTCGATAAGGCGGTATAGCCTCAGGCCATTGCTGGCCGAGGTGCGGGTCGTTCCTGAATAGGCCAATGCACGATGGCCGCAAAAATACCCATGCCGACGCCGAGCCACCAGACGAGATCGTAGGAGCCGAGCTTGTCGTAAAGGAAGCCGCCGAGCCAGACACCGAGGAACGAGCCGATCTGATGCGACAGGAATACGACGCCACCCAGCATGCCGAGATGGCGCGTGCCGAACATGATCGCCACCAGCGCATTGGTCGGCGGCACGGTGGAAAGCCACAGGATGCCCATCACGGCCGCGAAGATGATGACTGAAAGCGGTGACTGCGGCAGAAGCAGGAAGGCGGTGACGGCGATTGAGCGGGCGATATAGATATAGGCCAGCAGATAGGGTTTCGAATAACGCTGGGCGATGACGCCGGCGGCCAGCGATCCGATGATGTTAAAGAAGCCGATCAGCGCCATGGCGATGACCGCATAGCGGGGTTCGATGCCGATATCGCCGAGATAGGCCGGAAAATGCGCGGTGATGAAGGCCACCTGAAAACCGCAGACGAAAAAGCCGGTGGTCAAAAGCAGATAGCTCTTGTGGCCCAGCGCTTCTCTTAGCGCCTCGCCTGCCGTCTGCTTGAATTGCGTCTGTGACTGGCTGCCGGACGAGGAATTGCCACGCATCGGATAGGCCAGCAGTGGCACCAGCATCATCATCACGGCAAGCCAGACGAGACTGTCCGACCAGCCATAGGTGGAAATCAGGCCCTGGCTGATTGGCGCAAACAGGAACATGCCCGCCGATCCCGCCGCGGTGCCGATGCCGAAGGCAAGCGAGCGTTGCTGCGGCGTAACATGCCGCGCGAAGGCCGAAAGAATGACGCTGAACGAACCAGCTGCAATGCCAAGCCCGACAAGCACGCCACCACCGAAATGCAGCCAGAAGGGCGAAGTGCCGAAGGACATGCAGATGAGGCCAGCCGCATAGAGAAAGCCGGAAAGCACGAGCACACGACCGGTGCCGAATTTATCGGCGATGGCGCCGAAGAATGGCTGGCCTAGACCCCAGAACAGGTTCTGCAACGCCATGGCAAGTCCGAAGGTGGAGCGGTCCCAGCCGGTATCGGCCAGCATGGGTAGCTGGAAAAAGCCCATCGCCGAGCGTGGCCCGAAGGTCATGACCGCGATCAGCGACCCGGCGACGATGATCGCCCAGGGCATGGTTTGGCGTGTGGCTTGCGACATGAAACTCTCCCGATGCAGCGCCTCGCCTCGTGGGACGCTGTGCCGCAAAATTCCCCTTTGATGAGAGGAATATTATCTTTTGCAAGGCTGCCCCACTAGCAACTTTTCTTGACGGCACTATTCGTGCGATTGATGAGACACTCAGGTGAAATGCCATCGGGCAAGGTGAGGCAACGATGAAGCAGAATATTTACGACGACCCGCAGTTTTTCGAGCGCTACAGCGCCATGCCACGCTCTCTGGAGGGACTGCGTCAGGCGGGCGAATGGCATGAGCTGCGCGCCATGTTGCCAGCGCTGAAAGACAAGACAGTTCTTGATCTCGGTTGCGGTTTTGGCTGGCATTGCCGCCATGCCGTAGAGCAGGGCGCGGCGCATGTCGTCGGGGTCGATCTGTCGGAAAATATGCTGCGCCGCGCCGCCGAGATAAACGGCGGCCCCGGCATCGAATATCGCCGCGCCGCGATCGAGGACATCGATTTTGCGCCGGAGAGCTTCGATCTGGTACTGAGCTCACTCGCTCTGCACTACGTCCGCGACCTCGATGCGGCATTCGCGAGAGTTTTCTCCGTGTTGAAATCCGGCGGCGACTTTGTCTTTTCCATCGAGCATCCCGTGTTCACGGCGCTGGACAAACAGGACTGGTTCTACGGCGAAGATGGCGAAATACTGCACTGGCCGCTCGATAACTATCAGAACGAGGGCGTGCGCCATTCCAACTGGATGGCGGATGATGTCGTCAAATATCACCGCACGGTGTCAGGCATTCTCAACGCCCTGCTGACTTCAGGCTTTGCGATCACGCGGCTCGCGGAACCGAGGCCCGATCCCGCCCTGCTGGCGGAGCGGCCGGAGATGAAATACGAAGACCGCCGTCCGATTTTCCTGATCGTCGGTGCGAAGAAGCCTTGATACGAGATCGTGAGATGCATCGCCCAGCAGCTTAACGCCTCTTGATCGCCCAGCCGTCCGGCCGTTCCTCGACTACCTTTGCCACATCGCCAACAGCTAGCCTGCCTTCGCCGCGCGGTGTGACATTCCAGCCGAAGAGCGGGCCGGGTACGCGCCGGTCGCCGGACATGCGGATGCGGCCCATGGCCTTCATGGGGGAGGGTACATCGCGGGAGCCGGTTATTTGGTCCTGTGTCGTCATGATGCAGCGGGCGCAGGGCTTGACGAGGTCGAAACGGATGCCGCCGATCTCGATCGCCGCCCAGCGATCCTCCGCCCACGGCTCGTCCGTTTCCAGCACGATATTGGGCCGGAACCGCTCCATGCCGACGGCGTCCTCGCCATTTGCACGCATATTGTCGTTAAGGGCTGCAAGTGAAGCGGTGGTGGTGACGAGGATCTGGTAACCGTCCGCAAAGGTGACGGGCGTTTCGTTGCCGGTCCATTCGAGGCTCGCGATGCGTTTTGCGATGTCGTCGAAGAACACCAGCTTCACCTCGCGCCCAAGCCACTCAGACAATGTGTCGTTGGTTTCGCTATCGGCGATATTGGCGCTGACGATCGATTTCCACACGGCGACATCCATGCGCTGCCCGGAAGGCCTGGCGAAAATCTCGCCACCTGCTTCCCGCGAAAGCACCATGCCGCCATCCGCGTGCTGTGCCAGAACCGTGGCAATATCAGGCAATTCGCGCTGGGTAATGAAGTGGCCCGAAGGGTCGGTCAGCATGGCGCGCCGGTCGCCAGGCAGGCCTTCCGCCGAAACATCGCTTTTCGAGAGGACAATGCCGCGCGCGCTTTTCAGCGGGTAGATGTTGAGTTCGGTCACACGCATTCAGGTCTCCTCAGATTTCGTCGAGAAACAGGTCCAGCACCTGTTTCAGCCGCTCATGGCGGGCCTTTGCCAGTTCTCGCCCGGTTTCGGTGCGGAAACCATCCGCAAGCTTGAACAGCTTGGTTTCGAAATGGTCGATGGCGAAGGCGCGATCATCAAGCGGACGGTCCTTTGCCAGCGGATCGGCCGGGTCGTAGAGCGCCGAACCCATGCGCCCGGCAATATAAAAGCAACGCGCAGCACCCACCATGCCGATGGCGTCCAGCCGGTCGGCATCCTGAAGGATCTTTGCCTCCAGCGTCTGCGGCTCGATATTGGCGGAAAAACTATGTGTGGTGATGGCATGCGCGGCGGCGTCAATATCGGCCTGACGCCAGCCAAGCCCGGCCAGAATGCCGGAGGCTTTTTCCGCCGCAAGGCGTGAGGCCTGCGCGCGAAGCGGCGAGTTCTTCTCCACCGCCACGCAATCGTGCAAAAGCACGCTGGCCGCAAGCACCGTGCCATCGCCGCCTTCGCCCGCATGGATGCGCATGGCGTTGCGGAAGACGCGGTGGATATGGGCAAGATCGTGCGAGCCGTCGCCCGCATCGGCGGCATGCGGGATAAGGTCCTGCGCAAGCGCCTCATAGGGCGCAAAAGCCTCAGCCGGGATCATGTCTTCGGCTGCCGGGTGAGGATTTTCTGATAGAACAGACCGATACCGATCAGCACGACGCCAAGCCCGATGAAGGACAGCGCCCGCAGCACGCCCTCAAGATTGCTCATGTCGATCAGGAATGCCTTGGCGACGGAGATCAGCACGAAGGCGGCGGATGCCAGACGCAGGCTGCGGGCATTGAAGCGCGAACCGACGATGAGCAGCAATACGCCGATCAACAGCCAGACCACCGAGTAGCTGTAGGTCTCGCCCTGCAGGAAGCCTTTCCAGTTGGCAATGTTTTCACCCTGCCAGAAACGGCGGACCGAAAGTGTGGCCCAGGCAAAGCCGAGTGCGGCACCCGCCACGGCCAGCAGGCTGACATAGGCTGCAGGCCGCTTGCCGCGTGCGTAATAGGCAAGGCCGCCATAGGCAAGCGCCGGCAGCAGGTAACCGATCAGCAGCAGGTTGAGGAACGGGATGCGGCCGGTATTTTCGCCGGTGAAATAGGGGTTCAGCGTGAAGAAATGCATCACCAGCACGTTGATGACGGCGATAACGCCTGCAATCATCGAGCCGTAACGGAAGACGGGGCTGGGGCTCTTCAAATCGAGCGTCATCAGTACGCCTGAAAAACCGATGGTCAGCAGCGTATAGATCGACTGTTCGCCAAGCGTCGGCACGCTTTCGTCCAGTGTGCCGCCATTCATCGCATGGCGGATGAGGATTGCGACCGCCAGCAGGCCCATCAGGCTGGCGATGGCCTGCAGGAAGTTCTTTGCCCGGAAGCCCGGCCAGTCGCGCAGCATCCAGGCGGAGACGATAGCGAGCAGTGCCGGAATGCCGTAACCCGGCAGAAGCGCGTTGAAGACCGGCGTGAGCCCAAGATTTTGCGGCCCGACGATGGTCGGCTCCCAGGCGATGCGGCCGAGAACGGCGACGCTTGCAATCGCCATGACCCAGGGCAGCACATCCCAGTTGCGCTGGCGGGTTGCCAGCACATAACCGAAACCGATGACGGAAAGCAGTATGGTTGTCGTAAGCCCCTCAGTCAGCGTGTGCAGGCTTAGCGCGAATGCGGCAAAGGAGCCGAGCACGAGGATGTTGAGCGGCTTGCGATAAGCCTCGTTGTTTTGTCGGTGCAGCCATTCTGCAGCGGCGATCAGCAGGAAACCGAGGCCGAGGCCATAGGCTGCATGCAGCCAGTCACGACCGAGATTTCCATATTCGACGAAGCTCGCGGTTCCGAGCCAGACCGGGAAGAGAGCTGCAATCCCCGCCCAGAGCTGGGCGAAATCCGGATCGTCGGCGCCCTTGCGTTTCAGGAAGGAAAAACCGCAGAGCAAAAGAATGGCGCCAAGACCAAGCGCCATGGCGATTTCAGCCATGTAGCCGGTTCGCACCGGCGGCAGCGCAATCGAGGTATCGTTGATGATGCCGATGAAATCGAGCCCGGAGCGAGACATCACCGAGACCGCAGCCTGCGCGCCAAGTGCTGCGATAATGGCGGGCCAGACCGCGTTGCGGCGGGAAGCACCAAGGGCAGCCAGCCCTGCGATGAGCGCTGAGACAATCACGGCCGGATGAAGGTCGATGCCTGCGCCGATGACGAGAAAGCTGAATGCCGGCAGGATCACGGCCATTGAGACGGTGAGATTGATGGCAAGCGACGGGCGCAGCAAAAGCCGCATGGCGCGAACGGCGCGCCGCCCGGAAGTTACGGTTTCTCCCGTTTCGGCAGGTGCTGCGTCGAAATAGCGTCCGGGCCAGAGGAAGATCGTACCCGCAAGCATGACGAGCAGCGCAAGGACCGGAGGTGCAGCACTGATCGTGTCGGCGATGGCGATATAGCCGAGCGCCCAGAGGCCGAGACCGGCATTGGCAAGCGAGGGAGCCACGGTCCAGCGCTGCCTGCGCGCAGCCGCCGCCGTCGCCAGCCAGGATATGGTGAGGAAGACGAAGAGCGCCCAGATATTCGGGGTTTCAGTGGAAATCAGCGCAGGCGTCAGCATCGAACCCAAAAGGCCAAGACCGGCGAGCGCCTGCCCGTGCAGAAGTGAAAGGCCAATAGTGGCGAAGGCGACAAGCCCGAGCAGGATGAAAGCGGTGGTGGGGCTTATGTAGTCGTAAATGCCGTAGGCGGCATAGATAACGCCGAACAGCGTCAGTGCACCTGCTGCCGTCAGCACGCCAGGTATCATGGCGTTGGAATAGGTGGTGGCGATACCAGGTACGGCCCTGCGGCGGATCGCCTCGCCGGCAAGACCGAGACCGAGGCCGAAAATGGCGGCGAGCGAAAGCCGCACGGCCGGGCTCAGGAGCCCAGACTCGATCGAATATTTGATGAGGAAAATGCCGCCGAGCGCCAGCGCCAGCCCACCTGCCCACACTGCCCAGCGTGCGCCCAGCAGACTTTCGAAGCTTTCCTTCGGGGCTGACGCGGATGCGGCCTCAGTGGAAAGCGCACTTGTCTCTTCCGCGCTGGCAAGGTTCTCCGCCGGCGCCATGGCCGCGGCCACTTCGGTTTCGGACGGATATTCCGTTTCGACGAACTCGTCTTCCGGCAAAGCCCGATCTTCTTCTTCCGCCCTGAAATCCGGGTTTTCCGCGGCTGCATCCGCCTCCGCCTGTGCGGCAAGAGGAGAGGCCGCCCCGGTGGCCATCAGCCGCTTCAGGCCGTGAACCTCACGCTCCAGCGACTTGATGCGGCTTGAATTGCGAATGCTTGCGAGCAGCGTATAGATGAAGGCTGCGATGACGGCGAGGATGAGAAACGGGATTTCCAAACAGACTCTCCAATTACTAAGCTGTTTTTAAAGCCGTTTTGGCGAATTTATGCAAGGCTTGGTTGAGGGATGCGGGAGGTTGCCGTTTGTTTCTTCTGCCCGCCGGGGAGACGGTGGCCCGAAGGGTCGGATGAGGGGAAAACGTTGCCCAATCTCGCGGCCTTTGCCCCTTATACCGCTGCCGTGGCTTTCTGGCCGGCGGGGGAGACTAAACCACGAGGCAACGTACTATCGTCAGATGTCACGCCGCAAGCCAGTGCCGTGCCGCTTCGATATCGGCAAACCCAAGATCGTGACCGTCATTGATCATTTGCACTTCTGCCCGCGCGCCGCCGGCCACAAGCCTGCCTTGCACATCTGCCGCTCTGTCGCGATATTTGTCGCGTTCTCCGGCTACGAGCAGGAAGTTGCGTCCGGTAAGATCACTTTCCGGCCATCTATCGAGAATCGGCAACGGGCGATAAAGCAGCGCATCCCCGGCAAGCTCCGGGTAGAGTGCCGCAAAGGCCGCATAGAAATTTGCGCCGTTGGAATGGCCGATGAAGCGCAGCTTCGAACGATCCAGACCATAGGACCGAATGGCGCCGTCAATGAAGGCGGCAAAGGCTTCCGCTTCCGAGACGATATCCTTCTGGTCGAAGCTGAAATCGGGCAGACGCCGGAACCAGCGGGCGATGTCTTCCTCCGTGCTGCGGCCACGCACGCCGAGAAGCGTGGCGCCCGGAGCAGCCCGGTGCGCCAGCGGCATCAGGCTGGTTTCACTGCCGCCGGAACCGTGCAGCAGGATGATGGTGCTGCCATCCGGCTTTTCGGGCGTATAGAAGCGGTGCACGAAGTGCAGGTCGCGATAGACGATACGTTCTTCGCCCGGCATCGAAAATTGCGGCAGCGCAACGCGCACATCCGCTTCGTCCTTCATGAAGAGTGGCGGGATGAACAAATTTTCGCCGAGTGCCTCCAGCGGCTCGTCCACGGTCATGCCGGGAGCGTCGGTCGCCATTTCAATCAGCACGCCGCCCGGTTCGCGGACATAAAGCGAGTGGAAATACTTCCGGTCGTGGGCATTCGTGGTGCTGGAATTCAGCGATTTCAGCTCGGCCAGAACCGCGTTCAACTCGTCCAGATCCTTCGCGCGGAAAGCGATGTGGTCAACAGTGCCGGTGCCCGGGGCGCTGGACCAGAAGCCGGTCGCGTCGCGCACGTCGATGATGTCGCTGCTTTGCGATATGAGCCGGCGGATCGCGCCTGTCTGGCTTTCCTGCCGGTAGCCGAAATATCTTGTAAGGAACGCCACGGTTTCTTCCGGCACCTCGCTCAGCATCGTCGCGCCATAAATCCGGCGAATGGCGTCTTCTGCAGGGATGTCGTTTGTCACATGCGGCGTGGCATCGGCGAAGGCGTTCGTGCCGACCAGCTTGACGATCAGGCCGTCAGGGTCTTTCAACCGGATGACAGGGGTCCCGAATTCGTCGGATGGGCCCTCCGCGCGGATGCCGAATTTCAGCGCGCGCGTCAGCCAGAAACCAATGCTGGCAGGGTCGATCGCCAGTGAAACTTCCAGCGTCTGGCCATAACCCACGCGGCCCTGCCCACCGTCTTCCCAGACGAGGAAGGTCAAAAGCGAGCCGGGCGAGGCGTTTCCATCGCCGTAAAGCAGGTGAAGCTGCATGGCATCTTCAAAACCGGCAGTGCGTTTGACGAGCCTTAAGCCCAGAAAGCCGGCGTAAAAATCGACATTCGCCTGCACCTTCCGGGTGATCATCGTGATGTGGTGTATGCCCAGTGCAGAATTCATCTTGCCGTCCCCGCCGTTTTGCCTGCTGTTTGTGGCCCTATTTGTCCCACGCTGCGCCTGATCCGCAACCCCGGCAAGTGAGAACGCTGTGTTCGCTGCGTGAACGATATTGCTGTCGCTTCGTTGCATGCGGGATGGGCAAAAATCGGGCTTTTTGCCCGCCGGCTGACCAGGAATGCCTTTAAAATAAGCATACAGAATAACGGCTATTTTGTATGCAATTTTATCTTGCCTTGATGGCTGGAATTGGGTCTTATGCAACCAATCCAACCATAACCATCAGGGGGAACAGATGATATTAACGCGTAGGTTGTTGTCGAGAGCTCTGGCCATTGCTGCAGTCGGTGCCGCTGCCGGGCTGTCGCTGCCGGTAACGAGCGCCCATGCCGAAACGCCGGTGAAATTCACGCTCGACTGGAAATTCGAGGGACCTGCCGCAGGTTTCCTCCTGGCGCTGGACAAGGGATACTTCAAGGCCGAAGGCCTCGACGTGACGATCGACAGCGGCAACGGCTCGGTGGAGGCTATTCCGCGCGTGGCAACCGGCGCTTACCAGATGGGTTTCGGCGACATCAATTCGGTGATCAAGTTCCTCGATGAGGATCCGAGCCAGAAGGTCAAGGCCGTTTACATGGTCTATGAACGCCCGACATTTGCCGTCGTCGGCCGCAAGTCGCTTGGTGTGACTGGCGACCCGAAGTCGCTGGAAGGCAAGAAGCTCGGCGCGCCACCGCCGGATGGCGCTTTTGCGCAATGGCCAGCCTTCAAGCAGGTCGCGGGGCTGGATGACAGCAAGATAAAGATCGAATCGATCGGCTTTCCGGTGCGTGAGCCAATGCTCGCCAAGGGCGATGTCGACGGCGTCTTCGGTTTTGCCTTTTCGGTGATCCTCAATCTGAAAAAACAGGGCATTGCCGATGATGATATCTCGACCATCCTGATGGCAGAGCATGGTTTGAATCTTTATGGCAATGCCGTGCTGGTAAACACTGATTTTGCTGAGAAAAACCCTGATGCCGTCAAGGGTTTCCTCAAGGCGCTGGCCAAGGGCTTCGCCGATTCCGTCAAGACCCCTGAAGAGGGTGTGGCGGCCGTGCTCAAGCGTAACGAGACGCTCGACAGCGCGATTGAGCTGGAACGCCTCAACATGGCCAACAGCATGAACATCAAGACGCCCTATGTGGTGGAAAATGGCATGGGCGGCGTCGATCCGGCCCGGCTTGCTGCCTCCCTCGAGACCCTGAAAGTTTCCATGGGTCTGAAAGGCAACGTCAAGGCAGAGCAGGTCTTCGACGCGGCTTACCTGCCGCCCAAGGAAGAGCGCATGCTTCCCTGATTGATGTCACGGCGACCGCCCGGATCGCTTGCCGGTCCGGGCGGTTTGCAATTTTTAAATAGCATGGGGGGCTGAAAAGGGGACTGCGATGTCACATCTCGTGGAAATAGACAATGTCGACATGCGTTACGGCGGGGCGGCCGGAACGCTGGCTGTATCCGGCCTCAACCTGACGGTCGACAAGGGGGAATTCGCTGCTGTCGTCGGCCCGTCGGGCTGCGGCAAGTCGACCCTGATGAAGCTGGTAACGGGGCTGCACATTCCGCAAAAGGGCAATGTCATCGTGGCCGGGCGGCAGGTCACGGAACCGGTTTCCATTGTCGGCATGGCGTTTCAGAACCCGACGATGCTGCCCTGGCGCACGACGCTCGAAAATATCCTGCTGCCGCTGGAGATCGTTGAGAAACACCGCCGGCGTCTGCGCGCGCATAAGGCCGAATATGTCGCCAAAGCCGAACGCCTGCTGGAAATCGTCGGCCTCAAAGGCTTCGGCTCGAAATTCCCCTGGCAGCTTTCCGGCGGCATGCAGCAGCGCGCCAATCTCTGCCGCGCATTGATCCACGAGCCGGACCTTCTCATGCTGGATGAGCCCTTCGGCGCGCTCGACGCCTTCACCCGCGAGGAACTGTGGTGTGTCATCCGCGATCTGCATACGGCGCAGCGGGTTACCATCATTCTGGTGACGCATGACCTGCGCGAAGCGACCTTTCTCGCCGACAAGATTTTCGTGATGAGTGCAAGGCCGGGCCGCGTGCTGGCGGAACACCGCGTGCCTTTTGCGCGACCGCGCCAGCTGGATATCATGTATGACAAGGGTTTCAACGACATGGTGCAGGAACTGCATGGCGAGATAGCGCAGGCGAGGGTGGCGGCATGAGTGCGTTTGTGGAAAGCAGCATGGCAACCGCGCCGTCGAAACCGCTGATCGCCCGGGTCAACTGGGTGAAGGCCGCCCCCTGGCTCTATACGCTGGCGCTGTTTGCAATGTGGGAGCTGCTGGTCTACGCGTTGAAAATGCCGCCAACCATTCTGCCGTCGCCCGTGCGTGTGGGGCAGGCCATCGTGCAATATTGGTCGCCGATCTGGAAGAACTCACTGCAGACGCTCTATACCACCACGCTCGGTTTTGCGATCGCCGTCGCGGCGGGTCTCGCCATCGGCCTCTTTATCGGCTGGTCGAAAACCATCTATGCCGGGCTTTATCCGCTGATGATCGGTTTTAACGCCATCCCCAAAGTGGCGCTGGTGCCGATCCTCGTCATCTGGTTCGGCATCGGCACTGTTCCTGCGGTTCTGACTGCGTTCCTGATTTCCTTCTTCCCTATCGTCGTCAACGTCGCGACCGGTTTGGCCACCATCGAGCCGGAAACGGAGGACGTGCTGCGCGCACTTGGCGCCAGGAAGATGGATATCATGCTGAAGGTCGGCATTCCGCGCTCCATGCCTTACTTCTTCGGCTCGCTGAAAATCGCCATCACGCTCGCCTTCGTCGGCTCGGTCGTATCGGAAACCGTCGCCTCCAATTATGGCCTCGGTAATATGATGAGTTCGGCGCAAAGCCAGTTCAACGTCCCACTGGTCTTTGCCGGTCTGTTGATGCTCGCCGTGGAAGGTATCGTCATGTATGCGATCATGGCCTGGCTCGAAAAGCGCATGACCGGCTGGGCGCATCGCTCGACCATGGGGCAGTGAGCGGGGAAAGGGCCGCATCAACTCGCATTGGTTGCCTTCTCCCCACTGGGGGGAAGGCGAAATCGTGACAATTCAAGGTTTAACCACAGGCTGCGGAAAACCAGGAAGAGTGCGGTCTTAATGCGCCGCCATTTCCTCGACGATCTCAGGGCCATCCATCTGGAACGGATAATAGGTTGGCCAATTGGTCACCTCGTCCAGAAGCGCCCTGCGGTCATTGCCCCAGTAGAGGTGGTAATGGCCGGCTTTTTTAGGCGCGATGGTGTGATCGCTGAACTGAATGAATTGCGGTGCATCCGCATCGCCGCCGGTCTTTTTGAAGATGTACCGCACGCCGCGATTACCCTTCTTGTAGGTCAGGATTTCCTGGCCGTCGCTGACATAAGTGCCTTGCGTTGGTTTGCCCTCCTTATAAAACGCCACGTTGTCGCCCTTGATGGTGATGCGATTGACATCCGTTTTGTAGCCAATTTCGTAATAGGCACGATATTCGGCTGCTGTCTTGTCGCCGTGGGCTGCCTTCTCCGCCATGATCCCATCGAGAGAACCGTTCAGCAGATAGGGATAGACTGACTGCCAGTCACCTTCCCAGTCTGAAAGCATGCGTGGCTTCACCTGCGCATCCTCGAAGTAACCCTTGTAGATCTGTTTCTCGGCTTCGGTCTGGCCATGGCTGTGGTCGTGGCTGTGACTATGCGCGGTGGACGTCTTGTCTTTTCCGGCCGCCAGTGCCGGGGCTGTCATCAGCAGCATGGAACCGATTGCAAGCGCGCCGGTGACGCGGGTGATGGTTTTTTGCATTCTTCTGGCCCTTATGTGGTTATAAATCGAAGGGTAAGTTATGTAATAACATTACGCATAGGTCGTATAAACACGTCCTTCGCCAGACGCAAGAGCGCCTGCCGCCACCCTTGCGGGAAAAATGGTGAAAGCCGGCTCAGGGCCGGCTTTCATATGGGAAAAAGTCGTATGGAGAAGGGAGCGGCTGGGACGCTCTCAATTCACGCGGTTTGTGCGGTTAATTCCGCCTTGCGCTCATCGAAAGCGAGCTTCATTGCCTTCGTCACGTCACGCGTGGTTGCGAAGTAATTGTCGCTGCGCGCCCAGTAGCGCAATTTCACCGTGGCGCTGTCGGCGCTGACCGAATCGACGAAGGTAACCGGGGCGGGGTCCAGCAGTACCCGGCTTTCCGAGCGCACCACACGCATCAGCATGTCCTGTGCCGCAGCCAGATCCTCGTCGCTCTTAACCGTCAGGCTCAATTCGTGGCGGCGTGAGGGAAAGCGGCTGTAATTGGTGATTGGCACGTTCCACAGGGTGGAATTTGGCGCAAGGCGGTAAAGCCCATCGCTGGTTTTAAGCTCGGTCGCAAATAGGCCGATTTCGATCACCGTGCCGCTCACGGCGCCAGTCTCGATATATTCGCCAACCCGGAAGGGACGCAGCACCAGAAGCATGATGCCGGCGGCGATGTTCTGCAATGTGCCCTGAAGCGCCAGGCCGATGGCGAGGCCGGCAGCGCCGAGTGCCGCAAGAATGGAGGCCGTCTGTACACCAAACTGGCCAAGCACCATGACCAGCACCAGAATAAGCACCACGTAACGGATGGCACCTGCGAAGAAACCGGCAAGCGTCGCATCGAAGCCGCGGATGCGGGACAGGCCCTGAAAAGCCCAGCGCTGCAGGAAAGTCGCGGCCAGCCAGCCGATGATCAGAAGCAGCAGCGCACCGATGATCGAAAAGGAATATTGCACCGCCAGCGTGCTCGCCTGCCGTACCGCTGCCTGCGATGCGACGATGATATCCGTTGCCTGTTGTTCCATGAATTATCCCGTGATTCTTATTGCTGTTCTACTTTGGTAACGACTGGATGCCGCAGGGGTTCCGCCAAAAACGGAGCCGTCAGTTGGAGAGAGGCAGCACGAAGGGTACGTTGCCGTCCGTATCCGCGCCCCTGCCGATCGTCTTGATTGCCGCCACCAGCCTGCCATCCCGCCCAAGCAACCGGTCCCCGATTGCGATGATGCGGGCATTGGGGGTGGCGTAAGGTGAGGCGGTGCGCAGGCTGAGCGCAAGCGCCATCTCGTCCTGATCCGGATAAAGGCTGAGTGCTGCAATGACGGCTGCGGCAGGAGAGCGCGACACGCCCATCCAGCAATGGATGAGAAGCGGTGCGGACTGGTCCCATTCGCGGGCGAAATCGATCAGCCGCAGCACATGCGCATCGTCTGGCGCGATGAGATCGCCGGTGCCCTTGAAGCTGATGTCGTTCATCGCAAGGGTCAGGTGCCTTTCGGCTGAGATCACCGCCGGGCGGTGAAAGGTCTGCTCCTTTGCGATCAGCGTCACCATTTCACGGGCTTTGTGCTTCACGGCCATTTCCGCGATCCGCGACAGCGGCGATACGACGATAGAAGTCATTTAACTCCTCCAGCCGCGTTGCCGGTTTTGACCACGCGCATCGCCTCGATCGCCTCGAAGCGTTCAACGAACCGCTTCTGCGCCTCGGTCGAGGGAAGCGGGATAATGTCGAACATATCGCGGGTGATGCCGCGCGGCAGGCCGAAGAATTTCTGTGCCTCGGCAATGGAAAAACCGGCAAGCTCCGTCGCCTCGAAAAAGGCGGCAACCGTATCGGCTTTCTTGATGCGGTCTTTCAGCTCGCGCGAGGCATGCGGCGGCAGGCCAAAGCGCAGATGCACGGCCGCTTCCAGCCTTTTCTCCACGGTTTTATAACCGCCGCCGACCACGGATTTGAACGGCGAGATCATGTCGCCGATGACATATTCCGGGGCGTCGTGCAAAAGCGCCATCTGCATATCGTCGGGCGTCGCATTCGCACATATGCGGCAGAAAATGTTTTCGACGATGAGGCTATGTTGGGCGACGGAGAAGGCGTGATCGCCGCGCGTCTGGCCGTTCCAGCGGGCGACGCGGGCAAGACCATGGGCGATATCGGCGATTTCTACGTCGAGCGGTGAGGGGTCGAGCAGGTCGAGCCGCCGTCCAGAAAGCATGCGCTGCCAGGCGCGCGGACTTTTAGCGGGCGCCACGCCTATTCCTCCGCCTGTACCGCAGGATCGACGACGGGGAAGGAGATGCCGCTCCAGGCCGGCAAGGCCACAGTCACGGGAACATTCTCGGCAATGAGCGGCGTGGCGGAGGCGAGCGCATCGGCAACGCGGTCTGTCCGCACGATGGCAAGTCCCGTGTTGCCGCAAACGGTTCCAAGCGCCCCGACCGGTTTTCCATTGACGGTGATTTCGGTTCCGGTTGCGGGAAGCGCGCTTTCAGCCGAAACGGTGACGACCCGCCGTCTTGCCGTGCCGCGATGTTTCATGCGCGAGACGACTTCCTGACCGACGAAGCAACCCTTTTTGAACGAGACGCCGTCATTCACATCCATCAGCACATCATGCGGAAAAGCATCCTGCAACGCGTAATCCCGGCCGGATTCGGCAATTCCGTGCTCAATGCGCAGGGCATCATATGCCGTTATGTCGCCAGAGGCTGAAGCACCCGGCACGCGGAACAGATTGATGCCGGCCTTGTCGAAACGGCCGTCCTTCGCGCCCGCCTCCGGCACGCTTTCGCTCCAGAAAACGCTGACACCTTCTATCGGTTCGGCCTTGAGATCGACGGGCGCGCGAAGCTTGTACATGGTCAGGCGGCGCAGCAGCGCATCCTGTTCGGCAGCGCCCGATTCGATCAGATAATCCGGCCCATCGCGCGCGATCAGGAAATCGAACAGGATCTTGCCCTGCGGCGTCAGAAGTGCCGAGGCGCGCGCCTCGCCTTGCGGCAGGTTTTCAACATCGGCCGTGATCAGATTGTTCAGAAACTCTTCGGCACCCGTGCCGGAAACTCTAATCAGGCGGCGGTCGGCAAGAAAGGCGGAAGGCATGGCATCACCGTTCGGTTCATCGAAAGCATTTCCGGCCAGGGTCGCTGAGGGCTGCCCGAGGCAATCTGCCGAAATGCTCTCTTTTTGTTTTCGCGCAGTTCCATTTGCAGAACCGCGACGCGCTTCTGCTGAATTGCTCATGCCGCACAGTTAGGATTTTTGCAAAAGAACGGCAAGCACCGCCGCGCGATCAATCGCCGGCGGTGAAGAACTTCCACTTGCCATCGGGCGAAATGCCGATGCGGTAAAAGCTGTAATTACCGTATTCCTGCATATCAGCCAGATCGCCCGCCGTGATGATGCGCAGCAGCTCGACCTTTTCCGGCGCGGTCAGCGTATTGAGCGGCTTTCCGGAGAAATAGGGGAAAACATAGGCTTCATCCGGGGTGCCGGCGTCGACATGGGCATAACCCGTGGAAAGCAGATCGATGATGATCGCCAGCACTTCCAGACCGTCCGGATCGCCGGAATAGCTTTTCAGCGCAGCTATCGGGTCGTCGCTGTCATTGCCGTCGATACGGAACTGCTTGTCGCTGGCGGCGATGAAAGGCCGCAGTTTTTCGATATCGCCCGAAGAGGCGGCGTCGATGATCTGCTGGCGAAGCTTGCGCACAGCTTCCGGCGCCTTTGAAATATCATGCTCGATAACGACCGACATTTCCGGCGTGTTGCCCGGCTTGGCCGGTTGCTGGGTCGATTGACCGGCGGAACGGTCGACCAGGGGAATGCCGTCCGAATCACCTTCGATCTCGTCGGGCTCAGGAGCCTGGGGCCGTTGCGGCTGTTCGCCACTTTGGGTTTGCGGCTCGCCTTCGGTATTTTGTGCGGGTTTCAGCTCGGAAAGCGCAAAGGCGCGGCTGGGCAAGCCAATGGACCCGGCGGTCAAGGCAGCCAAGATGGACAGCATGGCGGAAGAGCGCAAAAGCCCCTTGCTCAGGCAAGACATGACAGACCCCGACTTTACTGTATCACGCGCTGCGGGGAAAATTCGCCTTCAAGCATGCGCTGGCGCAGCGATTCCAGCATTGCTTCAGCACCGGCTTCGCCGTGCATACGGATGGTTTCGCGCATGGCCAGAGCGATTGCGGCATCGGCGATGATCTCCGGCTCGATGCCGTCGGCCATGCCGTCAGCCCATGCCTCGTTCTGGTGTTCCAGAGCGACCTGCATCTTTTCATGCACGATCATGTCGTCGATTTCGTTACGGCTCGTCTGCATTTTTCATCCTCGACAGGGCGGGCAAGTCCTTACCACCCTGTTAACAACACTAGCAGCCTTTTATCAAAACGGCACGGGCTGCGGCGAAAAGAGGTTAACAATCCGCTAATTTCCGAACCTGGACGCAATTTCCTGGGCGAGTGTTGCCCCTTCGTTACGGTAGCCCTCTTCTGCCATGACGGCGGCGCGTGTGCAACTGCTGTGGATGGCCGCAAAGGAACGATATCCACGGTTGAATGCAGCCGTCATGCGCTGGCGCCTTTCAGGTTCGTTGGCCGTATCGGCCGCCAGAAGATCGCTCATCGATTTGCGCCAGTCCTCCGGACCGGAGGAAGGGCACAGGGTTCTAAGATACTGCACCGCCCCCAATATCTCCGACAGCCGTGCCAGCCTGTCGTCATAGGGAGCGGGTTTGGGCGGTTGTGCTTCCGGCGGGCGAACCTCACTGGAAGCAGCCTTCGAAGGCTGCGCATGAGCGACGCCGTCTTGCCCGGCGGGTGCAAGAATGGTCAGGAAAAAAGACAGGAAAATGGTTGGCCGTATCAAAATTTTATTCTGCCCCACACATACTCGTGAACACCCGGCGGGCGGATTGGTCCTAAAGCCATCGCGGTCTTTCAGACCGCCCCGTCAGCTTTAGGTCTATATCATGTCGTTATCGCAAAACTGCTGCACAGTGTTGCGCGACATCCTCTAGATAATAGCGATTCTGGCTGGCTGGCAATCATCCAAGCAGCCGCTCGGCGCATTCGACGACGCTTTCCGGTGCCGGCAACCGGCGGATTTCCGACAATGTGAACCAGCCTGCATCCGCCGCGTCGTCGGCCGCCGTCACCACCGGGTCCGCATCCGTTTCCACGGTAAAGACGGAGAGGAAATAGTGGCTCGTCAGCGCACCTTCGGGGTCGCGCGACGGCAGGTCATAGGTCGCAAACAGCTGCGGTTTACGCGCGACGATACCGGTTTCCTCCTGAAGTTCGCGCAGCGCCGTCTCGGCTGGCGTTTCACCCTCTTCGCCGCGCCCGCCCGGAAATGCGAACATGTCTTTCGACGGCGGATTTATACGGCGCACGAGCAGCAGCCGATCTCCATTCCGGACGATGGCGGAGGAGGCGGGGCGGGGCTTGATACGAAGGGTCATGAATGGTTTCGCTTGTTTCAGCCGTCTTGGGCCTGTCTATATTGGTCCGGGAATACCGATGGTATATTCGGGAATCGGATCGATTGTGCACGCAGAAGACGGTGGAATGAAGGTCTATCTTATTTATGCCCTGGCGGCTGTTGCGGAAATCGCCGGTTGCTTTTCCTTCTGGGCGTGGCTGAAGCTTGGCAAGACAGGCTGGATATTGCTTCCAGGAATGCTGGCGCTCGCCGCTTTCGCCTGGGCTTTGACGCTTGTGCCGACCGAGACCGCGGGCAGGGCCTATGCTGCCTATGGCGGGATTTACATTGCCGCATCGCTTCTCTGGCTCTGGGGCGTTGAGGGGCAAGTACCGGATAGATGGGATATCGCCGGCGGTGCCGTCTGCCTCGCGGGCACGGCTATCATTTTATTCGGTCCCCGGGCCTGAGGAGCAGACAATGTGCGGACGTTTCGTGCTCAAAGCGACACCGGAAGAGATTGCCGATTATCTCGACCTGATCGGCCTTGAAGATTTTCCCGCCCGTTTCAACATCGCGCCCACACAGCCGATCCTGATCGTGCTGGAGGGTGAACGGCAGGAGCGCGGCAGTAACCTGCCCAACCGTCGGGCCATGCTGGTGCGCTGGGGTTTTCTGCCCGGCTGGGTCAAGGACCCGAAGGATTTCCCCCTGCTCATCAATGCGCGTTCGGAAACGGCCATCGGCAAGGCATCCTTTCGAGCTGCCATGCGCCATCGCCGCGTGCTGGTGCCTGCCACCGGCTTTTACGAATGGCGGCGCCCGCCGAAGGAGGAGGGCGGCAAGCCGCAGCCCTATTTCATCCGCCCGAAGAACGGCGGCATCGTCGCCTTTGCCGGCCTCATGGAGACGTGGTCTTCCGCTGACGGGTCCGAGGTCGATACCGGCGCCATCCTAACCACTGCTGCCAACGCCGCGATCGGCCGCATTCACGACCGTATGCCGGTGGTAATCGCGCCAGAGGATTTCAGCCGCTGGCTGGATTGCAAGACGCAGGAACCGCGCGAGGTGGCCGACCTGATGCGCCCGGTTCAGGATGATTTTTTCGAGATGATCCCGGTATCGGACAAGGTCAACAAGGTCGCCAATGTCGGCGCTGACCTTATCGAGCCGGTGCCGGAAAGCGCGCCGCTCGCGAAAATGAGGCTACCTAAGGATGATGGCCAGATGTCATTGTTCTGATGTGCTTGCTGGCATTCGAGGCTGGTCATCGCGGATCGACCCGGTCACTCCACAGTTGCCCATCCTGCGTCCGTCTTACCCGTTTCGCCCGATTTTCTGCAGGCCTTCCTGGATCATGATATCGGAATAGACGCGGTTGCGGCCGTTCGCCTTGGCGAGGTAGAGCAGCTGGTCTGCGGCATTGAGCTGATTGTCGAAGGGTTCGCCCTTTTCGATTTCCACGACACCGAGCGAAATCGTCAGCGCCAGGCTGCTGCCGCTCAGCTGGCGGCCGTTCTTTTCGACGGCGCCGCGCAGCTCCTCGCAGAATTGATAGGCGGCATGCGCATTGAGCCCACGCAGGAACACGGCGAATTCCTCGCCGCCAAGGCGCGCGGGAATGTGGCGCTGCTCATGGCACATGTCGTGCAGCAGTTCGGCAAGCTTCTTCAGCGCCCTGTCGCCGGCATCATGCCCCAGTGTGTCGTTGATCTTCTTGAAATGGTCGATGTCGAGAATGGCGACTGCGCCGTTCTCGTCATTGTCGTTGATGACGTCCATCAGCGCCCGCGTACGCTCGAAGAAGGAGCGGCGGTTCGGCAATCCGGTAAGATGATCCCGCTCTGCCAGTTCACGCAGCCGTTTCAGCTGTTTCAGCGTTTCGATATTGTTGTCGATGCGGCACTGCAATTCTTCCGGCACGAAGGGGCGGTAGACGAAATCCGATGCTCCGGCCTTGAGGAAGCTTGCCGAAAGCAGCCGGTCCGTGGAGGACGAGATGCCGATGACCCGCAGGTCTTCCGAGGAACGGCTGTCGCGGATGCGGCGCGTCAGCTCGTAGCCGTCCATGTCAGGCATATGATAATCGGTGATGACGAGCTGAATCGATGGGTCCTGCGACAGGATTTCCAGCGCCTGCTTGCCCGAATGGGCTTCGCTGACCCTGAAATTCTGCCGTTCGAGGATTTCCACGAGGCCGGAACGCGCCGTCCGCACGTCATCTACCACCAGCACGGAAAACAGTCTGTTGGTCAAAATCCGGTCGACCGTTTTCACCACGGCATCAACGGTGCGATGGCCATCCTTGACGATGTAGTCGATTATTTTCTTTTCGGCGTAGCGCTTGCGCGCCTCCTCATCCACCGTGGCGGTGAAGACGATCGCCGGCACCTTGTGGTCGGCAAGAAGTGCGAGAATTTCACCCTTCGGCGCATCGGGCAGATTGAGACCGGTGAGTGCCAGCGTGAAATCATGGGCGCGCAGCAGAATATCGGCCTGCGCCATGCTGTCACAATGGATCACTTCGGCTGACGTTTCCTCCGAAAGCCGCGACTTCAGCAGCATGGAAAGAGCAACGGAATCTTCAATCAGAAGGATTTTATCCTGCATGCCGTATGAAGCCCCCCATGGCCCGTCTTCGTTGGTTTTCCCGCAACATCCGAATTGGTCCGATACCGCCTGTCAACGGCATCGAAAATCGGCCTTGTTCGCTGTAGCAGGAAGAATCGCTAAAGTAGAAATTTTTTTGATGCTCAGTAGTCGATGCGAGACTATCCGTACAGTCGTCCCGTGGAAGTCGAATACTTTACTTCGTTTTGGTTGCAGCTTCGTTACAGATCGGGAAGTTTTATAAAACAGGCCGGTTATGCGGTTCTTGATGGGGGCCGTACAAACGGAGACGGCGCTAATATTAGCGCCGCACATTTAACCGGGTGTTTTTTCGGATTGACCGTTACCATCGCAAAGTCTGCGAGGCCGTGGATGCTGTGCTTTCAAGAAAAGCGAATTTTTTCAAGCGGTTTTGGCGGCAGGCTTGCGCTTCAGCATCAGGGCTGCGGCCGCAACGGCCTTCAGTCCGAGCGGTCGGTAGTGGCTGTTGAGGTCGGGCTTCGCCTGCGGCTGTGCCTTCGTCTCGTTCGTCATTTCTCTTTCTCCACAATTCACGTCAATCGCCGTTTCGATGCGTGTGAGCTACTTCTCTCGTGGGTAATCTTGACGGATTCGAGGCGAAAGAAAGCGAAGCCCGCTTTTCGGGCTGCGACATTTTGTGTCACATCAAACGACGGTTCGTCGGAGAAAAATAATACCTGCGGTTTCAAATACCGCGATCGAGGCCGTTGCCGCCATTGGCATCGTCATGCGCGTCTTCCTCAATCGTCAGCGTGCCATAACGGCGGTGCCAGAGGCGAGCGCTGATGGGGATGAACACGAGATAGGCAGCAACCGTCAGAACCAGTACCTCCCAGGTGAAGCTCATCAGCATCGCGACGTAAAGAACGACGACGAGGATCATCGGCAACACCAGATCGCGGCGAATGCGGCTGGTACCTGACTTCCCCGACCAGACCGGCAGGCGGCTGATGAGAAGATAACCGATCAACACGGTGTAGGCGGCGGCGATATAGGCGAAGGGCTTGCCTGGCTCGACACCAAGGAAGCCGAGATAAACAGGCAGGAGCACCAGCATGGCGCCCATCGGCGCCGGAACGCCCACGAAAAATTCGTTCTGCCACGGCGCCTTCACCGGGCGCTCGATCATGACGTTGAAGCGCGCCAGACGAAGGCCTGCGGCAATCACGTAGATGAGGGCGGCGATCCAGCCTATCGAACGCGCCTGATCGAGCATATAGATATAGACGACGAGGGCAGGGGCGACGCCGAAATTGACGATGTCGGCCAGACTATCCATCTGTTCGCCGAATTTGGATGTCGCCTTCATCATCCGGGCGATGCGCCCGTCGATGCCGTCGAGGAAGGCGGCAAGCAGCACCATGCCCACGGCCAGCTCGAACCGGCCTTCAATGGCGAGGCGCACGCCGCTCAGGCCCGCGCAGATGGCCAGAACGGTGATGAGGTTGGGTATCACGAGGCGAAAGGGAATTTCCCTCAGGCGCGGCCCACGGCCGCTGTCGTTGCGGCCCTCATGTTTTCCGTTCTGTTGCGGCTCCGAGATCGGCGTTTCCATGGCGCATGCCCTTCCTGTTTTCGTCAGCCGCGACGGCTAAGGACCGGACCCTTGGCGGAGCCGAACTCGGCCAGAACCGTTTCGCCGGCAATTGCCGTCTGGCCCACCGAAACGCGCGGCTGAAAACCTTCGGGAAGGAAGATATCGAGGCGCGAACCGAAACGGATAAGACCGAAACGCTCGCCGGCATCAACTGGTTCATTCGGCTTGACCCAGCAGACGATACGGCGGGCGACCATGCCGGCAATCTGCACCACGCCAACCTTGCCATGCGCTGTCTCGATGACGAGGCCGTTGCGCTCATTGTCTTCGGAGGCCTTGTCCACTTCCGCATTGAGGAAGAGGCCGGGGCGGTAGGCGACATTGACGATACGGCCGCGCACGGGCGCGCGGTTCACATGGCAGTTGAACACGTTCATGAACACCGAAATGCGCACCATCGGCTCCTTGCCGAGTTCCAGCTCCAGTGGCGGAACGACGGTCTGGATGGCGGACACCTTGCCATCGGCAGGGCTGATGATCAGGTCGTCATCCTGCGGCGTCACGCGCTCGGGGTCGCGGAAGAAGTAGGCGCACCAGGCCGTCAGCACCAGACCGACCCAGAACAGCGGTTCGGATATCCAGCCGAGCACCAGCGATGCGACGAAGAAGGCGGCCACGAAGACGTAGCCTTCCTTGTGGATCGGTACGATGGTGTTGCGAATGGTGTCGAACAGATTCATAGGTTTCCTTGCTCCGGTTTTCGCCTGCCGCGTCTGCATATGGTCGTGATACGACATCATCCATACGGGCATGCGACAAAGTTCGCTTAGCTGGTTACAGCCAAACTCCCCGCCCGGCAATGGTCCGGTTGGTGTGCCGCCCTGTTGTCAGGGGTTTATGCCCGTCAATGCGCGGGTTCGCCGCGGTCAACAACGCCAAGATCGTCGGTTTCGCGAACATGGCGCAGCATTTCCTCTGCGCGAATGGCTTCGCGCTGGCGGCTCCACATCGAGGCATAAAGCCCGTTCTGTGCCATCAGCGAGGCGTGGGTTCCGCGCTCGGCGATCAAACCTTCCTTCAGCACGATGATTTCATCAGCGCTGATGACGGTGGAGAGGCGGTGGGCGATGACCAGCGTCGTGCGGTTTTTCGAAACGATATCAAGCGCGCTCTGGATTTCCTGTTCCGTATGGGTGTCCAGCGCAGAGGTCGCTTCATCGAGAATGAGGATCGGCGGCGCTTTCAGAATGGTTCGCGCAATCGCCACGCGCTGCTTTTCGCCGCCGGAAAGTTTCAAGCCCCGTTCGCCAACCATGGTGGCGTAACCCTCCGGCAGTTTGCCGATGAAAGCGCTGATCTGGGCCGCATCCGCCGCTGCCGTGACCTCCTCGGTCGTTGCCGAAGGGCGTCCGTAACGGATGTTGTAGGCGAGCGTATCGTTGAACAGCACGGTATCCTGCGGCACCATGCCGATCATCGAGCGCAGGCTCTTTTGCGTCACGTGGCGAATGTCCTGCCCGTCGATGGTGACGGCGCCTTCCTGAATATCGTAGAAACGATAAAGCAACCGCGAGATCGTCGATTTTCCGGCACCCGAAGGACCGACGATCGCCACCGTCTTGCCCGCAGGCACATCGAAGGAAATGCCCTTCAGGATCGGTCTTTCCGGATCGTAGGCGAAATGCACGTCGCGGAAGGAGATGGCACCCGGTCCGGCCACAAGCGGCTTCGCATCCGCCCTGTCGGTAACCTCGGCCTCGACCTCGAGAAGTTCGAACATCTGTTCGATGTCGGTCAATCCCTGGCGAATTTCACGATAGACGAAACCGATGAAGTTCAGCGGTACCGAAAGCTGCAGCAGGAGCGCGTTGATGAACACGAAATCGCCGATGGTCTGCTCGCCGCGTTGCACGGCCATCGCCGACATCACCATCATGACAGTGGAGCCGATGCCGAAGATCACGCCCTGGCCGAAGTTCAGCCAGCCGAGCGACGTCCATATCGAGATCGCCGATTTTTCGTAACGCTCCATGGCGACGTCAAAGCGCTTCGCCTCCATCTCCTCATTGCCGAAATATTTGACGGTTTCGAAGTTCAAAAGTGAATCGATCGCCTTGGTGTTGGCGTCGGTATCGCTGTCGTTCATGGCGCGGCGAATGGAGATGCGCCAGTTGCTGGCCCGCACGGTGAACCAGATATAGGCCCAGACGGTGACAACCGTGACCAGCACATAGGAAAAGCCGTAGGAGGTCCAGAAAATGATCGCCGTCAGCAGGAATTCGATGAAGGTCGGTGCGGTGTTGAGAATGGTGAAACGGACAATGGTTTCGATGCCCTTGGTCCCACGCTCGATAACCCGTGAAAGCCCGCCGGTCTTGCGCTCCAGATGGAAGCGCAGGGAAAGCCGGTGCATGTGCACGAAGGTTCTATAGGCGAGCTGGCGCACGGCATGCTGGCCGACGCTGGCAAACAGCGAATCGCGCAGCTGGTTGAGCCCGACCTGTATTAGCCGCGTCAGATTATAGGCGATGACAAGCGCGACAGCACCGAGCAGGAAGGCCGGAACCAGCCCGACCATGTCCAGCTTGCCGTTCAGCGCATCCGTTGCCCATTTGAAGAAATAGGGAACGAGGATCAGCACCAGCTTGGCGACAACGAGAAACGCCGTCGCCCAGATTACCCGCATTTTCAGGTCAAGGCGGCCTTCCGGCCACATGTAGGGCCAGAGGTTGATGAGGGTCTGCGTGGGATTGCTGGAATCCGCCGAAATGGTTTTTTTCTTGGTGGCCATCATTTGCTCCGGGCACTGCCGGAAGCCGACAGCAGGGCGGCGGCTCTGGAAAGCCGCCGTGCTTGTCACAGGTAGGGTTGTTGCGGGGTCACCGCAATGTCTTGAACGATCAGGAACCGCTCTTCAGACGCTTGCGATGAAGTTCTTCCGCATTCGGCAGTGCCTTCTCCGGCACACCGAAAATCTGGCCGGGCTCGATCAGGTCAGGATTTTTGATCTGATCCTCGTTGGCGAGGTAGATCGTGGTGTAACGCACGCCCTGTCCGTAAACGCGGCGGGAAATCTGCCACAGCGTATCGCCGCGGCGGATGATGACGCTGTTCTGGCTTTCGGCAAGCGGCGGCTGCTCGAAGGTCTGCGGACCGGCGGGCGCCTGCGGTGCAGGTGCGGGCGGCGCGATGATGTGGAGGTCGGCAAGGCGGCTTGCCAGCGTGGCGATGCCCTTGCCGATCCCGGCAACGTCGTTCGGCCATGCCTCTACCGATGTCAGCAGCTGACGTGCCTTGGCGGCGATATCGCCGGCAAAGGCGGTAAAGGACGGCGCGGTGCCTGCGGCAGTGCGGAACTCGGAGAGCGACTTGAGGCCGATCACCACGGCGGAGCGGCCGGCAATGGCTTGGTCGAGCGCCGGTGTGGCCTGATCCTTGTAGAGATTGGACAGAATGCCGAAGGCCTTGGCGACATCCGTGCGCAGCTTTTCGAAGGCAGCGCGGTCGCTTGCCGTGCTCTGGTTTTCAGAGGGCGCGGTCGTCGTGGCGGCGGAAGGCGTTGCGGACGGTGCCTGCATGGCGACGGTTGCCTGGTCGGTCTGCGGGCGCTCGAATGGAACGCGCACGCGGACCTTCACCGTGCCGTCGGCATTCAGCTCTTCGACAGTGATGATATGGCTGCCGACGGAAAGATCGACATTGCCCTCGATGACGAAATGGCCGGAGGCCTCCGTGGTGCTTTTGCCGATTTCCTTGTCATCGACCAGCGCGCGCACGCTCGAAGCGGCAGGCGCGGAACCCGCAACGAAAATCTTCGAGCCTTCGAATTCGACGGCGGTTACCTGAACTGTCGAAGTCAACGGAGCGGCGGCAGCGGACGGGGCCGGGGTACCAGCGGCAGGCGCGGGCGTCGTGGTGGCGGCAGCTGTTGCCGACTGACCCGGTTGCGCGGCTTGCGGGGGCTGGAGTGCTGAAGGTGCCGCCTCCGGCATTGCCAGCACGCGGCTTGCTTCACCGGGCTTGGACACCATTGCCAAGAGTTCGCCCGCCTTGCCGTTGGGCACGGAAACGGTTGCGACTTCTTCGGATTGCGTTGCCTTGCCGCTGGCGTCGGTCGAGCGCAGCACCAGCTCATGGTCGCCCGGTGGCAGGGGATTGTCAAAAACGGCGGCGAAATCGCCCGATCCGTCGATGGTCGTCTGCGCGATCACCTTGCCGTTGCTGAGAATTTCAAGCTTGGAGCCGGGCTGTGCCTTGCCTGCGACAACAGCCGAACCATCGGGCTCGACGCGGAGCACGTCGAAGGTCGGTGCGCCCGATGTGGACTGCGCTGCATCGGCGGCAGGAGCGGCGGGTTGGGGCTGCTGTGCAGCGCCATCGTCGGTGCCGGTGAAGACACCCGCCAGACGGCGAACCTGTGCCGCCGCCGCCGCTGCACTATCCGGCAGACCGCGCAGGAAAGCGGTGGTGCGTTCGGCCGCAGTGCGCGCCGTGGTGATGAGGCGCGACGTCGTTTCATCCAGCGTCTCTGGAATTTCGATATTGGTCAGTTCCTTGAGCGATGCCTCGACCTTCTTGCGTGCTGCCGCAAAGTCGGCGTCGGACGGAACCTTGCTATCGGCGAAAAGCGTGGTCAGATCCTTGATCGACTGGGTTGCGGAAGCCGCGAGGCGCCCGACCTTGTCGGCGATATTGGCGGTCTCCTGAGCGGCGTCGGACAGGATGTCTCCCGCCTTGTCGCTGCCCATTTCAACGCTGTTCTTCACCGCGTTGCCCGCTTCGTTGATGGCATCGCCGATGGGTTTGCCGTCATTGGAAATTCTAGGCAGGACGAAAAAGATCATGAGCAGGGACGCGATGCCCAGCACGATCAGTGCCAGCAAACCGGCTTTATTGTTTTTCATCCTGGAATCTCCGGGTATTGTAAGCTTTTTACACGAGTTGAGATTGCTAGCGTCTTACCTTGCCCCAGACAAGCGGCGTGGCCGTAAAAGGCCATATTTGCAAGGGATTTCCCAAATTTTCTTGACGTGTCGCATCCGGCATAGTTCCTTCCCATCATGACGGACAAAAATACAGCGATTCGATCCATCTGCGTTTATTGCGGCTCCCAGCCCGGACGTGACCCGGCTCACATGGAAGCAGGCCGCGCGCTTGGGAAATCCATTGCCGAAAACGGCATTCGCCTGGTCTATGGCGGTGGCACCAAGGGCATCATGGGCGCGGTCGCCAGCGGCGTTCTTTCCAACGGCGGCGAAGTAACGGGTATCATACCGGAATTTCTGGTCGATATGGAGGCTACACGCCATTCTCTCGGACAATTGAACGAGCTTATCGTCACCAAGGACATGCATGAGCGCAAACATATGATGTTTGAGCGCTCGGATGCTTTCGTAACGCTGCCGGGGGGCGTCGGCACGCTGGAAGAGATCGTAGAAATCATGACCTGGGCGCAGCTCGGCCGTCACGCCAAGCCGATTGTCTTCGCCAATATCAACGGCTTCTGGAACCCGATGCTGGAACTTGTGCAGCATATGCGCGATCAGGGTTTCATCCATCGCGCCCATCTTCTGAACCCGTTGGTCATCGATGAGGTCAAGGACATCGTGCCCGCCATCATCGACCGGGCGCTTGCGCAGCAGAACCCGGACGGCGACCCTTCGGTAATTTCCCGTCTCTAGGCATCGAATAAATGTTAACGAGCCGCCTCGCGGTTCGTTACAATTTTAAGTGTATATTAATAGAGATTTGACTGCGGCATCGCACCGCCCGCTGTTTTCATGGCTCCGCGCCCGATCCTGTGCCAGCGTCTACAAGGCGTAGGCTGAGCGCGGAATTTGATTTTCGCCGCCATGATAGCGGGGCTCATTGGGGAATGATTGCTTTTTTGGTGCGGCTGAAAAGCCGGACGCATTTTATTATTCAGAGAAGTCCGTTTCAGGGCAGGGATGCTATCCTCGGTTCCGCTGCCCGCCGCCGGGTGGACGCGAAAAAGCGGCTCGGAATATTGATCGCCGTCTTTGTCGTTATCTATGGCGTCGTTGCGGCGCGACTGGTCCAATACGGCCTTGCCGAACCCATTGCGACCGCATGGATCAATACCGGCGCTACAGCAGTCGCCTCCCGTCCCGATATCCTCGACCGCAACGGCACGCTGCTCGCGACCGATCTCAACATGGTGTCGCTTTATGCGGATCCGCGCCGGGTCGTGGACGCGGATGAGGTTGTCGAGAAGCTCGCAACCGTCATCCCCAATCTCGACTGGCGCGAGACGCACCGCAGATTGCGCTCGGACACCGGCTTTCAATGGCTGCGGCGCCAGCTGACGCCGCGCCAGCAGGCCGATATTCTCAACCTCGGCATCCCCGGCATCGGTTTCCGGCCGGAGAAACGGCGCTTTTATCCGGGTGGCCCCGCAGCCTCCCATATCATCGGCCACGTCAATGTCGACAATCAGGGCCTTGCGGGTATGGAACGTTATCTCGACCAGCAGGGCCTGGCCGACTTGCGCGCGACCGGCCTTGCCAGCGGTGCACCGCTGGAGCCGGTGAGGTTGTCGATCGATCTGCGGGTGCAGAACATCGTGCGTGAGGTCGTACTGAAGGCGAAAACCGCCTATCAGGCGGAGGCTGCCGGTTCAGTGATACTGGATGTGGAGACGGGCGAGGTGCTGGCCATGGCGTCGGTGCCGGATTACGACCCGAACGAGCCTTCCCGCACCCTTGCCGATGGCAGCATCGACAGGGAGTATGAAAAGGGCTGGTTCAACCGCATGAGCAATGCGACCTTCGAGATGGGATCCACCTTCAAGAGCTTCACACTTGCCATGGGACTGGATGCAGGTGCCATAACGCTCAACTCGGTGGTTGACGCGTCGCGGCCCATCCGCATGGGTGGCTTCACCATCAAGGATTTCAAGGGCCGGAACCGCCCGCTGTCGATCCCGGAAGTGTTTCAATATTCATCGAATATCGGCACGGCGGCTGTTGCCGACAAGGTCGGGGTCGAAGGCCACCAGCAGTTCCTGACGAAACTGGGACTTCTCTCCAGAATGGATACGGAAATGCCTGGCGTTGCCACGCCAACCCAGCCGAGAACATGGAAGAAGATCAATTCCGTCACAATTTCCTTCGGCCATGGCGTTGCCACTACGCCTTTGCAGACGGCGGTGGCAGCAGCTGCGCTTATCAATGGCGGCAGCCTTATTTCGCCGACCTTCCTGCCGCGTTCCCGAGAGGATGCGGCAGTGCTTTCCCGCACCGTCATCAACGGAAAGACGAGCGCCGATATGCGTTACCTTTTCAACTGGAACGGCATCAAAGGGTCGGGCAGGGGTGCGCAGGTGGAAGGATTTCACGTTGGCGGCAAGACCGGAACCGCCGACAAGGTCATCAATGGCCGTTATGCCAAGGATATCAATTTCAACGCCTTCGTTGCCGGTTTTCCGATGCACAAGCCAAAATATGTCGTGCTGACGATGATCGACGCCCCCAGGACCGGCGTGAACGGAGGACGCACGGCTGCTTCGACGGCCGCACCCATGACCCGCGAAATCATCACCCAGACGGCTGGACTTCTCGGCGTCAAACCGCGCTTCGGTTATGACGCGACACCGCAATTGCTGGTCGATTATTGAAGACCCACATTCCCGTTACAGATACGGGAATGTGGAGAGCTGGCATGACGCGGAAGGTTATCGCTTCAGCCGCATCAGGCTCGATGCGGTATAGATCGCCAGCGCCACCCAGATCATTGCAAAGGCCGCCATCCGCACCATGTCGAACGGTTCCTTGAAGATGAAGATGGCGATGAGGAAGATCATCGTCGGAGCGATATATTGCATGATACCGATAGTCGACAGCCGCAGAAGCTTTGCACCATTGCCGTAAAGAATAAGCGGAACGGCGGTGACGATGCCGCTGGCCGCAAGCAGCCAGGTGTCGGTCGCATTGCCGGCCATGAAATGCGCCTGTCCGCTAATGGCAAGCCAGGCCAGCACCAGCACGGCCGGAACGGAAAGAAGCATGACTTCAAGCAGGAAGCCCTGTGTGGCGCCGATTGGCAGCGTCTTGCGGAAGAAGGCGTAAAAACCCCAGGACACGGTGAGCGCAATGGAAACCCATGGCAGGCTGCCCGCATGCCAGGTGAGGATCGCAACGGCCAGCCCCACGAGGCCGATGGCGGCGATCTGCGCCGGATAAAGCTTTTCCTTGAGCAGTACCGCGCCGAGGAAGATGCTGAACAGCGGATTGATAAAATAGCCAAGCGCGGCATCGAGTGCGCGGCCCGCGCCGATCGCCCAGATATAGATGCCCCAGTTGATGCTGATGAGCGCGGCCGTGAGGCTTGCCATGGCAAGCATTTTAGGGGTTTTCAGCGCAGTGCGGATTTCCGCCGTGCGACCGAGAGCGATGAGGACGGCGGCGCCGATCGGCACTGACCAGATGACGCGGTGCACTATGACCTCTATCGGCGAAATATGCGCAACCGCCTTCATGTAGATGGGAAGGAATCCCCACAGCAGATATGCGGAGAGCGCGAAAGCAAAACCGCGTGCGCTATCGCCGCCCTCTTGGGCCGGAAGCGTTTTATCGAGTGCCATGGGAGTACCGCCAATTATTAGGGATTGCCCTTCATAACGGATCGGCGTAGCGCGGGCCAATTCATTTCCGTGAAGCGTTCATGAGAAAAACTGCATGAATAAAAGGCGATTTGCTCTTGAAACAGGCGACTTTGCGATCGGAGGGATGATCCACGCACGAAAATCTGCGTGAATCATTGTCTCATCAGGCCGCTTCAAGCATCTGAAAGGCCTGCCTATTTCCCCCCGAAACGATCGGTTGCGCGGATCAGCTGGTCAAGAATACCGGGTTCGCTCAGCGCATGCCCGGCTGCCTCGACAATATGGAAATCCGCCTTCGGCCAGGCCTTGGCAAGCTGCCAGGCATATTTCAGCGGGCAGGGCATATCGTAACGCCCGTGCACGATGACGCCCGGAATATTGCGAAGCTTGCCGGCATCGCGCAGCAATTGCCCTTCCTCCAGCCAGCCGCCATTGACGAAGAAGTGGTTCTCGATGCGTGCGAAGGCGATGGCGTATTTATCCTCGCCGAAATCCTCGACGCGCGCCGGATCGGTAACAAGGGCGATGGTTGCGCCTTCCCACTGGCTCCATGCTCGCGCGCATTCGAGTTTCTTGGCTTCGTCCGTACCGGTGAGATAGCGATTATAGGCCTGCATCATCTCGCCGCGCTCGGCTTCAGGAATTGGCGCTATGAAGTTTTCCCAGCGATCGGGATACATTTCAGAAACGCCGAACTGGTAATACCAGTCCAGTTCCGGCCTGGTGACCGTGTAGATGCCGCGCAGCACCAGTTCGCTCACGCGTTCGGGATGAGTCTCGGCATAGGCGAGCGCCAGCGTCGAGCCCCAGGAGCCGCCGAAAACCAGCCATTTTTCAAAGCCGCACAGCGCACGGAGCCTTTCAATGTCGGCAACCAGATGCCAGGTGGTGTTGGCTTCCAGTTCCGCATGCGGCGTGGAGCGACCGCAGCCGCGCTGATCGAACAGGATGACGTCGTAAAGTGCCGGGTCGAAAACGCGGCGATGCGTGGGATTTACCCCGCCGCCCGGACCGCCATGCAGGAAAACCGCCGGTTTCGCACCGCGTGTACCAACCCGCTCCCAATAGATCGTGTGCCCATCGCCGACATCGAGCATGCCGCTCTCGAAGGGTTCGATCTCGGGGTAAAAGCTGCGCAATTCTTCGGTCATGTCTTACTTTCCTTCGGGTGGCCATTCGGCCGTGTCACGATCCGGGTGTTGCCGGTTGTTGACCGGTAGCCGGTTTTCATCCGGCGCAGCTTCCGGCTCGACCGGCAAGCCGTCAAGCTCCCCGAACCAATGCATTTTGCTGTCGAGATTTGATTGCGCCTCGGGCTTTATCAGCTCCGGCTCGTCCAGCGAACCAAGCGTGATGTTGATGAAATCGGCGTCCGGCATGTCATAGAAAAGCGGCGTGCCGCACCGTCCGCAAAAACCGCGCCGCACGTGATCGGACGACTGGAACCACGAAGCCTCGCCACGGGTCATTTCAAACTTCGCGCGGGTACTTGCTGCAAGCGGCATGAAATAGTTGCCCGATGCCTTCTGGCACATGCGGCAATGACACAGATGCGGATAGCGCAACCCGCCATCGATCCGGTAACGCACGGCGCCACACTGGCATCCGCCGCTGAAGCTTTCTGAACCGTTCATGCGCGGTCGTCTTCCGGCGGCCAGACCTTGGTGTCGTGGTCCGGGTGTTGGAAGGAGGTGATATCAGCCTCATCGACGCTCTGCTCGATCGCAGGTTTTGAAAACAGCTGCTCGATCCAGGGCATGCGCTTGTGGATATTGACCTGCACCTGCGGTTCGATCCGCTCCGGATTATCGAAAGCACCGATCGCGATCTCTACGCCGCCAGGATAATGGTAGGTCAGCGGCGTGCCGCATTTGTTGCAGAAGCCGCGATGGATTTTCGCAGATGAACGGAAGAGGGAGGGCTGGCCGCGCGTCCATGTCAGATGCGCCTGATCGGCGGTGACGAGTGCACCGAAGAAATTGCCGAAATGCTTCTGGCACATGCGGCAATGGCAAATGGAGGGGCGACCGATCTTGCCCGCATGAAACCGCACGGCGCCGCACTGGCAGCCGCCGGAAAAGCCTGTTTCGCTCATCGTTTATTCTCCGGGGGCCAGCTCTCGGTGTCATGGTCGGGGTGCTGGTAGGAAACGAGGTTGGTCAGATAGTCGACCGAGGTCAGATCGTCTTCCGTTGGGACGGCGGGTAGTGTGTGGATGCTGTCGACGAAATCGATCTTGCGTTCCACGCCCCACTGAATGGTGGGCGGCAAGGCGGCAGGATCGTCGAAAGCACCGGCCGCAACCGCAATGCCATCCGGCGCCTCATAGGTCAGCGGCGTGCCGCATTCGGCGCAGAAGCCGCGCTTGACGACGCTGGAGGACTGAAAACGTTTCGGCTCCCCGCGCGTCCATTCGAATTCGACCTCACGCACCGAAACCAGCGGCGCGTAATAGGCCCCGAAAGCCTTCTGGCACATGCGGCAATGACAGATGGAACTGTCCTTGAGATCGCCGGTCGCGCGGAACCGGATCGCGCCGCACTGGCATCCGCCGGTGTAGGTGGTCATGGTTGGCTCTCCTTCACCGTTCGGATAATGTGGAGACAGACATTGTCCATGTCTTTCAGGATATCCTCGTTCCAGAAGCGGAGGACTGTCCAGCCGTCTTCCTGAAGCCGCGCAGTTCGTTCCTGATCGTATTGTAGCGCCGCCTCGGTCGTATGTTGGGAGCCATCGATCTCGATAATCAGGCGATGATCCGAACATGCGAAATCGACGATAAAACCGGCAATCGGCATTTGTCTGCGGAAACTTAACACCTCGAGGCGATGCGCGCGAATAGCATTCCAGAGCTTCAGTTCGGCATCCGTCATTACTTTCCGCATCTGCTTCGCATATTTGCGATGCATCGGGTCTACGTCCGCGTGTGGCATCATTGGTTCGCCAGTTAGCTGCTTTACCTCAGATTGGTTGAGGTAACTCAAAACCGCAAGCGGATTGTGGTGGCTGTCAGGCCCCCCTTTGCCCTGCCGGGCATCTCCCCCACAGGTGGGGAGATCAATCGCGGTTATCGCTCGCCCATCTTGAACGCTGAGTGCGGAGCGGAAGTGTGCTTCCGGCTGATCTCCCCCCTTGAGGGGGAGATGCCCGGCAGGGCAGAGGGGGGGAAGTCCCAAGCCGCAGCAGCAAATTACCGCTTCAACTCCCAGGTCGTTGTCCGTTCCCCGGTTTCCTTATCCTTGCCATCCTTCAACTGAATGCCCTTCTCGGAAAGCTCGTCGCGCAAACGATCCGCCTCTGCAAAGTTTTTCGCCTTCAGCATTTCCAGACGCAGTTGCACTAGGGCATCGACTGCCGAAACGATGGCCTCGTCCACTTCCGCTTTCTTCGGCAATACGCCGAGCAGGGCGGCGCTGGCCGCAAAGGCGGGCAGGCGGGCAGGATCGGTGTTGGCGGCATGTGCCAGCGCGTGAAGCGCCTGCACGGCGGCAACCGTGTTCAGGTCGTCGGCAAGCGCATCAAGCACGGTTTCATCCGGTGCCGCGTCGGAGGCTTCGGCCGCCGGCCACTTGGCGAGAAGACGTTCGGCCTCTTCGAGACGCTTCACCGAAAAATCGATTGGCTCGCGGTAATGCGTCATCAGCATGGCAAGGCGAAGAACCTCGCCCGGCCATTGGCGGCCGCCGAATTTTTCGGTGTGCAGCAATTCATAGATGGTCACGAAGTTGCCCTCGGACTTCGACATCTTGCGGCCTTCCACCTGCACGAAGCCGTTATGCATCCACACATTGGCCATCACCTGCGTCCCATGGGCGCAGCGGGATTGCGCGATTTCGTTCTCGTGATGTGGGAAGATGAGATCGAGCCCGCCGCCGTGAATGTCGAACACTTCGCCGAGGTAGCGACCGGCCATGGCCGAGCATTCGATGTGCCAGCCCGGACGGCCGCGGCCCCAGGGGCTTTCCCAGCCGGGCTCATTATCAGAGGAAAGTTTCCACAGCACGAAATCGCCGGGGGTCTTCTTGTGTGCTTCCACCGCCACGCGCGCGCCGGCCTGCTGTTCGTCCAGTGGGCGTTTGGACAACTGGCCGTAATCGGCCATCGAGCGGGTGTCGAACAGCACTTCGCCGCCCGCCGCATAGGCATGGCCGCGCGCGATCAGCTTCTCGATGATGTCGATCATCTCGGCGATGTAGTCGGTGGCACGCGGTTCAACGGTCGGCTGCAGGCAGCCAAGTGCTGCCACATCCTCATGGAATTGGTCGGCGGTCTTTTTCGTCACCGCGTGGATGGCGTCATTCAGCGGCAGATGCGGATAGTCGCGCAGCGCCCTTGCGTTGATCTTGTCGTCGAGATCGGTGATGTTGCGGGCGTAGGTCACATGGCTTTCGCCATAGACGTGGCGCAGCAGCCGATAAAGAACATCGAAAACGATGACCGGGCGCGCGTTGCCGATATGGGCGAAATCGTAAACCGTTGGTCCGCAGACATACATGCGCACATTGTCGGCGTCGATCGGCGCAAATTCCGTCTTTTCGCGTGTCAGGGTGTTGTGGAGTTTCAGGCGCAAGGACATGCGGGCGTTCCCTAAAGGCAGTCAATTGTCCTGGCCGGACCGTTTGTCTGTTGGACCTTGCGGGAAGACGAAAACGATCTGGCCGGTGGTGAACCAGCAAAAATTATTCAGCAGCAGGTGCAGATCGTTGTTTTCATGCCTTGCCTTATGGCGTGCCGGTGTTTCGCGGTCAAGCGTTTCTCGCAGGCGCCAGAAGCACCTTAAGAGACCGCCTTGACCAAAAGCCTATTCCGGCTGGCGGTAATCCAGGAATTTGCCTTCACGGACCGCGAAGAGCTTGCCGGTTTCGGTAAGCTCAGGCGAGGCGAGTTGAACAATGGCGGCGGCAACTTCAGAAGGGTGTGGCACGTCTGCGGGGTCTTCGCCGGGCATGGCCTGGGCGCGCATGGCGGTGCGTGTCGCGCCGGGATTGATGCTGTTGATGCGCAGTGCGGTTTTATCGGTTTCCGCAGCCCAGGTCCGGGCAAGTGCCTCAACGGCGGCCTTGGAGGTGGAATAGACGCCCCAGAAGGGACGACAGCTATGGGCAGCACCCGAAGACAGGATCAACGCGCGCCCCGCATCCGATCGCAGGAGCAACGGTTCGACAGAGCGGATCAGCCGCCATGTAGCGGTGACATTGATGGTCATGACCCTTTCGAAGACTTTCGCTTCGATATGGCCGACCGGCGAGATGACGCCGAGAACACCGGCATTCGCGACCAGAATATCGAGCTTGCCCCAGCGCTCGAAGATATTGGCGCCCAGCGCATCGATGGCGTTCATGTCGGCGAGATCGAAGGGAACCAGCGTCGCGGTGCCGCCGACGGCCTTGATGGCGTCGTCCAGATCCTCGAGACCGCCGACCGTGCGGGCGCAGGCAATGACGTGCGCACCGGCCTTGGCAAGTTCCAGCGCCGTGAAATAGCCGATACCGCGCGACGCGCCGGTGACGAGCGCGATCCTGCCCTTGAGATTGATGGTCATTTTGCCCCCTCCGAAATTCATTCCGCTTGTTTTATGAAGCCCCTGACGCCAACCGCAAGCGATCAAAACGCCGCAGCGGGCACGGTTTCAATCGCCCGCCACAAAAAAGCGGCCACCGGAAGCCGGTGGCCGCTTGTTATTTCAAGATTATCAGCCGTTGCTGGCCAGCACGGAAATCTTACTGCCCATCGCCTCGCCGTTCTGGTCGAGAAGGCGGGTAGGGTAGTCGCCGGTGAAATAATGGTCCGTGAATTGCGGACGCGCATTGTTGCGGTTCTCGCCACCGACGGCGCGGTAAAGACCGTCGATCGACAGGAAGGCAAGCGAATCGGCGCCAATGAATTTCGCCATGGCGTCCACATCGGCATATTGGTTGGCGAGCAGCTTGTCGGCATCAGGCGTGTCGATGCCGTAGAAATCCGGATGGAAAATCATCGGGCTGGCAACGCGGATATGCACTTCTTTCGCGCCCGCTTCGCGGATCATCTGCACGATCTTCAATGAAGTCGTGCCGCGCACGATCGAATCATCCACCAACACCACGCGCTTGCCTTCAATCATCGCCCGGTTGGCGGAGTGCTTGAGCTTGACGCCAAAAGCGCGAATCTGCTGCGTCGGCTCGATGAAGGTACGGCCGACATAGTGGTTGCGGATGATTCCATATTCGAACGGAATACCGCTTTCCTGCGCAAAACCGAGCGCTGCCGGCGTGCCGCCATCGGGAACCGGAACGACAACGTCAGCTTCCAGCGGCGCTTCCTTGGCAAGGTTCATGCCCATGTTCTTACGCGTCGTATAGACGTTGCGGCCGCCAACGACGGAATCGGGGCGGGCGAAATAGACATATTCGAACAGGCAGAGACGTTCCGGCTGCGGCTTCGAAGGCTTGCGCGCATCGATGGTGATCGAACCATCCGGCTGAATTTCACAGATAATGACTTCGCCGTTTTCGACGTCACGCACGAATTTCGCGCCGATGATATCGAGAGCGCAGGTCTCCGAGCAGAAGATCGGCTTGCCGTCCAGCTCACCCATGACGAGCGGGCGGATGCCGATCGGGTCGCGGGCTGCGATCAGCTTGGTGCGGGTCATCGCCAGCATCGAATAGCCGCCTTCCATCTGGCGGATGGCGTCGATGAAACGGTCGGCAGTGGAGCTGTGACGCGAACGGGCGATGAGGTGCAGCACGACTTCGGTATCCGATGTCGACTGACAGATGGCGCCGGTGGCGATGATCTGTCGGCGAAGCGTCAGGCCATTGGTGAAATTGCCGTTATGGGCAATCGAAATGCCGCCTTCTTCCAGCTCGGCAAACAGTGGCTGCACGTTGCGCATCGCCACTTCGCCTGTCGTGGAGTAGCGGGTATGGCCAATCGCGATGGAGCCGGGCAGGCGGGCAAGGGTTGCCGGATCGGTATAATGATCGCCGACGAGGCCCATATGGCGTTCCTGATGGAAGCGCTTGCCATCGAAGGAGACGATGCCTGCTGCCTCCTGGCCGCGATGCTGAAGCGCATGCAGGCCCAGTGCAGTCAGGGCAGAGGCATCGGCGTGGCCGAGAATGCCGAACACGCCGCACTCTTCGTGCAGCGTGTCGCCGTCGATCTCTTCATTGAAAGTGGAATGCGAAAGCGGCTCAATCATCCGGCTTGCCCTTGCTCTCTACCGAGAAAAACGAAAGACCTCTCCGGTGAGCTTGTCTCCCGGTCGGCCAGTCTGTGTCGTGCTTGATATTTAGCACAAATAGCGCGCCTTGCATGCATTGCAAGGCGCGACACTGTGTCAATTATTCGTTGCCGGCGGATTTGTCGCCGGTACATCTTCCGCAGGCGTCTGCGCGGCTGCCGGTTCCTGCGGTTTTCCGAGGATACGGGCGCGGATCTGCGGCTCGATATCGTCAGGCAGAACCGCTTCCAGCTTGCCCACCAGCCCGTCGAGGAAAGGCTTGGACTTGGCCTGGGTTACCCATTGCGGCTGCGTCTTCACATCCACCAGCCAGTTCCAGAAGGCAACCGCGACGACCAGCAAGAGAATGCCGCGCGCTGCGCCGAACAGGAAACCCAGCGTGCGATCCAGCGCACCAATGCGGCTGTCGATGATGAAATCGGCAATGCGCGAGGTGATGAAGGAAATGACGACGAGGGAGATGAGGAAGACGACGCCTGCCGAACCGGCGATGGCGATCTTGTCGTCATCGGTATAGTTGCGTGCATAGGGCAGCAGGATCGGGAAAAGATAATAGGCGGCGGCGACCGAACCGGCCCAGCTCGCGATGGACAGAATCTCGCGGGAAAAACCGCGCACCATCGCGAGAATGGCGGAGAAAAGAACAACGGCGATGACGATGCCGTCGAAAATTGTAATGGGCATATACCAACTCCGGAGGTGCGACGCCCTGTCAGGCGCTGCCTTGCCAATTGTGCGATCCTCTTACACCACTGTTTCCCTTGGCGAAAGGATCAATCTTAGTCGTCCTCAACCTGTTTGAACCGGTTGCCGGAACCGGCGATGCGCGCCACGAGGTCCGGCAGGCTTTCTATTTCCGTCCAGCGCCCCTTGCCCGCTTTCGGCAATTCAGCCGAAGCAGACGGCAGAAGTGCGGCGGAGAAACCGAGTTTTTCAGCTTCTTTCAAACGCTGGCCCGTATGCGAGACTGGCCGTACCGCGCCCGACAGGCTGATCTCGCCGAAATAGACGCAATCGGCGGGCAGGGCAAGACCGGCAAGCGAGGAAACCAGCGCAGAAGCTATCGCCATATCCGCAGCCGGTTCGGAAATGCGGTATCCGCCGGCGACGTTCAGATAAACGTCGTGCTGACCGAGCTTCACGCCGCAATGGGCTTCCAGCACGGCAAGGATCATGGCGAGCCGCGAACTGTCCCAGCCGACCACGGCGCGGCGCGGCGTGCCGAGCGAGGTGGCCGCGACCAGCGCCTGCACCTCGACCAGAATGGGACGGGTGCCCTCCATGCCGGCAAAGACCGCGGCACCGGGAGATTTCTCGTTGCGCTCGCCAAGGAACAGTTCGGACGGGTTGGAGACCTCGCGCAATCCGCGGTCGGACATTTCAAACACGCCGATCTCGTCCGTCGGCCCGAAGCGGTTCTTGACGGTGCGCAGAATGCGGTAATGGTGGCCGCGGTCGCCTTCGAAATAAAGCACGGCGTCGACCATGTGCTCCACCACGCGCGGACCGGCGATCTGGCCTTCCTTGGTCACATGGCCCACCAGCACCATGGTCGCGCCCGTTTGCTTGGCGTAACGGATCATTGCCTGCACGCCGGTGCGCACCTGCGTTACCGTGCCGGGAGCGGAATCGGCCGTGTCGCTCCATAGCGTCTGGATGGAATCGATGATGACGAGATCGGGGCGTTTACCCTCGGAAATCGTCGCCAGAATATCCTCGACATTGGTTTCTGCCGCCAGCAGCACGTCGGTTTCCGCCGCACCCAGCCGCTGGGCCCGCAGACGCACCTGCGCTACCGCTTCTTCGCCAGAAACATAGATGACGCGATGTCCGCGCCGTGAAAGGGCAGCCGCCGCCTGCATCAGCAGGGTCGATTTGCCGATGCCGGGATCGCCGCCGATCAACACCGCCGAACCGCGCACGAAACCGCCACCGGTTGCCCGGTCCAGTTCGCTGATGCCGGTCGGAATGCGCGGCGCCTCCTCGATCTCGCCCGAAAGCGCCGTAAGCGCGACCGCCCGGCCTTTTTTCGGCGTCTTGCCGGGGCCGGAACCGATGCCGCCCATCGGGTCTTCTTCGACGATGGTATTCCATTCGCCGCAGCCTTCGCATTTTCCCGCCCAGCGGGTATGAACCGTGCCGCAGTTCTGGCACACGAATTGGGTCTTGGCTTTGGCCATCTATGTCAGTTTTCTTCTTGTTTGAAATCTTTGGCGGAATTGTCCTGGTGGCAGTGCAGCAAGCGCAGAACGGTTAGATCGGCCTCGTCAACACGAAAGAAGATGACGCGCCCACGATAGGCAATACTGCGAAGCCCGGCCCATGGTCTTCGGCAAGATCGCGCCTTGCCCGCGTGGTCCAGATTGGGGTCCGGATTTTAATGACCGGTCCCCGTTTTTTGCTGCACGGAAACGCGTTTGATATCGCTCAGGAAGACGTCTTGTGAGGCATAGCGGTGAACCCGGCCTGCTTCAGCGTCGTCAATGCCCTGTATCAGCAATTTAAGCGCGACTCTTTTTCTTTCATCGCTGCTCAGTAATTGCAGGCTCGCATGAATAACGGCGTCCGCATCGCTATAGACACCCGCAGCCACCTGCTCTTCGATGAACCTTTCGTCCTGCTCGCTCAAATGGATTTCGGGCATTTCGATCTCCTTTTGTTCTCTTTTAGCACAGGTCGCTTCCGCTTTCCAAGAGCTAAAGACGTGGTTCAGTCGTCAGCCATCAGATATTGGCGCTCGTAGCGCAAACCAAGCCCCGTCAGCATTTCGTAACCGATGGTGCCGGCGGCGCGCGCCACCTCATCGAGCGGCACTTTCGGGCCGAAAAGCTCGATATAATCGCCGGTGCGGACAGCGTTTGCCGGTATGTCCGTGATGTCGAAAATGGTGAGATCCATGGTTACACGACCGGCGACCGGCGCCTTGTGGCCGTTGACTATGCCGTAAGCACCGCCATGGCCCATTTCGCGCAATGGAATGCCGGAACCGGAAAGCGACCGCTGGTATCCGTCCGCATAACCAACGGAAGCGATGGCAAGGCGGCTCGCCCGTTTCAGCAAATAGGTGCCGCCATAGCTGACTGTCTGGCCTTCGCCGGCCTCGCGAATCTGGATGATCCGCGCTTCGGCCTTTGCGACGGGCCGCATCGGGTTTGCCACATCGTTGATTGCCTCGCCGCCGTAAAGGGCAATGCCGGGGCGGGTGAGATCGAAATGATAATCCGGCCCCAGAAAGATTCCGGCAGAAGCGGAAAGGCTTGATTCGATTCCTTCAAAAGCGGCGCTAACCTTGCGGAATGATTCGAGCTGGACCTTATTCATGGGCGAAGACGGCGTGTCGGCGCAGGCGAGGTGGGAGAGCACCAGAACCGGATCGAAACTCGCAGGCCGGGTCACGTCGTCTGCCAGAAACAGCGCGTCGTCCAGCGGCAGGCCAAGCCGGTTGAAGCCGGTATCCACATGCAGCGCGCAGGGGTGTTCGCCGCGTTCGGCAACCGTCGCCATCCAGAAGGACAGCTGTTCCTCCGAGGCCAGAACCGGCACGAGATCATTATCGAAGACCTGACGCTCCTGGCCCTGCCAGATGCCTGACAGCACGAAGATGCGCGCTTCCGGTGCATAGGATCGCAAGGTCGCACCTTCGGACACCGTTGCCACGAAGAAGTCGCGTGCGCCGGCATGGTAGAGCGTCGCGCCGCAATCCTCGATACCGAGCCCGTAGGCATCTGCTTTCACGACAGCCGCTGTCCGCGCCTTGCCGGACCGCTTTTTCATGTCGCGCCAATTGTCGGCAAGCGCGCCGAGATCGACGGTCAGCCTCAGCGGCGCATGTTCGAAAGCGTCGGTTTCGTGTTCGGGAAATGTGTCTTCGAAGTCGTCTGTCATGCCATGCGTCCGGTTGATTTGGAACCGGTTCGGACCCTAGCACTTTTGTTCAAGACGGTAATGACCGATTGGTTTAAAGTCGTTCTATGCACAATGTTTCGCAGGAACAGGCCATAGACGTCATGCCGGTTGCAGCGACGGAAACGACGCGTTTCTGGCGCGACCCACGTTTTGGCGGCATGGAATGTCTGAGCGCGACGTTCCTGACACATGAATATTCTCCGCACGCGCATGATACCTTCTCGATTGGCGCGATCGAAAGCGGCTCGCAGATTTCCACCATTCAGGGCACCAGGGAACAGACCGGGCCGGGGCATCTCTATCTCATCAATCCGGACGAGATTCACGATGGTGCGCCGGGTGGCGGCGGTTATCGTTATCGGATGATCTATCCCGACGCAGCGCTGCTGCGTGATATTATCGAGGATGTGACGGGCAGGGCTTTCCACGGAATGCCGTCCTTTCCAAGGTTTCTGCCGCGTGATCCGCAGATGGCCGCTGCTTTTCAGATGGCGCATCGCAGGCTGGAGGCCAAGTCCGGCGCTCTTGAGGCAGACGAGGGCATGTTCTCGGTTCTGGCGGCACTGTTCGGCAGGCATGGCAGCGCCATTATCCTGGCCGTTGAAACCCGCGAGAAGACGGCGGTCCATACCGCCCGCGACTATCTCTCCGATAATTACGAGACCGATATCGGCCTTGAGGAATTGGCGTCCATCGCGGGTCTCAGCCGCGCGCATCTCATCCGGGCCTTCCGCAAGGAGTTCCACATCACCCCGCATGCCTATCTGACGGATGTGCGCATAAGGCGGGCGCGCCGTCTTCTGCGTTCCGGCGAGATGCCGGCCGAGGTGGCTGCGCTGTGCGGTTTTGCCGATCAGGCGCATTTTACGCGGCATTTCAAGGCGCGCACCGGCGTCACGCCGGGACAATTTCGGACGGCGTGATTTTGGTGGCCATTCCGAAGCGCAACGTCACTTTCATTCAAGACTGGAAAAACTTGCAGGCGTAATCGCATGTCTCTGAAAAGGAGAATGCAATGTCCGTACTGGAAAAACGTGCAGAGCTTGGCGCAGGCCTGAGAGCTGCGGCACCCCTGCTGGTCGCCATGGTGCCGATCGGCGCCGTGTTCGGTGCAGTTGCGGTCGGCAAGGGATTGTCGCCGCTGGAAGCCTCGCTGATGTCGATTCTCGTCTTTGCAGGTGGCTCGCAATTCGTCGCCATGGATCTGTGGACGCATCCGGCAAGCTGGAGCGCGCTCGGTTTTGCCGCGCTGCTGGTCAATCTTCGCCATGTGCTGATGAGCGCTTCCATCGCTGGCAAGCTCGATGATTTTACCGGCTGGCGAAAATATGCGGCCATGCTGGTGCTGACGGACGAATCCTGGGCGCTATCGGAATTCAGGGCAGTTGCCGGCAGGCTGACGGCCGCATTTTTCACCGGCGCTGCGCTGTCAATCTACCTCGTCTGGAACATCGCCGCGCTTACGGGCGCACTTTTAGGCTCGGTGATGGGCGACATGACGGTCATCGGTCTGGACTTCGCTTTTCCGGCCGTGTTCATCGTGCTGCTGATGGGGTTCTGGAAGGGCAGGGAAACGGGCCTGGTGCTGCTGGCAAGCGCTGCCGCCGCCTTTGTCACGCACGCGCTGGTCCCAGGCGCCTGGTACATAGCCGCCGGTGCGCTTGCGGGGCTTTCCGTCGCAGCCCTCGGCCGCGAGGACGAGGTGGAGCAGCCGGCATGACGCTTGATACGAGCACCCTGCTGGCGATCCTCGCCATGATGGCGGCCACCGTCGCTACGCGTCTTGGGGGTCTGCTGCTGGTCAACCATTTCACCCTGACGCCGCGTCTGAAAAAAGCGCTCGGCGTGGTTCCGCCTGCGGTCTTGATGGCTGTGGTGACGCCAACGGCATTCTCAAGCGGAATGGCGGAAACAATCGCCTGCGCGGTGACGGCAGTCGCGGCACTCCGCCTCAGCCTGCTCCCAGCCGCAACGCTCGGCGTCGTCACCGTGGCGCTTTTGCGCGGAATCGGATTGTGAGGCAATCCCGCCAAAGTTCTGAAAAGATTCCTCAGTTTCGATTTAGAGCAGGCAGGGCGAAACGCTGACCCGGTTCCGCCCTCGGTTTAGATCAATGCTCTTCGTACTGGCTGAAGCTCGGGTCGGCCAGATCCGCGAAGCGGGTGAATTCGGACTGGAAGGCGAGTTTCACCGTGCCGGTGGGTCCGTGACGCTGCTTGGCGATGATGACGTCCGCGGTGCCTTTCACCTTGTCGAACAGGGCCTCCCACTCGGCATATTTCGGATCGGAAATATCGCGCGGCTCCATGTTCTTGACGTAATACTCTTCACGGAACACGAACAGCACCACGTCGGCGTCCTGCTCGATCGAGCCCGATTCACGCAGGTCGGAAAGCTGCGGGCGCTTGTCTTCACGGCTTTCCACCGCACGGGAGAGCTGTGAAAGCGCGATGATGGGAACATTGAGTTCCTTGCCGAGCGCCTTAAGGCCCGTGGTGATCTGGGTGATTTCCTGCACGCGGTTCTCACCGCTTTTGCCGGCGCCGGTCATCAGCTGAATATAGTCGACCACCAGGACGTCAAGACCACGCTGGCGCTTCAGTCGACGTGCACGGGCGGAAAGCTGGGCGATGGAGATACCACCGGTCTGGTCGATGTAAAGCGGCACCTTCTGCATCATCTGGGAGCAGGCGACGAGCTTCTCGAAATCGGCCTCGGTAATGTCACCGCGGCGGATTTTCGAGGAAGACACTTCCGTCTGCTCTGAAATGATACGGGTTGCCAGCTGTTCGGACGACATTTCGAGCGAGTAGAAGCCGACGACGCCGCCGTTTTTCGCCTTGAACGAACCATCAGGCTGTACTTCCTGATCGTAGGTCGCGGCGATGTTATAGGCGATGTTGGTGGCAAGCGAGGTCTTGCCCATACCCGGACGACCGGCAAGTACGATAAGGTCGGAACGCTGCAGGCCGCCCATGCGGGCGTCGAGCGAGTGGATGCCGGTGGAAATGCCGGAAAGATTGCCGTCACGCTCGAAGGCGGCGCCCGCCATGTCGATCGCCAGCGCCACCGCATCGTTGAACGACTGGAAGCCGCCATCGTAGCGACCGGTTTCCGCCAGTTCGAACAGGCGGCGCTCGGTGTCTTCGATCTGCGCCTGCGGCGGCATGTCCAGCGGCGCATCATAGGCGATGTTGACGACATCCTCGCCGATCTGGATCAGCGCGCGGCGCAGCGCCAGATCATAGATCGCCCGACCGTAATCTTCCGCATTGATGATCGAAACGGCTTCTGCCGCCAGACGCGCCAGATATTGCGCCACCGTCAGGTCGCCGACCTTGTCGTCTGCGGGCAGGAAGGTCTTGATGGTCACCGGATTGGCGGTCTTGCCCATGCGGATGATGTCGCCCGCCACTTCGAAAATCTTGCGGTGCAGCGGTTCGTAAAGATGCACGGGCTTCAAGAAGTCCGACACGCGGTAATAGGCGTCGTTGTTAACGAGGATGGCGCCCAGCAGCGCCTGTTCGGCCTCGATATTGTTCGGCGCCTCGCGGTAATGCGGTTCCGCCGGTTGCGCGGGGGTGATCTTTCTCACAGCGTCGTTCATGGTTTGCACGATCTCCCTTTGCCTTGCCACTACACTTCGGGTTTGGCTTCCTTGGCCATGGCAGTCAATGATATTGTTGCAACACTCTATGGCAGCCTGACGTCCTGTCTGCGAAGCTGGATCACATCTTCAGTTGTCCCCAGCAATCCACAGGCGGGTGGGGACAAGGTGCGGGAAATTCCCGGCAACGTGATTCGCTGCCATGAGTTTATCGCATGGCAGACCCGACGTGAAAGAAACTTGAAAATCGGCAGGCTTCCAAATAAATAGGCAGAAAATAAGTAGTGTGCTAATTATAAGGCTTGCTGACATGTCCCGCGAAACCGACAAGGAACAGCTTCTGGACGAGGTGTCCGCCTTCACCCGCAAGCTGCGCGCATTTTTTGACGCGCGGGTAGGGGAAAGCGGCCTGACTTTGGCGCGTGCGCGTGCGCTTTTCGCGCTGTCGCGACGTGGGCCGCTGACCCAGACGGAGCTTGCCGAGGAAATGGAAATCGAAACGCCGACGCTGGTGCGCGTGCTTGACGGCATGGAGAAACAGAACCTCATCGAGCGCCGCTCCGACGAAACTGACCGCCGCGCCAAACGCATCCACATGACGGAGGAGGGCGAGAAAACCTCCGAAACGGTGCAGGCGGTGGCAAAATCGCTCCGTTCTGAAATCGCCGCCGATGTTTCCTCGCAGGATCTGGCGATGGCGCTGGATGTCATGCGCAGGCTTTCGGCCAATCTGCAAAATCTGGCAAGCGGGAGGGCGCAATCGTGAGTACCGTGGTGCCGCAAACGGCAGATGAGACCGCCTCTGAAAATGCCGACGTGACGGTAAAGCCGGCGAACGTGCCGGAATCTGCTGCTGCGGCCGCCGCGCCGCAACCGGTGGAGCGGCCAGTGTGGCTGCGGCTGTGTTTCATCTTTGCGGGCCTGGCGTTCTTCATCACCCAAGGGTTGGGCATGAACCTCGTCATGGCCAATCTATACCAGTTGCAGGGCGAATTTTCCGCCACGGTGGCCGAGGTCGCCTGGCTTTCCGCCGCCTATATGGCCCCCTATGCCACGTTTTCCATCGCGCTGTTCAAGGTGCGAACGCAATATGGCCTGCGGCCCTTTGCCGAACTTTCGATCATCGTCTTCGTCGTCGCCTCATGCCTCAACCTGTTCGTGACAGATTTGCATTCGGCGATCGTCATCCGCTTCCTCAGCGGCATGGCGGCGGCACCTCTTTCTTCGCTCGGCTTTCTCTACATTCTGGAGGCCTTTCCACCGGCACGAAAATTCTCGCTGGGCTTCAGCATCGCGCTCACCGGAACCTTGCTGTCTGCACCGCTCGCGCGCATCGTCTCGCCTTCCTTGCTGCAAATAGGCGGCTGGAATGCCCTTTACACGATGGAAATGGGCTTCGCGCTGATCTCGCTCGCCTTGATCTACCTGTTGAAAGTCACGCCGCCTCCGCGGGCGAAAGTCATCGAGCGCACGGATATTCTGAGCTACCTTCTGTTCGCGGGTGGCCTTGGCTGTCTTGCGGTCATGCTCACGCTTGGCCGGTTTTACTGGTGGTTCGAAACATGGTGGCTGGGCGTGCTTCTGGCCACGTCGATCACGCTTCTCACGCTGATGGTCGTCATCGAGTTGCCGCGCAAGAACCCGCTGCTTGACCTGCGCTGGATTTTTTCGAAAACCAACCTGCATGTCATAGCGGTCCTGCTCATCTACCGTGCAGTTTCCTCCGAGCAATCCTCGACGGCGGTGAGTTTCTACCAGCAGCTTGGCCTTTTGAACGACCAGACGATCACGCTTTATGCTCTGGTGCTTTTGGCGACGGTTCTCGGCGGTGCGGCCTGTGCCTGGCTGATGCTGACGAAATATGTCGATACCGCTCATGTGATTGCGCTTACCCTGATTGCGGCCGGCGCTTTTCTGGACAGCCAGTCCAACAATCTGACGCGGCCAGCGCAGATGTATCTGAGCCAGATGATGATCGCCTTCGGTGCGGCCATGTTCCTGCCGCCCGTTATGGCAAAGGGGTTCGCTGCCGCACTTGCGCGCGGAGCGCCCTATCTGGTGAATTTCATCACCATCTTCCTGTTCACCCAGATCACCGGATCGATGTTGATGACCGGGCTGCTCGGCAGTTTCGTGACGCTGCGCGAAAAATTCCATTCCAATATTCTGGTGGAAAACATTCTGCTCACCAACCCATTGGTCGCCCAGCGCGTGTCGCAGCTTTCCGGCGCCTACAGCCACGTCATCACCGATCCGGCGCTGCTGAAGGCCGAGGGGCTTTCCCTCCTTGGCCAGCAGGTTACCAAGGAAGCCTATGTGCTCGCCTATAACGATACGTTCCTGTTGATTTCCACCGTTGCGGCGCTGGCGCTCATGGCGCTTTTGCTCCACCTTGCATGGATGCGCATCCGTCCCCGCTTTTTCCGGGACAATGTCGATGCCGCGCCGGCGCCACAGTCTTGAACCTCCAAGAGTGATAATATGCTGAAGAAGATTTTTACCCCCGTTTCCATTCTCGTTCTGCTCGGTGGCCTCGCCGGCGTCGCGCTGGTGCTCTATGCATGGCGCCTGCCGCCATTCCTTTCCACCGTCGAAATGACCGACAACGCCTTCGTGCGTGGTTACGTGACGACGATGAGCCCGCAGGTGAGCGGTTATGTCGTGGATGTGCCGGTGAAGGACTATCAGGAGGTCAAACAGGGCACGTTGCTGGCGAAGATCGACGACCGCATCTACCGCCAGAAGCAGGCGCAGGCGGGAGCCGCGCTGGATACGCAAAAAGCGGCATTGGACAATTCCCGCCAGCAGGAAAACGCCGCCAACGCCAATATCCGTTCCAGCGAGGCGGCTGTCGATAGCGCGCAGGCATCTCTGAAACAGGCACAGCTGGCATCAGACCGTCAGGACAACCTCATCAAAAGTGGTGCCGGCACCTCCAGCCTGCAGGAAGAGGCGCATGCCGCGCTTGAAAAGGCGAGGGCATCGCTCTCGCAGGCGAAAGCGGCACTTGAGGTCTCGCGGCAGGATTTGCAGACGATCATCGTTAACCGCAGTTCCCTGCAGGCCGCTGTCGCCAATGCCGAGGCTGCGGTCGAACTCGCCAGGATTGATCTCGACAATACCGAAATTCACGCGCCGGTGGACGGCAGGCTCGGCGAAATCGGCGTGCGCACCGGTCAGTATGTGACAGCCGGAACGCAGTTGATGGCGGTTGTGCCGCATGATGTCTGGGTTATCGCCAATTTCAAGGAAACCCAGCTCGCGGGCATGCAGGTCGGCCAGCCGGTGACGATCTCTGTGGATGCCCTGCATCGCCGCAAGCTCAACGGCCGCGTCGAGCGGTTCTCGCCCGCCACGGGATCGGAATTCGCTGTCATCAAGCCCGACAATGCCACCGGCAATTTCGTGAAGATCGCCCAGCGTCTCGGCGTGCGCATCGCAATTGACGCCGATCAGCCGCTGGCAGCGGATCTGTCGCCGGGCATGTCGGTGGTCGTGCATGTGGACAAGAGCGTGGCGCCGGAGGGGGCGGAGACGGCTGCGAGGTAGTCTGGCTATTTAGTATGCCGAGAGGCACCCCCCTCTGTCCTGCCGGACATCTCCCTGACAAGGGTGGAGATCGAGTTGTGGCTTGCGCTCGACAACCTCAACGTTGCGGCTATTAGCGATGTGGGATCGCCCTGCTGATCTCCCTCCTTGTGGGGGAGATGCCCGGCAGGGCAGAGGGGGTAACCTCTCCGCACACTTCACGCCACCGTCAAAAACCAAAAAACCCCGGATGTCGCCATCCGGGGTTTTCCTTATGACCACAAGGCCAAAATCTTATTCGTCGTCGTCGTTGCCGTCAGCTTCCGGATCGAAGAAGTCTTCCGGACGCAGGGCGTCTTCGTCAACGCCGTAGATGGCGTCGGCGGAGGTGAGGCTTTCGCCCTTGGACTGACGCTCGGCTTCTTCGGCAGAACGGGCAACGTTCAGCTCGACCTGAAGCTCGACTTCGGCGTGCAGGTGCAGGGTAACGTTGTGCAGGCCGATGGTCTTGATCGGCGTGTTCAGTTCAACCTGGTTGCGGCCGATGTTGAAGCCTTCGGCGCCGAGGATTTCAACGACGTCGCGAGCAGCAACAGAACCGTAAAGCTGACCGGTTTCGCCAGCCGAGCGAACGACGATGAAGGACTTGCCTTCGAGTGCTTCGGCAACCTTCTGGGCTTCCGACTTGCGCTCGAGGTTACGGGCTTCAAGCGTTGCGCGCTCGGTTTCGAAACGGGTCTTGTTGGCGGCGTTGGCGCGCAGCGCCTTGCCCTGCGGCAGCAGGAAGTTACGTGCGTAACCGTCGCGAACCTTTACGGTTTCGCCCATCTGGCCGAGCTTGTTGATGCGTTCGAGAAGAATAACGTCCATCTTCTTGATCCTTTCTATGTGTTGGTTTCGTTCGTATTGTCAGTTTTCCGCGTTGGGGTGAGGGAGATCGTGCTGCGCACGTCGCTCAATCCCAAAACGAGAATGATAAGCAGCGGGAAGACAAAGACCGCCGAGAGATAGGCGAGGATGAGAACCGGCAGACGCCAGTCCTTTCCACGCGCGCGTTTGTGCAGCGAGGCGTAACCTGCCATCAGGAAGCCCGCGCCGAAGGTGCCGCAGACGACTGCGCCGACCATCGCGGCGACGCCACCGAAGAACATGGCGACGATGCCGCAGAGAAAAACGAAGATGGCGTTGCGGTGCATACGCAGTGCGGAAGGAATGTCCTCGCGTGGGCGAAGACCCTTGCCGAAGGAACCGACCAGCCGGGCCGCGAAATAATAGGCCGCAAACAAAAGGATGACCCACAGGCCGCCCTGAACGATCGGCAGCATCAGAACCAGCAGCGACTTCGTCTGCGCCAGTGCCTCGACATTGGGTTCGAACAGCGGTTCGCGGCTCTGCACGGAGGTCATCATCAGATCGACCATGCTCGCGACGAGATCGGGACCGTAACCGATCATCCAGCCGAGAATGACGACGGCAACCGAAACCAGAAGGCAGAGATGCAGGACGATGCCGGACAGCGGATACCAGGCAAGCAGGTCATCCGGGCCGCCGAGTTCCGAGGCCGGGCGCGCCAGATTGGCAAGATGCGAAAGCCAGCCCGCCGGGATCAGCGTGAAGATCGCAATGGTCAGCGAGAAAAGCGGCGATATGACGAGCGCGCCGATGATAGCCGTGGTGATGATCGCAACGACGGCTGCGCGATTTCCCCAGCCCATGCCGGCGATGAAGATGGGCATGGCGGAACCGGCGTAAAGCAGGAAGGAAAAGGACGACTGTGCCGTTGCGCCAAGCGTTAGAAACGCGGCGCATATGCCGGCGAGAACGCCGGTGATCAGCACTGTCTGGTTCAACTTTTGCACTTCGCTGTCCTGCTGGAAACTTGAGCAGTTAGAGGACCGGTCCAATCAGGATCGTCGTCCCCAACATGGGTTTTATGGTATCGATCCGCGCCCAACGCGGAAGGATTTGAACTCGCAACCTACTGATTAAAAGTCAGTTGCATCGTGGAAGACGAGGCCGCGCCAAAGCGCGGCCTCGTTTCAAATCATTACGCTACGACGTAAGGCAGCAGGCCGAGGAAACGGGCGCGCTTGATCGCCTGGGCGAGTTCGCGCTGCTTCTTCTGGGAAACGGCCGTGATGCGGGAAGGAACGATCTTGCCGCGCTCGGAAATGTAGCGCTGCAGGAGACGAACGTCCTTGTAGTCGATCTTCGGAGCGTTTGCGCCGGAGAAGGGGCACGTCTTGCGACGGCGGTGGAACGGGCGGCGTGCCTGGGAAGAGGATGTATCAGCCATTGGTCAATTCTCCTTATGCACGGTCTTCGCGCGGACGGCGCGGACGGTCTTCGCGGTCGCCGAAGCCACCTTCGCGCGGTGCGCGGGGACCACGATCTTCACGCGGGCCACGATCCGGACGGTCGCCATCGCGGCGCGGACGGTCGTCACGGTCGCGCTTCTGCATCATCGCGGACGGGCCTTCTTCGTGGGCTTCGACGGCGATGGTCATGTAGCGAAGAACGTCTTCGTTGATGCGCATCTGGCGCTCGATTTCGTGGATCGCAGGCGCCGGAGCGTCAATGTCCATGAGAGCGTAGTGAGCCTTGCGGTTCTTCTTGATGCGGTAGGTGAGGGACTTCAGACCCCAGTTCTCGACGCGTCCGACTTTACCGCCGAACGATTCGATAACGCCCTTGTACTGCTCGACAAGTGCGTCGACCTGCTGGGCAGAAATATCCTGCCGGGCAAGGAAGATGTGTTCGTAAAGAGCCATTTAAGCTTTGCCTTTCTTGCGTTTCGTCCTTCACCCGGCAACGGCGCTAAGCCTCAACGACTGCTCCTGGTTAGGCTGCGAAGCCTTAAAGCAAGAAAAGCGTTGTTCGAGACGGTCGAGAGCGGAGACACGGGAGGCCGGAAAAACCTTATGGTTCCTGCTGTTTCGTTACCGAAACCAGCCCTCCGTTCAGCCACCAGCCAATTGGACCGGGTGTTGTGAACAGCGCGCTTATACCCATTTTTGCCCGGAATGCAAGGACCGGAGGCGAAAAAGCGCGCTGCGCTGTCGTCAGATCGGCATCGGATATTGCCGATGGATCGCCGCAATACCCTTCAGCACCTCTTCCGATAGCGCCACATCGGCTGCTGCGATATCCACCTTCAGCTGCTCCATGGTCGTTGCGCCGATGATGGCGGAGGCCATGAAGGGGCGTGTCAGGCAGAACGCGATGGCGAGCTGGGCCGGATCGATGCCGTGTTGTGCGGCTAGCTCAAGATAGGCCTTGACCGGCGCTTCCTGATGCGGCTGCAGGCGACCGCCGAGGTCCTTGTTGATGGTGCCGCGCGAGCCCGCAGGGCGTGCGCCGTTCTGATACTTGCCGGTGAGCAGCCCCGCCGCCAGCGGCGAGTAGGCCAGCAGGCCGACATCTTCGTGATGCGCGACTTCCGCCATGTCGAGATCGAAGCTGCGATAGAGCAGGTTATATTCGTTCTGGATGGTTGCGACGCGCGGCAGGCCACGGGCCTCGGCAATATCGATATATTTCTGTGTACCCCATGCGCTTTCGTTGGAAAGGCCGATAGCGCGGATCTTGCCGGCCTTTACCAGCTCGCCGAGCGTGTCGAGCTTTTCGGTTATCTCGGCAAGCGTGCGCTCCTTTTCCTGACCGGAAGCATCAAAGCTCCAGGCGCCGCGGAAGTGATAGGTGCCGCGGTTCGGCCAGTGGATCTGATAGAGGTCGATGTAATCCGTTTTCAGGCGCGTGAGGCTGGTATCTACTGCCTCGCGGATGGCGCTCGCATCGATATCGCGCCCGCCGCGAATATAGTCACGCCCGGAACCGGCGACCTTGGTGGCGAGCACGACCTGGTCGCGCTTGCCGGTCTTTTCGAACCATGTGCCGATATAGTCTTCCGTCCGTCCCTGCGTTTCGGCGGAAACGGGGGTGGTGGGGTAAAGCTCGGCCGTATCGAAGAAATTGACGCCGTTCTCCAGCGCGTAATCCATCTGCGCATGCGCTTCGGCTTCAGTGTTCTGCGTGCCCCACGTCATTGTGCCAAGGCAAATTTCGGACACGGAAATGCCCGTGCGGCCCAATAGTCTCTGTTTCATGGAAATGTCCCGGTGCTTGGCCAGATATTTGAAAGGTGGCATGAAAGTAATGGGGAATTGCCGCAGTGCAAGAAAAAATATGATGAAAAGAAAGGGGAAAATAGATCGGCAAAACCGCGTCGATGGGGTGCCGAAGGGCTTCAAGCCTTGACTCCGCAGGCCGGAATGTGAATGGAAGTCGAAAAGAATAAAGGCAAGGCCAGACAAGAAGGACCACATCCCATGGGTATTGCATTCACATTTCCCGGTCAGGGAAGCCAGGCCATCGGCATGGGCAAGGAACTCGCCGATACCTATCCGGAAGCACGGGCTGTGTTCCAGGAGGTTGATGACGCGCTCGGCCAGAAGCTTTCCGACATCATGTGGAATGGCCCGGAAGAAACGCTGACGCTGACGGCCAATGCCCAGCCGGCGCTCATGGCGGTGTCCATGGCGGTCATGCGGGTTCTGGAAGCGCGGGGTCTGAAGCTCTCCGACGCCGTTTCTTATGTCGCTGGCCATTCGCTCGGTGAATATTCCGCGCTCTGTGCTGCCGGCACCTTCTCGGTTGCCGATACCGCACGGCTTCTCCGCATCCGCGGCAATGCCATGCAGGCTGCCGTGCCGGTGGGCGAGGGCGCGATGGCAGCGATCATCGGGCTGGAGCACGATGCTGTTTCGGCAATCTGTGAAGAGGCTGCCATTCTCGGCGTCTGCCAGATCGCCAACGACAATGGCGGCGGCCAGCTGGTCATTTCCGGCGGCAAGGCGGCTGTCGAGAAGGCGGCTGCGATCGCTTCCGAAAAGGGCGCCAAGCGCGCCATCATGCTGCCTGTTTCCGCGCCCTTCCACTCCGCGCTGATGGCGCCGGCGGCGGAAGCCATGCGCGAGGCGCTGGCGGCTGTCGAAAAGAATAACCCGGTCGTGCCTGTTATCGCCAATGTGCGTGCCGCCCCCGTTTCCGACGCCAATGAGATCGCCGCTTTGCTGGTCGAGCAGGTGACGGGCCAGGTGCGCTGGCGCGAGACGGTGGAATGGTTCGCCGCCAACAATGTGACGCAGCTTTACGAGATCGGCTCGGGCAAGGTGCTGACGGGTCTTGCCCGTCGCATCGACAAGACGGTGAACGGCGTTGCCGTCAACGGCGCTGCCGATATCGACCAGCTTCTCGCCACTCTTATCGGTTGAGACGGGCTTCGCCCCGCATCGGCTTTTTGTTTTACGGTAATTCCCGATGCAATTCCGCTAAAAGGCTTTTGCGGAATTGCTCTAAAGAAGGAACGGAACATGTTTGATCTGACAGGCCGCAAGGCTCTCGTAACCGGCGCGACCGGCGGCATTGGCGAGGAAATCGCCCGCCTTCTGCACAGCCAGGGCGCAACCGTCGGCCTGCACGGCACGCGCGTTGAAAAGCTCGAAGCCCTGGCGGCGGAACTTGGCGACCGCGTCAAGATTTTCCCGGCCAACCTTGCCGATCGTGCCGAGGTCAAGGCGCTGGGCGAAAAGGCCGAGGCCGAGCTGGAAGGCGTCGACATTCTTGTCAACAATGCCGGGATTACCAAGGACGGCCTGTTCGTGCGCATGAGCGACGAGGACTGGGACAACGTCATCGAGGTGAACCTGACCGCGATGTTCCGCCTGACGCGTGAACTGACGCATCCGATGATGCGCCGCCGTTTCGGCCGCATTATCAACATCACCTCCATCGTCGGCGTCACCGGCAATCCCGGCCAGGCGAACTATTGCGCCTCCAAGGCCGGCATGATCGGTTTTTCGAAGTCGCTGGCACAGGAAATCGCCACCCGCAACGTCACCGTCAACTGCGTGGCGCCTGGCTTCATCGAAAGTGCGATGACCGGCAAGCTGAACGACAAGCAGAAAGACGCCATCATGGGTGCCATTCCCATGAAGCGCATGGGAACGGGCGCCGAAGTCGCTTCGGCCGTACTTTATCTTGCTTCCAATGAAGCTGCTTACATGACCGGCCAGACCTTGCACGTCAATGGCGGCATGGCGATGATCTGACGCCACCTGAAAGGCGTCTTGAAACGATTGCGGCGCTGTTTCTGCACCTTGTTTGGTGTCGGGCGCCGCAAGACCCTCCATGCCGGTTTCCGGCGAAATTGCCTGTCATACGTTGTGCTTAGCGCGTTTTCAGGCTTTTCGACCGGTTGAAACCGTGTTAATCGGGCCAAGACTGTGAACAGTCGTCCCGGAGAGACAGGAAGCCGTTGCGATTTTGCGCGACGATGTCTAGCTTGGACCGGGTTGAACGGGTTTGCCAGCAGTGCCGGATTTGAACGGCGCATGAGGGCTTCTAACAGGGCAGGGTGCCGTAAGGCATTCCCTTCAAAATAAAGGTCGAGGAAACCGACATGAGCGATATCGCAGAACGCGTAAAGAAAATTGTAATTGATCATCTGGGCGTCGACGCCGACAAAGTTGTTGAAGGCGCAAGCTTCATTGACGATCTGGGCGCTGATTCGCTCGATACCGTTGAACTGGTCATGGCTTTCGAAGAAGAATTCGGCGTCGAGATCCCAGACGACGCAGCTGACTCGATCCTGACTGTTGGCGACGCTGTCAAGTTCATCGAGAAGGCCCAGGCCTGATCGACCTGTATTGGGGAGGTGTAACAACCTCCCGTCTTGGCCCGGCTTGTCCGGGCCAATATTTTATCGTGAAACAGAACGCGCCCGAAAGACGTGCGTCCTGACGAATGCATAAGTTTCCGAACCGGCTCCGGCCTGCGGAAGATTATGCGGACATTCAAAATGGTGCAGCGCCTGTTCCCGCCATTCCATGGTGTGTGGCGTTGCAAAAAGACCGATGATTTGGATAAGGGCGGAGCGTTGGCGATGAGGCGTGTCGTTATCACCGGTACCGGCATGGTATCTCCTCTTGGATGCGGAACGGAAATCACCTGGGAACGGCTGCTTGCCGGCCAGAACGGTGCCCGTCTCGTGACTGAGTTCGAAGTCGAAGACTTGCCCGCAAAGATTGCCTGTCGCATTCCCGTCGGCGATGGCTCCAACGGCACGTTCAATGCCGATGACTGGATGGAACTCAAAGAGCAGCGCAAGATCGATCCGTTCATCCTTTACGGTGTGGCCGCTGCCGACATGGCGCTTGCGGACGCCGGCTGGCATCCCGAAACGGACGAGGACCAGGTCGCCACGGGCGTTCTGATCGGCTCCGGCATCGGCGGTCTGGAAGGTATTGTCGAGGCGGGTTATACGCTGCGCGACAAGGGCCCCCGCCGCATTTCTCCATTTTTCATTCCCGGCCGTCTGATCAACCTGGTTTCCGGCCACGTCTCAATCCGTCACAAGCTGCGCGGTCCGAACCACGCCGTAGTGACGGCTTGCTCGACCGGTGCGCATGCCATCGGCGATGCTGCCCGGATGATTGCGTTCGGCGATGCCGAGGTCATGGTCGCAGGTGGCGCCGAATCACCGGTCTGCCGCATCGCGCTTGCCGGCTTTGCCGCCTGCAAGGCGCTTTCCACCCAGCATAACGACGATCCGCAGAAGGCGTCCCGTCCCTATGACCGCGACCGTGACGGTTTCGTCATGGGCGAAGGTGCCGGCATCGTCGTTCTGGAAGAGCTGGAACATGCCAAGGCGCGCGGCGCAAAGATTTATGCCGAAGTCGTCGGTTACGGCCTTTCCGGTGATGCCTATCACATCACCGCACCGTCAGAAGATGGCGATGGCGCGTATCGCTGCATGGCGATGGCGCTGAAGCGCGCCGGCCTCACGCCTGACGATATCGACTACATCAACGCCCACGGCACGTCCACCATGGCCGATACGATCGAGCTTGGTGCGGTCGAGCGGCTGGTTGGTGACGCGGCGTCGAAGATTTCCATGTCTTCCACAAAGTCGGCCACCGGCCATCTTCTCGGAGCAGCTGGCGCTATCGAGGCGATTTTCGCCACGCTTGCGATCCGCGACAATATCGTTCCGCCGACGCTGAACCTCGACAATCCCGACGTGGAGACGAAGATCGATCTGGTGCCGCACAAGGCGCGCAAGAGGCAGGTCAACGTCGCCTTGTCGAACTCCTTCGGGTTTGGCGGCACCAACGCCTCCCTCGTACTGCGTCGCTACGAAGCGTAAATCACGACGAAAACCCGGTGCCGCAAACCGCCTAAAGCGGTGCGGCTCCCTCCCGCCGGGTGCCTGAGAGCGCTCTTCTTTGAAGAACGCATTGCGGCTTGCGAAAGCCATTTCGATTTTCGCGCCGATATTGTAGTCGTTTACGGAAGACGGTTTGCCGGTTTCGGAATGATTTCCTGCTGCGGGTGAATTTCCCGCCGCAGATGGCTTTCCTTGACCGGCTTTGCCGGAAACGACGATTCGTGAAGGAGGACAATGAGGTCTTCACGATGTCTCTATGTGGTGCAGGAAGGCATTCCGAACCTGTTTTTGCCGCATTACCTGCGCAAAAAGCGCTGACAACGCCGAACTGAAAAGGACCGACGGTGAGCGACACGAACCAGAACAGCCAGGGACCATACGGACGAGACGGCGCGGGTGAGGGCAATCGCGGCCCGATCATCCCGAAATCCCCGACCGAAGCGCTTCGGCCGGAAAAAGTGCCGGCTCCACCGAAGCGCTCCCGCAAGGCCCATGGCCAGCTGGTGATCTTCCTGAATTTTCTGATGACGCTTGCGGTTGCCGTCTGTGTGCTTGCTGTCGCAGCCTTCTATTACATGATCAATGCGTTCCAGGAGCCCGGTCCGCTTCAGACGAACACACATTTCACGGTGCGCAACGGCGCAGGCCTCATCGAGATCGCCAATAATCTCGAGCGCAATGACGTCGTATCCAATGCCCGTGTCTTCCGCCTGATGACGGGCAGCTACCTGCAGAAGGACCAGACGCTGAAGGCGGGCGAATACGAAATCAAGGCCGGCGCATCGATGAAGGATATCATGATGCTCTTGGAGTCGGGCAAATCGATCCTTTATTCCGTATCGTTGCCGGAAGGTCTGACCGTCAAGCAGATGTTCGCGCGGCTTGCCGCCGACGAGGTGCTGGATGGCGAATTGCCCGCCACCCTGCCGCCGGAAGGCAGCCTTCGCCCCGATACCTATCGCTTTACCCGTGGTACGAAGCGTGAGGAAATCATCAACCAGATGAGTGCGGCGCAGGAGAAGCTGATCGACATGATCTGGGAACGTCGTGACCCAGACCTGCCAATCAAGACGGTCGAGGAATTCGTGACGCTCGCCTCGATCGTGGAGAAGGAAACCGGCAAGGACGACGAGCGCGCCCATGTCGCTTCGGTGTTCTACAACCGGCTGAAGAAGGGCATGCGCCTGCAATCCGACCCGACGATCATCTACGGTCTCTTCGGCGGCGACGGTAAACCGTCCGACCGTCCGATCTACCAGTCGGACCTGCAAAAGCAGACGCCCTTCAACACCTATGTCATCAAGGGCCTGCCACCGTCTCCCATCGCCAATCCGGGCCGGGCCGCACTCGAGGCGGTTGCCAACCCGTGGCGCACCGATGACATCTACTTTGTTGCCGATGGCACCGGCGGCCATGTGTTTGCAAAGACGCTGGACGAACATAACGCCAATGTGCGCCGCTGGCGCAAGATCGAGGCCGAAAAAGCGGCTTCCGGCGCCAATCCCGATGTTGTCGTGGATGGTCAGCCCGGCGGCACCGAGGCGGAAAAACCGGCCAATAACTGATAGTTCTGACCGGGCCTTGCCATCGCAAGGCCCGGTTTTTTGCACGGCATGATGGGGGCTTTCTGAATATGACATTGCAATCGATGACCGGGTTCGCGCGCAGCGAAGGAACCTCCGGCCGTTACCGCTGGGCGTGGGAATTGCGCTCGGTGAACGGCAAGGGGCTCGATGTGCGCCTGCGCCTGCCAAACGGTCTGGAAGCGCTGGAAACGGGCCTGCGGGAAATCGCGGCACAGCATCTTTCCCGCGGCAATATTCAGGCAGGATTGACGCTGGCGATTGCGGAAAACCGGCTGGAGGCGGTGATCAACCGCGATGCTCTTGCCGCAGTTCTCGCTCTCAAGGAAGAACTGGGCGACGTCGTCGACGACAAGCCGCTGAGCTTCGATACGCTACTGTCGCTGCGCGGGCTCGTCGATTTTCGCGAGGCGGAAGATGACGCCGAGGCGCAAGCCGCGCGCAACGCCGACGTGCTTGCGGGCTTTGCCGCCGCCGTCGAGAAGCTGAAGGACATGCGCGAGCGGGAAGGGGCTTCCCTGTTTGCCATCCTGTCCGGGCAGATCGACAGGATCGAGCAACTCGTGAACCTCATCGAAAACGATCCTTCCCGCCAGCCGGAACAGATCGCTGCAAGGCTTGCCCAGCAGATTGCCCTTATTGGCGATGGGATGCACGGGCTCGATCGCGACCGTCTGCACGCCGAGGCCGCACTGATCGCTACCAAGGCGGATCTGCGCGAAGAGGTCGACCGGCTACACGCACATGTCCAGGCATCGCGCGAACTTTTGGCTCATGGCGGGCCAGTTGGCCGCAAGCTCGATTTTCTTGCACAGGAATTTAACCGCGAGTCGAATACAATCTGTTCCAAATCGAACGCCAGTGCGGTAACCGCAGCAGGCATAGAGCTGAAAGTGGTTATCGACCAGTTCCGCGAGCAGGTCCAAAATCTGGAGTAGACCCATGGTTCCGGTGAACAATTCCCCTGTTACGATTGCCCGCAGAGGGCTGATGCTGGTGATTTCATCGCCATCGGGCGCTGGTAAGTCCACGATAGCGCGCAACCTGCTCGACAAGGACAAGAACATCAGCCTGTCCGTCAGCGTGACGACGCGCCCGCGCCGCCAGAGCGAGATTGAAGGCATCCACTACCACTTCATCTCCAAGCGCGACTTCGAGCGCCTGCGTGACAGCGATGAGCTTCTGGAATGGGCCGAGGTTCACGGCAATTTTTACGGCACGCCGCGCGAGCCGGTGGAAGTGGCGATGGCGGCCGGACGCGACATGCTGTTCGACATCGACTGGCAGGGCGCCGAACAGCTTCAGGACAAGATGAAGGCCGACGTCGTGTCGATCTTCATCCTGCCGCCAACCATGACCGAGCTGCAATCGCGCCTGCACCGCCGCGCCGAGGACACCGAAGCGGTGATCCAGACCCGGCTTCTCAATTCCCGCGCCGAGATCGAGCACTGGCGCGATTACGACTACGTCATCCTCAACGACGACCTGCAGGCGGCCTTCGAGGCCGTAGAAGCGATAGTCAAGGCCGAACGTGTGCGCCGCGACCGCCGCCACGGCATGTTCGATTTCGTGCGCGGACTGCTTGCGGAAGAACCGCAGCTCTGATTTGGCAGTTAAAGCGGCGTGTTATCTCTAATGCTGACGTAGCCATTGCCGGGACAGGCGCTCGTCTGCCGCGTCTGCTGCCCAGCCGTGGCCTGTGTCGAGTGTGTCCAGTACCACATCCGCGCCCGCAGTCGAAAATTGATCGGCCAAATGGGGCGCATCATCGCGATGCCGCCGCTCATCATGCGCACCTGCAAGCAGGAGCGCAGGATATCCGGTGAGCTTCGGAAAATGCTCGTTATTGCGTGGGGATAGTGGCCGAAGCAGAATTGCACCCCTCGACAGATGACGATTCTGGCAGATTGTTTCAGCCGCGATGATCGCACCGTTTGAATATCCCACGAGAAAGGGTCTTTGCCCCGTCTGCTGAAATACGAATTCGATAAACCGGCAAAGCCCGGCGGCTTGATGTTTCAGGTCGTCGATATCGAGTTGTCTGTCGGGCTTTCTGCGAAAAAACGCGAAGCCATTTTCCCATGGCACAATGCCTCTCGGAGCATACAGAATGCCGTTGGGGAAAACGGCACGGCCAAACAAAGCGAGATCTTCCTCCGTTCTTCCCGAACCGTGTAGCAACACGACCGCGCAATCAGGCGATCCGACGGGCATGTGGAGCTTGTAGTGAAAACCGGCACTCTCCACGCGCTTGTCCCCTAATTCTGTCACCCGCGTTAGAAGTGCCGAAACGTCGCCTTCAATTACAGGCAGTTCGCCAGCGTCACAAATTCCTCGACCGACAGCGTTTCAGCCCGTCGTGTCGCGTCAATGCCTGCCTTTTCCAGCAGAACTTCACCGCCAAGGCTTTTCACGCTCTGGCGCAGCATCTTGCGGCGTTGGCCGAAGGCGGCTTCCGTTACCTTTTCGAGCTTCGCGACATCGCAGGGCAGCGGCTTTTCCTTTGGCAGCAGATGCACGACCGTCGAGGTAACCTTAGGCGGTGGGCTGAAGGCCTGCGGCGGGACGTCGAAGGCCATTTCCGAAACCGTGCGCCAGCCGGCGAGAACGCCAAGGCGGCCGTAATGGTTGTCGCCTTCTTCTGCCACGATGCGCTGGCCGACTTCCTTCTGGAACATCAGCGTCATGGAGAGCCAGAAAGGCGGCCATTCTTTCGGCAGCAGCCAGTTGACCAGCAATTGCGTGCCGACATTGTAAGGCAGGTTGGCAATGATCCGCACCGGTTCGCCAGCGGGAACCAAAGCCTCGAAATCGGTCTTCAGCGCATCACCCTCGATGACCTCAAGACGTCCGGGATAATGCGCTTCGATCTCCGCAAGTGCCGGCAGGCAGCGGCTGTCCCGCTCAATGGCGATAACCTTTTTGGCACCGAGCGATAGAATGGCGCGGGTGAGGCCGCCAGGCCCGGGGCCAACCTCAATGACCGTCACGCCGTCAAGCGGCCCAGCGGTTCGGGCGATCTTCTGGGTGAGGTTGAGATCGAACAGGAAGTTCTGCCCGAGCGACTTCTTAGCGTCTAGCCCATGGCGCTGAATGACATCGCGTAGCGGCGGCAATCCGTCAATCGCGGCCATTATGCGCCGACCCGGCTGCGAAGAGAAATCTCCGCCGCCATCTTCAGCGCTGCGACAAGGCTCGTTTCGCTGGCAATGCCCTGGCCGGCGATGCCGAAGGCGGTGCCGTGGTCGGGCGAGGTCCTGATGAAGGGCAGGCCGAGCGTGACATTGACGGAATCGTCAAAGCCAAGCGCCTTGGCAGGGATAAGGGCCTGATCGTGATACATGCAGACGGCGACATCATAGCGCCTGCGGGCGGCATCGTGGAACATCGTATCGGCGGGCAGGGGGCCGAAAGCGTCGATCCCGTCTTTCCGCAACCGTATGGTCGCAGGGTGAACCACATCGCGGTCCTCCGTGCCCAATGCCCCATCTTCACCCGCGTGCGGATTGAGACCGGCGACCGCCAGTCGTGGTGCCTCGATGCCGAATTTCTGCCGCAGATCAGCATCGATAATGCGGCAGGTCGTAACGATCAGCTCTTCCGTCAGCGCCGAAGGCACGTCTTTTACTGGGATATGGATCGTTACCGGCACGACGCGGACCTTGGGTCCGGCAATCATCATCACCGGCATCACCTGTTTGCCGGTCAGGCGCAAAGCCAGATCGGCGAGAAATTCCGTGTGACCGGGAAAACCGAAGCCTGCTTCGTAAAGCACGGATTTCGCAATCGGATTGGTGACGACGGCGGAAGCCTTGCCCTCGACCGTCAAGGCAACGGCGAGCTCGATCGCTTTGATCGTCGCATGAGCGGCTCCGACATGCGGCTGGCCGGCCTGAACCTCGAAACCGACGGGAAGAGGAAGAACGGGAAAAGCACGGTCGAACACGCCGACGGCGTCCGCCGCTTCGCAGGTCTCGATATTGACCGGTATGCCAAGCAGCGCCGCACGGCTCGCCACCACATCGGGATCGCCGATGAAGATGAAGGGCGCCACGCCGTTCTCCCGGCGCTTGGCCCAGGCGGCAATGGCGATATCAGGGCCGATACCGGCTGGATCTCCCTGTGTCAGGGCAAGCGGCAGGGATGCATGTGTCACGGAAAGGCCGGCTCTCGTATCAGGTGTTGACGATCTGCGCCTTCTTGCGCAGCTCATCCATATATTTCTTCTCGTTCGGGTTTTCGCCACCCTTGGCCTTCATCAGGTCTTCGGACTTGAACACCATTTCCGCTGCGTAATCGTCGGAAACCTGACGCTGCTTGCAGATTGCCAGATATTCGACGCCCTTTTCGGTCACACGTGTTCCTGTGGTGCCGCCTTCCTTGGTCTTTTCCACGAGAGGCTTCCACTCTTCCGGCAGTTCGGGCGCCAGAATCCGTCCAAGATCCTTGATCGCCACGTCCCGCATGGTGGCCGCGAAAGTCATGGCCTGGTCGCAGCCCGGATAACGCTTGCGCGAGGCTTCAGCCTCGGCCTTGCGCTTGCCGGTGATGGCATTGCGCTTCGATTCCGGAATGACAAAGATCACCTGTTGCAGGAAATATTCCGTCGTTACCGGCTTGTCGCCGCGTTCCCTCAGGCGGGTGACGAGGTCCTGGTTAGACATCTTGCCACGCGCACCATAACGGGCGTTCACAAGGCGCGGCCAGCTCATCTGCACGGCAATGAAGGCTTTGAAGTGGTCGGCGCCGACACCGGCCTTGGAGAGGATCTGCGTCAGCTGTTGCGGGTTCATCTTGTTGTTTGCAGCAAAGCGCGCAAAAGCCGCATCGACTTCTTGGGTGCTGACCGACATTTTCACACGGCCGATTTCTTCGCGTTTCAGCGCCTCATCAACCAGCTGCTCGCGTGCCTTTTCGGCGAGATTGCCGGATTGACGCTGCAACTTCAGAAAGGCGACACGCCTGGCAATGTCGTCGTTGGTGATGGGGGTCTTGTTGACGACGATCTTGACCGTGCTGTCGGCGAAGGCCTGGCTGGCAAAGGGCGCAACGGCCATGGGAACGGCGAATATCGCAAAGGCGAAAGCAGCGCCACGCAAAGCCGTCTTTCCGAAATTCATCATATCCTTCTCCCTTTCGTCGGGCGGGGGTCTGTTTCCCCGTCCCGCCAATCTGTTCTGTCTGCCAATGGGGAATATTCCTTACCCCGGCTTCTCAGATCTGCACCTGTGCATCCGCACCGCGAATTTGCCACGTATATATCATCGCGATCTGCAAGACGGCAATGTGTCGGTTTGTTGAAAGAAACCCGATGGTTCTATACCGGACGAACCCTGGCGCGTTGTTGCGGCAAAACCGTGACTTTTACTGGCTGGATGGCAAAAAGGCAGGCCACGATGCTGTCTGGCCTGCCTTTAAACTCAGTAATTGTTCGGTTTCCAGCCGATATCCATATCGGCCCAGTCCTCGTTTGCGGAGCCGATGCTGACATCGCCGAGTGTGCGGAACGCCAGACGGGCATTGATCGACCAGTCATTGGCGGCCTGCCGGCTGGACGTGATATTGCCCTCGTCGGAGTAGCTGACCGTCAAGATCGTGCATTCATCTTGATAGGCGATGCCAATACGGCGCTCGGCGGCAAATTTTCCGTTCAGATCGTAGTTGATCGAGCCGAACAGCGACCAGTTGTCGTCCATGCGCAGCGTACCGGACGCCTGAACGATATCGCGGTCTTCATTGTAGCCGTACTGCGGCTGCGCCTTGACCTGCGTATAGCTGAGCTTGCCGGTGAGGCGGCGGTCCGAATAGCTGACGCCTGTCTCGGAACGGTTGATCTCGAGATTGTCCTTGTCGAAGCGCAGGCTCGACGACAGCGAAAGACCGATTGGCGCATCGAAGGCTGCCATGGCGACGTAGTCCGAGCGGTCGGATTCGAGACCGGAATTCGCGCCGACATTGACGAGATCGTAGGAGGCGAAAGAATTGTCACCCGCCAGATGGAAAGACTGGCCGGCAATGGCGCGAATGCCGTAGCCATTGTCGAATGTGCCGTTGTAGCGCAGACCGATGTTTGCGCGCGTGCCGCCCTCGATCCGGTCGAAACCGGAGAACTTGTCACGTTCGAACAGGTTGGTCGCGTCGAACACGAAAGCCTGCGAATCTTCGTTGGGGAAGCGGCCGGCATATTGTTCGTTCGGACGCACAAAAATCTGCGCAATAGGCTCGATCACATGGTTGCTGTTAAGCGCGGTGAACAGCCAGGGGTAACGCACTTCCAGACCGCCGGTTACCATGCCTCGCAACGCCGCATCGTCCTGCATCATGCCCTGATAGGCATAGGACGTGCCACCCGATGTAAAGCTTGCCGCCGACATATCCGTCCACAGCGCATCGCCACGGGCGGCAAGGATCGGCGTGATCTGCAGGCCGCTATCCATCGTGAAGGTGCGCTTCCATTCGGCTTCGGTGGAAAGGCGTGTGTAAGAACCCTCCAGGCCGTTGAAGCGTGGATAACCGCCCAAAGCGTAAGAATCCTGCGTCGACCGGCTGATGCTGGTAAAATTCGTGGTCAGTGATAGTTCACCGCCATAGATTGGATCCGGCACGAAGTATCGATAATCCATCACAGGATGAACGATCGCCTGCTTTCGCTCCTTCAGTTCGGAATTGTCCGTATCCTGAACGTTGAAGTAATAGCCGCGGGCGTCGAAGCTGTTTCGCTCACTCATGCCGCTCAGATATATCTGGTTCGTCTGAACGTCGTTTTTGTAGCCTTTTAGATTATAGGTACGCGAGAAGTTGTTGTCCGTCTGCACCATCGCATCCCAGCCGAAGGCCCAGCGCGGATTGATGCTGAAATTGCCCTTGCTTGCCACCATGCCGCGCTGGTCGTTCAGCGCATCGCTAGTTCCTGCGATAAATGTATCAGAAGATTGCTGGCTGATGCCGGCGATCGTCAGCGTATGCATGCCGGTTTCGAAACGCTGGCGCAACTCCGCCTGAAGCAGCAAGCCCTGCTTGGTGTAATAGGTAGGGGTGATGGTCAAATCCGATGTATCGGAAAGGACCTGGAAGTAGGGTACACCGAAACCGAAGCCGAGCTTGTTGGTCATGCTCATCTGCGGAAACAGGAATCCGGACTTCCGCTTCACCGTATTGTCCGGAACCGTCAGGAACGGGACGTATGCGATCGAATGGCCGAAAAGCTGCAAGCGGGCTTTTTCCAGCCGGATCGTATGGGTCTTGCCGTCCTGAATGACACGTTCAGCCTTGACCTGCCACAGCGGCGCCTTTTCGGGCCGTTCGGCGCAGGGCAAACAGGCGGTATAGACGCCGTTATTGAGGACCATGCGGTCGCCTTCGAGCCGTTCGGCGCTTTCACCCGCGATGCGGGTATTGTCCGGGGTCTCGACGCGCAGCGCATTGACGAAGCCCTGACCGAAATCGTCAGTGACATCCATCTCGTCGGCATAGATCTTGTTGCCGCCGGGCTCGATCAGCTCGATGTTGCCGTGCGCAATCACGCGGCCCGTCTGCTGATTATATTCCACTTGCTGGGCCACCATACGGTAGCCCGAATAATGCATGCGAACCACACCCTTTGCGATGACACGCTGGGAATCGCGATTATAGGTCAGTTCATTTGCCGTAAGCAGGAGTTTCGAATCGTCTTGGCTTCCGGGCGCAAGCAAACCACCCTGGCCGAAAGCGACCGGGCTGGATGCCAAATATGCGCACACAGCGGCACCTGTCAGAAGGGCCGTCCAAAGCCGCCTGATATTCCCGCGGTCATATACCGCCACTAGCCGTCCTCCTGATGAAGCAGAATGGTTGCCCCCAAAGCCAACGCCACGATGACTGGAACCCAGACCGCGACGGTGGGAGGGACAACGCCACCACTCCCGAATGCCCTTACGAGCACGGTTACTACATAAAGCACGAAGCCGGAAACGATTCCACCCAGAATCACGGAGCGCGACTGGGCGAAGCGGCTGAACTTTAATGAAACTGTCGCGGCGATCAAGGTCATCGCAACCAGAAGCAGGGGCGTCGATAGCAGGAAATGATACTGCGTCTCAAGCGCTTTCGACGACAGTCCAAAAGACTTTGCAACTTCGATCTTGTGAGAAAGATCAAAGAAAGCAACGGTTTCCGTCTGCGTCATACGTTCCTGAACGAATTCCCGTCTCAGATTGGTACTGATCCGCGTGCTCTCTTGCCGAACTGGCACATGTCCCGCACGGGTTTCCGCGACGCCGTTAAGAAGCCAGTAACCATCTTCCAACTTTGCCGACTTCGCGTCCTGCCGGGAGACAATGTTTCCGTCCTTGTCGAGGTGGATCAGAACCACATCGAGAAGCATCGTTCCGTTGTCTTCGAAGCTCTTGGCGCCGATAATGGTGTCCTGGCCGCCGCTCGACTGGCGCATCCATGGAATGATGTCCTGCTGGCGTCCGCCGCTGCCTTCGTTACGCCAGCCCGCTTCCATCGACAGCGAGCGGTTCTGGCCCCATGCAGCGATTGGGTTGAGGACGAGGACGGACAGGATGCCGAGAAACACCGCACCAAGGACAAAAGGAAGGATGAATTGCCAGGCGGAGACGCCTGCCGCACGCGTGACGACTAGCTCGTAACGCCGGTTGAGCGAGATCAGCGTCGTCATGCCGACAAAGAGTGCGATGAAGGGAATAGTCTGCTGCAGGATCAACGGCAGGCGAAGTGCGGTGAGACCAAGTGCGCCTGGAACCGAATAGCCCGGCACGCTGGACATGCGCCGCGCCGTTTCGCTGAAATCGGCAAGATAGATAATTGCCGATACGCCGAGCAGGAACCAGATGGCCGTGATCAGATACCGTTTGAGGAAATACCGGGCGAGGGTGCTGAAAATCATGCGTTACCGCTCCCCGAGCTTCGCGCCAGCCGGCTGGAGAAAAGACGGCGCAGACGGCTGGCCGTATCCGCGATGATCTTCGGCATTCTCGGCTTGCGACCCGTGATGAGAATAAAGGCGGCGGCGGCACCGCTGAGGCCCGGCACGGCATAGACCAGCGGAATGAAGGCCGCGCTCTGCTTGACCTGGTTGGTGACGTAAAAACCGAGCCAGCGCAGCATGAAGGCCGTCACCAGCGCAGCGACCATCGGATGCATCCGCGCTTCACGATGCGAGCGCGCATCAGCGGCTATGACCAGCGATATCAGTGCGAAGGCGAAGGCGAACATCCAGTCCGACAGGCGCTTGTGCAACTCACTGCGGAAGCTTTCGGGAGACCGCTTGTAACTCGCGTTGTTCTCGTCTGGCGAGAGAAGGAAACCGAGGCTCGCATCGCCCGGAGAAAGCGACGGTTCGGAAGTCTGCTTTTCCGACATGGTCGAAAGGTCGAAGGCATAGGACAGGAACTTGACGATGGAGACCTTGCCATCAGGTGTTTTCTGCTGGACTTCGCCGTCGCGCATCGTCAGCGACGTGCCGCTTTCATCGATCATGCCTTCCTTGGCGTAATAGATAAGATCGAAATTGGGATCGCGGCGGTCGGCGACGAACAGGCCCTTGAGGATACGGCCCTGACGCTGGGCGATCTGCACGTAAAGGCCATCCTGAACGGCGCGGAAGGTCTTTTCCTCGATCACCGACGAGAGGAGGTCGGCATAGGCAGCCGCCACCATCTGCCTGGCCGAATTTCGGGCAGGCGGCTCGATGAAGTTGGTGATGGTGAAGGAAAGCGCACTTAGAACGGCAGCCAGAATGATAACCGGGCGAAACATCACAGAGCGCGACGATCCGGCCGCATCGATGATGGCAAGCTCGGAATCGTTGTTCATCGCCGTGAATGTCTGGGTGATGCCGATGACGAGGGCAAAAGGCAACACGACGGGGATCAGCGTCGGCAGGATCATCGTCGCCAGCGCCATGAAAGAGCCCATCGACTGGCCGGTATCGGTGACGAGGTTGATTCTCTGGAGAACCTGGATGGTCCAGATGATGGCCAGCACCGGCAGCAGCGCGACCAGAAACATCTGCGTTGTCCGTCGCAGGATATAGTTCTCGAGAAGCTTCATACTGCCCTTGTCGACATTGTTTTTCTGCGCGATCGCTCGCCGGATTTCCGCCTATCTAATCGCATCGTTTGCAATTGGCTATTCCGGCACGCTCACAAAAATGTTTTGCACGATGATTTTTCCACCGCCTGTGTCTTTTTGTGGAACAAGCTGTCGGTTTCATGACGCGTTCGGCCATTCCACAAAAATGCCTTTCCTTTAGCGAATGTCGGCCTTTAAAGAATGTGAGCCTTTAAAAATGCAGGGTTGCGCCGGGGGCCGAAAAGGCCATGATCGGGCGCACACGCAAGTTATCCACTAAGAGCAGGAAAACATGTCCGCCAAATTCGATATTTCTTTCGCCAATTCCGCCTCGCTTGAAAATACCCTTGCCGTTGTGCTGCAAGCCTCGGGTGAGGCGCAGGCAGCTGCCGGCGCATCGGAAGCCGATCCGGGTGGCGTGCTTGAACGGGCGGCAAAGATTTCGGGCTTTTCCGCAAAGTCCATGACGACACTCGACGTGATTGCGCCGCAGGGTTCGGGCGCCGACCGGCTTCTCGTCATTGGCCTCGGCAAGCCGGCGAAACTTGTCACCCATGACTGGTTGCGTGCCGGCGGCACCGCTGCCGCCAATTTCAGGAAGGCGGACAAGGTTGCCGTCTATCTAGATGCCCCGGGCGTCGATGTCGGTGCGCAGGCGGCTGCGGATTTTGCGCTTGGCCTGCTGCTGCGTGCCTATAGCTTCGATGCCTATAAGACCAAGAAGAAATCCGATGATGAGAAGTCGCCGAAGAAAGTAGAAATCGTCATCGTGACGGCAGTCCATCAGGAGGCGGAAAAGGCCTTTGCCGTGTCGGAGGCCGTCGCGGGCGGCGTTGTCCTGGCGCGTGATCTCGTCAACCTGCCGCCGAATGTTCTCGGTCCTGTCGAGTTCGCTGAAAAGGCGGAAGAGTTAAAGAAGCTCGGTGTCGAGGTCGAAATTCTCGGCGAGAAGGAGCTGAAGAAGCTTGGCATGAACGCGCTTCTCGGTGTGGCGCAGGGTTCGGCGCGTCCGCCCCGGCTTGCGGTCATGCAGTGGAACGGCGGCTCCAAGAAGGATGAGCCTATCGCCTTCGTCGGCAAGGGCGTTGTGTTCGATACCGGCGGTATCTCGCTGAAGCCCGGCCTTAACATGGAAGACATGAAGGGCGACATGGGTGGCGCTGCCGCCGTGACCGGCCTCATGCACACGCTCGCGGCCCGCAAGGCGAAAGCCAATGTGATCGGCGTTATCGGTCTGGTGGAGAACATGCCTGATGGTAACGCCCAGCGTCCCGGCGATATCGTCACCTCCATGTCCGGCCAGACCATTGAGATCATCAATACCGACGCCGAAGGCCGGCTGGTTCTCGCCGATGCGCTCTGGTACACCAAGGAGCGTTTCAACCCGAAATTCATGATCAACCTCGCCACCTTGACGGGAGCGATCACGGTTGCACTCGGCAATCTTCAGGCTGGCCTTTTCTCGAATGATGACGAGTTGGCTGAACGTCTTTCGCAGGCGGGCGATGTTACTGCGGAAAAGCTGTGGCGCATGCCGCTGGGCAAGGATTACGACAAGATTATTGATTCCAAATTCGCCGACATGAAGAACAGCTCCGGCCGTCTGGCGGGCTCTGTCACCGCCGCTCAGTTCCTCAAGCGTTTCGTGGGCGAAACACCCTGGGCGCATCTCGATATCGCCGGCACCGCCATGGGTTCGCCGATGACCGAGATCAACCAGTCCTGGGGATCCGGCTATGGTGTGCGGTTGCTGAACGAACTCGTTCGCGCCCATTACGAAGATTGATGCGACCGGAGCTGCAAGTCCGCAGATGACTGAAATCCTGTTCTACCATCTGACGGAATCGAAGCTGGAGGATGCATTGCCGCCCTTGCTCGAAAAATCGCTGGAACGCGGCTGGAAGGTCGCGATCCAGACGGTGGACGAGGAGCGCCGCGATTTCCTCGACACGCATCTGTGGACCTTTCGTGACGACAGTTTTCTGCCGCACGCAACGGATAGCTCCGCCGCGCCGCAAAACCAGCCGATTCTTTTGACGGCGTCGAATGCGAACGGTAACGAGGCGAGTGTGCGGTTTCTCGTCGACGGTGCCGAACCGCCGGCGGTGGAGGGCTATGAGCGGATAGTGTTCATGTTCGACGGATATGATGCCTACCAGCTGGAAATGGCGCGGAACCACTGGAAAAGGCTGAAGACCGAAGGTCATGCGCTGACCTATTGGCAGCAGTCGCCGGAAGGCCGCTGGCAGAAGAAGGCCTGATCACAGTTTCCCACACAAAAAGACTGGCAAAAATTCGCATGTGGCGCAGCCTGCCGGTTTTCGCATTATGAGCCGAATCAGACATAGCTGTCTGATCCGGCCGACAGGTGACGGACGGTGGCGGCTGCCACAGACGAAACAGCAGAAGGACATCATCATGGGACAGGCGATTTCACGGCCCGACGGGGAAATAGAGCGTCTGGTCGCGGTGCGGTCAATCATGTCCGTCAAGAATGCCGAGATGCCGGAACTGGAAGTGCTGTCTCGATTGGGGCAGGGCGTCTTTGACGTCCCGCGTGCGGCCGTCCATATCGTCGATGAGGACTGGCTCCATATTGCCGAACAGGCGGGAATGCAACTTTCGGAATGCCCGCGCGATCTGTCGATCTGCAACCGAGTAATTGCCAGGCAGGATGTCGTGGTCATTTCCGATCTGACCCAGCATCCGGATTTCCGCTTCATGTCCTATGTGAAAGGCGGTCCCGGATTGCGCTCCTATGCTGGCGCGCCGATCGAGTTGGAACCGGGTCTTGTGGTCGGCGCCTTTTGCCTTGTCGATACGGTGCCGAGAAAATTCTCTCAAAGCGAAATTGACAATCTGAAGCACTTTGCGCTGCTGGCGGCCGCACTCCTGCGTCTACAGAAGGCCAATTTCACAATGAGTCTGGCGGAGCGTGAATTGCGGGATGCGGTGATGACTGATCCGTTGACCGGCTTTTACAATCGCAAGGCGCTGGAGGCGATTGTCGATGGCCAGCTTGGCGCGGCTCTGCGTGAGAACGAGGCCTTCGGCGTGCTCTATCTCGATCTGGACGGTTTCAAGGCGATCAATGACACGTTCGGTCACCCGGCGGGTGACCGGGTACTGACCGCTGCCGCCGACCGCATTCGCAATTCGATCCGCAGCGAAGACACGGTGGTGCGCATGGGGGGCGACGAATTCGCCATTTTCATACCCCGTCCCAGCAGGTCTGAGGTGATGAACGGACTGGCAGACAGGCTTCTGGCAGCCTTCCGTGAACCCTTTGATGTTGACGGGCAGGCGGTCGGTGCGCGTCTCAGCATTGGCGGCGCCATCGCCCCTCAGGCCGGTGCTGACCGCGCCACGCTTTTGCGCAGCGTTGACGAGGCACTGTATCAGGCAAAAAAGTCAGGGCGCGACCGTTTCGTCAGCCGCGCCCTTTGATGCACCTGTCTTCCGGAAGGCTTCCAAAAGCCTTTCGGCTCCTCAGTCGTAGAAGGAATCCACGAATTTGTGGCGGCCGAGCAGGAAGGCATCGGCCACATGAGTCAACGGCGCAAGATCGACATCAGAGCGTCCGGCCTTGATGATTTCCGCAAAACGCTCGTAGAGCGCCGGATATTCCCGCTCAGGTTCCGACACCGCCTGCTCGCCATTGATGGAGAGCTTCGCGCCGCCTTCCGAAAGCACCATCTGCCCGGCCGCCGTTTCGGCAACGATATCCCAGCTCTGCTTGCCGGTCTGGCGCCAGTCGAACTCGGCGCGCACGGGCATTTTCGTAACGTCGGAAAAATGCAGCTCGGCAGCGATGGGCGCGTCGCGGTTTTCCGGGAACTCAAGCGTTGCCTTGGTCAGGAACAGCGCGCGGGGCAGGATGTGGGTGATGATCGACAGCGCATTGATGCCGGGATCGAACACACCGAGACCGCCCGCCTGCCAGATCCATGCCTGGTTGGGGTGCCAGTGGCGCACATCTTCTTTCCAGATGACATGCACGCTGTCGATTTTTGTCGAGGCGAGAAACGCCTTTGCAGCTTCAACGCCCGGCGCATAACGCGAGTGCCAGCTTGCAAATAGCGAAAGACCCTTCGAATCCGCAAGGCGAACGAGATCCTGAACTTCCGAAAGCGTTGCGCCCGGCGGCTTTTCGAGGAAAACGTGCTTGCCGGCATTCAGCGCCGCATATGCAGCCTCGTAACGGTACTGCGGCGGCATGCAGAGCGATACGGCCTCGATATCCTCGACGGCCTCCAGCATGGTCTCGATGGTGCCGTAAGAAGCGACGCCATCCACGGTACCGTGGCGGCTGGCCGTGCAGATCAATTCAAAATCCGGATTGCCTGCGATGGCGGGGAGGTGCTGGTCGCGAACGATTTTGCCGACGCCGACGATGGCAAGCTTGGTGGCTGACATGAAGTGGGACCCATTTGTATGATGCGTGGGATAAAGTGTGACTTTACGAGTTTTTTTAACATAAACGATCAAAGGAGCAAGGCGATCGTCCTTGCAGGTCCCGTCTTTTTTCGGTGCGTAACGGCATGGCAAAAATCGGTATGCATATTTTATGTTGCCTAATATTTGAAATGTGAAAATATTGTTTCAAATTTAAAAGTATTGATTTTTATAACTTAATGCTTTTAAAATTCGAACTCGAAGTTAAGTTCCGAAATATTAATGTATATTTTATATGTAAATCAATTCCAATTTCATTATTAAGTGTATTATAGTCAGAATTTAAAATACATATTTATATGGATTTTTTAAGTATTTAAACGAGGCTATTGTCAAATAAATACATACAGCGTAATTCTTGCATATTTATCTACGCTAAGTTCTTTAGTTTCGACGTAAAATTCGTTCGTTAGACTGTCTCGATGGTTTTCTCGTTCGGTTGTTGGTTGGCGCTTCGCTTCGTTTCTTGATTTTCCTGCTCGGCATTGTGCGACGCCGGCGGTGAGGAGGTACTCGAACTCGTGTCTTGTCAGTCGCTTGCTGTTGGCACCTGTCCGGCGATTTCGCCGAGGGCAGCCCGCGGTGGAGCGAGAGGTCGTGTGGAGCGATTGGCTATATGTACTGATTTTCCTGCGTAAACGCGGGATTTGTGAAGGTCAAACGCCGGAACCACGGCAAAAGAATAGTAATGACCGGGGGACATGCAGAGATGATGGAATTGATCGCCGCCCAGGCGGCCGCGTCAGCCGCCGAGTTGCCGTTCCTGCTGCTCCAGGCTGCGGCCCTTGTCGGCATGGTGTCGGTGCTGATCCTTCTGCAGCGAAACATCGCTCTCGATGACGCTCGTTATAAAATCTACTACGGCATCATCTTCGGGGTTACCGGTTTCTTGCTGACGCTACTGGTATCCGAGTTCATCAAGCTGCCTTCCAAGCCCTATATCCGCTCTGACCTGCTGTTCCTGGCTGGCGTGTTGGGGTCCTGGCAAGGCGGCTTGATAAGCCTGGCACTCGTCTCCGCAGGGCGATTTTTGTTTGGTGGTCCGGCACTCTTTGGGGCCGCTTTTCTGGATATGAGCATTATCTCGGCTTTCGGGATGGCAATGTATGGCTGGATGCGCCGGCGCAGTCTCACTGAACTCGGCGTCCGCGAGGTCTTCGGCGTATTCGCGGTCAGGATTTTCGCGGCGTTGTTCGCTGTTTGCGTGACCTACAGTCTCAGCATGATAAATCAGGACGTTTTTCTCAGTAACGTCGGACGGCGCATCTTCGGCTCGTTGGTCGGGTTGCCGATGATCGCCTGTCTGTTTCTGTTGCTGCGCAGCGAGGCGCGGGCGCGTGAAGAGGCAAGGAAACGCGATGCTGCGGCGCGGACGGATTCGTTGACGGGCCTGCCCAACAGGCGCGCCCTCAAAGACCATATCGAAGTCGTGATGCGGCAGGAGCCGGCCGTTCCGCACGCTCTCCTTCTCATAGAAATCGTCAATATGGCCGATGTCGCCGCCTGCCAGGGCGAGGATTGGGGCGATCTTTTCTGGCCGAGGCTGGCACAGGAAATCTGCAACGATGACAACGGTCTGCTGTCGAGTTCCAATGCACCGCGCAGCTTCATGTTCGGCGATACCACGCTTGCAGTCGTCATGTCGGGGATTTCGCTCGAGAAGTCGGAAAGCACAAGGCTGATAATGCGTCTCCACGACGGGTTAAGTACATTTTCACGGTCTGCGGATCCAGAACCGGTGCCGCATCTGAAAATCGGTGCCGCTAATCTGGATAAGCTTTCCCGGCAGAACGTGGCTTCCTTCCTCCGGCAGCTTAGTCTTGCGCTGCGAGGAAGCGAAAATCCGGTGCAGATATTCCCCTTCTCCTTCGCCGATAAGGCCACGCGGGACGAGGGGGTGCGCCAGATGCTGGTCAACTGGATCAGATCCGGCAAGCCGCCGATATTTTATCAGCCGAAATTCGAAATGCACAATCGCCGCATGATTGGCGCGGAGGCTCTTTTACGGGCGGTGGATGCGTGCGGACAGCCGCTTTCGCCCTATTATGTGCTGGAGATTGCCGAGCGTCACCGGCTGCTGGTGGAGTTTGAATGGTCGACGATCGAAGCCGTCGTCCGCGATCTCATCGACCTGCGGGGCCTCGACCCGGACTTTCATTTGGCGGTGAACATTTCCGCATCGTCTTTTGCCACTGCGGGCTTCGGAGGGCGGGTTGTGGCCTTTTTGAACGAGATGGGGGTCCCGGCGCACCGTCTGTCGATCGAAGTGACGGAGATGAGCAGGATACCGGCCATCGACATCGTTCAGCAGAATTTCGACAGATTGAGCGAAGCGGGCGTGCGGCTGGCGCTCGATGATTTTGGCACCGGTTATGCGGCACTCACCCTGCTTGCGCGGTTCCCCTTCGAGGAGGTCAAGATCGATCACTGGATGACGTCCCGGCTTGAACAGTCGCGGTTCCGGGAGGCCATCGCGCTCGCCTTCGAAAGCGCCGAACGTTACGGCGCCACGCTGGTGACGGAAGGTATCGAAACGGAAGAGCAGAGCAGGCTGCTCATGCAGATGGGAATCCGTTTCGGTCAGGGGTATCTTTATTCGCCCGCCGTGCCGCTCGAGCGGCTGCAGCCTCGCAGGGAATGCGCTTAGATTTTCGCACCAGCTTTATGACGCATCACTGCGTCATCGCATCCTCATATTCGCTCGAAAGCATCAGCCACTGCTCCTCGGCGTCCGAAAGCTTGCTCGCGGCTTCGCCACGCTCTTTGACTTTCTGCGCGGCCTTGGCAGGTGCCTTTTCGTACAAAGCAGGGTCCGCCAGTTCCTTGTCGAGCGACTGAATCACTTTCTCAAGCTTCGCCGTCAAAGATTCGATTTCATTGATCTTTTTCTTCAGCGGCGCAAGCTGGGCACGTTTTTCGGCGTTGGCCTTGCGCTGGTCGGCTTTCGATGTCTGGTCGGCGGTGGCTTCTGTCTTCTCTTCCTTCTTTTTTCCGGAAGATACGACGAGGTCGCGATATTCCTCCATGTCGCCTTCAAAGGTCTTCACCGTGCCGTCGGCCACCAGCCACAGGCGGTCGACAGTTGCCTCGATGAGATGCCGATCGTGCGAGATGAGGATGACTGCGCCGTTATAGTCGTTCAGCGCCTCGATAAGCGCCCGGCGACTGTCGATGTCGAGATGGTTGGTCGGTTCGTCGAGGATGAGCAGATTTGGCGCATGGAAGGCCGCAAGTCCCATCAGCAGCCGGGCCTTTTCACCGCCGGAAAGGTCTTTCGCCGCCGTCGCCATCTTCTCCGTCGCAAGTCCCATCTGCGCAACCCGCGCCCGCACCTGCGCTTCAGACGCCAGCGGCATCAGCTTGCGCACGTGTTCGACCGGTGTCTGGTCCGGCACGAGATCGTCCAGCTGATGCTGCGCAAAGAAGCCGATCTTCAGGCCCGGGGCGATGCGAAGATCGCCCGCTTGCGGCGCAAGCCGACCGGAGATGAATTTCGCAAAGGTCGATTTGCCGTTGCCGTTGGAACCGAGCAGCGCGATGCGGTCGTCATTATCGATGCGGAGATTGAGCTGCTTCAGAATGGATTTGCCCGGCTCGTAACCCACGGCACCGCCATTGATGGCGACGATGGGTGAGGCGGGCTGCTTTTCCGGCTCCGGGAACGTGATCGGCTGGACGTGATCCTCGATCACGGCGGCGACGGTGCCCATGCGCTCCAGCGCCTTGATACGGCTCTGCGCCTGGCGCGCCTTAGTGGCCTTGGCGCGAAAACGGTCGATGAAGCTTTGCAGATGTTTGCGCGCGGCCTCGTTTTTCACCTTCGCCTTCATCTGCAATTCGTCTGCTTCGGCTTTCTGGCGCTCGAACTGGTCATATCCGCCGCGATAGAAGGTCAGTTTCTTCTGGTCCAGATGCACGATGGAATTGACGGCATTGTTCAGCAGATCGCGGTCGTGGCTGATGATGATGACGGTATGCGGATAACGCCGGATATAGTCTTCCAGCCAGAGCGTGCCTTCAAGGTCGAGATAGTTGGTCGGCTCGTCGAGCAGCAGGAGGTCGGGTTCGGCAAACAGCACGGACGCGAGCGCCACGCGCATACGCCAGCCGCCGGAGAACGAAGAGGCGGGGCGAAGCTGCGCCTCGTGATCGAAGCCAAGACCGGCAAGAATGCTGGAGGCACGGGCTTCGGCCGAATGCGCGTCGATATCGACCAACCGCACCTGAATTTCCGCGATCCGGTGCGGGTCTGTTGCGGTTTCCGCCTCGGCCAGCAGCGCGCTGCGCTCCTTGTCGGCGGAAAGCACGATGGAAATCAGCGATTCTTCCGTTCCCGGCGCTTCCTGCGCAACCTGGCCGATGCGCGCGAGTTTCGGGATCGTTACCGAACCGCTTTCCGCTGAAAAGTCACCGGTGATGACCCGGAAAAGAGTGGATTTGCCGGCGCCGTTGCGGCCAACGAGGCCCACCTTCACGCCAGCCGGAAGCGTCACGCTGGCGTGGTCGAGAAGCAGGCGCCCGGCGATGCGGGCGGAGAGATCGGTAATCGTAATCATGGCGCCGTTTTGGCCGAACTGCGTGGCCAAGGCAAGAGCGCGCGCGCCACACCAGATCAGATATGCAGCTTCAACAGCCGAGCTGCGCCAGATAGCTGCTGCGGCTGCGTTGAGCCACGTCCCGGGAGTAGCCTATGACGCAATTGCGCGTGCCGCAGCGTGCGGACAGCAGGGCGAGCTCGGCATGGCTGAAAAATTCGGCTGATGTCGCGGTGCAGTCCACTGCCGCAACGCCGATCGAGACGGTCAGATGCTCGCCGTCGCCCTCACTGGTGACGAAACGCAGCGCCTCGACGTTCTGCCGCAACCGCTCTGCAATTGCTTCAGCTGTATTTTGCGAGACGTCGGCGAACAGAAAAGCGAACTCGTTTCCGCCGATGCGGGCTACGAAATCGTCCTTCTTGATCGTCTTGCGGAAAAGCGCTGCCAGCCGGCGCAGCGCCTTGTTGCCGGCGGTGGGGCCGTATTTGCCGTTGATTTCGCGGAAATGGTCGATGTTGAGCAGCACAAGCGATGTGGCTGATGCCCCCTGAGCGCCCGAAAACAGGTCGCCGAGCTTCTCGAGGAAAGCCGCCCGGTTGGGAAGCGCCGTCAAGGCATCACGCAGGGAATTCGCCTGAAGATCGGTCCGGCTTTTCTCAACCTCGCGGATTTTCATCAGCCCCATGGAAACGAAATGCCGGAGACTCGTTTGTTCCTCGTGAATATCGCCCATCAATTGCGCAAGCCGCTCCGTTGCAGGCAGCTCGGAGTGATCTTGCCCGGAAAGACTGGCAATAAATGTTTCGGTGCGTTGCAGGCCGGCTTCCAGCCGCGCGGAAATCTGCTTCAGCGTCTCGAAGGCCGTCGCTGCCATCTGCTCGGCCTCGATCTTCGAAAAACCCGGCAGATTGTGTCTCTGGCCGACAATATCGATTTCATGCTGTTGCGGCGCGTTGCCAAGGGCGAGAATATCGCGTCCCATCGCCGGGTTATGCCCCGACAATATTTCGTAGATCAGTTCGTAGTTTCGCGGCAGCGGTGCAATATTCATCTTGTCGATGAACTGAGCAATTTTTGTAAAGACGAGACCGTTCCTTGCCTTCTCGCGTTTTTTATCGCCCGCCGTTGACGTCACTGACAGCCCCAATACCAATAAATTATGAATGCACCGGTGATAACCGATTGTTGAACACGATTATTCTTACAAGCAACGGTTTAAAATAGGCTAAACCTGACGAGGTTTTCATTGCCGTGAGACCCCCATTCTCGTGGAGGGGACTGTTGCGCGCCGGATGCGGTTTTTGATCAGTAGTATGACAAATCCTGATTTGATTTCACGCGGCGGTCGTTTTTATATCGCATCATCGATGTAGCAGAAGAGGGTGCAGCCTATGACGACCTCCAGAACCTTATATTCACTTTGCGGAAGCGATAGCGCACGGCCGTTTTCTCCCCATTGCTGGAAAACCGTGCTTTCGCTGGCGCATAAGGGGCTGGATTTCGAGGAGCGTCCCTTGCCCTTCACGGTCATCCCGACGGTGGAGGACGGTTTTTCGAGGACCGTGCCGATCCTTCGTGATGGCGACCAGCTGGTGAGCGACAGTTTCGAGATCGCCCTTTATCTGGATGAAGCCTATCCGGAGCGGCCGTCGCTGTTTAACGGGGAAGGCGGCAAGGCGATGGCGCGTTTCGTTGAAAGCTGGTCGCAGACGGTACTGCACCCGGCCATCACCCGCATTGCCGTGCTCGATATCCACAATATGCTTGATGAGCCTGACCGCCTTTATTTCCGCGACAGCAGGACGAAGGCGCTCGGCCGGACGCTCGAGGATGTGGTGGCGAACCGTGAGGCGGAAATCGCGGCCTTCCCAGCGCTCCTGGCGCCGATCCGCCGCATGCTGGGCTTCCAGCCTTTCATCGGCGGCTCATCGCCGCTGTTTGCTGATTACATCGTTTTCGGTGCGCTGCAATGGGCAAGGATCACCACCGGAGCGGATCTGTTTTCCGAAAACGACCCCGTCCGTGACTGGTTCGAAGGCTGCCTTGACCTCCACGACGCCAGAGGCCGCAGTGTGACAGCGGCGTGAAATGTCTGCAGCCATCGTCGCAATGTGGTTGATCCCCCTTGTTTTCGGGCCTTTGGGCGGGTAAAGACCGCCCACTTTCTCTATAGGAAAAGGAAACGGACACATGGCGATTGAACGCACATTTTCGATGATCAAGCCGGACGCAACCAAGCGTAACCTGACTGGCGCGATCACCAAGGTATTTGAAGACAACGGTCTGCGCATCGTCGCCTCCAAGCGCGTCTGGATGAGCAAGCGCGAAGCCGAAGGCTTCTACGCCGTTCACAAAGAGCGTCCCTTCTTCGGCGAACTCGTTGAAGGCATGACCTCCGGCCCGACCATCGTTCAGGTTCTGGAAGGCGAAAACGCTATCCTCAAGAACCGCGAAATCATGGGCGCAACCAACCCGGCCCAGGCTGCTGAAGGCACCATCCGCAAGAGCTTCGCGCTTTCCATCGGCGAAAACTCCGTTCACGGTTCGGACGCTCCTGAAACCGCCGCACAGGAAATCGCCTACTGGTTTGCCGAAACCGAAATCGTCGGCTGATTCAAAATATCAACGGCTTGAATCGCCCTCTCAGGCGATGGCATGAAGCCGCTGAAAAGACTCGATGAAACGGAGCCGAAAGGCTCCGTTTTTTTGTTTTATTGCCGATAGAAGTTTACGCCGAAGCCATCCCCACGGGCCTCAGTTCTGTGACTAGCCCAGGGATGAGGGGAGGTTTTCACGACGCCGGACACCCCTCGACTGGCCGCATATCCGTCGTGCCGTCCGCTTTGAACACGTCCGGATTGGGTGTGTAGAGCGGGCCGACCGTCAGCGGTTTGGCGGGAAGGAGCGACTGGTCGGTGTCGGAGCGGATGGTGGTCTCTATCGTCTGCAGTACATCGCCTTCCGGCCCTTTGATGCGGATCGTGACCTTGTAGGGGCGGTCCTGCTTGACGCATTCGACCGGCGGACTTTGAACGGCGATCTTTTCATCTGCCGGGAAAATCTTCTCCCTGGTCGTCAGCTCGGTGCCGCCGCGGGGATTTTCGAAGCTCGCTTCCAGCGTGCTGCCGTCGCGGATGGGGGCGATACGCTGCAAGGTCACGAGATAGGTGGCAATCGCCACACGGTAGTTGAAGACGAACATGCGACCGGAAACCTTCGCGACATCCCGTGGTTCGTCCCGCTGACAGCCGGAAAGACCGAGCACCGCCGTGATCGCAAGCAATGGAATGGTTATTCCTCTCATGCCTGCGCCTCCTTCTTGCGGTGGTAATGCCGGCTGGCTTTCTGGCGGTTGCCACACACCGTCATGTCGCACCAGATGCGGCTTCTGTTCTTGCTGCGGTCGATGAAAAGCCAACCGCAATTGCCGCAAATCCGCAGCCGTTTCCGCGTCTCCGCCGCAAGCAGCGACAGAGCTGAATGGGCGGTCGCATTGGCAAGGCTCTCTCGCAGGGGAAACAACCGTAGTGCCGTGCCGCATGCGAAGAGAAGCCCGGCCAGCCGACCGTCGTCATCGTCGCCACTCGTCATCGAAGAGCGGAAATAATCGTCGATCGTCTCGCGAAGATCGAGAAATACCTGCCTCATGTCCGCTTCGGGCGCGATGAGTGCGGGAAACCTGTCGCGCTCCGCTCCGAGTCGAGTCGACGCCTCGGCAAAAGTGGCGATCTGCTCAGGCACAGCAAAACGGTCGACCGATTTTGCCGCGTCCGCGCGCAGGATGACGCTATTGGCGACATCGAGGGCCAATGCGCCGCCTGCGAAACGATGTTCTGTCCAGCGAAATGTCATGGCGACATTATAACTATCAAAATGGATTTTAACAGTTATAATGCGATGGGGAGGACGGATTGGCTTATTTCCTGCAACAATTGCTGAATGCCGTACCGATCGCCTCGCTTTATGCGGTTCTGGCGTTCGGCTATGCCATCGCCTTTTCGGTCACGAAACGGGCCGATGTCACCTATGGCGCGATCTTCGCTTTCGCCGGTCAGACCTGTCTGCTGTTTGCCGATTTTGGCTGGAACCGGCTGTGGCTGATCTTGCCTGCAACACTCGCGCTTGGGGCAGGGGCCGGTCTTTTCGGCGGTCTGTGGGCGGCGGCTTTCATCGGCAGGGCGGTGATGCGGCCCCTGGCGAAAGCCTCCCCCAATGCGGTGACGGTCGCCTCCATTGGCGTGCTGATCGCGCTCACCGAAAGTGCCAGACTTGCCGCCGGCACGCGACAATTATGGCTGCCGCCGCTTTTGTCCGAACCGGTGCGATTCTGGGCCGATGGAAGCTTCGCCGTCACCCTGACGTCGATGCAGATGCTGAACACGGCTGTCTTCTGCCTGCTCGTTCTCACAGGCACTTTCTACCTCCAGCGTTCCGGCTTTGGCAGACGCTGGAAGGCGGTGTCGGACGATGCTTTCGCCGCGTCACTGTGCGGGGTAAATGCAGGCAGGGTGTTCCTGCTGTCCTACTGTGCAGCGGGTCTGCTTGCCGCCATCGCCGGCGTCCTCGCCACGTTTTATTACGGCACCATGGATTTCGGTGCCGGTCTGGTGTTCGGCCTGAAGGTCGTGCTGATTTCGGCAGCGGGCGGTTATGCAAGCCCGCTCGTCTGCGCGCTCGGGGCTGCTGCCGTCGGATTCGCGGAAACGCTATGGGTCGGTTACGGCCCGGTTATCTGGCGTGATGCGGCGGTTCTGGCGCTTCTGGTGGGCTGGCTGATCGTCATGCGTAGCAGGGTGGAAGCGCCCTAGAGCATTTCCAGGAGGGGTGGCGTCCGGTTTTCGTCCGGAAGTGCGGGAAAACACAAAGCGTTACCGCCATTTGTCCTTGGCCGTGTCGTCGGTCGTCTTTGCGGCAACCCAGTCGCCCTTCGTGCCATCCTTGCCATGTTCCTTTTTCCAGAACGGGGCGGACGTCTTGAGGTAGTCCATCACGAAACTTGCGCCGTCGAAGGCGGCCTGCCGGTGCCGGGAAGCGGCAATGACGAGGACGATATTCTCGCCGGTGGCGATCTTGCCATGGCGATGAATGGCGGTGAGGCCGAGGAGGTCGAAGCGTTCGATGGCGAGTTGCGCGATACGGGTCATTTCCGCTTCGGCCATGCCGGGATAATGCTCGAGTTCCAGCGCCGCGAGCGTGCCGCCATCATCGCGACAAAGCCCGGTGAAGGCCACCACCGCGCCAATGCTCTTGTCGCCTTCCGTCAGCCTGCGGGTTTCTTCCGCAGCGTCGAAATCCTGTGCCTGCACGCGGACCGTCGGCTGCATCCGGTTATCCCCCCGTCATTGGCGGGAAGATGCCGATCTCGCGCGCACCGGCAATGCTCTCGTCATGTTCAACATGTTCCTGATTGACCGCAACGCGGATCACATCTGGAAATTCGAAAGCGGCTTCGTAGTTTTCACCAAGGGTTGAGAGATAGGCGATCAGCTCACCGGCCGTGGTAACGGAGGAGGGGATATCCAGCTCCTCCTCCGCCGTGCCGATCTTTTCGCGAACCCAGGCGAAATAAACGATCCGCGCCATCATTCTTCGTCCACGATGTGCTTGAGACCCGCCCTGAAGTAGTCGTAGCCGGTGTACATGGTCAGCGCTGCTGCTAGCCAGAGAAGCGTAATTCCCATCTCGGTCGTGTAGGGCAGAACCTTGTCGCCCGCGGGACCTGCGAGAAGAAAGGCGATGGCCACCATCTGGATGGTGGTCTTCCACTTCGCGATGCGGGTGACGGGAACGCTGACCTTCAGCGCCGCCAGATATTCACGCAAGCCCGAGACCAGAATTTCGCGGCAGAGAATGGTGATGGCGGCCCAGAGCGACCAGCCGGCAATGGTGCCGTCCGCTGCCATCAAGAGCAGCACTGAGGCGACCAGCAGCTTGTCGGCGATCGGGTCCAGCATGCGGCCGATATTGGAGGTCTGGTTCCAGATACGCGCCAAATAACCATCCAGAAAATCGGTCAGCGAGGCGACGATGAACAGCCAAAGTGCCGTCCAGCGCGCAAAATCCGAGCTTTCCAGCTTTCCTTCGATGTAAAAACACAAAACGATGACGGGAACCGCTAGAATGCGGGCATAGGTGAGAAGGTTGGGAATGCTGTATGCGCGCGAAGCCATGGGAAACCTGTCAGTCTGGATAAGCTGCCTTGATGCCGCCCCTGACGCATAGGGTCAACACGTTATTATGTTTTTTTAGCAGTTCGTTGCGACAGTGCGCCTTCAATCGCCACTGCTCTCATGGAAGTGATTGTAGATTTGCCGCGCTACGGCTTCTGAAATGCCGGTGACATTCATCAGATCGTTGAGGCCTGCGCGTGAAACCGCCTTGGCCGTACCGAAATGCTGCAACAGCGAGCGCTTGCGTCCTGGGCCGATCCCCGAAATTTCATCCAGCGGATTGCGCACCATTTCCTTCTTGCGTCGCGCCCGGTGTGAGCCGATGGCAAAACGGTGGGCCTCGTCGCGCATGCGCTGGATGAAGTAAAGCACGGGATCGCGCGGCGGCAGGGAAAAATCGCTGCGGCCATCCGCAAAGAAGCGCTCGCGGCCCGCCTCGCGGTCCACACCCTTGGCGACGCCGATGGCAATCACGCTGTCGCGAATGTCGAGCTCATCGAGGATGGCACGCACCGCCGTCATCTGTCCCTGACCACCATCGATCAGGATAACGTCCGGCCAGGCGGGGAAGGGCATGTCCGCGGCTTCCTCGGGTGTGGGCGTCAGCGTCTGCATGCGGTCGGGCTTGCCCTCTTCCTTCAACAGGCGCGAGAAGCGGCGGGTCATGACCTCACGCATCATGCCGAAGTCGTCACCGGGAGTGATATCGGTCGATTTGATGTTGAACTTGCGATACTGGTTTTTCACGAAGCCTTCCGGCCCCGCCACCACCATGCCGCCCACGGCATTGGTGCCCATGATGTGCGAGTTGTCGTAAATCTCGATCCGGCGCGGCACGTAGGGAAGGTTGAAGGTTTCCGCGAACCCCTTCAACAACCGCGCCTGAGACGAGGTTTCCGCCAGCTTGCGGCCATGCGCCTCGCGGGCATTGGCAAGAACATGGTCGGTGATGTCCTTCTTCTCGCCGCGCTGCGGCACGCTGATCGTGACCTTGTGTCCGGCTTTTTCGCCAAGAGCAGCGGCCAGCAATTCCTGTTCCTCTACGGTTTCGGAAAGCAGGATCTGCTTCGGCACCGGTTTGTCGTCGTAAAATTGTGCCAGGAACGCATTGAGGATTTCCGAGCCGGGCAGGGACGGGTCGGCCTTCGGGAAATAAGCGCGGTTGCCCCAGTTCTGGCCGGTGCGGAAAAAGAACACCTGGATGCAGGATATGCCGCCCTCGTGATGGATGGCGAAAACATCCGCCTCCTCGATGCCGGCCGGATTGATGCCCTGATGGCTCTGGACGTGCGAGAGCGCCGCCAGCCGGTCGCGATAGACGGCGGCGCGCTCGAAGTCGAGATCCTCGGCCGCCTCGTTCATCTGCCGGGCAATCGCGGTCTTGACGCTCTGGCTCTTGCCGGACAGGAAATCCTTGGCTTCCTTGACGAGTTCCGCATACCCCTCATCGCTCACCTCATGTGTGCAGGGGCCGGAACAGCGTTTGATCTGGTAAAGAAGACAGGGACGCGTGCGGGTTTCGAAAACGCTGTCGGTGCAGGTGCGGATCAAGAACGCGCGTTGCAGTGAATTGATCGTGCGTCCAACGGCTCCGGCAGAGGCGAAGGGTCCGAAGTAGTCGCCCTTGCGCGCCCGCGCACCCCGGTGCTTGAAAATCGCCGGTGCACGATTGTCTGCTGTGATCAGGATATAGGGAAATGACTTGTCGTCGCGCAAAAGCACGTTAAAGCGCGGCCGCAAGCGTTTGATGAGGTTAGCTTCCAGGAGAAGCGCCTCGGTTTCCGTGCGGGTGGTCACGAATTCCATATGGGCGGTCAGCCGCACCATCTGCGCAATGCGGTTGGAATGCACGCGACCCTGGGCATAGTTGCCGACGCGCTTCTTCAGCGAGCGCGCCTTGCCGACGTAGAGAACGTCGTTCGCCTCGTTGAACATGCGGTAGACACCCGGCGAGTTCGGCAGGTGTTTGACGAATTCGCCGATCAGATCCATGCCCTTCAGGCCGGATTCGTTTTTCCAGCCGGCATTCCAGTCCATGCCGGCAACGTCGCGCGGTGCCTCGGCCGCGTCTGTCGCGGCAAGGTTTGCATCGTCGTCTTCGTCATCGGTTTCATCGAAGAGAATACCGCCGTCAGGCAGCTTCTTTCCGTTCATTCAGGTATCTCCGCCACATCAGGGGTTTCCCAGCCAAGATGCTGGCCGCCATCGAGCGCGATCATTTGTCCGGTGATCGACGGCGTATCAAAAAGAAAGCGAATCGTCCGCCCGAACTCGTCGGGTTCCGGACCGCGCTTTAATATAAGGCCGTCGATCTGCGCCTGAAAGTCCTCCGGCGCCTGTCTTTCGCTTTTGAAGGAGGGACCCGGCCCGATGGCGTTGACGCGCACCCGCGGCGCAAAACTCTGCGCCATCGTCCGTGTGGCTGTCCAAAGGGCCGATTTCGAAAGCGTATAGGAGTAAAAACGCGGCGTTAGCGCAAGTACGCGCTGATCGATGATGTTGACGATCAGTCCGGATTTATCCTGAGGCAATTGCTGAACGAAGGCGGCCGCGATGAGGGAAGGCGCCCGCACATGCACGGAAAAATGCGCGTCGAAGATTGCCGGATCGGGCGTTTCTGCCGAATCGTCCAGAAAAATGGATGCATTGTTGACGACGACGCCTATCGGGCCGAGCGCCGAAGATGCCTGTTCGACAAGCGCCATTGTTGGCGATGATTGTGTCAGATCCGCCTGAACGGCAACGGCCTTGCCGCCTTTTTGCCTTATTTCGTTAGCGAATTCCTCGGCTTGCCCCATGGAGGCATTGGCGTGGACGGCAATCGCAAAGCCATGCGAGGCCAAATCCGTGGCGATCGCCCGCCCGAGCCGCCGGGCGGCACCCGTTATCAAGACTGTCTTCGGTATATTTTCTTTCACAGCGGACCTGCATTTGCTCATACACGCCCTATTTGCTGGATATAATCGCAAATCGCAAGCTGTCCGTGGGCCGTAAAAGAATTGTGTGGATTTTTATTGGTAATGTAATTTAAATTTAATTTGAATATAACTAAGTTTAAATTCGATATATTGGAAATTAAGTTTCCAGTAGGGTTAATAAAACCCTTGTGGCAATTAGGCAACGTCTAATTCTAGTCACGTGTCTGCCCCAAACAATTCACATTTTGGCTCTTTGATCTCCGCATTCTCCCATCAAATTCAATTTTCAGAGGGGCGATTAACCCGACGAATTTACCGCGTCTAAAAACAATGTTTTGAGTACGGCGCGGTCCTGAAAGGAGAATAACATGCGTATTTTCGTAGCAACCATTATGGCTTCGACCATTGCAGCCGCCGGTTTCTCGGCTGCTCACGCCGCTGACGCCGTAAACGACGTGCCGCAGGCACCGGTAGCCTACGACCAGCCCGCTCCGGTCAAGAACTGGACCGGCGCTTACCTCGGTGGTACCGCCAACTACGATTGGGGCCGTTTCAGCTCCAGCAACGACGGCCGTGACGCCAAGGGCGCCGGCGGCGGCATCTACGGCGGTTACAACATGCAGAACGGCCAGATCGTTTACGGTGCCGAAGCAGACGTTAACCTCGGCCGCGAGCGCGGTTCCGCTGGTACGGTTGGTGGCAACGCCGTCGAAGGCAAGCAGGGCGTCAACGGCTCGCTGCGTGCTCGCGTCGGTTACGACATGAACCCGTTCCTGCTGTACGGTACGGCTGGTCTCGCAGCCTCCGACAACAAGGTACGTGACGCGACCTCCAAGGACAGCGCAACCGCCCTCGGCTACACCGTTGGTGCCGGCGTTGAAGCCATGGTTACGGACAACATCACTGCCCGTCTGGAATATCGCTACAGCGACTACCAGAAGAAGGACTACAGCCTGGACTCCGGCGCGTTCTCGCGCGGCTTCGACGACCACTCCGTCAAGGCCGGTATCGGCGTCAAGTTCTGATCCTTCAAGGATCGGTAAAAGAAAAGCCGGGGTTTACGCCCCGGCTTTTTCGTTTTTGCCATCAGCTACAGCATCCATGCCCGGCGATCAGGCCAGGCATGGCGCTCGCATTGGCGTCAGGCGGCAGCCCTCATGTCCTTATAGGCTTCGAAACGCTTGCCGAATGTTTCCGGCCATTGCGCCAGCGCCTCGTGCCCTTCGGCCCATTCACCTGCAAAACGCAGATCGAGATAACCGATCAACGCCGCAAGGGCGAAATGTCCGCCATGCAGCTTCTTGCCGGTTTTCGGCAGGTTGGCGTTGAGATGATCCAGACCCTTCACCGCCTTTTTCCACTGCTTGTCGATCCATGGCTGGTGAACTCTGTCCTCCGGGCGGGAACGGCGCTCGTAAACGATGGCCAGCAGGCAATCCATGATGCCGTCGCAGAGCGCTTCCAGAATTTCCGCTTCGGTGCGCTTGCCGTTCTTTTTCGGGTAGAGCTTGCCGCCCGAAAGGCGGTCTAGATAGTGCATGATCGCGACGCTGTCATAGACCGAGCCGCCATCGTCCAGAAGCAGGACCGGAATTTTGCCGAGCGGATTGTTGTCAACCAGCGTCGCGGGCTCGGCATTGGTGTCGACGGCGACGTTGGTAATGTCGATGCCGAGATGGCGGGCGGCCATGCGCACCTTGGCGGAGTAGGGGGAAGTGACGGAGTAAAGCAGTTCCATAGCCGGGTCCTGACGTATGTTGATGTGTGGGTATTAGCGAATGGGGACGATTTCGGTAGCGCTGACGCGGCAGCCCTTGCGGTCAAGCTCAGGGCAATCGCGGAATGTCATGTCCTTGTTGAGGCAGATACGGACTTCCTCAAGGCGTTTTCCGTCGCAGCTGATCGAGACGCCGCGTTTCGACATGCCGGGGTTGGCGTCGGTGAAGGCGGTTTCGATGGCGTCGGCGGAAAGGGTGGCGCCTTTAGCGCCCGAGGCAATCGTCTCCGGCAGCTTGACCGCCTCGAAGGCGGTTCGTGTTGCCGAAAAATAATCCTTCTGCGAAAGGCCGGAGCAGGCGCCGTGCTTGCGCCACTGGTGGCCGATCAGGCCCATGGAGGGCATGATGTCGAACATCGTGCGGCCGATTGCGTCGGGCACACGGTCCGGCTCGCTGCTCGTGCAGAATTCGGGGTATCCGGTTTCGTTTTGCGGCCAAAGCCCGTGTACGACGAAACCGTAACGCCTGTCGCTGCCGCATTGCTGGCGATTGCCGGAACCTTCGGAGCTGGCGCAGAACGCCGGCGACCAGGAGAGCGAAAGCACATAAAAATCGAAGCCTGTTCCGGCGGGCACAGGGTTTTTGCCCGTGTCTCGTCGGGCAATTTCCGGCCGGGATGTTTCGGGCCTGGAATTGCCGGCGGGCTGCGTTTGGGATTGGGTCTGCCGGTTGGTTGCAGAACCGGTCGGGGCCGGGTTTTCCCGCGAAAACCAAAGAGCCGCAAGCGACAGAAGACCGAGGGCGATGAAACCGGCATAACGCTTCATTTCGTGCACGTTCTCCGGAAAATGGACGACCTCGTATCGCCCGCAGACGACAAAGCGGTCTTACATAAATTTGTGAACGAGGCAAACGGGCAAAAAGGTTGAAAGCTTCGCCGCATAACGAATAGAGTCGAACGAATCTTCTGCGGAGTGCGGAAATCGGGTTGGGGTGAAGCTGGGGGAAATAGGCGGGCATGACCGCATGACATTGAAGAAATACATCTGGCCCATCATTGGTCTGGCAACGATCGGTTTTTCGGCCTGGCTGCTCTATCACGAGCTGCGCGGTCTTTCACTCGATGATCTATGGGAAAGCCTCACGGCCATTCGCGCGCGGGACTGGGTGTGCTCCGGCCTGTCGACGCTTGTCGCCTATGCCGCCCTTGCCGGTTACGACCGCATCGCTCTCCAGCATCTCGGCCGGAAGGTAAACTGGTTCTTCATCACGCTCACCTCCTTCACCACCTACGCGCTTTCCCACAATGTCGGGGCATCCGTGTTTTCCGGTGCCGTCGTCCGATACCGGGCCTATACGTCCAAAGGGTTGAGCGCTGCCGAAGTCGGCATTCTCGTCGGCCTTTGTTCCTTCACCTTCATCATCGGAACGATCATGCTCATCGGTCTGGTGCTGGTCTACGAACCGGACATTACCGAGCGATTTACCGGGATCCTGCCCGTGGAAGCATCAACGACAACCGGCGTCCTGCTGCTCGCCATCGTCGCACTTTATGTGCTCGGCAGTCTTTTGAAGTTGCGGCCGCTGAAAATCGGTTCGTTTTTTCTGCCATATCCCGTGCCGAAACTGGTGGCGCAACAGCTTGTCATCGGTCCGATCGAACTGATCGGAGCCGCAGGCATCATCTATTTCGCGCTGCCGGAAGCCGGAAATCCCGGTTTCATGATCATTCTCGGGATTTTCCTGATTTCCTTTTCAGCGGCGCTCATCTCGCACGCGCCGGGCGGGCTTGGCGTGCTGGAGCTGGTGTTCGTCACCGGCCTGCCTGATATGAACCCGGCTGACGTGATTGCGGCGCTGCTGGTGTTCCGGCTGTTCTACCTCATCATCCCGTTCATCATGGCGCTTTTCGTAATCCTGTTCTTTGAGCGATCGCAGCTTGCACAGGCGCGGAAGGGGTGAGGTAAGCCCTCAATCCTCTTCCGGCTTTTCCTCGCCGCGCAGCCAGAAGGCGCGGTGCGAGGCGTATCTGTCCTGCGCCATCACCGTCTTCAGGAATGGCAGCAGCGTGTGCAGCTCGTCCTTCAGCGTGTAGGGCGGATTGACGACGATGAGGCCTGAACCGCTCAAGCCTTCCAGCCGGTCGCTTTTCACGGAAAGTTCCGCGCACAGCATCTTCGGAATATCGAAGGATTGCAGCCGCTCGTGAAAATCCTTGATCGGTGCGCCTTTTTTGAGCGGATACCACAGGCAATAGGTGCCGGTGGAGAAACGCCGATATGCCTTGTTCAACCCATCCGCCAGCCGCTGATATTCATTTTCAAGCTCGAAAGGCGGATCGACGAGGATGAGGCCGCGTTTTTCCTTCGGCGGCAGATGCGCGCCAAGCGACAGCCAGCCATCGAGCTCCGTCACCCGAACCTGATAATCTCCCTCGAACAGACGCGCCAGCGCGCGTGCGTCGTCCGGGTGCAGTTCCATGGCCGAAAGCCTGTCCTGCGGGCGGAACAGCATGCGCGCGAGCTTCGGCGAGCCGGGGTAGAACTGCATGCCGCCTTCGGGGTTGAGTTCCCTGACGGTGGAAAGATAGGGTTCCAGCAATTCGGCGACAGGGGCCGGCAGATCGGCGTCCATCAGCTTGCCGATGCCGGTCTGCCACTCGCCTGTCTTCTGCGCCTCTTCCGACGACAGGTCGTAGAGGCCGATGCCGGCATGAGTATCCAGCACCCGAAACGCCTTGTCCTTGTTCTGCAGGTAACGGACGAGACGGGCGAGAACGGCGTGTTTGAGAACATCCGCGAAATTGCCGGCGTGGTAGATGTGGCGATAGTTCATGGGATGTGTCTCGCTTCCCGATGGGGATGATGAATATTCTTGATGGACGTCACTTCGGCCTTTTTGCCGCGTCGCTGATGCAATATAGAAAAGACATGAACCTTGCGACCCCGATTTCCGCTAAAAACGCCGCCCCGAAAGCCGAAAGTGCCACGCGCATCGGCCACACGGTCTGTCCGCACGACTGTCCGAGCGCCTGCGCGCTGGAAGTGGACATCAATGCCGATGGCCGCATAGGCCGCGTGCGCGGCGCCAATGCCAATACATACACTGCCGGCGTCATCTGCGCCAAGGTGGCGCGTTACTCCGAGCGTATCTATCATCCCGGCCGTCTTTTGACCCCGAAGCGCCGCAAGGGTGCGAAGGGTGCCGGCGACTGGCAGGAGATATCCTGGGAAGCGGCACTGGACGAGGTTGCTGACGCCTTCGTCAAAGCCGAGGCAAAGCACGGCGCCGAAGCCATCTGGCCTTATTTCTATGCCGGAACCATGGGACAGGTTCAGCGCGATTCCATCGAGCGCCTGCGTCACGCCAAGAAATATTCCGGCTTTTTTGGATCGATCTGCACCAACATGGCCTGGACGGGTTATGTGATGGGTACAGGCGCGCTGCGCGGGCCAGATCCGCGCGAAATCGGCAAGGCCGATGTCGTTGTCATCTGGGGCACGAATGCTGTCGCCACGCAGGTCAACGTCATGACCCATGCGGTAAAAGCCCGCAAGGAACGTGGCGCGAAGATCGTCGTCGTCGATATCTATGACAATCCGACCATGAAACAGGCCGATATGCGCATCGTCCTGCGTCCCGGCACCGATGCGGCGCTCGCCTGCGCCATCATGCACATTGCCTTCCGCGATGGTTATGCCGACCGCGATTACATGGCGCGCTTCGCTGACGATCCGGCGGGACTTGAAGAGCATCTGAAATCGAAGACGCCGCAATGGGCGTCCAAAATCACCGGTCTTTCCGTGGAGGAAATTGAGGATTTCGCAAGGCTCGTGGGCACGACGAAAAAGACGTTCTTCCGGCTCGGTTATGGTTTCGCCCGCCAGCGCAACGGCGCGGTCGCCATGCATGCCGCCCTTTCTATCGCCACCGTTCTTGGCTCCTGGCAATATGAAGGCGGCGGCGCCTTCCACAATAACGGCGATATCTTCCGGCTCAACAAGGCGGAACTGATGGGCACAGCCTATGCCGACCCCAACGTGCGCCAGCTCGACCAGTCGCAGATCGGCCGCGTGCTGACGGGGGATGCGGAAGCGCTGCGACATGGTGGCCCGGTGACGGCGCTGCTCATCCAGAACACCAACCCCGTCAATGTCGCACCCGAGCAGCGGCTGGTGAAACAGGGTTTCCTGCGCGACGATCTTTTTGTTGCCGTGCATGAGCAATTCATGACGGAGACGGCCGAGTTGGCCGATATCGTGCTGCCGGCCACCATGTTCCTTGAACATGACGATATCTACCGCGCCGGTGGCCAGAACCACATTCTGCTTGGCCCCAAGCTGGTGGAGCCGCCGGAAACCGTGCGCACCAATCTCTTCGTCATCGAAGAACTGGCGAAACGTCTTGGTATCGACCATATGCCGGGCTTCGGTCTTTCAGCCCGCGACCATGTCGATCATATGCTGAAAGTCAGCGGCTGGGGCGATTTCGATACGTTGGCGGAAGAAAAATGGATCGATGCGCAGCCCTCTTTCGAGGTGGCGCATTATCTCGAGGGTTTTGGTTATGGTGACGGAAAATTCCGTTTCAGCCCCGAATGGGCGACAGGGCCGTCTCCAAACAAACCGCCGAAAAATATCGGCGTTATGGGGCCGGTTGCGCAATTTCCGAAATTCCCGGATCAGGTAGATGTCATCGAAACCGCCGACGGAGAGCATCCTTTCCGACTGGCGACATCGCCAGCGCGCAACTTCCTCAACTCCACCTTCGCGGAAACGAAAACCTCCGTGCAGAAGGAAGGACGTCCGGAAGTGATGATCTGTTCCGAGGACGCCACCCGCAACGGTATAGCCGATGGCGACATCGTGCGTATCGGCAATGGCCGCGGCGAAGTGCGCCTCCATGCGAAAATCGTGGAGGGTGCGAGGCCCGGCGTTCTGGTTGCCGAAGGGTTGTGGCCCAACAAGGCGCATCTGGACGGCGAGGGTATCAATGTTCTGACGGGCGCCGATGCCGTCGCCCCCTATGGCGGCGCGGCTTTCCACGACAATAAGGTGTGGCTCCACCGCGACGACGAAGCCTGAAAGGCTTGATATTGCACCGCAACAGGGCCAAGCTGAACACTTCCGCGACAGGCAAGGGAATATCCGGTGACACAGACGCAAGCGAAAAACGTTCCGGCCGACACTGATTCCGGCAGGGTCCGGCTGGTGGAAAAGGAAACGGTGTGGAAGGGCTTCGTGCATATGCAGAAGCTCATTTTCGACCAGCGCATGCCGGATGGCAAGACAATCCGCATCATCAGGGAAGTCCACGATCACGGCAGCGCCGCCGCCATCCTTCTATACGATGCCAAACGCGACAGCGTGGTGATGGTGCGCCAGTTCCGCCCTGCCGTCTTCGTGAACGGCGATCCAAGCTTCATGATCGAAGTGCCAGCGGGGCTCCTCGATGACGACAACGCCGCCGACGCCATTCGCCGTGAGGCGATGGAAGAATCTGGCTACGCGGTGGAAAAGGTGGAATACCTGTTCGACATGTATGCCAGCCCGGGAACGCTCACCGAAAAAGTCAGCCTCTTCGTCGCCCGCATCGATCTCGACGTGCAGGCTGGCAGCGGCGGTGGTCTGGAAACCGAAGGCGAGGATCTGGAGGTTCTGACCTACGGCCTCGACGAAGCCTTCGCGATGATCGCGTCCGGCGAAATCACCGATTCCAAGACGATTATTTTGTTGCAGTGGGCGATGTTGAACCGCGCGGCTCTACGCAAACCTTAAGCGAGCGCAACGTTTTCCAGCTTTGCCGCAGCCGCAAGCTTCCTGTCATGTGTTGCTAAAGGCACATTGTGCGAAATCGCAAGCGAGAGGTAGGCAGCATCATAGGCGGGAAGCGCATGTTTTGTGCCAGGCGGATGATAGAGACGTGATCGGCGATTGTGCCGTCCTCGTCAGACAGGAACCAAGCCGCGACTACCGAGGCGTCCACGACAAAGGCCATTACTTGCGGCCTTCTTCTTTCCACGCCTTGACCTCATCCGGAGTTGTCTTTTTTCGTTGCGACCGTTCTGTCCGCATCGCAGAGATGAGGTGTCGACGAGATTGAGGATCGCTCGCTTTTACGAGGCATGCCACAGCTTCGTTCTGCGTGCGATAATAACATCTTCTCCCGCCTCAACCGGAAGCCTTCAACTCAGAATCTGCCCTTTACGCCGGCCCCAACGAAAAGCGACTGCATATCGCCGCCCGCCGTATCTTTATAAAACAGGCCGGTAGTTCCGCCAGTCGGTGTGAGGGTTTTGTCACCGCGACCGAAGCTCGTATATTCGTATGCGCCATCCAGGTAGAGGGAGGCATTCTCAGTCAGGGCATAGGCGATGCCCGCTTTTGCTCCGAACATGCCGCCAACATGGAATTTGTCGGTGAAGCGGATCGAACGCATCCAGTGATCGTCCGTGGCTTTCGCATAGATCATTGCGCCGCCTTCGAGGCCGGCATTCAGCGACCAGTTCCCGAATTTGCGCCCACCGGTCACATTGCCGTAAAATACGGGGATTTGCTGCCGGTAGGTGATAGCTTTTTCGCTATTGTTGAACTCACCGACATTATTGCGAAATCCTCTCCAACTGTAGATGTAGTCACCGCCATAGGCGGACCACTGCACGTCGGTATAGCGAAAGCCGATACCGGCACTGAGGTGCTGCAGCGGGTCTTCCAGCAGTGTTCTGTTGAGTTCGATGCTTCCGGTCAGGTAGTGGTCGAGGCGAGTGTCGCCGTGCTGTGAGCGGTCGCTCCATCCAGTTTTCGATGTATCCCTGTAATAGGGAGGCAGCCAATCGTAGTCGGTCATGTAGCCATCGCCAGCAAAGCCGATTCGACCTTCCGTTTTTATGCGCCACTCGGGTGACAGCTCAAGTCCAAGCGATCCGCGTAACGCCATGGCATTTGTTGTTTTCCAGTCGAGTTGGCTGTTTTTGTGGCTTCCATTGAAAAAGGTCTCGGTGGCCTTGATGTTTAGGACACCGGCATCGAGCGAGGCTGTGATGGCGCTTTGCTCGGCGGCGAGCGGCAGGCTCGTGCCCACCAGTAAAACCGCCGAAAGCGGCAGGGAAAACCTCGAAAATAGCATAATCGCTCCTGAATGACCGGAGGGCTCCAAAATGCGGGGCCGTTGCGGGCATTAGAGGTGATTATGGTAAACGTTCGGTTTATTTTAGAGGAAATACCACTTTAAGTATCTTTGTACTTTAGTGAAATATTTATCAGTAAACAGAAATTAGGCTGGGATACTCGGATTTACTTGCATCGCCGCTGGAAATGGCTTTTCCACCTTCCATCCGCACCTTGCCTTCCGCAAGCTGCTTCAGGGCAAGTGGATAAAGCTGGTGTTCGACGGTGAGTATCCGCGCCGCCAGCGTCTCGGCCGTGTCGTCGGAAAGAACCGGCACCGCGCCCTGCGCGATCGTCGGGCCTTCGTCCATGCCTTCAGTTACAAAATGTACGGTGCAGCCGGAAATCTTCATGCCGCTGTCGATGGCGCGCTGGTGGGTGTGCAGGCCGGGGAAAAGCGGCAGCAGGGAAGGGTGGATATTGATAATGCGGCCTTCATAGGGGGCGATGAAATCCCCGGAGATCAGCCGCATGTAACCGGCAAGACAGATGATATCAGGTGCAATCTCGCCAAGTGCGGCCAGAATGGCGCCCTCATGCTCGGCTTTGCTGGCATAGGTCTTGCGCTCGAAAACGAGCGTGGGAATACCGAACGCCTGTGCCTTTTCCAGCCCGCCTGCCGACGCCTTGTCCGAAATTACACAGGCGATCTCGGCCGGAAAATCCGTCTCCTGACAGGCCTTAGCAAGCGACACCATGTTGGAGCCGCTGCCGGAAATGAAAACGACGACACGTGCGCGGCCAGATCGAGAGGCGGCGCTCATCATAGGCTGAGGGCGCCCTTGTAGATCGTGCCGTGCGCACCCTCTTCGCGGGCGACCATGCGGCCGAGCGGGAACACGGTCTCGCCTTCCGCCGTCAGGGCATCGGTGACCTTGGCGGCATTTTCAGCCGAAACGACCACGATCATGCCGACACCACAGTTGAACGTGCGCAGCATTTCTTTGGCTTCAACGCCACCGGTTTTTGCAAGCCACGAGAACACAGCCGGAACCTCGATCGCTTCGAGATCGATCTCGGCGGCGAGATGCTTGGGCAGAACGCGCGGAATATTTTCCGGGAAGCCACCGCCGGTAATATGCGCCAGCGCCTTCAGCGCGCCGGTCTCGCGGATTGCCTTCAAAAGCGGCTTTACATAGATGCGCGTCGGCGTCAGCAGCGCTTCGCCAAGCTTCTTGCCATCTGCGAAGGGTGCCGGGGCGTCCCAGTCAAGGCCGGAGATCGAAACGATCTTGCGCACCAGCGAAAAACCGTTGGAATGAACGCCGGAGGACGAAAGCCCGAGAATGACGTCGCCTTCGGAAATATCGCCGGCGGGCAGAAGCTGGCCACGTTCGGCAGCACCCACGGCAAAGCCCGCGAGATCATAGTCGCCATCGGAATACATACCGGGCATTTCAGCGGTTTCACCACCGATCAGCGCACAGCCGGATTCGCGGCAGCCGGCAGCAATGCCGGAAACGATGGCAGCGCCCTGATCCGGGTCGAGCTTGCCGGTCGCGAAATAGTCGAGGAAGAACAGTGGTTCTGCGCCCTGCACGACGAGATCGTTGACGCACATGGCTACGAGGTCGATGCCGACGGTGTCATGGAAATTCGCGTCGATGGCGATCTTCAACTTGGTGCCGACGCCGTCATTGGCGGCCACCAGAACCGGATCGTTAAAGCCTGCGGCCTTCAGATCGAACAGGCCGCCGAAGCCGCCGATTTCGCCATCCGCGCCGGGACGCCGCGTCGAGCGCACCGCCGGTTTGATCTTTTCGACCATCAGGTTGCCGGCGTCGATATCCACACCTGCGTCACTATAGGTAAGACCGTTCTTGCCCGACTGGCTCATCGCTCTCGTCTCCGCTGGTTCCTTTGGCGTCGCCATTCGCACGGGACGGGGCCTGATGCAAGGGTTTGAGTGGCAAAAGCTCCGGTTTTTAACGGCTTTGCGACGGTTTGACGTTTTGTGTGCCTCGGGCCTCTCGACGGCGATATGCGCAGCGCAGACTTGAAAACCCGTCGTTGTTGCACGGACCTGGTAACTGCCGTGTCTATCGCTACCGGGCGACCGGCCTTGACCATGTGCATATGCGCATCCTATCTCCATCATGGGCAATGACGGCACGGCGACAAGAGGATGAACGGATGCAACCCCATGTGAGCGGTACGAGCCTGCGCCGGCAGGTTTTTTTCTGGATTGGCGTGCTTGCCGTCTTTATCTTTTTCCTGATGGTCTTCAGCTCCATCCTCCTGCCTTTCGTGGCGGGCATGGCACTTGCCTATTTTCTCGATCCGGTTGCCGACTGGCTGGAGCGCCGAGGCCTCAGCCGGTTGATGGCCACCGTCGTTATCCTCGTCTCCTTCGTGCTGATTTTCGCGCTGTCGCTCATCATCATCATTCCGCTGATTGCCGCCCAGGCATCCGAATTCATCACGCGCATCCCGCAATATGTCTCGTCCCTGCAGCAGTTGATCGCCGGTGCGGACGCCAATCTGCTGCCTGACTGGGTGAGCAACCAGATCAATGCAGTGAAGGAGAATTTTTCCAAGCTGCTGACCGAAGGCGCGGGCTTCATTGGCACCCTGCTGACGCAGATATGGAATTCCGGTAAATCGCTGGTCGATGTCATGTCGCTGCTGGTCGTCACACCCGTCGTCGCCTTCTACCTGCTGCTCGACTGGGACCGGATGATCGACAAGGTCGATAGCTGGATACCGCGCGACTACGTGCATACGGTCCGCCAGATCGCCCGCGACATGGACAGGACGATTGCCGGCTTCGTGCGCGGGCAGGGGTCGCTCTGCCTCATCCTTGGTGTTTATTACGCTGTCGGCCTGTCCTTGGTGGGCCTGAATTTCGGCCTGCTGATCGGCCTTTTCTCCGGCCTTATCAGCTTCATTCCCTATATTGGTTCGATGGTCGGCCTCATCCTTGCCGTCGGCGTCGCCATCGTGCAGTTCTGGCCTGATTATATCTATGTATTTCTGACACTTGCCGTGTTCTTTTCCGGCCAGTTCATCGAAGGCAACATCCTGCAGCCGAAGCTCGTCGGCAGCAGCGTCGGCCTGCATCCGGTGTGGCTGATGTTCGCATTGTTCGCCTTCGGTGCGCTTTTCGGTTTCGTCGGCCTTCTGGTCGCCGTGCCGGCGGCGGCAGCCGTTGGCGTGCTTGTCCGCTTTGCATTGTCGCGATATCTTGAAAGCGATCTTTATCATGGGCACGCCGCCAACCTTCCCTGGGAAGAACAGGAAACGTCCTCCGGCAAGGTTGACTCTCAGGGCTAACGATGACTGACCAAATCAAAAACGACAACGCCCGGTCGAAGGCCGAGCAGCTGCCGCTCGCATTCTCACACCAGTCCGCTTCCGGAAGGGACGATCTTCTCGTGTCCGACTCGCTCAAGGCTGCCGTCAGCCTTGTGGATGAATGGCCGAACTGGCCTTCGCCCGTGGTGGTGCTGGCCGGGCCTCCGGGTTCGGGAAAATCGCATCTCGCCAATATCTGGAAAAATATCAGCAGCGCGCAGGATATCCACCCGCAAGCCGGTGTTGGCGCTGCGCGTCTTGCCGAAACCGGAGCGGTTCTGTTCGAGGATGCCGATCGCCGCGGTTTTGACGATACCGAACTTTTCCATGTCATCAACAGCGTGCGCCAGCATGGCACCACGCTTTTGATGACCAGCCGGCAATGGCCGGCCGCATGGCCGGTGACCTTGCCGGACCTGCGCTCACGCCTGAAAGCCGTGACTGTGGTGGAGACAGGCGAGCCCGACGAGGGTCTTCTGGCACAGGTTCTGGTGAAACTCTTCGCCGACCGGCAGCTTTATATGGATGACAAACTCATAGGCTACATCGTCAACAGAATGGAGCGTTCACTCGATACGGCGCAGACGATTGTGGACCGTATCGACAGGCTGGCGCTCTCGCGTGGAACAAGGATAACCCGTCCCTTGGCGGCGGAAGTCCTTAACGCGATGGGCGAAGGGACAAGGGGTAGCGGGCTGGAGGTCGATTGACTGTCACAGTTCCGTCGTCAAACTGTTATACGGGCAAGAGGGACGATCGCGGGATGCAGCAGGATCACGGGACGGAAAGTCAGGGGATGGTACAGGACATGGACGCTATTGTGCAGGACGACTTCAACAAGGTTCAGCCGATGACCGAGGGCGAGAACCTCTGGGACAGCCCCGCGCGCTTCATCAACCGCGAATTCTCCTGGCTCCAGTTCAATCGCCGTGTTCTGGAAGAAACGCTGAACACGGATCATCCGCTGTTGGAGCGGCTGCGTTTTCTGTCCATCTCCGCCGCCAACCTCGATGAATTTTTCATGGTCCGCGTCGCCGGCCTCGAAGGCCAGGTGCGCCAGAAGATTACGGTCAAGACACCTGACGGCAAGACACCAGCCGAGCAGCTGGAAGATATTCTGAAGGAAATCGACAATCTTCAAATGGAGCAGCAGGCTTCGCTTGCGGTTCTGCAGCAATATCTCGCCAAGGAAGAAATTTTCATCGTGCGGCCTGCCGCACTTTCCGAAGCGGATCGTACCTGGCTGGGCACCGAGTTCGAGGAACGTATTTTCCCGGTGCTGACGCCGCTGTCCATCGACCCTGCGCACCCGTTCCCCTTTATTCCGAACCTCGGTTTCTCGATGGGCCTGCAACTCGACAGCGTCAACGGCCGCGAGCCGATGACAGCGCTGTTGCGTCTCCCGACGGCGCTCGACCGCTTCGTTCGTTTACCGGATGAGAAAAACGCCATCCGCTACATCACGCTTGAAGATGTAGTCGGCCTGTTCATTCACCGTCTTTATCCGGGCTATACCGTCAGGGGATTCGGCACGTTCCGCATCATCCGTGACAGCGATATCGAGGTGGAGGAAGAGGCGGAAGATCTGGTCCGCTTCTTCGAAAGCGCGCTGAAGCGCCGCCGCCGCGGTTCGGTTATCCGCATTGAGACCGACAGCGAAATGCCGCAGTCGCTCCGCCAGTTCGTGGTGCACGAGCTTGGCGTGCCTGATAATCGCGTTGCCGTTCTGCCCGGCTTGCTCGCCCTCAACACCATCTCGGAAATCGTGCGCGCACCGCGCGACGACCTGAAGTTCGAGCCTTACAACGCCCGTTTCCCCGAGCGCGTGCGTGAACATGCCGGCGATTGCCTTGCCGCCATCCGCGAAAAAGACATGGTGGTTCACCACCCCTATGAAAGCTTCGACGTGGTTGTGCAGTTCCTGTTGCAGGCTGCGCGCGACCCCGAAGTGCTCGCCATCAAGCAGACGCTTTACCGCACCTCCAACGACAGCCCGATCGTTCGCGCGCTGATCGACGCGGCGGAAGCCGGCAAATCCGTTACCGCGCTGGTCGAATTGAAGGCGCGTTTCGACGAAGAGGCGAACATCCGCTGGGCGCGCGATCTGGAGCGGGCCGGCGTGCAGGTGGTGTTCGGCTTCATCGAACTCAAGACGCATGCCAAGATGTCGATGGTGGTGCGCCGCGAGGACGGCAAGCTCAGAACCTATTGCCACCTCGGCACCGGCAACTACCACCCGATCACGGCCAAGATCTATACCGACCTGTCCTTCTTCACCTGCAACCCGAAGATCGCCCACGACATGGCGAATATCTTCAACTTCATCACGGGTTACGGCGAACCGGAAGAGGGCATGAAGCTCGCCATTTCGCCCTATACGCTGCGTGCGCGCATTGTGAAGCACATCAACGAAGAGATCGAGCACGCCAAGCGCGGTGCGCCGGCGGCGATCTGGATGAAGATGAACTCGCTGGTCGATCCCGAGATTATCGATACGCTTTACCGCGCCAGTGCGGCTGGCGTGGAGATCGATCTCGTCGTGCGCGGCATCTGCTGCCTGCGCCCACAGGTTGCGGGTCTGTCGGACAATATCCGCGTCAAATCGATTGTCGGCCGCTTCCTCGAGCACAGCCGAATCTTCTGCTTCGGCAATGGTTTCGGCCTGCCGTCCGACAAGGCGCTGGTCTATATCGGCTCCGCCGACATGATGCCGCGCAACCTTGATCGCCGGGTTGAAACGCTGGTGCCGCTCACCAACCCTACCGTGCACGAGCAGGTTCTTTCACAGATTATGCTGGGCAATCTCATTGACAACCAGCAGAGCTACGAGATACTTGCGGACGGAACGTCGAGGCGCATCGAGGTGCGTAAAGGCGAAGAACCGTTCAACGCGCAGCACTATTTCATGACCAATCCCAGCCTTTCCGGACGTGGTGAAGCCCTGAAATCAAGTGCGCCCAAATTGATTGCCGGGTTGATTTCTTCCCGCAAGAAACAGGCTGAATGACTCGATCAGAAGCACAGGGGCGGCTGACCGGCCTTGCCCCCGTTTCCGTCATAGATATTGGTTCGAACTCCGTTCGTCTCGTCGTATATGAAGGTCTTTCCCGCGCGCCCGCCGTGCTGTTCAACGAAAAGGTCCTTTGCGGTCTCGGCAAGGGACTGGCCCTCACGGGCCGGATGCATGAGGAAGGCGTTAGCCGGGCTTTGATGGCACTGCGTCGCTTCCATGCGCTTTCCGAACAGGCGCAGGCGCAGCAACTCTACGTACTGGCGACAGCGGCAGCGCGTGAAGCGGAAAACGGCCCGGATTTCATCCGTGAAGCCGAAGCCATACTTGGTTGCGAGATCGAGGTCCTGTCCGGCGAAAAGGAAGCGCTTTATTCCGCCTATGGCGTGATCAGCGGTTTCCACGACCCGGATGGCATTGCAGGCGACCTGGGCGGCGGTTCGCTGGAACTCATCGACATCAAGGGCAAGAACTGCGGCGAGGGCATCACCCTGCCGCTCGGCGGCCTTCGGTTGTCGGAACAATCGGATGGCTCGCTGGAGAAGGCGACGACAATTGCCCGCAAGCACGTCAAATCTTTCGCAAAGCTGCTGGCGGCCGGCGAGGGGCGTACCTTTTATGCCGTGGGCGGCACGTGGCGAAACATTGCAAAGCTGCACATGGAGATCACGGGTTATCCGCTGCACATGATGCAGGGATATGAATTGCCGCTGGCGGAAATGCTGAATTTTCTGGAAGAAGTCATCGTCTCCAGGGACAGCAAGGACCCGGCCTGGCAGGCGGTCTCCAAGAACCGCCGTTCGCTTCTGCCGTTCGGCGCCATCGCCATGCGTGAAGTTCTAAAGGCGATGAAGCCGGCAACGATCGCCTTCTCGGCGCAGGGCGTGCGCGAAGGTTATCTTTATTCGCTGCTGACGGAAGCGGAGCGGGATACCGACCCGCTGCTGGTCACGGCCGACGAGCTTGCCATTCTGCGTGCCCGTTCGCCCGAACATGCGCGCGAACTGGCCGACTGGAGCGGCCGCACCTTTCCGGTCTTCGGCATCGAGGAGACGGAAGAGGAAAGCCGTTACCGGCAGGCGGCCTGCCTTCTGGCCGATATCAGCTGGCGTGCACATCCGGACTATCGCGGTCTGCAGGCGCTCAACATCATCGCCCACTCCTCCTTCGTGGCGATCACCCATCCGGGCCGCGCCTATATTGCGCTTGCCAATTATTACCGCTTCGAAGGGTTGAACGACAACGGTACCACACAGCCGCTTGCCGCCATGGCGGGTGACCGCCTGCTGGAACTCGGCAAGTTGCTGGGCGGCCTGCTGCGCGTCGTTTACCTCTTCTCAGCCTCCATGCCCGGTGTCGTCGATCACCTGAAATTCCGCAAATCCACCAATCCGGATCTGGATCTGGAATTCGTCGTACCACACGCCTATTGCGATTTTGCCGGCGAGCGTCTGGACGGACGCCTGCAGCAACTGGCGAAACTGACGGGCAAGCGGTTGGCGTTTGTGTTCGAATAAATGGTCGCGCGCATGACGTAGCATAGAATGCTGGTCAACATGGGAGCTGGCTTAAGGGGATCAGTTGACCGAGACACGATTTAGACTGGCGTTGCCGCACGAAGCGCTGATCGTGAAAGAGATCAGTGCTGCGGCCTATATTCCAGCATATCTACAAATCGTGGGCGCTGCGCCCGAACCCGCTTTTGAAGATTACCTGCCGCGCATTTCTGCGGAACAAGTGTGGTTTAGCGTAACCGATGGCGAAACGTCTGGATTGGTGGTTCTCGAAAGCCATCACCGATATCTCATGATTTACAGCATAGCCGTTAGTCCCATCTTTCAGGGAAGAGGCATCGGGAAATCACTTCTCCGTTTCGCGGAGCTACACGCTTTGGAATGTGGGATTGGCGAATTGCGCCTTTACACGAATATGCGGATGACGAAGAACATAGCGCTTTACAGCGATTGCGGCTTTGAGGAGTGCGGGCGTCGCCCGCATCCGTCAAGAGAAGGTGAAATCCTCATCGATATGAAAAAGTCGGTTGCATGATTTTGCAACTCTGTCTCACCGTGGCGAGGCTGACGGCCGGCTGGCATTTTTCTTCGAATAACAAACAGACGTTTTCGCCGTTGGGGCACGAATTGTGTCAGGACCAACGCTCGCAAAAGGCTTCGATATCGCTCGACTGAAAGTCGGCAAGCCGTGCCATGATCGTCTCGAATGGCCAGTTCCACCAAGCGATAGAGGCCAGCTTCTCCGCGACGGTTCGCGAAAATCGCTCGCGAATGATCTTCGCGGGGACGCCTCCGACGATTGTATAGGGCGGCACGTCTTTGGTGACGACCGCGCCGGCCGCGAGCACTGCACCGTCTCCAACCTTTACACCTGGCAAGACAATGACCCCGTGGCCGATCCAGACGTCGTGACCGATGATGGCACGATCCGCCTTGCGCTGATCGAAGAAGGTGTCGTCGCGCACAGCATCCGCAGAGTAATATTCCGGGCAATAGCTGAAACGATGCATGGACGGTCGGTCCATCGGATGGTTCGGGGCGCCTATCCTGACCTCTGCGGCGATGGCGCAGAACTTTCCGATTGTCGCATCACCGACCATGCAGCGGCGTCCAAGATAGGAGTAGTTCCCGAGTTCGACATTGTGCAGGGAGGTATCCGCCAGAATTTCGCAGCATTCGCCGAGGCTTGAATCTCTTATGCTTGCCGTCGAATGGATAATGGTCTCTGCGAGCTTGGGGCGATTGAGTTGTGCGGTCGAGTCCATTCCAGTCTCCGGATTTTGGCCTGCTTAACCGGGGATGATGAAGGACATGTGACGTGGGAAAGGCCGAGGGAGCCGGTCGGGCCGGTCATTCCCTCTAAAAATGCAGATTGTGCGTGTTGCATCGCGTGGAGCGAAATCTTGCCTTCACGCAGAGTCTGTCAGTTGCCCGAAACATCCGCTGCGGCATTTTTCTTCTGCCAGTAATGGTCGGATATGTTTTGGGCATTCTGAATGATGTGACGCGCGACTTCGGGATCTCCGCCCTCGAATGTTTCCAGGTCGGCTCCGCATAGCAGCAGGAAAAGCTGCTGGTGTGCGACAGCGGCAAAATAGTCACGAGGCGGTGGCTGTATTTCAGACCCGATTGACTGGAGTTCGTCAGCAGCCTGTTTGCTTGCACGCTCAAGCGCTGCGAAAATAGTGGACACCATCGCCGATTCTGTCCGTTGCAATATATCCTGAACCTGCCGTTCGGCGGGCGTCAGGACCGGGCAGCTCTCACTCATCGCACAACTCTCCTCTCGGCACACCTCGTTTACCTGCGGTACTATGCCATGGATTGTGTCTGCTTTGAGAGGAGAAGCTGAAGTTGTGGATTTTAAACCGCAAACGAAAAACACGACAGACCGAAATCGGTTTGTCGACGAGACAAACCGGTCGCCTCGCTACAAGCCGTTATTATTCAACCGTGCCCCAGCGCCTTCCTGATACAGGCGCTGAGATAGGCATATTGCAGGGGCGTGGCCCTTGCCATCGCCTCCGTGCGGGTGGCGGGCCTGTCCTCGTAACCGACCGGAATATCGAACTGGGTGAAGGTGAAATCCCAGCGGGTGCCGTTGACGATATTGTAGAAATGGTCGGCGCCGCTAACGACGGTTTTGGCGAGGTCGCCACCGAAAATATCCTGCACCACAAGAGCTGTAACGCCGCCTTGCCCCCTGGCTGGGTTTTCTCTCGACCACAGGCTGCTGGTTTCGAGCGACCAGCTTTTCCTCAGGGCGTAATACAGTCGTTCGGCATTGTCCTGCATGACGGGTCTTTCCTGTTTCGGAACCGGGTTCCGGGTCAGGTTGGGTCGGTACAGTAACGGAGCGCCTCGCTTCCTTTTTCAGGCCGCAGGAACGCTCCGTTCAGTTGAGATTGCGCCGATGCGCTGACGGTGCCGGAACGAATTCCGGCACCCTTTTCCTCACTTCGCGTCGAGAAGGTCCTTGACTTCCAGCAGGACGAACTCGTTGTCGTCAGCCTTGTCCAGCGCACGACCGGCCGAGAAGGGCAGGTTGTTGTCGTTGCCGACGATGATATGGGTGGCGTCGACACGGTCGACATTCTCGATGGTCACGAACGGCATGTCGTAGAAACCGTTGCCGCCGCCCTGACGCTTCCTGTTATCAGGATCGGAGATCTTCAGCAGATCGATATAGCCGATCTTGCGCGCCGCCTTGCCGGCATTGGCGTCGTTGAATTCGATCTTGTAGATGCGCTTGACCTTGGAAGGTACGGCAAAGCAGTTTACGTCCGGCTTTTTCGGGTCGGCGCAGGCCTTGTCGGCGGTGCCGGCGCCATTGTCACGCTCGATGACCAGCGCGGTGCTCTCGTCCAGCATGTTGAAATCGCCGATGGCTTCGCCACCTTGCGCCAGTGGGTAGAGCCAGGTGCGGCCTGTCCATTCCTTCTTGGCGGTATCGAGCTCGATGATGCGAAGGGCGGTTGAGCCGTCTTCGGTCTTTTCGACCTGACCTTCGGCGGTGTAGAGCGGGCCTTCGAGAAGGCCGTAAAGCTTCGAGCCGTCCTTGGAGAGCGCCATGCCTTCATAACCACCTGATCGTTTCAGGTTGAAAGCGGGCAATTTCTGCGTGGGGTTGCCGGGCAGTGCCAGGGTCGGATGATCCGGGGACTTCACCTCGATATCGCCGGCCTTGGTGGCGATGACGTCGGTCAGCTTGCCGTCGCGGGTGAATTTCAGGATGTAGGGACCGAACTCTTCGCCCACCCAGAAGCCGTCGGCAACGGGCTGAATGGATTCGACGTCGAAGTCGGCGCCCGTCAGGTAACGTTTGGTCGAACCTTCCATGACGATGGGGAAGGGAGCTTTCTTGTCCGGGTCGGAAAGGAACACCGTCTCCAGCGCGTTAACCTTGCCGGCATCCCAGTCGAATTTGATGTGGTGGAGCATCAGCATGGCGTCGCTGGAGTTGAGCTTCGAGCCGAAACCATTGTCGGAAAGGCTCCAGAAGCTGCCGTCCGCCATGGCCTTGATGCCGGAAAAGCCCTGCATGGCCTGGCCGTTGAACGGCATGGAGAGGCCGGTCGGGCGAACGCCATCCTTGCCGGGCACGGTGCCGAGACCCTCGGCGCGCTTGCGGTCGGCCGTCGTGAACTTGGCGGATGTCTTGAGGTATTCCGGCGCGTCGGCAGGTGCTGCGATGATGGTGTTGGCGGGCAGAATGGCGTGCGAGACCAGCTTTGCCGGAAACTCCTGCTCTGCATGGGATGCGGTTGCGAGCGCAAGAACGGCGAAAGGTGCGAAAAGAATATGCTTCATGGTGGAGACCCCTCAATGCCTGTTGAAGACAGGACTGAGGCGATAGGGGTGCCACATGACAGGCAGGTGATTGCAGTTTGAAGCTTTGATGAATTTTGATGACGGGCGGCCTCGGAAACGAAGCTACCCGTTTGTTTTCAGGGGTTTTTTCAGGCGGCTGGGGCCTGATATTGGCTGAGCGTACACACGCCGAGCGTCTGCCCGCGTCCCTTGACAGCATGTTCGCCGAGATATTCGCTGCGAACACCTTTGGGTAGCACCAGCTGATGGGCGAGATCGGCAGAAATCAGCACGGGATGGCCGAGCATCTTGCTCAGTGATTCGAGCCGCGAAGTGGTGTTCACCGTGTCGCCAAAATAGGTGATCTTGTGGTGATCGACGCCGATTTCGGCTGTTATGACCGGCCCGCCATGAATCGCAAAGCGAAGGCGCGGCACTTCACCGAAACGGGCGAGCCACATGTCGCGCTTGTCCTCGATGGTCGCCTGGATATCGAAAACACAGCGCACGCAGGCTGCCCGCCTTATCGCCATGTGATAGGGCCAGGTGATGATGGCCGCGTCGCCGATGTAGTCGTCAATGACGCCGCCATGTCTTCTGACGGGGGCTGCGTAGCTCGCGAAGATTTCGCCCAGAAACTCCTGCGCCTTCAGGTCGCCATGGGTTTCGGCAAACGAAGTGGAGCCGACGAGGTCGATGAAGATGAAAACGCGGTCTTCGCTGACTGGACGGCGATAGCGCCCAAGTATGAGATCGATGAAGATGTCACGGCCCAGCAGTTCGCGCACGCGCATGATGAAAACGATGATGCCGCAGACGATGAGGGTGAAGATCAGTGTCTGCACCTCGGCATGCACCGCCCGTTTCCAGGTGCCGGGAAATATGCCGCTAACCCACAGAATGGTACCGCCAAGCCCGAAGCCACAGAAGACGAGGACGGCGTAGATGATGAGGCCGACGGCAATATAGGCCGGTGTCGGCAATGCGCTAACCTGCCGCGACAGACCGGGCAGCACGTAACCACGCTCGAAGGCGAGGATTGGCGCACAGGCGAACAGCGCATAGGTGGCGCCAATGAGCGCGCCGCCGCCATATTCCAGAAACGCGTAGGCCACGCCGCTGCCGGCCACGGCAACGAAGAGCACCACGTAATCCAGAATGGGCAGCAATTTTCTCATGTCGGTTCTTGATCTCGGGGAAGGGAAGCGTCGTGCCCCCGTCAGGCGAAGCTTCTGTTCAGGTCATATGCGACATTAATGTGGAAAATGCGCTGCAAAAAGTGACCATTCGGTAAGGTCACATGAAGGATTGGAAAGGCTGTTGCCCCGTTGCCGCAAAAGGGATGTGAACCCGGCTCTACTACTTAATAGGATGTTCTGTAATAGACCGTTTCAAGCGGGGATTGCGGACGGTCGTCCGGTGAGCGGTTCGACCATGTGACGGGGAAGGCGGCAAAACGCAGCCGGTTGCCGTCTATCCATGCCCGGTCGAACAGGGTTTCTCCCTTGCTGGCAAAGGTGATGGCCGCGCAGGTCCGGCCATCGACATCGAAGGGAATATTCTCTTTCCAGCCAGTCAACCCGCAGCCGATACCCTTCGGGTCACCATTATAATGCTCGACAACCGCGGGGTCGTTGGGCGTCATGGCGATTGAGGTGACGGTATGGGCAAAGAGCATGCTGTCGTTGTCCTTCAGGCCACCATCCAGCGTGCCTTCGTAACGCACCTGCACCGTGGGCTGCTGGCAGCTGCTGCGGGCGTAAATTTGTGAGACAGCATGCATGCGGCCACCGCGTATGGTGATGCGCGTGACGATGCCGTGACGGTCGTTCTTGCCGATCTTAAGGCAATCGGTCGTCCATTCGCCCTGAAGATCGACCTTGCCGTCATCGGCGCGCGCTGACGTGGATGAAAGAGTAGGGAAAATGCCTGCGGCCGCGATCGATGCGGCCAACAGCAGAGCACGGGCAGGTTTCATGGAAATACCCTCAAAGCGAGACCATCTGCAAAGAGATGGACCGCGATGCGGGCAAAATTTGGGTTGGCGCAGGTCCAGTAAAAGCAGAGACGCTTTTGCGTCCGGACAATGCGCAAAACTGCGAGAGGCGCGGGCGATCAGGCCTCGCTCACCGCCACATCAACCGCCTCGACCTTCTTGCCGGCGAAACGCAATGCCACTTCGCCATTGATGAGCTTCAGCGCCACATCGCCAAACAGTTCGCGCCGCCAGCCGGTCAGCGCTGCCACGGTGGCAGCCTCGCCCTCGGAAGCGATCTTGTCCAGATCTTCGCTGTTGGCGATGACCTTTGCTGCGACGCCGTGCTTGTCTGCCGTCAGCTTCAGGAGAACTTTCAACAGCTCCACGGCAGCGCCGGAGCCTTCCGGTGCGTGGCTGTGACGCGGCGCCTTCGGCATTTCCTCTTTCGGAAGTGCCAGCGCCGCATTCACGGTCTCGATGATGGCCGTGCCGGAGGAGGAGCGCTCCCAGCCCTTCGGGATGGTGCGAAGCCGCGACAGCGCCTCGGTGTCCTTCGGCTGCTGCTGTGCAATTTCGAAGATCGCATCGTCTTTCAGCACGCGTGAGCGCGGCACGTTGCGCGACCGCGCCTCACGTTCACGCCATGCGGCGACAAATTTGAGGATGGCGAGTTCAGTCGGCTTGCGCAGGCGCGATTTCAACCGCAGCCAGGCATCGTCGGGATGCATGTCATAGGTTTCGCGCGATTCCAGAATGTCCATCTCTTCGGTCAGCCAAAGCGAGCGGCCTTCACGCTCCAGCTGCGCCTTGAGCGCCAGATAGACATCGCGCAGATGGGTGACGTCGGCCAGCGCATAATCCAGCTGCTTTTCCGTCAGCGGGCGGCGGCTCCAGTCCGTGAAACGTGAGGATTTGTCGATCTGCACATTCTTGATCCTCTGGACCAGCTGGTCGTAAGAGATCGAATCGCCGAAACCGCACACCATGGCCGCGACCTGCGTATCGAAGATCGGGTGCGGAATAAGCCCGCCAAGATGATAGATGATTTCGATATCCTGACGCGCCGCATGGAAAACCTTCACAACATCGGGATTGGCCATGAGTTCGAACAGCGGCGTAAGGTCGAGACCCTTGGCGAGCGGGTCGACCAGTACCTCAAGGGTAGGGCTCGCCATCTGTACGAGACAAAGCTCGGGCCAGAAGGTCGTCTCACGCAGAAACTCGGTGTCGATGGTAATGAATTCCGATTTCGCCAGTTCCGTGCAGGCTTCGGCGAGGGCGGCAGTCGTTTCAATCATTGCAAATGGCCACTCGTGAAAATTATCCGTCTTACTTTCCCTTTGCCGGGCGCATGTCAATACAAAGCCCGCTTTTGAAGGCTCAAGGATCGTTTTTCTCAGGTGGTTTTGGCGTCGGCCCGTCGTTTTTGGGTGGTGCAGGGGCGGCCAGCTTCTGAAAATAGGCCGAGGTGCGCAAAAGCGGGCGGAACCGCCAGTTCCGCTCCTCAACGGGTACTCCCTCGCGCACCCGCAGCCGGTATATGGTGTAGGCGATAAAAACGATCTGGATCGCGGCCGTGTAGCTGAACAGCGCTTTCGGACCGAACTGGTCGATCAGGACGGAGGCGAGCAGCGGGCCGACGGTTGCACCCACCGACCAGAAGAACAGCAGCCCGGCAGACACCATCGCATGTTCGCCCTCTTTGGCATGGTCATTTCCATGGGCGGAACTCAGTGAATAGAGCGGCAGGGCAAAGGCGCCGAACACGAAGACGCCGATGATGTTGCTCCATTCGTCCGAGCCGGCGAACAGGGCGAGAAACAGACCGACAATCACGGAGCACGCCGTGGTGGCGAGAATGATGATGCGGCGGTCGTAACGGTCTGAATAGACGCCGAGCGGATATTGCAAGACCACGCCGCCGATGATGCCCGCACTCATGAAGGTGGCGATGGCGGTGACGGAAAGGCCGATCTGTTCGGCATAGATTGGCCCGATGTTGCGAAAAGCCGCCATGCTGAGGCCGACAGCGACGCAGCCGACGACGGCAAGCGGTGAGATGCGCCACACCGCGAAAAGATTGAACGGGATCTGTTTCGGCGGCGCGGGGTTGGATTTGTCGGCAATCGAGATCGGCACCAGCGACAGCGTGAGCGCCATGGCGATCAGCGAAAACACCACAGGCCCGTCAATGCCGGCGACGGGAATGATATATTGGGCGAGCGTCACGGAACCGAGATCGACGAAACGATAGATGGACAGCGTGCGCGCACGGTTGGAATTCGTCACCTGCGCATTGATCCAGCTTTCGATCGCGGCGAAAAGACAGGCGACCGCAATGCCGATGACGAAGCGCATCAACATCCAGAACAAGGGATGAAGGACAAGCGGCATAGCGATCGAGGCGGCCGATGCGACCGCCGCCATGGTGGCGAAGGTGCGGATATGGCCAATCTTGCGCAGAAGGCGCGTCACCGAAATGCAGCCGAGCGCGAATCCGATGCTGTAGGCGGCGCTGATGAGGCCGATGGTGCTGGCCGAAAACCCTTCGGACAGGCCCCGCAGCGCGATATAGGTTCCCTGCAGACCGTTGCCGCCAATCAGAATGCCGGCGGTGACGAGAAGCGGGATAAGAGGTCTGATCTGGCTCATTGCGGGCCGACTCGGTTTGGCGGGCTGAATAAGCACTATCTAAAGCGAAGGTGCGCGAAAGGACAGGCTGAACGCGACATTGTTGTCCTTTGCCTTGACAAATCGGGCTGGTCATGCGCTTTTCCGGCAAATTTCGACAGTGCCGCCCATCTGGCCCACGACACGCTCCAGGATATTAAAATGCATCGTTACCGCAGCCACACCTGTGCCGCTCTCCGCAAGTCCGACGTCGGCGAAACCGTTCGCCTTTCCGGTTGGGTTCATCGCGTGCGAGATCATGGCGGCGTTCTCTTTATCGACCTTCGCGACCACTACGGCATTACCCAGGTCGTGGCCGACCCCGATAGCCCGGCCTTCAAGGTTGCCGAGACGGTGCGCGGTGAATGGGTGATCCGCATTGACGGTCTCGTCAAGGCGCGGTCCGAAGACACCATCAACAAGGGCATGGCCACTGGCGAGATCGAGCTTTATGCGCAGGAGATCGAGGTTCTGGGCGTTGCCAAGGAACTGCCGCTGCCCGTCTTCGGTGAGCCTGAATATCCCGAAGATGTTCGCCTGAAGTATCGCTTCCTCGACCTGCGCCGCGAAACCCTGCACAAGAACATCGTCAAGCGCACGCAGATCATCTCCTCCATGCGCAAGGGTATGGGCGATCTGGGCTTTGCCGAATATACGACGCCGATCCTCACCGCATCCTCGCCGGAAGGCGCGCGCGACTTCCTCGTTCCCTCGCGCATCCACGAAGGCCAGTTCTTCGCGCTGCCGCAGGCCCCGCAGCAGTACAAACAGCTTCTGATGGTGGCCGGTTTCGACCGCTACTTCCAGATCGCTCCATGCTTCCGCGATGAAGACCCGCGTGCAGACCGTCTGCCGGGCGAATTCTACCAGCTCGACGTCGAAATGAGCTTCGTGACCCAGGAAGACGTCTGGACCACGATGGAGCCGATGATGACGGCCGTTTTCGAACAGTTTGCCGAAGGCAAGCCGGTGACGAAAGAATGGCCGCGCATTCCCTATGACGAATCGATCCGTAAATACGGCTCCGACAAGCCGGACCTGCGCAACCCGATTGTCATGGAAGCCGTGACCGAACATTTTGATGGCTCGGGCTTCAAGGTTTTCGCCAACATGATCGCCTCCAACCCCAAGGTGCAGGTTTGGGCTATCCCGGCCAAGACCGGTGGTTCGCGTGCATTCTGCGATCGCATGAACGCCTGGGCGCAGAGCCAGGGCCAGCCGGGCCTCGGCTACATCTTCTGGAAGGAAGAAGAAGGCAAGGTTGCCGGCTCCGGTCCGCTTGCCAAGAACATCGGCGAGGAACGCACCGAGGCGCTGCGCCAGCAGCTTGGCCTTGAGGCGGGCGACGCCTGCTTCTTCGTCGCGGGCGATCCCGCCAAGTTCTACAAGTTTGCCGGCGAGGCGCGCACCCGTGCCGCCGACGAGCTGAACCTGATTGACCGCGACCGTTTCGAAATGTGCTGGATCGTCGATTTCCCCTTCTTCGAATACAACGACGAAGAAAAGAAGATCGATTTCGCCCACAACCCATTCTCCATGCCGCAGGGTGGCATGGAAGCGCTGGAAGGACAGGATCCGCTCTCCATCAAGGCTTTCCAGTATGACGCGGTCTGCAACGGCTTCGAAATCGCCTCCGGCTCTATCCGTAACCAGTCGCCCGAGCTGATGGTCAAGGCATTCGAAAAGGTCGGCCTGTCGCAGAGCGACGTGGAGGAGCGCTTCGGCGGTCTCTACCGCGCCTTCCAGTACGGTGCGCCTCCGCATGGCGGTTGCGCCTTCGGTATCGACCGCGTGGTCATGCTTCTGGTTGGTGCGAAGAACCTGCGCGAAATCACGCTGTTCCCGATGAACCAGCAGGCACAGGACCTGCTGATGAACGCGCCGTCCCCGGCAACGCCGACCCAGCTTCGCGAGCTGGCGCTGCGCGTGGTTCCGTCCAAGAAGGACTGATCTCAACCGCCACGGGTTTTGAACAAAAGGGCTGGCGGCGACGCCGGCCCTTTCTGTTTCTGCAACGAACGTGGCAAAGTCACAATTTTACCGCGAGTTTAACGGAATTCCGAACGTAATCAGCCGGAATCCGATCCCAGTATAGTTTTGCGCTCATTCTGGGGACGCAAAGACTATCAGGGATTTTAAACTTGGGACAGCGCCGGCCGAACTTCGCTTGGGGTTGCGGCGCGATCATATTTATAAGGATTTCAGAATGGCACATGAATCGGAGAAAGACCTCGCCCCGGCCGGTGGGCAGATGCCGCCAGCCCCGCCTCGCAACGGCTTCGCCGTCAGCCTGCGCTCACCGGGCGCCAAGTTTCTGATGATCGGTTTCATATCGATGGTTCTGCTCGTACCGCTGCTTCTCGTCTGGGCGCTGACGGAAGAGCGCGCCTCGCGGGCCGAGGATGTTTCGGGCCGTATCGCCAGCGGCTGGGGTGGCGATCAGGTGGTGAACGGCCCTTATCTCGCCGTGCCTTTCGACGTGGAAAGACGCCGCGAGGTGAATGGCCAGAGCATCGTCGATCGCACGACCGAATGGGCGCTGGTCATGCCGGAAACGCTTGATGTCACGGCCGATCTGAAGACCGAGGAGAAGCGGCTGTCGATCTACAGCCTGCCGGTCTATAATGGCGACCTTGTCCTCAAAGGCCGGTTCGGTGCCGGCATCCTTCAGGATCTCGCCCGCTTCTCCGGCACGCCCCGCCTCGACAGCGCCATTCTCGTTCTCAGCATGCAGGATATGACCGGCATTCGCTCGAGCGCCGGTGTCAGGATCGATGGCGGTTCCGTATTGCCGTTCGATCCCGGCATGCGTGATATCTCTGTCATAGCGCCCCGCACGGGTGCGCAGGACATGTCCATCAGGTCCGATGCCGGCGTGCACAGATCGATCGAAAGAGGCCTTGTCGAGAAAGGCTTCGATTTCGATATAGCCTTCTCCCTGAATGGTTCCGGCAGCTTTGCCGTCGCGCCCGCCGGCCAGACCACCAGTTTGGCGGCCAAGGCCAACTGGCCGCATCCCGGCTTTGAAGGCCTGTTCCTGCCGGAGGAAAAGACCGTCACAGCCTCGGATTTCACGGCCAACTGGACAATCCCCTATCTCGCAAGGGGCATAGACCGCGTGGTCGAGAGTTCGCGCCTGCCGCTGACCGACAGCCTGATGAGGATCAACCTCGTCGAGCCCGTGAAATTCTACCAGATCATCGCCCGGACACTCAAATATTCGATAGGTTTCATCTCTCTGGTGTTCCTGGCCGTCTTCATCGTCGAACTGAGGGGCGGCAGCAGCGTGCACTGGATTCAGTACGTGCTGACGGGGCTGGCGCTGATCGTTTTCTACGTGCTGCTGCTCGCACTTGCGGAACATACGGGCTTCACCATCGCCTATGCTGCGGCGTCGCTTCTGACAGCGCTCCTGATCTCCTCCTATCTCGGAAGCGCAACCCGTAGCCGCAAGAACGGGGTAGCCCTGTTCACGGTTCTGGCGGTGGCTTATGGGGTCATGTATCTGGTTCTGAATGAGGATGAATATGCGCTGCTGGCCGGCGCGTTGATATCTTTCATCGCCATTGCTGCCACCATGTTCGCAACCCGCAGGGTCGACTGGTCGGGAACCGGCCCAACCCAGCACAACACCAATATTGGTCGCAGCGAAGCCTCGTAAGGCGCATCGCCAGCATCGAAAGGCGGGCATGCAACTTGCTGCCCGCTTTTTTGCCGTCTATAGGTGGAGCATTCACCACGGACCCGGTGAAATTCCGGGTGGCTCTTCTGGCCGCCGATCCGCCAGACAACGCAAAGCACCGACATTCTTTTTCAATCTACCGGACACGTTTCCGGCCGGTGCGTCATACTTTGCGAAAAAATCAAATGAACAGATTTCAGACTTACAGACGTGAGTGGTTTTCCAATATTCGCGGCGATGTGCTTTCCGGCATCGTCGTCGCACTCGCGCTCATTCCCGAAGCAATCGGCTTTTCCGTCATCGCCGGCGTCGATCCGAAGGTGGGGTTGTTTGCTTCTTTCGCCATTGCCTGCGTCTGCGCCTTCACCGGTGGCCGTCCGGGCATGATTTCCGCGGCAACCGCCGCCACAGCCGTCCTGATGGTGACGCTGGTGAAGGAACACGGCCTGCAATATCTCTTTGCGGCGACCATCCTCATGGGTGTGCTGCAGATCGCTGCGGGCTTTGCAAGGCTCGGGCGGGTGATGCGCTTCGTCTCTCGCTCAGTCACGACCGGCTTCGTCAATGCACTGGCGATCCTGATCTTCATGGCGCAATTGCCCGAGCTGATAGGCGTGCCTATCGCAACCTACGTCATGATCGCGGCTGGTCTTGCGATCATCTATCTCTTCCCGCTGGTCACGAAAATCATCCCGTCGCCGCTGGTCGCCATCGTCGTTTTGACCTGCGTGGCGGTGTTTTTCGGCATGGATATCCGCACCGTCGGCAATCTCGGCGAGTTGCCCTCGACGCTGCCGGTCTTCGCCCTGCCACAGGTGCCGCTGACTTTCGAAACGCTGCAGATCATCTTTCCGTATTCCGCAGCGCTGGCTGCCGTCGGTCTCCTGGAATCCCTGCTGACGGCACAGATCGTTGACGACATGACAGATACCGGCAGCAACAAGAGCCGGGAATGCATCGGGCAGGGGACAGGCAACATCGCCTCCGCGCTGATCGGCGGGATGGGCGGCTGCGCCATGATCGGCCAGTCGGTCATCAACGTCAGATCCGGCGGCAGGGGCAGGCTCTCCACCTTTGTGGCGGGCGCCTTCCTGCTGTTCCTCATTCTTGTGCTGGATGATCTTGTCCGCATCATTCCAATGGCCGCTCTTGTGGCTGTCATGATCATGGTTTCGATCGGCACCTTCTCGTGGCGTTCGATTCTCGATCTCAGCCGCAATCCACCCTCTTCCAGCATCGTTATGCTGGTAACGGTGGGGACCGTGCTGGCGACCCATGATCTCGCAAAAGGCGTGCTCGCAGGCGTGCTTCTCTCCGGCGTGTTTTTCGCGGGGAAGGTTTCAAAACTCTTCCACGTTCGTCCAGAGCTTGTCGCGGATGGTCGGCACCGCATCTACCGCGTCGATGGGCAGATTTTCTTCGCCTCGACGGAGAGCTTCATTGCCGCCTTCGATTTTGCCGAAGACGTGGAAACGATCACCATCGACGTCACACAGGCGCATCTGTGGGACATTTCGGCTGTCGGTGCGCTGGACAAGGTCGTGCTGAAATTCCGCAAGACCGGCAAGACGGTCGAGGTGATCGGCGTCAACGAAGCGAGCGCCCATATGATCGACCGTTTCGCCCTGCACGACAAGCAGGATGGAGCGACAGCCTCAATCCACTGACCAGAAGTAAAAAGCCCCGGCGTAACCGGGGCTTTTTGTTGTGCTATTCGTTTGCCGTCACCGTGACGCCGAGCATTGTCGGCAGGGTGTTCGGTGCACCCATGGCGGCGCCCATGATCATCGGGAAGGGAACCGGCTTTTCCGGTTCGGCCGAGATGGAGAAGCTCTTCGGATTGTCGATATAGGCGTTGATCGCAGCCGACACCATGTTCTGCAATTCCGGGACGTTGAGCGAAGCCATCATGATCGGCGCCATGCCCTTGATGGTCTGGGAAAGCTGATCGCTGGTCATACCCTGCTGGCTTGCAGCGTAGTCGATGGCGCGCTTGGTGATGCTGGCATCTTCGAAGCTGATTTCGGCATTAACGAAGGAAAGCTGCTGCATCAGGCCGAGCATGGCAAGGCCCGCTGCCTGTTCCGCCTGTTCCTTGTTCGGATTTGCAGCCTGCGCCTTCACCGTCTCCTGCATCGATTTGATGAAGGCGAGTGTGTAACCGGAGAAACCGAACGACATGTTGAGACGGCCGACCTTGTCGAGGTCGATGGCATATTCCTCGACGTCTACGGTGCCGGAGGCAACTTCCCAGCTTCCGCTCATGGTCATGTTGCCGGAAAGGGCCTGCAGATTGAGCTTTTCAATTGCGTCCTTCGTGGCCGGATCGTTGACTTCGCTGAGATCGGCTTTGAAGCCGGATGCGTCGAGATCGAAGCCGATCGAGGCCTTGTCGTCGCTGACGGACATCGTTGCGCTGCTTTCCTCGAGCGAGAAAGCCTGCTTGCCGTCGATGGAAACGGAAATCGGACCGCTATGCGCCTCGTCGTAGAACATCAGCGCATCAATCGTGCCCGTCGTCGCATCTGCAGGGATGGTGAGACCTGACATGTAGATGTCGTTAGCCTTGATCTCCACGTTTTCCTGCTTGTAATCGACATTGTCGAAACGCGCGTTCTTGATCTTGTAGCCGCCGTTGTTTTCCTCGACGCCTTCAAGGGTGACGTTGCCGACCGGAATTTTTTTGGCCGGATCGGCAGCCGCATTGAAGGTCACGCCGTTCAGCGTCACCGTGTCGCCGTTGACGGCGACGGATCCGGCGGCGATTTCACCGCCCTGTGCGGCGTAGGCGGCGTTGATCTTTTTCAGAACGTCGTTGCCATCCAGTGCGAATGCCGGTGCGGAAAGCGCGAGAAGCGCGGCACTTGCGAAAAGAATCTGCCGGGTGGATTTCAGTCTCATAGTGTTTCTTCCCTCAATGTGCGGATGTGCACCGTGTTCTAAATGTGAATGGTGACATTTATATTCGCGATTATTCAAAGGTCTACAGGATTTAGATCGATTCGTATGACGGCGGCATTGCGGCATTCGCAACGCAGTTAATAAAAATCCTCACAAAAGGCGTCGTTTCGTCCACAGCCGAGACCCCCGAATTCCTTGCCGGGAATCGGCATTTCCGCTAGTCAAGCACCATGGGAAAAAATCTTGTACCTCCGTCAGGCGGAGACGATAACATTCATCCGGTCGATTTGAAGGCGGCGCTTGAAGAGCGCTACCTCGCTTACGCCTTGTCCACGATCATGCATCGTGCGCTGCCGGATGTGCGCGATGGACTGAAGCCGGTTCACCGCCGCATCATCCACGCCATGAGCGAAATGGGCATCCGCCCCAACTCGGCTTTCAAGAAATGCGCCCGTATCGTCGGTGACGTTATCGGTAAGTTCCATCCGCATGGCGACCAGTCGGTCTACGATGCGCTGGTCCGTCTCGCGCAGGATTTCTCGCAGCGTTATCCGATCGTGGACGGGCAGGGCAATTTCGGCAATATCGATGGCGACGGCGCCGCCGCCTATCGTTATACCGAAGCACGCATGACCGATGTGGCAGCGCTGCTGCTCGAAGGCATCGGCGAGGACGCGGTTGACTTCCGCGCTACTTATAATGAGGAAGATGAGGAGCCGGTCGTCCTCCCTGGCGCGTTCCCCAATCTGCTTGCCAACGGTGCCTCCGGTATTGCCGTCGGCATGGCGACGTCCATCCCGCCGCACAACGCCCATGAACTGTGCGACGCAGCTCTGCATCTCATCAAGCATCCGGATGCGACGGTTGAAAAGCTGGTGGAATTCATTCCCGGCCCCGACCTGCCGACCGGCGGCGTGATCATCGAAAGCCGCGAGAATATTCTCGAAGCCTATAAGACCGGGCGCGGTGGTTTCCGCGTGCGCGCCAAATGGGAAACGGAAGACCTCGGACGTGGCGGCTATCAGATCGTCATCACCGAAATCCCGTTCCAGGTGCAGAAATCGCGGCTGATCGAAAAGATCGCCGAGCTGCTGCTCGCCCGCAAACTGCCGCTGCTTGAGGATGTCCGCGACGAATCGGCCGAAGACGTGCGTATCGTGCTGGTTCCGAAAAACCGCACCGTCGACGCGACGCTGCTGATGGAATCGCTGTTCCGTCTGTCCGACCTTGAAAGCCGCCTGCCGCTCAACATGAACGTGCTGTCGCTTGGCAGGGTGCCGAAGGTCATGGCGCTGAACGAGGTGCTGAGCGAATGGCTGGCACACCGCAAGGACGTGCTGGTCCGCCGTTCCCGCCATCGTCTTGCGGCCATCGATCGCAGGCTCGAGATTCTGGGCGGCCTGCTGGTCGCCTATCTCAATCTCGATGAGGTGATCCGTATCATCCGCGAGGAGGACGAGCCGAAACAGGTGATGATGGCCAAGTGGTCGCTCACCGATAATCAGGCCGAAGCCATCCTCAACATGCGTCTGCGCAATCTGCGCAAGCTTGAGGAATTCGAAATCCGCAAGGAGTTCGACGAACTCAGTAGCGAGAAGGCTGAAATCGAGGGGCTGCTCGCCTCCGATGAAAAGCAATGGCAGACCGTCGCCTGGGAAATCGGCGAGGTCAAAAAGAAATATGCCAAGGCAACCGAGATCGGCCGTCGCCGCACGCAGTTTGCGGATGCGCCGGATGCCGACATCGAGGCCATCCAGCAGGCGATGATCGAGAAGGAACCGGTCACCATCGTCATCTCGCAGAAGGGGTGGATCAGGGCGCTGAAGGGGCATATGTCCGATACGTCGGCTCTGACCTTCAAGGAGGGCGATGGCCCGAAGCTCGCCTTCCCGGCGCAGACGACCGACAAGTTGCTTCTGCTGACCACCGGCGGCAAGGCCTACACGCTCGGCGCAGACAAGCTGCCGGGCGGTCGCGGCCATGGCGAGCCGATCCGCATCATGGTCGATATGGAGAACGATCAGGACATCCTGACGGCCTTCGTTCACGATCCGTCGCGCAAGCTTCTGCTCGTCTCGACTGGCGGCAACGGCTTCATCGTGGCCGAAAGCGAAATGGTCGCAAACACCCGCAAGGGCAAGCAGATCATGAATGTCGCCATGCCTGACGAAGCCAAGCTCGCCGTACCTGTTACGGGCGACCATGTCGCCGTCGTTGGCGAAAACCGCAAGCTGCTTGCCTTCCCGCTGTCGCAGGTGCCGGAAATGTCACGCGGCAAGGGCGTGCGCCTGCAACGCTACAAGGACGGCGGCGTGGTTGATGTGAAATGTTTCGCGCTCGCAGACGGCTTGAGTTGGTCCGACACGGCCGGGCGCCTCTTCACCAAGGTCGGTGAGGAATTGCGCGAATGGCTGGCAGACCGCGCCACCGTTGGCCGCACCGTACCGAAGGGCTTTCCGCGTAGCGGGAAATTTGGCGGGTAAATCCGTCCTCTATCGATAGAAACAGAAAAAGCGCCGCATATCGAAAGACGTGCGGCGCTTCCGTTTAATCGAGTGGGACGACGTGGTCGCGTAGAAAAAGATAAACGCCGTCCTCATCAATGTTGCCGGCAGCGACGTCGAGAACAAAAGCGATGACATCAGCTTGCTCGGCGTGGATTTCATGGCCGTTGATGAACAAGAAGGTGTAGGCCGCTAGAAACGCGGTTCGTTTGTTTCCATCTGAAAATGGGTGGTTGCGGGCTATCCCGTAAAGATAGGCGGATGCAAGCCTTAGAGCGTCTTCCTCACCGTAGGCGGCTTTGTGAAGGGGGCGTGCCAAAGCTGCCTCAAGTGCGTTCTCGTCTTTTAGACCTTGCAGGCCGCCATGTTCAACAAGTTGTTCCCGATGTATTATTTCAATGGAAGTTCGGGACAGCCACTTAATTTTTTTCATTTTGCGAGTTCTCTCAGCGCCACATGATATTTCTTCATGCCGCGCCGGGCAGCTTCAAGCTGCTCGCTCAAATCCGCTTGTTCAGGGACGAGTTCGATGTTCCCGGAGACTTCCCTTAGTTCAAGGGTATCACCCGTCTTGAGACCCATGCGATCCAGGACTTCTTTTGGGATGATAATGCCTTCGGAATTACCGATTTTCCGGATTGTGATGTTCATGACGCCAACTCCTGTTATAACTGAGTTATAACATTGTCATCACGGTGAGACAATGCCGGTGTTGGATTGGATCTACTCGGCTGTCTCTACCGCAGGCACATAAACCTCCCACCCACGAGGTGTCAGGTGCTCCTGCGGGTGGTAGCGCGTCTTGTAGCCCATCTTTTCAGAACCATCGACCCAGTAGCCAAGATAGACGTGCGGCAGGCCGAGCGCGCGCGTGCGGGTGATGTGATCCATGATCATGAAAGTGCCGAGCGAGCGCTTTTCTAGATCGGGGTTGAAGAAGGAATAGACCATCGACAGCCCGTCGCTCATCACATCGCTCAGCGCTACGGCGAGAAGTTCACCTCGTTTGCTGGAATCGATGCCGGAGCCGGGCTCTCGCACACGGTATTCGATGATGCGGGTGTTCACGTGCGTGTCTTCGATCATGATAGCATAGTCGAGCGCCGACATGTCGGACATGCCGCCTGACTGGTGCCGATGGTCGAGATAGCGGCGAAACAGTGAGAACTGTTCGGTGGATGGCTCAGCGGCATGAACGGTGGCGACGACATCCTTGTTGACGGAGAGAACGCGCCGCATCGATTTCGTCGGCTGGAACTGTTCGGCAAGGATGCGCACGGAAACGCAAGCTCGACAGGTTTCGCACGCCGGGCGATAGGCGATGTTCTGTGAACGCCTGAAGCCGCCCTGGGTCAGAAGGTCGTTCATTTCCGACGCACGCGGGCCGACCAGATGCGTGAAAACCTTCCGCTCCATCTGGTTCGGCAAGTAGGGGCAGGTGGCCGGTGCCGTAAGATAGAATTGGGGAGAGGGCGTCGCCTGCGTGTTCATCGAACCGTGATCGCCTCCTGCGTCTGTTGTGAAAGCGCGCCGCGATTTCACGGGGTGCGGCGACGCTTCAAGCGACATGCATAATGTCACAGAATGGCAAAATGACGGAAAACGTCAACTGCACCATGCGCTATTTGCCTGATATGCAAGCCACGTTTTCGTGGCTTTCCCTTATATCAGTAGGTTCTGACCATGACGGTGCCGAGCAGGAAGTCGTGAACGAGGCGAGAGCGCTCCGTAAACAGGCCTGCAAGCAGGATAAGCGGCGTCAAAACCGAGTTGATGATCCAGAAAAGCGCAATGTGCACGGTGGCCAAAAGGAAATCGATTCGTCGTCCGTCCATGCGCGCCATTGCGATGCCCATCGCCCGCATGCCGGGTGAGGCCTGCGACGGGCCGCTGAGCGTTACGCCGAAATAAAGCACCGCGACGATGACGAACAAGGCCGGATAGAGGAAGAAGCCGAGACCCAGCGTAATCACGCCGAGAAAGAAGACGATCACGGCGGCTGGAATGCACAGCAGGAGAACGATCGCGTAATCGATCAGGAAAGCGAAGATGCGTCGGCTCAGTACGCCGCTATAGGCGCGCCAGTCGTCCGGTGCGACATAGGTAGGGTTCTGGTCGAGGTTCATCGGTCGTTTTCTCCTGAGAAGACATGACAGCTCGAAACGCGCTTTTCGTCACGCAGCATTCCGTGTCAGCAAACAATATGGGAAGAAAACGACCGAATACAATAAGCGTCGGCTGTCAGCCCTTCGCGAGTTTGCGCGCGGCTTCCACTGCGAAATAGCTCAGAATGCCATCGCAGCCCGCACGCTTGAAACAGAGAAGCGTTTCCATCATCACGCGCTCGCCGTCGATCCAGCCATGCATGGCCGCTGCCTTGATCTGGGTATATTCACCGGACACCTGATAGGCGAATGTGGGCAGCCCGAAATTCTCTTTCAGCCGCCAACAGATGTCGAGATAGGGCAAGCCGGGTTTGACCATCAGCATGTCAGCACCTTCTTCCACGTCGAGCGCTGCGTCGCGGATTGCCTCCATGCCGTTGGCGGGGCTGATGTAATAACTGTTCTTGTCCCCCTTCAGCAGTCCGGCCGTCGAAATGGCCTCGCGATACGGACCGTAATAGCCGGAGGAGAATTTTGTGGCATAGGCCATGATGCCGACGTTCTGGTGCCCGGCCGCATCCAGGCCGCGGCGGATGGCGCCAATGCGGCCATCCATCATCTCGGACGGAGAAATAATGTCCGAACCGGCATCGGCCTGAAGGATTGCAGCACGAACGACCTGGTCCACGGTCTCGTCATTGACGATTTCGTCGCCGCGCAGAATGCCGTCATGCCCATGGCTGGTGAAGGGATCGAGCGCAACATCGGTGATCATGCCGATATTCGGAACCGCTTTTTTGACCGCGATGGTCGCCTGATTGATGAGGTTGTTGGCCTCGAGCGCATTCGAGCCGGTCTCGTCGCGCAAGTCCATCTCGATATTCGGGAAGGTCGCAATCGCCGGAATGCCGAGATCGGCGGCTTCCTTCGCCGCTTCGACCAGCTTGTCGACGCTCATGCGGTTTACGCCGGGCATCGCCGGTATGGGATCGAGGATATTGCTGCCCGGTACGATGAAGACCGGCCAGATGAGATCATCGACGGTCAGGCGGCTTTCCTGAACCAGACGGCGAGTCCAGTCGGCCTTGCGATTGCGGCGCATGCGGCGATGGCCGGTGATCGCGTCGACCAGATGCGTTTTGTCCTGCATGTAAGAATGTCCTTCGTATCCCACCCAAGTCAGGAAAGCTGCATAACACGAAGCAAGCGCCGTGCGAATGCGACAATGTTTCCCCCTGGACTTCCCCGGTGGGCGAGGGTGCTTTGACAAGGCAAGCCGCCGAATTCAATAGGGGCTGGTCGCCCGCCCGTCGAAACCGTATCTTCCGGCCATGGAACCTGATTCTCAACCTCTGCCGAAACGTCCGCTGACGGAAATCCTCTTTCTGGTCTTCATGAGGCTGGTCGCGGTTTCCTGTTTCTGGTTCGGCCTGCAATATTGGGCGATGCTGACGGGATATTCTCTCGGCGGGCATGGGCGGTTCGATATGCTTAACCTGCCATGGCGGGTGGCGGGTAGTGCGCTTGCGGTGATTTTCCCGGTCACGGCGCTCGGTCTCTGGCTCGGCGCCTCCTGGGGGGCAGTCATGTGGGTCTTGGGTGCCGGCACCCAGATCGCCATGTATAAGGTGTGGCCATATATCTTCGGCGCCAACACGCTTGTACCCGTCATGCACGGTCTCGTGGCAACCATTTATATACTATTCCTGGTCGCTTTTTGGCTCGATCAGCGCCAGAATGAAGAGCGCGCAAGAATTGATTTACCATAAGAATAAAGCAATTCAGCCTGGTTTTCGGTCGAATTTTATTGCTAAGTCTTTGATTTGTAACGCATGGTGATAAGCCAGTCCCGCTTCGCCACAAGTTTGACCCACTTGGGAAAATGCAGGTAAGCATTTGTTAATCGTAGCTTTTAAGTAGAATTTTATGCGCATTGATTAGGTTCTCACTCAAGGCGGGAGACAAACAAACACACCGCCAAACAAAACAGTGAGGCAGTCATGATCAATAGCAAAGCAAAGCCGCAGGCCGTTGTTGCCGACGCACATGAAGATACCATCCGTTCGCTCTACATGGAGTCGCTGCACCTGGTGGAACGTCTCCACCGCCGCCTCCTCGATGTCATCAAGGACGAGTTCGATCGTCAGGGTCGCGATGATGTCAACGCCGTTCAGGCGCTCCTGCTGTTCAACATCGGCAATTCCGAACTGACGGCCGGCGAGCTTCGTTCGCGTGGTTATTACCTCGGATCGAACGTCTCCTACAACGTCAAGAAGCTCGTAGACCTCGGTCTCATCAACCACCAGCGCTCGCGTGTCGACCGCCGCTCGGTCCGCATCAGCCTGACTGAAAAAGGCCAGGAAATCGCAGAAACGGTTGCTCACCTCTACGAGCGCCACGTCGGCTCGATTGAAAAGGTCGGCGGCATCGGCACCGGCGAGTTCTCCGAAATGAACAAGCTGCTGCAGCGCCTCGATCGCTTCTGGAACGACTCGATCGCTTATCGCCTTTAATTCCGCGGCGGTTTCACTGTTAGCGCCGGGGGCATCGGTTTGCCTCCGGCTTGCGGATTCGTGTTGGAGGCGCCGTTCACCTGTGCGTGTCAAGCCCGTTCTCTCAGGTGCGTTTTCGCCCTGTTTTGCAGGCATACACAGCTTCGTGAGAAAAGGTCCGTGACACGAATTGGCCATATTGATATGGGACCCGCAAAGGTGAAGGAGCCGGCGGTTTCTCCTGCTGTCGTGGCAAGTCCCGACTGTTCTGCCAGACAATAGCGCCCAGACCATGGGTATTGAGCATTACCGGCCGGCAGACACGTTGTACGTGTTTGTTAATCATATTGATTTAGGCATTGTTGAGAATGCCGAAGAGAGTGGCTGGTAGGTAGAATGACAAAAAAATCCGTTTCCGAATCCGTATCGCGCCGTGCGCTTCTGCGCTCGGCTGTTTCCGTTGGTGTTGCCGCGCTTGCCGCGCCGGCCCTGGCGCAGAATGCGCTCAACGATCTCATGGGCTCATCGCGCCGTGGCAACTGGGATGACCAGTTCGACGCGAATTCGTCGCGTTCCGCCGTTGGCGTCGTTTCCAACAACCCGGTTCTCGGACGGGAAGCGCCTGTCTACATGCAGCAGGCGATCATGCAATATCAGCAGATCGTGCAGAATGGTGGCTGGCCGGACGTACCCGTCACCCAGCAGCGTCTCCAGATCGGCGTTTCCGATCCTTCCGTTCAGGCGCTTCGCCAGCGATTGATGGTCTCCGGCGACCTGCCGCGCGAAGCTGGCATTTCCAGTGCCTTCGACTCTTACGTCGATGGTGCGTTGAAGCGCTTCCAGGCCCGCCACGGCCTTCCCGCCGATGGTGTCAGCGGCGAATATACGACCAAGGCGCTCAATGTTTCGGCCCAGATCCGTCTGGCGCAGTTGCAGACCAACCTCGTGCGCATTCAGTCCATGTCCGGCGATCTCGGCCAGCGTCACCTGATGGTGAACATTCCGGCCGCTGCCATCGAAGCGGTTGAGAATGAGCGCGTCGTCCTGCGCAACACCGCCGTCGTCGGTCGCGCCAGCCGCCCGACGCACGTCATCAATTCCAAGATTTACGAAGTCATCCTCAACCCTTACTGGACAGCGCCGCGCTCGATCGTCGAAAAGGACATCGTGCCGCTGATGCAGAAGGACCCGACCTATCTGGAGCGGAACAACATCCGCCTCATCGACGGCAAGGGACAGGAAGTTTCGCCGACGGCGGTCGACTGGTTTGCGCCAAAGGCACCGAACCTGATGTTCCGCCAGGACCCCGGCAAGATCAACGCCATGTCCTCGACGAAGATCAACTTCCACAATCCGAACAACGAATATATGCACGACACGCCGCAGCAGGGTCTGTTCAACAAGCTGATGCGGTTCGAATCGTCCGGCTGCGTGCGCGTACAGAACGTGCGCGACCTCACAAGCTGGCTGCTGCGCGACACGCCCGGCTGGTCGCGTCAGGAAATGGAACGCGTCATCGCCACCCGCGTCAACACACCGATCAAGCTGGCGCAGGAAGTGCCTGTCTATTTCGTCTACATCACCGCATGGTCGGCGAAGGACGGCGTGGTGCAGTTCCGCGACGACATCTATGAAAAGGACGGCAACGCCGAACTGGCGCTCAACACCACCACCGGCATCGAACAGCCGGCTGGATCTGTCGACGACGACCTGTTACCGCGCAACTGATCCGGCGCTGCCATCAGGTTTTTATATTTAAGTGAAAGGCCGCACCCCGTCGGGTGCGGCTTTTTTCATTTTCGCTGCTGGTTTTGAAAAAACAGCTGCCGTTTTTTGTCGCAACGTCGCAGTTTGACGGGCAAATCTCGCTGCCCGTATTGCTCTTGTTCGGGCAGGGCGCTAAGACGCCATCGCATTACTGTTTCAGGAGCCTTCACCATGTCGAACACAGATGCTTTCTTCTCCCGTCCGCTTGCCGAAGTCGATCCGGATATTTTCGGCGCGATCGAGAAGGAACTGGGTCGCCAGCGCCACGAGATCGAACTGATCGCCTCGGAAAACATCGTTTCCCGCGCTGTGCTTGAAGCGCAGGGTTCGATCATGACCAACAAATATGCCGAAGGTTATCCGGGCAAGCGTTATTACGGCGGCTGCCAGTTCGTAGACATTGCTGAAGAGCTTGCCATCGAGCGCGCCAAGAAGCTGTTCGGCGTCAACTTCGCCAACGTCCAGCCAAATTCCGGTTCGCAGATGAACCAGGCCGTGTTCCTCGCGCTGCTCCAGCCGGGCGACACCTTCATGGGTCTCGACCTGAACTCCGGAGGCCATCTCACGCACGGTTCGCCGGTCAACATGTCCGGCAAGTGGTTCAACGTCGTGTCTTACGGCGTGCGCGAAGGCGACAACCTGCTCGACATGGACGAGGTGGAGCGCAAGGCCAAGGAAACCCGGCCGAAGCTTATCCTTGCTGGCGGCACCGCCTATTCCCGTATCTGGGACTGGAAGCGCTTCCGCGAGATCGCCGATGAAGTCGGCGCCTATCTGATGGTCGATATGGCCCACATCGCTGGTCTCGTTGCCGGTGGCCAGCATCCGTCGCCGTTCCCGCATTGCCACGTTGCCACCACGACGACGCACAAGTCGTTGCGCGGCCCGCGTGGCGGCATGATCCTCACCAATGACGAGGATCTGGCCAAGAAGTTCAACTCCGCCGTTTTCCCCGGCCTGCAGGGCGGTCCGCTGATGCACGTCATCGCCGCAAAGGCAGTTGCCTTCGGTGAAGCTTTGCAGCCGGAATTCAAGGATTACGCCGCACAGGTCGTCAAGAACGCCAAGGCGCTTGCCGAAACGCTGATCGAAGGTGGTCTTGATGTCGTCTCCGGCGGCACCGACAACCACCTGATGCTGGTGGACCTTCGCAAGAAGAACGCCACCGGCAAGCGTGCTGAAGCAGCTCTCGGTCGCGCCTACGTCACCTGCAACAAGAACGGCATTCCTTTCGATCCGGAAAAGCCTTTCGTCACCTCGGGTGTGCGTCTCGGCACGCCGGCCGGCACGACGCGCGGTTTCAAGGAAGCGGAATTCCGCGAAATCGGCAAGCTGATCGTCGAGGTTCTCGATGGTCTGAAGGTCGCCAACTCGGATGAGGGCAACGCTGCTGTTGAAGCTGCGGTGCGCGAAAAGGTCGTCGGCCTGACTGACCGTTTCCCGATGTATCCGTACATGTAAGGACGTAAAGAGATGCGCTGCCCCTTTTGCGGTTCCGAAGACACACAGGTCAAGGACTCGCGTCCGGCGGAGGATAACACCTCCATCCGCCGGCGGCGCATCTGCCCCGATTGCGGCGGCCGCTTCACGACATATGAGCGCGTGCAACTGCGCGAGCTGATGGTCATCAAGAAAAGCGGCCGCAAGCTGCCCTTCGACCGGGAAAAGCTGGTGCGATCCTTCGAGATCGCGCTACGCAAACGCCCGGTTGACCGGGACCGGATCGAGCGGGCCGTCTCCGGCATTGCTCGCCGTTTGGAAAGTTCCGGCGAGACGGAAATCCCCTCGGAAGAAATCGGCCTCCAGGTGCTTGAAGCGCTGAAGAGTCTCGATGACGTGGCCTTCGTACGCTACGCCTCGGTCTATCGCGATTTCAGCCATGCCGAGGATTTCGAGAACGTGATTGCCGAAATCAACGCCAAGATCGCCCGAGATACAGACGCCGGAGCATAGACGTGACGAGCCGCGCCGATGACGAAAAATTCATGGCCCGGGCAATCGAGGTTTCCCTGCGTCATCAGGGTCAAACCGAGACCAATCCCTCCGTCGGTTGCGTTCTCGTCAAGGACGGAAAAATCATCGCCGAAGCGGTGACCGCAATTGGCGGCCGCCCCCATGCCGAACGCCAGGCGCTGGAAATCGCCGGCGAAGCGGCGCGCGGCGCAACAGCCTATGTCACCCTTGAACCCTGCTCGCACTGGGGCAAGACGCCGCCCTGCGCCAATGCGCTGGTCGAATACGGCGTCGCCCGTGTCGTTGTGGCGGTTGACGACCCGGACGAGCGTGTTTCCGGTCGCGGTTACTCCATCCTGCGGGAGGCGGGCATTGTCGTGGAAACAGGCCTGCTGCGCGAACAAGGCAAGAGAGCGCTTGCGGGTTACCTCACACGCCAGGTTAAAAAACGCCCGCATGTGATTCTGAAGCTTGCCATTTCTGCCGATGGCATGATCGGCAGACAAGGGGAGGGGCAGGTAGCGATCACTGGTCCGCAGGCTAGGCACGCCGTGCATGAACTGAGAGCGCGCTGCGATTGCATCCTCGTGGGCATCCGCACCGCGATAGCGGACGATCCGGAACTGACCGTTCGAATTGCAGGTCTCGAAGATCGTTCTCCGGTCCGAATCGTGCTTGATCGCAAGTTTGAACTACCGTTGACGTCTAAGCTGGTGGGAAGTGCACGCGAGGTGCCGGTAATCGTCGCGGCGTTATCCCCCTCTGACCTGCCGGGTATCTTGCCCTCAGGGGGGGAGGTGCCCGGTAGGGCAGAGGGGGGTAGCCACGACCGTCGCCAACAACTGACCGACGCGGGCGTCGAAATCCTTGAAGCACCAACCCTCGAGAACCTCCTTCACATTCTCGCTGAACGCGGCATGTCGGAACTTCTGGTTGAAGGCGGCGCTTTTGCCGCAAAATCGTTCCTTGAAGCCGATCTCGTGGACCGTATCATGCTGTTTGAAAGCCCGGTCGTGGTTGGTGAAGGCGGGATTGAAACGCCGCTCAGCCGTGCCGATATTCCGGGCGATTATGTTTTGGTCAGCGAAACCGCCTACGGGCCGGATCGCTGCTTCGATTATGAAAGGCCGCTTTGATGTTTACCGGAATTGTCACCGATGTTGGAACCGTGTCCGAGTTGGAAGCTCTGGCGGAAGGCATTCGTCTGCGGGTGGCGACCAATTACGATCCCAAGACCATCGATATGGGCGCATCGATCTCCCATGGCGGCGTCTGCCTGACGGTGACCAAACTGCCCGAAGACGGCAGCAACGAGCGCTGGTACGAGGTCGAGGCCTGGGAAGAGGCATTGCGCCTGACGACGATTGCGGGCTGGCAGAAGGGCACGCACGTCAATCTGGAGCGCGCGCTGAAGATTGGCGACGAGCTTGGCGGTCACATCGTTTCCGGCCATGTCGATGGCAAGGCGGAGATTCTGTCGGTCGAGCCGGAAGGTGAGGCGGTCCGTATCCGCCTGCGCGCGCCCGACCATCTGGCGAAATTCGTGGCGCCCAAGGGTTCCATTGCACTCGATGGCACTTCTCTGACCGTCAATGCGGTCGACGGAACGGATTTCGACGTGCTCCTGATCCGCCATACGCTCACAGTCACCACATGGGGTGAGCGCCAACCGGGTGATTTCGTCAATTTCGAAGTCGACACCATGGCGCGATATGCCGCAAGGCTTGCGGAGTTTCCCTCGGCGTAACACCTTTCGGCATCTATTGTGCTGAAATACACTCTCGGCCTTGAGCCGGTATCCGACTGGCCCAAATCCTTGGGCTGAAAAGACTCTTGCCGTCGCGCAGACGCGCGTTGACTGGATTACCTCTCAAGGCCAGAATGCCGGATAGACTTTACCGTCCTCCGCCATCGCGACAGATCAGTTGTTGTCCCGCACTCCGCTTTCGATTGACGCGCAAACACTATAAAGACGTCTTTAGGCCCAAACGGGGTAGGGGGATTACGACATGCCGTCTTTCGAACTGCTGACAGCCTTTTTCATCACCACCGCCCTGTTTGCCTATATTCCCGGCCCGGCCATGCTTTATGCAGCGGCGCAGACCATGGCGCGCGGCCGGTTTGCCGGGCTGATGGCGGTGCTTGGCATCCATGTCGGCTGCTATTTCCATATCGTCGCCTCTGCGGCGGGGCTTTCGGTGCTGTTCCAGGCGGTGCCGTGGCTTTATCTGGCGGTGAAGCTGTGTGGCGCGCTGTATCTCATCTGGCTCGGCTTCTCGATGCTGCGCAGCAAGCTTGAAGGTGAGACCGTCAATCTGACCATCGAACCGAAATCGGCAAGGCGCGCCTTCATCGACAGCATCATCGTCGACGTGCTCAATCCGAAGACGGCGCTGTTCTTTCTGGCGTTTCTGCCGCAATTCGTTGATCCGGCGGCGGCCTTTCCGATCTGGCTGCAATTGCTGATCCTCGGTATTGCCGTCAATTTCATTTTTTCCTCCGCCGATCTCGTTGGCGTGCTTCTGGCGGGCGCGATGGTCGGGCGGCTCAAGCGTTCCAGCAGGGTGCAGGTGCTTGCCCGTCGCACTGCGGGAACGGTGCTAATGGGGCTTGGCGTGCATCTGGCTTTCCAGAAAACCTGATTTTCGTAAGCCTCGCCGAATAACGCGAAAACCTGCGCGATTGTCTCGTAAACGGGGCCTCTTGCGCGGGTGACACATGAAATTACTTGCCAAAAACGGCCAGCCGTGGTTTGACCGCCGCAAAAGCCGGTATGATCCGGCCCGAACCTTTTCAGGAAAATCCCATGTCCAAACCCCATCTTCTTATCGTGGAAGCACGCTTTTACGACGATATGGCAGACGCTCTTCTCGAAGGCGCGAAGTTCGCGCTGGATGAGGCTGGCGCAACCTATGACGTCATCACCGTTCCCGGCGCGCTCGAAATCCCCGCTGCCATTGCCATGGCGCTGGATGGCGGCGACAACGAAGGCACGGAATATGATGGTTTCGTAGCGCTCGGCATGGTCATTCGTGGCGAGACCTACCATTTCGACATCGTTTCCAACGAATCCTCCCGCGCCCTGATGGATCTCGCCGTCAGCGAATCGCTGGCCATCGGCAACGGCATCCTCACCGTCGAAAACGACGATCAGGCATGGGCACGTGTTCGCCGTTCTGACAAGGATAAGGGCGGTTTTGCGGCCCGCGCGGCGTTGACGATGATCGAGCTCAAGAAAAAACTGGGTGGCTGAACGCATGTCGGATGTTGAAAATGGCGGCGAACCGCGCCAGCCTTCGGTAAAGCCCGCCAACCAGCGTGGCGCTGCGCGCCTCGCGGCCGTGCAGGCACTTTATCAGATGGATGTCGGCGGCACCGGCGTGATGGAAGTCGTGGCGGAATACGAGGCACATCGTCTCGGTCAGGAAGTCGATGGCGATACCTATCTGAAGGCCGATCCTTCCTGGTTCCGGTCCATCGTGTCCGGCGTCGTCCGCGATCAGACGAAGATCGACCCACTGGTGCGCTCCGCACTTCTGGAAGACTGGCCGCTGTCGCGTCTCGATGCCACCGTTCGCGCTATCCTGCGTGCCGGCGCTTTCGAGATTCTGGAGCGCAAGGACGTTCCGGTCGCCGTCATCGTTACGGAATATGTCGAAATCGCCCGTGCTTTCTTCGAGCACGACGAGCCGAAGCTGGTGAACGCGGTTCTGGACCGCATTGCCAAGCAGGTGCGCGGCGAGGCAAAACGCTGAAATACGTTAGGTGAGGAAGATATGAGCGCCGTTTCCGTCCCCGGACTTGAAGTTCAACTGGACGAGGCGAAGCGCAACGTCTTCCTCCTGACCGCCGCACAGGCGATCATGGGCTCGGCAGCACCTATGAGCTTCTCGGTTGGCGCGCTTGCCGGTTACCAGTTGCTCGGGGCTGACAAGTCGCTGGCAACGGCGCCGCTTACCGGTTTCAACATCGGCGTGGCGCTGGGCGCCATCTGCGTTGCCGCAGCATCGCGTTTTCTCGGCCGCAAGGCGGGTTTCATGGTCGGCGCGCTGATGTGCTCCATCGGCGGCGGCATTGCTGCCGTGGCACTCTTCCGCTCCGACTTCTGGCTGTTTGCGATCGGCCTGCTGCTTATCGGCATTTCCGGCGGCTTCACGCAGAAAATCCGCTTCGCTGCTGCCGACGCGTCCCCCTCATTTTACAAGCCAAAAGCCATTTCCTGGATATTGGCGGGTGGCATCGTCTCGGCGATCATCGGGCCGCAGCTTGCCATTTTCGGCAAGGATGTCTTCGCACCGGTCACCTTCGCCGGTGCTTTCATCGCGCTGGTGCCGCTCGGCATCATCGCGATTGCCATTCTGGCATTCCTGAAATTGCCGGACCCGAAGGCCGCCTCTATCCACGCGCAGGCGGCACGGCCTTTGTCGGAAATCGTGCGCACGCACCGGTTTGTCACCGGCATGGTCTGCGGCATCGGTTCCTATGCGTTGATGACCTTCATGATGACCGGCGCGCCGCTCGCCATGGTGGTCGGCTGCGGGTTTCCCACCGAACTTGCGACGCTCGGCATCCAGTGGCACGTTCTCGCCATGTTCGGCCCAAGTTTCTTCACCGGTATGTTGATTGCGCGATTCGGCGCGGAAAAAATCGTTGCAGCCGGTCTCGTCGTGCTGATGGCCTGCGCCGTCGTTGCCCATATGGGCATCGAATTGTGGAATTTCTGGGCGGCGCTCATTCTCCTCGGTCTCGGCTGGAACTTCGGCTTCATCGGCGCTACCGCCATCATCACCTCCAGCTACCGCCCGCATGAGGCAGACAAGGTACAGGGCTTTCACGATATCGTGCTGTTCGGCACGGTAGCGCTGTCGTCCTTCTCTTCCGGCAAGGTGTTTACGGCCTGGGGCTGGTCGGTCATGAACCTCGTTATCTGGCCGGTTGCGGGCCTATGCCTCGTGCTGGTGGCGTCGCTGTTGCTGACCCCGCGCAGAAACGCCGCGTAAGATCGCCTTCGATCTCTACCCCTTTCATGTTTCAGGCAAATTTGTGGGCTTGACGCCACGCCTTTCGCCAACGCAATCTTGCCGCGCAGGTCATTTTTCCTTGGGAGGGGAAGAATGGCCACGACAGGACAGGCCGCGCATTTGATCGCTCCTGTCCTTGCACATGGTTCGCCACGCCGGGGAGGGAGTGAGACCCGGCCTTTTGGGAGGTAAGTGCGCATGACCGTAATACCCATAGTGATTTTATGTGGGGTCCTGTCCGTGGTTTACGCGGCATGGACGACCAGGAGCGTTCTCGCTGCCGATCAGGGCAACGAGCGTATGCGTGAAATAGCAGGTTTTATCCGTGAAGGTGCGCAGGCTTATCTCACCCGTCAATATCTCACCATCGCCATCGTCGGATTGATCGTCGCCGTTCTCGCCTGGTATCTGCTGTCGGCTCTCGCGGCCATCGGGTTCATCATCGGCGCCGTGCTTTCGGGTGCTGCCGGTTTCATCGGCATGCATGTCTCCGTCCGTGCCAATCTGCGCACCGCACAAGCCGCATCCCACAGCCTTGCCGCCGGCCTCGACATCGCGTTCAAGTCGGGCGCCATCACCGGCATGCTGGTAGCGGGCCTCGCGCTGCTTGGCGTATCCATCTATTATTTCATCCTCACCTCGGTGCTCGGCCATGCGCCCGGATCGCGTGAGGTGATTGACGCGCTGGTGTCGCTCGGTTTCGGCGCTTCGCTTATCTCCATCTTCGCCCGTCTCGGCGGTGGCATCTTCACCAAGGGGGCAGATGTTGGCGGCGATCTCGTCGGCAAGGTCGAAGCAGGCATTCCCGAGGACGACCCCCGCAACCCTGCAACCATCGCAGATAATGTCGGCGACAATGTCGGCGATTGCGCCGGAATGGCGGCCGACCTTTTCGAGACCTATGCCGTCTCGGTGGTGGCAACCATGGTGCTTGCGGCGATCTTCTTTGCCGGAACGCCGATACTGGAAAGCGCGATGGTCTATCCGCTGGCCATTTGCGGCGCCTGCATCCTGACCTCGATTGCCGGCACCTTCTTCGTCAAGCTCGGCACCAACAACTCCATCATGGGCGCTCTCTATAAAGGGCTGATTGCCACCGGCGTCTTCTCGATTGCGGGGCTTGCCGTGGCAACTTACGCGACCGTGGGCTGGGGTACCATCGGCACGGTTGCCGGAATGGAGATTACCGGCACAAACCTCTTCCTGTGCGGGCTGGTCGGCCTTGTGGTAACAGCGCTTATCGTCGTCATCACCGAATATTATACCGGCACCAACAAACGCCCGGTCAATTCCATTGCGCAAGCTTCGGTCACGGGCCACGGCACCAACGTCATCCAGGGTCTTGCAGTCTCGCTGGAATCGACGACGCTGCCGGCGCTTGTCATCGTTGGCGGCATCATCGGCACCTACCAGCTCGGTGGCCTGTTCGGCACGGGCATCGCGGTCACCGCCATGCTTGGTCTGGCGGGCATGATCGTGGCGCTCGACGCCTTCGGTCCGGTGACTGACAATGCCGGCGGCATTGCCGAAATGGCCGGTCTAGACCCGGATGTACGTAAGGCGACCGACGCGCTGGATGCCGTCGGCAACACCACCAAGGCCGTCACGAAGGGCTATGCCATCGGTTCTGCCGGTCTCGGCGCGCTGGTGCTGTTTGCCGCCTATTCCAACGACCTGTCCTATTTCGCTGCCAATGGCGATACCTATCCTTACTTCAAGGATATCGGCGAAATATCCTTCAGCCTTGCCAATCCCTACGTCGTTGCCGGTCTGCTGTTCGGCGGCCTCATTCCGTATCTCTTTGGCGGCATCGCCATGACGGCGGTGGGCAAGGCGGCAAGCTCTATCGTCGAGGAAGTTCGCCGCCAGTTCCGCGAAAAGCCTGGCATCATGGCAGGAACGGAAAAACCGGACTACGGCAGGGCGGTCGATCTTTTGACCAAGGCGGCGATCAAGGAGATGATCATTCCGTCGCTGTTGCCGGTTCTGGCGCCGCTCGTCGTTTATTTCGGCGTGCTGCTTATCTCAGGTTCCAAGGCCTCTGCCTTTGCCGCACTCGGTGCATCGCTGCTTGGCGTCATCATCAACGGCCTGTTCGTGGCGATTTCCATGACCTCCGGTGGTGGTGCGTGGGATAACGCCAAGAAAAGCTTCGAGGATGGCTTCATTGACAAGGACGGCGTGCGCCACGTCAAGGGTTCGGACGCCCACAAGGCGTCGGTTACGGGCGATACGGTGGGCGATCCCTACAAGGATACCGCCGGTCCGGCGGTCAACCCGGCTATCAAGATCACCAATATCGTGGCGCTACTGCTATTGGCGGTTCTCGCCCACTAAGGAGTTGCAGCATCGACAAAGAAAAAGGCCCGGGGAGCGATCTCCGGGCCTTTGAATTTTCGTTCCGTCTTCCGATCAGGGGGTGTTGCCGCTCTGGCCAAGAATGCTCTTGGCGATGTTGGCGCCCGAGGTGCCGCCGGACAGCAGCTGCTGCAGGAAGGTGAGATCCTTGCCGCCTGTCGGGGTGGTACGCGAAATCGTGTCGAAGACCTTGCCGTCCTGCAGCGCGTAATTGGCCTTACGCTCGATTACGCCGTCCTTGTTGAAATAGATCGCGAGAATGTTCTGTTCGACCAACGTCGGCTTCATGAAAGCGGCGCGGCGCACACGCTTCTGCGAGATGTAATAGAAAACCTCGTTGCCGAACGTCGCCGTGGTGGAGGGCGTGCCCATGGTCAGCAGAACCTGCTCGCGGCTGGAACCTTCCGGGATCAGCTGAAGCGACTGCTCGTCCATGACGTAGCCGTTGTGGAACACATCGGTGGTGCTGGTGCAGGCGGAGAGCAGGGTGGACGCGACGACGATTGCGATGGCGGTCTTGCCCAGAATTTTGCCGTGACTTGCGGATTTCTGCTTGCTCAACTGCTTTTCCCCGACTGCGATCATGAATGGCACCTTCCGGCATTGCGTGGTGCACAGTGTCTGTGCACATGATTGTGTCAATCCGGGGACGGAAAATCCCGATCACCCCCCAAATTCAACGCTTTCACGGCCTTTGGAAACTCTTCCGGTCTCTTAGACTGTTTCAGCCGAAAGACGAACGTGACCGCGACAGCATTGCAATTCGTGGATGCTTCGGTAAACCAGCTTTGGCGATCATGCAACAAGTGCGATAGGCGGGTGAGCGAATTCACCAGCCCCGTTCGGAAAAAAACGATGATATTCGGGCTGTTCAGACAGAAAAACAACAACCGCGCCATAGTAGACCGGCAATATGCGATCCTGACGGCTGCGGCCCGCACGCCCGCATTTTATCTTGATCTCGGCGTTCCAGACACGGTGATGGGCCGCTTCGAGATGCTGTCGATCATCATGATTCTCTATTTCCGCCGCACCAAATCCTCCGGTGTGAGCGGGCAGGAAATCGCCCAGGAGATCGTCGACGCCTTTTTTCAGGATATCGACCATTCCATCCGTGAGCTCGGCATTGGCGACCAGGGCGTGCCGAAGCGCATGAAGAAATTTGCCGGCATGTTCTACGGGCGGCTCGAATCCTATGCGGCGGCGCTGGATGCATCCGACCCTGTTGCCCTTGCCGCAGCGCTCCGGCGCAATATATACCCCCAGACAGATGAGAAGGCACCGGAACTGGACGGGCTTGCGGGCTGGATGATGGAGGCGTCTTCCAACCTTTCCGCAGGCTCCGAAGAAACGATAGCAACCGGAAGCCTGAAGCTGCCTTTGCCTGGACTATGAGGTTTACGATGAACGCGCGACACGCCGCAAATGACGATCTGCCTTTTTCCTACCCCGTAAAGGTAGGCCATATTTCCGCCAATCCGGTGAGGATTGGTCTTGAAGCCAATGCCGAGGAACTGAAGGCGCTGGCGAAATTCTGGGATGTGGTTTCCGTCGAATATCTGAAGGCGGAACTGCAGGTTACCCGCTGGAAGAGGGATGGCGTGAAGATCAAGGGCGAGGTGCATGCGGCCGTGACCCAGGCCTGCGTCGTGACGCTGGAGCCGGTCTCCAGCAAGATCGACGAGAGCGTCGAGCATATTTTCGTGCCGGAAGGGTCGAAGCTGGCGCGGATGGTCACCAATGAGGAAGGGGAGATCGTACTCGACCCCAATGGCCCTGACATTCCCGACCAGTTCACCGGCGACAGCATTGATGTTGGCGCGACTGTTGCGGAATTCGCGGCCCTTGCGATCGATCCCTATCCGCGCAAATCGGATATCGAATTTACCGATACGACCGAAAATGAGCCTGAAGAAGAAAAGCGTCCGTCGCCTTTCGCCGTGCTGAAAGACTGGAAAAAAGACTGAATGCGCCGCCGGGCTGAAATAATTTTATTGTAACACAGGCCGGAACAGGTATTTTCGCGCAAAATCCGCTTGAGTGGCGGCAAAAAGGATAAGGGACGAGTGATCAGAATAGCGATTGACGTCATGGGTGGCGATTTCGGCCCTGATGTTGCCATACCCGGTGCCGCCAAGGCGCTTGAACGGCACAACGATGTGACTTTTCTGCTCTACGGGCAGAAAAGCAAGTGCGACCCCATTCTGGCACAATATCCCGCACTTCGGGAAAAATCGGTCTTTCACGATTGTGAAATTTCGGTCGCCATGGACGAAAAGCCAAGTCAGGCGCTTCGTCGTGGCCGCTATGTCTCCAGCATGTGGCGCGCCATCGAGGCCGTGAAGCTCGGTGAAGCGGACGTCGTCGTATCCGCCGGCAATACCGGCGCGCTGATGGCCATGGCCAAATTCTGTTTGCGCACCATGGCGCGGGTGGAACGCCCGGCCATCGCTGGCATATGGCCGACGCTGAAAGGCGAAAGCATCGTGCTCGATGTTGGCGCCACGATTGGCGCCGATTCCCAGCAATTGCTCGATTTTGCCCTGATGGGCGGCGCCATGGCGCGTGCGCTTTTCGATATCGACCGTCCGACCGTCGGTTTGCTGAATGTCGGTGTCGAGGAGGTGAAGGGTCAGGAAGAGGTCCGTGAAGCCGGACGGCTGATCCGCGAGGCCGATCTAGGCACCATCGATTACCGCGGTTTCGTCGAGGGTGACGACATTGGCAAGGGCACGGTGGATGTGGTGGTGACCGAAGGTTTCACCGGCAACATTGCACTCAAAGCCGCCGAAGGCACGGCGCGCCAGATCACCACGCTTCTGCGTGAGGCGATCTCCCGCAGCTTCTTTGCCAAGATCGGTTATATTCTCGCGAAAAGCGCTTTCGATGTGCTGCGAGAAAAAATGGACCCGCGCAAGGTCAATGGCGGCGTGTTTCTCGGCCTGAACGGCATTGTCATCAAAAGCCATGGCGGCACGGATGCCATCGGTTTTGCCTCCGCGGTCGATGTCGGCTACGACATGGTCCATAACGGTCTTACAGCAAAAATTGAAAACGATCTGAAGATTTACCACGCAAGACGGCTTCCGCCCCCGGCGCCCGAAGCTCTCGTGGCTGACGAGGAATAAGGGAATGATCCGCTCTATCGTACGTGGTTTCGGGGCAGCGCTTCCGAAGCGTGTCATGACCAATAGTGAAATCGAAGGGGTCGTAGAGACTTCCGATGAATGGATCGTGCAGCGCACGGGCATTCGTCAGCGCTACATAGCGGGAGAAGGCGAGACCACCGCTTCGCTCGGCGAGGCTGCGGCGCGTGCGGCGCTCGACAATGCCGGCCTGACGCCCGATGATATCGACCTCATCATTCTGGCAACCTCGACACCGGACAATACATTTCCGGCAACGGCGGTAAACATCCAGAACCGTCTCGGCATGACCCACGGTTTCGCCTTCGACATGCAGGCCGTCTGCTCCGGCTTCGTCTATGCCGTGGCCACCGCCGATCTTTACATTCGCGGCGGCATGGCCAAGCGCGTGCTGGTTATCGGCGCCGAAACATTCTCGCGCATTCTTGACTGGAAGGACCGCACCACCTGCGTTCTGTTCGGTGATGGTGCAGGCGCACTCGTAATCGAGGCAGGCGAAGGCGAAGGTACTTCCAGCGATCGTGGCATCCTCACCTCGCAGCTGCGCTCCGACGGTTCGCACAAGGACAAGCTTTACGTCGATGGTGGACCTTCCACGACCGGCACGGTCGGCCATCTGCGCATGGAAGGCCGGGAAGTGTTCAAGCACGCTGTCGGCATGATCACCGACGTCATCGAACAGGCTTTCGAGGCGACAGGCACGACGGCTGATGATCTCGACTGGCTCGTCCCGCATCAGGCCAACAAGCGCATCATCGACGGATCGGCAAAAAAGCTCAACATCGATCCGGAAAAAGTCGTCATCACCGTCGACAAGCACGGCAACACGTCGGCCGCATCCATTCCGCTGGCGCTTGCCGTTGCGGCCAGTGACGGACGCATCAAGAAAGGCGATCTGGTCATGCTGGAAGCCATGGGCGGCGGTTTCACCTGGGGCGCAGTGCTGCTGCGCTGGTAACGGCAAATTTTAGCGTTTACCGGGGCGCTGGCACAAAATCGGTTGTGATTTTTGCGGCAGTACCCCGTTCAAACGCGCTGAAGCGACCCCCGCGTGCGGCAAAACCGCGTCAGTCGCTCTAAGCCATTGCACTGATTGCCGAAAGCCTCAAATGAATCTGGAACAATCCCTTGACCGGTCGCCACAAGGGAAATAATCTCGGCGGCTCCTAGAGAAAAATTCAGACACGGTTTGTGGGGAAAAATGGCCGGGAAGACAGTGACACGCGCAGATCTTGCAGAATCTGTGTTTCGTAAAGTCGGGCTGTCCCGCACCGAATCCGCCGAACTGGTCGAAACGATCATCGACGAGATTTGTAATGCGATCACGCGCGGCGAGGTCGTCAAGCTCTCGTCCTTCGCGACATTTCAGATCAGGGAAAAGAACGAGCGTATCGGCCGCAACCCGAAAACGGGTGAGGAAGTTCCGATTTCGCCGCGCCGCGTCATGACCTTCAAGGCGTCAAACGTGCTGAAACAGCGAATCCTGAAGGCGCATACGGCTCGCAAGACCAAGCAAAAGGGTCAGAAAGCCGGGGCGTAAGCCGGCTGTAACACGGGTTTTTTGCCGCATGGCAAGCCTTTATCCCCATTCTTCTTGTGAACATGCTTGAATTTCGACGTGCAAGCCGTTGAAATCTGGTCGACTCACATCATAATCAATTTTAGATAAATGGTATCTTGCCGCCACGGGCATCGGTGCGAGGATCGGGTTCGATTTTTCGCAATACATGATGCACGGTATCGGCTGGTGAAAAGCGTTCTTGTTCAGTGTCCGGCTGGGTGCATGGCGCTCAAAGTCCGGATGGGAGTGGAAGTTTGGACAAAAGCCCCGACGCGTTTCGGACGATCAGTGAAGTGGCGGATGAGCTGAACCTGCCGCAGCACGTGCTGCGTTTCTGGGAAACGCGCTTTCCGCAGATCAAGCCGATGAAACGGGGCGGGGGCCGCCGTTATTACCGCCCTGATGATATCGATCTCCTCAAGGGCATTCGTCATCTTCTTTATGACCACGGCTACACCATCAAAGGTGTGCAGAAACTTCTGAAAACCAACGGAAACCGTTTCGTGGCGGCAATCGCGTCAGGCGATCTTGCGACCATGGAAGCCATCATGGCAGCGAGCGGCGAAAAGGAAGTTGCCGAACCGCGCGTGCTGGATCCGGACGGAGACGAGGTCGTCGGCCGCCCGAAAGCCAAGCCGAGCGGCCGATTTTTCGGCTTCGGTGGCGGTAACAGCGATACCGAGATATCGGTCGGCAAATCTGGCATCGGCAAGGATGACCAAGCGCTGTTGCAGGAGGCGCTGTTCGATCTTCTCGAATGCAAGCGGCTGCTTGATCAGGTTCGCTGATCGTTTATCCACAACTCTGTTCGAGCATTTTCAGGAAAAGCGAAGGCGCTCTGGAATGCCAACCTTTCAGAAACTCTCTTGACCGATAATGCGGCTCCGTAAAAAGGAGTCTGATCGTGAGCAATCGAAAACCGACAACGCGACGCCGTACGGCGAAGAAATCGGCCGGCGGCAGCGTTTGGCCCTGGTTGCTGATGCTGGGCGTCGTGGCCGGCGGCATTCAGGCTTACGAACATCGCGACAGTCTTATGCCGCAGCGGCATGTCGCGAAGGCAACATCCACCACGACAAATTCCCCCAAGATCGCCGTAGCCGCCAAACGCGAGACGGCCGCACCGGAGAAGGTGGCGGCCATCCGCCCCGCATCGCCGGTTTCACCGATCAATGGTCCGGTGCCGCCACGCTCGATTGCCATGCCGCCTGCGGCACAGCAGAGCCAGGTTGCCGCTATCCTGCCGGAAACACGCCCTTCGGTCGAAAAAGTCTCGCTGGGAGAAAAAAGCGGCGCCTTTGCCTTTTGTGGTCGCTCAGGTCTTACCAATTGCGTGGCCGATGGCAATACCTTCTGGATGAAGGGTGTGAAAATGCAGCTCGCCGGCATCGAGGTCCCGCAGATCGACCGGGCGCGATGCATGGAAGAGCGTCAGCGCGGTTTCATTGCCAAGGTGCGGTTGCGGGATATGTTGAATGCCGGCGCATTCGATGTGGCGTCGTCGGCAACAGCCGGCGGGCAAGCCATGGAACGCAAACGGATTTCACGTTCGGGCGTATCCTTTGCCGATCAACTCGTGCGGGAAGGCCTGGCTCATCCGGTCTCGGCAAAAAATCAGTCCTGGTGTGGCTAAGGCCCGGTTGACCGAAACGGTGCGGCCTGTGTAGATGTGGCGCTGTCGGTGCTTGGGGTCAGGGTCTCGTTCGATCCTGTGCCTGAGGAATGACAAGGCAATTTTGTAGCGCCGGGGCCTGTTGGCACGCGGCGCGACAATGCGGACGTGGCGAAATCGGTAGACGCAGCAGACTTAAAATCTGCCGACCATTGGTCTTGCGGGTTCAAGTCCCGCCGTCCGCACCATTTCCATCTCCAATTAAAAGATTTCTCTGCCGTTTTCCTGCGACATGCGGGCATTCAGGATGGATTCTGCGCCGGGATAGTCGATATCCGGGCAATCGATTGCATCATGATGCATGAGTCAGCCTAAAAAATGGGCTTGTTCACGCTCGCGGCATTTCTCCGTGAAAATCATCCAAAAGAGCCTATTGACCTTGCCACGATGGGAAGCCCTATCTTTTTTTTGTAAAGAGAAAAAGAGGTCATGCGCATGTCACAAATCCAGATACAGGCGAACCATTCGATAGCCATCGAGGGAATGACATGTGCCTCCTGCGTCGGTCGTGTCGAGAAGGCTATTGCCAAGGTGCCGGGGGTCGTCAAGGCTTCGGTCAATCTTGCGACGGAGCGCGCCGATATTGCTTTTTCAGGAGCGCCCAACGTTTCGGCCGTTGTCGATGCCGTGCGAAATGCAGGCTATAGCGTCGACGAGAAAACCATCGAACTCGATATCGAGGGCATGACTTGCGCGTCCTGCGTCGGCCGTGTCGAAAAGGCGCTGAAGGCCGTTTCCGGTGTCTCCGACGCGAGTGTCAATCTCGCAACGGAGCGCGCCACCGTCCGCGTCGCCGGCAATGCCGTCTCTGCCGCCAGGCTGGCCGAAGCAATCAGCCAAGCCGGTTACAAGGCAAACGAGATCGTCGCCGACAAGGCCAAGGGTGACGAGCCGGACCGGCGCGAAGCCGAGTTGCGCGGTTTGAAAATCAGCCTGGCCACCGCTGTTGCCCTGACGCTGCCGGTCTTCATTCTGGAGATGGGCTCGCATCTGGTGCCCGCCATCCATGATTTCGTGATGGAAACCGTCGGCATGCGGGAAAGCTGGTATCTGCAATTCGCGCTGACCACGCTTGTTCTCTTCGGGCCGGGCCTGCGGTTCTTCAAAAAAGGCATCCCCGCACTTCTGCGGCTGGCGCCGGATATGAATTCGCTGGTGGTGCTGGGCACGGCCGCCGCCTGGGGGTTCTCGGTCGTCGCCACTTTCGTGCCCGAAATCCTGCCGAGAGGCACGGCCAATGTCTATTATGAGGCCGCAGCGGTGATCGTCACGCTTATCCTGCTCGGCCGTTTCCTCGAGGCGCGCGCCAAGGGCCGCACCAGCGAGGCGATAAAGCGGCTCGTCGGCCTGCAGGCCAAGTCGGCCCGTGTGATGCGCAATGGTGAAACCATCGATGTGCCGCTGCAGGATGTTGCGACTGGCGATGTCATCGTCGTCCGTCCCGGCGAGAAAGTGCCAGTCGATGGTCTGGTGCTTGATGGTTCTTCCTATGTCGACGAATCGATGATTACAGGCGAGCCGGTGCCGGTGACCAAGACGGCTGGGTCCGAAGTCGTGGGCGGTACGGTCAACAGAAACGGCTCCTTCACGTTCCGCGCCACGAAGGTCGGCGCCGACACGCTGATCGCGCAGATCATTCGCATGGTCGAGGAAGCGCAGGCCGACAAGCTGCCGATACAGGCGCTGGTGGACAAAGTGACCAACTGGTTCGTGCCTGCAGTCATGCTCGCTGCACTCGCCACCTTCATCGTCTGGTTTGTCGTCGGGCCCGACCCCGCCTTGACCTTTGCGCTGGTTAACGCCGTCGCTGTCCTCATCATCGCTTGCCCCTGCGCCATGGGCCTTGCCACCCCGACCTCGATCATGGTCGGAACTGGCCGTGCAGCCGAAATGGGCGTGCTATTCCGGCGCGGCGATGCTCTCCAGACTTTGCGTGATGCCGATGTCATCGCCGTCGACAAGACCGGCACGCTGACGCTCGGCAAGCCGACACTGGTGCATTTCACCACGACCGAAGGCTTCGATCAGGATGAGGTGTTGCGCCTTGTCGCCTCGCTTGAAAGCCGTTCCGAACATCCCATAGCCGAAGCGATCGTCGAGGCGGCAAAAGATGGTGGCCTGACGCTTGCCGACGCGGCCGGCTTTGAGGCGACCCCCGGTTTCGGCGTTGCGGCAACGGTTGACGGCCGCAAGGTCGAGGCGGGCGCCGACCGCTTCATGGTGAAGCTCGGTTACGATATTGCGAAGTTCGCCGACGATGCCGACCGGCTGGGCAGGGAAGGGCAGTCGCCGCTTTATGCCGCTGTCGATGGCCGGCTGGCCGCCATCATCGCTGTTGCCGATCCGATCAAGCCGACGACCCCGGAGGCGATCGCAGCGCTGCATGCGCTTGGTCTCAAGGTCACGATGATAACAGGCGATAACCGCCGCACGGCCGAAGCCATTGCCCGCCGTCTTGGAATCGACGAAGTGGTGGCGGAAGTACTGCCTGACGGCAAGGTCGAGGCCGTTAAAAGACTTGCGGCCGATGGCCGGCGGGTGGCCTTCGTCGGTGATGGCATCAACGATGCGCCAGCCCTTGCGGCGGCCGATGTGGGTCTCGCAATCGGCACGGGTACGGATGTCGCCATAGAAAGCGCCGATGTGGTGTTGATGTCTGGCGATTTGCGCGGTGTCGCGAATGCCATTGCGTTGTCCAAGGCGACGATCCGCAACATCCGCCAGAACCTGTTCTGGGCCTTTGCCTATAATGCCGCACTCGTTCCCGTGGCGGCCGGAATATTGTATCCTGCCAACGGTGTTCTGCTGTCGCCTGTTCTTGCTGCCGGAGCCATGGCGCTTTCCAGCGTGTTTGTCTTGACCAACGCGCTGCGTCTCAAAAGCTTCCGCCCGCCGCTGCTGGACAGATCGTCCGGCATGCAACTCGCAGCGGCAGAATAGGGGGCGGATGTGATGACGCCTGGAAACACAGTCTATTTGCCACGTATCGGACGCAGCATTGTGGCAGCGCAGGGCGAGACCGTCCTTCAGGCCGCCCTTGCCGCCGGAATTTCCTATCCGCACGGCTGTCGCATGGGCCGGTGCGGGGCGTGCAAATCGCACCTCGTCTCAGGCGAGATCGACCTTCTCAAGCATACGCCTTTTTCGTTGACCGAGGAGGAAAAGGCGGAAGGACTGACACTCGCGTGCCGCGCCGTGCCGTTGAGCGACGTGACGATCGGCTGGCTCGACGGTGAGGATGAGTTTGCCGATATTCCGGCCGGCCGCTTTGATGGCGTCATCGCGGAAGCGGTGGATGCGACGCATGATATCAAGCTCATCCGCATCAGGCTCGACGATCGCGAACTGTTTACCTTCAAGGCCGGCCAATATGTGCGCCTGCTTTATCCGGATTGTTCGCCGCGTGACTATTCCATTGCCAGCCGCATCGATGAGGACCTGATCGAATTCCATATCCGGCATGTCCCCGGCGGCGTCACGAGTGGCCATATTTTCGCAAACGCCAAGGCGGGTGACCCTGTCGTGCTGGTCGGTCCCTTCGGGGCTTCGTATTTGCGGGAAAAGCATTGCGGACCGATCCTCGGCATTGCCGGCGGTTCGGGGCTGGCGCCGGTGAAGGCGGTGGTAGAGGCAGCGCTTGCCACTGATCGGACCACGGGCCGGCAACGCCCGATCCATGTCTATTTCGGCGCCCGCGCCGAGCGTGACCTCTATATGGTCGACCGTTTCGAAGAACTTGCCGTAAGCCACGGCAATCTGAGCTTCGTTCCGGTTATCTCGAATGAATACCATGCGCAGATGCGGCGCGGTTATGTCAGTTCCGCCGTGGCGGACGACTTCGACGATCTCGATGGCTGGAAAGCCTATCTGGCCGGACCGCCGGCGATGATTGAGGCAACGGTGCCGCAGCTCCTGGCAAGGGGCATCCGCACCGCCGACATTCATGCAGACGTGTTTTTCACCCCGGAAAGATAGGAGCAGGATCGATGAACATTGGTACAGCCGCCACCGCATCCGGTGTTTCCGCAAAGATGATCCGCCACTACGAGACGATCGGGCTGATCAAATCCGCAAACCGCACGGAATCCGGTTATCGGGTCTATACGACCAACGATCTGGAGACGCTGCGTTTCATCCGCCGCGGCCGCGACCTCGGTTTCTCGATCGAAAAGATCAGGCAGCTCATGACCCTGTGGCGCGATCCCGGCGGTGCATCCTGCGACGTCAAGCGCATCGTCATGGAACATGTCGTAGATCTCGAGGCCAAGATGCATGCTCTTCGGGAGATGGCCGACACGCTGCGAAATATCGCGACCTATTGCCCTGACAATGGTGAGCCGGATTGCCCGATCATTCAGGATCTTGCCCAGTCTGAAGACCCCGATTTTACGCCGGTGGCGATCCTGCCCAAGCGTTCCGGCATGCTGAAGGGCACGTCCGGTGTGGTGACGGATTTGCCGCGCCTCATGAAATAAACCGCATTTCCCCGGCGGGGACCGATCATCAATTGCAGTGCAATGGCCATTTTCGGCGAAGGAGAACAGGCAATGTGGATACAGATAATACAACGCTTCCTTATTCTGTGCCTTATGCTGATGATCGTCTCCGTCATCGCGTTTCTTTTGCCCTACATGGCCGGTGGCGATCCAGCCCGCACCATTCTGTTTTCGCGCATGCGCGATACGGCGCTCGATCCGCATGCAGTCGAGGCCCTTCGGTTAAGCCTCGGGCTCGACCGGCCGCTTTACGTCCAATATTTCGCATGGCTGTCGGGCGCGCTGCGCGGTGATCTGGGCTTTTCCTTCACCAGCAGCCAGCCCGTGGCGGGTGAGCTTTTGCGCTCTCTCGGCGTGTCCGTGACATTGGCACTGACGGCGCTGGCGATTGCGGTCGCCGTCGCCCTGCCGCTCGGCACGTTGGCGGCGATGCGCCCGGGTGGTCGGCTGGACAATTTCGCAACGCTGATGATCCAGACCTTCGTTGCCACGCCGGAATACTGGTTTGCGCCGATGTCGGCGCTCGTCTTTGCGCTCTATCTCGGCTGGTTGCCGTCCGCGGGCTGGGATAGCTGGCGCTCGCTGGTGCTTCCCGCTTTGACGTTGACGCTGCGCCCACTGGCCTATTTCACACAGGTGACGCGCGCCGCCATGGCTGAGGTTCTGCGCGCGCCTTACATCACGGCGGCCCGCAGCCGCGGTCTCGGCATGCATGGCACGGTCATGCGCCACGGCATTCGCAACGGTTCGCTTCCGATCGTCACCTTCTTTGCCCTATGGCTTGCGGGCCTGCTTGGCGGATCGGTGGTCGTGGAGGTGATATTCGCCATCCCCGGAATGGGCCGGCTTCTTTATGACGCCGTGGTCAATCGGGACATCCCCATGCTGCAGGGCGGTTTCATCTGCATCGTCGCCCTTTCCATCCTGATCAATACCCTGGCCGATGGCCTCTATGTCCTGATCAATCCAGCAATGCGAGGTCAACATGACCATTAGTCACTTCCCGAGCGCGCCGGTAGCCGCCATGCCAATGACCTTGCCCAAGCGCCCGTCGACACTTTTCCGGTTCACGGATTTCATCCGCCGGCGGCACTGGACGTTCTACGCGGGTTCGGCGATTTTTCTCGTCATCATCGTGCTGCTCGTCATCGCGCCGTGGATTTCGCCCTATAATCCCGCGCAGCAAAGCCTTCGCCTGCGATTGAATGCGCCAAGCGCCGCCTACTGGCTGGGCACTGACCATCTTGGGCGTGATGTCTTGAGCCGGTTGCTTATCGGCGGACGCTTCACGGTCACGATTGCCGCTATCACAGTCATTCTGTCGGTCGCCATCGGAACATTCATCGGCATCATCAGCGGTCGCTGCCGCGGCGTTGTCGATGAAGTCCTGATGCGGGTGGTGGATCTGCTCATCGCCATCCCTGACGTGGTGATCGCCATTTTCCTCGTCGCCATCTTCGGCCCGGGATATGGAACATTGATCGCGTCGCTGACGATCGTCGGTTGGACACCTTTTGCGCGACTGGCACGCGGGCTGACGCTTTCGATCAATTCCCGAGAATATATGCGCGCCGCCGAAGTGCTTGGATGCACACGCCGCTTCATTATTTTCCGGCATGTCATTCCCAACACGATCTGGCCCATCGCAGCCGTTGCCTTCCTGCGCTTCGGCCACAAGCTGATCACGGTGGGCGGACTGTCGTTTCTCGGCCTCGGCGTGCAGCCGCCTGCCGCAGACTGGGCGCTGATGCTAGCCGATGCGCAGGCCTATGCGGAACGTATGCCTATTCTCGTGATCGCACCGGGTCTGGCGATTTTCCTGTCGGCGTTGAGCGTGACATGGATCGGCCACGGCCTGAACATGGATACCAGGAAACCGAACGGCCATTGACGCCTGCGGTTAGAGCAATGACCGGCGCCCGCGCCGATCAAACATACACAGGGCACGATAGCCCCGAGGAGAGTATTATCGTCTGAAGCCGCTTGAAAATACGCCCATGCCTCCGATGCAATAATAATAAGGGGAACTCTTATGAATATCGAAGGACACACGCATGCCAATACGGCCATCGCCCCGGAGCGGACATCGCTTCTGGAAATCGAGGATCTGCACGTTTCGGTGCCGTCTGCAAATGGCCGCAAGTTTGTTATCTCCGGTCTGACGCTCTCCGTCGATGCCGGAGAGGTCGTTGCACTGGTCGGCGAATCCGGATCCGGCAAGAGCATGACGGCTCTGTCGCTGATGCGGCTGTTGCCGCACGGCGCTGAAATCAACTCCGGCCGCATTTCCTTTGCCGGGCGCGACATTCTCGCTCTCTCGCCCTCCGAGCTTGATGCGTTGCGCGGCGCCGATATCGGAATGCTTTTTCAGCAACCGCAGGCAATGCTCGATCCGACCAGCCGGGTCAGGACGCAGGTCGCCGAGCCACTGTGGGTCCACCGCAAGATGAGCCGGCATGCGGCACTGGGCCGGGTTGTCGGCATGCTCTCGGATGTTGGAATTCCCGATCCGTCGGCGCGGGCGCAATGCTTCGCACATGAACTCTCCGGCGGCATGGCGCAGCGCGTCATGATTGCTGCGGCACTCTCCGGCAATCCGCAACTGCTGATCGCCGATGAACCGACGACGGCACTCGATGTCACCGTCCAGGCACAAATATTGCGCCTGCTCGACGATGAGCGTCGGAAGCGGCGGCTTGCCACGCTGCTCATCACCCATGACCTCTCGGTCGTTGCCGCTTTCGCGGACCGGATTGCGGTGATGTATGCTGGTCGCATTGTCGAGGAAGGGCCGACGCAGGCAATCCTCAAGGCGCCGCAACATCCCTATACCAAGGCGCTCATCAGCTGCTCGCTTCTGACGACCGACAGCGAGGGGCAGCTGCTGACGATCCCCGGCTCCAGCTCGCAGGCCCATGACATGTCCTGCGGTTGCCGTTTCCATCCCCGCTGCGCGCTTGCACAGTCGGCTGGCATAGGCGGCCGTTGCATGGCAACGGAGCCGAATCTGAATGCCTTGCCGGAAGGCCGCAAGGCGCGGTGCTGGGCGGTCGACGACGACCATGCCGGCAGCTATGCCAGTCACACAGTCTGCTGAAGGAGGGTTGCGATGCTATCGACAGTGAAAACACCGAACCAGCCTCAGGCGGATGGCAAGATCAAGCCCTATGTGGTCGCAAACAACCTGTGCAAATATTATCCGATATCGGGTTTCGGCAATCGCGTGGTCAAATCCGTGGACGATGTTTCCCTCACGATCGGCGAGGGTGAGGTTCTTGGTCTCGTTGGCGAATCCGGCTGCGGCAAAAGCACTGTCGCCGGGCTGATAACGCGGTTGACCAACGCGACGAAAGGCGAGGTCAGCATCGGAGACCACGATATTCTGCATATGCAGGGCGAGACGCTGCGGCGCATGCGCCGTGTCGTGCAACTGGTGTTCCAGGATCCCTATTCCGCGCTCGACCCGCGCATGCGCATAGGGCAAAGCATGGAAGCGCCGCTTGCCCAGCACGGCATCGGCACGCGCGAAGAACGCATCGCGCGCGTGTTCAAGATGCTGGAGGAGGTCGGCCTCGATGCCTCCTATTATGACCGTTATCCGAGCCAGTGCTCCGGCGGGCAGTTGCAACGCGTGGTCATAGGACGCGCGCTTCTTCTCAATCCAAGCTTCCTTGTGTGCGACGAACCGACATCGGCGCTCGACGCCTCCATGCGCACGCAGATCCTGAACCTCCTGATGGACATGAAGCGTCGTCATGGTTTGACGGTGCTGATGATTTCCCATGACCTGCGCGTGGTGCGTTATCTCTGCGACCGTATCGCGGTGATGTATCTCGGGCGGATCGTTGAAATCGCCGACCGGGAGGAGCTTTTTAGAGCACCGAAGCATCCCTATACGAAGGCTCTGATTGCCTCGTCCATGCTGGATGAAACCGGATTATATGCGCCGGAAATGCTTCTGGATGGTGATTTGCCAAGCCCGCTCAATCCTCCAAATGGCTGCAAGTTTCACACCCGCTGCAAATATGCGACGCAGATTTGCAGCGAACAGGAACCGGTTCTGGAAGACGTTGCCGGGGAGCATTTCGCTCGTTGCCATCACTGGCGCGAATGGGGCTGAGGAGCAGCGCAGTTACAGTCTTCTGGTTCTGTAAAAACAGATGAATTGTGCGTTTATGAATTAATATCGGAATTAAATTCCGAGTATAAAAACATAAAATGAATGATATTCAAGCGGATGTTCGTGGAGCGTCCGAAGGATATTCTTATGTCTTTCGAGATATATTTTATGAAGATCTTAAATCTCGTGAGACGACTGACTTTTGAGCGTTGTCATCAAAAATAAAAGGGGAATATTCAATGATAAAGCACGTACTTTTGGCGACAAGCGCCATTGTGGTCTCTTTTGGAACGCAAGCGGCAACGGCCGGAACGATCACCTATGACGATTATACCGGCGTCAAGACCGGCTGGCAGATGGCTTCCGACGATGCCTATCTCGGTTCGCGCGCAGGGTGTTTCGAAAGCATGGTCCGCGTCGGCTATGACACCGCACTGGAGCCGGGCTTGGCCGAATCCTGGACACAAACCTCACCGAAGGTTTGGGAGTTCAAGTTGCGCAAGGGCGTGAAGTTCCAGAACGGCGAGCCGCTTAATGCAAAAGCCGCGGTCAATGCGCTCACCAATCTTCTGAAAGCGCCCGTTCCGGCCCGGGCCTTTTCGCCTAAGCTGGTCGCTGCCGTCGAGGTTGGTGGCGACGATATCGTGAAGATCACGACCATCGAGCCATCGGTGCTGCTGCCGGCGCAAATGGCAAGCCCGGCGACTTCGATCCTCGCGCCATCCGCCTATAAGGACGGCAAGGTCGATCCGATCGGAACCTGCACCGGACCGTTCAAGATCACCAAGGTCGATGCCAGCCAATATATGGAACTGACGGCGAACCATGACTATTGGAACGGTATGCCGAAGCTCTCGGGCGGCCGTGTGAACTTTATTCCGGATGCCGATACCCGCGCCACCCAGATAAGAAGCGGTGAAGTGCAGATTTCGCGCGTGATTCCACCTTGGGCGGTAAAGACCATTGTAGCCACGAAGGGTGTCAAGGTTGCGCCAATTACCGTGCCCCGGATTACGGAAATGCTGCTCAATAATTCGAAGCCGCCGTTCAAGGACATCAAGGTTCGGCAGGCGATCCGGGCCGCCATCGACACCGCCGGTATTGCCGACAGCATCTATGAAGGCATGGTAAAGCCCGCAACGATGCCCTTCGCACCGGGAGAGCCGTGGGTGCCGCAAAACGTCACGCCCGCTTATGACGTAGAGAAGGCAAAGGCTCTGCTGAAAGAGGCGGGCATTGCCCCCGGCAGCCTCAAGCTGACACTTCTGGCCTATACTGAAAGAACCGAACTCAAGGATGTTGCCGCCGTTATTCAGGCCCAATTGCAGGAAATCGGCATCAAGGTCGATGTTCGCGTTGCTGATTACACTGCGATCGAGCCCGATCTCCTGTCCGGCAATTTCGACATGGTCCTTCTGTCACGCGGTTATGCCACCGATGTTGCAGAACCGATCGGGTTCCTCAACGCCGACTATACCTGCGGAGGCGGCTACAACATCTCGCATTATTGCAGTGAGGAGACGGACAAGCTGATCAAATCTGCCTATATGGCGGCTGAGCCGGCAAAACGTTACGCCATCTATGCCGAGGCGGCGAAGCGGATTTACGACGAAGCCGTCACCGTCTACCTCGTCCATGAGACCGCTTTCGATGCCTATTCGGACAAGGTCGAAAACTTCAAGCCGCATCCGATCAACTACTTTATCATGACCAAGGATCTGGCAGTGAAATAGGCCAATGTGACATTGCTGACGAGATATGGCCCGGCTCGAAAGAGCCGGGTTTTGCCTGTTGACAGGCCATCGCCCACACTCAACGTCATCCTCGTCCTGAGGATCTTTCCACCTATCGTAAAATCAATAGGTATCAGATGCCCGGACAGGCCCGAGCATGATGAAGGACAGGTTTTCAGACCTTGGCAGCCGTTGAAAATATGAATTTCAGGAACCGGGAAAACCTCCACTGTCATCCCCGGTCGAAAGGGAGAGTCACTTGCCGCGGGAGGTATGGAGAAGGACGAACGTTGGTATCGTCCAGCGGCTGTCACGCAAGCTCGGCGTGAAGCGGGGGCAGGCAGGTCGATCCGGCGGCAGGGATGAAGGCCGCCGCCGGCATCTCGTCAAATCAGGCGCGCGCTTCTGGCGTATAGCCTGCAGCGGTGATGATTTCAGCAATACGTGCCGCGTCGGAGACGCCGCCAACCACAACCGTGCGGCTTGCCGGATCAGCATGAACGGCGGCGCCGGGGACGGTCTTTTCGATTGCGCCCTTGATCACACCGGCGCAGTGACCGCAGGTCATGTCTTCAACGTGGAAAGAAAGGTCGGCATCAACAGGTGCGGCAGCGGTTTCGGGGTGATGCTGGTGGGCGGTGCACATAGGCGGTTCTCCTTGGGTTGGAACTCGTAACAGCAGGAGCCTGGACTATTCCAACGTGGGAAGGTCAAGCGCTTTATTAAGGCAGCCAAAATAAGCGCACCGGCATTTTAGTTGCGCCAGAAAATCGGCATCAGCAGCACGAGAACGGTGAGGATTTCAAGACGTCCAAGCAGCATCAGGACAGACAGGAGATAGAGCGCCGGATCACTGATCGTGGAGAAATTGCCGACAGGCCCGATGATCGGGCCGATGCCAGGGCCGACATTGGCAAGTGCGGTCGCAACGCCCGAGGTCGCAGTCAGGAAATCGTAACCCATCAGGCTCATGGCAAGGCTGCCGGCGATCCAGAGCGCGATGAAACAGCTGACGAAAAGGAAGATCGTCCGGATCGTGTCGGGATCGACCACCTGCTGCCCGTAACGGACCGAATAAACCGCGTTCGGATAGATCAGCTTTTTGAGGCCCGCCCGAACGACATTGAACATGATCAGAAAACGATAGGCCTTGATACCACCCGCCGTCGAGCCGGAGCAGCCGCCCATGAAGGTTGCGAAAAATGCAACGACGACAACGAACGGACCCCACAGCGTGTAGTCGTCGCTCGCAAAGCCACCGGTCGAGAGGATTGATGTCATGTTGAAGAAGGAGTGGCTGAGCGCAGTATCCAGCGGCACGCCGTTTCTAAGGTGGTGATAAACGCCGACAGCGATGGAAATCGCGCAGAGATAGCCAAGGAAGACGGCTATCTGCGGGTCGCGCAGCGTCTCCAGCCTGCGGCGCACCGCAAGCAGGATCATCACCGAGAAGGGCAGGCTGCCGAAGATCAGGAAGATGGTGGCAATCCAAAGCAGCGCCGTGTTGTTGAAATAGGCAAACGAGGCGTCGTGGGTGGAAAAACCGCCGGTCGCAACCGTCGACATGGCATGGTTGAGGGCATCGAAATGCGACATGCCGGCAAAATCGAAAGCCACCGTGCAGGCGATAGTCATGATGATGTAGATCGCCACGAAAGCGCGGGTGAAGCTTGCCAGCCGCGCGAAGGGCCGGTCATTGCCGGTGTCGGACGATTCCATGCGGAAGAAGGTCATGCCGCCAACGCGCAAGAGCGGCAGAATGAAGAGGCCAAGCGCGACAATACCGATGCCGCCGAGCCAACAGAGCAACGACCTCCACAGAAGAATGCCCTGCGGCGCATTATCGAGGCCGGATATCGCGGTCGATCCCGTCGTCGTGATGGCCGAGACCGATTCGAAAAGGGCCTGACCGGGCGTCAGGTCAAGCTCGGACAGATAGAGCGGAACCGCTCCGACAATGGAAAATACAAGCCAGAGCACGTTGACGAGCAGGAAGCCGAAACGTTTGTTGAAGGACGCGATCGGTGCGCGCGTGGCCAGCGCACAGGCAAGTGCAAAGCCGCCGCACATGAAGCCTGAAAGCGCAAACACCGTCCAGTCGTCATTGCCGTAATAAAGGTCCGTCAGCGCGGGCAGGAACATGGCCGTCGCGAGATAGAGCCCGAAGATGGACGCCACATATATGACCGAGCGCAGAAGATTGCTGTTCAAGAAATGAAACCCAGGGTTCGTGGCAGCGTAAAATGAGTCTTTGTCTCTGACGCCTTCCTATGGCATAGCGGGTGCCATTATGAATTTCAATGGATTGACAATCGTGGACAAGCAGCTTGTGGAGGCAGCGCGGCGGGAAGTGCGGGAGATATTCCCGGAAACGCCGTTGCAGTTGAATGAACATCTCAGCCGTCGGTATGGCGCATCGATTTGGCTGAAGCGTGAGGATCTGTCTCCGGTTCGTTCCTACAAGATTAGAGGCGCATTCAACTTTCTCCGCAAGGCTGTTGCGAAGGCTGGCAAGGACAAGGTTTTCGTCTGTGCTTCTGCCGGCAACCATGCGCAGGGCTTTGCTTTCGCCTGCCGCCATTTCGGCGTTCACGGTGTTGTTTTCATGCCGGTGACCACGCCGCAGCAGAAGATCGACAAGACCCGTATCTTCGGTGGTGAATTCATCAGCATCCGTCTGGTGGGCGATATTTTCGACCAATGTTACGCTGCCGCGCGCAAATACGTCGAAGACAATGACGCCTACATGGTGCCGCCCTTCGACCATCAGGATATCATCGAAGGCCAGGCGACGGTTGCTGCCGAAATCATGGACCAGCTTCCCGAAGGCACCAAACCGGATATGGTTGTCATGCCGGTTGGCGGCGGCGGGCTTTCGGCAGGCCTTACCGGCTTTCTGGCGGGCACCGTTGAAAAGGGCAACTTCGTGTTCTGCGAGCCGGAAGGCGCGCCGAGCTTGAAAAGGAGCCTCGAGCGCGGCGAAGCGGTAACGCTCCCCAAGGTCGACAATTTCGTCGACGGCGCCGCCGTTGCCCGCATCGGCGATCTCAACTTCCAGGCGCTGAAGGATTTTCCGGCCGAGCAGGTTTTGCTCATCCCCGAAAACGCCATCTGCGTGACCATCATCGAGATGCTGAACCTCGAAGGCGTGGTGCTGGAGCCAGCGGGTGCGCTGTCCATTGCCGCACTGGAGAAGCTCGGCCGCGAGAAACTGGAAGGCAAGACGGTTATCGTCGTCGTCTCCGGCGGCAATTTCGATTTCGAGCGCCTGCCTGACGTCAAGGAACGCGCCATGCGTTACACCGGCGTGAAGAAATACTTCATTCTGCGCCTGCCGCAGCGCCCCGGCGCGCTGCGCGATTTCCTCAATCTGCTTGGCCCGGACGACGATATCGCCCGTTTCGAGTATCTGAAGAAATCGGCCCGCAATTTCGGCTCGATCCTGATCGGCATCGAAACCAACGCGCAGGAAAACTTTGCAGGGCTTCTTGAACGTTTCGAGGCTGCGGGCCTCGGCTATGAGGATATTACCGAAAACGAGATCCTGTCGAACCTGATCATCTGATCGGGATAAGAGCGACGGGGAAGGGCGGAGCATATCCGCCCTTCGAAATGCGAGACAGATTAAGGGAGTGAAAGCCATGGCATCGTTTTTTTCCAAAATCCTTTCGGCCTTCGGCTCCGGCCAGTCCGCGGATGCGCCGCAGAAGGCAGCGCAGTCGGAACCGCATGTGCATGGAGACTATCTGATCTATGCGACGCCGCTGAAGGAAGGCGGCCAGTTCCGTTTGGCGGGCCGCATCGAGAAGAAGGACGGCGAGGAAACGCTCGTACATGAATTCGTGCGCGCCGATGTCTTCACCAGCATGGACGATGCGGTTGAGTTCACCATCCGTAAGGCAAAGCTGATCATCGACCAGAACGGTGCATCGCTTTTCCCAGGAAAATGATGGCGGTTTCTTCTGCTGGACATTAAGATTCCGTTGGTTGCTTCGGCCTATCGTCTTCAGAGGGCATGAAGTCGCGCCGATGAACCGGCGCGATGTGGATCGATAGGGCGTATGCCGATGCAATGGGCAAATCTGGCCCTCTTCGTGGCGGAAGCCATCGTCTATTTTTCGGTAATGACGGCATTCCTTCATTACCGGCATATTCTCGGCATCGGTGTTTTTCTCACCGCGCTGGGTGTCATGCATTTCCTGGAAACCTATCTGGCGGCGGTCTTTTACGTCGAGCTGCCATTTGGCGTGGTATCACCCGGCTCCTCGATCCTTTTTGCCGGCAAACTGATGATGATCCTCATGCTCTATATGCGCGAGGATGCGGCAGTCGTCCGCCAGCCGATCTACGGCCTGTTTCTCGGCAATATACTCACCATCATCATGGTGCAGATCATCCGCTTCCATCCGACGGTGGCAATTGTCCCCGGACAGTCGGTAGATACCGGATTTCTGGATGAGATGGGCGTGCTGATGGTCTGGGGAACCAGCCTGCTTTATATCGACGCCATCGCCATCATCCTGTTTTACGAAAAGCTGGGACGCTATTTGCAGCGCCTTATTGTCCTGCGCTTCGCAATCTGTGGCGTGGTGATTTTGAGCCTGGATCAGGCAGGCTTTTACGCGGCGTTGCGATATATGCTGAACGCGCCGGTCGATGTCTTTTACGATGGCTGGAAAGCGAAGATGGTGGCCGTTGCCATCTATGCTCTGCTCTTTGCCATTTATCTGAAGCTGACGGCGGCGAAAGGCCGCTTCCTGACGCGCCGCAGCGTTGCCGATGTCTTCAACGACCTCACATTCAGGGAGCGCTACGAGGAGCTTCTGTCCCGGTCTGGCCGCGACATGCTGACCGGTGTGTCTGACCGCGCCCGCATGGAACTCGATGCGCCGTCCGTCGTCGTGGAATGTCTGGAAAAGAAACGTCCCGTCAGCGTGCTGATCGTCGATATCGATCACTTCAAGACCGTCAACGATACCTTTGGGCATTTGCAGGGCGATGAGATGTTGCGGGAATTCGCCGCCGTTCTGAAACGCATCGTGCAACCGCACGGCCATCTCTACCGGTTCGGCGGCGAGGAGTTCGTGGTCCTGTTGCCGACGATGACCCATGAGGGGGCACTTGCCTTTTCAGCAGGTCTGCGGACGGCGATATTGAAGGATCTGCAACGGCCAGACGGTTCGCCGCTGACTGTCAGCATCGGCGTCGCCACGGCTTTCGAGGACGGGCAGCTTTTCCGCGCGCTGCTATCGGAAGCAGATGCGCGGCTCTATGCGGCAAAAAATAACGGCCGCGATCAGGTGCACGGCCGTTACGGAATGTGGGTCGGCTGATACCGGCAATCGAGCCGGCATCACCACGTGTCAAATGGCGCCTCAGGCGGCCTGCGCGAGTTCGGCAACCTTTGCTTCGGCTGCCGCAACGGCTTTCTCAACGGCTTCCGGGCCAAATGCCAGACCTTCGACATAGATCACTTCAACGTCCGTCATGCCCATGAAGCCAAGAACGGTCTTGAGGTAGGGAACGGCGTGGTTCATCGACACAGCCGGGCCTTCGGAATAAACGCCGGCGGCGGCCAGCACGATGTAGACCTTCTTGCCGGTGGCAAGACCAACCGGGCCGGTTTCGGTGTACTTGAAGGTCTGGCCAGCGCGGGCGACGTTGTCGATCCACGACTTCAGGCCGGAATAGATATTGAAGTTGATGAGGCCGGTGCCGATGACGACAGTGTCGGCGGCCATAAGCTCTGCAACCAGCTTGTCGGAATAATCGGCTGCAACCGCTTCTTCAGCCGTGCGCTGGTCTGGAGCCTTGCGGATCGCAGCGGTCTTGACGGTGTCGAGATGCGGAATGGGGTCGGCAGCAAGATCGCGGTGGACAAGGGTATTGGATGCCGACTTGGCCTTCAGCTTGTTTGCGAGTTCGCCGGAAAACTTGTTGGAAACCGACTCGTCGCCACGCGGGCTGGAGGTGATGAGCAGAATGTTGGACATGGTCTTTCCTTGCATAAGCGATGAATTGACGGGCGCCTTGGGAGGGCGGGAGAGCACGATGCCCTTCCTTTGCCCCCTATATGACCAATTGATGCCATCAAGAAAACTGTGATAATGTGGAAGCGACCTATCGATGAAATGGATGGAACATGGACGCGAACCCGACGCTCGACCAATTGCAGGTGTTTTTGACGGTTGCCGAAACCGGAAGTTTCTCTGCCGCGTCACGGGCGCTCAATCGCGCCCAGTCTGTTGTCAGCTACACCATCGCCAATCTCGAGGCGCAGCTTGAAGTCAGCCTGTTCGAACGCAATGGCGTACGCCAGCCTCGATTGACGGACGAGGGTCGCGCCATGCTGGAAGATGCAAGGCGCATCGTGGCCGGTCTGCAGGAAATGCGTGCGCGCGCCAAGGGTTTGAAGCAGGGGCTGGAGGCCGAGCTTTCTGTCGCCATCAGCACCATGGTGCCGGCGGAAGCCGTCGTTGCGGTGCTTCGCGATTTTCGAAAGGAATTCCCCACCGTTACCCTCAGTCTTAATGTGGGTGAGTTGGGCATGGTTATGGATATGGTGCTCTCCCGCAAGGCTGGGATTGGCATCGGCGGGGCGCTGTTGCGCCAGGATGACGAACTCGTCGTCGAAAAGGTCGGCCATTCCTTCATGCTGCCGGTCGTCGCCGCTGATCATCCACTGGCACAGATCGAGAGGCCGCTGGTTCTGGGCGATGTCCGCGAGGAGGTCCAGCTCGTCGTCACCGATGCGTCGGGGCTGACCAAGGGGCGTGATTTCAACGTGCTGTCTTACAAGACATGGCGGGTCAGCGACATCGCCACGAAATACCAGCTCATCAAGGGCGGTCTCGGCTGGGGCGGTCTGCCCGCATCGATCGTGCGCAACGACCTGACCAATGGCAGCCTGAAGGCACTTGATCTTGAAGCTTATGAGCAGGGCGAATATCCGATCTTTGCGCTGCGCCGGGTGGATTCACCCGCCGGTCCCGCTGGCCAGTGGCTTGCCACGGCCTTTCAGCAGCGTCTGTCGGCATGCCCGAACCAGAAGGATTTCAACAGGATAATTGCCGGAAGCAAACAGCGGACTATTTCTGTCGCCGCCGAGTGACATGGGTTGACTGAGTGACCAATTGACGAAGGTGAATGGCCTGCCTTATACAGGAAACACGGTCAGCAGTTCACCGAGGCATCGCCGTCCCGCAAGGGAAGCTAAACCTGCATTTTGAAAGATTGACAGCAATTATCCCGTGTCTAGTCGGAAGCCGGCGATCAGCGACACCTCTTCGGAATGGCACTCGAGGGTAAGTCATGCCACGTTCGATCTTTTCCATTGATATCGCCGACCTCTCCACCTTTGCCAAATCGCTACGCGAACAAATCGGCAGGCTGGACCGCCAGCCAAGCCATGTGGAGATGCTCAATCTCCTGAGCCGGGCTGCCGGGTTTCGCAACTTTCAGCATCTGCGCGCCGCGCGCACGCCACCCGTAGCAAGTGGCTTGCCGCCACCGCAGACACGACCGGAGACAATGCCTGCCAATGAGGGCAGGGTGCTGAAGACCGCGCGAACTTTCGATGCTGCCGGTAGATTGGTGCAGTGGCCGGCCCGCCGCTCCCAGCAGGAACTGTGCCTCTGGTATCTGTGGACAAGAATCCCAGCCGGTCGCAGTTTCTCAGAGCGCGAATTCAGCAGCTTTCTCGATGGTCTGCACCTGTTTGGAGATGCCGCGATGCTGCGGCGTGACATGGCGGGTCTCCGGCTCATCCGCCGTAACCGCGATGGCAGCGACTATCAACGCATCGAGCAGAAGCCACCGCCGGAACTGCCACTGTTGTTGCGTATCGTCAGTGGCCGCAATTGAGTAAATGCCCTCCCGGCCGATGAAACGCCGGGAGGGCTGCAAGCTCTAGAGAACGAGGCGGAACTTTGCGAAACCTTCGGCGCCGTCGCCGGCATCCTCGATTTTTGCGCCCTTGATGTCAGCCGCGTAATTGCGACCCTTCGGACCAGTCTCGAAGATGGCGGTCGTATTGGCAACTGGGGCGAAGGACCAGTTGGCATCCGCCGACGGGTTAATGGTGCCCTGATCGATGATATAGCGCACGATCACGTCGCGGTTGGTGTCGGGCGCCACGAAGATCACCTTGTCGGCGGCGATATCGGGGAATTTTCCGCCGCCGCTTGCACGGTAATTGTTGGTCGCCACCACGAATTTCTGCTCGGGGTCGATCGGCTTGCCATCGAATTGCAGATTGACGATGCGGTTGCTGTCGGGATTGACGGCCTTGCCGTCCTTGTCGAACTTTGCCGGTTTGGAAATGTCGATCTGGTAGGTGACACCGTCGATGACGTCGAAATTATAGGACGGGAAATCCGCGTTTAGGAGCGGCGCATCCTTTGCGCCGGCCTCGACCGTGTTGAACATGCCGGCGGACATTTCCAGCCAGTTCTTCACCTGCGCACCGTTGATCAGTACCGCCTGCACCGTGTTGGGGTAGAGGTAGAGATCGGCGACGTTCTTGATGGCGATGTCACCGGCAGGGACATCGGTGTAATAATCCGCACCACCGCGACCGCCAGACTTGAATGGCGCTGCTGCCGAAAGCACGGGCAGATCCTTATATTGCCCTTCCTTCAGCATGTCCTTGATGTACCACGTCTGGGCATTGGAGACGATCTGCACGGACGGGTCGTCGGCCACCAGCGCGAAGTAGGAATAGAGTGGCGCCGACGTCTTGCCGACCGGGCGACGCACATAGGCGAGCGCCGCTTCGTGATCTGCCTTGGCGGCGGCTATGACCTCCGGTTTGTCCGTGACATCTGCAACGACCTTGCGATTGTCGTCGCGGTGGTAGATCGGCCGAGCCTCGGAGGTGAAATCGACGATCTTCCAGCTTTTGCCGTCCTTTTCGAGCAGAAGGTCAATGAGGCCCATATGCGAGCCCCAGAAACCGGCCATCACGGCCGGCTTGCCCATCAGCGTACCCTTTACCGCATCCGCACCCTCGATGCCGTCCCATGTCTTCGGACCGGGGAAGACCAGATGCTGGTGACCAGTGAAGATGGCGTCAATGCCTTCCACGCCCGCCAGATAAAGCGAGGCGTTTTCCATGCGATCGGTCTGGCCCTTGCCATCGATGCCGGAATGGGAAAGCGCGATGACGATATCGGCACCTTCTTCCTTCATGACCGGAACCCAGGCTTTAGCCGCCTCGACGATATCGCGCGTCTGGGCCTTGCCCTCCAGATTCTTGGAATCCCACATCATGATCTGCGGCGGCACGAAACCGATGATACCGACCTTGACCGGACTCGTTACGCCTGCACCATCGCGGATCTGTTTCTCGAGGATCACGTAAGGCTTGAAGAACAGCTCATCCTGCTTGGGATCGGAAGCCAGCTGACCCTTGGTGAGATTGGCGCAGACATAAGGGAAACCGGCGCCCGCCAGCGTATTGGACATATAGTCGAGGCCGTAATTGAATTCGTGGTTTCCAAGCGTGCCACAATCATAGCCAAGGACATTCATGGCGTTGATGACGGGATGCTTGTCGCCGGCCTTCATGCCGCGCTCATAGGCGATGTAATCGCCGAGCGGGTTGCCCTGCAGGAAGTCGCCATTATCCACCAGCATCGAGTTTCCGGCCTCGGCACGGATGGCGCCGATGATCGAAGCGGTGCGCGCCAGACCCATCGTGTCGTTCGGTTTGTCGGCGTAATAATCATAGGGAAAGACGTGAACGTGGATGTCAGTCGTTTCCATGATGCGCAGATGCGCCTGGTTGGCTGCGGCGCGCGCGGCGAAGGGATGCAACAGCACCAGAGCCGAAGAGGCGGCGATGCCACCCAGAAGCGAACGGCGAGTGATGGGGTGGAGAGCGAGAAGCGACGACATGGGAACTCCTTCGTATGAAGCTTGCTCTGTCAGGAAAACGACAAGGTAGAAGCAATCCCCGAGGAGTCCATCATCAAAATGACAAGCCCGTGACGGACGGGCCAGTTTTCAACCGTTTGATAAATTTTTTGTCACAAGGTGGCCGCGCGCGCATGGTGCGCTTCGGGAATGCGCTTTGTCCGGCCTGCGCATTCCCCTTGTCGGAAACGTCTGCTTAGCGGGCGAGAGTCGGTTTTACTTCTTCGTGGAAGAAGCGGAAATAAGACGACAGCTGTGCCAGCGTGTTGGTGGAAAGTTTGAGTTGCAGGCCGAGCCGGTTCATGTGCTGCCATTGCACGACACCCTCGATGAAACCCAGATCTTCACTCTGCACCTTCACTCGGCTTCCCTTGGCGGCAGCGAAAGGTCCGTCCAGTTCGAGCGCCATGCCGGTGGCGGACAGGTCCACCACGCGGCCTCGGGTCGACTGGCTGAAATAGTGCACGGTCGCGTAGATCCGGGTCTTGCTACGGGTCGCAGTGCGGGTCGCCATATTGAGGTTGTTTGTCATTTCGCTACTCAAATCAATTGTTTCCGATGCTTTCATCATGACGTAGAAAGTTTGAGAGCCGTTTAGCCGTTTGCTTAAAATTGCAAGTAATCGCGCGATTATGCTTTGTCGATACGGCACTGATAGCAATTGTTGCGGGCGGAGCGCACATGCACATAAGCGACGTCTGCCCGCTCCAGAAGATGCGCTGCGCGTGAAAGGATTTCGTCCGTCGCCGTCACCGCTCCGGTGCCGTAGACGATGCGGTCGTCAGTGCCATAGCCGCGAACGATATAATCGGGGCTGTTAAGCATCGGGGGAAGGGCATCCGTCTGCGGATAGTGCTCACAGGCCTCAGCGTGAAGAAAGACTGGCCCCGTTTCCGCATAGGGCTGGAGCGAAGGGAAGGGCCGGTAGGCGAGGATCAGCATTCCTTCGCCTTCATTAATCTGGGAAAGGCAATGGCGGCACGGCATGCCGCCTGGAGAAACGGCCTTTTCCGGCGGGTTGCCATAGGCGTCGGCGGCTCCCGCCCGGAAAGCCTCAGCTTCCTTAGCCGGCATTGCTGTAAAGACGAGATCGGTCATGGCGAGGTCCTTCTGTTGGGATCGGCGTTGCTTCTTTGCAGCTATGATCCCGAAACAGACCTCTATCCACCCGATTCTTGACGGGTGATGCAACCAGCCCATTGCGTGACTCGTTAGCATCGGGAATCAGTGGCGCTCCTCGATCCCGGAAGGTCTGATTTTATGTTCCGTCGTTTTCTGGCCGCCGTTCCGCTGGCTTTCGTTTCTTTGACGGTTCCGATCGACACGCAGGCGCAGGTCGCCTCCGGTCTCGATGGCCTGTCCGACGATCAGCTCCAACAGGCGGTCAATTTCGTCATCGGCAATGCGATCTTCTCGCTTTATCACGAGGGTGCACGCATGCTGATCTCGGATTTCGGCGCGCCGGAGACCGGCAGCGCGCAAGCACCTGCCGATCAGCTGGCGGGCACGCTCATCCTGCAGGCCAACGAGGAATGGCTTGATACCGCACTCGTCAACGCTACCGACAGCTGGTATCTGGCGCGCGAGACGGAGGCTTTGCCCGAGCACGAAGCACCGGTGTTTTCGGCGCTTGTTCCCGACAGGAGCCGCGATCGCAACATGGCCTGCCTGATGGTCGGCCGCGACAAGGACGGCTATGGCGATCTTGCCACCATGATGGGGCTTGCCAATGACGAATTTGCCAAATGTGGCGCCGCCTATCCGCGTATCGCATCGGCGTGGGAGGATTTTCTGACGCCCCACCGCACGCAGACACCATCCAGATTTACTGTGAGCTACGTGCCGCCGCGCGATCCGGAGCTGGAACCTTACGCCATCATGGTCAAGGAATCGAAGGTTCTCGATCTTATCAGCCGCAGTTTCGGCGTTTACGGCTTGAAAGGCGAGGTCAAGTTGACGGCGAAGTCCTGCGGGCGTCCCGATGTCTACTGGTCGGCCGAAAAACGTGAGATCACCTATTGCTACGAGCTGGGTAAATTCCAGGCGGAGCTGATTGCCGATCATCTCCTCAACAGCGTTACCGAAGACAAAGGTTCCGCCGGCGGGCATAGCCCGACGGCCGTTACTCTGGAAAGAGAAATCTGAGGCCAGTTACCGGATGCACGGCAACCTGTCCTCTTGAAACGGGAGGATATTGCCATGCCGAAGGTTGTCGTTCGAAATTTCGCCATTTCGATTGACGGATACGGTGCCGGGCCGGATCAAAGTCTTCAGAACCCGCTGGGTGTGAATGGCGAAACCCTGCATCAATGGGCGTTCAAGACCCGCACCTTTCACCGCATGTTCGGCAAGCAAGGCGGCTCGACCGGCACGGACGAGCAGTTTTCCGAGAAAAGTTTCGAAAATATCGGCGCCTGGATCTTGGGCCGCAACATGTTCGGCCCTATCCGCGGTGCCTGGCCGGATGAACACTGGAAGGGCTGGTGGGGGAAGAGCCGCCTTATCACGTGCCGGTTTTCGTGCTGACGCACCATGCGCGCGCCTCCTTTGCGATGAAGGGCGGCACCGTGTTTCATTTCGTTAACACGGGCATCAAGGCCGCCCTCGACATGGCGTTGGAGGCGGCAAACGGCAGGGACGTCCGGATCGGCGGCGGCGTTTCGACCATTCGGCAATATATGGCCGGAAGCATGATCGACGAACTGCATCTGGCGCTGGCCCCGGTCTTTCTCGGCAAGGGCGAAAACCTCTTCGAGGGGCTGGATTTGCCTGCGCTTGGTTATCGCTGCACCGGGACCTCGGCGGGCGAGGGCGCTACCCATTTGATTATCGATAAAGCCTGAGTCGCAAACTGCACAATGGTTTCATGTGCGGTTGCCTCCCACTCCCTCATTCCTGTGACAAGCACAGGAATGAGGGAGGAGTAGTCGGATGTGCTCTACAGTCGGGGAATAGCGCGGGCCATCCCCGACGTGACGAACTCAGTTGCGCAGCGAGATTTCCAGAAGCTCCGTATCGGACAGCGGCTCTACCCAGGCCTCATAGGTACCAACAGGAGAAAATCCCATCATCTGGTAGAGTTGCAGCGCGCGGGGATGGTCAAGCGTGTTGGTGGTCACCGTCACGCGCTTCGGATTGTCCTGCCAGGCGGCGTAAAGCGCCTGCAACAGGAACCACTTGCCGACGCCAGCACCGATTGCCTCTTCGAGAAGCCCGAAATAGGAAAGCTCGGTTACCTCGTCGCTTGCCTTGTTCAGCTCGAAGAAACCGGCGGGTGCACCATTCATATAAAGGACGGTGACGCTGTTCTTCGGGTCCTTGAGGACGGCGGACAGTTCCGCATCGCTCATGCGCATGCGTTTCTGCCAGTGCCAACGTTTTCCCACCCGCCAGTACATGTAGCGGTAGAAGTGCAAGGGAATATCGGTGACCCGCATCAGTGCCGTCTGGATGTTGACGGGGATAGCAAGGCTGACCTTCGGCGGCGCCGTCATTTCAAGCTGCGTGACATGCGCCTTCAACGGCCCATGTGACACCACGGGAAGAGGTTCGGCAGGGCCGGTGACAACAGGCGTGTCTTCCAGTCCACCCCATTCCGACCACGAACCGTCATAGAGCGAATTATCCTGGTGGCCGAGCGATTCCAGCGCCAGCGTAATGACGGCGGCGGTAACGCCCGAGCCGCAGCTCGTCACCACAGGCTTGCCAAGATCGATACCGGCATCCGCCACCATCTTGCGGATGGCGGTGAGGTCCTTGAAGTGGCCGTTCTCGGAAAATGCGGTGGCGGGCAGGCTACGAGCACCAGGCATATGGCCCGAACGCATGCCGGCACGCGGCTCGGCCTCGTCGCCGGTGAAACGTCCCGCGCCGCGGGCATCGGCAATCTGCTTTTCGCCACTGTCAACGATGCCGCGCATGGTCGATAGCGAGGTCACGCGCTTTTCGTTGAAATCGGGTGTGAAGGTGGCAGGCTCGATTTCCGGCGTGCCGGTTTCTAGCGGCCGGCCTTCGCGCTTCCAGCCGTCAAGACCGCCATCCAGCACGTAGGCCTTGCGCACGCCCATCACCCGCAGCATCCACCACACGCGCGGTGCGGAAAAGAAACCGGGGCCGTCATAGACCACGATGGTATCAGTGTCGCTGAGGCCAAGCTCTCCCGCCTGTTCAGCAAAGAACTCCGGCGAGGGCAGGGAATGCGGCAATCCGGTTGCATGATCGGCGATCTTGTCCTGATCGAAGAACACGGCACCGGGCAGGTGACCCGCCGCAAATTCTTCCGCACCGTTGCGTTTATGCGCCGGCAGATACCACGAGGCATCAACGAGACGAAACCCGGCCGTGCCGAGCTGCTTTTCTACCCAGTCCGCCGAAACGACGAAACGGCTCTTATCCGTGCTCACGATGTCTCTCCTGATTTCAGGCAGCAGCTTCAGGCGTGCCGAAACGAATGCGGAACCGCCTGTTCTCCTTGCCCTTCTTTTCTATCTTGGCAATGTGAATATCGCCCACTTCCTGCGTTTCGGAAACATGGGTGCCGCCGCAGGGCTGGCTGTCGATGGTAGAGTTTTCGCCGATGCAGACAAGGCTGACCCGGCCAAGGCCGATTGGCGGGCGCACATTCTTGGATTTGACGATGCCCGGATTGGCCTGAAGTTCTTCGTCGGTAATCCATTGCAGGAAAACGGGATGGTTGGCTTTCACCAGTTCCATCAGCTTTGCCGTCACTTCATCCTTGTCGATGGTTTCCGACATGTCGAAATCGACGCGCGATTCGTCTTCGCCGACGGCAGCACCGGTGATTGGCCACTGGCAGACGACGGATAGCAGATGGCAGGCAGTGTGCATGCGCATCAGCTTGTAACGGCGCGGCCAGTCTACGTGCAGGGTCAGTTTTTCACCGACCTCAGGGGAAGGCTGACCTTCCAGCGGCACATGGATGATAACGCTCTTGTCGGAGCCATTTTTGGTAATGCCGAGTTCGATGCGCGAACCATCGGCCCGCTCGAGAAAGCCGCTGTCGCCCGGCTGGCCGCCGGACGTGGCGTAAAAGCAGGTCTGGTCGAGCTCGATGCCGCCATCCTCATGCACCGCCGTGACGATCGCTTCTGCGGTGGAAAGATAAAAATCGTCACGGAACAGGGCATTCACAGGCATTTCGGCATGTCCTCAAACGGTTTCGTACGGAACCGCAATCTCGCTTTTCGTTGCCAGCCACTGCGGAACCGGAAGCCCCTTGGAGCGCAGGAAATCCGGATTGAACAGCTTCGACTGATAACGATTACCGTAGTCGCAAAGTATCGTCACGATTGTATGCCCCGGACCAAGCTCGCGGGCAAGGCGGATTGCGCCGGCAATGTTGATGCCGGAGGAGCCACCGAGGCAAAGACCCTCTTTCGTGACCAGATCGAACAGCACCGGCAGGGCTTCCGCATCCGAAATACGATAGGAGAAATCCGGCGCGAAGCCTTCCAGATTTGCGGTGATGCGCCCCTGGCCGATGCCCTCGGTGATAGAAGAGCCTTCCGACTTCAGGACACCATGCTTGTAAAATTCGTAGAGGGCGGCGCCCTCAGGGTCGGCAAGGCCGATCTTGATGTCGGGATTGAAATCGCGCAGGCCGTCAGCCACGCCCGCAAGCGTTCCGCCGGAACCGACGGAGCAAATGAAACCATCGACCTTGCCGTCCGTCTGGTCCCATATTTCCGGTGCCGTTGTCTCAATATGGGCCTGACGGTTGGCGATATTGTCGAACTGGTTGGCCCAGATCGCGCCGTTTTCATCCGTCGCGGCCAGCTGTTTTGCCAGACGGCCGGAAACCTTCACGTAATTGTTCGGGTTGGAATAGGGTGCCGCCGGAACCTCGACCAGCTTTGCGCCGAGAAGCTTCAGCGCATCCTTCTTTTCCTGGCTTTGCGTCTCGGGAATGACGATGACAGTCTTGTAGCCGAGCGCATTGGCCACCAGCGACAGGCCGATGCCGGTATTGCCTGCCGTGCCTTCTACGATCGTGCCGCCCGGCCGCAGCTGTCCGCGCCGTTCCGCATCGCGGATGATGTAAAGCGCGGCGCGATCTTTCACCGATTGGCCGGGATTGAGAAACTCCGCCTTGCCGAGGATTTCACACCCCGTCGCTTCAGAGGCAGCTTTCAGACGGATAAGCGGCGTGTTGCCGATAGCACTGAGCGCAGAGGGATGAATGGTCATGATTGAGCCTTCTTGTCTGAGCGGAAATTAGGTGCCGTTATGTCCCGTTACAACCGCCTCAAGGCAAGAAATTATCTTCCCGCCTTAGGCTTCGCCACGCAAAATTTTGCCGATACCCAATTTTATGCGTTGTTCTTCACTGCGGCATAGGCTGCAAGTGCTCTTTCCCGTGCCTTCCCATGGTCGACGATCGGCAGGGGATAGGTCTTGCCGAGCTCGATACCCGCCTTTTTAAGCACCTCTTTCGGTGCTTCAAACGGCTTGTGGATGTATTTTCGCTCAAGCTTTTCAAGCTCCGGCACGAAGCGGCGCACGTAGTCTCCCTCGGCATCGAATTTCTCCCCCTGCAATATGGGGTTGAAAATGCGGAAGAACGGCGAGGCGTCCGCGCCCGAACCCGCCACCCACTGCCAGTTGGCGGCGTTGGAGGCCGGATCGGCATCAACAAGCGTATCCCGGAACCACTTCTCGCCTTTGCGCCAGTCGATAAGTAGATGTTTGATGAGGAAGGATGCAACTATCATGCGCACCCGGTTGTGCATGGTGCCATGTTTCCACAATTGCCGCATGCCGGCATCCACGATCGGATAACCCGTCAGGCCACGCGTCCAGGCGTTGAAGGATGTCTCATCGTCCCGCCAGCCGAAGGCGTCGAAACTGTCGTTCCAGTTTTTCTCGTCCAGCTCGGGAAAGTGGAACAGCAGATGGTAGCAGAATTCCCGCCAGACGAGTTCCTTGCGGAAACGGCTGATATCGTTGGACGGGATATGGCGTGAGAGCCCCTTCGTCGCATGCCACACGGCGGCGGGCGATATTTCGCCGAGCGCCAGATGCGGCGCAAGAAGCGACGTGGCGTCCTTCGCCGGAAAATCGCGGCCTTCCTCATAACCCTTCAAGGCACCATCGATGAAATCATCGAGTTTTTCCCGCGCGGCATTTTCGCCGGGTGTCCATATCTCGCTGAAACCCCTGGCCCAGTCCGGTTTGACCGGCAGAAGCTTCCAATCATCGAGTTTCTCCGATTTTGGCCATGTCTCAGGTGCCTTCAGGCTCTGCGGTGCATCCGCCGGCGTATGTGGCTCCTCGCCGCCCTCTAGAGCCCGCCAGAAGGGCGTGTAGACCCGGTAGGGACCGCCGGATTTGGTCTGCACCCGGGATGGTTCATGCAGCAGGTGTCCGGCAAAGCTGCGAACTGTCAGGCCGTCGTCCCCAAGCGCCTCTTTTAGTGTCTTGTCCGTTGCCATGCCGGTCGGCTCATAGCGACGGTTCCAGAGGACTGCATTCGCGCCGGTTTCGGCTATAAGCCGGCGCAGCGTCTCCTCTGCGTTGCCGCTTCTGAGCAGTAGACGGCTGCCGCATTTTTCCAGCGCCGCGGAAAGAGAGGCAAGCGAATGGTGAAGCCACCATTCCTGCGCGCCGCCCAGCGGGCCGCTGGATGTCTCACGGATATAGATCGGTATGACGGGGCCGCCATGCTCCACCGCTGCGAGAAGGGCGAGATTGTCCGCAAGACGCAAGTCCTTGCGGAACCAGACGATAACAGGAGAGGATTTTGTTGGCATGAAGGGATCCGGTTCACTTCCGCTTGAACGAGTGTTGAAACGCTTTGTTCCTCAAATCGCGTAGAATGGAAAGCTGGAGGCACATGGTTTTTCGAGGGCTATTTTTTCGACCTTGAAACCAAAAGTGAAGGGAACCAACTGGAGGAGCCGGCGTTTTTCGCTGGTTAATAGAGCATGGAAGTACAATCAATGTTGCTGAAAGACGTTAAGTGGGAAAAGCCTGTTACCATATCCTTGGAAAACGGTGCTCCCCGGATTTTCAACGGCGTTTACGAGGCCTTCGATTTTCTCCAGCACGAATGGCCACAACGCGGTGACAAGGCGCATGAGCAGGCCCTGCGTCTGTGCCGCGCCTCGCTGATGGGGGACGTGGCTGGAGAGATTGCGCGCGCCGCCTTCGTTACCGCAAGCCGCCAGGCGCAATGCCTCTTGGAGGCCGGAAACAAGGTGGAAGATCAGGGCAAACTTGCATCCTGACAGCGTTCCCGGATTGAGATGTGAAAGGCCACCCGTAAAGCCGGTTGGCCTTGTTTTATCCGCCGCCAGAAACGGGTTGTGTCGAACGCAGGATATGGCATCGTGCGCGTGCAAAGCGGATGAATACGGCAATGACCAACCACTACGGCTATATTGTTTTCCCGACAGCTCTCGGCCATTGCGGCCTCGCATGGGCAGAGCGCGGTATCGCCCGTCTGCAATTGCCCAGCGCAGATGCCGGTGAAACCGAGAAACTTATCCAGAAACGCCTGCCGTCATCTTCCATTGCTGTACCCGACACACGCGCCCGTGAGGCGATTGCGATGGTTATCCGCTATTTCGATGGTGAAGAGATTGATTTTACGCCCGTGGAACTCGATCTTGCCGGGCAGGAGCGGTTCTTTCTAGATGTCTATGAGGTGGCACGGCATATCGGCTGGGGCCGCACGACGACCTATGGCGGTATCGTAAAAACGCTGGGCCTCTCCATGGAAAAGGCCCGCGACGTCGGGCAGGCCATGGCGAAAAATCCCGTGCCGCTGATCATTCCCTGCCACCGTGTTCTGGCGGCTGGCGGCCGGCTGGGTGGCTTTTCCGCGCCGGGCGGAACGAACACCAAATTACGTATGCTGGATCTCGAAAATGCCGGCCGCAGCCGTACTGACGATGCACAGGGCAGCCTGTTTTAAAGCAATGACAGATCAGTCCACATGAATAGCCGTCTGATTTCTGCCCTTTTCTCGTCAAATTGTCGCTAAATTGTCACAATACACGGACGCCCTCTAACATAAGGGCGAGACGTTTGAGAGTATCCGCGTTAATTCTATCCGCTGCCTTGGCTTTTACAGTCGTGGCACCCGCGTCGGCTGGCATGCTGAACCAGGCTGAAAAATACACCGGACTGCATGAATCCAAAAACAACAAGAGCCTGAAGAATATTCTTGGGGCAAATCCCCGCAGCACACCGTGGTGTGGCCTGTTCCTGCATGCCGTTGCCAGCAAGGCCGGGCGCGCATCGCCCAAATCCTACGGATTTGCAAAATCCTGGACGTCATTCGGTTATGCCGTACCCGTCGCCGCCGCCAAACCGGGCGATGTTGTCGTCATTCGCAACGGCCGCGGTTATCACGCCGGAATATTGAAGAGCATGAGCGGCAAGACAGCGCAAATTCTCGGCGGCAATCAGTCCGGCCGGGTGCAGGTGTCGAACTTCAACCGCAAGGCCATCGTTTCCGTGCGTCGCTGAAGACCGTACCAACTTTACTACGATCCTTATAAAGGCGGGCTGTGGCCCGCCTTATGCGTTTTAAGGCCCCTATGGCTGTTCCCTTGTGCCGGGTGCCGCATCGCGCTGGTCGTCATCCTCAAGGTCTGTGGCGACGATGAAGGCATCCTCGTGTTGCCGCGCTGCCTGCCGGCGTGCGCGCAGGCTTATCGATTCATCGGGGTAAATCTCACTTTCTTTAGATTTGAGTTCGCTGTCGGTTTCGAAACGCGGCAAATCTTCGTCTTTGATATCGAGAGGTTCGTTTTTCTTCTGTTTCGGATCGCTCATGGATGGTCCTCCTGCGGGTTCCTGCCGGACAAACGATCCTGCAGTGAGTAGGGTTCCCTTTTTTCAGGGAAATGCGCATGCGCAATCTCCGGACGCGGAACAATTTCCGGCCATTTCTGTTTTTCAATTGGCACAGTCAAAGCCGATGCGACGCAAAGAGGAGGACGTTATGAACCATGATCGCGAAGCAGCAATCCGCGAAAAAGCCCGCGCAATATGGGAGAGAGAAGGCAGGCCGGAGGGACATCACGAACGCCACTGGATGGAGGCGGAACGAGAGGTCTCGGCAAGCACGGAAACGGGAAAGACCAATGGTAAAAATGGCGCGAAGAAACCCGCTGCCGCCAAGTCCTTGGTCCAGAAGAAGGTGACTGCGGACAAGGCTTCGGCAAAAAATGCCAAATCACCAGCGGTAAAATCTCTTCAGAAAGAGCAAAAAGCGGAGACCAGCCGAAAAGACGACGACCTGACCGAAAGCCTGGAGGAAAGTTTCCCGGCAAGCGATCCGCCGGCACTCACTAACGCGTCTACTTCGACGAAGCGTGTGGCGAAGAAGACCTGAGGTCAATAGCGCCCAGCTAGGCGCCTATGCCAAGATCGATATAGAGCGAATGCTGCGGCATCTCGCTCATCATGCCATATTTTGGAAAAATGGCTCCCCGGGCCGGATTCGAACCGGCGACCTGTCGATTAACAGTCGAATGCTCTACCGCTGAGCTACCAGGGAACGTGCGCTGCTTGGCGCGGTGTGAGCGGGGTAATACAAATGCTTTTCCGATTTGCCAAGCGCTTTTTTCAAAAAAAACGCATTCATCTTGTTTTATCTCGCCGGCGTCCCGATTTTCCGGGCTTATCGACGGTGAAAAAATTATCCACAGGCCAGATGTTAAAGGGCAGTATGGAATGAAATTTGGAATGGACCACAGAACGGGTCGTCTCAATCTCGGAAAATGGAGCGTTGCCATGCCGCGTTCGCGCGTCGGCAGGATCGCCACCGGCTCGGCGCTGGTGGTGGGCGGAACGCTCGGGTTTTTGCCCATCCTCGGTTTCTGGATGGTCCCGCTTGGTCTTATCGTGCTTTCCCACGATTTGCCGGCGGTTCGCCGCAGGCGGCGGCGGCTGGCAGTGTGGTGGGCATCGCGACGCAATGGTCGCAACACCCGCAATAGAGGTGGACAATAAGGCTCAGCCGCCCATCGAGCTGCTGAGTCCCTGTCCGGCCCAGAAGGCGGCATAGGCGAGTGCTGCAAAATAAATCGCCGTCAGGATGAGAAACAGATACCCGCCGAGAACGGTCACGCCGTCCCTCTGGATCATACCCGCCGAAAAAAGCAGGATGGCGACGCCAGGCAGGGTGTTGGAGAAGGGAATGAAGCCGAGCGGCATCATCAGCAACACGCCAGCGGTCATCAGCGCAAGTCCGTTCACTCTATTGGCGACGATGCCCGCCGTCAGCGCCGGAAGGCGCGGGCGGATGAAGCGATCGAGCCTTGAGACGATGGCGACGCCCTTCTGCAGTGCCGGTACCAGCTTTGCCGTTTCCATCTGCCGGTCGAGAATCCTGGCCGGCAGCCATGGCAGACGGTTGAGGGTGATGGCCAGACTGACGAGAATGATCGCTGCGCCAAACACGGTGCTGACGCCGGGAATAGAGACCGGAATGAGGAAGGGCAGGGAAGCTATGGCACAGATGAGCAACAGGCCCTGTTCGCCGATTGCCTCCATCAGCTCGCGCAATGTGATCGTCTGACCTTGCAGTTTCCCAATCAGCTTTTCGAGCGTGGTGCTGAGCTTTTCAGACGTATCAGTGAATGCGAATTCGTTCGACATCAGGCTTCCCGGAAGTTGCTTTAACTCCGGGTTTGATAACATTCATCCGGCCAAATGCCTACCGCCGATGGAAAATCAGCGTCTTTTCGGACCGGTGCTGCTGCCCGCCTTTGTCAGTGGGAAACCCAGCTGCTGTAGGCGCCTGCGAGAAGAACAATCAGCAGGATGACCAGTATGACCGGATTGATCGACGTAATGAAGCTTACATAGTCCATGATAACTTCCTCCTCTTTCCGCCACACCTTATTCTACCGCGAAAAGGCCGGTTTATCTACCTGAGGATGAAATTTCGCATCGCAGCAACCATTCGCCGCTGCGGTCTGGAATTGTTTGTTTTTCTCGTTTGCCGCAACGCAAAAAATAAATCTTCCAACATTTGCCATTCTCTTGCGTTGTCTCTAATCCTGATTTGGCGGCGGTCGATAGTCAGAACGTCCGCCGCTGACAAACCGCCACTGAGATGCCTTGGCTCCCGCCTTGCCTTCGGTCTAAAACGATCTTCCCGAGGACATTAAATGCTGAAAAACATCTATGCCTGGACGATGGCGCTTGCCGCGCGCAAAAGCGCCGTGTGGTGGCTGGCGGTCGTGGCCTTCGTCGAAAGCTCCGTCTTCGTTGTGCCGGCGGATGTGCTTTTCCTGCCCATGGTGCTGGCAAAGCCAAAAAAGGCGATGTTTTATGCGCTCGTCGCAACGGTCGCTTCCGTTCTCGGTGGCATTGCCGGCTGGTTCCTCGGCCACTATGCTTTCGAGAGTATCGCGCGGCCAATTCTGGAATTTTACGGCAAGCTGGACAACTTCGAGCAGCTCAAGAATTCGGTAAATTACGAGACTATCATTCTCCTGCTGGTGACATCGGGCTTTGCGCATCTGCCGCCGATCAAGGTCGTCACCATCCTCTCCGGTGCGGCCAATATCAGCCTCGGCCTGTTCATTCTCTCGGCTGTCGTCACGCGCGGCGCGCGCTTTTTCATCCTCGCCGGGCTGCTGCAAAGATACGGTGAACCGGTGCGCCACTTCATCGAAAAACGCCTTGGTGTTATCGCCGCCGCAGTGGCCGCAGCGCTCATCGCCATCTATGCGGTCTACGTTTTCGTGCGCTGACGAAACGCAGTTTTTCTACTCTTACAATACTGTCGCATAACTTTCAGCCTACTGTCAGAATCCAGCTGTATCGGTTGTCTCGTCCAATGAGAGAACCGATTTATTATGCGAAGATTATGGAAGTGCTCCTTTGGGGGTATGGGTATTGCTGTGCTTGCCGCAGGCGGTTATCTCCTGGCCATCCAGCTTCTCGGCAACTTTCACGAGGTGGTGGCAGGGCAGCTTTACCGCTCCAACCAGCCAAGCACTGAGCAGCTGGTCCGCTATACCAGGGACCATGGCATCAAGACGGTCATCAATCTGCGCGGAGAGAATGAATCCGAGCACTGGTACAAGGATGAGATCAAAACCTCGCGCGAGCTTGGGTTGACCCATATCGATTTTGGCATGTCAGCTCGCCACGAACTCGACATGGCCAAGGTGAACCAGTTGGTCGCGATCATGCGTGATGCGCCGAAGCCCATCCTCATCCATTGCAAGTCCGGTGCGGACAGGACAGGCCTTGCGACCGCGCTTTATCTCGGCCGCGTCGCGTATCTCGGTGAAAAGGCGGCTGAGAGCCAGCTTTCCGTCCGCTACGGCCATATCGGCATCCCCTATCTGTCTGAGACCTATGCCATGGACCAGACCTGGGAAAATGTCGAACACATGTCGATCGCCGACGACTTCACAATTGCTTCAAACGAGTTTTGAAAACGGTCGGGCATAACGTCCGCAAAATTGCTGATCGATCTCCTGAAGCGGGATTTTGCGTTCTGTTCTGATCGCGCAACGGTCGGGACGGGGCCCAAACGCTTGGTTTCTTAACTGTTGAGTTATCAACGACGCAGCCTGTCTTTCATCAGGCGACCCGCTTTCTCCCTCTCGAGGTTCGTCGGAAATCACATTTTTTGTCTATATATTAGTAACTTATGCGATCCAACAATTAAGTTGACTCCTTTAATCATCTTTTATAGAGCGACGTTGTTTCAACTTCTGGATCGCATCATGACCCCAAAATCATTTATGAGCGGCCTTGCCGCATCGCTCTTGTCTATTCTCTTTACCGCCCCTTATGTAATGGCTGAACAAAAGACCATCACAGATGTCATCGGACGCGAAGTGAAGGTTGACCTTCCAGCAAAGCGCGTTGTTCTCGGTTTCTACTTCGAGGACTACATGGCGGTCGGCGGCGAGAAAGCCTATGATTCCGTCGTCGGCATTTCTCGCGAAGCCTGGGAAGGCTGGGTACCCGCCAACTGGAAGATGCATCTCGCGCATCGCGCCTCGCTTTCCGACATTGCCGATGTCGGTGAAGTGGAAGCGCAGACTTTCTCGGTCGAAAAAGTGTTGAGCCTCAATCCCGATCTGGTGATTCTGGCAGACTGGCAATACAAAGCGCTTGGTCTCGATGCCGATCGTCTGGAGGGAGAGGGCATTCCCGTCGTCGTCGTCGACTACAACGCCCAGACGGTCCAGCGACACGTCGCCTCGACCCGGCTTTTGGGCGACCTGACCGGCCAGGAGAAGCGTGGCAAGGAAATTGCCGACTTCTATGCCGGTTCGCTGAAAGAGGTCGCTGACCGGGTCGCCAAGTCCGGAAAGCCGAAACCGAAGGTCTATGTAGAGTTCGGCAACAAGGGCCCGGCCGAATATTCTTTCACCTACGGCAAGAACATGTGGGGTGCCATGTCCACGGCGGCTGGCGGCGACAACATTGCCGCTCCCTTCGTCGAATGGTGGGGACCGATCAATCCAGAACAGGTTCTGGCGTCCAAGCCTGACGCCATCTTCATTTCCGGTCGCGAAAACAACAAGAACCCGGCAGCACTGCCCATGGGACAGGCGGTGAAGGCGGCAGACGCAGGCGAGAAACTCAAGGCATTTGAGGCCCGTCAGGGCTGGAGCGAATTGCCCGCCATCAAGAACGGCCAGCTGTTCGGTGTCTACCAGGGTGCGTCGCGTACGCTCTCCGATTTCGCCATGGTTCAGTACATCGCAAAGCAGCTATATCCCGAGCAGTTCAAGGATGTCGATCCGATCGCCAACTATCTCGGCTATTACAAGAAGTACCTTCCGGTAACGCCTCAAGGCACTTTCGCCATCGCCGTCAAGGATTGATATCGCGCTTGCCTGTGGCGGCGCAGAAACGTGCTTTCTTCGCCGCCACAGTGGCGAAATCTCGCGAACGCCGCCTTTGCGGCGTCCGCTTTTCCAGACAGTCCTTTCAGGCAGGTTTTCATGACAATTGCTGCCCGCAACGCCGAGGCCATCGGTGCGCACCGGCTGCGCGAGCGCCGTCGCTGGCGTGTCGTCTCTATCTTCTTCGTATTGATGGCGGTGAGCCTCGTTCTCGATATCGCCACTGGTCCTTCGCTGCTGTCGCCCGCCGAAGTGGTGAAGTCGCTGACCGGCCTTGGCGAACGGGCCGCCATGACCGATTCTATCGTGCGCGGCCTTCGCCTGCCCATGGCGTTGATGGCGCTTGCCGTCGGTGCGGCACTCGGAGCAGGCGGCGCGCAAATGCAGACCCTGCTCAATAATCCCATGGCGAGCCCCTATACGCTCGGTATGGCCGCAGCGGCCGGTTTCGGTGCGGCGCTGGTGCTGGCGCTTGGCGGTCTCGGGCTGGATGCCATGATTGCCGTTCCGCTGGGCGCGTTCGTCTTTTCCATGCTCGCAGCACTTTTTCTCTTCACGCTGGCCTCCATGCGGCAGATGACGACCGAAACCATCATTCTCGGCGGCATCGCGCTTCTTTTCCTTTTTCAGTCGCTGCTGTCGCTCATCCAGTTCCTGTCCTCACCGGAGCTGTCCCAGCAGATCCTTTTCTGGCTGTTCGGCAGCCTGACCAAGGCGACCTGGCCGACGCTTGGCCTGACCGCTGCCGTGACCGCCCTCTGCTGCGCCCTGCTGATGGCGGATTGCTGGAAGCTGACCGCGCTCAGAATGGGGGAGATGCGGGCGGCAAGCCTCGGCATCAATGTCCGCTGGCTGCGCATGAAGGTTCTCGTCATCGTTGCCATCATGACCGCGACGGCCACCAGCTTCGTCGGCGTCATCGGTTTTATCGGGCTGGTCGCGCCGCATATCGCCCGCATGACCGTGGGCGAGGATCAGCGCTTCTTCCTGCCCATGTCGGTGCTGAGCGGCGCGCTGATGCTGTCGGCTGCCTCGATCCTCTCCAAATCGATCGTTCCCGGTGCGCTGTTCCCGGTTGGCATCGTCACGGCCATTGTCGGCGTGCCGTTTCTGATGTGGCTGATTTTCGCTCCGAAGAGGCGCGGCTGATGATGGTTCTCGATTCTATTTCCGCCGAGCGCGGCGGACAGACTGTTGTGAAAGGGCTGTCGGCGCGTCTGGAGGCGGGGCATATTCATGCCGTCATCGGCCCAAACGGAACGGGCAAGACGACCCTTCTGAGAGCGATCTTCGGCGATCTGCCACTTGCTGCCGGTTCGATCAGCCTCGGCGTCCGCCGTCTTCGGGCCGGGGAGCGGGCGGGGCGGTATATAAGGCAGTGGCGCGATGGCTTTGCCTACATGCCGCAGGACACCACGGCCGATATTGCGCTCAGCGTGCTGGAGGTGGTGGCACTCGGCCGGTTCGGGCGTCTGTCGCTGCATATTGACGACGAGACGCTCAACCTGGCCATGACACGCCTGCATCAGGCGGGCATAGCGCATCTGGCGGGCAGGGAGATCGCCTCCCTCAGCGGCGGGCAGCGGCAGATGGCGCTTTTCGCGCAGGTTCTGATGCGCGAGCCGCAGGCGATGCTGCTGGACGAGCCGGTCAGCGCGCTGGACCTCAAACATCAGGTGGCGCTTCTCGATATGGTGCGGCAGGAAACCCGCGCCAATGGCTGGGTAACGCTGGTCGTGCTGCATGATCTCAACCTCGCCTGCCAATATGCCGACAACCTGCTGGTGATTTCCGGTGGCGCATTGAAGGCGACCGGCGCGCCGGGAGATATCGTCACGCCTAAACTCATTTCCGAGACCTACGGGGTGACGGTGGAAGTTTTGCGGGACAGGCGCGGCAATCCCGTCATCCAGCCGGCTGGCGACCCGCTGCCCGAACATTTCAAAACCCTTGAAGGAATAATTGCATGAAACGATTTTTGATGACGTTTGCCGCGGCTTTGGCCGTAACCTTCTCTGTCGCGCCGTCCTTTGCTGCCGAACACAAGGTGCTGATGCTCAATTACGGCACGGACGGCAGCATGGTGTTTGAGCCTTCCTATGTAAAGGCTGAGCCCGGCGACACCATCACCTTCGTGCCGCAAAATTCCAGCCATTACGTGCAGTCCTATGCCGTTCCGGAAGGCGTAACGCCGTGGAAAGGCAAGCTCGATGAGGCCTTCACCGTTACCGTCGAGAAGGAAGGCGTCTATCTCTATTATTGCCCACCGCATCTGATGATGGCGATGATCGGTGTGATCCAGGTCGGCAAGCCCGTCAATCTGGAAGCGGTCAGGCAAAAGGCGGAGAAGTTGCGCCCCAAACTGGTCATGAAGGGCGAAAGGCTGGACGCGGCTCTGGCACAGGTAACGCCGGCGCAATGACGCCATCTCCGTGCTCGACCGGATGAGACGCTCGATCCCTCAAATCTCGCTCGCCGGGTGTGTGAAGCAGCCCGCACGAAAAAATTGGCTGCAATCACCATAACAAGGATAAACCAATGGCAAATAAACTAGTCGAAACGACATTGAACGACCTGCTCAACGGCGAATTGCGCGCCCACCACGCCTATCTTCAGGCGGCCGCCTGGGCGGCTGAGCGCAATCTCGATGGTTGCTACAAGTTTCTGCTTGGCCATGCTGCCGAAGAGCTGGAGCATATGCACCGTATCTTCAGCTTTCTGAACGATCTCGGAGCTCCAGTTATTTTCACCGAGCTGCCTGCCCCACAGGTCACTGCAAACGATATCAAGGGGTTGTTTGCAATTGTCGCGCAACACGAATCGCGTGTCACCGCCGCCATCAACGCAGCGGTTGATCTCGCGCGGTCTGAAAAAGACCATGCGACCACATCCTTCCTGCAATGGTTCGTGAACGAACAGCACGAAGAGGACAGCCTGTGCCGCACGATAATGGGCAAGATCGAGCTGATCGGTGACGGTCCCAATGCGCTTTATCTGATTGACCGCGAAATCGGCGAACTGGCTGAAAAGGCCTGAAAGCTGCGCAGCATTTACTGATATTCCACAAGCTGCATCAAACGCAGCTTGTGGCTGGTTCAGTCACTTCCCAAATCCGGCGTCCATCCACGCGTATAGCCTTTTCCCATGATGGCAACCGCAAGGGAAAGCTGTTCCTGCAAATGTTCGATCTCGCCCAGCAGCGTTTCAACAGCCGCCTTCGCATCGCCATCATGACACTGGATGACATATCCAGCTATGTCGTCAGGCCGTACAGGGGTGATTTTTTCCGCATCGGGCATATCGGTTGACCTCTCGTTTGTTCACTAAATGTTCTAATTTTAGCAGAGAGTCAACAAGGCAAATGCGTGCCGTCTCTGGACGGTCACAGGCTTTGCAATAAGAGTATATTTCTGGAATTATCGTTGAATGCACTCGCGCCCACCACGGCCTCGCACCGCAGTGTCAAGCGTCAATGAACGGATGGATCTTCGCCGTCCAGGAAGCTGCGAATTCCATCTTTCTCACAGGTGGCCAGGAATTCTTCCCAGGCGTCCTTGTCTGTCGTGAAAGGTTCTTCCCAGGTGGTGACATCATCATGCTCGCTGATAACCTCGAGCGTCCAATCCTGCTGGGTGCCGGCCGGCCGGTAGATATCAACCAGAACCGTGATACCGTCGTCTTCAAATTCGCCTGAGAATTCCGAGTGTTCAATTTTTGTTTTTTTGACCATCACAGCACACCTCGTTCTCAGGCTTGGATAAACGCACACCCAGACCGCATCTTGTCAATTCGCGCATGGCGCCGGCGAGAATGTGGCTGAAAAAATTATAGCCAGCTCTGGGGGAACTGGCTATCTATCTGTTTTTAATGGTCGGAGCGGCGGGATTCGAACCCACGACCCCTTGACCCCCAGAAGCCTGCCGACCCTATCACAGGGTAACACGCAATAACAAGCCCCATACGGAACGTATTGCGAAAAAAGGCTTTTCAGGAATATGTTAGCATTTGATCGCAACATGACGTAACGCCCCCTAACACGCCAATTGTGTTACCCCGCGTTACCCCTGAGGGCAGATGACACATGGCGAAACGCATCGCGAAAACACTCACAATCTTGGCCGTAAAGGGCGCTCAGGGTAACGGGGTAACACGTTTGGAACTCCCTGACGCAGCCCTGCCTGGTCTCTATTTGATCGTCCAACCGAGCGGCGCCAAAAGTTGGGCCTTGCGCTATCGCCAGAACGGAAAGCCTGCCAAGCTCACGCTCGGACCAACCATCATAGAGCGAGAAAAGCCGCTGGAAGAAGATCCGGCAATTGGGTCGGCCATGACGCTGTCGGAGGCGAGGGCGGTGGCAAGGCGAGAGCTTCAGGCATTAACTGAAGGTCAAAACCTGACCCGTCGGAAGTCCGAGGCCGCAGCTCAGGCGGTGGCGCGAGTGGACGATAAGGAGTTTCTGGTCGAGGCTATGGCGGCAAAGTTCGTGCACGGCACCGTCAAACCGAAGAATAGGTCATGGCAGGAAACCCGCCGGCAATTCCGTACTGAAATTGGATATCTGAACCGAGAAGGCATCGATGAGGATTTGGAGGCATATCTCATCTCCAGGAATCGCAAAGGAGCAAAGAAGCCGCCCGAGGCGTGGCTAGGGCGCGACATCCGCGACATCACGAAATCCGATGTGGTGAAGCTCCTTGACGGTCTTGTGGAGCGTGGCAGTCCGGTCACCGCCAATCGAGTATTCGTGACCCTAAGCACGTTTTTTAACTGGATGGTTGGCCGCGATGTTCTCAAGGTCAACCCGATGACGGGTCTGAAAAAATTCACGGTCGAAAGCAGCCGTGACCGGGTGCTGACCGATAACGAAATTAGGATATTTTGGCAGGCCACCAAGCAGCATGGGTATCCGTTCGGTCCGATGTGGCGGCTTCTCCTCCTGACAGCTCAGCGTCGCCAGGAGGTGTCGGGCTTGACCTGGCGGGAACTCAATCTGAAGTCAAATGAGCAACACTGGCTGCTGCCGAAAGAGCGATCCAAAAACGCCCGGGAGAACTTTATTCCACTTGGCGGCCAAGCGCTTCGGGAGATCCAGTCGATCGAGCGGGTGAGGGGATGCGATTTCCTCTTCACAACCACGGCGACAACGCCGGTGTCCGGCTTCTCCAGGTCCAAGGCGCGGCTCGATGCGACGATGCTGGAAATCATGAAGAAGGAGGCCGTGGCGCGCGGCGATGATCCGAAGAAGGTAAAGCTTCAACAGTGGGGGCTGCACGATCTCCGAAGAACTGCAGCTTCTGGGATGGCACGTCTCGGAACCGCAATACATGTCACGGAAGCAATTCTGAACCATTCCGGCGGCACCGTCAGCGGCGTGGCAGCCATTTATATCCGTCACGACTTTCGCGAAGAGAAGCGCGCGGCCTTGACTGCTTGGGAAGGTTTCGTGATGTCGCTCGTTGGTGAAGTTGAGTCAAATGTTGTGCCGTTGCGAGCATAACAAAAAGCGATCAGTTTCGCGAAATCCATGAATAGTTATTAATCTTCTTTTTATTGAATTTTATTTCAACAAAATTATCTCTAATTAACATACGCTTACGCCAAATTATACGTTTCGTTTCGAAAAGTTTAATGTTGCCGACTTCAGAAAATTGTTAGAAATGGTTGGCCTCTCTTTAAAGAAAGGCCAACCATGACACATGTTGCTCAAGCTTCAGCCGAAAAACAATATATCAACTCTGGCGATGTATGCCGGCGGTACGGTGGAATCACGTCAATGACGTTGCACCGCTGGCTGGCAAATCCCAACAACGATTTTCCGCGTCCTATCCGCATCGGCAAACTGCGCCTTTGGGAGCTGGCGGCACTGGATGCGTTTGACGCCTCCAAGCTCGAGGAGGCAGCGCGATGATACATAGCGAAAGAGCTGGCAGGGGCGGCAACCCCAACCAGCTCGGTAACACGTATTACGATACAAAGAGAATATCCCGAGACCGCCGTGGAAGCAACGGGAAACGCGATATTGCGTCGGAGAAATATCGTCGCCTCAAGATGACGGCCGGGCAGCGATTCAACGAGTTGGCGCGTCTCGTCACCTATCGGCGCCGGCACGCTCTGGACCTAGGGCCAGCGACTGGCTGGGGGCTTGTCCTATCCAATCTGGTCGAATGTCTAGGCGCGACCGCCGATTGTCACTCCGTCGATCAGATCCGCCGACGCCTGCGCCTTCCGGCCATTGATCCCGATGTCATCGCCGCATGCTGCTCTCCGGCAGAGGGGCGGCTTATGCCGCAAGCAACTGTCGGTGATTTGCTCGAAGTCACGTCGCTTGAAAGACAGGATTGCCGCCTTCTCAGAATTGAAGCATGCGACGAACCGCAAGTCGATCGAAAGCGCCGTTTGGCCCGCGAGAGACAGCAGCGCAGGCGGCGTGTCACGCTCACGGTAAAAAGGAAATGTTGTGGGCGTGACACCCGGCGCAGAGCAGCTTCGCTGGCGCTTCGCGCTCTGCTGACTTCGTCCGCAGTCCGCCTTACGTTACGGCAAGAGCCGACGCCTCGCTCTTTCCCCACCGGGGAAAAGACTGTCACGGACGCACCGCGCCAGGCAAGCGAGATCACCGATCGAGCCTATGCGCCGCAGGCGCGCATTGCCGATCCACAGCCACCGGTCTGCCAACGCTTCGACCATGATCCCCCCTCTAACCCGGAGTCACGGCGCCCCTCGTCACCGCAACGAAGGAGTCAGACGAATGACCATTGACGCTCATACTGTTCGACATCGCCTCGATTACGACGCTTCGACAGGCGTGTTCCGCTGGAAAGTCCGGCCTACCTCAAACATCCCCGCGGGCTCACGAGCTGGTTGCTCCAATCCTTCAGGATGGATGATCGTCATTTTTGGCGTTGTCCATCGCGCCCGGCGGTTGGCCTGGATTTACACCCACGGCACAATTCCAGAAGGCATGGAGATCCGCGTCAAAAACCGCGATGAGAACGACTTGCGGCTATGCAATCTCGAACTTTCGACAGTTCGGCAGAGGATGGAACGCCATCCGAAACACAGCAATAATAAGGTCGGCTCGGCGGGAATATGGAAACAGGTATCAGGCAGCCATACGCGTTTTCGCGCCAAGCTTTGCCGTGAAGGACGCGTCATCCACAGTTCCAGCCACCCGACACTGGAAGAGGCAATTGCTGCTCGAGCAGCCGCACTCCAGAAATACGAGGAGGCCAACCGATGAAACCCGCGCTTACCACGGCACGAGCCGATCGCGTACTTGACGCAGCGCAACCGCCCGCCCGCATTTTGTGGACCGCCGAAGCCATCGCCCGCCGACTGGGCTGCTCTGCCGACTTTGTCCGCGGCCCGCTTGCTGAAGCACCAGGCAGCCCGATTCGGAAACTGGGGGGCCGATGGTGCGCCGAAGAGAGTGCATTGATCGCATTTATGAGAAACGAGCAATAACAAACCTCTCACGCCCTAATCTGGCCGATACGCTTCCAAGGCGTTGTCGGCCAGAATCCTGGCATGAGATTTTTTAGTCGCAAATCACCTGTCGTTGACACCAAGTCGCTTGCCGAGCCGACTGCCGAAGAGTTCGCGCTTTTCACTGGCGGTCTCGTCTCTTCGACTTCGGTAAGTCTCGCCACGGCCATGACGGTGCCGGCTGTTGCTTCGGCCGTTCATTTGCTTTCCTCAAGCATTGCAGCGCTCAAGCTGAACGTCGAGCGTAAGGACGGCGAGGCCTGGGTGACGGACACCGACCATCCGGTGGCCACCCTTCTGGACGGCGACGTCAACGATTTCACGTCCTCGTTTGAATGGGTCCGTGACGTCATCGCGGGTGCCTTGACTTCGGACAAGGGCAGCCTTTCTCACGTCAACAAAGTGGCGAGCGAAGTCCGCGAAGTCACCGCCTACGAACCTTCACATTTCCAAGTGGATTATTCCGCAGACGGCCGCCGCGAGCCATCCTTTCGCATAAACAACAGGCCGACGCCTGGTGACGAGGTTGTTTTCGTCCGTGGTCCATTCACGCGCTGTCCGGTTACGCTGGCTTCCGAATCCATTGGCGTCGCGAAGGAAATGGAGCGCCACGCCGGGCGTCTCTTCCGTGCCGGCGCCCGCCCTGGTGGCGTGATCGAAAGCCCGAAGGCCGTCGGCGACGAAGGCATGAAAAAAATGATTGCCGCGTGGCGGAAGGCGCACGAAGGCTCTGATAACTCGGGCAAAACTGCGGTCTTGTTCGACGGAGCGAGCTTCAAGACATTGTCGTTCAGCTCGGTCGACTCTCAATTTTTGCAATTATGGAAATTCGTCATCCTGGAAGTGGCGCGCGCATTCCGCGTTCCGCCGCAACTGCTCTTCGACTTCGACCGAGCGACTTGGAACAACGCCGAACAGGCTGGCAAGGAATGGCTTGCCTCGTTAGAATTCTGGATGCGCCCGATGGAGGCCGCCATGCGCCGTGGCTTCTTCAGCCGCGAGGAACGCGCGACCTATCGCGTCAAATTTGAGCGCGACGATTTCACGAATGTTGACCTCGTCAGTCGAGCCACGGCCGCTAGCAGCCTCATCAGCTCCCGCGCCCTCAATCCGAACGAGGCAAGGACGTTGTTGCTTGATCTCCCTCCGTACAGCGGCGGCGAAGTCTTCGCCAACCCGAACACTGGATCGTCGCAGCCAGGTTTGACAGCAGCCGAAAAACCGACAGCCCCCGACCAGAACAAGAAAAATCAGGAGCAGCGCGATGACGTTTGATGACATCAACGGCAACCTGATCGATCAGGATAAGGGCCGATGGCTGGACGTGGCGGAGCCGTGGGAGGGAAAGCCAACCGGTCTCCGTCTCCTCATCGCCGGCCCCGACAGCCAGACCCAGAACAAGGCCCGCATCGCTATGATGGACGAACTGGCCGCCGCCGCTGACGTGGACGGCAAGGCATCGTTCGAAGCCCGCGAGAAGGCGCGCATCAACTGCCTCGCCCGGTGCGTCATCAATTGGGACATCGCTGCCGACTTCGGCCTCAATGCCAAGTTTGGCCACGCCGCTGTCGTCAAGGTTCTGCAGGTCGCGTGGATCCAGCAGCAGGCCGACGCCTTCGCCGCCGACCGCGCGAATTTCAGGAGCGGCCAATGATTCCTGAGAAGCTCGACGCAATTCTTCTCGCCCTGCTTTTCTTCGGGATCTTCCTTCTTCTCGGAGGGAAACGGTGATGGAACGCGTCTATTTCGAGACCAAGATCGCCGCATCAGACACTGGGGAAATCACCGGGCTGGCGTGGCCATTCGGTTCCGCTGATCGTGTTGGTGACATCATTGAGCCCGGCTCCTTCAAGGGAGCGACACTGCCGATTCCAATGTTGTTTGGGCACGATCTCAATGACCCGATCGGAGTTTGGTCTGCCGCCTCGGAAGATAGCGCCGGCCTGCAGGTGAAGGGGCGCCTTCTTATCGATGAGGTAGGTCGAGCGCGCGAAGTGCACGCGCTGATAAAGAGCGGTGCCGTCCGTGGTCTCTCCGTTGGCTTCGTCACCAAAAAGGCAGTCGCCCGCAAGGGCGGTGGTCGGACAATTAGTGCCGTGGATCTCATGGAAATCTCTGTGGTGACCCTCGGCATGCATCCCGGCGCTCGGGTGACAAGCGCGAAATCTGCAATCCACGCCATCGCAATGGCTGAAGCAATCAACCGCGCCGCCGAGCGCCTGAGAGGTTAAAATGGAACACCTGAAAAACAAGGCGCTCACCGGCGCAACGCTTATCCGCAAGGGCGATGATGAAGCACCGGAGGCAATTGTCACGAAGGCGCTGGAAACGCTCCAGAAGTCCGTTGACGACCGCCTGAAGGAAATCGAGACGAAGACGGCCGAGAACGAAAAGCTGCAGACGCGTATCGCCGACCTCGAAAAGAAGGCCAATCGCCCCGGCGCTTCGTCCGAGAAAAAGGATGACGAGGCCGCCGCGCTCGAGAAGAAGGCTTTCGGCACGTATCTTCGTCTCGGCAACCAGACGCCGCCTGATGATCTGAAAACGCTGCAGGTGTCCTCCGATCCGCAGGGCGGTTATTTGGCGCCGGCAGAGATGTCGACGGAGTTCATTCGCGACCTGGTTCTTGTGTCTCCCGTCCGTTCCGTCGCTTCGGTCCGATCCACGTCGGCTCCAAGCGTCTCTTATCCGTCGAGAACAGGAATCACCAACGCAAAGTGGAAGGGCGAACTTCAGACGCAGGAAGGCTCGGAACCGACATTCGGCCAAGCGGAGATCGTTGTTCGAGAAATCAACACCTTCGTTGACGTTTCGAACCAGCTTCTTGCCGACTCCGCCGGCCAAGCTGAAGCAGAAGTTCGCCTCGCGCTGTCCGACGATTTCGGCCAGAAGGAAGGTAAGGCATTCGTTGTCGGTAACGGGGTCCTCGAGCCCGAAGGCCTGCTGACCAATGCAGACATTGCCACGGTCGCCAACACCAACACAGGTACGATCGTCCCGGATGCTCTCATAGGTTTGATGTACAGCCTGCCGACCCAGTACCGCAATGCTGGTACCTGGGCGATGAACTCCACCACGCTCGGCAAACTCCGCCTCCTGAAAGATGGTGACGGTCGTTTCCTCTGGCAGCCGTCCTTCCAGCTTGGCCAACCTGAAACCATCCTCGGCCGTCCTGTCATCGAGCTTCCGGACATGCCGGACATTGCCGCCAACACAACACCGATCGTTTTCGGCGACTTCGGCGGCTACCGAATCGTTGACCGTGTCGGCCTGTCCATTCTGGTGAACCCGTACCTCCTGGCCACGAACGGCATTACCCGCATCCATGCGACCCGCCGCGTCGGTGGCGGCGTTCTCCAGGCAGCCAAGTTCAAGAAACTGAAAATGTCTGCTTAAGCGCGACAAGGAAAGGATTCCGAAATGCGAGATCTCGTCCATAATCTGGGTCTGACGACCCTCATTCCTCCGGCTGTCCTCGCAGCCGACAACGTCCCTGTTGCCGTCGACCTGCTTGGCTTCAATCAGGCTGTCATCGCCATTCACACCGGTGTCGGTGGCATCACCTTCAACGGCACGAACAAAATCGACTTCACGTTGACGCACTCCGACGACAACACGACATTCGTCCCGGTCGAAGCCGGCGACGTGCAGGGCGTCGACGTTCTTGCCGGTGGCATCGTGCTTCCACTGCGCACTGCGCAGGCCGATCCGAAGGTGACGAAGCTCGGCTACGTCGGCAACAAGCGATACCTGAAACTGCTGGCTGATTTCTCCGGCACGCACGGTACCGGCACTGCGATTTCGGCACTGCTGATCAAGGGACAGGCCGCCAAGCGCCCCGTCGCATGACTCTAATTGAGGGGCCTCTGTGACGGTTCCAGCGATCAGCCGAACAACGGAAAGGCGCCTGCCTCCCCTCATCGATTCTGGGCTCAAGGCGCCGCGATCGCAACTTTTAAGGATTTTGGCATGGTCGATAAAATCAGAATCAAGCGTCAGGCCGGAACTCCGTCGGAACGGCAAATTGAGACGACGCTGGATGACGCCATCAAGGACGTTGGCACCAACGTTGAATTCGTCCCTGCAAGCACGCTGACGCTCACCGACAAACACCAGGGCAAACTACTGGCCTTTACGGTGGCGTGCACGGTGACCATTCCAGCAGGTCTTCGCAGCGGCTTCTCGTGTGGATGGCTTCAGGCTGGCATCGGGGCAATCACGTTCGCCGCCTCGGGCGTCACCGTCAACAGCCTTGAGGGCAAGGTGAGATCGGCCGGCCAATGGGCCGCTGGCGGCATCGCGGCAATCGAGGCGGAAACGCTTCTCCTCTACGGGAGCATGGGCGACTGATGCCTACCCGCGCTCCCTCAGTCTGCGGCTATTGCGGCAAGGCTCATCCATCGGGTGAGACCTGCAAGGCGGTTGCCCGAATGGCGGCGGAGCGCAAGGCTCGTTTCGACAAGAAGCGGCCCGCCGCCCGTGACCGCGGCTATGACAGCGAATGGCGAAAGCAGGCCAGAGCCTTCCTCGCCATTCCCGGAAACGATCTTTGTGAATGCGGCGCACCGTCGGTGTTGGTCCGCCATGTGATCTCAATCAGGAAACGTCCTGACCTCAGGATGAACACGACCAACTGGCGGCCTGGCTGTCAGCGTTGCAACGCCCTTGACGCCGCGGAAGAGCGGCGCACCGAAAGGAAACTCAAATGACTATCTTCGCAACTGCCGGTGCTAAGCTCTACATCGGCGTGACCAAAGAACAGAAGAACACCGATTTCGTGCTTGCCGACTTCAGCGCCGCCAATGCAGTGACATGGAAGGAAATCAAAGAACTCGAAGCTCTCGGTTCTTTGGGCGACACGTCCGAAGCTGTGAGCTTCACTTCCATCGATGCAGCACGCACCCGTACCCTCAAAGGACCGCGCTCTGCCGGCACCATGGAGTTGGTAATGGGCATCGACTACGCCGACCCGGGTCAGCAGGCTCTCATCGCGGCCGAGAAGACGATCCACGATTACGAGTTCAAGCTGGTCCTCAACGACGCGCCAGCGGGCGGCACGCCGTCGCAGCGGTTGTTCATCGCCAAGGCGATGAGCCAGTCCGAACAGTACGATGCGGCCAACAGTGTCATGAAGCTCAACGCATCGCTCGGTGTGAACAGCAACATTGTCCGCGTCGACGCTGAAGCGTGATCCCATACCCGGGGGTTGGTCCTAGACTTCCTACCCCCGTAGGGAACCGGCGGCGGGTCTGTCGTGCGAAAAAATTTCAAATTGGCTCTAATTTTTTAAATCCGAAAAGGTGGCCGTCATGATCGTCAGTCTGAACGAGCTGAAGCAGCAGCTAAACCTGACGCCAGATCTTGGCACGGACGATGACGCATTGCTTGAACGCAAAATTGCGGCGGCTCAAAACCATGTCGAGCGTCTCCTCGGTTTTAAGATTGAGGAACGATACAGCAGCACTGGTCAGGAAGAAATTCCACCGGCGCTGGTCGAGGCAGTCAGCCAAACAGCTGCTCACTGGTATGAAAATCGCGAAGCGACGCTGGTCGGAGTCAGTGCGCAGGAACTGCCGTTCGGTGTCTGGCCGATCGTAAACGAGTACCGCGAGTGGAGTTTCTGATGGCTAACGACGGCGGAATCGCCCGTATCAAACAGCGCTTGAACGCGATCCCCAAGGATGTCCGCGACGCGATGATGCCGGAACTCGTGAAGAGCGGCAACGATCTGGCTGTCACCGCGCGCATCTTGGCACCTCGTGACACCGGCGCGCTTCAGGATAGCATCGCCGTCACTCCAGGCGGTGCCAACACACCGCCATACAGTTCGCCTGGCGGCCGCGTGACGGTGCCCGAATTGGCGGTCGCGGTAACAGCCGGAAATGCTGACGTCAGATATGCGCATCTGGTGGAACACGGCACGCAGGAAGCAGCCGCGCAACCGTTCTTCTGGCCCGCCTTCCGTCTCCTCCGCAAGAAGATAACCGGCCGCATCAAGCGCGCTGCGTCTAAAGCCGTGAAGAAAAATTGGGGCGGCAGATGAGCGCTGAACTCGCCCTTCAAAAAGCCTTGCGTTCTCGACTGTCTTCATCTGGTGACGTCATTGCGCTGGTGCCAGCGGCGTCCATCCTTGACCGTAACGAGAGGCCAAATCCGAGGCCTTCTATCGTCATCGGGGAAGGCCAGTCCCTTGATGAAGGCGAGAGCATCGCCCGTACCCTGACGCGGATCTATCTCGACCTTCATGTTTGGGTAGAGGAGCCGTCGACAGAGATAAGCAAGCGCATTGCCGGAGCCATTCGGAAAGCGATTCACAGTACCAATTTGCATCTCGATGCCGGTTTCCATTGTGCCGATTGTCGTGTCCGTGGCTCACGCTTCCTACGCGACCCGGATGGAAAGACCAGCCATGCGGTGGTGACGGTCGACGCGCTCGTACAGGAGGTATCATGAGAGCCGGGAAACTAGACCGCTCTATCACCATCCTGAGCTTCACCAACACCGTGAACGAGTACGGCACGCCGATAGAGACATGGACAGACGTCGCCACCGTGCGCGCCCAGATCATCCAAAGCAGCACGGAAGAGTTTCTAACGGGCGGCGCTAGCGATGAGACCGTCGTCATCTTTCGTACACGCTTCCTACCAGGTGTCACCGGCGCGTCGCGTGTCCTGTACCAGGGTGGCGAGTTCAATATCCGCGAAGTGAAGGAGATCGGCCGCCGCGTCGGTCTGGAGCTGCGCTGTGAACGCAAGGTGACATCATGAGCACCCGGGGCCGCAAGGCGGATCTCAAAGCTATCGACGGCGGTCTTAGCGGCGTTCCCAAACCGCCCGCAACTCTTCCCCCGGACATGGTCGCAGAATGGACCGTCATCGCTACCGATATGGTGCAGCGGAAGATCCTGACCGCTCCCGCACTCGGTGTGTTGGAAACCTACGTCGTCGCGCGCTGGATGGTTCAGGAATGCCAGAAGTCGCTTCAGGAGCACAGCCCTACCGTGAAGACTGCGCACGGCATGCTCAAGCCGAACCCGGCCGCCGGCATGCTCTCGAAAGCAATGGAGACCGTCGCCCGATTGTCTGCAGAACTCGGCCTGACACCCGCCGCCCGCTCGAAGCAGGGTTTCACGCCGAAGGATAAACCGAAGGGGGGCGCACCCGATGGCCTCGAAGTTTAACGCAACCCGTCCGGAGTGGATTTTCGATGGCAGCGAAATTGAAGACACGTTCGGCTACGGTGAGCGCGCCGTGGACTTCCTGCGTCGTATGAAGCACCCGAAAAGCGAGAGCGGTGATTTCGAGCTGCCCCTGTTCTGGGAACGGATTGTCAGGCGCATCTATGGCCCGTGCTACCCGAACAAGCGCCGCCAGGTAAAGACTGTCTTCATCCTCCTGCCGCGCGGTGCTCGCAAGACCACTATGGGTGCCGGCTTAGCACTGTTGCATACCGTCGGATGGGAGCGGGTTCCGGGTGGGCAGGCCATGGTTGCCGCTTCCGCTGAAGAAGACGCCCGCATCGCCTATGACGAGGCAGTCGGCATTGTGGACGAAACCGAATGGTTGCAGCCAGCCATGAAGCCGACAGAGTCTCTGTTTTACCTCGAGCACATCAAGAGCAAGGCCACATTCCGCGCATTGGCGTCCGGAGGACGAGGGAAACTCGGCAAAACACCGAATTTTGTCCTGGCCGACGAACTCATAAATTGGGAAGGCGAAAACGCTCGGCGCAACTGGTCTGCCATCCGGACGGGCCTGAACAAGGTCGCCAATACTCTTTTGGTCGTCATCACGCAGAGCGGCAGAGGCCAAGAAAACCTCGCGTATGAGCTGCTCACCTATGCCCGCAAGGTGCAATCTGGTGCCGTGGAGGATCCAAGCTTTCTGCCAGTCCTCTTTGAAACCAGCCCCGACGACGACTGGGAAGACGAAGACCTGTGGCACGCGGTCAATCCTGGATTGGCTGATGGCTATCCCGACATTGACGGGCTCCGCACGATGGCCCGGGAAGCCAAGGAACGGCCGTCCGACCGAGATAACTTCCGGCAGTTCCATCTGAACTGCTGGCTGGATTACAGTGCGTCTCCGTTTGTCTCCATGCCAGTCTATGACGAGGGCAAGGGCCATGTTGACCTTGACCGTTTCGAGGCCGAGCAAACCCCATGTTATCTCGGCGTCGACCTTTCCAGCACCAGCGACCTAACCGCCGTCGTCGCCGCCTGGGGAGACCGCGAGCGCGGTTATGCCGTCCATCCGTGGTTCTTCCTCCCGAAAGACAACATTCTCCGCAAGGCAGGCCAGGACGGCGTGAATTATGCCGTGTGGGAAGAGCAAGGCCTCATCACTCTCACAGATGGCAACGTCGTGGATTTCCACGCGGTCGAAGCCGAGATCGAGGAAATCTGCGCACGGTTCAACGTCCGCGAAATCGCCTTTGACCCGCATCTCGCCCGCAACTCACTGAACAACCTTCAGGACAAGGGTTTGCCGGTGGTCGAGTTCCGGCAGGGCTGGGTGTCGATGTCCCCGGCGATCAACGAATTGGAGCGCTCCATACTCGCCCGGCAATTCCAGCACGGTGGCAATCCGATCCTGCGTTGGCACTTCGATAACATTGCGATCCGCACCGACACTGCCGGCAACCGCAGCTTCCACAAGGGTAAAAGCAAGGACCGCATCGATGGCGCCGTAGCAACAGCCATGGCCGTCGCGCGCTGCGCTGCCGGTGAGAGCGGAATTTCATCTTATGAGTCGGCAGATATGGACGACATCGAAAACTGGGCCTACGCCTGAGGGAGACTATTGTGGAAGACGAAGAACGCCTCGTCATCTTGCTCGAAGCACGGATCAAAGACCTAGAGCGAAACATGGCCAAAGCCTCCGGCACGACGGAGCGCGAGTTTCGCAAGATGTCCCAGTCTTCGAAGCGCGCGACGTCGGAAATGGAGGAGCACGCCAAGCGGTCGTCCAGTCGGATCAATCAGGCGATGGCCACGGTCGGCACTTCGATCGGCGGTGTCGGCAAAGCCTTCGCGGGCGGTTTGATCGGCACCGTCATCGGTGCCGGCATAGCCGGTGTCCTGAGTTCCGTGAAGCAGGTTACGGAGTCTGTTGCCGAACTGGGCGATCAGGCGCGAATGGCCGGCCTGTCTTCCAAAGCATTTCAGGAATGGAAATATGTTGCCGAACAGGCGCGTATCCCCGTGGATGCGATCACCGACGGCCTGAAGGAACTTCAGCTTCGCGCAGATGAATTTGCCGTCACAGGTAAGGGCAGCGCCGCCGAAGCTTTTCAGCGGCTTGGCCTTACCCCTGAAGAAGTCAAAACCAAGCTCAAAGATCCGACAGAGCTGATGCTTCTCTTGATCGAGCGCACACGCCAGTTGAAAGACACGGCGGCAGGTATCCGCATCTTTGACGAGCTTTTCGGCGGCACTGGCGGCGAGCGCATGGTTTCTCTGATCGCCCAAGGCGAAGCGGGCATTCGCGCGCAAATCAAGGCTGCGAACGATTTCGGTCACGTCTTGTCCGATGACGTTATCACCAAGGCCCAGGAACTCGACCGACAGTTCAATGCCATTTCCATGACCGTCGGGAACACGCTAAAATCTGCCGTTGTCTCCGTCGTTGATAGCATGATGGATTTTCTTGAAACTCTGCGCGCCGTTGAAAAGCAGAGATCGAGCACAATCACGAAGCAGATCAACGACATTATGCGGCAGAAGCAAGAGACCGCAAAAGCTCTTCAGGATATCGATTCTGCCGACAACCGGATGAGCGATCGGCAGAAGGTCAGAGCGAAATCTGTCCACGAGCAGAAAATGAGGGAACTTGATGCGGAGGAGAACCGCCGCATCCAAGAGCTAGAGAGCCGGCCAGAGGTGATGAACTTCAAGCCAGTTGGTGGGAGCACATGGACACCTCCGGCTTACAAGCCTCCTCCTGCCTCACCGAGCAAATCCTCTCGCTCTGCCGCCACCACACAGGCAGAACGCGAACGCAAAGCCGTTCAGGAATTGATCGCAGAGCTTGAGGAAGAGCTTCGCATCGTCAACCTTTCGGACGCTGCAAAACGAGCGTCTGCGGCCTCCAGGGAGGCAGGAGCAGCAGCGACAGATGATGAGCGCAAGAAAGTCATAGCGCTCAACGAAGCAATCTTTCAGGAACAGGAAGCCCGCCGGAAAGCCGACGAGCAAACGCTCCTGTATCGCGACCTCACCCGCGCCGGCCTTGATGATCTATTTAGCGCGATCGAGCAGGGAAAGAGCTTCTGGGAAGCGCTTGGCGACGTTGCCGTAAACAGCCTCAAGCGCATCGCGGACACGATGCTTGACGATGTGCTCGACAGCATCTTTCAGGTGAATAAGGCCGCGTCCGGCGGCGGTGGCGGCGGTTTCCTTTCCAGTCTATTCGGTGGCCTGTTTGGCGGTGGTGGCAAAAGCTTCTTTCCGTCCGCTCCCGGTCTCGGTCTCTATGCCAAGGGCGATGCATTCGCTGGTGGCATCAACGGCTTTTCGAACCAGATCGTCAACCAGCCAACGACATTCGCCTTCGCCAAGGGCGCTGGATTGATGGGCGAGGCTGGCCCTGAAGCCATCATGCCGCTAGCCCGTGACTCCAGCGGCCGCCTCGGTGTGTCGGTCAACGACAGTGGCGCCGGCAGTCAGTCCACGCCCGGAGGCACCAGCGAGGTCATGATCAGCCTGTCGCCGGAACTCATCGGCCAGATCCTTCAGCAGGCGCAAAGTCAGAGCATAAAGTTGGTGCAGCGAAACAACGCTCAAAAGAACGAGCTTTACATGAACGGTAGCCCGAGATGAGCAACCTGCGTGAACTGCTGTGCGGCGAGCTAAAACGGCAATTGGAAGCGCAGGCACCGACCGTGCCGCGCATTCCTGCCGGCGGCGATCTGCTCTTCCGCTGGTTCATTGATCTGCACCAGTCACGGACCTACCACGCGTCCGGTCCCAATCCGATCAGCCTTTCCGAGATTCTCGCCTACGCGCAGCTGATGCGGTGGCCGATCGAACCTCGCCATGTCGCAATTCTGCGTGCGATGGATAGGACATTTCTGGAGTGCCAGTCCCCGCCGAAGAGCGAAGCGCCTGAGGGCGTGAAGACCCTACCGCCAGTCTCCTCCTCGCCAGTGACGGCGGGGCTTCTTGACGCCATGTTCGGGTGATGCAAATGGTCTATTTGTCGCAATATGTCGATGCCAGAAACTCCCGTCTTCGAGACAAGCACAAGCCTCGACAGATAGTCAAAGGCGAGCGCCGAAAGCACGTCATTCTGCAGGTCATGGAGATTCTCGATGACTTTCGCTTCAGCGCGTGGGAGAACGAGGGCTCGACACGTGCCGGCCTGCGATCAGCTCTGTGCATTGCAGGCCATGATTGGACTGCATCTGACGTTGAGTCTGCTGCGTTGATCACGGCGGCTTTTCAGAAACTGGCGAAGGGCGCGCGGCCGTCATGGGCGGAAGGACAGCCGGAATATACGGCTCCGATCGAAGCGTGCAACTTTTGCAAAGGGCCCCTTGCGCAGTTCCAGATCGACAGGCGAGAGCGGTTTTGCGGAGTCGCATGCGCTACTGCGGCGCTGAAGTATCGCAGCTATGGGACGCAGCCCTTTAAAGACAGTCTGGGCCGAGCAGCTTATCGCATACTCTACCAGGCGAAGACGAAGCCACGGGAGTGCATACAGTGCCAAGCGTCCTACCAACCTATCAGGGAGGGTTCCGATCAGATGTTTTGCTCTCGCCGGTGTCGGAACATATCCATGACCACGCTTCCCGTTAAGCCATGTCTCCACTGCGGAACAGAATTCAAGCCGCATAAACCCACCAACCAACACTGTTCAATGAGATGCGGAGCCGCCCACCGCTTCCAGACCGCTCGGATTGAAAAGCAGTGCGTCTGTTGCGGAATGTCATTCGTGGCCAAAATCAGCAAGGCGATGTATTGCTCCGTGGACTGCAAGAAACGAGCCTTCAAGATGAAGAAAAAGATGGCAGCCGTCATAGCATTCCCGCAGCCTCTGACCGCTGCCGTCTTCGATAACTGGTTCGAGGTGGCAGCGTGATGTTGACTAATTTGGACGGATTACGCCTAGGCGGTATTTCCGTACAAACAGCACAAAGTCCCTGCCTTTTTGCGTGATGGAAAACTCGCCGGTTGAAGTGTCAATCAGCTCGTTAACCCTAAGAAAGTTAACCCAATTAACGAATCCCCATTCAATAAATTCTTTATTCAAACGAGCTGTAAGATCATTGAAGAGCGCTTGGGATTCATCTGGCGTTTTATTCCCTTTTTCTAGAGCGCTGAGAAAATCTATCTGAGTTTGAAATATAGCTCCGAAGATAAACTCGAAGTTCGCAAACACTCGAGCCTCAGCGAGTGCGTTGATCAGCCGGCCCTCGCGGTGCTCTGCAATGAACCCTTCCAGCTCGACTCGGATGTTTTTGACTGCAGAAGACACCGTAACAAACTCGCTTGAGACGTTAAGGGTGGCGCTCTCGCCGGGCGCCGTCGTTTGTTGCACGCCCTGAAAGACTGCCCCTGTAGGACCGACTTGCACCATAAAAGGTATGCGCGCACGGATCTGGTCGCGGAACAGCCAGACAAGCGAAAACAGAGAAAGTGGCCAAGCAACGCCCTTTGCCAAATCGAAAGTAACCTTTGTCCACTCTAGCCACTCAATCGACTGCATCCACGCAGCAAAACTTGCGTTTGGGCTGCAGGCCGGGAAAATTTGGAGAATTGTGAGGATCGCCAGAACGACAAAAATCATAAGCAACAGAACGTTCGACATTCTCCCCCCCAGAGCGATCGTGTAACGGGCTAGTTTATCGTGCTTCAGCTAGCTAACTTGCCCTGTACTTTAGCCATTCTGAGAAATGTTGGATTGGCCGTCACCAGATCCAAGCCGCAGTTTATGTAATCAGCGTCGTCAGTTACAATTACGTGGCCATGCCTCAAGCAATGCTCGCGTATCACGATGTCAGAAAAATCGAGCAGACCGTCTTTGGCTTCTGAAACATGCGATAAGACTGGGCAACTCGCCGTGATTGCATTCTCGAATTGACAGTCTCTCAGAATATCTTCGCAGATGTCCCGAACGTCTGTCATGTACTGGAGTAAATGACCTGATTTACGGCGGCTTTTATAGTTTTTCCCAGCGTCTGGGTCTCCCCGGTATTGAATGTCATATTGGATTTTACATGACCTATTGAAGTATTCCGATATGACGTAGTCGTTGGTTACAAGTTGGTTGTCGCTCGACAGAACTTCGCCGAAATAGTCGCTATAGGCAGCGTGGTGGTCACGCGGGTCATTGCCGTCGATAGCGATCCAAATATTGGTATCAAAAAGAATCTTTCGCCCGCTAAATGAGCACCCCTTCCGAGCATCGAAGACACGTGTCATCGGCGGTTACTCGTATTTTGCTCGAACACCGACTGGACATGGGCCTTATCGTCGAAAAATTCTTTCGCTCTGTCCACCACCATCTTGAGGCGGGCGAGATGCCACTCCTCATAATCTGTCGGCGGGCCTAAGTGTTTTCGGATAGTTCTCTCCGGGAACTCGCCATACAGTTGTCCAACGGCCGCGTTCAGAAACGCGGTTGTCATTCGCGAAACACCAGAGAAGCTCAGGGTAACTTTGCCTCCGGATAAGACAGCTTCTCGAACTTCGCTGTATACCCTCTGACCGTCGCTGGCGGACACGCAAATGCCTCCGCCAACGATCTTAGAAATAGGTATAACGATATCTCTCATGTTCTCACCAGATATTCAGAGGATCGGTTTTTTCCTTAAGCCCGTACTGCTTCTTATCAGACGTATTGATCTCAAGTATGACCGATGTGCCGGGAAAGGGGCGGCGCAAAGGCTTTGTAACGATCCTGTCGCCGGACTGGATCCAAAATCCCTCCGTTGACGCGACCGTAAGCTTGCCGTCATTTGCCTCCACGAACTCTCGGAGCAACCTTAGACCGAGTCCTCCAGGTATGTCACCGTGACGAGAAGTATTTTTCGGTTGCATAGCCCAATCAATTGCTAAGGATGCCGACTCGAACTTAAAGCCTGCGCGCTGTAGCGACCCCTCTATGCCGACCCCTCCGTCGGAAATCGTAAAAGCTAGCTTCTCAATCCTGGGAAAGAATTGACCGCAAACGACGATCTTAGTTTCCGACCTTGAATGCAGTGAGCAATTCGCGAACAGTTCATCGATGCCTTCGTAGAACTTTCCTTGGAGGGCAGTCGACATTTTGGGCATCTCGCGCCTTGCCATATGAAGTCGTGTGTAATTTGCGAAATCTACTTCCTCGTCGAGTGCAAAGTACGTGACCGGCATCGTAGTATGATTGGTGTCGGGATGGCTAATCTTGAGTGTGTGATTCTTGCGTAGAATGGTCCGAATGCTATCATCAAGGTTGGTTAGGCTGTGTTTGTTTCCACGGCGCCGACTGTGCTGAAGAATGGTTTGCAACGGAGAGCCTAAGTGAGCGTCCATCCAATTCAGGCGCCCGCAGTTGATCTCTATTTGAGTACCAGAGTATTCAGAGAGATTGTGATGCAGGTCACCGAGGGCTCGAAACCCGGCTAGATTCGAACGAAGCTCGTAAGCCGAAATCAAAATCTCTTCAGCCAAGTTTACCCCTCTCGCCCCAGAATCATCGCATTGCCCTAACAATGCAGTTCAAGAAGGGAATGGAAAAGGCCCGACCGGAATTTCTTGTGGATCACGCTAGATCGATCACGCCATCTACGTGTTACCCTTTACGTTACCCGGAAAGAAATCTGGGGGATTTCTTTCGTCCCAAAGACTCCGGTAAGTCTTTGAAAATTAATGGTCGGAGCGGCGGGATTCGAACCCACGACCCCTTGACCCCCAGTCAAGTGCGCTACCGGGCTGCGCTACGCTCCGAACCTGAAAGCCGTTTATATATAAGCCTGTTAGGGCGCAAGCGGAAAATAGCCTTTTCTTGAAAAAAGGAACAAAGGCTGTGGACGGTGGGTAGGGGACTTTCTTCCCGAAGATGTTGCCCGTCAAACGCGTGACACATCATCCTTCCATCATGGCGGGAACCTGCCGTGTTCTTTGGCGTTCCAATCTAAGCGAAACTAAAATTCAGGGAGATGAAACATGTCCGAACTCGTCGTTGTCGGTTTTGACGGAACGGAAGAGGCCGACCGGGTCCTTCTGAAACTTGCTGGAATGAAAAAGGAATATCTGGTCGATCTGGAAGATGCCGTTGTTGTCGTTCGCGATGAAAACGGCAAGGTGCACCTGAAGCAGAGCGTCAATCTGACGGCGATCGGTGCAAGCTCCGGTTTTCTCTCCGGTGGTCTCTGGGGCGGCCTCGTTGGCCTGCTGTTCCTCAATCCGCTCGCAGGATTTGCGATCGGCGGCGCGATCGGTGCGGGAACGGGTGCGCTTGCGGGGTCACTGACGGATTACGGAATCGACGACGATTTCATCAAATCTCTGGGTGAAACCATCCCGAATGGCTCTTCGGCGTTGTTCGTGCTGATCCGCAAGGTGCAGCCGGAAAAGGTGATGGCGGAACTGGAGGGTCTTCGTGGGCGGGTCATCAAAACCTCGCTTTCGCCAGAGCAGGAAGCGCAACTGCAAAAGGCGCTTTCCGGCGGAACGGAACAAGCGGCAGCACCTGCCGTCTGAACGAGGCAGGGAGAAGATGCTGCGGCATGATTTATGTCGCAGCATATCTATGAAAGTGCGGCGGCGCTCTTTGCGACCCTCACCGGAAACGTTGGCTTAAACCGTCAGCGTTCCGGTTTTCGCCTGCGGCCAAGTCAGATAATAATACCGACTGCCGACATTGCCAAAAAATGCATTGTCGCCGGAAATACTGTCGACATAAGCGCCACCTGTGGTCTTGGCATAAGCGGAACCGTCGCGCTTGAGGTGGTCCTTCAGAAAATCGCTCCAGCCGGTCGTGGTGATCTCGGTTGCCGGTTTTGAGGTGGTTGTCTTGTCGGCCTCCACGTCCCAGGCTTTTATCTTTGTGCCTTCGGTAGGATCGGAGACTGTCAGCGTTCCAGCGGCCAGCGCTTCCAGCATTGCCTTGGCTTGCGTAGCTTTGCTGGGGTCCTTGGAGAGTTCTTCCAGCGTCGCCTTCAGGCTTGTCATGAAACTGGCCTGTGTAATGTCGCCGGATGGCGCCTGTGTGCTGGTGTCGTCGGTCTCCGCGTCATTGCCGGAGACTTGCGCATATTGCGCCAGAAGCTGTGTCAGCCGCGTATTGGTGGAGGAGGGCGAGGTGTCTATCCCGTAGGAGTCGAGGATCGCAGTCCGTGGCGAGGAGGTCGAAGCGGAATTGTCCTCCTGCTCCTTGATGGCCTTGAGTGCGAGTTTGGTGGCATTGATGCGTGTGGACAGGTCGACGGAGGAGACCATTGCGCTCACTGTTTCCATGATCAGGCCGATACACGTCATGCATACCGAACCGGCTCGGCGAAGATTCTCGATCCCGCCTTTCGTCTCCTCTCATAAGAAGACCGGGTGTATCCCCAGCCGTCTCAAGCTTGGGGTGCACCCGGTCTAATAGCCGAACTTTGCGCGACGCTTGCGGACATATAGTGCGTTTCTAATGAACGGAAGCGTTGGACGCACTCAATGCCTTGGTTTCAGTCATGAAACCGCTACGCATTTTACTGGAAATGCTCAGTTTTCCTGCACGGAAACACCGTTCGGGCCGATATTCATCTCGATCCCCTTCGGTTTGCTTTCCTCGTGCCAGACATAGGCTCCAAGGCCGACAAGAACCACCAGGAGTGCGCCGATGATAAAATAGAGATTGTTGGTCTGCGTCATAGGATGTCTCCCCGTTTGACAATCATGATCGCGGGCTAAACGCATGAAATAATGTAAGGTTCCGTAAGGGTAAGGACTTTATGTGGCACTTCTGCTTCGGCGCAGGTTTTCGCGCTTTTCCAGAGCCATGCATCCCCACAATATGCCGAGCAGCAGGAAGAAATGCCGCCAGTGGTCGGTGTCAATGACGTTGCCGATCATCACATGCCCGACAAAGGTTACCCAGGAAATGATGAGAAACGGCTGCCAGGGCCGCTGGCGCAGCAGCAGTTTGAAGCAGGCGGCAATGGTCCAGCAGATCAGCGTGAGATAGATGACGAAGCCGAACCAGCCATGCGTGGTCAGGCTCTTCAGCCAGATATTATGTTCCGCGGCGGGAAAGATGTCGTCGAACACCATGGGGCCGATGCCGAGCGGATGTTCCATCGCCATCAGGAAACCGAGATAGTGGCGGGCAAAACGCCCGAGATGGCCGCCATCATAGGATTGCACCGCCGAGGCGCGGCTGGAGAACAGGTCTGCGACCTGCTTGAATTGCAGGGCGATGATTACGGCTGCCACCATCAATGCCACAGCGACGAGAAACAGAACGAGGATTTTCAGCCGGAATGCCGCCGTGCGCTCTTTCAGCAGCATGACGAAAACCAGAAGCACGGCCGAAAACAGGAAAAGGCCCCATGCGGCGCGTGAAAACGACAGGAACACGGCAAGGGACAGAATGAGCAGGCCAAGGATCCGCCATGGCGCATGCATCGCCTTGCCGGAGAGCAGGCCGTAAATCAGGTACAGCGACGGCGTCACCAGGAAGGGACCGAAGACGTTCGGGTCCTGAAAGGCGCCCTTGGCGCGATCGTAAAGGGTAAAGACCTCGAAACCGGGAATGGCGTGAAAATATCCGATGATGCCGAGCAGGGAGGTAATCAACGCTGCGGCGAGCCAGGCCCGCAAAATCAGCAGCAGCCGCTGGTGCTTGTCCTCGATGATGGCAGCATAAAAAACCGAGGTCAGCGCCAGAAAGGTCGATACGGCGAGATAAAGCGGCCCCTCGTCAAGATTGGCCATGGTGGTGAGCGAAAGATAACCGCCGACATTGAAGGCAAGCAGCAGGCACAGAAGCAGGACGACGGTGCGCGAAAGGCGCAAGCCCAGCAGGAACCAGATGGCCACTTGCCCTACCATCATCAGCTCATAGGGCGCCGGTTCGGAAATCACGAAGCCGGAAAGAAAGACGCCGAAGGCAATGAAGAACGCGCCGACCAACCGCATGGCGGCAAGCGGTGCGTCAAAATCCGGTGCGTGCTGGTAACCGGTGTGGGTCAATAGGCATTTTCCGATTTGAGCAGCCGGATCGGTGTCAGGAACAGGATCTTGAGATCGAGAAGCAGCGACCAGTTCTCGATATAATAGAGATCGTATTCGGTGCGGAACTTGATCTTGTCGCCGTGGTCGATCTCACCACGCCAGCCATTGATCTGCGCCCAGCCGGTAACACCGGGCTTGACCTTGTGCCGGGCGAAATAATGCTCCACCACCTCGGTATATTTCAGGTCGCCCGTCTGGGCGTGCACGGCGTGCGGACGCGGCCCGACCAGTGAAAGATCGCCGTAAAGAACGTTGAAAAGCTGTGGCAGCTCGTCCATCGAGGATTTTCGCAGGAACCGCCCGACCGGCGTGACACGCGGATCGTTTTTCGTGACGGCCTTTTTTGCCGTGGGATCGCTGAGTTCCGTATACATGGAACGGAACTTCCAGACATTGATCGTTTCATTGTTGAAGCCATGACGCTTCTGCTTGAAGAACACCGGGCCTTTGGATGTCGTTTTGACGGCAATAGCCGCGCCCAGCATCACCGGCCACAACAGAACGATGCCGATAATGCTGAAGACGATGTCGAACACCCTTTTCCCGACCGAATCCCAGTCGCGTATCGGCTTGTCGAACACGTCGAGCATCGGCACCGCGCCGACATGGGAATAGGCGCGGGGGCGGAAACGCAATTTGTTGGCATGGGCCGCGATACGGATATCGACGGGTAGCACCCACAGCTTGCGCAGGAGCTGGAGGATACGCGCCTCGGCACTGAGCGGCAGGGCGATGATCAGCATGTCGAGCTTCGTCAGGCGGGCGAATTCCACCAGTTCCGCGAAGGTGCCGAGCTTGGGGTAGCCGGCAACCACATCGGGCGAACGCTCGCTTTTCCGGTCGTCGAAAATGCCGCAGATGCGGATATCATTGTCCGTTTGCTGTTCGAGCGAGCGGATGAGGTCCTTGGCGGCATCGCCGCCACCGACTATCACGGCGCGACGCTCCATCACGCCGTTGCGGCCCCAGTGGCGAATGGCGAAGCCGAGGATCAGCCGTCCGGTGAAAATGGCGATTGCGCCGGTGGCGTACCAGATGGCAAAAGTCTGCCAGGAATGCAGCGCTTCTGGCAAAAACAGGAGAAGGATGCCGGCGACGGTGACGAAGGACAGGCAGACGGCGCCCTGAATGCGGGCAAACATTTTCAGCGGCGCGCGCAGCGTCGGCAACTGGTAACAGTCGCCGGCCTGCAAAAGAAACACGCAAACCGCCGCGCCCAGCACCCCAATGCCGAAAACCGCAAGAAAGGTTTCAAGCCCCTGCCGCGCAGCGATGCCGTTGACGATGGCCGCGATGATCGCAAGCATCGAAAATTCGAGAAGACGCAATTGGCCTATGACCATGTTTGGCGAATGGTTGCCGGCGCGAAGCTGGTTGGCGATCTGCCGTGCAAGCGGATTGAGAACAACGCTTTCCGATGCGGAAGGCTCACCCGCATCGCGCTCGGAGATTTGCTGGCGCAACGTTGCCAGATCGAATTCAAGTCTTCCCTTGTCAGCCTTGGTCATTGCTTTGGTCCGCACCCTCCAGCCCATCGGCCCGAAAACCGGAATCGATTTTCGAAGGGAACGATGCGCAACTTCAAAGTGGTAGAGCACAGTTTTCGCATCCGTGCGGATACGTGCGCTCTACGAGCAGGAAACTAGCCGAAACATGCTAAGAAACGTTTATGATGAGTTTCTACAGGACGGCAGAATATACAATTAAAAATCGTGTTTTTGAAATGTTTCTAGAGCGAAAGCAGGTGACGATAGAGCTTCATCATGTCGTCGGCCATAACAGGCGTTGAAAATTTCGCCTTGAAGCTGTCGGGGCGGGGCATCACCCGTTTCCCCCAGTCCGGGCTCTCGGCATCCTTGACCATTATCTTTGCCAGCGCATCGGCGTCTCCAGCCGGAACGAGCGCCTCGCTGTCTTCTCCCAGAACCTCAGCTATGCCTCCAACATGCGAGGCGATGACGGTTTTCCCCGCAGCAAGCGCTTCCAGCACGATGTAAGGCATCGCCTCGGCGCGTGAGGGAACGACAACAGTCGTCGCCAGCGCAAATGCCTGTCTGGCGGGCATGGCGGCGTGCATGGAAATGCGCTGCGAAAGTCCGGCCTTGGCGATCATATCAGCATATTTGTCCCTGTCCGGCCCATCGCCCACAATGACGCCGGACATGGGCTGGCCGATGCTGCGTTCCATCTTGGCGAATGCCTTGATGAAGATGTCGGGCCCCTTCAGGTCACGCAACATGCCGATATAGAGAAAGCGCGCTGCCCCTTCGCGGGCGGGCACGGTTTCAAACTCGCTTTCCTGCACGCCGTTATAGATCATCGCCGTGCGGGTGCGTGGTTTGCCGACCTTGGTTTCGTAGGTTTCCTGTTCGAAATTGCAAACGAAACACAGGGCGTCGGTGAAATGCTCCTGAAACCGCTCGATACGCAGGAACAGCTGCCCTTTAAGGCTTTTGCGATCGTAATGCAGGCTGCCGCCGTGCGGCGAATAGAGGCGGGCTACGCGATACTTGTTCACCCGCAACAATGAGCCGATCAGCCGGGCCAGAGCGCCACCCTTGGCGCTGTGCCCATGCAAAATATCCGGCCGCAAACTTTTGATATGGTTGTAGGACTTAACGAGTGCCCACAGGTCGCCGGGGCTTATCGACCGCTTGATCGGCAGGCGGGTCAACCCTAGCTCCAGCATCGGGGCGATCTGCGCGAAAAGCCGTTCCTCATGCGCGCCGCCGGTCGAACTATCACAGACGATGCCGACCTTGTGGCCCTGCTTGACGTGTTCTTCGATCAGGTCGCGGACATGGCGGAACACGCCACCGACGGGAGAGCGGAAACAGTGAATGATGCGCAGGGGAGGACCGTCATCCGCCATGTCAGCCGCTCCGTTTTTCAGAAGAAGCGTTCACGCACATAGACCGTATCGCCCGCAAGAATTGGTGCGGTGATCCCGATCCGGCCGGTCATCACCTCGGTATTGATCTTGCGGGTGATATCGACATCGGCCTGATTGGCGCGTGGCGTGAAGCCGCCGGCGATGGCGATGGCGTTCTGCGCCGTCATGCCCGGCACGTAGGAATATTGGCCGGGACGGCCGACTTCGCCCATGATGAAGACGGGGCGATAACGATCGATCTCGATCGTCACATCGGGATCGCGCAGATAACCCTGACGCAACTTGGCGGCAATGGCGGCTTCGAGCTGCGGCAGCGTCTTGCCTCGGGCGGGAACCTGGCCGACAAGCGGGAAGGCGATATAACCAGCCTGATCGACCGTATAGGTATTTGTCAGCCCGGTCTGTTCAAACACGTTGATGCGCAGCCTGTCACCGCTATCGACATGATAGGGCTGCAGGGCGCCCTCGTGAAACGCCTTGGGCGCAGGTTGATATGCCGCGCAACCGGAAAGGGCCGTTAGAACGGCAAGCGTCAGTGCGGTGACATGTCGTGATCCGGCGAGCGGCATCTCATCTGGCTCCGAGTCGAACTATGAGCATTCTTATCGTTCTGTTAGGGTTAATGGGCGGTAAACAGCCAGTCGTAAGGATGGTAATATCGGCTTTATTTCGTGGGCTTCGTCACAATTAACTGTTGTGTTACCGGAAAGACTTAAACTTCGCGAAAATTGGCCTCTATATTTGAGCGCCCGAGGTGTATCTCGGTTACGGAGCCCGTATGAACGGCGATCGCATTGATGACAGGGATGTGGATATCGATCTCGCGCGGCTCGTCGCTGCCATATGGCAGCGCAAGGGCAGGATAGCGGCGATCACGCTGCTTGCCGGGGGCGCCGCCTTCGTTGTCGCAAGCATGATGTCGCCCGCTTACAAGGGCGAGGCGCGCGTCCTCATCGAATCGCGCGCGGCCTCCTTCGGTGCGTCGCAGCAGTCGAATGCGCCCGCCGAACCCGTGCTCGATGAATTGACCATCTCCAGCCAGGTGCAGATCCTGCAATCGGTTGACCTCATCAAGCAGGTCGCGAAAGATATGAAGCTTTATGAGCGGCAGGAGCTTGACCCGGCGGCGCGTCCTTCTCTCGTCTCGAAGCTGCTGGTTGCTGTCGGCGTCAAGAAAGATCCGCAGCAGGTGCCGCCAGAGGAACGGATACTGAAGGCGTTCCAGGAGAGGTTGCAGGTCTACCAGGTCGAAAGCTCGCGCGTCATCACGGTCGAGTTCTCGTCCGAGGACCCCATGCTTGCGGCAGCAGTCCCCAACGCGATGATGAAGGCCTACATCGCGCTGCAGAGCGGCGCGAAACTGGACACAAGCACGGAGGCGGCACGCTGGCTGGAGCCGGAAATCGCCAGTCTGCGTGAGAAGGTTCGCGATGCGGACAGGAAGGTCGCGGATTACCGCGCCTCGTCCGATATTCTGTCGGCAGGGCAGGGCGAAACGCTCGCCACCCGGCAACTCAGCGATATCTCGACCGAACTTGGCCGTATCCGCGGCGAGCGGGCGAATGCGGAGGCGCGGGCAGAAGGCGTGCGCAACGCGCTTTCGAGCGGCCGCCCACTCGATACTTTCCCCGACGTCGTCGCCTCGCCGATGATCCAGAGACTGAAGGAAAGCGAGGCTGCCATGCGCAGCCAGATTTCCGATCTGTCTTCCTCGCTGCTGGAAGGCCATCCGCGTATCAAGGCGCTGCGCAGCCAAATTGACGGCATACAGCGGCAGATTCAGGAAGAGACCCGCAAGGTGCTCGCAAGTCTCGAAAACGAGGCCAATGTGTCCCGCCTGCGGGAGCGGCAACTGGTTCAGCAGTTGAACGTGCTGAAAACGGAAAGTGTACGCGCCGGTGAGCAGCAGGTTGGCCTCAACGACCTGGAGCGCGAGGCCTCGGCTCAGCGCCAGCTTCTTGAAACCTATCTCGCCCGTTACCGCGAGGCAACGTCGCGCGCCGGTTCAGCCGAATCCACGCCCGCCGATGCCCGCGTGATTTCAACTGCAGTGGAGCCGCGCGAACCCTATTTCCCGAAGACCGGCGCCATCACCATTGTCGTCACGCTGGCGGCCTTCCTTCTCTCCTGCATCGTCGTCATGCTCGTGGAACTGTTCACCGGGCGGGCGTTGAAGCCGGTTGGCAAGACCCATGTCCCGCCGCTGTCCGATCCGCCACCGCCCGCCAAAGCGCGTGCTGACACGGATGAGACACCGGATACGCCGGAGCAACCGCTTCCCGCACGTGAAGAGGATGCGCCGCCTGCGGTTCGTTCCATGCCTGCCGCTGCCCGCCAGTCCATTGTCGAACAGGAAGCGCAGATACCGGTCGCAGCCGTTGCTGCCAAATCGGCCCTGCCGGTTGCAGACGCCGCGGCTGCGAAAGTGGACGCTGCGGAAGAAGAGATCGACAACGCCGACAATTTCTCGATCGACTCCGTCGCGTCTTTCCTCGCCACCCGTCTTGCGAAATCCGTCGCAGCGGTCGTGTCTCCAGCTGGCGACAGTGGTTCGACCACCACCGTCATGCTGGCGCGCGCCCTGTCCGAAATGGGCCGTTCGGTCGTTCTCGTCGATATGACGGCATCGGCCTGTCCGACGCGCCTGATGGCGCCTGAGACCGGACTGCCGGGCGTCATGGACCTTTTGGCAGGTGCCGCCGCCTTTGGCGAAACCATTCACGGCGACCGGCTTTCCGATGCCCATATCGTGCCGCGCGGCAATGCGCAGCCGCGAGAGGCCATGCGCGCGATCGACCGGCTGACGATGATCCTTAGCGCGCTTTCCGACGCCTATGACACGGTTCTGGTGGAATGCGGCGCGGCGCAGATATCGAGCCTTGAGAAAATGCTGCGCAATCTGCCGGCGGAAATCGTCGTGTCCGTTCCCGGTAATGATAGCGAATTGCTGGAAAAGACCCTCGGAGAACTGGTTGCCCACGGCTACGAGCAGGCATTGCCGATGACCGGCATGCGCAAACCGGACCGTCTGAGCGCCGCCTGAGAAGCTGCGGCCGATAACCGGTCAGTCGGCAGCGGGCGTTGCGTCCATGCTCGGCCGACCCGCGCGGAAACGCTGAATGAACGCATAGAGTGCCGGATTGGATTTGATCAGGCTCTTTGTCCGGGCAATGGCAACGTAGGCCGAGGCTGCCGCGCGGCCCTTCAACGTCACCGGCAGGAAAATATCATGCTGCACGGTGAAAAGCGGACACCAGCTACGCTTGTAGGGCTGGTCACCGACGCCGAAATCGAAGATCGCCGCATTTTCACTGCAAGCCCGTTCAATCATCAGCCAGAACAGCAGCTCACCGGGGCTGATTTCCGCGAAGGTCTCATCGATAGAACCGAACTGGCAGATAATGTGATCCTGCTTGCGCGAAAGGCCGGATATGGCAGCGATGAAACCTTCATTTTGACCATGCAGACGAATGGCGTGTAGTTCCAGAAGACTGTCTGTGCCGATCTCCGGAAAATTTGCGAGGTCATAGAAAAAGTCTTTTACCGATTGGTCGCGAAAAACATCCGGAATGCCCTGCGATGCGAACCGGGCTGCCTTCTGCCGGAAAAACGTCTGCAATAATTCGCACTTTTCCCGTGGCGAACGGGCGATCACATGGCTGTAACCACCCATTTCCTCGGCTCTCCGGCTCTGGATGCGGAATTTCTTCCGGCGCCTCTTGGCGTTGATCTGCCGAAGCGTGCTCTCAAAATTTGCCAGTAAGGGAATCTGGAAGGCCGGGTTCTGGTTTTCGACTGATGCCAGATGCGAGAGCGGGTTGGCCCTGCCACGCCAGATCAGCGGTATGTTCTGCAAGGCCAGAATATCCGCCTGGCCACGCAGCAGCTTTCGCGCTTCGCGGGCAATGGCTGCCGCCGTTTTGTGGTTGGCTGCTTCGGCGAAGGACCGGTCGAAAAGCCCGGTATTGATATTGTTGAAACGGCCGCCGGGAAAACGTGCCTTGCGGATGCCGCCTTCCAGAACGATTTCGAGCGGCAGCAGGAACACGGTCTTTCCGCTTTGCCTGCCGCGAATGATGAGGAGGGGTCTGTCCTGCGTTTGCGCCCAGATGGAGCACCAGCCGTAACCCTGATGCAGCGAATTGAGCGGGTCGCTCTCCAGCTGTTCCCAGTCGGCGCGGATAGTGGAGGCATCGTCGACGAGATCGATAGCCAGGCGATCGGCGCCCCGCCGCTCGTTTTGCACGGCGGCTGGTCCTTCACCCTCGCTGACTATGACCGGCGCTTCAGCCGCCATCCACGCTCTCCGGTTGTTTCGGTGAGACTATATCGTTGAGCGGCAAACAAGAGGTTTATAAAATTGCGACCTCTGGATGTCCCGTAGAAGGCAGGTGCCTATTCCTGTTTTTTGGAGCCGGCCATCCATTTGATGACCAGCATGGCGGGCAGTATCCACAAAAGCCCACTCAGCACGAAGTAGGCAAGATGCACCCACCATGGAGATTGCGCCAGCGTCGCCGACGCGATGGCCGTCGCCGCTACGGCGTAGATGACGACGAGGCAGATGATGACGATGGTTCCGATGAGCGATCTGAGGCGAGGGTGCATGAAATCTTCCGTAACCGAGCATGTATCCCAAAAGTGTCATCGGTTTTGGGGAAAAGACATGCGTAAAACAAAAAATCTAGATCGTCGTGGTGATTCGAAGCAGAGACAGGACGATCTAGCGTCTGGCGAAACTATACCGCCGCGACCGGATGCCGCAAACCCTGAGGCCTTGTTTTGTGGTGCCGGTTGGGGCTAATCAACATGACTGTATGATGGAGACCTCAAAGATGCATTCGAGCGGCATGACGATGGCAAATGGTTCTGCGGAAATGGTGGTGGAGGCTGCCCTGCAGAAACAGGAGAAGGATCGCCGCCTGCTGCGCATCTGGCTGCGCGTCGTTCTCTTCACGCTTTTCTGTCTCGTGCTTGTCGGCGGCGCCACGCGGCTGACCGAATCTGGCCTGTCAATTACCGAATGGAAGCCCATCCACGGCGCCATCCCGCCGCTTTCCGTTGCCGAATGGGAAGAGGAATTCCAGCTCTACAAGCGTATTCCCCAATATCAGGAAATCAATCGGGGCATGTCGCTCGATGAGTTCAAGACGATTTTCTGGTGGGAGTGGGCGCATCGACTGCTTGCCCGCGCCATCGGCCTCATCTTCGCCCTGCCGCTAGCCTTCTTCTGGCTGACCGGCCGCATCGAAAGGCGCTTGCGCCTGCCGCTCATCGGCCTTCTGGGGCTTGGCGGCTTTCAGGGCTTCGTCGGCTGGTGGATGGTGTCTTCCGGCCTCGTCAACCGTACGGATGTCTCGCAATATCGCCTGGCAACGCATCTGACGATCGCGTGCCTCATCTTTGCGGGCTGCATGTGGATATTGCGCGGCCTGTCGCACCATTCGCCCGATGCTGCCAATGAAACGACCGGCCGCCGTTTTGCCGCGCTGCTGACCTTCCTCTGTCTGTTCCAGATTTATCTCGGCGCGCTGGTGGCGGGTCTGAATGCCGGCCTGTCCTACAACACGTGGCCGCTGATGGACGGCTCCCTGGTGCCCGGCGATCTTTTCCTGCAACAGCCCTGGTGGATCAACTTGTTCGAAAACCCGAAGACGGTGCAGTTCGTCCACCGCCTCGGCGCCTATACGCTGTTTGCCGCCACGCTGTGGCATATGGTGTCCTTGGCTCGCGCCTTGCCCGGCACGCCGCATGCCCGCCGCGCCGTACTGTTCTTCGTGTTGATCTCCATTCAGGCGGCGCTTGGCATTACCACGCTTCTGATGCATGTGGATATTCATGTGGCGCTCGCCCATCAGGGCATGGCGCTGCTTGTGCTTGGTTTTGCAGTCGCCCATTGGCGCGGCTTCCTCGGCGAATACCCGGCACCTGTCGCGGTTGAGATCAGGGACTGAAAACCCTTAAAATTGCTTCAGGACAGACTTGATGGTTGTCGCGACGGCCAGTTCGTCGTCGCGTTCGCGCGTGTTGCCATCTTCCTCGTGCCAGGCCGCCGAAAGGCAACCGTAGGCGAAGGCATATTGCAGAAGCACCCGTTCGTCCCGTTTGAGCGCTTTCGCAAAAATCGACGCCATGGAGGCGATGCGTGCCTCGCTGCGTGTCAGATCGAAGCGGTCTAGCGGATTGGAGAACATGTTGGCGACGTCGAGTGCTTCATCGCCGATCAGGCCTGCCGGGTCGATGATGATCCAGCCACGCGCACTGCGCATGATGTTTTCGTGGTGCAGATCGCCGTGCAGCGGTCGAATATTGCTTTGGTGCCCGATAAGCTCCTCGGCAAGCGAAGCGGCTTCGATGTAGGGGCTGTCGGTGCCTTCGCTGCGATCGTGCTCGGCTTTACGGAACAGACTTTCGAAATATTGCGGCAGCGTCAGCAGGCTGGCTGGTGGCGTCTGCGTTGAAGGCTGGTGATAGTGAAGGAGAACATCGGCGGCGATTGCGGTCGTGGCATCATCGTCGCCGTCGCGGAAAAGCACGTCGCGCAACGTCTCATTGCCGGCATGTTCCATGAGCAATATGTCGTCGGAGCGATCGAGCAGCTTCACGCAGCCGACACCTGCCCGCCATTCGATGAAATCCGCCCCGCGAAGGCTGTCTTTCAGAACCTTGTGTTTAAGTACCTTGGCGATGGCAAGGGAACCATTGCCAAGTCTGACTTCGTAAACCACCCCGGCAGGCGTATCGGCAATCTGTTTTGCGGCCTCGATATTCCACGAGGCCGGAAAAAAGGGGATAGCTCGGCTCACGCAGAAAGCCTCATGCCGAGAGCATCAGCTCCATGTTCTGGACAGCCGCACCCGATGCGCCCTTGCCGAGATTGTCGAGCAGCGCGACGAGATTGATGTGTTCGCCGCCCGGCGTGCCGAAGACGAACAGCTTCATCGTGTCCTTGCCCGCCAGTTCCTCGGCATCGATGCGGGACAGCCCCTTGCTTTCGGCAAGCGGAACGACGCTGACGATGTCCTGTCCGGCATAATGGGCGGTGAGCGCGGCATGCACGGTCTCGATAGTCGCGCCGTCCTTGAGGTCGGCGGCAAACAGCGGAACCTGCACGATCATGCCCTGCGGGAAGCGCCCGACGGAGGGTGCAAACAGCGGCGCGCGGTCCAGCTGGCCGTGAATGGTCATTTCCGGCACGTGCTTGTGTGCAAGCGTCAGGCCATAGAGGAAGTTGTTGGCACTGATCGCATCGTCCCTGCTCTGATCTTCCATCTGCGCGATCATCTGCTTGCCGCCGCCGGTATATCCGGACACGGCGTTGACGCTGACGGGATAACCATCGGGCAGAATGCCGGCGGCGCGCAACGGACGCAGAAGGCCGATCGCGCCGGTCGGATAGCAGCCCGGATTGGCGACGAAGCGGGCGGAACGAACCTTTTCGCCCTGTTCCTTGTCCATTTCGGCAAAACCGTAAGCCCAGTCCTTATGGATACGATAGGCGGTCGAGGTGTCGATGATGCGAACATTGTTGTTGCCTGCCACCATGGTGACAGCTTCTCTGGAAGCATCATCCGGCAGGCAGAGAATCGAAATGTCGGCGTTGTTGAGCATGTCCTCGCGGATAGCGGCGTTGCGGCGCTCGGCTTCGGGAATGGACAGCAACTCGATATCGCGGCGACCAGCAAGGCGCGTGCGGATCTGCAGACCCGTTGTGCCGTGTTCGCCATCGATGAAGATCTTCGCTGTCATGTCCTTGTCCTGACTTTTCAGAGGGTTGCGAGTGTAATCGGATTCAGTTTGCTAAGCGCCCGGGCGTCGGTTCAGCCGGCCTTCGCCAGCCGTTCGGCGCGCAGGCCAAGCATATACATTGCAACGGTCGCTCCGGCAATGGCAGTGATATCAGCATGGTCGTAAGCGGGCGCGACCTCCACCACATCGGAGCCGCGAATATCGAGCTGGCCGAGTCCGCGAAGCACGGACAATATCTTGGCGCTTGTCGGCCCACCGGCCACAGGCGTACCGGTTCCGGGCGCGAAGGCTGGATCGAGGCAATCGATATCGAAGGTCAGATAGGTGGGCATGCCTGCCGTGTGCTTGATGATCAGCGAGGCGATGTCGCTCGCCCGCATCTCCTCCACCTCGTAACCGTGGAGAATGCGGATGCCGAAATCCTCAGGCGCATGGGTGCGAATGCCGATCTGGATGGAACGATCGGCATCGATCAGACCATCGCGCACGGCGCGGGCCACGAAGGAACCATGGTCAATGCGTTTGCCGTCGTCGAACCAAGTATCCTGATGCGCATCGAAATGCACCAGCGCCAGCGGGCCGTGCTTTGCCACATGCGCCTTCAGCAGCGGCCAGGTGATGAAATGGTCGCCGCCAAGCGTCAGCAGATAATCCGTCTTGGAGATGATCTTGCGCGCTTCCTTTTCGATTGTATCAGGCGTTTTCCAGTGATTGCCGTAGTCGAGCAGGCAGTCGCCATAATCGATGGTCGGCATATGGGCGAAAAGATCGCGGGCGAAGGGATATTGCGGGTCGTTGTCGAAAATCGCGGAGGCGCGGCGGATCGCCTGCGGCCCGAAGCGTGCACCCGGCCTGTTGGATGTCGCCGCATCGAAGGGGACACCCCAGACGGCCGTCGATACGCCCTTGAGGATCTTGGTATATTTGCGCCGCATGAAGGAGAGGACGCCCGCATGGGTCGGGTCGGTCGCAGCCGATGTCAGCGTTGCTGCGGTGAAGGCATGGTCTATGGTTTTTGATGGCATTGATCACCCCATTGCGGTTCGCGCAGAGGGTGCTGTCTTCTCGCCGAAAAAACAAGGAGGATGGCAATGAAAAAAGGCGGAGCCGAAGCCCCGCCTTTTCGAAGTTTTGAACGAACGGTTCCGAGAAGCGATTAGCGCTTGGAGAACTGGAACGAACGGCGGGCCTTGGCCTTACCGTACTTCTTACGTTCGACAACGCGGCTGTCGCGGGTCAGGAAGCCACCCTTCTTCAGAACGGCGCGCAGGCCCGGTTCGAAGTAGGTGAGGGCCTTGGACAGACCGTGACGAACGGCACCGGCCTGACCGGACAGACCACCACCGGCAACGGTAGCGATGATGTCGAACTGGCCCGTGCGTGCAACGGCAACGATCGGCTGCTGAAGGATCATCTGCAGAACCGGACGTGCGAAATACGTGGTGAAATCGCGGCCGTTGATGATGATCTTGCCAGAACCCGGCTTTACCCATACGCGGGCAACGGCGTTCTTGCGCTTGCCGGTCGCGTAGGAGCGGCCGAGAGTGTCAACCTTGCGGACGTGCACGGGAGCAGAAGCTTCCGATGCAGGGGCGAGGTCTTTCAGAGAGGAAAGATCGGCCATTATCAGGCGCTCCTTACGTTCTTCTTGTTGAGCACGGCTACGTCGAGAACGACGGGCTGCTGTGCTTCGTGCGGGTGGTTCGAGCCGGCGTAAACGCGCAGGTTCTTCATCTGACGACGGCCGAGCGGGCCGCGCGGGATCATGCGCTCGACGGCCTTTTCAACGACGCGCTCCGGGAAGCGACCTTCGATGATCTGGCGAGCCGTACGCTCCTTGATGCCACCCGGGTGACCGGTGTGCCAGTAGTACTTCTTGTCGGAGTACTTGTTGCCGGTGAAGGCAATCTTTTCCGCGTTGATGACGATGACGTTGTCGCCATCATCGACGTGGGGGGTGTAGGTGGCCTTGTGCTTGCCGCGCAGGCGGGTTGCAATGATGGTGGCGAGGCGACCAACAACGAGGCCTTCGGCGTCGATGATGACCCACTTCTTCTCCACCTCAGCAGGCTTCTGAACGAAAGTAGACATGGATTTCACTTTCTAACGTGGACCCGTCATCCTCTTTTAAAGTAAGAGCATACGGGCGTTTCTTGTTGCTTGGTTTGGTCACCCGAAGGCGACCGCAAATGACCATATTCCCTTTGGAATCCGATCTGGCGCGCTTATACGGTGTGCTGGATGAAGCGTCAATATGACGGATTTTGCTGACTGTAAAAATAAATCAATAAAAACAATGGTTTATTTATGTGGTATTATTTTACCCCATAGATTTACCTGTTTCATCCCAGCCGCATGACCAGAACACCCGCTGCGATGATGCCGCCAGCGAGATAACGCCAGACGCTGGCGCGTTCTTTGAGGATGACGACGGAGATCACCAGCGCAAACAGAATTGAGGTTTCGCGCAGCGCCGCGACGACGGCGACGGGGGCCTTGGTCATGGCGTAGAGCGCCAGCCCGTAGGAGAGGATGGAGCCGCCGCCGCCGATCAGGCCGCGCCACCAGTTTCGCCGCACATGCTGCGTAACGGCGCTTACGCCGCGCTGGTAAAAGGCGAAACCAAAGAGGAGGACGGGCGGCAGAAGCGACATCCACAGCGTATAGGAAATCGCATTGCCGGAAAGCCTTGCGCCGACACCATCAACGAAGGTGTAGGAGGCAATCACGAAGGCGTTGATGAGCGCGACAATGATCGCCTTTCCGCCGCCGCGCCGCGCCTCGAAGGCAAGCGTCAGGATGCCGCCGGAAATGATGGCAATCCCGGCAAGCGCAAGCGGGCTTAAAATCTCGCCGAGGAAAAGGCTGCTCGTCGCTGCGACGATCAGCGGCACCACGCCACGCATGACGGGATAGACGAGGCCGATATCGCCGATCGTATAGGCGGCGGCGACTAGGCGGAAATAGGCAAATTGCAGAACGGCCGAGGCGATGAGAAAGGGAATGGCCACCGGCGCAGGAAACGGCAGGAAGGGCAGGAAGGGTAAAGAACAAGCTGCGGCGCCCGCCGCGATCAGCGAGGCGTCCAGCGACTTGTCGGATCCGGATTTTACCAGCGCATTCCATCCGGCATGCAATATCGCGCCCAGAAGCACCAGAATTAGAATGTCAAATGTCACGATAGAGACTCGCTCATGGGCTATTCCAGGCAACCTACAGCATCGGCTTGAAAACCGGAATCCATTTTCCGTGATGGCTGTGGGAGACGCAAATCCTCCTGTCGTAAGCGGTTGCTTCTTTGCAGATTATGACGCGTGTCAAGTTTCGGGTTTGTGCGTGTTGCGGGATGGAGTGGGTAACTGTGCGAGAGGCGATATGCGGCCGTGCTCACGATTTCATCAGCAGGACATACGCGCCGATGCCGGATGCACAGCTTATGGTTTTGCTGTGGAACGTGTTTTTTGCAAAAATGCGACCGATTGCGGCGATTATTCCTGCTCAAAATTGCCCATATCCAGAAGATAAAACTGTATCAATCAAGCGAGCACATGCAGGCTCAAAATGAAAAGAAGTTTCAATTCATTACTGAATGGCTCGCTACAACGTTACAGTTTTACCTATAACTTGATTTACAGAATAACTTTCTGAAAATTAGATACGCCTAATGCATCGGTGAACGGAATGAAAACAAACAGGAGACGAAGGGCGCATAAGATGCACGCAAATGTTGTTTCAGCAAATATTCATCGAAATGTATGCTTTTGAAAAACTGGATAAAAATACTCAGCACAACGCCGCTTAAGGTGTTTTTGTGAAATCATTTTGCGCAAACTAGGTGTACTTTCGTGACACCACGAGTCCGGCTTGTTCAATATTTTCATTCGGGCAGGGGTTCAAGAGAAGGATGAGGGTTCCTAGATTTAGGAAAGCGGCCGCAAAAAAGCGGTGCGAAAAGCTCGTCCGCGGATTTATGCGGGAGAGGCAATTCTCGCTGGGCCATTGAGCGTCGAGCCGGCGCATGAGGTCCTTGAACCGCGCGATATGGCAGAGGGAAAAGTTGACATGCAGCATGATACCTATGAACCGGATTACCTCAGAAAAATTCTGACGGATGTCAGGACCATCGCCCTGCTTGGCGCCTCTCCCAATCCGGATCGGCCGAGCCACGGCGTCATGCGCTTTCTGCTGTCCAAGGGTTACCGCGTGTTTCCGGTCAATCCCGGTCAGGCGGGCAAGGAGATATTGGGGCAGAAAGTGTATGCGCGGCTTGCCGACATTCCGGAACCCGTTGATATGGTCGATATGTTCCGGGCGCCGGAATATTTGTCGGCAATTGTCGAAGAGGCGATATTGCTGCCGCAGCGGCCATCGGTGATCTGGGGCCAGCTGTCGGTCAGAGACGACAATGCGGCGGCCAAGGCCGAGGCCTACGGCATGAACGTGGTGATGGACCGTTGCCCCGCAATTGAGTATCCGCGTCTCAATATTGTGCGATAGTTGGTACGGATTGGACTTATCATTTGGCGGCAAGGCATTATGATCCCTCCAAAATATCATTGGAGGAAACATCATGCCGAGCAGCAATCCCGGGTTCTCAACGTTGGCCGTGCACGCGGGCGCACAGCCCGATCCGACCACCGGTGCGCGCGCGACGCCGATCTACCAGACAACGGCCTATGCCTTCCGTGACGCCGATCACGCAGCCGCGCTGTTCGGATTAAAAGAGTTCGGCAATATCTACACGCGCATCATGAACCCAACCCAGGCGGTTCTGGAGGAGCGTGTCGCAGCGCTTGAAGGCGGCACGGCGGCACTTGCCGTTGCATCCGGTCACGCCGCGCAATTGCTGGTTTTCCACACATTGCTGCAACACGGCGACAATTTCGTCGCGGCACGCCAACTTTATGGCGGCTCCATCAATCAGTTCGGCCACGCCTTCAAGGGTTTCGACTGGCAGGTGCGCTGGGCCGATGCGGCTGATCCGGCCACTTTCGAACGGCAGATCGACGACCGCACACGCGCCATCTTCATCGAAAGCCTCGCCAACCCGGGCGGCACATTCGTGGATATCGCCGCGATTGCAGATGTCGCCCATCGTCACGGCCTGCCGCTCATCGTCGATAACACCATGGCAAGCCCCTATTTGTTGCGGCCGCTGGAACATGGCGCGGATATCGTATTGCATTCGTTGACGAAATTCCTCGGCGGCCATGGCAATTCCATGGGTGGCATCATCGTCGATGGCGGCACTTTCGACTGGTCGGCCACGGATAAATATCCGTCGCTGTCGCAGCCCCGCCCAGAATATTCCGGCGTCGTGCTGCACCAGACCTTCGGCAATTTCGCCTTCGCGATTGCCTGCCGCGTTCTTGGCTTACGCGATCTCGGCCCTGCGATCTCGCCCTTCAATGCCTTCCTCATCCTCACGGGCATAGAGACCCTGCCGCTGCGCGTTCAGCGCCACTCCGATAATGCGCTGGCCGTCGCCAAATGGCTGAAAGCGCACCCCAAGGTGGGCTGGGTGCATTATGCCGGGCTGGAGGACAGCGACAACTACGCAATCCAGCAGCATTATTCGCCAAAGGGCGCTGGTTCCGTCTTCACCTTCGGCATCAAGGGCGGTTATGCCGCCGGCAAGGCGCTGGTGGAAGGTCTGCAACTCTTCTCCCATCTCGCCAATATCGGCGATACACGCTCTCTCGTCATCCACCCGGCTTCCACGACACATGCGCAGCTGACACCGGAACAGCAGACGGCGGCGGGTGCCGGACCGGATGTGGTGCGCCTCTCGATCGGCATCGAGGATGTCAAGGACATCATCGCCGATCTCGAACAATCGCTTGCGAAGCTCTGAGAGACCGGGGTCGTCATGACGAATTTTCTCGCATTCGAAGATACACGAACCGCTACGGCCGGTGATGTCGAGGCGGAGGTGGAGCACAGTGCACCCGCACCGGAAAGGCTGATTTCCGGCGACCCCAAATTCACCACGTGGAATCTGGAGGAAGCGCCCGGTGGCATCTATGCCGGCATCTGGCAGTCGACACCCGGCAAATGGCGGGTGGTCTATGACGAATGGGAATATTTCAACATTCTCGAGGGTCACTCGATCCTGGCGGAGGATGGCGGATCCCCGCGCGACCTGAAACCGGGCGACAGGCTGGTCCTGCGGCCGGGCTTCAAGGGAACCTGGGAGGTCGTCGAAACGACCCGCAAGGATTATGTCATCCGGTTGTAGGGGCCGGATGATTTCTATTGGTCCATCGCCGGGATAAAGGTTGTTCCCGGCGTGGCTGTCACCAGCTGAGATCGAGCCGTTCCAGACCATGGAAGTGATAGACGTCCTTGACCCTGGGTGGCTCGGCAATCTTCAGTCCCGGCAGTCGCTTGAAAAGCAGAGGCAAGGCTAGGTTCAGCTCCAGCCTTGCCAGCGGCGCGCCAATGCAGAAATGGATGCCGGCGCCGAAGGAGACGTTGGCGCCTTCGTTTCGGTCCGGCCTGAATGCCAGGGGATCGGAAAACTTGGCCGGATCGAGATTGGCGGCCGCCAGAATGAGGCTGACCTTGTCGCCGCGTTTGAATTCCACGCCATCGATCTCGACCGGCTCCAGAACCCAGCGCTGGAAAATATGGACGGGCGCGCAGATACGCAGCGTTTCTTCCACCGTGCGTTCCGTTGCCGTCTCGTCGTGGAAAAGTGTGTCGGGCGAGATGCCGCTTTCCAGAATGATGCGCACGGAATTGCCGATCTGGTGCACCGTCGCCTCGTGCCCGGCGTTCAACAGAACGATGGTGGTCGAGATCAGCTCGTCGTCGGTCAGATACTGGCCCTTGTGCTCCGTATGGATCATGTGGCTCAGCAGATCGTCTTTCGGCTCCGCCCGGCGCTCCGCGATCACACTGCGCACATAGTCTGAAAACTCATGTGCGGCCCTGTCGGCCAGAAGCTCGTCCTCGGGCGTGCGCTTGAACATGTACATGCCGACATAGGCATGTGACCATTTCAAAAGCTGCGGTCCCATTTCCTCGGGAATGCCGATCATGCGCGCGATCATCGTGACCGGGATGATATCGGCATAGGAAGAAAGCAGTTCCGTCTCGCCGTTTCTTTCGAAGGCGTCGATCAGCCGGTTGGCGAGTTCCTCTATTTCTGGCTTCATCTTGTCGACATGCCGCGAAACGAAAGCGCGGTTGATGAGGGTGCGCAGCCGTGTGTGTTCCGGCGGCTCCAGCTCCAGAAGCGAGTGCTGCTCTGCGGCGTCGAAATGCTTCACATGCTCGAGCGGCTCTGCCAGACCGATCTCCTCGCGGCTCGCAACATGCAGGATCTGCCGTCCGAACCGGCGGTCGCGCAGGAGGGCGCTGACATGGTCGTATTCGGTGAAAAACCACTGCCGCTGCTCTTCCCAATAGAAAGTGGGACATTGGGCATGCAGGGCAGCATAAACCGGGTTCGGATCGTTGTAGAAAGCCGGATTGCGGGCATCGAGTGAAACACGACGCGTGGCGGGATCGATTTTGAGAAAGGGAAATGTCGCTGTCATGTCCATGGTTTATTCCGCGCGCCGCACTTTGGGAAGGGCGTGAAAATGCCGTTTCGTGTGTTTATCCGCATGTCACTGTGCGGTTACTTTGTCACCGGTTGGCGATGGCCGCTATCCGGTTCAGCGCCGCAACCTGCCGGTTGGCATTGTTGTCCATCGGGTTTTCGTCCCGGTCCGGAGAGGGGACGACAACATTGGCTGAATTGACGTGGATCACGGTGCGGTTGCGGCCGGCCTTCTTGGCCGCGTAAAGCGCGCGGTCGGCCTCCGTCATCATCACGCTCAGATCCGCATCCTTGATCATGGCTTCGGATATGCCGACGCTGGTCGTGACCTCGATGTTTTCGCCGCGTGCGCTGATCTTCGAAAGGCGCAGGTTGCTGCGGATGGCTTCCGCAAGCGTCACGGTGCTGGAGGGGCTTTCCACTTCGGCGACGAGCGCGAATTCTTCGCCGCCCATCCTGACGAACAGGCCGCGCTTACCGATGACCCGCTGCGCCATATTGCAAAAATGCACAAGCACCGCGTCTCCCGACTGATGGCCGTATTTGTCGTTGATCTTCTTGAAATGGTCGATGTCAAACAGCGCCAGCGCTACGTAACGGCTGGAGCCGGGCGACCTTTTTTTGATGTGTTCGAACTCTTCAAGCAGCCCTCGCCGGTTGAGGACGCCGGTCAGGTGGTCGGTCATGGCCAGCCGGTGTAGGCGGGTTTCCGTGTCTTCCATGATGATCTTGGCGCTCATCATGACGATGATGGTAAAGCCGAGAATGCCTGAAAAGGCGAGCGCTGCCGTCAGCGGAATGGCGTTGGGGGCGGCGGCGTTGACGGGAATGACGATGGACGCCACGAGCGCCCCGCAAAATGCCTGCAGGATGAAGGTGGCCGCCAGCACCTTGCGGCTGAATGACGCGCGTGCCTTGCTGGCCAGAAGAATGCCGGCCAGCATGAAATAACCGGTGGCGGCACAGATGTGATAGAGCAGGATGCGCGGGACCATGTTTTCGCGTACGGGGCCGATCAGCATGCCCGCCACCCATAACAGCGGCGGAATGGCGATCCAGCCGGCGGTCTTGCGCTGTTCGAAGGACAGGAGACCGGCGAGCCAGAAACTGAAGGCCGAAAGGGCAAGCGTATTGCCGACTTCGATCGACAGGAAGTTGGGAATATCGCCGCGCAGCGCCACCATCACCGTGCCGGCGCTCGTTGCGGCAAAACCGGCGGCGAAATAGATATTGTGCCGGCGGGCAGGGCGGTGCAGCCACAGGGTTCCCAGCAGCAGGGCAAGGGTCAGCGTTTCCGACGCCCAAAGCAGCATGCCCGTCTTTGCATCCAGCATTGCAAAATCCTATCTGCGCTATCATGCCGTAAAAGCGGTTCGCGGCACGATGTGCGCAATGCCCGCCGAATTGGTGGAGATGCCATTTCGCCTCAAAAGAGGCTCCCGCCCCCTGACGGGAAACCGGAAATTCGCGGGCGTAGTATCAGCCGCAAATACCTAACGAGTTCTTGCCAGTGAGAAGTTATATCTGGGCAACACACCGGTTTTTGCGTTTGCGGTTTGCTCCTGTTAAAAAATAATGCGGGCGACAGAGAATGGTTCGGTTGGCATCGGCTTGTCCATAGCCGTTACCCCGCGGGTGGAAAACGCCCGTAAACGCTGTTGAGCCGTTAAGGATATGCGGCTTCGTGTCTTGAAGTACCGGGCAGGGACACTCTATGTAGGGAGAACGAAGGTTAGAAGTGATTCCGGAGCGGTTTTCCGCGAAGGGCAGAGTTTGACAAAGGACGGACATGAAAAATCCAGTTGATACCGCCATGGCTCTGGTGCCGATGGTCGTAGAGCAGACCAATCGCGGCGAACGCTCCTATGACATATTTTCCCGTCTTCTCAAGGAACGCATCATTTTCCTCACCGGACCGGTGGAAGACCAGATGGCCTCGCTCGTCTGCGCGCAGCTGCTTTTCCTCGAGGCTGAAAACCCGAAGAAGGAAATCGCGCTCTACATCAATTCGCCGGGTGGCGTCGTGACCGCCGGCATGGCGATCTACGATACGATGCAGTTCATCCGCCCTGCCGTTTCGACGCTTTGCGTCGGCCAGGCCGCATCCATGGGCTCGCTGCTTCTGGCTGCTGGCGAAAAGGGAATGCGTTTCGCAACTCCGAACGCCCGCATCATGGTGCATCAGCCCTCCGGCGGCTTCCAGGGGCAGGCTTCGGATATCGAGCGTCACGCCCGCGACATCATCAAAATGAAGCGTCGCCTTAATGAAGTCTACGTGAAGCACACCGGCCGTACGCTGGAAGAGGTTGAAAAAACCCTTGATCGCGACCACTTCATGGATGCCGACGAGGCCAAGGAATGGGGTGTGATCGACAAGATCCTCACCTCGCGCCAGGAAATGGAAGGCGCCGCCGCGAATTAAGGCGCGACGCTTTTTGACGGTTGTTTAACCCCGCAAAGTAATTTCGGGGCTTTCAACCGCAACAGAAAGCGATATTAGTATATATAAAGGCTGTGTTGAATTTTTATGACGTGGCCTTTGGTTTGATGGGGAATTCGTTGCAGCCGGTTGTCAGCTCATGTATCTGATACCGGTTAGTACCCCGGGAAACGAGGCGGATACGGCGATGCACCCAAGGGCGGCCGTATCGGCGGGCGGTAAGTTGACCGCGATCCGTTTGGCGGACCTGCGGCGTGCTGGAAGGAAAGTGATATGAGCAAAGTCAGCGGCAGCAACGGCGGCGACTCTAAGAATACACTCTATTGTTCATTCTGCGGCAAGAGCCAGCACGAAGTCCGGAAACTCATTGCCGGACCGACGGTATTCATCTGCGATGAATGCGTCGAATTGTGCATGGACATCATCCGCGAGGAGAACAAGACGTCGATGGTGAAGTCGCGCGAGGGTGTTCCCACCCCGCAGGACATCATCAAGATCCTCGACGAATACGTCATCGGCCAGAAGCAGGCGAAAAAGATCCTGTCGGTGGCCGTTCACAACCATTACAAGCGCCTCGCGCACGCCTCCAAGAATGGCGATGTCGAGCTTGCGAAGTCGAACATCATGCTCGTCGGTCCGACGGGTTGCGGCAAGACCTATCTTGCCCAGACGCTCGCCCGCATCATCGACGTTCCCTTCACAATGGCGGACGCAACGACGCTGACCGAAGCCGGTTATGTCGGCGAGGACGTGGAAAACATTATCCTGAAGCTGTTGCAGGCTGCGGATTACAATGTCGAGCGCGCCCAACGCGGCATCGTCTATATCGACGAAGTCGACAAGATTTCCCGCAAGTCGGATAACCCGTCCATCACGCGTGACGTGTCGGGCGAGGGCGTTCAGCAGGCGCTTCTGAAGATCATGGAAGGCACGGTCGCTTCCGTTCCGCCGCAGGGCGGCCGTAAGCATCCGCAGCAGGAATTCCTGCAGGTGGATACGACCAACATTCTCTTCATCTGCGGCGGCGCGTTTGCCGGCCTGGACAAGATCATCTCGGCCAGGGGCGAAAAGACCTCGATTGGCTTCGGTGCGACCGTCAAGGCGGAAGACGATCGCCGCGTTGGCGAGGTGCTGCGCGAACTGGAGCCGGAAGATCTGGTGAAATTCGGTCTTATTCCGGAATTCATCGGCCGTCTGCCGGTTCTGGCGACGCTGGAGGACCTTGATGAGGATGCGCTGATCCAGATCCTGTCCGAGCCGAAGAACGCGCTGGTCAAGCAGTATCAGCGTCTGTTCGAGATGGAAGATGTGGAACTGACCTTCCACGAGGACGCTTTGCGCGAGATTGCCCGCCGGGCGATTACCCGCAAGACGGGTGCCCGCGGTCTGCGCTCGATCATGGAAAAGATCCTTCTGGATACCATGTTCGAACTGCCGACGCTGGAAGGCGTGCGCGAAGTGGTGATCTCCAACGATGTCGTCAGCGGCATCGCTCGCCCGCTCTACATCTATGCGGATCGTCAGGAAGAAAAGGCCAATGTTTCGGCTTGATTGACCGATCCGACGCTTTGATGAATTCAAAAGGCCCGCACTCGTGCGGGCCTTTTCTGTTGTGGCAGGTGCGAAACTTGCCGCTAACTTGGAGTAACCCGATTTTGCGTTTGGAGCGGATTGCGCTTTGCTGATAAAGTCTTAAAACTGATTTGCAGCGCGATATGACGGAAATGTGAATTACCGTCGGCGACCCGGTTCCTGATCCTGTGGGATAACCGGAAATGTCGGGAGTAATAGCCGGCGCTGTATTTGTTTGAATTTTACGGCCGTGCCGTTGCGCGGGGTCGTCTCTTCCGGTGACTTGAAATCGGCGTTCCGAAACTCCACTTTCAGTCTCGAGAAATGAATATGCCGGACGCCCCAAGACGTCAGGCAAAGTGTCCTGAAAGGGACCATGAAAGGAAATGATATGACGAACATCACGTCTGCGGCATCCGGCGGTATCTATCCGGTACTTCCCCTGCGCGACATTGTCGTTTTCCCGCATATGATCGTTCCCCTGTTCGTCGGGCGGGAAAAATCCATTCGCGCTCTCGAAGAGGTCATGGGCTCGGACAAGCAGATCATGCTTGTTACCCAGATCAACGCCAGCGATGACGATCCGTCCCCGGAAGCCATCCACAAGGTCGGCACGGTCGCTAACGTTCTCCAGCTGCTGAAGCTGCCCGACGGCACCGTGAAGGTGCTTGTGGAAGGCAAGGGTCGCGCCCAGATCGAGGCCTATACAGACCGCGAGGATTTCTACGAAGCGTCTGCGACGCCGCTGCAGGAGCCTGCGGAAGACCCGGTTGAGATCGAGGCGCTGTCGCGTTCCGTTGTTTCGGAGTTCGAGAGCTATGTGAAGCTCAACAAGAAGATTTCGCCCGAGGTTGTCGGCGCTGCCGGCCAGATCGACGATTATTCGAAGCTGGCCGACACTGTTGCGTCGCACCTGTCGATCAAGATCACCGAAAAGCAGGAAATGCTGGAAACCGTCAGCGTGAAGCAGCGGCTTGAAAAAGCGCTCGGCTTCATGGAAGGCGAAATTTCCGTGCTTCAGGTCGAGAAGCGTATCCGCTCGCGCGTCAAGCGCCAGATGGAGAAGACGCAGCGCGAATATTATCTGAACGAACAGATGAAGGCGATCCAGAAGGAGCTCGGCGACGGCGAGGATGGCCGTGACGAGATGGCCGAACTGGAAGAGCGCATTGCCAAGACCAAGCTTTCCAAGGAGGCCAAGGATAAGGCCGAGGCGGAAATGAAGAAGCTTCGCCAGATGAGCCCGATGTCTGCGGAAGCGACTGTCGTGCGCAACTATCTGGACTGGCTGCTCAGCCTGCCCTGGGGCAAGAAGTCGAAGGTCAAGGTTGATCTCAACAGCGCCGAGGCGGTCCTCGATCAGGATCATTTCGGTCTGGACAAAGTCAAGGAACGCATCGTTGAATATCTGGCCGTGCAGGCTCGCGCTTCGAAGATCCGTGGCCCGATCCTGTGCCTCGTCGGTCCTCCCGGCGTCGGCAAGACTTCGCTCGCCAAGTCGATCGCCAAGGCGACCGGCCGCGAATATGTGCGTATGGCGCTGGGTGGTGTGCGTGATGAGGCGGAAATCCGCGGTCATCGCCGTACCTATATCGGCTCCATGCCGGGCAAGATCGTTCAGTCGATGAAGAAGGCCAAGAAGTCCAATCCGCTCTTCCTGCTCGACGAGATCGACAAGATGGGCATGGATTTCCGTGGCGATCCGTCTTCCGCACTGCTGGAGGTGCTCGATCCGGAACAGAACTCCACCTTCATGGACCACTATCTTGAAGTGGAATACGACCTGTCCGACGTGATGTTCGTGACCACGGCCAACACGCTGAATATTCCAGGTCCCCTGATGGACCGTATGGAAGTGATCCGCATCGCCGGTTACACGGAGGACGAAAAGCGCGAAATCGCCAAGCGTCACCTGCTGCCGAAGGCGATCAAGGAACATGCCCTGCGTCCGGAAGAGTTCTCGGTGAGCGACGACGCTCTGATGATCGTGATCCAGCAGTACACCCGCGAGGCGGGCGTGCGCAGCTTCGAGCGCGAGTTGATGAAGCTTGCGCGAAAGGCCGTGACCGAGATCATCAAGGGCAAGGTCAAGTCCGTGGAAGTCACCGCAGCCAATGTCCCGGATTATCTGGGCGTTCCGCGGTTCCGCCACGGCGAGGCCGAGCGTGAGGATCAGGTTGGTGTCGTCACCGGTCTGGCATGGACGGAAGTCGGCGGTGAGTTGCTCACCATCGAAGGCGTGATGATGCCGGGCAAGGGCCGCATGACGGTCACCGGCAACCTCAAGGAAGTGATGAAGGAATCCATTTCGGCAGCGGCATCCTATGTCCGCTCGCGCGCCGTGGACTTCGGCATCGAACCGCCGCGTTTCGACAAGAGCGACATCCACGTTCACGTTCCGGAAGGGGCTACCCCGAAGGATGGACCGTCTGCCGGTGTCGCCATGGCAACCGCCATCGTCTCCATCATGACCGGTATCCCGGTCTCCAAGGATGTGGCGATGACGGGCGAGATCACACTTCGTGGTCGCGTGCTGCCAATCGGCGGCCTGAAGGAAAAGCTGCTTGCGGCGCTTCGCGGCGGCATCAAGAAGGTGCTCATCCCGGAAGAAAACGCCAAGGACCTGGCGGATATTCCTGATAATGTGAAGAACGAGATGGAGATCATCCCGGTTTCTCGCATGGGTGAGGTCATCAAGCACGCGCTGCTTCGCATGCCCGAGCCAATCGAGTGGGACGGCAGCATCGAAACGCCTGTTATCGCAACTGTCGACGGTGTCGACGAGGGCGGACAGACGATCGCACATTGATTGCCAAGTGGTTGTGAAAGCCAGAATCGGTTTTCGCGACACCTGTGCGTAGATTCAATGTGTTAGATGCCGAAAGGCGCGATGCTTCTTTGATGCTCGCAGAACTGGTGCGAAATTGGCACGTTTAAGGGAAAGGCCGGCAGAAATGTCGGCCTTTTTTGTGAAAAACCCCGCAGACCCCTTGTTTTTCAGGCGATTCCAGCGCTTTTGAGTTGCTGCGCGCGGATACAGACGTATTCTGCGCCGGCTTAATTTGAGTCGTTTCAAACCATTGAAAGGGGTGGAAACATGAACAAGAACGAGCTCGTCTCTGCTGTTGCCGAAAAGGCTGGTCTCACGAAGGCAGATGCTGCTTCCGCTGTTGATGCCGTATTCGAAACCGTACAGAACGAACTGAAGAGCGGTGGCGACATCCGTCTCGCTGGCTTCGGCAGCTTCTCCGTAAGCCGTCGTGAAGCCTCCAAGGGTCGTAACCCTTCCACGGGTGCTGAAGTCGATATCCCGGCTCGCAACGTACCGAAGTTTTCCGCAGGCAAGGGCCTGAAGGACGCCGTCAACTCGTAAGGTTTCCGAAAGGCCGTGACGTCCGGCGGCGGGCGGGCGGCTTTTCAGGTTCACGAGGAAACATGTTTTGACGCCCTGACGCCATCATGCCGGCACGTAAACCGGGCGGCTTTTCGAAATGATTTTTCGGATAGCCCTTTTTTCGAACCGGCAAGATGTACTTGAAAGTAGGAGAGCGCGCCTGTGTAGCATCCATCCGGTCACACGGCGCTCCGATACGCGGAATGTGCGCACGAACAGGAAAGCCCGGCCTTCATGGTCGGGCTTTTTGATTCCTCCGGCAGGAAATGTCATGCCGCTGTCATGTCTCTGACGCAGAAGCCATAGGGTGTTTTTTTGGATCCAAGGGGGATTTATAATGGCGTTCCGACTTTCGCAGATGGCTTTGACTGCTGCTCTGCTCACGTCCGCGGCCTTTCCGGCTGCTGCCGAGCCGGTTTTCAACCGCATCGCATCTTTCCCGGTCGTAAAGAACCTGCCAGCGGACAAGGACGCGAAGGCCGTCACTTCAGCTGAAATCGTGACCGCCAGCGAAGACGGTAAGACGCTGATCTATTCGGACAGCCCGCTTGGCGGCATTGGTTTCGTTGACATCACCGACGCCAAGGCACCCAAGGCTGGCGGCGCGTTGCTGCTGGAAGGCGAACCGACCTCGGTTGCCGTTGCTGGCGCCAAGGTTCTGGCCGGTGTCAACACGTCCGAAAACCGCGCCAAGCCGTCCGGCAAGCTCGTGACGGTCGATATCGCCACCAAGAAGATTGAAGCGAGCTGCGATCTCGGCGGCCAGCCAGATTCTGTCGCAATTTCCCCGGACAAGACCTTCGCCGCTATCGCGATCGAAAACGAACGCGATGAAGAGGTGAACGAAGGCGCCCTGCCACAGATGCCGGCCGGTTATCTGGTGACGGTCGGTCTGAAGAACGGTGTTGCTGACTGCGCGACGCTGAAGAAGATCGACGTGACCGGCCTTGCCGAAATCTCCCCGGAAGATCCGGAGCCGGAATTCGTCTCGATCAATGCCAATGGCGAGATCGCGCTCACGCTGCAGGAAAACAACCACATCGTCATCATCGACGGCAAGACCGGTACGGTAAAGACGCATTTCTCCGCCGGCACGGTTGATCTGGAAGGCGTCGACACGAAGACGGACGGCCAGATCAAGTTCACCGACAAGCAGGAAGGCCGCAAGCGTGAGCCAGATGCCGTGAAGTGGCTGGACAATGACCGCATCGTCATCGCCAATGAGGGTGACTGGCAGGGCGGCGCGCGCGGCTTCACCATTTTCGACAAGACCGGCAAGCTTCTTTATGAAGCCGGTGCCACCCTTGAGCACGCTGCCGCCAGCATCGGCCACTATCCGGAAAAGCGCTCCAAGGCCAAGGGCATCGAGCCGGAAGGTCTGGAGGCGGCAACCTTCGATGGCCAGAAGTACTTTTTCGTTCTTGCCGAGCGCGCGTCTCTCGCTGCGGTCTACAAGGATACGGGCGGCACACCGGAACTGGTCCAGCTTCTGCCGTCGGGCATTTCGCCTGAAGGCGCCGTCGCCATTCCGTCGCGCAATCTTCTCGTCACTGCCAACGAAGCCGATCTCGTCGAAGATGGCGGCGCTCGCTCGCATGTCATGATTTATGAACGCGCAGAAGGCCAGATTGCCTACCCGCAGCTCGCTTCCGCCACCGTTGATGGCGCACCGATCGGCTGGGGCGCTCTCTCCGGTCTGGTGGGCGATGCTGAAAAGCCTGGCATCCTCTATGCCGTGTCCGACTCGGTCTATGGCAACCAGCCGTCGATCTACACCATCGACGCAACGAAGAAGCCTGCCACCATCACCAGCGCCCTGCGCATCAAGCGCGACGGTATCGCAGCCCAGAAACTCGACATCGAAGGCATTACGCTTGACGGTAAGGGCGGCTTCTGGCTGGCCTCGGAAGGTGACAGTGCCAAGCTAGTGCCCCACGCACTCTACAATGTCAGCGCCAAGGGCGAGATCAAGGCTGAGATCGCTCTGCCAAAGGAACTGCTGGCTGGCGAAACCCGCTTCGGTTTCGAAGGTGTGACCATGATCGGCAAGGGCGACGACGCGACGCTGTGGATGGCCGTACAGCGCGAATGGGGCACGGACGAGAAGGGTTTCGTCAAGCTCGTCTCCTACAATCCGAAGTCCAAGGAATGGGGCGCCGTGCGTTACCCGCTCGACAAGACCGAGGCAGGCTGGGTCGGCCTTTCTGAAATCACCGCACAGGGCGACTATGTCTATATCGTCGAGCGCGACAATCAGGTCGGTGACAAGGCAAAGATCAAGAAGCTTTACCGCGTCGCGATCGCTGACCTGAAGCCGGGCAAGATCGGTGGCGAACTGCCGCTGGTGGCCAAGCAGGAAGCACATGATTTCCTGCCGGACCTCAAGGCCCAGACGAATGGCTATACCGTTGACAAGCTGGAAGGCTTCACCTTCGACAAGGCAGGAACGGCCTATGTCGTCACTGACAACGACGGCGTCGACGGATCTTCCGGCGAAACGCTGTTCTTTACCGTCGATCTGAAGGCGATCAACTGATCGGTCCGAATAGAATCGCAAATGAGAAAAGCCGGGCATAGCCCGGCTTTTTTGTGCGGCGGAAGAAACCCCGATCTGGGAATGCCGATTCCCCACGATGAGTCGCATACCAGCCGTTAAAACCGGCATGGTCGCGTCGCTATCGCAAAATCGAGGGTGTTATCCGGAGGACTTCCATGAATGTGCAGTGGACCAGATCGCTAGAGATCACCGCCCCATGGAATTCTTGCTTTTGGGAGTGCTGTCTTTTTCTGAGTCCTGCTGGACCCAGCGGAAAAAAATATAAACAGGCAGCGCAATAAGCGCGAGTGTTACAAACGCGTCGACCGACATGGTTTCATCCATCATTTATACCGTTCATCATGAAACGGCTCGAAAACAATGCATGAAATCTCTTTAAAAAGTCTGAATCTGCTTATTTTTCGGGATGTTGCGGGGTGGCACACCTATAGGAGCCGGCCTGTATGAATGTGGAACAGGAGTGCCGATCTGGCATAGACTCACGCCGGAAAAGCCGCTCCACCAGCCCAAGGCCGCGGCCGTCTACAGAATCGGGGGCAGGGGCCGTGATTCCCGATGCAGGAAGTTTACGGTAAAACGCACCGACATCCGAAAGAGCTTCGGCTTGGTAATGCGCACAATTTGAAGAAGCTGGAAAATGGTGGGCGATGAGAGACTCGAACTCCCGACATCCTCGGTGTAAACGAGGCGCTCTACCAACTGAGCTAATCGCCCTTCGCGTCCTGCAGATCGTGTCTGCCGCGTCGGTGGCCGTGATGTATTCGGATCGGAAAAAAACCGCAAGGGCTTTTGTGAAGTTTTTTTGTTTTTTTTCCGGACAGCTTTGCCCACTGGCAGAGGTGATCGGCAAAAAGCCGGGAACTGCGGGCTTTTCGATAAAAACAACGCCCGGCCGTTACCTTTGGCGGTATGCTGAAATCGCGTTACGGACACCCCGGCTGTGGACAAGTTTTTTGTTTTTGTTGGGAAAAGCCCGGAAAACAAGGCATTCGCTGCAATGCCGGTCAAAGGCCTTTCAGTTTTTTCCGATCAAAATGAAGAAGCTTATTCTTTTGTCGTGAAACCTGCTTGACACCCCCGCACGAACGCCGTAGTTAGCCGCTCAACGAACAGCCGAGGCTGGTTCGTACGGCGAGACTAAGGTCTTGTCGGTCAGGATAAGCGGGTGTAGCTCAGTTGGTTAGAGTGCCGGCCTGTCACGCCGGAGGTCGCGGGTTCGAGCCCCGTCACTCGCGCCATCCTGTTCCTCGGAAAAAAACGCAGACGAATGTCTGTGGAGCGCGGGTGTAGCTCAGTCGGTTAGAGTGCCGGCCTGTCACGCCGGAGGTCGCGGGTTCGAGCCCCGTCACTCGCGCCATTTCTTTCACCGAAATGACACTCCCAAACGAAGCAAGCAGGCATCGTCCTGCCATATCGGCAATGGCGATTTCAGCGCCTGTTTCCGGCATTTGCGAGCGCGGTTTTTCCTGCTGTTTTTAGTCAAGTTTCGATATCGAGAGATCGTCACTTCGCTGCCATTTTGACGTAAAATTCGTGTGACTTTTTTGCGGTTGCGTCGTTCAATCGATTATTATTGTATTTGAGGGGCTTAGCCCGGAATTGTGGCCCAAATTTGCGTCAATTCCGGCAATATTGTTGCCAATCAATGCGGCAGGTGTCTTGAAATGGTGCCTAAACTCTTGCAGAGAGAGCGCGGCTGCGCTAACCACTTTGGCGTTGCAACATATTTGTGCGCCTTTAGACTTTCAGTCGCAAAGGCAGGTCCGGCACCCGGCCGGACAGGGAAGAGACCATGACTGAACTCCTCAGTTCCTATATTCCGATCGCAATCTTTATCGGTATCGCTCTTGTCATTGGCCTGGCGCTTCTCATCGCGCCTTTCGCTGTCGCTTATAAGGCGCCGGACCCGGAAAAGCTCTCCGCTTTCGAGTGCGGTTTCAATGCCTTCGACGACGCCCGCATGAAGTTCGATATCCGGTTTTATCTGGTGTCCATTCTCTTCATCATCTTCGACTTGGAAGTCGCCTTCCTGTTCCCCTGGGCTGTGTCCTTCGGTGATATGGGCTGGTTCGGTTTCTGGTCTATGATGGTGTTCCTCGCCGTTCTCACCATCGGCTTTATCTATGAGTGGAAGAAGGGAGCGCTGGAATGGGCATGAGCCAGAACAACAGCACGCTCGTTGCACCGCAGCCGAAGGGGATCATCGATCCCGCGACCGGCAAGCCTGTCGGCAGCAACGATGCCTACTTCACGGAAATCAACGACGAGCTGGCCGACAAGGGCTTTCTCGTCACCTCGACCGACGAGCTGATCACCTGGGCGCGTACCGGCTCCCTGATGTGGATGCAGTTCGGTCTTGCCTGCTGCGCCGTCGAGGGTCTGATGCAGGCTTCCGGCCCGCGTTACGACATGGAGCGCTTCGGTGTCGCCCCGCGCGCCTCGCCGCGCCAGTCGGACGTGATGATCGTCGCGGGAACGCTGACCAACAAGATGGCGCCGGCACTGCGCAAGGTCTATGACCAGATGCCTGAGCCGCGTTACGTCATCTCCATGGGCTCCTGCGCCAATGGCGGCGGATATTACCATTATTCCTACGCCGTCGTGCGCGGCTGCGACCGAGTCGTGCCGGTGGATATCTACGTTCCGGGCTGTCCCCCCACGGCGGAGGCGCTGCTTTACGGCGTGCTTCTGCTGCAGAAGAAGATCCGGCGTACCGGTACGATCGAGCGCTAAGGGCAAAGGACGGATTAAGGAATGAGCGAAGCTCTAAACGATCTTGCTGCTTACGTTAAGGAAGCGCGTGGTTCCCTCGTGGTTTCGGCCGATATCGCCTATGGCGAGCTGACGCTGAACACGACGACGGAAAGCGTTATCGCGCTTTTGACGTTCCTGCGTGACGATGTGCAGTGCGGTTTCGTCAACATCATCGATATTTGCGGCGTCGACTGGCCGCAGCGCGAGAAGCGTTTCGACGTTGTCTATCACCTCTTGTCGCCGCGCCAGAATCTGCGCGTGCGCATCAAGCTGCAGGTGGCGGAAGACGAGGGCGTTCCCTCGGCAACCTCCGTTTACATGGGTGCAGACTGGTTCGAGCGCGAAGCCTGGGATATGTACGGCATTCCTTTCGAAGGCCATGCGGATCTTCGCCGAATCCTCACCGATTACGGTTTCGAAGGTCATCCGCTGCGCAAGGATTTTCCGGTTACCGGCTTTGTGGAAGTACGCTACGATGACGTTCTGAAGCGGGTTCTCTATGAACCGGTCGAACTGAAGCAGGAATTCCGCAATTTCGATTTCCTCTCTCCCTGGGAGGGGACTGACTATGTTCTCCCGGGTGATGAAAAGGCCAAGCAATGAGCGAAGCCCCCGCGACAGAGCACGGACAATGTCTTTGCGGCGCCGTTGGCTTCAATGCCAGCATCGGCGCCCGCGAATTCGGCGTTTGCCATTGCTCGATGTGCCGCCGCTGGTCCGGCGGAACATTTCTGGCTGTCGAATGCGCTGACGTCGCCATCGAGAACGAGGAGCATTTCGGTGTTTATACCTCGTCGGAATGGGGCGAGCGCTGCTTCTGCAGGAATTGCGGCAGCACGCTGATGTGGCGCTCCAAGGATGGCAAGCATTTTGCCGTCTCGTTGCAGGCTTTCGACAACCCTTCCAGTTTCCATTTTGCGTCGCAGATTTTCACGGATGAGAAGCCTTCGAGCTATTCTTTCGCGCAAACCACGCAGAACATGACCGGCCCCGAATTCATCGCCATGATCACCTCGGCGGAGCACTAGAATGACTGAGCATAACGTCCGCAATTTCACGATCAACTTCGGTCCGGAACACCCTTCCGCGCACGGCGTGCTGCGTCTGGTTCTGGAACTGGACGGCGAAATCGTCGAGCGCGTCGATCCGCATATCGGTCTTCTGCATCGCGGTACCGAAAAGCTGATCGAGACCAAGACATACCTTCAGGCGGTGCCTTATTTCGACCGTCTCGACTACGTCGCGCCGATGAACCAGGAACACGCTTTCGCGCTCGCCGTCGAAAAGCTGCTGGGTCTCGAAATCCCGATGCGCGGCCAGCTGATCCGCGTGCTTTATTCGGAAATCGGCCGCATCCTGTCGCACATCATGAACGTGACGACTCAGGCCATGGACGTCGGCGCAATGACGCCGCCTGTCTGGGGCTTCGAGGAACGTGAAAAGCTGATGGTGTTCTACGAGCGCGCCTGTGGCGCCCGCATGCACTCGGCCTATGTCCGTCCGGGCGGCGTGCATCAGGATCTGCCGCCGGAACTGGTCGAAGATATCGGCAAATGGTGCGATCCCTTCATTACCGTTCTCGACAATATCGAAGGCCTGTTGACCGACAACCGCATCTACAAGCAGCGTAACGTCGATATCGGCGTCGTCTCGCTTGAAGATGCCTTTGCCTGGGGTTTCACGGGCGTCATGGTTCGCGGTTCGGGTGCTGCCTGGGATTTGCGTCGCGCGCAGCCCTACGAGTGCTATTCCGATCTGGAGTTTGATATCCCCGTCGGCAAGAACGGCGACTGCTATGACCGTTACCTGATCCGCATGCAGGAAATGCGCGAATCGGTGAAGATCATGAAGCAGTGCGTCGATCTTCTGTCCGGCAAGCACCGCATCGGCCCGGTCTCCTCGCTGGATGGCAAGGTGGTTCCGCCCAAGCGCGGCGAGATGAAGCGTTCGATGGAAGCTCTTATCCATCACTTCAAGCTCTATACCGAAGGCTATCACGTTCCGGCCGGCGAAGTTTACGCTGCCGTCGAAGCGCCGAAGGGCGAGTTCGGCGTCTACGTGGTCGCCGATGGTTCGAACAAGCCCTACCGCTGCAAGATCCGCGCGCCGGGTTATGCACATTTGCAGGCGATGGATTTCCTGTGCAAGGGCCATCAGCTTGCCGACGTTACAGCCGTGCTCGGCTCCCTCGACATCGTGTTCGGGGAGGTCGACCGCTGATGCGTCTGCCGCTGGCCATCTTGGCTTTTCTTGCTGCGATGTCGACCTCCGTTCTCGCCCAGACGGCGACGGAAGAGGGGGGCGTATCGCTATCAAGCAGCGGCGGTTCCACCATCAAGCAGCTTCTGTCTTCGGGATACGAGATCAAGGCCTCGGTTCCCAATGGCAGCAAGTTCATCGTGTTCATGCAGAAAGACAAGGCGGCTTATGCCTGCGAATTCGTCACGGTGGCGAGATCGCGTTGTGAGACGTTAAACTGAAAAGGCGTGAGGAAGTATGTCCGTTCGTCGACTAGCCGAAGATCAGTTCCAGCCCGTGGCATTTGCCTTTAACGCGGATAATACCGCATGGGCGGAAAAGACGATCCAGAAATATCCGGAGGGACGCCAGCAATCGGCGGTTATCCCGCTGCTTATGCGTGCGCAGGAGCAGGACGGCTGGGTTACCCGCGCCGCCATCGAAAAAATCGCCGACATGCTGGATATGGCCTATATCCGCGTCATGGAAGTGGCGACCTTCTACACCCAGTTCCAGCTGAAGCCGGTCGGCACACGCGCCCATGTTCAGGTTTGCGGCACCACGCCCTGCATGCTGCGCGGCTCCGAAGCGCTGATGGATGTCTGCCGCAAGAAGATCCACCACGATCCGCTGCACACCAACGAGAGCGGCACGCTGTCCTGGGAAGAAGTGGAATGTCAGGGCGCCTGCGTCAATGCGCCGATGGTCATCATCTTCAAGGATGCCTATGAGGATCTGACGCCCGAGCGCCTGGAAGAGATCATCGACACGTTCGAGGCAGGCAAGGGCGACACGGTCAAGACCGGCCCCCAGATCGACCGTCACCAGTCGGTGCCCGTTGGCGGCCTGACGACGCTGACGGAAGAGATCAAGCCAGATCGCTCCAATCTCGACAAGCCTGCGGAAGCTCCGGCGGAAGCAGCCCCCGTTCTTCCTTCGAATGCCGCCAAGCCGAAGACGGACGCACCGGAAACCGATCCGAAGCTGAAGACGCCTGCGAACGAGCCCAAGGCTGCTGCGGAAAACGCAAAGGCAGGGGAACAGCAATCGGCAGGCAAGGAAGCGACAGCATCCAGACCGTCGCTTGAGTCGGCCGACCGTCCCGCAGGCATTGAAAAGCCCGCTGCGCCCGATGACCTGAAACTCATTTCAGGCGTTGGCCCGAAGATCGAAGGCACGCTTAACGAGCTCGGCATCTTCACCTATGCGCAGATTGCCGGCTGGAAGAAGGCCGAGTGCGACTGGGTGGATGGTTATCTGAATTTCAAGGGCCGCATCGAACGCGATGAGTGGATCAAGCAGGCCGAGGCGCTCGCCAAGGGTGGCGAAGCCGAGTATATCAGGGTCTTCGGCAAGAAGCCGCGGTAAAGGGTGAAGCATGTTAAAAGATCAGGATCGCATCTTTACCAATCTCTACGGCCTCAAGGACAAGTCCCTGAAGGGCGTGATGGCGCGCGGCCATTGGGATGGCACCAAGCAGATCATCGAAAAGGGTCGTGACTGGATCATCAATGAGATGAAGGCTTCCGGCCTTCGCGGTCGCGGCGGCGCAGGCTTCCCGACGGGTCTCAAGTGGTCCTTCATGCCCAAGGAAAGCGACGGCCGTCCGCATTATCTCGTGGTCAACGCCGACGAATCCGAGCCCGGCACCTGCAAGGACCGCGAAATCCTGCGCAACGATCCGCATACGCTGATCGAAGGCTGCGTTATCGCCGGTTTCGCCATGGGTGCGCACACCGCCTATATCTACGTGCGTGGCGAATATATGCGCGAACGTGAGGCGCTTCAGGCCGCCATCGACGAATGTTACGATGCCGGCCTGCTCGGCAAGAACAACAAGAACGGCTGGGATTTCGACATCTACGTCCATCACGGCGCAGGTGCCTATATCTGCGGCGAAGAGACAGCACTGCTCGAAAGCCTTGAGGGCAAGAAGGGCCAGCCGCGCCTGAAGCCGCCGTTCCCGGCCAATATGGGTCTTTACGGTTGCCCAACGACCGTCAACAACGTCGAATCCATCGCCGTTGCTCCGACGATTCTGCGCCGAGGTGCGGCATGGTTCTCGTCTATCGGCCGTCCGAACAATGTCGGCACCAAGCTGTTCATGGTCTCCGGCCATGTCGAGCGTCCATGCACCTTCGAAGATGCGCTGGGCCTGTCCTTCCGTGAACTGATCGAACACCATTGCGGTGGCATTCGCGGCGGCTGGGACAATCTGCTTGGCGTCATCCCCGGCGGCGCATCCTGCCCCATCGTGCGCGGTGAGGACATGAAGGACGCCATCATGGACTTCGACGGCATGCGCGAAGTGAAGTCGTCCTTCGGCACCGGCGGCATGATCGTCATGGACAAGTCCACCGACGTCATCAAGGCGATCGCCCGCATCGCGGCGTTCTTCAAGCATGAAAGCTGCGGCCAGTGCACGCCGTGCCGTGAAGGCACCGGCTGGATGTGGCGCGTGCTGGAACGCATGGTGAAGGGCAACGCGCAGAAGCGCGAAATCGACATGCTGTTCGAAGTGACGAAGCAGATCGAAGGCCACACCATCTGTGCGCTCGGCGACGCCGCCGCATGGCCGGTACAGGCGCTGATCCGCAATTTCCGTCCGGAAATCGAAAAGCGCATCGATCAATATACCTACAGGGCCATGGATGATGGCGCTGTTCTGGAAGCTGCCGAATAAGCTTTTCGCAGTTTGCATGCGGCGCGGGGATGATCCCGGCGCCGGAAAACCATGAAGCGCCTGACCGACGAGATGAAGTGTCGGGCGCGATTAAGGATTTGTTGCGGACCGTGTGAGAGACACGGGACGAACAGGCAACAGGACGTAAGTAGAACCATGGCAAAGCTCAAGGTTGACGGTAAAGAGATCGAGGTTCCGGATCATTTCACGCTGTTGCAGGCGTGCGAGGAGGCTGGTGCTGAAGTTCCGCGCTTTTGTTTTCATGAGCGCTTGTCGGTCGCGGGTAACTGCCGCATGTGTCTCATTGAGGTGAAGGGCGGACCGCCCAAGCCCGCCGCATCCTGCGCCATGGGCGTGCGCGACGTTCGCGGCGGCCCGAATGGCGAATTGCCTGAAGTTTTCACCAACACGCCGATGGTCAAGAAGGCCCGCGAAGGCGTGATGGAGTTCCTTCTCATCAACCACCCGCTCGATTGCCCGATCTGCGACCAGGGCGGCGAATGCGACCTGCAGGACCAGGCTATGGCCTTCGGTATCGCCGGTTCGCGTTACGCGGAAAACAAGCGTGCGGTTGAAGACAAATATATCGGCCCGCTCGTCAAGACGGTGATGAACCGCTGCATCCACTGCACGCGCTGCGTCCGTTTCACAACGGAAGTTGCCGGCATCGCCGAACTCGGCCTCATCGGCCGTGGCGAGGATGCTGAAATCACCACCTATCTCGAGCAGGCGATGACCTCCGAGCTTCAGGGCAACGTCGTCGATCTTTGCCCGGTCGGTGCGCTCACCTCCAAGCCTTTCGCTTTCACTGCCCGTCCGTGGGAACTGAACAAGACCGAAACCATCGACGTGATGGACGCTCTCGGTTCGGCGATCCGCGTCGATACCCGTGGCCGTGAAGTCATGCGCGTCATGCCGCGTGTCAACGAGGCAATCAACGAAGAGTGGATTTCCGACAAGAGCCGCTTCATCTGGGACGGCCTGAAGACGCAGCGTCTCGACCGCCCTTACGTCCGCAAGGATGGCCGCTTGCAGCCCGCAAGCTGGGGCGAAGCCTTCGGCGCTATCAAGCAGGCGGTTGCCGCAACCAGCGGCAGCAAGATCGGCGCGATTGCCGGTGACCTTGCTTCCGTCGAGGAAATGTTCGCGCTGAAGTCGCTTCTGGCGTCGCTCGGCTCGGCCAATGTCGATTGCCGTCAGGATGGCGCAGCGCTTGATCCGTCTTTGGGTCGCGCCAGCTACCTGTTCAATTCCACAATCGAAGGCATTGAGCACGCGGATGCGCTGCTGATCGTCGGCGCCAACCCGCGTTATGAAGCGGCCGTGCTCAATGCACGTATCCGCAAGCGCTGGCGTCGCGGTGGTTTCCCGATCGGCGTGATCGGCGAAGCCGGTGAGCTGCGCTACAACTACGAATATCTAGGCTCCGGCGCTGAAACGCTTTCCGATCTCGCCAATGGCTCTCACAGTTTCATTGAGAAGCTGAAGTCCGCCAAGAACCCGCTGATCATCATCGGCCAGGGCGCTCTGGCACGCGCCGATGGTGCAGCCGTTCTCGCGGCCGCTGCGAAGCTTGCCGTTTCGGTTGGCGCAATCAGCGAAGAGTGGAACGGCTTCTCGGTGCTTCACACTGCCGCTGCCCGCGTCGGTGGTCTCGACATCGGCTTCGTGCCGGGCGAGGGCGGTGTTGCTGCTGCCGAAATGGTAACGTCCATGGACGTTCTCTTCCTGCTCGGCGCCGATGAAATCGACCTGTCGAACAAGGGCGCCAAGTTCACCGTCTACATCGGTAGCCACGGCGACCATGGCGCGATGAACGCCGACGTCATCCTTCCGGGGGCGGCCTACACCGAAAAATCCGGTATCTGGGTCAACACCGAAGGCCGCGTTCAGGTGGGCAACCGCGCCGGTTTCGCACCGGGCGAGGCCCGTGAAGACTGGGCGATCCTGCGTGCGCTTTCCGACGTGCTCGGCAAGAAGCTGCCGTTCGATTCGCTGTCGGCGCTGCGCGGCCAGCTTTATGTCGCGCATCCGCATCTGGCGGAAACCGATGAGATCGTTGCCGGCAACGGCGCGGATGTCGAGGCACTTGCCGCTCGCGCGGGCAGCCTCAATAAGTCTGCGTTTGCCTCGCCGGTAAAAGACTTTTATTTGACGAACCCGATTGCGCGCGCATCCGCCGTCATGGCCGAGTGTTCCGCATTGGCCCGCAACAATTTCCAGGCTGCGGCAGAGTAAGGGTAGGGGATTATGGAATCGTTTTTCTGGAGCTACGTCTGGCCCGCGCTGATCATGGTCGGCCAGTCCCTGCTGCTTCTCGTTTGCCTTCTGGTGGCCATCGCCTTCCTTCTGCTTGCCGACCGTAAGGTCTGGGCAGCCGTGCAGTTGCGCCGTGGTCCCAACGTCGTCGGCCCCTTTGGTCTGTTCCAGTCCTTCGCCGACCTTTTGAAATTCATCCTGAAGGAGCCCGTCATTCCCGCGGGCGCCAACAAGGCGGTCTTCCTTCTGGCGCCGCTGGTTGCCGTAACGCTGGCGCTCGCCACCTACGCGGTCATCCCCTTCGCCGATGGCTGGGTCGTTGCCAATATCAATGTCGGCATTCTCTACATTTTCGCGATTTCCTCGCTTGAAGTGTACGGGATCATCATGGGTGGCTGGGCTTCGAACTCGAAGTACCCGTTCCTCGGCGCGCTTCGTTCGGCGGCGCAGATGGTGTCCTACGAAGTGTCTATCGGCCTCGTCATCGTCACCGTGCTTCTGTGCGTCGGCTCGCTCAACCTCACGGATATCGTTCTGGCGCAGCGCACCGGCCTCGGCACGATGATCGGTCTGCCGGCCTCGTTCCTCGACTGGCACTGGCTGTCGCTGTTCCCGATGTTCATCGTGTTCTTCATCTCGGGCCTTGCCGAAACCAACCGTCCGCCCTTCGACCTTCCAGAAGCGGAATCGGAACTGGTGGCCGGTCACATGGTCGAATATGGCTCGACGCCTTACATGATGTTCATGCTCGGCGAATATGCTGCGATCGTTCTGATCTGCTGCCTGACGACGATCCTGTTCCTTGGTGGCTGGCTGCCGATCGTGGATGTGTGGTTCCTGAACTGGATTCCGGGCATTGTCTGGTTCGCGCTCAAGGGCTGCATGGTTTTCTTCATGATCGCTCTGGTGAAGGCCTTCGTTCCGCGTTACCGCTATGACCAGCTCATGCGCCTTGGCTGGAAGGTATTCCTGCCGCTGTCGCTCGCCATGGTCGTTATTGTTGCATTCGTATTGAAGCTGACGGGGTGGGCCGGTTGATGTCCGTACTCCTCGCTCAGAAATCTGGAGTTTGAGATGGCAAGCCTTTCCCAAGCCGTCAATTCACTGTTCCTCAAGGAGTTCGTCGGTGCGATCTTCCTGACGATGCGCCACTTCTTCAAGCAGAAGGCCACGGTGAATTATCCTTTCGAAAAGGGCCCGGTGTCTCCGCGCTTCCGCGGCGAGCATGCGCTGCGCCGTTATCCGAACGGTGAAGAGCGCTGCATCGCCTGCAAGCTGTGTGAGGCGATCTGTCCCGCTCAGGCGATCACCATCGAAGCCGGTCCGCGCCGCAATGACGGCACCCGCCGCACGGTGCGTTACGACATCGACATGGTGAAGTGCATCTATTGCGGTTTCTGCCAGGAAGCCTGCCCGGTGGATGCCATCGTCGAAGGCCCGAACTTCGAATTCGCGACGGAAACCCGCGAGGAGCTTTATTTCGACAAGCAAAGGCTTCTCGACAATGGCGACCGCTGGGAGCGTGAAATTGCGCGCAACCTCGCACTGGATGCGCCTTACCGTTAAGGCGCAACCGTCTTTCCGGGGGAGACCCCGGGAAGCGAAGAAAGAGTAAAAGAGCCTGCACGGTTATCGCCGGCGGGGACGAAACGGGTAGAGCGCGCGATTGCGCGGTCTTTGCCCGGATGAGGACAAGAAGGCACCAACATGGGTCTGCACGCTGTATTCTTTTATATATTCGCTTTCGTCGCCGTGGCGTCTGCGTTCATGGTCATCGCATCGAAGAACCCTGTTCATTCGGTGCTGTTTCTGATTTTGACCTTCTTCAACGCAGCCGCGCTGTTCCTGCTGACGGGGGCCGAATTCCTCGCCATGATCCTGCTCGTCGTTTATGTCGGTGCGGTGGCGGTGCTCTTCCTCTTCGTCGTCATGATGCTGGATGTGGATTTTGCGGAGCTGCGCTCCGGCGTGCTGCAATATGCGCCGATCGGTGCGCTGATCGGTATCATCCTCGCGGCTGAACTGATCGTCGTGGTCGGCGGCAGCGTGCTTAACCCGCAGGCCGCCAAATCGATTACCATGCCGATCCCGTCACCGGCCGTGCGCACCAATACGGCCGCGCTGGGCGACGTGCTCTATACCAATTACGTCTACTTCTTCCAGCTTGCAGGTCTCGTGCTGCTGGTGGCCATGATCGGCGCCATCGTGCTGACGCTGCGTCACCGCACCGACATCAAGCGGCAGAACATATCCACGCAGGTCGGCCGTGACCCGAAGACCGCCGTCACCACGGTCAAGGTCAAGCCGGGCCAGGGCATCTGAAGGCGCGAACGGATCCAAGGAAACAGAATATGGAAATCGGTCTTTCCCACTACCTGACGGTCAGCGCGATCCTCTTCACGATCGGCATCTTCGGTATCTTCCTCAACCGGAAGAACGTCATCGTCATCCTCATGTCGATCGAACTCATCCTGTTGGCGGTGAACATCAACATGGTGGCGTTCTCGGCTTTCCTGAACGACATCGTCGGCCAGGTCTTCGCACTGTTCATTCTGACCGTCGCAGCCGCCGAAGCGGCCATCGGTCTTGCAATACTCGTTGTCTTCTACCGCAACCGCGGATCGATCGCTGTCGAAGACGTCAATATGATGAAGGGCTGATAAGGCTATGATCTACAAGGCTATCGTCTTTCTTCCCCTGATCGGCTTCCTGATTGCCGGCCTGTTTGGCCGGTCGATCGGCGCCAAGGCTTCGGAATATGTCACCACCGGTCTGATGATCGTGGTCGCCGTCCTGTCGTGGATCGTCTTCTTCTCCGTCGCGCTTGCCCATGGCGAGCCGGGCGAGGTGATCAAGGTCACCGTGCTGCGCTGGATCCAGTCCGGCGGCATCGACGTCGAGTGGGCGTTCCGCATCGATACCCTGACGGCCGTCATGTTCGTCGTCGTCAACACCGTCTCGACGCTGGTGCACCTCTATTCGATCGGATACATGCACCACGATCCGCATCGTCCGCGCTTCTTTGCCTATCTTTCGCTGTTCACCTTCGCGATGCTGATGCTGGTGACCTCCGACAACCTGCTGCAGATGTTCTTCGGCTGGGAAGGCGTTGGTCTGGCGTCGTACCTGCTGATCGGTTTCTGGTTCAAGAAGCCTTCGGCGTCTGCTGCTGCCATGAAGGCGTTCATCGTCAACCGTGTTGGCGACTTCGGCTTCATTCTCGGCATATCAGGCGTCTTCGTGCTGTTCGGCTCGATCAATTTCGAGACCATCTTCGCTGCCGCCAGCACCTATCTGCCGGCTGAAGGTGCAGCTTCCACCGAAACCGTCATCAACTTGTTCGGCATGCAGCTGGACAAGGCCAATGCGATGACGGGCGTCTGCCTGCTGCTCTTCATGGGCGCCATGGGTAAGTCGGCGCAGTTCCTGCTGCACACCTGGCTGCCGGACGCAATGGAAGGCCCGACTCCTGTGTCCGCCCTCATTCACGCCGCAACCATGGTCACCGCCGGTGTCTTCCTGGTTGCCCGCATGTCGCCGCTGTTCGAATTGTCGCATGATGCGCTCACCGTCGTGACGCTGGTCGGCGCCATCACCGCCTTCTTCGCAGCGACCGTCGGTCTCGTTCAGAACGATATCAAGCGCGTGATTGCCTATTCGACCTGCTCGCAGCTCGGTTACATGTTCGTGGCCCTTGGCGTCGGCGCTTATGGCGCGGCCGTGTTCCATCTCTTCACGCATGCCTTCTTCAAGGCACTGCTGTTCTTGTGCGCTGGTTCGGTTATCCATGCCGTCGATGGCGAGCAGGACATGCGTTACATGGGCGGCCTGCGCAAGCATATCCCCATCACCTTCTGGACGATGACCGTCGGCACGCTGGCGCTGACAGGTGTAGGCATTCCGGGCACGATGATCGGCTTTGCCGGCTTCTTCTCGAAGGACGTGATCATCGAATCCGCTTATGCGTCCCATTCGGTGCTGTCAGGTTTCGCCTTCACGCTGCTGGTCATCGCCGCGCTGTTCACCAGCTTCTATTCCTGGCGTCTGGCGTTCATGACCTTCTTCGGAAAGCCGCGCGCTTCGGCTGACGTGATGCACCATGTGCATGAATCGCCGATGGTCATGCTGATCCCGCTCTTCATCCTCACCGTCGGCGCGATTTTCGCCGGTGTTGTCTTCGAAGGTTATTTCTTCGGCCATGAATATGCCGAGTTCTGGAAGGGTGCTCTCTTCACGCTTCCGGAAAATGAAATCCTTGACGAGTTCCACCATGTTCCGCTGTGGGTCAAGTGGAGCCCGTTCTTCGCCATGGCGCTTGGTTTTGTCACCGCATGGTACATGTATATCAAGTCGCCGGAGACGCCGAAGCGTCTGGCAGCGACCCATCGCGGCCTCTATCAGTTCCTCTTGAACAAGTGGTATTTCGACGAGCTTTACGACTTCCTCTTCGTGCGTTCCGCAAAGGCGCTTGGCCGCTTCCTGTGGAAGAAGGGCGACGTGGCCGTCATCGACCACTACGGACCGAACGGCATTGCAGCGCGTGTGGTTGACGTGACCAACCGCATGGTCCGCCTGCAATCTGGTTACCTTTATCACTATGCCTTTGCGATGCTGATCGGCATCGCGGCGCTTGTCACCTGGATGATGCTCGGGAGTGCGTTTTGATGACCGATTGGCCAATTCTTTCAACGGTCACCTTTCTGCCGCTCGTCGGCGTGGTGCTCTTGCTGCTGACCAATGAGAACGGCCCTTACGGTCGCCGCAACATTCTCAACGTCTCGCTGCTGACGACCGTTTTCACCTTCCTGGTGTCGCTGTTCGTCTGGATCGGCTTCGATAATTCGAACCCCGGTTTCCAGATGGTGGAAAAACACGCATGGTTCGGCAACATCGCCGCCTATCATCTGGGCGTCGATGGCATCTCCATGCTGTTCGTCATCCTCACCACCTTCCTCATGCCTTTCTGCGTGCTGGCAAGCTGGCAGTCGGTTGAAAAGCGCATCAAGGAATACATGATCGCCTTCCTGCTTCTGGAAGTTGTCATGATCGGCGTCTTCGTGGCGCTGGATACGGTTCTTTTCTACGTCTTCTTCGAAGCAACGCTGATCCCGATGTTCATCATCATCGGCGTCTGGGGCGGCAAGGATCGCGTCTACGCATCCTACAAGTTCTTCCTTTACACGCTGCTTGGCTCGGTTCTGACCATGCTCGCCATCATGGCGATGTACTGGCAGTCCGGCACGACCGATATGACGGAATTGCTGAAATACGGCTTCCCGGCCGGCATGCAGACCTGGCTGTGGCTTGCCTGTTTCGCGGCATTCTCGGTCAAGATGCCGATGTGGCCGGTACACACCTGGCTGCCGGATGCGCACGTGCAGGCGCCGACCGCAGGTTCCGTCATTCTGGCAGGCGTCATGCTGAAGCTTGGCGGTTACGGTTTCATCCGTTTCTCGCTATCGATGTTCCCCTTGGCGTCGGACTATTTCGCTCCCTTCGTCTTCACGCTGTCGGTTCTCGCCATTATCTACACCTCGCTCGTGGCGATGATGCAGGACGACATCAAGAAGCTGATCGCCTATTCCTCCGTCGCCCACATGGGTTACGTGACCATGGGCATCTTCGCGGCCAATGTGCAGGGCGTGCAGGGCGCAATCTTCCAGATGCTGTCGCACGGCATCGTGTCGGGCGCGCTCTTCCTATGCGTCGGCGTCGTTTACGATCGGCTGCACACCCGTGAGATCTCTGCCTATGGCGGTCTCGTGAACAACATGCCGAAATATGCCGTCGCCTTCATGATCTTCACCATGGCCAATGTCGGTCTGCCCGGCACCTCCGGCTTCGTTGGTGAATTCCTGACGCTGATCGGCGTATTCCGCGCCAACACGCTGGTCGCGCTGTTTGCGGCAACCGGCGTCATCCTCTCGGCCGCTTACGCGCTGTGGCTTTACCGCCGCGTGATTTTCGGTGCGCTTGAGAAGGAAAGCCTGAAATCGATGCTCGATCTGTCAACCCGCGAAAAGGTCATCCTTTATCCGCTGGTTGCGCTGACGATCTTCTTCGGCGTCTATCCGGCTCCGGTTTTCGATGCGACAGCCGCTTCGGTCGATCTTCTGGTAAACAACTATACGGCTGCATTGCAGGCGGCGCAAAATGTTGCGCTTTCTATGAATTGACGACAGGACCCGTTGGACATGACCGCTGAAATTCTTTTTGCCAGTCTGCACATCGCGACGCCCGAGCTGATCCTTGCGGTCGGCGCGCTGGCGCTGCTCATGATTGGCGTCTTCTCGGGCGACAAGTCGACAACGACGGTCACGGGCCTCTCCGTGGCCCTGCTGCTCGTCGTCGGTCTCTGGATCGTCTTTGCGCCCGCTTCGGGTGTGGCTTTCGGCGGCGTTTACGTCGCCGATGCCTTCGGCAACTTCATGAAGGTGCTGGCGCTGATCGGGTCGATCACCGCCATGATCCTTTCTGTCGGCCAGAGCCGTTTTGAGCCGGTCGGCCGGTTCGAGTATCCGGTGCTTCTGGTTCTGGCGACTCTCGGCATCCTGCTGATGATTTCGGCCAACAACCTGATCTCGCTCTATATGGCGCTGGAGCTGCAGTCGCTTGCGCTCTACGTCGTCTGCGCCATCAACCGGGAAAGCCTGCGCTCCACCGAAGCGGGCCTGAAATATTTCGTTCTCGGTGCGCTCTCCTCGGGCATGCTGCTTTACGGCATGTCGCTGGTTTACGGCTTTACCGGCAATACCGGCTTTACCGAAATCGCCCAGGTTCTAACGGCGGAGACCCGTTCGCTCGGCCTCGTCTTCGGTCTGGTTTTTGTTCTTGCCGGTCTGGCATTCAAGATTTCCGCCGTGCCGTTCCACATGTGGACGCCTGATGTTTATGAGGGTGCGCCGACACCGGTCACAGCCTTCCTGTCTGCCGCTCCCAAGATCGGCGCCATGGCGATCTTCGTTCGCATCGTCGTGGACGCTTTCCAGCCGGTCTTTGCCGACTGGCAGCAGATCGTCGTCTTCATCTCCATCGCTTCCATGCTGCTCGGCTCGTTCGCGGCAATCGGCCAGAAGAACATCAAGCGCCTGATGGCCTATTCTTCCATCGGTCACATGGGTTACGCGCTGGTTGGTCTTGCGGCGGGCACCGAGGCGGGTATCTCGGGCGTCATTCTCTACATGACCATCTACATGGTCATGACGCTCGGCACCTTCGCCTGCATTCTCTCCATGCGTCGCAAGGAAATCGGCAATGTCGAAAATGTCGAGGATCTGGCCGGGCTTTCGTCCACCAACCCCTTCATGGCAGTTGTTCTGACGATCCTGATGTTCTCGCTTGCCGGCATTCCGCCGCTCGCCGGCTTCTTCGGCAAGTACTACGTCTTCCTTGCTGCCATTGAAGCGAAACTCTATCCGCTTGCCGTCATCGGTGTGATCGGCTCGGTTGTCGGTGCGTATTATTATATCCGCGTCGTCAAGGTCATGTGGTTCGATGAAGCCAAGGGCAGCTTCGAGCGTCCGGCTGGCGAACTGAAAATCGTTTATGCGCTCTCTGGACTGTTCGTTGTCGCCTTCATCGTCTTCGGTGGTGCGCTGGGCAATGCAGTCACGGTTGCGGCAAAGACGTTCTTTTGAGCAATACGCACAAGCATACGGGCCGGATGTCCATCGATGACTTCCGGCACGAGGCGTTGGCGGAAACGCCATCGACCAACATAGAATGTTTCGCCCGGGCAAGGGCAGGCGATGGCGGCAATCTGTGGATCACCGCCATCCGCCAGACTGGCGGGCGCGGTCGCCGCGGCCGGCCTTGGGTGTCTGAACCAGGCAACCTCTACGCTTCGCTTCTTCTCATCGATCCCGCGCCAATGGACCGCATCGGTTCATTGCCGCTTGCCTTTGCGCTCGCCGTCTACCGCGCCATTCGCGCTGTGCTGCCGACGGGTGGCGATCCGCTAGAGATAAAATGGCCGAATGACGTGCTGATCGGGCGCCGGAAGACCTGCGGCATTCTGATGGAAGCCGAACTTCTGCCGGATGGACGCCGCGCCATCGTCATCGGCATCGGCATCAATATCGCCCACAAGCCTGAAAATCCGCTTTATCCCGTCACCATGCTGTCCGAACACGGGGCGTCGTGCTCCCCCGACGAGCTGTTCGCGCATCTCTTCCGCGAGACAGCGGATGTGCTGCAAAGCTGGGATGAGGGCAGGGGCGTTTCCGGTGTCATGGCCGGATGGCGGGCGGCTGCCTGCGGTATCGGCGAACATATCACCGTCAATTTTCCGGATCGCTCGATCGGCGGGCGTTTCGTTGGAATTGATGATAATGGTTATCTGCTGCTGGATGAGGATGAGGGCACAAGGCGCTCCATTGCCGCCGGCGACGTGTTTTTTGGATGAGGTGGACGGCGTGTCTTCAAGGACCCGCGCCGAACCTCTTCCCACAGGTTGGAGCTTTCCTGCTGCTCATGAAAAGCAGGGTGACAGACCGGCTCCGCATCGGCCCGGTCGATCATATGATGTTTCATGTCCGATGCTGTTAAACGGGCGGCTGGGCGCGGCATATTGCCGTCGCCAGCGCGCTCTCGTGAGTGGATAAGAAGAACAATGACTAAACAGGACGAACTGGTATTTCTGCCGCTTGGCGGCGTCGGCGAAATCGGCATGAATCTGGCGCTGTACGGCTACGGTCCGGAAAGCAAGCGCCAATGGATCATGGTGGATTGCGGCGTTACCTTTGCCGGCCTCGATCTGCCTGGCGTCGATCTGGTTCTGCCCGATATCAGCTATATCGCCGAGCAGAAGAAGAACCTCAAAGGCATCATCATCACCCACGCCCATGAGGATCACTACGGCGCGCTGAACGATCTGTGGCCGGGCCTCAACGTGCCCGTCTATGCCTCGGGTTTCACCGCCGGCATGCTGGAGGCAAAGCGCGCCTATGAGGGCAGCCGTGCCGAAATTCCAATCACCCCGTTCAAGGCGGGTGATCGCATCAATGTCGGCCCGTTCGAAATCGAGGCCGTCGGCGTCAACCATTCGATCCCCGAGCCGATGTCGCTGGTCATCCGCACACCGCTTGGCAATGTCATCCACACGGGCGACTGGAAGATTGACGAGGCGCCGTCTCTCGGTCCGTTGACGGATGAGGCGCGTTTCCGCGCCATCGGCGAGGAGGGCGTGCTGGCGTTGATGTGCGACAGCACCAACTCGCTGCGTGACGGCGTATCGCCTTCGGAGCACGAAGTGTCTGAGGGGCTGCGCCAGATCATTGAAAATGCCGAGGGTCGCGTGGCCATCACCACCTTCTCCTCCAATGTCGGCCGTATCCGCTCCATCGCGCAGGCTGCGGAAGCTGCCGGACGCGAAGTGCTGCTGCTCGGCTCGTCGCTGAAGCGCGTCGTAAACGTTTCGCAGGATCTCGGCATCATGGAAGGTATCAAGCCGTTCCTGGCTGAAGACGAATACGGCTATATTCCGCGCAACAAGGTGGTCGTCATTCTCACGGGTTCGCAGGGTGAGCCGCGGGCAGCCCTTGCCAAGCTTTCGCGCGATGAGATGCGTAATGTGGCGCTGGCTGCCGGTGATACGGTGGTATTTTCCTCGCGCGCCATTCCGGGCAACGAAAAGGCGATCATCGAGATCAAGAACGGCCTGATAGAGCAGGGCATCCATATCGTTACCGACAATGAGGCTTTGGTGCATGTCTCCGGCCATCCCCGCCGTAACGAACTTCTGAGGATGTACGAATGGACCAAGCCGCAAATCCTGGTGCCGGTGCATGGCGAGGCGGCGCATCTGGTGGCGCAGAAGGAACTGGCCGAACAGGCCGGCATTTCTCAGGTGCCGAAGGTTCGTAACGGCAACATTCTGCGTCTGGCGCCTGGTCCTGCGGAAGTCATCAACGACGCACCGCACGGCCGCGTCTTCAAGGACGGCAACCTCATCGGTGACCTCGACGAGATGGGGATCAGCAACCGCCGCAAGCTTTCCTTCGCCGGCCATGTCTCCGTCAATGTGCTGCTGGACAGCCGCTACGACTTCCTCGGAGATCCCGATGTCGTACCTTTCGGCCTGCCAGAATTCGATGATGAGGGCGAGGACATGGAAGATACGCTCTATGACGCCGTACTCGGCGCCGTGGAAAGCATCCCCCGTGCCCGCCGCAAGGACCTTGCGCTGCTGCGCGAGTCAGTGCGCCGCGCCGTACGCGCCGCTGCCAATCAGGCATGGGGCAAGAAGCCGATCGTGACGGTTTTCGTCACCAAGGTCTGAACCGGAAAATACCGGGTTTTCAAACCGTCACGCCCCGTCATGTCCGGACCATCTCGGACATGACGCAATCGCCGTCCGCGATCGTTCCTTCTCCTCTCTTGCAGCTTTTTATACATCTTGCAGGGAAGTGATTCCGGTTCGCGGATGAATGCGTTACAAGGGGCGCATCACGCAGGAGGACGTCATGCCGCTTCTTTCGGTCTTCGCCATTTATTTCATCGTCTGGTGGACGGTGCTTTTCGTTGTGCTGCCGATTGGCCTTCGCACCCAGGAGGAAGACGGCGATGTGGCGATCGGCACGGTTGCAAGCGCCCCGTCAAGGTTCAGGGGCGGGCGCATCGTGTTGTGGACAACGCTGATATCGGCTTTGATCTGCGGGCTCTGGTACGGCGGAACCTGGTGGTTCGGTGTCAGCATGGACGACCTTCCGAGAATTATCCCGGTTTTCGACTGAAGCACCTCACCCACGCCCTAGGATTAAGCGCGCCGCAGAATTTTGCAGCGTGGCGGGCTTCGTGATGCGATTTAAGGCAACATAAGCTGTGCTGCCGTTTTATGAATGGTCGCCACAAGATGCACCAGTGCTGTCACATGGATGTCATATCAGTCGTGCACACACCATGAGAGTGTCTGGCGGGCAATTCGATGTCACAATTTTACCGGAATAACCATTCGGGGTTGTGAACTTCGCCGGAATCAAAAAAAAACAAGGCATTTCAGCCTTGTTTTTCAGGTTTCGCGTGATCTGTAACCGTTACCGGGGCAGCGACAAGCGCGCCTAAGATCGAATCCTCCCAAGACTGACCGCGAAAACGGCAAGAATTTAGACTTCCTGCCTCTTTTGTGAGCTAAAGTTAGCCCAATCACCCATGCTTGTCATCTCATTTTTTGCATATTTGTTACAGTCGGCAAAAAATTCCCTGTGGTGCAATTTGTCGCACCGGATCAAGAATAATATTCCGGCCAAAGCGTTTTGACGCGAATTAGCTATCGCGAAAATGCCACGAAATCGCCTAGGCAGGTCTTTGCATGGCGGGTTTTCTTCTTGGTCAGAAACAGCTATGTACGGCGCCAATATCCCTCTATTCGGGGCGATTCCCGCGCTTTTGCGTGTTGTTGCCCATACCAATGGAAGTCGTCATGCGTCTCAGCCGTTATTTCATGCCCATCCTGAAGGAAAACCCCAAGGAAGCGGAGATTGTCTCCCATCGCCTCATGCTGCGTGCGGGTATGATCCGGCAGCAATCGGCTGGCATCTATTCCTGGCTACCGCTCGGCAAGCGCGTTCTGGACAAGGTCAACAGGATCATCCGCGAAGAGCAGGATCGCTCAGGCGCGATCGAGCTTCTGATGCCGACGCTGCAGACCGCTGAGCTGTGGCAGGAGAGCGGCCGTTATGACGATTACGGCAAGGAAATGCTGCGCATCAAGGACCGTCAGGACCGCCAGATGCTGTATGGCCCCACTAACGAGGAGATGATCACTGACATCTTCCGGTCCTATGTGAAATCCTACAAGAACCTGCCGCTGAACCTCTACCATATTCAGCTGAAGTTCCGCGACGAGGTCCGCCCCCGTTTCGGAACCATGCGCTCGCGCGAGTTTCTGATGAAGGATGCCTATTCCTTCGATCTGACCAAGGAAGACGCGATCCACTCCTATAACAAGATGTTCGTGGCTTACCTGCGAACATTCGAACGGCTTGGCCTGCGCGCCATTCCCATGCGTGCCGATACCGGCCCGATTGGCGGCAATCACAGCCACGAATTCATCATTCTGGCCGATACCGGCGAATCCGAAGTCTTCTGCCACAAGAGCTTCCTCGACCGCGCCATCCCCGCCGACGATACCAACTTCGACGACGTCGCAGCCCTTCAGGGCGTTTTCGACGAATGGACGGCTGACTATGCCGCCACCTCGGAAATGCACGACGAAGCTGCTTATGACGCCATTCCCGATGGCGAGCGCCTTTCCGCGCGCGGTATCGAAGTCGGCCACATCTTCTATTTCGGCACCAAATATTCCGAGCCGATGGGCGCCAAGGTGCAGGGTGCTGATGGCAAGGAACACCCCGTTCACATGGGGTCATACGGCATTGGCCCGACACGCCTTGTTCCCGCCATCATTGAAGCATCGCATGACGAGAACGGAATCATCTGGCCGGCTTCGGTCGCTCCTTTCGATGTCGTGATTATCAACATGAAGGCAGGTGACACAGCCTGTGATGCGGCGTGCGAAAAGCTGTATTACTCGCTCTCCAATGCCGGCAAGGATGTTCTTTATGACGATACGGACGACCGCGCGGGCCAGAAGTTCGCGACTGCTGACCTGATCGGCGTGCCGATGCAGATCATCGTCGGCCCACGTTCGGCAGCGAACGGTGAAGTCGAGGTGAAGGATCGCAAGACCGGCGACCGTGAAACCGTCACAATCGAAGCGGCAATGAACAGGGTGCTTGGCTAAGCGCGAAATGGTGAAAGTGACGAGCGGTTTTCGCCTGAAATCCGCTCCAGCTTTATGAGATCAAGATCAGGGGTCGGTGAAAACCGGCCTTTCAAGTTCAGATCAGGGAGACGACATGGCAAAAGCCGAGGCTGACAAGGGTGCGGCTCCTTCCGCCCGGGAAAGGACCGCCCGGCCGTTTTCTGCTTTCGAGCGCATGGTGGCCTGGCGCTATCTGCGGTCGCGGCGCAAGGAAGCGTTCATTTCCGTCATCGCCGGCTTTTCCTTCGTCGGCATCATGCTGGGCGTCGCGACGCTTATCATCGTCATGGCTGTCATGAACGGTTTTCGAACGGAGCTGATTTCGCGAATTCTCGGCATCAACGGCCATATGATCGTCCAGCCGATCGATCAGCCCTTCAACAATTACGATGAGCTGGCGAAGAAGTTCTCCGCCATTCCGGGCGTGACGATGGCCCTGCCGCTGGTAGAGGGGCAGACATTGGCCTCCGGTCGCGGTGGCGCCGGCTCGGGTGCGCTCGTGCGCGGCGTTCGCCAGGACGATATCGACAAGATCAAGGAAGTCGCCACCAACGTCAAGACCGGCGATCTCGTCGGCTTCATGGCGGGCGACGGGGTTCTGGTTGGCTCAAGGCTTGCCGCACAGCTTGGCGTGACGGCGGGCGACGATATCACCCTCATTTCGCCTGAAGGCGATGTGACGCCGATGGGTGTCAACCCCCGCGTCAAATCCTACAAGATTTCGGGCGTCTTCGAGATCGGCATGTCGGAATATGACGCGTCGATGATCTATATGCCGCTGTCCGAAGCCCAGCTTTATTTCAATGCCGAAGGCCTGGTGCAATCCATCGAGCTTTACGTCAGTCGCCCAGACAATGTCGACGGCATCCGCCCCCTGGTGGAGCAGGCAGCTGAACGGCAGATATATATCACCGACTGGAGACAGCGTAACCAGACCTTCTTTTCCGCCCTGCAGGTGGAAAGAAACGTGATGTTCATGATACTGACGCTCATCGTTCTGGTAGCGGCGCTCAACATCATTTCCGGCCTCATCATGCTGGTGAAGGACAAGGGCAGCGATATCGCCATTCTGCGCACCATGGGCGCCAGTTCCGGCGCCGTCATGCGTATCTTCTTCATGACGGGAGCTGCCATCGGCACGGTCGGCACATTCGCCGGTGTGGCACTCGGCGTCATCGTCTGCCTCAATGTGGAATCGATCCGGCAGTTCTTCTCCTGGGTATCAGGCACGGTGCTGTTTGATCCGCAGCTCTATTTCCTCAGCCAGCTTCCGGCCGAAATGGATATCAGCGAGACCATTACCGTCGTCATCATGGCGCTGACGCTTTCTTTCCTGGCAACCATCTTTCCGGCATGGCGGGCTTCCAAGCTCGATCCGGTGCAGGCCCTGCGTTACGAATAAGGACCGCTTCACAATATGGCAAAAAAATCAGTGCTGCGGCTTACCGGCGTCGAGAGGACCTATGGTCAGGGCGAGACGTCGCTCTCCATTCTGCGCAAGGCCGATTTCGAGTTGAAGAGTGGTGAGATGGTGGCGCTTGTTGCCCCCTCGGGCACCGGCAAATCCACGCTGTTACATCTCGCCGGGCTTCTCGAGCATCCAGATGCTGGCGAGGTTTTCATCAATGACGCGCCCTGCAATGGTCTGCCGGATGAAAAGCGCACGGCGATCCGCCGCAGCGACATCGGTTTCGTCTACCAGTTCCATCATCTGCTGCCGGAGTTCACGGCGGTGGAGAACGTGATGATGCCGCAGCTCATCGCCGGTCTGACGCAGGGCGAGGCCCGCAAGCGTGCGAGCGCGCTGCTCGATTACATGCGCGTCGGCCATCGCGGCGAACATCGCCCGGCTGAGCTTTCCGGCGGTGAACAGCAACGTGTGGCGATTGCGCGTGCCGTTGCCAACGCACCGCTCCTGCTTCTCGCCGACGAGCCGACCGGCAATCTCGATCCCGAGACCGCGCATTACGTGTTCGATGCGTTGGAGGCGCTGGTGCGCCAGTCCGGCCTTGCCGCACTGATCGCCACCCATAATCACGAGCTGGCCAACCGCATGGACCGCCGCGTGACGCTTGCAGACGGCAAGATTGTAGACTTCTGATAGTAATGCAATAAGGCGACCATAACGCCGCCTTTGCGATCTTTTCTGCGGCTGAGTCTGTCTACGGTCAGGTTTCCCGCAAGGCCACTCGTCCTTCCACAATTGAATTTTCACGAACCCGGAGGTGTTTTTGCCTCCGGGTTTTTTGCTTTGGAGTCAGTGGCTTGCCATTCACGAAGGTGGAACCGCAGCCGATTCTGCCGCGTTAGCAAGGAGACTATCAATAAAAGCCTGTTGACAATCGAACAAAATGAGAACAAAGTTAGAACATAACGAGTAAGGAGAGACCAATGACTGATTTCATCCGTGACGTTGCCGCTTTCGCCTCCATCGCTGTGTTTGTCGCCAGCTTTTCGGTGATCCTCACTGCCCTGTGAAGGGCACACCGGCGCAGAAGCCTGTATAGACGCCGAAAGGCGGTGGACTTTGAAGGCCGAAAATCGGAAAATCGCCCCCCTCGATTCAGAATGACAGGATGACGATATGGGCGAGACGGTTACGCGTGGAGAGACCTCTGGCGAAACGCTGAAAACACCCGGTTTCGTCCATCTGCGGGTTCACTCCGCTTACTCCCTGCTTGAGGGGGCTTTACCCCTCAAGAAAATCATGTCCAAGGCCGTTGCAGACGGCCAGCCGGCCATAGCCATTACCGACACCAACAATCTTTTCGTCGCGCTGGAGTTTTCCGAAAAGGCGCGTGACGAGGGCTTGCAGCCTATTATTGGCTGTCAGGTGTCGATCGACATGCAGGATGCGGTGGATGATCGCCGCAACCACAACAGCCACCTTGCCAAGCTTCCAGCCATCGTGCTGCTCGCGGCGGATGCCGGAGGGTACGAGCGGCTGGTGGACCTTATCAGCCGCGCCTATCTGGAGGGCGAAAGCGGTGGCCAGTCCGTGCATATTACCCGTGCATGGCTGGAGGAAGCCTCCAATGCCGGGCTGATCGTGCTGACGGGTGCCTCCGGTGGTCCGGTGGATATGGCTCTGAAGGAAGGGCATACGGCGCAGGCGAGAGAACGCTTGCTGGCGCTGAAATCACTCTTCGGTGACAAGCTTTATATCGAATTGCAGCGTCAGTCCGGTTTCGACCGCGTCCATGAGCGGCGTATGATTGGACTTGCTTATGAACATGATATTCCGCTGGTCGCCACCAACGAGGCGTTCTTCCCTTCGAGGGCCGATTATGAGGCGCATGACGCATTGATGGCGGTGGCGCATAACGCCATCGTTTCGGATGACAGCCGGTTCCGCCTGACCCCCGACCATTATATGAAAAGCCGTGAGGAGATGGCGGAGCTGTTTGCCGACCTTCCGGAGGCACTGGAAAACACCGTCGAAATCGCAATGCGGTGTTCTTATGTGCTGAAGAAGCGTGGGCCGATCCTGCCGCGCTTCACCGGTGCCAGCGACGATCCCGAAGCGGCGCAACGGGCAGAGGCCGAAGAGCTTCGCCGTCAGGCCGTCGAAGGTCTTGATCTTCGCCTTGCGGCCCTCGGCATGGCACCTGGCTACACAGAGCAGGAATATCGCGACAGGCTGGATTTCGAGCTTGGCGTCATCGAACGCATGGGTTTTCCCGGCTACTTCCTGATCGTTGCGGACTTCATCAAATGGGCCAAGCAGCAGGATATTCCAGTCGGCCCCGGCCGCGGTTCGGGTGCAGGCTCGCTCGTGGCCTATGCGCTGACCATCACCGATGTCGATCCTCTGCGCTTCTCGCTGCTGTTCGAACGCTTCCTCAATCCCGAACGCGTGTCGATGCCCGACTTCGATATCGACTTCTGCCAGGACCGCCGCGAAGAGGTGATCCGCTACGTGCAGCGCAAATATGGCCGCGAGCAGGTGGCGCAGATCATTACCTTCGGTTCGTTGCAGGCTCGCGCGGCATTGCGCGACGTCGGCCGCGTGCTGGAAATGCCCTATGGACAGGTGGACAAGATCTGCAAGCTGGTCCCCAACAACCCGGCCAATCCGACGCCGCTGTCAAAAGCGATCGAGGAAGAGCCGCGCCTGCAGGAAGAGGCGGACAAGGAACCCGTCGTTGCCCGACTTCTGGATATCGCCCAGAAGATCGAGGGGCTTTACCGTCACGCCTCCACCCATGCTGCCGGTATCGTCATCGGTGACCGGCCGCTGTCGAAGCTGGTGCCGATGTATCGCGATCCGCGCTCCGACATGCCGGTTACCCAGTTCAACATGAAGTGGGTGGAAAGCGCCGGCCTCGTCAAATTCGACTTTCTCGGTCTGAAGACGCTGACGGTGCTGAAGGTTGCCGTCGATTTCGTTGCCAAACGCGGCATCAAGGTCGATCTCGCCGCAATTCCGCTGGACGACGCCAAAACCTACGAGATGTTGTCACGCGGCGAAACCATCGGCGTGTTCCAGGTGGAAAGTGCCGGCATGCGCAAGGCGCTTATCGGCATGCGCCCGGACTGCATCGAGGACATCATTGCGCTGGTGGCGCTTTATCGTCCGGGTCCGATGGAAAACATTCCAGTCTACAATGCCCGCAAGCATGGCGAGGAGGAGCTGGAGTCGATCCACCCCACCATCGACCACCTCCTGAAGGAAACGCAGGGCGTTATCGTCTATCAGGAACAGGTGATGCAGATCGCCCAGGTTCTGTCAGGTTATTCGCTCGGCGAAGCCGATCTTCTGCGCCGCGCCATGGGCAAGAAGATCAAGGAGGAGATGGACCAGCAGCGCGAGCGCTTCGTGGACGGCGCGATCAGAAACAGCGTGTCGAAGCCGCAGGCCAACACCATCTTCGACCTGCTGGCGAAATTCGCCAATTACGGCTTCAACAAGAGCCACGCCGCCGCTTACGCCATCGTGTCCTATCAGACCGCCTATATGAAGGCGCATTATCCGGTGGAGTTCCTTGCGGCCTCCATGACGCTGGATATGGCCAACACGGAAAAACTCAATGATTTCCGCCAGGATGCCAGCCGTCTCGGTATAGAGGTCGTGGCACCTTCGGTGCAGACGTCCTTCCGGCAGTTCGAGACGGGTGAGAACCGCATCTATTATTCGCTGGCCGCCATCAAGGGCGTGGGCGAGGGTGCGGTGGAACACATCGTTACCGTGCGCGACGGCAAGCCATTTGCGAGCCTGGAGGATTTCTGCCTGCGCATCGATCCGAAGCAGATCAACCGGCGTGTGCTCGAAAGCCTCATCAACGCTGGCGGTTTCGATTGTTTTGGCCGCGACCGTGCCGAGATGATCGGCGGGCTGGACCGTATCATCGGTTATTCGCAACGCGCGCAGGAAAGCCGTGTTACCGGCCAGTCGGACATGTTCGGCTCCGGCGGCGCAAGCGGTCCGGAAAAGCTCATCCTGCCTGCCTTCCAGCCGTGGCTCGCCTCGGAAAAACTGCTGCGCGAATATCAGGTGCTCGGTTTTTACCTGACCGCACATCCGCTCGATACCTACCGCCCCGTATTGGAAAAGTTGCGGGTGCAGAATTTCGCCGATTTTTCCGCCGCAGTGAAACAGGGTGCGACCGCCGGGCGTCTGGCCGGCACCGTCACCGGCAAGCAGGAGCGCAAGACCCGGACCGGAAACAAGATGGGTATCGTCACCTTCTCCGATGCCTCCGGTCAATATGAGGCGGTGTTGTTTTCCGAAGGGCTTGCCCAGTTTCGCGATCTGCTCGAGGTGGGCAAATCCCTTGTTATCACCGTGCAGGCGGAAGAGCGCCCGGAAGGCATCGGTCTTCGCATCCAGACGGCGCAATCGCTCGAGGAAAAATCCGTCCAAATGCAGAAGGCGTTGCGGGTTTATGTGCGCGATTCAGGCCCGCTGAAAACCGTTGCCCGCCACCTCAATACCAAAGGTGACGGATCGGTTTATTTCATCGTCATCAAGGACGAGGGCAGCCGCGAGATCGAGGTGGAGCTGACGGAGAAATACCGTATTTCCCCTGAGATCGCCGCTGCACTTCGCTCTGCCCCCGGCGTTGTTGATGTGGAGCTGGTGTGAGGCCTCAAGCCCTCAAACCGGCCCTTCCTTTGTCACGGTAATGAAGTCCGTCCCCATCCCTGTCTCCATCTGGTGACTGAGGTCGGAAACGGTAATCGAACTGCCGGTTGAAAGCTCTTTCTCGATTCGGGAGCGAATTTCGGCCGGTATTTCAAGGCGGCCTAGTACGGCGCTTAGCTGGTCAAAGCCACCGGGCGCTTCGGTAACGGTGATGCCGAGCCGTTTGCGGGCTGCGGCCGGCAGACGGTTTTCCAGTGTTACGCCATTCCATTCGGCGGTTCCGGCTGCGCGGTTGACGGCAACGGCTTCGAAGAAATGCGTTCCGAGTGCCACCTCGGGATCCTTGATGTCGATCGCAGCCTCGAATAGCGGCTTGAAATCCTGTCGCACCATGATCTGGCCATTCGGTGGATGATCTTCGTCGGCGGATGCGTAAAGTGCAGCAACGAAATCGTCGGTCAGTAGCGGCCCGGTAGTTTTCAGCCCCTTCCAGCGCTTGAAACCGTTGACGGCGCTGATCGTCATTTCTCCGGTATAGCCGTCCGGTGCGCCGGCATCGAAGCCAAGGCGCGTCAGCACGGCCTGAATATCCATCACCTTTTCGCGCTCGCCGCGCCGGGTGATGAGGATGCGCAAGGGCGAGGGCTCCTTGCCTTTGGCCATCGGTTTGATGGCTTGCGTTTTTTCATTCACGGCCACCTCAACGGTGCCCAATGCGGCGTCGAAGGTCGCGGGGCGCAGCTCGACGTCGGATAAAAGCAGCTTGCCGTCATCGGCATCGTCCCGCGGCTCAAACAGGGCTGAATGTTGTACGGAGCGCAGAGAAACCGGCCGGTCGGTGATGATGACATGCACGCCGTAGCGGGTCTCGCCGAACAGCGACTGCGCGAATTTCGAAGGCAGGCGCACGCAGCCATGCGAGGCCGGGTAATTCGGCACCTTGCCTTCGTGCAACGCGATGCCCGACCATGTCAGTCGCTGCATGAAAGGCATGGGCGCGGCCGAGTAGATGTTCGATTCGTGGTATTTGCGTTTTTCCAGAATCGAAAAAATGCCGCTCGGCGTCTCATGCCCGGCCTTGCCGGTTGAGACTTTGGATGTAGCAACGATCTTGCCGTTCTCGTAAAGCGCCAGCGATTGATCGCTTTTCGAAACGACGATCTGCAGGGACTTGTTGTCGGCGGCAAGCGCCGGAAAGGCAAGAATGCTGGCCGACAGCATGCCGGTCAGAAGACGGAAGCGAAGGGACATGACGCAATACACCACATGCACAAAACTTCGTTTACTCAACCACGCGAAGTTTAATGAAGTTTAAGGATAGGGCGTCTGCCACATCACTAATTTGTGTAATATCTAAAATAGGGGCGGGGTGTTGCAGGCCGCAGGGTTTCACGGCGTTTGCAAGCGGCATGGCCGCTATTTGCGTGTGCCGAAAGTGTAGCCGGTCTCGACGCTGCCCTTGCCGAACTTGTCGCGCAGCTTGTCCATTGCCGCTTCCGCCGCCGCCCGCCGTTCCGCCTGCCTGTCGACGAGATCGGGAGGATCGGCAAGGTCCGCATCGCGCAGATCACTGACGCCTATGCCGATCAGGCGAAACTTGGTGCCGTCGGTTTCTTTCGCAAGCAGCGAAAGGCCGGTACGGAATATGCGGTCGGCAAGCTGGGTAGGGTCATCAAGCTTGCGGTTGCGGGTGCGGAGTTTGAAATCGGCCGTCTTCATTTTCAGTACAACCGTCTGGCCGGAAATGCCGCTCTTCTTCAGGCGCCAGGCAACTTTTTCGGAAAGCGACCGCAGGATCGGTACGAGGTCCTCGTGCCGGGAAATATCGTTGAAGAAGGTGGTCTCGGAAGACACGCTTTTCACGGGGTCGTTATTGTGCACGTGCCGTTCATCGATGCCGCGCGAAAGCCGGAACAGCCGTTGTCCCATCACGCCATAGCGGCGCATCAGGTCGCCTTCCTCCATCTCCTGCAACTGCGCGATCATGCGGATGCCGTCCGCCTCCAGCGTCGCCGCAAACGCCTTTCCAACGCCCCATATCGTCGTGACGGGCCGTGCTGCCAGAAAGGAAAGCGCTTCCGCTTCGCCGATCACCGAAAAGCCGCGCGGTTTTTTAAGGTCAGACGCGACCTTGGCCAGAAATTTGCAGTAGGACAGACCGGCCGAGACGGTCACGCCCACTTCTTTTTCCACCCGTTTCACAAATTTCGCCAGAACCCGGGCAGGTGGATCGTGATGCAGCCTCTCCGTTCCGGAAAGATCGAGAAACGCCTCGTCTATGGAAAGCGGCTGCACGAGCGGCGTCAAATCCTGCATCATTGTTCGGATCTGACGGCCGACGCGGCTGTATTTTTCCATGTCGGGCTTTATGACCACGGCGTCCGGACAAGCTTCCAGCGCCTTGAACATCGGCATGGCGGAACGCACGCCCTGGATGCGGGCAATGTAGCAGGCAGTGGAAACCACGCCGCGTTTTCCGCCGCCGATGATCAACGGCTTGTCGGCAAGATCGGGATTGTCCCGTTTTTCAACGGAGGCGTAAAAGGCGTCGCAATCGATATGGGCGATGCTGAGGTCGTAGAGTTCGTCATGGTAGACGAGGCGGGGACTGCCACAGGCGCGACAACGCCTCAGGTCCGCTGGCTGGCCGGTCAGACAGTCGCGGCAAAAACCGGGATCATAAAGATGCGACGTGGACATGGGCCGAAAACAAAACCAGAACGTCGCTAACCATACTCCGGCCGTGACGGTGGCTCAAGGGGTGGCCTGTCAATACTCACCCGAATCCAGCCCCGGGCCGGAAAAATGGTGCCAGGCGGCGGCAACCGTTTCGGGGGATGTTTCGGTCGCCGCGCAGAAGGCCATGAGGTCTGGTTCGTGGCTCATCAGAAAATCGGTGAGCCCCGCCAGAAAGCCGGGATCGTGGGCGGCATGGCGCAGCATATTGGCCTGCAATCCGCTCAGCGCCAGAAAACGCCCGAGCATTTCCGGCTCGTTTGCCAGCCAGCCAAGTATGGAGGCCGCCGTTTCTTGCGGATCTTTTCCGGCATTGTCTTTGTTTTTTGTATCTCTCAGCATTTCTCTACCGAAGTTACCTATTTTGAAACCAAATCGTTCTAGCCTTGCGCAACAAATGGACGATGGAATCGGTTCTCTGGCACCCTATATGTCTGGGAGAAGGTTTCAAAGCGAAACGGGGACTGCCCACCATGCCCAAGCAGGTCATGATAGTCGAAGACAACGAGCTGAACATGAAGCTCTTTCGTGACCTGATCGAGGCGTCTGGCTATACGACGATCCAGACACGCAACGGCATGGAAGCGCTGGATCTTGCCCGCAAGCATCGCCCCGACCTCATTCTCATGGATATTCAGCTGCCGGAGGTTTCCGGGCTGGAGGTGACGAAATGGCTGAAGGAGGATGATGAGCTGCACGTCATTCCGGTCATCGCGGTAACCGCCTTCGCCATGAAGGGGGATGAGGAGCGCATTCGTCAGGGCGGATGCGAGGCCTATGTGTCCAAGCCGATCTCCGTTCCGAAATTCATCGAAATCATCAAGACCTATCTAGGCGATGCGTAAGGCGGTTGGGGAACTGTTATGACGGCGAGAGTTCTGGTTGTTGACGACATACCCGCAAACGTAAAGCTTCTCGAAGCCCGGCTTGTCGCGGAATATTTCGACGTCGTAACCGCCGAGGATGGTTTCAAGGCGCTTGGTATCTGCGACCAGGAACAGGTCGATATCATCCTGCTGGACATCATGATGCCTGGCATGGACGGTTTCGAGGTCTGCGAACGACTGAAGGCCAATCCGAAAACGGCGCATATTCCTGTTGTCATGGTCACCGCACTCGATCAGCCCTCAGATCGCGTGCGCGGCCTGAAAGCCGGCGCCGATGATTTTCTGACCAAGCCCGTTAACGACCTTCAATTGATCGCCCGTGTCAAAAGCCTCGTGCGCCTCAAGGCCGTCAGTGACGAATTGCGGCTGCGGGCCGAGACCGCGCGCGAGATCGGCATCGAGGAGATGCTGCGCAGCGATGGCCTCATGCAGACGCCTGGCCGCGTTCTGGTGGCGGATGGCCGCGCCAGCTCGCAGGAACGCATCGTCAGGGCGCTGAAGCCGGTTGCCGAGGTCGAGGCCGTCACGGAGCCTCAGGCGGCCCTGTTGAAGGCCGCGAGCAACCCCTTCGAGCTTGTCATCGTCAATTCCAATTTTGAGGATTACGATCCGCTGAGACTGTGTTCGCAGCTTCGTTCGCTGGAGCGTACCCGGTTCCTGCCGTTGCTTCTGGTAGCGGAACAGGGGGCGGACGACATGGTGGCGCGGGCGCTCGATCTTGGCGTGAACGATTATATTCTCCGCCCGATCGATCCCAACGAACTTGTCGCCCGGTCTCTGACGCAGATCCGGCGCAAGCGCTATAACGAGCATCTGCGGCTCAATCTCCAGCACACGATGGAGCTTGCTATCGTCGATGGGCTGACTGGTCTTAACAATCGCCGTTATCTCGACAATCATCTGAAGATACTTTTCGACCGCGCCGCCGTGCGTGGCCGCCCGATTTCCATTTGCATGACCGATATCGACCGCTTCAAGCTGGTCAACGATACCTATGGCCACGATGTCGGCGATGAGGTTCTGCGCGAGTTTGCAGCCCGCATCCGCAGCACGGTGCGCGGCGCCGATCTTGCCTGCCGGTATGGCGGGGAGGAATTCGTGGTCGTGATGCCCGACACGCCGATGGAGCTTGCCACAAGCGTTGCCGAACGCCTGCGGGCAATCATCGAGGACAAGCCGTTTCACGTTCGTTCCATCGACCGCGAGTTGAGTATCACGGCTTCGCTCGGCATCGCCACCAGCAGTGGAGCATTCGGCGCGCCGGACGAGCTTCTGAAGCAGGCCGACAGGGCGCTCTACGAGGCGAAACACACGGGACGCAACCGCGTCGTGGCGGCCGCCGCCTAAAGGCGCAGACCATGACGCTGACAATCCGTGCCGCCTTTTGAGACTTTCGACATTTATTGTTATCGATAGCCGCCCAAAGACCTGACGGCAAACTGTGGCAAGCGCGAAGTCCCTGACCTTGCCAGTATTTTATCTTCTTGCAATGAGGGGGTGAAGTCTAACAGGGTTAATAGAGTTCAAGTTGAAAAATACGTTGAATTCAATCGCTCACGGAACTATAGTGTGCCAGCGTTGTATATTTAACCATGTTTTCCAGGTGATGTATCTCTGGCTTAAGAATTTGTTGATTTTTATTTTACTTCTGCGCACACTCCCAATCGAGAATAACAGTTCTTCCGGCGGTTTTTCCGTCTAGTGATGAAGAAACGATGGCGGTTTACGCCGCTGATGTTTCGGTCGTCAGGGGCTGGTATTGCGTAGTTTGAATGCCCCATGATGCTCAGGTCCGCCGCATCTCCTGGATCGTGGGGTCGGTCGGCTGACGATGTCCGAATCGGTTCCTCGTGCCGTGATCACATCGTTAGCCGACCGCCTTATCTCCCAAAATATTCTGCGCTTGTGCTTGCCGCTTATAGCGCAGCACATCCGGCTGCGCGCGCAGGCAGCGCGCTGTCGCAGCGGTTGACGCATTTGGCCGATGAGACGCTGATTAGGAGAGGCGCTGGTTAGGCGAGACGGTGATAAAGAGTTTTCCCGCCGTGCCAATAGCGCCGACTGGGTTCCAAACTCAACAACCGCAACTAGGAAGGTTGCGATTCGTTGGCCCGTGGCGGGCCTTGCGAGGGCGCTGGCGCAAAGAATGCCGTTGGCGGCATCTTTTCCATACAAACAAAAAACGCGCCCGTTGGGCGCGCTTTTGCCGGAGAACCCGATCAAGAATTACTTGATCTTGGTTTCCTTGAATTCAACGTGCTTGCGTACAACCGGGTCATACTTCGTCTTCGTCATCTTGTCCGTGAACGTACGGCTGTTCTTGGTGGTGACGTAGAAGGTACCGGTGTCGGCTGTCGACAGCAGCTTGATCTTGATTGTTGTAGCTTTCGCCATGGTCGTCCTGCCTTTAAACAAAAGAGAAGCCGCAGGCGCTTCTCACCTCGGCTAAATCTGGCGCGAAACTACGTATCGCGCCTGAAAAGTCAAGTCTGTTTTGCCCTGAAAACAAAACGGAAGGCATAAAGCACCACGTAAAGCCCGAAAAACACGGCAAGCGCCCAGGCGAAACCATCGGTACCCGCAACATCCATGGAAATGCCGACGGCCTGTGGTCCGGCTATTGTGCCCATGGCATAGCAGAAGATGAAGGCGGCGTTGGCGGCCACCAGATCGGCCCCTTTGAGACGCGATCCCAGATGGGTAAGGCCGACGGTATACATGCCGGATACGAGGCCGCCCCAGAACAGCAGCAGGGCCGCGACGAGAATCCATCTATCCACCAGCAAGGGCAGCGCCAGCGTGCCGCAAACGCCCGCAAAGGCCATCAGCGCCAGCATTGTGCGCCGGTCCTTCATTCGGTCCGAAAGCAGGCCGATCGGTATCTGGAAGACCATGTTGCCGATGCCCATCACGGTCAGCAGAAGTGCCGCCTGCGATTCGTTGAAGCCTTCGCGGGTCGCATAGATGGGAAAGAGCGACAGACCGCCCGCTTGCACGGCGCCGAACACGAAGGCCGCCGCAGAAGCCATCGGCACCAGCCATATATAACGGGCGAAATGGTGGTTCGGCCTTTCGCTCAGCTCCGGGCTTTCGCCGCGCGCAAGGAAGATCGGGATCGCGGCAAGCAGTATGATTGCTGCCCCGACCAGAAACGGCAGGATGCCATCGCTGCCGACCACGGAAAACAATAACGGGCCAACCGCAAACCCAACCGCAAGTCCGGTGGCGTAGATGCCGAGAACCATGCCGCGTTTTTTCGGTGGCGCGGTCATGTTGATCCAGTATTCGGAGAGGATGAACAGCGTGGTGGTTGCGCCATGGAAGACGATTCGCAGCGGAAACCACATCCAGAAGGCGTCGGCGAAATAGAAACAGAGCGCACTCAGGGCCGACACGACAACGGCAAATAGCATCGTTCGCGCCACGCCGAAATCATGGGCGATCTTGGTGGTCACCGGCGCTGCCATCATCGCCGCAACGCCGGCCATTGCCGAATTTACCCCGATCATGGTGGAGGAGATGCCGCGCTTCTCAAGGATGATCGACAGGAGCGGCAGGCCCAGGCCGATGGCGACACCGACCGCACTGATGGCGGAGATGGCGGCGATCAGTGAGGGCCAGTGAATGGCGTCCGCTTCGCATTTCATTTGTGACATGACGGCCTTTATACAAAGTCTCGAATGAATCGGCCGTGGCGCGTGACATAGAGCCGCGCGGGGCTTTCAAAGGGCAGTGACGGATCACCTATCATGAGTTTTGTGACATCTTCGAGAACCGTGCGTGTGATTTTCGGCATGTTCAGACTGGAAAGCGCTGTCATGTCAAGCCATTGCACATTGTGCAGCTCATCTGAATCCCTGATTAGCCGGGTATCCAGCCGCAACTCGTCGGCGTAACAGCAAAAGAATCGCGTGTCGTAACGCCTGATATTGCCGGGCGGGGTGATTGCGCGCGCCACATATCGAAAACGCGAAAGATCCGGACCATCAGCGTCCATGCCCATATCGACGCCGGTTTCCTCCACGAGCTCGCGCGCGGCGGCAAGCGCCAGCGCCCGTGCCCCGGCAGCGCTCAGGCGGCGCGCGGCAGACGTGGTGAGGCTGCGCAGCACGGCGGGGTGCAGATCGCCGGAGAAGGGCAGGGCGTGGTCGCGCGGATCGCGTTTGCCGCCGGGAAACACGTAGGCGCCGGGCATGAATATGTGGGCATTACTGCGCCGGCCCATCAGCACGCGAATAGCAGGGCCGGAACGATCAAACAGGATGATTGAGGCGGCATCGCGCGGCCGCAACGGGCCGCTCGCCGCTTGGGTGCTCGAGGGAAGCTCGGACACTTGCAAATTCCCGCCCGCCGTTAGTGGGAGGAGCCGTCGATCTGCACTTTTGGCTGTTTTCCGTCGAAGCCGTGCATTCTAAGTGCCCATTGCAGGCCGATGACGCCACCCTTGATCGGTTGTAGCGTCAGAAGCGCGGCCAGAATGGTGATAGGCACCCAGATGGCGAAGTGTACCCACATGGGAACGGAAAGCACGAGATCGGTCATCATGAAGCCGCCAACGGCGATATGGCCGATGATGACGATGGAAATATAGGGCGGCAGGTCGTCGGAGCGGTGATGATGCATTTCCTCGCCGCAGGCCGCGCAATTGTCCACCGGCTTCAGGAAGGCCCGAAACAGGCGACCGCTGCCACAGGCCGGGCAGCGATTGGCCATGCCCCGCATGATCGAGCGGCCAAGCGGACGCTCCGCGCTTCCATCTCCGAAGGTAACCGTTTCCGAGCCCTGATTTGCACTCATCCTGAAGTCCTTCTCCCGTTTGTCTTAACCGCTTGACGCGGTCTTGTTACCGACGTCCTCTCGGCGGCCTTGTTCCCGGCTTGGCGGAAGGACGTGATGTCCGCCGGCCTGCCTTGTGGAACGACCGCGAGCCGACCGGCATCTTGCGCCCCGGGCTCAGCATTTCAAACCGCAGCGCACCAGCCAAGGGTACCGCTTCTGCAAGCCGCACCTGAACCGTATCGCCGAGTTGATAACCGAGACCCGTCTTTTCCCCCGTCAGAGCCTGATGAGCTTCGTCGTAGAGGAAATAGTCGGTTCCAAGTGTAGATATAGGAACAAACCCGTCGGCGCCAAACTGCGGCAGCGCGACAAATAGTCCCGCCTTGGTGACACCCGCGACGCGGCCATCGAACTCCTCACCGACGCGCTCGGAAAGATGGTGCGCGATCAGCCGGTTGATGGTGTCGCGCTCTGCGGCCATGGCGCGGCGCTCGAAGGTCGAGATTTCGGCGGCGATATCGTCAAGCGTCGCCTCTTCCTGCGGGGTGATGCCGCCTTCGCCGAGGCCTAGCGATCCGACCAGCGCCCGATGCACGATCAGGTCGGCATAACGGCGGATCGGTGAGGTGAAATGCGCGTACTTCATTAGGTTGAGGCCGAAATGGCCGATATTTTCCGGGCTGTAGATCGCCTGGCTCTGACTGCGCAGCACCATCTCGTTGACCATGATCTGGTGCGGCGTGTCGAGTGCGCGCGCCAGAATGCCGTTGAAGGAATTGGCGCGCATCGCGACACCCTTGGCCATGGAAATGCCGATGGTGCCGAGGAATTCGCGCAGCACTTCCTGCTTGGTAAGTGTGGGGGCGTCATGCACGCGGTAGACCAGCCGTTGCTTTTTCTTTTCCAGGGTCTCTGCGGCGGCGACGTTCGCCTGGATCATCATTTCCTCGATCAGCTTGTGCGCGTCGAGGCGTTCGGGAATGACTACCTTGTCAACAGTGCCGTCGGGCCTGAGCTGGATCTTGCGCTCCGGCATGTCGAGTTCCAGCGGCTGGCGGCGATCGCGGCCGCGCTTCATCACGGCATAGGCGTGCCACAGCGGCTTCAGGATTGGCTCCAGCAGCGTGCCGGTCTTGTCGTCCGGGCGACCGTCGATTGCGGCCTGCGCCTGCTGGTAGGAGAGCTTGGCGGCACTCTTCATCATGATGCGATGGAAAGTGTGGCTCGCCTTGCGGCCTTCCTTCGAGAAGGTCATCCGCACAGCAAGGGCAGGGCGGTCGACGCCTTCCTTCAGCGAGCAGAGGTCGTTGGAGATGCGTTCCGGCAGCATCGGGACGACACGATCAGGGAAATAGACGGAGTTACCACGCTTCAGCGCCTCGCGGTCGAGCGGTGCGCCTGATCGCACATACCAGGACACGTCGGCGATGGCGACGGTGACGATCACTCCATCAGGATTGTCGGGCGAGGGGTCGAGTTCGGCATAGACCGCGTCGTCATGGTCCTTTGCGTCGGCCGGATCGATCGTGATCAGCGGCAGGTCGCGCCAGTCTTCGCGGTGCGACATGGTCGCGGGTTTTGCGGCATCCGCCTCCGCCAGAACATTCGGCGGGAAGATGTGCGGAATACCGTGGGCATGGATCGCGATCATCGAGATCGCCTTTTCCGAGGCGACTGAGCCGACGACCGAAAGAACCTTTGCGCGTGTCAGGCCGTAACGACCGCTGTTGCGCGAGGTTTCCACCTCGATCAGGTCGCCGTCCTTGGCATCGCCGACACCCTCGGGGTCGATGACCATTTCCTCGCCGCGCCGGTCGATCGGCATCAGGCGTCCGCCGCCGCCTTCCGTTTCCTTGAACACGCCAAGCAGTGCGTTCTGACGACGGTCGATCAGCTTGACGACGCGGGCCGTGTAGGCCGGGCCGACGCTGTCCTTGGAAGGGAATATTTTTGCCAGAATGCGATCGCCGAGACCGGCGGCAGGGGCTTTCTTACTGCGGTCCTGCGAGGACTGGCGGATGAGCACGGCGGGGGCCGCGCCCTGATCTTCAGGCCATTCGGCAGGCCGGCCGATCAATTCGCCGTCCTTGTCGCGGGTGGTGATGTCGAGAACCGTCACCGGCGGCAGGCCACCCGGTCGCGTCAGCGTCTTGCGGCTCTTCTGCACCATGCCATCGGTTTCAAGCTCCTTCAGCAGTGCCTTGAGCACAACGCGGTCGTCGCCTTTCAGCCCGAAAGCCTTGGCGATTTCGCGCTTGGAGGCCTGCTGCGGATGCTCGGCGATGAATTTCAGCAGCACTTCGCGGGAAGGCACCTCGCCATGGATGATGCCTTCACCTTCATTTGCCCGCTTGCCGCGCCCGGTACGTCCGAAGCCGTCGCTGGCGGAACCCTGTCTCTGACGCGGCGCCTTGCTCACGATTCTGCCTTCTTGGGTTTGGCTGCGGCCTTCGGCTTGGCAGCCGTCTTGCTTTTCGTTGCGGCCTTGGCTTTTGTCGCCTTCGGCTTTGCGGCTGTGTCGCCATCGGCCTTCTTGGCAGCAGGTTTCTTGGCCTTGGCGGGCTTGCCGCCGGTTCCGGTCTTGGCGATACGCTCGGCAATCAGCACCAGCGATTCGTCCAGCGTCACGGAGGTCGGATCCTGCCCCTTTGGAATGGTGGCGTTAACTTTGCCCCAGTTGACGTAAGCGCCGTAACGCCCGTCGCGGACGGTGATCGGGCCGCCATCCGGGTGATCACCCAGTTCCTTCAGCGCCGCAGGCGTGCCGTTGCGGCCGCGCCCCGGTCCCTTGCTCTGCTTCTCGGCAATGACGGTAACGGCACGGTTGAGGCCGATCGAGAACACATCTTCGATGCTTTCGAGGTTCGCATAGGAACCGTCATGCAACAGGAAGGGTCCGTAGCGGCCAAGCCCGGCGGAAATCATCTTGCCGGTTTCGGGATGCTTGCCGATATCGCGCGGCAGGTTGATGAGCGCCAGCGCCTTTTCGTGGTCGATCTCCTCAGGCTTCCAGCCCTTGGGCAGCGAGGAGCGCTTGGCCTCCTTGCCATCGCCGCGCTGGATGTACGGGCCGAAACGGCCAGACCGAAGCGTCAACTCCTCGCCGGTCATCGGATCGGCACCCAGCGCTTTCGGCTCGTTGGATACGGAAGCTTCGGCTTCCGAGCCATCGGACGTGAGCTGGCGGGTAAAGTTGCACTCCGGATAATTGGAGCAACCGACGAAAGCGCCATATTTGCCGAGCTTCAGCGAAAGGTTGCCGGTGCCGCAAACCTGACAGATGCGCGGATCGGAGCCGTCCTCACGCTTGGGGAAGACCAGCGGGGCCAGAACTTCATTGAGCGCATCCAGCACGTTGGTAACGCGCAATTCCTTGGTATCTTCGATCTGCGCGAAGAAATCCTTCCAGAAATCGCGCAGCACCTGCTTCCAGTCCAGTTCGCCCGCGGAAATGCGGTCGAGCTTTTCTTCCAGATCGGCGGTGAAGTCGTATTCGACATATTTGGCAAAGAAGCTTTCGAGGAAAGCCGTCACCAGCCGTCCGCGCGAATGGGGAATGAGCTTGCGCTTGTCGATGATGATATATTCGCGGTCGCTTAGCGTCTTCAGTGTCGCCGCATAGGTGGAAGGACGGCCGATGCCGAGTTCTTCCATCTTCTTGATGAGCGATGCTTCCGAATAACGCGGCGGCGGCTCGGTGAAGTGCTGGCTGGCGTTGATCTTCTGCTTGGCGAGGTTCTCGCGCGCATTGATCTGCGGCAGGCGGCCTTCATCGTCACCGTCGTCGCTCTGCTCGCCATCTTCTTTCTGGTCGGTATAGGCGGCAATGAAGCCGTCGAAGCGGATGACGGAACCGACAGCACGAAGCCCGGCCTTTTCACCGTCCTTGTCGGCAAGGATTTCCACCGTGGTACGTTCGATTTCGGCAGATGCCATCTGGCTCGCAATGCCGCGCTTCCAGATCAGGTCGTAAAGACGCAACTGGTCGGCATCGAGGTAACGCTTCACCTGATCCGGCGTGCGGTTAAAATCGGTCGGACGGATAGCCTCGTGCGCTTCCTGCGCGTTCTTTGCCTTGGTCGAGTAGAAGCGCGCCTTTTCCGGCACATAGCGGTCGCCGAACTGCTCGCCGATGGCGCGGCGTGCGGCATCTATCGCTTCCGGCGCCATCTGCACGCCGTCGGTACGCATATAGGTGATCAAACCAACGGTTTCGCCGCCGATGTCGATACCTTCATAAAGCTTCTGGGCCACCTGCATGGTGCGCGAGGCGGAAAAGCCCATGCGCGAGGAGGCAGCCTGCTGCAGCGTCGAGGTGGTGAAGGGCGGGCCGGGATTGCGCTTGACGGGTTTCGCCTCGACCGTATCGACAATATAGGTCGCGCCTTCAAGGAGCGCCTTCAGGCGGTTGGCGTCATCTACTGTCTTGATCGAACGGCCTTGCAGCTTCTTGCCATCGGCGGAAACCAGCTTCGCCTCGAACTCGTCACCGCGCGGTGTCTTCAACAGCGCGCTGATGTTCCAGTATTCCTCGGAGACGAAACGCTCGATCTCGGCTTCGCGGTCGCAGACGAGACGCAGCGAAACGGACTGCACGCGGCCGGCGGAACGGGCGCCCGGCAGCTTGCGCCACAAAACCGGCGACAGGTTGAAACCGACAAGATAATCCAGCGCACGGCGGGCAAGATAGGCATCGACCAGCGGCACGTCGATGTCGCGCGGGTTCGCCATCGCGTCCAGCACCGCCTTTTTGGTGATGGCGTTGAAGACCACGCGCTTCACCGGCTTGTCGCCGAGAACGCGCTTCTTCTTCAAGAGATCAAGCACATGCCAGGAAATCGCTTCACCCTCGCGATCCGGGTCGGTTGCGAGAAACAGGCCGTCGGAGGATTTCACCGCGTCGGCAATGTCCTTCATGCGCTTGGCGGATGCGCTATCGACCTCCCAGGACATTTCGAAGTCCTGGTCGGGCAGCACAGATCCGTCCTTGGCAGGAAGGTCCCGGACGTGGCCAAAGGATGCAAGAACCTTGTAGCCCGGACCAAGATACTTGTTGATCGTCTTGGCTTTGGCAGGAGATTCTACGACGACGACATTCATATTGTTTTTCTCTGGAACTGGTCCGTTAACATAGCCGGATCACGGCATAATGCCGCAATTCGCCTTCTTTATAATTCGACATGGACAGGTAATGCGCGCGGGTCAAGAGGCAAGCCCGATTTTATCGCTCCAAGGCAATTGCAACCTATGGATAATCTGTCGTTGTATTGCAATCTTTGGTAAATTTGTTATAGTGACCAACATGATTTGAATTGACGTAATGATCTTTGTTTCAGGTTGAAATTCCAGGATAGATATATGGTCCCGAACGCAACAAACAATAATGCCGATAATGAAGGGACCAGAGAGAACTTGGCTTACATTCGCCAGATGCTCGCGGAACTGAGGCTCGTCGCCAATCGCGAGGGCGCCGACATGCTGTGCTATCTGATTGAAATGGCCTATGTGGAAGTCGGCGATATCCAGAGCGGGCGGCGCAAGCTATCAATCCGCGAGGAGCGAAACCCGCCCCCCGGCGTGCCGGTTTAACCGCCCTGCAATATCGAGTTCCAGCAGCACCATGTGAACCGTGGCCGCGGAAAAACCCGTGTGGCGAATGATATCGTCCGTTTCGACGGGCGAGTGCCCGAGAGCGGCGGCAACGATGCTGCGCTCGTCATCTCCGGGCGGTGACATTTCCTCATCGGATCGTGGTTCCTCGACCTTGCGGTCATAGGGCAATTGCGGTTCCATCAGCGGTCGTAGCGCATCGAGAATATCGGCCGCCCCCGTGGTCAGCATCGCGCCTTCCTTGATCAGCCGGTTGGTGCCTTCGCAGCGTGCATCGAGTGGGGAGCCTGGCACGGCGAAAACCAGCCGGCCAGCTTCGCCGGCAAGCCGCGCCGTGATCAGCGAACCGGATCGTTCCGCCGCTTCCACTATGACGACGCCGAGCGAGACGCCCGATATCAGCCGGTTGCGGCGGGGGAAATCCCGCGCGCGTGGCTCCCAGCCGAAGGGCATTTCGCTGATTGTCGCGCCGCCCTGTTCGTAGATGTCCTGCAAGAGCCCGAAATTTTCCTGCGGGTAGGGACGGTCGAGACCGCCCGCCAGCATGGCCACCGTGCCGGTTGCAAGGCTTGCCCGGTGCGCTGCCGCATCGATGCCGCGCGCCAGCCCGGAAGCGATCGTATAGCCCGCACGACCGCAATCGCGCGCCAGCATCGCGGCGAATTTCGCGCCGTTGATGGAGGCGTTACGTGATCCGACGATGCCGACGCAAGGTCTTGTTGCGGTGGAAGCCGAGCCCTTCATGGCGATCAGTGGCGGCGCGCCGTCGAGCTGTCGCAGGGCAGGCGGATAGTCCGGCTCACCGATGCCGACGAAGCGAGCGCCGAATCTTTCAGCCGTTTCGATTTCGCCTTCCGCTTCCGCCTGTGTGGCAATGCGCGGGCTGCGCAATGAACCGCCGCGCCTTGAAAGCTCGGGCAGGGCAGAAAGCGCTTTTTCAGCGCTGCCAAAATGATTGATGAGTTCGCGGAAGGTGACGGGGCCGATATTGTCGCTGCGGATCAGCCGAAGCCATGCGACCCGCTGCCGCGCGGAAAGCTCGATGCCCTGCCGTGTCGTTTCCTCATGCGGCATGACGTATCCCTAAAGCTGGCCTTAGCCCTTTTGCCCGATCCTGCTTTCCGTGCCGGCCAGAAGCCGTGCGATGTTTTCCCGGTGTTTCCACCAGGAAATCACGCTCAGCAACGTTACCAGAAGCGCCGTCTTTTCAGGCCCGACTATCCATAGGGCGACCGGGATCACAAGCATGGCAACCAGCGCCGACAGCGAGGAATACCGGGTGATGAACGCGGTTGCGAGCCAGATCAGCGCAAAAGCCAGCATCATCAGGGGGGCAGCGCCTAAAAGCACGCCGATATAGGTCGCCACGCCCTTGCCGCCCTTGAAACCGAGCCACACCGGAAACAGATGGCCGAGAAAGGCAAAGAAACCGGCAACCAGCGACGCCTCGTAACCCCAGAGCGCATTGGCGACGAGCACTGCGGCGGTGCCCTTCAGCGCATCGAGCAGCAATGTCGCTGCGGCGAGCTTCTTGTTGCCGGTGCGCAGCACATTGGTGGCGCCAATATTGCCGGAACCAATCTTGCGCACATCGCCCAGCCCCGCCATGCGGGTAAGAAGCAGGCCGAAGGGTATCGAGCCGAATAGATAGCCAATCAGCGCCGCAAGCGCGAGAAGGGCAGGCGCCGTCTGCCAGTCAGTCAAAGCACTCATTCAACGTTCCCTCTCGTCGCGCGCCTGCGTGATCCCATGCCCGTGATCTTATGCCAAGGAATGAACCGCTTTGCCAGCCACATAAGTGGCGACAGCGCGGCCGCTGAAACGGGCATCCTCAAACGGCGTATTCTTGGATTTCGACACCAGTTGATCTCTCGCAACCAGCCAAGGCTCGTCCAGGTCGATCAGCGTGATATCAGCCTTCGCGCCGGCTTTAAGCGTTCCCGCATCCAGTCCGAAGATTTTCGCCGGGCGGGTGGAAAGCGCATCGATCAGCCGCATCAGCGGAACCTCGCCGCTATGGTGAAGGCGAAGCGCCGCCGCCAGCATGGTTTCCAGCCCCACCGCACCGCTTGCCGCATCCGAAAAGGGCAGGCGCTTGGTGTCCACGTCCTGCGGGTCGTGCGAGGAAACGATGATGTCGATCGTGCCATCCTTCAGCGCCTCGACCATGGCCTTGCGGTCGTCTTCGGCGCGCAAGGGAGGTGAGAGCTTGAAGAAGGTACGGTATTCGCCGATATCGTTCTCGTTCAGCGTCAGATGGTTGATCGAGATGCCGCAGGTCGCCTTGACGCCCCGCTGCCGGGCAAGACGGATCGCTTCTGCCGATTCCGGCACGGAAATCTTGGCGGCGTGATAGATCGCTTGCGTCAGACCGGCAATGCGCAGGTCGCGCTCCAGCGGAATGATCTCGGCTTCCTTGGGGATTCCGGACAGACCGAGCCAGCTTGCGAAAAGCCCCTCGTTCATGTCGCCGCCGCCGATATATTTGTCGCGGGTCTCAAGTGCAATCACCGCACCCAATTCGCGCGCATAGGTCATGGCGCGGCGCAGCACCAGCGTGTCGGAAAGCGCCCTGCGGCCATTGGTGAAGGCAACCGCACCGGCTTCCTTCAGCATGCCGATCTCGGTCATTTCCTCGCCGTTGAGGCCCTTGGTCAGTGCTGCGGCGGGATGCACATTGACGAGCGCCTTGTCGCGTGCCGCCTTTTTCACATATTCGACCAGCGCAATGTCGTCGATAACGGGGTCGGTGTCCGGCATGACGATGATGCTGGTGACGCCGCCGGCCGCTGCCGCGCGCGATGCGGATTCGATGGTTTCACGGTGTTCGCCGCCCGGCTCACCGACAAAGACGCGGGCATCCACCAGACCGGGAACGGCCAGCAGCCCCTTGCAGTCGCGAACCGTCGCACCCTCGGGCGCACCCTGGTTGTGTGCCTGCCCGCCGGAGGCGAGGATCGTGCCGTCGGCACCGATGACGATGCTGCCCACCTCGTCCAGATTGCGGGAGGGATCAACGATGCGAAGGTTTTTGAGAACGGTCACGGCACTCATACGCGCTCACCCTGATTTTGCGAGACAAGCAGGGTTTCCATGACAGCCATGCGCACGGCAACCCCCATTTCCACCTGGCTTTCGATGACGCTCTGCGGACCATCAGCCACTTCGGATGAGATTTCCACGCCACGGTTCATCGGGCCGGGATGCATGACCAGCGCATCTTCTTTCGCTGCCTTCAACTTTTCGGCATCGAGACCGTAATAGTGGAAATATTCGCGCACCGAAGGCACGAAGGAGCCGGACATGCGCTCGCGCTGCAGGCGCAGCATCATCACAACATCGGCGTTCTTCAGGCCTTCCTTCATGTCATGGAAGACCTCGACGCTCATGTCGCGAATGCCGGAGGGAAGAAGCGTCGCGGGAGCCACGACGCGCACGCGCGCGCCCATCTGGTTGAGCAGGATGATGTTGGAGCGGGCAACGCGCGAATGCAGTACGTCGCCGCAGATCGCCACCGTTATTCCCGAAAGATCACCCTTGGCGCGGCGAATGGTCAGTGCGTCGAGAAGGGCCTGCGTCGGGTGTTCATGCTGGCCGTCGCCGGCATTGACCACGGAGCAGGCAACCTTCTGCGCGAGAAGGGCTGCGGCACCGGCCGAGGAGTGACGCACGATCAGCACATCGGGGCGCATGGCGTTCAGCGTCATCGCTGTGTCGATCAGCGTTTCGCCCTTCTTCACCGAGGAATTGCTGACCGACATGTTCATCACATCGGCGCCAAGCCGTTTTCCGGCAAGTTCGAAGGAGGATTGTGTCCGGGTCGAAGCTTCGAAGAACAGGTTGATCTGCGTGAGGCCCCGAAGCGTCGAGGTTTTTTTCTCGCGCTGACGGCTGATTTTCACCGCTTCGTCGGCCTTGTCGAGAAGCAGGGTTATATCCTGATGGGAAAGCCCCTTTATGCCGAGGAGATGGCGGTGGGGAAAATAGACCATGGAAATTGTCCTCCGGGTCGCAATAGTCAACGGGTCTATAAAGACAGGTGGCTTTGCGGGCAAGCATGCGATAAGCCGGGTTTTGGCATATACACGCAATAAAGCACGAATCCCGATAGAAGGATGCGAATGACAGGCATGAACCGGACAGAAGAATCGCTCGCCGAACTAAACCAGCCTAGCCTATGGTCCGGTATCAATGCCTATCGTTCCGATCCGCTGATCGTCGACCTCACATCCGGCCTGTCACGCAATCTGAGGGACGAGTTCGACCAGCTCGGCCGTTACGTCACCTCGCACGAGGCGCAGGAACTGGCGCGCATGGCCAATCAGGGCGTGCCGCAGCTGCACACGCATGGCCCGCGCGGGGAACGTCTCGATCAGGTTGAGTTCCATCCCGCATGGCACGCACTGATGCGCCGTTCCATGTCATCGGGTCTTCATTCCAGCGTCTGGGAAAATGCAGCCGAAACGCGCGGCAATGAACACAAGGCGCGCGCCACCAAATTTTATCTGACCTCGCAGCTCGAGGCCGGGCATCTCTGCCCGTTGACCATGACCAGCGCCTCTGTCGCCGCCATCATGACCTCGTCGCGTGTGCAGAAGGAATGGGTGCCGAAGATACTGTCACGGAAATATGATTCCTCGCAGAAACCGGCCTTGCAGAAAACCGCCGTCACCGTCGGCATGGGCATGACGGAAAAGCAGGGCGGCACGGATGTGCGCGCCAACCGCAGCACGGCGGAGCGGGTGGGCGAGGGCATCTATCGCCTGTCCGGCCACAAATGGTTCCTGTCCGCGCCGATGAGCGACGGTTTCGTCATGCTGGCGCAGATGGGCGACGGCATGGGCTGTTTCCTGGTGCCGCGTTATCTGGAAGACGGTTCCGCCAACGGCCTGCACTTCCAGCGCCTGAAGGACAAGCTCGGCAACCGCTCCAACGCCTCAGCCGAAGTCGAGTTCACCGATGCTTTCGGTTATCTTCTGGGTGAACCCGGCAGCGGTGTGCGCACCATTCTCGACATGGTGACGCTGACGCGGCTCGACTGCGCGCTGGCATCATCAGGCATGATGCGCGCTTCGCTCGCCGAAGCCGTGCATTTCGCACGCGGCCGTTCCGTCTTCGGCAAGACGCTGGTCAGCCAGCCGATAATGACGCGCGTTCTCGCCGATATGGCGCTGGATGTCGCAGCCGCAACGGCACTCTCCTTCCGGCTGGCATCGGCATTCGATGCCGCCCGCAACAATGCCGCCGAGGCGGCCTATGCGCGGGTGATGACGCCGATTGTGAAATACTGGTGCTGCAAGATCGCGCCGGCGTTGATCTACGAGGCGATGGAGTGCCTTGGCGGCAACGGCTATGTGGAAGAACGGCCGATTGCTCGCCACTACCGCGAAGCGCCGGTCAATGCCATATGGGAAGGCTCCGGCAACGTCATGGCGCTGGATGTGCTGCGTGTTCTTCAGCGCGGCAAGGATCTGTTCGATCTCGTTTTCCAGACGCTGGAGCGCGATCTCGGACCCGCCGGCAAAAAGACCACGGATGTGCTGCGCGCCGCAATCGCGCTTGCCGAACGCGATGAGGGTGCTGCCCGCCTGCTGGTGGAACAATTCGCACTTGCTGCCGCTGCCGCCGAACTTTGCCGGCTCGGCGCCGGCAAGATCGCAGACGCCTTCCTCGAAACCCGTCTGGCGGGTGGTTGGCGACATACTTACGGCATGCTCGATTCTCGCTTTGATCCGAATTATATAATCGATTTATTGTATCCGCCCGCGTCCTGACCGATAAAGGGTGGAAGGCTGTTGTTGCAGTCCCTGTGGGAGGGGTATCGGATTTGAGAAAAGGCGTTGGCGTGGGGCGTATTTCTGTCTTTCAGTCGGTGGGCGCGTGTGCGCGCATGGAGATGGGGGTCGATAGCAGATGCTGACCTTCCGCTCTGCCCGTCCTGAAGATGAAGAGGCGCTCTACGCCATCAGTCTTGCCACCGGCGATGCCGGGCAGGATGCCACCCCGCTTTATCGCGATGGCCGCATGGTGGGGCATATTTATTCCGTGCCTTATCTGCATCTGTGGCCCGATGCCGTTTTTGTGGCGGAAGACGAAGAGGGTGTCTGCGGTTACATCGCCGGCGCGCTCGATACCGCCTTGCATGATGAGCGGCTGGAGCGTGAGTGGTGGCCGCATCTTCGCGCCCTTTATCCCGACCCCGTTGGCGACCAGCAAACATGGGACGCCGATCAGCGCCGTGCACATTTCATCCACCACCCTCGCCACACGCCAACCTGGCTGACCGATCCGTTTCCGGCCCATATCCACCTGAACCTTCTGCCACGCACGCAGGGCAAGGGCGGCGGCACGCGGCTTTTGTCGCGCTGGCTGGATATGGCGAGACAAAACAACGTCTATGGCATCCACCTCGGCGCCAGCGAGCGCAACCAGGCGGGTATCCGCTTTTGGGAAACTCGCGGCTTCAAACGTCTCGAAACCCACGACACACCAGGCACCGTGTGGTTTGGAATGGCGCTGGAGTGATTATTTGCGGGGTAGGGGTCCTCGATCTTCATTCATCCACAGGAACCTTCTCCCCAGCCGCTGCGCTGCATTGTCCTCGTCTTCATGCTTTGTTAACCCGTTGGGTCAGGCCTTTTAAAAGACGGGTAGGGAAGCATGCTGGCGACCGCAGAGGTGATTTCAGCCGACAAGCCGGAAAAGCGCATCAAGGATCGCGCTGCGACCGAAAAGGCGATTTTTGAGGCGGCCCGGTCGCTTCTGGCCGAAGAGGGCTTTCAGGGTTTTGGCATCAATGCCGTTGCCCGCCGCGCCGGATGCGACAAGCAGCTGATCTACCGTTATTTCGGCGGTCTGGAAGGGTTGATCGAGGCGATCGGCGAGGATCTCGGATCCTGGGTGAAGGACCGTATTCCTGAAGATACCGGCGGCATGTTCCTGTTGACCTATGGCGATCTCATGGAAAAGCTGGCGCTTTATTTCATGGATGCGCTGCGCAGCGATCCTCTCGTCTGCAAGATCATTGCTTGGGAAGTGTCGGATGGCTCGCCGCAGGTCAGGCAGCTTGCCGAAGCCCGTGCCAAATCGCTCGGCAAATGGCTGGAGCGCATGCGCGGATCGCTGGCAGCACCCAAGGGCGTAGATACCTCAGCCGTCAATGCCGTGTTGTTCGCCGCCATCCAGCATCTCGTGATTTCCGCCGCCACCAGCGGCCAGTTCGCCGGCGTGCCGTTGAAGTCGGACAAGGACTGGGACAAGATTGCAACCGCCGTCAAAAGACTGGTGCGCGGCGTTTACGGCTGAACCTGGCGTAACGAGCCGGGCGAGACGGTCACCCTAACAAAATCGGCCGTTATTTGACGAAAAATCAACCATGTTTTCAGCGGTCCGGCAACCTTGTGGCATCGCATGCCGTTGGCTTCGTGAGGGGTGTTTTCCACAGCCGGACCCGCCACCGTTAACCATACCGACAGCTTTCATTTGCTTAGCCATGGTTACCGGTCCAGTGTGAATTAACAAAATGTTAACCATGCGCAATGACTGCGTATAAGGGAGCCGCAAGTGAGCCGCTGGACAGCTTTGGGCGTCATGATGACGTTTTTTGCTATGCTGCCGTTGGATATTGACGCGCCAGCGTTTAACCTTTGCCTGATGGCTCTGGTGCGCTGGGCGGTGCTTGCTGGCATTCCCGATACGATTTTCACGCGGGAGCAGACTGCATGAAGTGGTTTTTGATCCTCTGGGCCGGTCCCGTTGCATTGCTCGGCAGCTGGTACTGGCTATCCTATTACGACTTGAGCTTCGGCTTCTTCATGCTGACGCGCCAGACGCATGATCTGGTATTCCAGATTTACGGTAATATCCTCGGCCTGCCGCCGGAAAGCCTGCCGCCGCTGGTCGCGCGCGCCATAGCGGTCGACAGCCTGATCGTTTTTGCGATCCTTGCTTTCCGCAAGCGAAAACAGATTGCCAATTGGTGGCAGGGACGTCAGCCCGTTGCGCGGGCGAGTGCCGAAAGCCTGTCCAGCGCGCCCTGAAGAATGAAGCTTGCGGCTGCCGAATCGATGCGTTCGGCCCGTTTGGCGCGAGAGACATCCATTTCCAGAAGCACACGTTCGGCGGCGACCGTTGAAAGCCGTTCATCCCAGAAAATGAAGGGCAGGGCGGTTTTCTCCCCCATGGTACGAACGAAGGCGCGTGTTGCCTGAGCGCGTGGTCCGGCCGATCCATCCATGTTTATGGGCAGGCCGATGATGAAAGCGGATACCTTTTCCTTTTCGGCAAAGGCCAGCAGCACCTCGGCATCCCGAGTGAATTTGACCCGTTTGATGACGGGGCGCGGCGTGGCGAAGCGCCGCGACAGGTCCGACATGGCAAGGCCGATGGTTTTCGTCCCAAGGTCGAGGCCCGCAATCGCCTGTGCCGGCTGAAGCGTTTCCGCGAGCTCCTCGATGGTAAGTATCGCCATGTCGTACGCTGTCCTTTATCTTTTGCGGACGAATTCGGTGCGCAGCACCAGACCCTTAACCGTCTCGTGCCTGCAATCGATTTCTTCCGGATTTCCGGTCAGGCGGATCGATTTGATGACAGTGCCCTGCTTGATGACCGTATTGGTGCCTTTGACCTTCAGATCCTTGATCAGCGTTACCTGGTCACCATCCGCAAGCACGTTGCCTGCCGCATCGCGCACTTCGTTCGCGCGCGAAGCTTCTGCGGCCAGCTCGGACGCAGGCCGCCATTCGCCGGTCGCCTCGTCATACACGTAATCGTCATTATCTGCGGCCATTGTCGCCTCTCTGAAATATCGGTAGTGCGGTTGTTCAAGCCGTCCTATGTCATAATATACGGGCAATACAAAGGAGAACTTCCCATGAAAATCACCTGGCTCGGCCATTCCGCCTTCCGCCTTGAAAACGGTAGCGCGAAGATCCTTATCGATCCGTTTTTCACCGGCAATCCCGGTTTTGCCGGACAGGATGCGAAAAGCGCGGCTGAAGGCATCACCCATATTCTCCTGACCCACGGCCACGGCGATCATGTGGGGGATACCGTCCAGCTTGCTCGCGAAACGGGCGCGACTGTGCTTGCCAATGCCGATCTCGCCGCCTGGCTTTCCACCAAGGGCGTGGCGAAGGTCGATATGGGTAATACCGGCGGCACGGTACATTTCGACGGTTTTTCCGTAACCTTCACCAATGCGCTGCATTCGTCCGCCCAGATCACCGAGGATGGCGTTTCCCATTCACTCGGCAACGCCAATGGACTGATGCTGCATTTCGAAGACGGTCCGGCCGTCTATCATATGGGCGATACGGATATTTTCTCCGACATGAAGCTCATCAACGAATTGCACCAGCCGGATATCGGTCTCGTGCCAATCGGCGACCGCTTCACCATGGGTGGTGCGGTGGCTGCACTCGCCTGCCAGCGCTTTTTCAAATTCGCCAACGTCATTCCCTGCCACTATGGTTCCTTCCCGATCGTTGACCAGACGCCGGAGAAGTTCGTGGCCGGCATGGAAGGCTCGGATGCGCGCGTCCACACGCCGAAGCCGGGCGAAATACTGTCCTTCTGACATTTTGCTGACGCATGTCGCTACAGCAAAACCGCTACACAGTTTTACGCGACATGCTTTCTACCGTTGCGAATGGCGGACATGGTGATTATAGCGGTTAGGAAAATTCTGACCGGAGTAGAACCATGTCCGTCGATCTCGCCACCGTAAAGCGCGTTGCGCGCCTTGCCCGTATCGCTGTTACTGAAGACGAAGCACAAAATATGCTTGGCCAGTTGAACGGCATACTCGGTTTCGTGGAGCAGCTTTCGGAGGTGAATGTTGACGGCGTCGAGCCGATGACCTCCGTTACCCCCGTGGATATGAAAAAGCGTGCCGACGTCGTGACCGACGGCAACAAGGCGGAAGACATCGTCGCCAATGCGCCTGCGACCGACCGGGACTTCTTCATGGTTCCGAAAGTGGTCGAGTAATCCGACCGCCGTTTGCCGCCCGATTTTTCCAAGATTTCGAAAGCCGTTGCCGACCATGACCGACCTGACGAGCCTGACCATTGCCGAAGCCCGCGAAAAGCTGAAGGCGAAAGAGTTTTCCGCCCTCGAGCTGACCGACGCCTATATTGCCGCCATCGACGCCGCCAACGGCGCACTGAACGCCTATGTTGCCTTGACGCCTGAAAAGGCGCGCGACATGGCGAAAGCCTCCGATGGCCGCATCGCCGCAGGCGCGGCGGGCGAGCTGGAAGGCGTTCCGCTTGGCGTGAAAGACCTTTTCGCCACCCGTGACGTGCACACGCAGGCGTGTTCGCATGTTCTCGATGGCTTCAAGCCGAAATACGAATCGACCGTCACCCAGAACCTTTGGGACCAGGGCGCCGTCATGCTCGGCAAGCTCAACATGGACGAGTTCGCCATGGGCTCGTCCAACGAAAGCTCCTGGTACGGTCCGGCCATCAACCCCTGGCGCGCCAATGGCTCCGAGCAGAAGCTGGTACCCGGTGGTTCCTCCGGCGGTTCGGCCGCAGCCGTTGCCGCGCATCTGTGCGCCGGCGCCACGGCAACCGACACCGGCGGCTCCATCCGCCAGCCTGCGGCCTTTACCGGCACCGTCGGCATCAAGCCTACTTATGGCCGTTGCTCGCGTTACGGCATCGTTGCTTATGCTTCCTCGCTCGATCAGGCCGGCCCGATCGCACGTGACGTGCGCGACGCCGCTATCCTGTTGAAGACGATGGCGAGCGTTGACGCAAAGGATACGACCTCCGTCGACCTGCCGGTGCCGGATTACGAAAAGGCCATCGGCCAGTCGCTCAAGGGCCTGAAGATCGGTATCCCCAGGGAATATCGCGTCGATGGCATGCCGGAAGAAATCGAAAAGCTCTGGGCAAAGGGCGTCGAATGGCTGCGCGATGCCGGTGCCGAAGTGGTCGATATCTCGCTGCCGCACACCAAATACGCGCTTCCTGCCTATTACATCGTCGCGCCCGCGGAAGCTTCGTCCAACCTCGCTCGTTATGATGGCGTACGTTACGGCCTGCGCGTGGACGGCAAGGACATTGCCGACATGTACGAGAAGAGCCGTGCAGCCGGTTTCGGCAAGGAAGTGCAGCGCCGTATCATGGTCGGCACCTACGTGCTTTCAGCCGGTTATTACGACGCCTATTATCTGAAGGCGCAAAAGGTCCGCACGCTGATCAAGCGCGATTTCGAAAACGTCTTCCATGAGGGCGTCGACGCCATTCTGGCGCCGATTACCCCGTCTTCCGCCTTCGCTGTCGGTGATGAGGAACTCGCTTCCGATCCCGTGAAGATGTACCTCCAGGACGTCTTCACCATCACGGTCAACATGGCCGGCCTTCCCGGTCTTTCGGTGCCTGCCGGCCTGGACGGCAAGGGCCTGCCGCTCGGCTTGCAGCTCATCGGCAAGCCTTTCGAAGAAGAGACGCTCTTCAAGACGGCGCATGCCATTGAGCAGGCTGCCGGCAAGTTCACGCCTGCCAAGTGGTGGTAAGCGGTCTCAAGCTTAGACAGATGAACAAAGCCGATCGCGATGCGGTCGGCTTTGTCGGTTTTGCCGCGTGGCGTGCCGGCGAAGCTTTCGACGCCTCATATCTCGATTCCCATGTCATCGAGCGGGTGAGGGGCGAATTCCAAAACTTCGCCAAGTCTCCGACCGGTGATGTCGTCGTTGCCGAAATGGACGGTGTCGTCGTCGGTTGGGGCGCTTGCGATGCCAGGCCTCATCATATTTCCGATCTGTGGGTGGACCCAACCTGGCAGGGCAAGGGGATTGGAAAAGCGCTGATTGTCCATTTTCTCGATAGGATGCGGGCCGAAGGCCTGCCGCTTGCCACCATCGACACTCATGCCAGGAACCGCGCCGCCCTCGGTCTTTACGAGCGTTGCGGTTTTCAGATCGTCTGGCGCGGCATGGAATATTCCGACATCATGAAAGTCGGACTTGAGAAAGTGAAGTTGGAGCAAAAGCTCTCTTCATAATTTGTTTCACCGTCGATGCCGCATGGCGAAATGCCGGGCGACAGCATTCCCGCCGCCCGGTCGGTTTATCGGTTGTCCAACTCACCCCTTACGAGCTCCAGCCCGCGCGTGGTGATGCGGTAGGGCTTGCCACCGGACGAGGCGATGGCTCTCTTCCGTTTCAGTTTGCGGAAGGTGAGGAGATCGAGGCCGCTGAAAATCCAGCCGTCGCGCGTATAGAGCGCGAGTTTTTCGATTTTGTGATGGTCGTCTCGAACGAGTTCGATGCTGCCGCCCTGGGCGAGCAGGTGAAGAATGCGCTGTTCGGCGCGGGAAATGTCCATTTTCGGAAATCCGGTCGGCGTCTTCTAGACGCATGAAAACAAGTCCGGGTGCCGTTAAGGCATCCAGGTCGGTTTCATAATGGCCCGGCGCGCAAGAAACTTGCGGGCAGGGCCGTTACCGGGACTCCGATTGAGCGAACATAAAAGCTCCTTGTTTGCTCTTTTTGGTTAGCGGGGGAGACGTGTGCGGTCAAGTCCCACGGGCATCACCCGACCGGGCGGGCAGGGTGTGTGGAAACCGCACTGGCCGAATCGCACCGCCGGTGCTTTACTTCGTTGGGCCATGGAGGGTGCGGCTTGATCGTCATTCGCAATGCGCAGGAGCAGGAAGCGGAGGTTCTGGCGGCCATCGGCCTCAGGGCTTGGCGGCAGGCCACAACCGCGCTCGGCATTACCGCGACGCTTTACGATAACGCAGCCAGTGCCTTTTCCAATTTCACCCGCTCGTCCTGGCTTGCCATCCGCGTGGCCGAGTTCGGCGGCGCGGTTGCCGGATGGGCGGCACGGGAACATTTCAACGAGGCGATTTCCGATTTCTGGATCGATCCGGATTTTCAGCGCAGGGGTATAGGCAGCCTCCTGCTTGCGGATATCGAACGGCAGATATTGCAACGTGATTTCGAAACCATCCGGCTTGAAACCCATGCGCAGAACGAACCGGCGGTCGCCTTTTTCCGTCATCACGGTTACAGCGTCCACTGGCTCTCCGTCTCCTATGCGCCGAAGCTTGATCGCGACGTGCAATCCGTCGGCCTGCAAAAGCAGCTGGTCGAGGTCGAGAGCGGCCTTTATGGGCCGGGGTTCTGAGAGAGCGTCTGCAAGCCGGTTACAAGCCGTATCGGCCAGTCCGGCATGATGGCGAGGGACGCGACAAGGCCCACCTGTAAAATTACGATGGATATCAGGATGCTGCGGAAGGGTTCCTTGCGGGTTTTGTGGCGCAGCAGTTGTTGAGCCGAGACTGCGCCCATGCTGCCGCCAATGAAAGCAAGCAATAACAGAGTACTTTCCCGAATGCGCCAGCCACCGTTTCTTGCCGCCTCCTTGTCCCACCAATAGACAAGAAAGACGAAAAGATTGAAGGCGATATAGGTCATGAAGCAGAGAGCGATCATGGTCATGACGTGAATTGAAACTGAGAACCGTAAAAAACGCGTATCCGGTTTCGGCGAAAATCCGGTGCCTGGCGCGACAGGGTGCAAGATGTCTTGCGCCCGCGCTCCATTTGTTCTACCCACCAAGGCCAAAGAACCCGTATATCGTGAGCTTCATATGACCCTTGTAGACGTGCGCACCCCCGACCCGAAACGCTTCATTCCCGGCGCCACCGGCGATTGGGAAATCGTGATCGGCCTGGAGGTGCATGCGCAGGTTCTCTCCAATTCCAAGCTGTTTTCCGGCGCTTCGACCACTTTCGGCAATGCGCCGAACTCCAACGTGTCGCTGGTGGACGCCGCCATGCCCGGCATGCTTCCCGTCATCAACGAGGAATGCGTCAAGCAGGCCGTGCGCACCGGTCTCGGCCTGAAGGCCAAGATCAACAACCGTTCGATCTTCGACCGCAAGAACTACTTCTATCCGGATTTGCCGCAGGGCTACCAGATTTCGCAGTTCAAGGACCCGATCGTCGGTGAGGGCATCATCACGATTTCACTCGGTCCGGACCGTCAGGGCAATTTCGAGGATATCGAGATCGGCATCGAGCGCCTGCATCTGGAGCAGGACGCCGGCAAGTCCATGCACGACCAGCACCCGACCATGTCCTTCGTGGACCTGAACCGTTCGGGCGTGGCGCTGATGGAAATCGTCTCCAAGCCCGACATGCGCTCGTCGGATGAGGCAAAGGCCTATCTCACCAAGCTGCGCTCCATCGTGCGTTATCTCGGCACCTGCGACGGCAACATGGACGAAGGCTCGATGCGCGCCGACGTCAACGTCTCCGTGCGCCGTCCCGGCGAAGGTTTCGGCACGCGCTGCGAGATCAAGAACGTCAACTCCATCCGCTTCGTCGGCCAGGCCATCGAATACGAGGCGCGCCGCCAGATCGCCATTCTCGAAGACGGCGGTGTCATCGATCAGGAAACTCGCCTGTTCGATCCCGGCAAGGGTGAGACGCGTTCCATGCGCTCCAAGGAAGACGCGCATGACTATCGCTATTTCCCTGATCCGGACCTGCTGCCGCTCGAATTCGACGATGCTTTCGTCGATGCGCTGAAGGTCGATCTGCCGGAACTGCCTGATGACAAGAAGGCCCGTTTCGTCGCCGATCTTGGCCTGTCGGTCTACGACGCCTCGATCCTCGTTTCGGAAAAGGCGATCGCCGATTACTACGAGTCTGTTGCTGCCGGCCGCGACCCTAAGGCCGCCGCCAACTGGGTCATCAACGATCTTCTCGGTGCGCTGAACAAATCAGGCAAGGACATCGAGACGACGCCGGTTTCTCCCGAACAGCTGGGCGGCATTATCGATCTCATCAAGGCAGAGACCATTTCCGGCAAGATCGCCAAGGATGTGTTCGAAATCGTCTGGAACGAGGGCGGCAACCCGGCCGAAATCGTCGAGACGCGCGGCATGAAGCAGGTGACGGATACCGGCGCCATCGAAAAGGCCGTGGACGAGATCATCGCCGCCAACCCAGATCAGGTCGAGAAGGTGAAGGCGAAGCCGGCGCTTGCCGGCTGGTTCGTCGGCCAGGTCATGAAGGCGACGGGCGGCAAGGCCAACCCGCAGGCCGTGCAGGCGCTGGTGAAGGCCAAGCTCGGCATCGAGGACGAGTAAGCGGACGCTGCTTCCCGTGCCTGTACAAAGGCATTGAAGTAGCAAGTTCTCATCCGTCATTCTCGGCATAAGCCCGAGGATGACGTCGAGCACTGGGACTGACATTGATTTATGCCGGGATCATGCCCGGCATTTCTGTTTCGAGACGGAGCAAGCATCATGTTTTTCATACGCACGGCAAGCCAGCGCGATATCGAGCCGGTCCGGGCGCTTCTGGCTACCACCTGGCATGCGACCTATGACGCGATCTACGGCGTAGACAAGGTGAAGGAGCTGATTGCCGCATGGCATTCGCCACAGGCCATGAAGGACCGCATCGAGAAAAAGGGCGGCGAATTTCTGGTGGCCGACAATGGCCGGCAGATCGGCGGTATGGCTTATGCTTCCATGTCTGCGAAGATGAGCAAGACAGCCCTGTTGCACCAGCTTTATGTCGGGCCCGAATTCCAGCGTCAGGGGGTCGGCCGGGATCTCTTCGCCGAGCTTGAAACCTGCTTTCCGGATGCGGAAATCATGCGTCTGGAAGTGGAGCCCAAAAATACTGTCGCAATAGCCTTTTATGAAGGCGTCGGATTTATCGAGGTTGACCGAATCGAGCGCATCGCGGGTATCGATGGTTTTCCCGGTATCGTCATGGAAAAGAGCCTGAAACGATGAATGCGACATTAGATACGCTGATAATCCGCGCGGCACGGCAAGAGGATGTTTCCGCACTCGCGGCCATCTATGCCGCTGACGAAATCGGAGGCCACGGCGATACGGCCGACGAATCGGCGCTGCCGGACTATCTCGCAGCCTTCCGCGACATCGAGGCGTCACCCACCGAGACGCTTTACGTGGCGGAACTGGACGGCGAGATCGTCGGCACTTTCCAGACGGCCATCCTGACCAAGCTTATCGGGCGCGGCGCCAAATCCATGGTGATTGAAGCGGTGCAGACGCGGCCCGACATGCGCGGCCGTGGCATCGGTGCGGTCATGATCAACTATTGCCTTGATGAAGCGCGCGCCAAGGGCATGAAAGCCGTGCAGCTCACCTCCAACGTGGCGAGGCTCGATGCCCATCGCTTTTACGAGCGGCTGGGTTTCGAGAAGCGGCATTTCGGTTTCAGGATGAAGCTGAAATAGCGCGGATATATCGGGAAATACTGGACAATCGCCGTGAGGGGCGGCATAAGCTTGTCTTGTGCCGTGCACGGAAAATCGCTGCGGCGCATTCAAGCCCGAGGAACGCATAATGAAGACTCTCCTGACGCAAATCTTCACCTGGTGGAACGGCCAGACGATCGGAACGCGGTTTCACACCTGGCGTTTCGGCAAGAAGGTCGGACAGGACGAGTTGGGCAACACCTATTACGAAGGCGGTACCACATCCTGGGGCATGCCGCGCCGTTGGGTGATCTATAACGGTTATGCCGAAGCTTCGGCCATTCCGCCCGGCTGGCATGGCTGGATGCACTACCGCACCGACGTGCCGCCGAGCCAGGAAACATACGTTCCGCGGGAATGGCAGAAGGCGCATCAGGCCAACCTCACCGGCACATCCAAGGCCTATCGCCCACAGGGATCGCTGGCGGTCGCAGGCGAGCGTCCACGCGTAACCGGCGACTACGACGCCTGGACCCCCGGCAACTGAGCAGGGCAAAATGAGCATTGCGATGCGCGGTGTTGTGCAAAACGCCGCGCTTGGCACCCGACCTCACCGGTTTTTGCCACATTCCGCCCTTACGCGTTGATCCGGTCGTCGTCCCGACACAGGCAATTTTTTGGAGACATATCGTATGAGGATATTCACGCGGGATCGTTCTTTGCGTGCGCTGACAGTCTCGCTGTTTGCAGCGGTCTCTGCTGTCATCCTCGTATCGCCCGTCTCCGCCGCCCGTCTCGAAAACCGCGTGGCAGTGTTTTCCGGCATCGACAAGATCACCGGCCGCATTACGTCTTTCGATGTCTATATCGACGAAACGGTTCAGTTCGGCGCGCTCCAGGTGACGCCTAAGGTCTGTTACTCGCGCGACCAGACGGAAGCCCAGAAGATCGATGCTTTCATCGAGGTGGATGAAATCACTCTCGACCGCAAGATCAAGCGGATTTTCACTGGCTGGATGTTCGCCGACAGCCCCGGCCTCAATGCTGTCGAGCACCCGATCTACGACGTATGGCTGACGGGCTGCAAGCAGGACTCCGAAGTTCCCGCTCCCTCAACGGCAAGCAAATAACGTTACGTTATGATTTTTAGAATTGCAGGTCTGGCTGGTTGACGGCCTGATCGAGCATTTTCGCGTATTGCTGCTTCGGCACGTCGATCGCGCCGAATGTCTTCAGATGCTCGGTGGTGAATTGAGTGTCGAGCAACACGAAACCGCTTGCTCTCAGCCGCTCCACCAGATGCACGAGGCAAATTTTCGAGGCGTTGGTGCGGCGGGAAAACATGCTCTCGCCGAAGAATGCGGCCCCAAGCGACACGCCATAAAGTCCGCCGACAAGCTCCTTGCCATCCCACGCCTCGACACTATGGGCATGGCCGATCTGGTGCAGTTCGGTGTAGAGTTTGCGAATTGTGGCGTTGATCCAGGTGCTCGGCCTGTCCGGCGCTTCAGCCGCACATCCTGCCATCACCGCTTCGAAAGCGGTATTGAAGCGTATCTCGAACGGCTTCTTGCGCATCGCCTTGGCGAGGCTTTTGGAAATGTGGAAATCGTTGAGCGGAATGATTCCGCGTATTTCCGGCTCGACCCAGAAAAGCTCAGGATCGTCAGCCGAATCGGCCATCGGGAACAGGCCGGCGGAATAGGCGCGCAGCAATATATCGACGGTTATGCCGTTATTTTTGCTGCGCCGCCCAACCATATCTCTTAGTGAGACGCATCACCGGCCAGGTATTTTTCCAGCCAGTGAATGTCGTAATTGCCGCTGAGGATATCTTCGTTCTGAAGAAGATCCTGGAAAAGCGGGAGCGTGGTCTTGATGCCGTCGACGACGAACTCGTCCAGTGCCCGGCGCAGACGGCGGATGCATTCGTCACGGTCGCGACCGTGAACGATAAGCTTGCCGATCATGCTGTCGTAATAAGGCGGGATCTTGTAGCCCTGATAGGCACCCGAATCGACGCGCACGCCAAGGCCGCCCGGCGTATGGAAATAGGTCAACGTGCCGGGGGAGGGAACGAATGTGCGCGGGTCCTCGGCATTGATACGGCATTCGATGGCATGGCCATGGAATTCGATATCCGCCTGCGTGACCGACAGGCCCTGTCCCGAAGCAACCCTGATCTGTTCCTGCACGAGGTCCATGCCGGTGATCGCTTCCGTCACCGGGTGTTCCACCTGAAGACGCGTGTTCATTTCAATGAAATAGAACTCGCCGTTTTCGTAAAGGAACTCGATGGTGCCGGCACCGCGATATTTCAGCTTGCGCATGGCGCTTGCACAAATTTCGCCGATCTTCATGCGCTGTTCAACGGTGAGGGCCGGGGAGTTCGCCTCTTCCAGCACCTTCTGGTGACGGCGCTGCAGCGAGCAATCGCGTTCGCCAAGGTGAATGGCGTTGCCTTCACCGTCGCCGAAAACCTGCACTTCGATATGACGCGGCTTGCCGAGGTATTTTTCCATATAAACGGCGTCGTTGCCGAAGGCAGCTGCCGCTTCGGAGCGGGCCGTCGAGACCGCCTCGTCGAGATCCGCTTCCGTCTTCGCCACCTTCATGCCGCGACCGCCGCCGCCTGCCGTCGCCTTGATCAGGACCGGGAAGCCGATCGTCCGGGCGATTTCGAGCGCATTCTCGGGCTTCACTTCGCCGTCGGAGCCGGGAACCACGGGAATACCGAGTTCCTGCGCCGTCTGCTTGGCGGTGATCTTGTCGCCCATAAGGCGGATATGCTCTGCGGTCGGTCCGATGAAGGTAATGCCGTGCGCGTCGAGGATATCGGCGAACTTGGCGTTTTCCGACAGGAAGCCGTAACCGGGGTGAACGGCGTCCGCACCGGTGATTTCGCAGGCCGCAACGATCTGGTGGATGTTGAGGTAGCTGTCACGCGAAGGCGGCGGGCCGATGCACACACTTTCGTCGGCAAGGCGCACATGCATGGCGTCCGCGTCTGCGGTGGAATGCACGGCGACTGTCGGAATGCCAAGCTCCTTGGCAGCGCGCAGGACGCGCAGCGCAATCTCGCCGCGGTTGGCTATGAGGATCTTCGAAACCATGCTGAACCGCCTTTATTCGATGACCACGAGAGCTTCACCATACTCCACGGGCTGTGAGTCGTTGACGACGATTTCCACGACCTTGCCGGACTTCGGAGCCGGGATCTGGTTCATGGTCTTCATGGCTTCGACGATGAGGATGGTCTGGCCTTCCTTGACGGTCGCGCCCACTTCGACGAACGGACGTGCGCCCGGAGCAGGCGACAGGTAAACCGTGCCGACCATTGGCGAGGTAACGGTATTGGCCGGGTTGCGGGCAGGTGCTGCGGCGACCGCAGGTGCTGCCGGAGCGGCAACTGCCGCCGCTGCAGGGGCTGGTGCCGGTGCTGCGTAACCGGTGGGCGCTGCGGCATATACCGTGGTGGGCGGAGCGGCGCGGGAAACGCGGATGCGCAGGTCTTCCTGCTCCACTTCGATTTCCGAAAGGTCGGTATCGTTGAGGATATTCGCGAGCTCGCGGATCAGTTCCTTGTCGATACCCTGTTTCTTTTCAGACATGACAAACCCTATTCTTTGTTTCTTTTTATGCCGTGATGTTCTTCAGCGCGTGAAGCGCCATGATGTAGCCATATGGTCCGAAACCGCAGACCATGCCCTTCGCGGCGGGCGATACCATCGATTTGTGACGGAACTCTTCCCGCGCGTGGATGTTGGAAATATGCACTTCCACGACGGGCGTGGAAATCGCACGAATGGCGTCATGCAGCGCGATCGAGGTGTGGCTGTAGGCGCCGGGATTGATGACGACACCTGCCGCTCTCTCTCCCGCCTCATGCAACCAGTCCACGAGCACGCCTTCGTGGTTGGACTGGCGGAATTCCACAGCGAACCCGAGATCTGCACCAGCAGCGAGACAATCATTCTCGATGTCTTTCAGCGTCTTGCCACCATAGATACCCGGTTCCCTTTTTCCCAGCATGTTGAGATTGGGGCCGTTGATGACGATGATGATGTTGCCCATTCGTGTTTCCATAAGAAAATCAGCGACACCTATAGACTGCGCAGCCTTCAAGGAAAAGCCCCCGAAAGCCGTAAACAGCCGGCAGGCCCGGCATCCACAGGGAATGCAGCGGCTTTTTGCGGAATCAGGAGCAGGTGGCTTTTCCGCAGCTGCGCATATTGGCGATTTTTTCCTTCAACGGGTCCGCACCAACAGCGCCGAAAACGGCCTCGTTGCCGACGATATAGGACGGTGTTCCTGTTATGCCGAGGCTGTTGGCGAGCTTGTAGGTTTCCTGCACCTGCGCGTCGTTGGGGTTTTCTGCCATCGATTTGCGGATATCGGCCTCCTTGAGACCGAGCGACGTCGCGACTTCCATGGCGCTGTCTTCATTCGCCCGTCCGCGGCCGCCCAGCAAGGCGCGCTGGAATTCGGGATATTTGGCAGGTGCAAGCAGCTTGACGGCGTTGGAGACCCGATGCGCTGCGACCGATTCCGGCCCGAGGATCGGGAATTCCTTGAGCACGACGCGTACTTTCTTGTCCGTCTTCAAGATATTGTCCATGTCGCCCATGGCGCGTTTGCAATAACCGCAATTGTAATCGAAGAACTCGACCAGCGTGACGTCGCCGTCCGGATTGCCGAGCGCCAGATCGTATTTCGATTCGAAGATGGTCTTCTGGTTGTCGGCCACGGCTTCCGCCGCCTTGGCGTTGCGGGTCGCATATTGCTTGCGTTCAAGCGCGTCCTGAACTTCAAGCATGATCTCGGGGTTCTCGATCAGATATTGCTTGATGAACTCGCCCATTTCCTTCTTCTGCTTGTCATCGAGGGCATGGGCGGGCAGAGAAGCGAAAGCCATGGAAAGGGCCGTTACGCTGGCGAGAAGAGTTGAACGGAGAAGATGCGCCATATCGGTCCTCATACTGTGCGGCCAATGCCTCATGAATGTTATGATGCAATTACCTTACTTTAAGCCAAATGCCATACGCCAAAAATAGTTGTCCGCATTATGGTCGCACGATTGTGAAGCGTGTGATTCTGGGGCAAGTCTCTGAAATACGGTTCAGGAAAGAGCATGCCCTTGATAACGATGTCGAAGCGGAGCGCAGTCGAACCCTTTCACGCCATGGATATTCTGGCGGAGGCGAACCGGCGACGGCAGGCGGGACGCCCCGTCATTTCCATGGCGGTCGGCCAGCCTTCCCATCCCGCACCGAAAGCCTCTCTGGCGGCCGCGCAGGAGGCGCTGAAGCATGGGCGGATCGGCTATACCGATGCGCTGGGCCTGCGTGAATTGCGCGAAGCGATTGCTGGCCACTACCGGCTGCGCCACCAGGTTATCGTCGATCCGGCGCGCATTGCCGTCACCACCGGGTCTTCCGCCGCTTTCAACCTCGCCTTCCTCAGCCTTTTCGATGCCGGTGATCATGTCGCGATCGCAAGACCCGGTTATCCCGCCTATCGCAATATCTTGAAAGCGCTTGGCCTCAATGTCGTGGAAGTGCCGGTAACGGCGGAAACCGGCTATACGCTGACGCCTGCCAGCCTCGAGCGGGCGGAGACGAGGGCGGGCTGCAAGTTAAAGGGCGTGCTCCTGGCAAGCCCGGCCAACCCGACCGGCACGGTCACCGGCCGCGAAGCGCTGAAACGGCTGGCAAACTATTGTGAAAGCCGGGATATCGCCTTCATTTCCGACGAGATCTACCACGGCCTGACTTTCGTCGGCGAGGAAACGAGCGCGCTCGAACTCACCGACAATGCCGTCGTCATCAATTCCTTCTCTAAATATTATTGCATGACCGGCTGGCGCATCGGCTGGATGGTCCTGCCGGAAAAACTCGTCCGTCCGGTCGAATGTCTTGCTCAGAGCCTGTATATTTCACCGCCGGAACTATCCCAACTGGCGGCAACCGCAGCCTTTTCGGCGGCGGAGGAACTCGACGTCTACCGGGAAAGCTACCGCACGAACCGCGATTTCCTGATGACGCGCCTTCCGGAAATAGGCCTGCCGCTGGCGTCTCCCATGGATGGCGCATTTTACGCCTATGTCGATACCAGCCGCTTCTCTAATGACAGCATGGATTTCGCCAAACGCATGCTGGCGGAAATCGACGTGGCGGCGACGCCCGGCATGGATTTCGATCCAGAGGAGGGCCACAGGGCGCTGCGCATTTCCTATGCGGGTTCGGTGTCGGATATTGCCGAGGCCGTTGGGCGCATTGCTGGCTGGCTGAAATAAGCCCTTGGGTTCTTCTCGCCTTTGGCGGGGATCAGGCGGGCGAGCAACCGAAGGTGCTGGCAAAGGCCTTTTCACCCTTTCTGGTGAAGGTCAGCACGCGCCCGTTTCCTTGCCGCAGCCAGTCGCGCTGCTGCATGGCTTTCAGAAGCGATGCGCCGAGCCCGCCGCCGAGGTGGTGACGACGTTCGCTCCAGTCCAGGCAATGCAGGCAAACCGGGCGCCTTGCCTTTTCCAGCGGCGAAAGATCAATGCCGAAGCTCGAGAAGAAATCCCGCCCGCTATCCGTAAGTGCGGGATCGTCGCCTGACGTGACGAGACCTTTTGCGGTGATGGTGGAAAGCAGTGCCACGCCACTTTCTCCGGCCAGATGATCGTAACAGATGCGCGCCTCGCGAAGCGCGGTGTCCTTTGGTCCGGTACGCACGCGCACGGCCCCGGTGCGCTGCGCAAGTCCCATCAGCGCTTCAAGAACCTGCGCCACATCCGCGTCGGAAAGCCGGAAATAGCGATGTCGCCCCTGTTTTTCCGCTTTGAGCAATTGGGCGTCAGAGAGTTTTGACAGATGACCGCTAGCGGTCTGCAGTGTCACGCCGGCGGCTTCGGCAAGCTCGCTTGCCGTTAGCGCGCGTCCGTCCATAAGCGCCGTCAATATGTTGGCGCGGGCGGGGTCGCCGATCAGGGCGGCGACATTTGCGATCAAGGGTCCGTCTTTCATAGTTCGATGATAGCCGAAGCATTGATGTGAGGCAATGGCGTAGACAGGGAAGGCAGAACACGAGGAGACCGACGATGCTGACCTGTTTCATCCGTTACGAGATCGACCCCTTCAAGGCCGATTCTTTCGATCAATATGCCCGCAACTGGGGTGAGGCGATACCGCGCTGCGGCGCCGATCTGATCGGCTATTACGCGCCGAAAGAGGGATCGAGCACTATTGCCTACGGCGTCTATAACATCGAAAACCTTGCCGCGTACGAAGCCTACCGGGCGCGACTTGCCGCCGACCCGGCAGGGCGGGAAAATTATGAATTCGCCCGGCGCGAGCTATTCATCCGCCGTGAGGACCGGCTGTTCCTGAGACTGGCATCTGCGCCGCACGGCGGAGGCGAACGATGATCGCCGTCATATTCGAGGTCTGGTCGGCTGAGGGCGAAAAACAGCATTATCTCGATATTGCCGCCAGCCTGCGCGCCGAGCTCGAAACCATCGACGGCTTCCTGTCCGTCGAACGCTTTCAGAGCATCGGCAATCCCGACAAGATGCTTTCGCTGTCATTCTTCAGGGACGAGGAGGCGGTGAAGGCATGGCGCAACACCACGTCGCATCGCGCAGCGCAGTCGCTGGGACGGTCCGGCGTCTTTTGCAATTACCGCCTGCGTATCGCCACCGTGATGCGGGACTATGGTCTGGAGGAGAGGGAGGAGGCCCCGACGGACAGCAGGCAGGTCCATGCGGCGGATGATCAAGTGCGGCGTTGACGGGCCTTCAGATCAGTTTTTCTTCAAGCCGGTCCAAGGCTTTCTGGTTCGAACTCGCTGCCAAAACCCGCTATAGATGGAGCGGGTTATGGATGGAGAAGGGCTGCCACGCGGCGGTCCGCCCGATTGGACATGGAGAAAAGAACGATGTCGGCAGAAAAAGTGGCGATTGTGACGGCAGGCGGCAGCGGCATGGGGGCGGCTGTGGCGAAACGTCTAAGCGCTGATGGTTACAAGCTCGCGATCCTGTCGTCCTCCGGCAAGGGAGAGGCGCTGGCGAAGGAACTGGGCGGCATCGGCGTCACCGGCTCCAACCAGTCCAACGACGATCTCAATCGACTGGTGGAACTGACGCTCGAAAAATTCGGCCGTATCGACGTTCTCGTGAACAGTGCAGGCCATGGCCCGCGCGCCTCCATTCTCGATATCACCGATGAGCAATGGCACACGGGTCTCGATGTCTACCTGATGAACGTCATCCGCCCGACACGGATTGTGGCTCCATTCATGGTGAAACAGAAAGCCGGGTCGATCATCAACATCTCGACTGCGTGGGCTTTCGAGCCGAGCAGCATGTTCCCGACTTCTGCAGTGTTCCGCGCCGGCCTTGCTTCCTACACCAAGATTTTTTCCGATACCTATGCGGCCGACAATGTGCGCATGAACAATGTTCTGCCCGGTTGGATCGATAGCCTGCCAGCCACGGAAGAGCGCCGCCAGGGTGTGCCGATGCAGCGTTACGGAACGAGCGAGGAGATAGCCGCAACCGTTGCCTTTCTCGCCTCGGAAGGTGCGGGTTACATCACCGGCCAGAACATCCGCGTCGATGGTGGTCTGACACGGTCTGTTTGACGATTGGCATATCGGGCTTCCGTCACCCGGACTTAGTGCTTTGCCAACGCGGTCAAGTCCTTGATCGGGAGAGATTTCTTTCACGGCGCAGGCGCGCCGTGGCTGGATGCCGGATTGATTACGGCATGAGATAAACCTAACATCCGCCAACAAAGCAAAACGCCCGCAACATGGTTGCGGGCGTTTTTCGTTTCAGTGTCTTCTATCAAAAGAAGCCTTTGCGCTGCCACCAGCCGCCCTTGCGCGGCTTCGGCTCGTCGCCGTCAGGGTTGGCGGGCGTGCCCGAAGAGGTCACGACCGGCTCCGAATTCGAGACATTGCTGCCCCGGTTCGCGCGAACCTTTTCTTCCGTCGCCGGTGCTCCGGCTTCCGAACCCAGATCGGCCGAGGCTTCACCCACTTCGTCGAGGGCGACATCGACGACGGTTTCCACAACGACTGCGGGCTCGACGATCACCGGCTCGACCGTTTCAACGGTTTTGGCTGCGACTTCAGCCTGCGGTGCCGCTTCAGCCGGCGGTACGTCTTCGTTCTTGGCCTTCGCCTTGCGGGTGCGGCGCGGTTTCTTCGGGGCTTCCGCTTCCACGACGTCGGCAACCACACCTTCCACCACTTCGGCAGCGGTAGGCTCTTCGGTTACGGATGCTGCGGCGGAAACCTCTTCGCTTTCGCCTTCCGTTTCGCCTTCTTCGCCGGACTCAGTGCCTGCGGCATCGAGAGCCTCGTCTTCAGCACGGTTGCGACGACCGCCACGCTTGCCACGACGGCGACGCTTGCGCTTACCCTCTTCATCAGAGCTTGCAGCTTCGTTCACACCGTTTTCATCAGCGTCGTCTGCGGCTTCATCGGTTTCGACGCCATCTTCGTCGTCCGCATCATCAGCGCCGGTGTCATCGCCAGCCTGCGCATCAACTGCACCGTTCTGGTCGTTCTGTCCGCCCTTGCCACGACGGCGACGACGACGCTTGCGCTTACGCTTGCCGTCTTCACCATTGTCGCCCTGCTGCTGTTGCTGGCGCGGCTCGCTGGCCTGCGCCTTGACGATTTCTTCCTCTTCCTCGTCCTCTTCCACCTCAACAACGAAATCGTCTTCCTCTTCCACGAAGCTCGGGAGCATCTGGATAAGGCTTTCGATCTTCACCGGATTTTCAACCGCTTCACCACGATCGATGGCGAAATGCTGCGCGCCGACGCCGGCATCGGCCGCAATGATGATCGCCACACCGAAGCGGCCTTCATAATCGACAATCGTGCCGCGCTTGTGGTTGAGCAGATAGAGAGCCGTTTCCGGCGTGCAGCGCACGGTGATGTTGTGGGTCGTGTTGCGCAGCAGATATTCCTCAACGCCGCGCAGCACGTGCAGCGCGATGGAGGATTCCGAGCGAACGTGACCCGTGCCGCCGCAATGCTGGCAGACCTGCGTGGTCGATTCCAGCACCGAAGCGCGGATGCGCTGGCGCGACATTTCCAGAAGGCCGAAATGCGAGATACGGCCGACCTGGATGCGCGCCCGGTCGTTTTTCAGGCAGTCCTTGAGCTTCTTCTCGACGGAGCGGTTGTTGCGCTTTTCTTCCATGTCGATGAAGTCGATGACAACAAGACCAGCAAGGTCGCGAAGACGCAGCTGGCGAGCCACTTCTTCCGCCGCTTCCAGATTGGTCGTCAGCGCCGTTTCTTCGATGGAATGCTCGCGGGTCGAACGACCGGAGTTCACGTCGATGGCAACCAGAGCTTCCGTCTGGTTGATGATGAGGTAACCGCCCGATTTCAGCGTAACCTGCGGCTGCAGCATGCGGTCGAGCTGGGCTTCAATGCCCGAGCGCGAGAAGATCGGGTGGATGTCGCGGTAAGGCTGAACCACCTTGGCGTGGCTCGGCATCAGCATCTTCATGAAGTCTTTTGCTTCACGGTAGCCTTCTTCGCCCGAAACGATGATCTCGCTGATATCCTTGTTATAGAGATCGCGGATCGAACGCTTGATGAGCGAGCCTTCCTCGTAAACGAGGCAGGGGGCCGTGGAGTTCAGCGTCAGCGTGCGGACGTTTTCCCACAGGCGCATCAGATATTCGAAGTCGCGCTTGATCTCGACGCGGGTGCGGTTGGCGCCTGCGGTACGCAGAATGACGCCCATGCCCTGCGGAACTTCCAGATCGCGCGCGATTTCCTTCAGGCGCTTGCGGTCGGTCGGCTGGGTGATCTTGCGGGAAATGCCACCGCCGCGTGCGGTATTCGGCATCAGCACGGAATAACGGCCGGCAAGCGACAGATAGGTGGTGAGTGCGGCACCCTTGTTGCCGCGTTCTTCCTTGGCAACCTGCACGAGAAGGATCTGGCGGCGCTTGATGACTTCCTGAATGCGATACTGCTTGCGCGGCTTGCGGGCAACGCGATCGGGAACCTCTTCCATGGCGTCTTCGGCGCCGACGGATTCGATCACTTCCTTTTCGTGATGATCGTCATCATCGTCGTCGTCATCATCGTCATTGCCACGGCGAAGACCCTCGACTTCCTCGGAAATCGTATCTGTATCGACCATGGCAGCCATTTCGCCGCCCGTGCTGCCGTCTTCTTCGGAAGAGGCCTCAGCAGTAGTGTCGGAAACGGCTTCTTCTTCCGCGACCTTCTTCTTGGCGCGGGGGCGGCGGGTACGCTTCTTCGGTGCTTCTTCCGCAACGGCCTCGACGGCCACAGCAGTCACGTCTTCGGATACCTCTTCGGCAGCGGCAGCGGCAATGGTTTCGTCCACGACCACGGCGTCAGTCGTCTCGCTGACGGCAACGATGCCGACATCCGGCTGGTCCGCCTGCGATAGATCGACAGCCGGTGCGCCGGGCTCGGGGGCGTCAGCCGATTCAAAGTCGTCGCTGTGGCGATGATCCTCGGCTTCCGCCTTGAGGAGCGCCTGACGGTCGGCGAGCGGGATCTGGTAATAGTCAGGGTGGATTTCCGCAAAAGCGAGAAACCCGTGGCGATTTCCACCGTAATCGACGAAGGCCGCCTGAAGGGAGGGCTCAACCCTCGTGACCTTGGCAAGGTAGATATTGCCGCGGATCTGTTTCTTGTGCTCCGATTCGAAGTCGAATTCCTCGATCCGGTTCCCACGGACAACGACTACGCGTGTCTCCTCTTCGTGGGAGGCGTCGATAAGCATTTTGTCTGCCATGTAAGCTGTGCTCCTCGGCGCAGCCTTGTTTTATACGAGAACAGGCCCGCCACACGGACGAGCCTTTCATATGAGTGCAAGGATGTGCCGGAAATGAAGTCTCCAGCCGGGCCTCTGTAAACTGGCAGCATCCGGACCGACGGCGAGGCGCTTGGCCTGCTCCTGGTATCCGGTTCATATGAAAACTGCTGCGACATCATTGGCCAGGCGGAACGACAATAATATATAGACCCCTTGGGGTCCGATGAATTTGCTCTCCTCAGAGCAGCGGTGGCATTGCCACCGGGTAGGTCTCCGGCCACGGCCGGAATTGATCCAGTTTCAGGATAAATGTAACGACGGCAGATGATTGCCCGTTTTGCAGCGCCAGCGTCTTTTTCGATTGGCAGCCGGCGGGCATCTATCCCGTCAACACTTTTAACCCTCATCCTTGTTGTATGTTTTCTCTGTCATAATAGCAATAGGCTGGCTAAATATGCCATATTGTTGGTGGAATTTCCGGGTTAACAATTGGTTCACCAACGCCTGCGATTGTGGGGCGCAAACGCACAAACACGCGTCCGGCGTGCCCGAAATTACGACGTTCCCGGCACTTTGCCGCACCATTTATGAAAAATGACTGAAATACGGAATTTCTTGAAGACCATGAATTTCACGCGCAGCGCAGCGATATTCGATGGGGCAGGGCCGCTTGGCGCGCGAATCGCGCGGCTTGCGGGTGCCCTTGTCTTGCCGGTTGTCTTTTCGGTCGCCGCATTCGTCTCCTGCGTTCCACAGGTCTTCGCCGTGGAGCCGCTCATCGCCAATCAGGCACGCATCATCGGCGACGAGGCGCGCACGCGCATCGTTCTCGATTTTGCCGAGGAGCCGGAATTCGACATTCACTATCTCGATTCGCCCGCCCGCATCGTCGTGGACTTTCCGGCGGTGAATTTTGCGTTCCCCGCATCGGCTCTGGCGCCAACCGGCCTTTTCTCGGACATTCGCTTCGGTAGCATGGGGCAAGACAGCGCCCGCATCGTGCTGACGGCAAAAAAACCGGTTCAGGTGGCGGTTGCCGAAACCAAGAAGGGCGAGGACGGCACATCGTTCCGTTTCGTCCTGGATGCGGAGATCACCACCAAGGCCAAATTCGCCGAACTGGTGAAAGAGCAGCAATGGCGCGCGCCGGCGCCGGTCTCGACAGCGGCGATCACGCCTGACGACAAGACATCGCGGCAGACGGATTTCGTCATCGCAGTTGATGCCGGCCATGGCGGCATCGATGCCGGCGCTTCCGGCGGCGTAACCGGCACGGAGGAAAAGGTCATCACGCTGACCTTTGCCAAGGAACTTGTGGAGCGGATGAACCGGGAGCCCGGCATCAAGGCGTTCCTGACGCGTGATTCCGACACGTTTCTCGCTCTGTCGGAACGGGTCACGATCGCCCGGCAGAATAATGCCAACCTGTTCATTTCATTGCACGCCGATACACTGAAGCAGAAGGGCATCCGGGGCGCGACCGTCTATACATTGTCAGACCGCGCCTCAGACCGCAGGGCGCAGGAGCTGGCCGAGCGCGAAAACAAGTCCGACCAGATTGCCGGTGTGGCAGCCTCCAGCGAGCCGCCTGAGGTGGCCGATATCCTTCTCGATTTCACCCGGCGCGAAACACAGGCCTTCTCGGTGACGCTGGCAGAAAATATCGTGTCGTCCTTCGAGGGACAGGTCGGCCTCATCAACAATCCGCATCGTTACGCCGGTTTCATGGTGCTGCGCGCCCATGACGTGCCATCGGTGTTGCTGGAACTCGGCTTTCTCTCCAATCCGGAAGATGAAAAACTGCTTCTTGATGCGGAATGGCGCAAGAAGGTCGCCGATACGCTTGCAACTGCGGTCGGACGATACCGCACCAAGGCCATGGCGAACGGCGGCTAAAGGGCCGGGCGGGCGAGCGGCGCCCCCGTTGTCGCCGTGCCCCTTGCTGCCGAAAAGCTGTTCAATTCTTGGGCCTTGCGGACGATTACGTTGGCGAAGCCCTATTTTACTCACATTCGCCGCGTTATTGCGGAAGCGGATTCTGTGGTGATCCGCCATTGCGGCTGGAACCGCAATTGCGGCAGTCGGCCCGGTAACATATCAGCGAATGCTGTCGTTCCGGCTTGTCATCGAAGGTATGGTGTGCAAAACGGCACGCGATATGCAAGGATGCGCCCGTATCATCGGGCGTTGATGGTTACGATTCGAATTATCGGTAGCTTGGTATGATCAGACTGATTGGATATTTTTTCGGCTTGGCCAGCGTGCTCTTCCTGTGCGCCGCCGCCGCCGGTGCAATTTATTTGCACGGCGTGACGAAGGACCTGCCGGATTACGCAGTTCTGAGCACTTATGAGCCGCCGGTGACGACCCGCGTGCACGCCGGCAACGGCGCGCTCATGGCGGAATACGCCCATGAAAAGCGCCTGTTCCTGCCGATCCAGGCTATCCCGGACCGTGTGAAGGCAGCTTTCCTTTCGGCGGAAGACAAGAATTTCTACAACCATCCGGGTGTGGACATCTGGGGTCTCGGCCGTGCCGTTCTCGTCAACCTCCAGAATATCGGCTCCGGCCGTCGTCCGGTCGGCGCGTCCACAATCACTCAGCAGGTGGCAAAGAACTTCCTGCTCACCAACGACCAGACCTTCGACCGCAAGCTCAAGGAAGCGCTTCTGTCCTTCCGCATCGAGCAGACCTATTCCAAGGACAAGATCCTCGAGCTTTATCTCAACGAGATCTTTTTCGGCCTGAATTCCTACGGTATCGCCGGTGCGGCACTCACCTATTTCAACAAATCGGTCACCGAACTGACGATTGCGGAAACCGCCTATCTTGCATCGCTGCCGAAGGGCCCGGCCAACTACCATCCGATCCGCCGCGAGAAGGCGGCGCTGGAGCGCCGCAACTGGGTGATCGACCGCATGGCCGAGAACGGCTACATCACGGTCGGCGATGCCGAGGATGCAAAGAAGCAGCCGCTTGGCGTCAATCTGCGCCGTGGCGGCGCGCATATCTTCGCGTCTGACTATTTCGCCGAGGAAGTCCGCCGCCAGATCGTCGAGAAATACGGCGAGCAGGCGCTTCTTGAAGGAGGCCTTTCGGTTCGCACCTCTTTCGATCCGCAGATCCAGATGGAGGCGCGCAAGGCGCTTCAGGACGGTCTGGTGCAATATGACGAGCGTCGCGGTTTCCGCGGACCCGTCGAAAAGATCGAGACAACCGGTGACTGGACTGCGGCACTCGCCAAGGTAAAGGGCCTTCGCGACGTTCCCGAATGGAAGATCGCGGTTGTCCTCGCCGTTGCTGCCGATGGCATCGATATTGGCGTGCAGGTCGACCCCGATGCCGAGGATGGCGACAAGCGCACACGCGGCCATATCTCCGCTGAAAACATGCGTTGGGCCTATCGCGATGCCACAGGCAAAAAGCCGACGGCTAAGTCGCCGGTTGGCGTTCTGGCTGTTGGTGACGTCGTTTACGCACAGCCGCTGTCCGGTTCCGGCAACGAATATCGTCTGCGCCAGCCCCCGAAGGTGCAGGGCGGCATGATGGTGATGGATCCGCACACTGGCCGCGTTCTGGCCATGGTCGGCGGCTTCTCCTACGCGCAATCGGAATTCAACCGCGCCACGCAGGCGATGCGCCAGCCCGGCTCCTCCTTCAAGCCGTTCATCTATGCGGCTGCACTCGACAACGGCTATACCCCGGCCTCGGTCATTCTCGACGCGCCGATCGAGGTTGTTTCGGGCGGCCAGGTCTGGAAGCCGCAGAATTACGGCGGGGGTTCCGCCGGCCCTTCGACCCTGCGTCTCGGCATCGAAAAATCCCGTAACCTCATGACAGTGCGTCTGGCGCAGGACATGGGCATGAATCTGGTCGCTGAATATGCCGAACGCTTCGGCATCTACGACAAGATGCCGCCGCTTCTGGCAATGTCGCTCGGTTCGGGCGAAACAACCATCATGCGCATGGTCTCGGCCTATTCTGTGATCGCCAATGGCGGCAAGCAGATCAAGCCGACGCTGATCGACCGCATCCAGGACCGTTACGGCAAGACGATCTTCCGGCATGAGGAACGTGCCTGTGAGGGCTGCAACGCCACAAGCTGGCAAAATCAGGACGAGCCGGTCATCGTTGATAACCGCGAGCAGGTTCTCGACCCGATGACCGCTTACCAGACGACATCCATGCTGGAAGGTGTCGTGCAGCGCGGCACGGCGGCGGGCAAGATCAAGGTCGATCTGCCGGTTGCCGGCAAGACGGGCACCACCAACGATGAAAAGGACGCCTGGTTCGTCGGTTACACGCCGGACATGGTTGCCGGTCTTTATATCGGCTTCGATTCGCCCGCACCGCTTGGGCGCGGCGGCACCGGTGGTTCGCTGTCGGCACCGATCTTCGGCGAGTTCATCGCCGATGCGGCCAAGCACCTGGAACCGAGCAAGTTCATCGTGCCTGAAGGCATGAAGTTCATCGCCGTCAACCGCAAGACCGGCATGGCCGCTTCGGAAGGCGAACCTGATACGATCATGGAAGCCTTCAAGCCGGGCACCGGCCCGGCCGATACCTTCTCGGTGATCGGCGCGGAAGGCATGTCGCAAGAGGATATTCTGAAGACCTCGCCACAGGCCCAGCAGGCCATCACCGGCGGTGGCGGCGGTCTTTATTGATACCAGTCTTATGTTTGGCGGGGGGCGCGGGTCTTTACATCCGCGCCCCCCGCATTTATTTGAGCTACCAGTTTAAATGAAGGCGAAGAACCAGCGAAATGCGCAATGAAATTGTGAACGTAGTCGACGAAATCAAGCAGGCCATAAGCCTGCTGAGGAGGCATCTTTGACTGGGACCAGGCGATAAGACGACTGGACTGGTTGAATAACAAGGCAGAGGACCCGACCCTCTGGAACGATGCCACCGAAGCGCAGAAATTGATGCGCGAGCGCCAGCAGCTGGATGACAGCATCAATGGCGTGAAGGCGCTTGAGCAGCAGCTCAAGGACAATGTCGAGCTGATCGAACTCGGCGAGATGGAAGGCGACGACGAGATCGTCAAGGACGCCGAAGATGCGCTGAAGGCGCTGAGGAGCGAGGCGAACCGCCGTCAGGTGGAAGCCATGCTTTCCGGTGAAGCTGATAGCAACGATACCTATCTCGAAGTTCATTCCGGCGCCGGCGGTACGGAAAGCCAGGACTGGGCCAACATGCTGCTGCGCATGTATACCCGCTGGGCTGACCGCGAAGGCTTCAAGGTTGAAGTGCTGGAAGTTCATGACGGCGAAGAGGCCGGCATCAAGTCCGCGACGATCCTCGTCAAGGGCCACAATGCCTTCGGCTGGCTGAAGACGGAATCGGGCGTACACCGCCTCGTCCGCATCTCGCCCTATGACAGCAATGCGCGTCGCCACACATCGTTCTCCTCCGTCTGGGTTTACCCAGTGGTCGATGATTCGATCCAGATCGACATCAATGAGAGCGATTGCCGCATCGATACCTATCGTTCGTCCGGTGCAGGCGGCCAGCACGTCAACACCACCGATTCGGCCGTGCGTATTACCCACATACCGACCGGTATTGCCGTGGCCTGCCAGCAGGAGCGTTCCCAGCACAAGAACCGCGCCAAGGCGTGGGACATGCTGCGCGCCCGTCTCTACGAGGTGGAACTGCAAAAGCGGGAAGATGCGGCAAACGCTCAGGCCGCATCCAAGACGGATATCGGCTGGGGCCACCAGATCCGTTCCTACGTTCTGCAACCCTACCAGTTGATCAAGGACCTGCGCACCGGCGTGGAAAGCACCGCACCCGGCAACGTGCTGGATGGCGATCTGAACCAGTTCATGGAAGCGGCCCTCGCGCACCGCATCAGCGGCGGCGCAGACGTGGAAGTGGCTGATATCGACTGACGCGTCGCAGCGTCGCTTGAAAAAATCACCCCTCGCAAACCCATTGCGAGGGGTTTTTCGTTGGAGGAGATGGATGAAACAGGCGCTTTACATCGTCGACGTTCAGCCGAGCTTCAATCCGCCGGCTGCACTTGTGGCGGAAATATCCGCGCTGGCGGCCACCATGCCAAGCGTTGCCAGCGTCGAGCGCCATGATGAAAGCGTCACGCCTTTCGAGCGGCAACTCGGCTGGAAGCCGGGCAGGGACGACTGCTCGCTGGTTGCGGCGGACTGGATTTTCATAAAGCACGGCTACGCTCCGCCAAGGGCGGCTATCGACCACCTCCTGTCTCTAAAGCTCGACAGGGTGCTGGTCTGCGGCATTCAGGCCGATACCTGCGTGCTGGCTGCGGGTTTTGCCCTGTTCGATGCGGGGCTTCATCCCACGCTTCTGCCATGGCTGACGGTGGGCTCCAGCCTCGATCGCAGCGGCGAACTCGGCGCCAGACTATGGAAACATCATTTCGGTGCGGTTCTGGCCGGGCCGCATGAGCTTAACGCGTAGAGAGTTTCCAGTAAAACTGCGTATAATCCAGGGGGTAGAGAACCTCCAACGATTCCGTTCAAACCGACGTTCTCTCGCCCTCAGTTCGAGGCCTTTTCGATCTTCATCTCGCCGAGTTCGTCGATCAGGATCGTCCAGCTTTCCGCTTCCCTGATCTGCGGATCGATTTTCAGATAGACGGTCACAAACAGGCCGGGCGAGGCCGATGCACCGTTTGAGCTTTCGGGGCGAATATCCGTGACGTAGGACTTCATCTGGCTGAACTCTTCCAGCTCGATGTTTTCGAGAAGGTTCGGTCCATTTGCGCTAGTGGCGATGCGCTGCAGATAGACTTTAGCGGTGCCATCGCCCTGGCGGATTGCAACCACCTTGTAATAACCGCGTGTGGGCGTCGCTGGCGGCGGCCGCAACTGGCCGTCAGGACCTTTCACCGGCTCAAGATTATGCTCTTCCCACATGCCGCTGCTGACAACGAAGATCGCCGATACCGGCAAGTTGTCGATGGCCTCCGTTTGCGCCCGCACGGGTAGCGCTGTGGCGGCGAAAATCAGCGCGGCGAGAAGAGGTTTTTTCAGGGGCATGGCCATCATCAGTGGTTGGCGTCAATTGTTGAATTGTTCGGCGAGTACGCGGTCTGACCATGAACGGTCTGGGTCCGAGAGAATTCTGGCCGTCCTGTCCTGCGATTGCGCAATCCGCACATGCCGTACGGATTTCACCTCCGTATGGTCGGCGACCGCGTTCACCGGACGCTTGTCGCGCTCCAGAACGTGAATATCGACCGTCACCTTGTTGGGCAAAAGTGCGCCGCGCCAACGCCTTGGCCGGAAGGCGCTGACGGGTGTGAGCGCCAGCAGCGGTGATTCCAACGGCAGGATCGGTCCATGGGCTGAGAAGTTATAAGCTGTTGACCCCGCCGGTGTCGCAACCATCATGCCGTCGCAAATCAATTCTTCAAGCCGCGTCTTGCCGTCCACCTCGACACGAAGCTTGGCGGCCTGATGCGATTGCCGGAACAGGCTGACCTCGTTCATGGCAAGCGCCGTAAATTCATCGCCGTCGGAATCCGTCGTCGTCATGCGCAGCGGATGAAAATCATTGCCGGTCGCCACCGCAATACGCTCGACCAGGCCGTCTACCCGGTAGTCGTTCATCAGAAAGCCGACCGATCCCCGGTTCATGCCATAGACCCGCTTGCCGGAATTCATCGTTTCGTTGAGAATTTGCAGCATGAAGCCATCGCCGCCGAGCGCCACGATCACTTCCGCCTCGTCGAAGGGTGTGTTGCCGTAAGCGCCTTTCAGCTCCTCCAGCGCCCTCTGCGCCTCCTCGGTTGCGGAGGCCACGAAGGATAGTGAACAGTTAGAATGCGACATTCGCTTCCCTCGGCAACGACGCATACCGGAATCGATATGCGGACGATGCTGTAACCTGTTGAAGCAGCTCATAATCTCCAAACGTCGATAAAACGGTCGATCGCAAGCCACAAGACGCATCCTTGGTACATGAAGACGGCAGCAGGCGACAAGGCCTTTCCGGCGGACAGGCGTTCGCAGCAGGCGGGTTTGCCCGCGCGCGATCCACAGCTTCTTGGTTTCCGGCCTTCGACAAGGGTTGCGATGCGGCGCGACGTGAGGCAACTTGCGCGAAACAAGCGGAACGGCGAGTGGCAGGAGACGGGCGTGGTGCTGAATTACAATATCTACGATGTCTTTACCGAGACCAAAATGGCGGGAAATCCGCTGGCAGTCATGTATGACGCGGATGGCCTCGACCAAGTGACGATGCAGGCGATAGCCAGAGAAATGAACCTCTCCGAGACCGTTTTCGTCAACCGCTCGGGCAACCCGGCCCACGCGGCTTCGCTGCGTATCTTCACGCCTTCGGGCGAGTTGCCTTTCGCGGGCCACCCGACTGTTGGCGCAGCGATCGCGATAGCCGAGCGCAATCGCAATGAAGGTGACGACGATATCGATATGGTCTGTGTGCTGGAGGAAAAGGTGGGTCCGGTCCGCTGTGCGGTGAAAATGCGCGCCGGTGCGGTCAGCTTCGCCGAATTCGACCTGCCGCGCAAATCGTCCCGCGTCACCCTGCCGCTCGATCATACCGCACTTGCCGATGCGCTGGGCGTGAGCGAAGGCCATCTCGGCTTTGAGAACCACGTACCGTCGATCTGGACGGCCGGTGTGCCGTTCCTGCTCGTGCCGCTGCACAATATTGCCGCTATCAGCGAAATGGATTTCGACGCCAATCTCTGGCTGCGCACCGCACCGCTGGTGGAGGGGCGCCTGACGGCGGCCTATATCTACTGTCGCGGCGGCGTCAATCACGCGGCAAAGTTCCATGCCCGCATGTTTTCCCCGGAAATGGGGATTTCGGAAGACCCCGCCACCGGTTCCGCCGCCGCCGCCCTTTCCGGTGCAATCCATCATTTCGACGGCCTGACAGACGGTCACTATCCGCTCTTGATAGAGCAGGGCGTGGAGATGGAACGTCCTTCCCACATCCATCTGCGCATGGACATCAAGGACAACGAAATCGCCCGCGCCCGCATCGGTGGCCACGCGGTCCGGGTAGCATCGGGTACGTTCGAGATCTGATTTCAACGTGAGCGACTGAACTACAGTCGAAAAGCTACCTGCCGACCAAAACGAAAAACCCCGGCCATGACCGGGGTTTTATTGTTTCTGGTCTTAACCAGAGATCAGTTGAACCGACCCGCCGCATGGGCAAGCATCGTGTAGACCTTGCCGGTATCGGAGGTGAGGTAGGACTGGGTGACTGTCCGGTCACGGTCCGTGCGGGCGACATCAGCGAGCAGCTTTTCGAAATCGGTGATGTAGCGGTCTACGGCGGTGCGGAATTCGGCCTCCCGCTCATATTTGCGCTTGATCTCGTCAAACGTCGTCTGGCCCTTCAGCGTATAGAGGCGACGGGTGAAGACGTCACGTTCGCCGCGCTGGTACCGGCGCCACAGTTCCACCGACGCATCGTGGTCGATCGCGCGGGCGATGTCGACGGACAGCGAGTTCAGCGATTCCACCATGTGACGCGGATTGCGGGTATCGGCAGCACGGGTGGGCTGCTGATCGCCGCTTGCGCGGGGTGCGGAAGCGGCGGCCGATTCCTGCGAGGCGCCGCGCAGAAGATCGCTGATCCAGCCACCGCCTTCTTCGCGGCGTGCGGCAGGCGCTGCAGCCGCCTGGGACGGGGCAGGCGCCTGACGGTTTTCGACCTGGCGGTTCTCAAGCGGCAGGGTGCCACGCAAGGCGGGTGCGGCTGCCGGCTGCGGCTGAGCCGGGCGTGGTGGCTGTGCCGGCGTGGCTGCTGCCGGCTGCGGACGCGCTTCGATACGGCGTTCAGCGGCAGGCTGGGTCGCTGCAATGGCGCGGGCGACGGGTTCGGAAACTTCCATCTGTTGGGTCGAGCGACCGACAAGCTGGGAAATATCCTGCAGGGCCTTGATCTGCTCGGAAACGGCGCGGCGCATCGCTGCGGCGCTTTCCTTGGCCTCTTCCGGCAGGTCGAACGCGCCGCGCTTCAGTTCGGCACGGGTCGCATCCAGCTCGCGGCGGATATCGTGGCTGGAGCGGCGGATTTCGTCCGTCGCGCCGGCAAAACGGCTGACAGCTTCCTCAACTGCCTGACGCAGCGTTTCCTTGAGGTTGGCGGCGGCGGCATTGGATTTTTCCGAGGCACTGCCGAGCAGGTTGTCGACTTCCGAAAGCGAGGATTCGACACCGCCACGCAGGCGGTTGACCAGCTCGTCGGAATATTTCTGCGCGTCGGAAAGCGTGCTCTCGATCGAACGGCTGGCATCCTGACCAGCGGCGAGCAGGGCGCCCCGCATGGTCTGTGCTGCCGAGCGGGCGCGCTGTTCCGTCTCGTCGAGCGAACGGCCGATATCGGAGAAGGATGCCTGCAGATTGTCACGCAGGTTGCCGGCGACGTTCTGCGAACGCTCCTCGGCCTCGTTGAGCGTGGTTTCCACCACGCTGACGACGCCGCGCATGGCGGTTTCGATTTCCTCGGAACGCTTGACTAGTCCGACAGACAGGCTGCGAAGTGCATCCTGACGCTCTTCCAGCGTACCGACAAGGCTCGACTGCGCGGCATTGAGCAGTTCGGACGCCTGGCTCAGAACCTTCGAATGTTCCTCGAAACGTCCGACGATGCCGGCAACCTGCGCCAGTGTCTGGCCGGAAATATTCGACAGACGATCGATCTTTCCTTCGAGCAGACGGCTGGAGCTGGACACCATGTCGGCGGCCTGCGAGGCGGATTCGGAGAAGCGGGTGGCCGATGCGTTCAACGCTTCGTCGGCCGTGCCGAATTCCTGCGCGGCGCGCTCAACCGCAGAGTTGAAGTTGTTTGCCGACTTTTCGACGATTTCGGCCATGCTGTTATGGGTCTGCGACAGCATATCCGTGCTCTGGCGCGTGGCGGCGACAAGCTTGTTTGCCACATCGCTTCCCGTGCGGGTGTATTTGTCGATACCTTCTTCGACGGCGTCGGCCATGGCCGTATGCGTCTGCGACAGCATGTCCGTGCTCTGGCGGGTTGCCGCGACAAGCTTGCTTGCTGCCTCGCTTCCGGCATTGGCATAATCGCTGATCGCCTGTTCCACCATGCCGACCATGCCGCTGTTGCTCTGCGACAGAAGTTCGGCGCTCTGCTGGGCGGCGGAGACGATCTTTTCGGCGGCTTCGCGACCGATGGTGGCGTATTCGTCGACGACAGGCTTTGCCTTCTCTTCGATCAGACGCGACAGTTCAGCAGAACGGCTGGCCAGCATCGAGTTGAGTTCGCGAGTGCGGTTGTCCAGCGCCGAGCGGATGGATTCGCCGCGCGCATCGAGAGCGGATTCGACACCGGTCAGGGTCTCGGAAATGACGCCCACCTGCGAGCGCACGACCGCTTCGGCCTCGGCAACCTTGTTGACGATGATGTTGCCCGCCTCGGAGAAGGTCTGAGCGACGGCTGCCGCCTGGCCGGACAGGCGTGTCTGTGCATCCGAGATGCGATTGACGATCTCGCCAGAACGTTCTTCGATCGCCTTGGTGAAGGCGTCGTTCTGCGCCTGTACCTGTTCGGCGAATTCCGAGCCGGTTTTCGCAAGCAGGGCAGTGGAACGAACGGCTTCTTCGTCGATGCTCTGGGTGGCGGAAATGACCGCCCCACGCAGGCCGACCGCGAGTTCGCTCGCCTTGCCTTCGATGGTGCGGTTGACGTTTTCGAGGCCGATCGTCAGCGCGCGGTCCATGGTGCCGAGGCGTTCATCGATGCGGGCCGAACCGGCATCGAAGGTTTCCGCCAGACGGCTGGTGCGGCTTTCGAAGGTGTCGGCAACCCGTATCGTCTGCTCGTCCAGAATGCCGGTGATACGTTGAGCCGCATCGTCGCTGGTGCGGGCGAAGGCGGCTGTCTTGTCTTCCAGCGCGTCGGCAAAGCGACGTCCGGCATCCTCGATCGAGGTGTTGACGTTGCCGAGATCGCTCGACACACGCTCCTGTAGCGCACCGAGCGAAGTCTCGATGCGGGTGCCGGTCTCGTCGAGCCTGCCCGTAACGCTTCCGATCGAGGTTTCGATCCGCGAGGAGAGAGCATCGGTCGCACCGCCGATTTCGCGGGCGGCCTCACCGATCTTGACGGCAATATCGCCGGCGCTGTTGCGAAGACGCTGTTCCAGCGTGGCTGCACTGCCGTCTATGGCCTTCTGCAACGTCTCCTGCTGGGTTTCGAGCGAGAGTTCGAGCATGCTGGCGCTGGATGCAACGGTGGTGCCGATCATCATCGCCTGCTCGGAGAGCATGTCGCCCATCTGGGTCGTGGCTGAGCTCAACGTCGCGGCGATATCCGCCTGGCGCTGCTCGAGCGCGGTACGGATGTCTTCATGCGACTGCGAGAGGTTGTTTTCGAGGCGGGAGACGCCTTCTTCCACCGTCTGCGCAAAACGGCTGCTGCCGTCTTCCACGACGCTTTCGATGCGGCTGGCCGCGCCGGAGACGCTCTGCTCGATCAGGCCGCTATTGCGCTCAAGCGAGCCGGCAATGCGTTCGGCCTGCGAACCGAGCATGGTCTCCAGCCGCTCGTGGCCGCTGGCGAGTGCGTTTTCAAGCGTGAAAGCCGTCGATTCCAGTCGCTGGCCGACGCCTGCGGCCGCGAGCGACAGTGACGCGGTTCTGGCATCCATCGCCTCGGAGATACGCTCCTCAACGCCGGAAATCGTCATGTCGAGCGCGATGGTGCGGCTGTCGAGCGCGTCCGCGATGCGTTCTTCCGCACTGGAGACAATGCCGGAAAGGGCGGCAGTGCGGCTGTCCAGAGCATCGGCAATACGATCTTCGACCCCGGAAACCGCCGAGTGAAGCGCAGCAGTGCGTCCGTCGAGGATGTCGGCGATCTTTTCCTCGACACCGGAGAAGCTCAGGTCGAGCGCCATGGTGCGGCTGTCGAGCACGTCCGTGATCCGCTCTTCCGCGCCGGATACGACATTTTTGAGCGAAGCCGTGCGGCTGTCGAGTGCGCTGGCAATGCGGGTCTCGGCACCGGCCACCAATTCGCCAAGAACGGCGGTGCGGGTATCGAGCGCTTCGGTAATTTTTTCCTCGGCGCCGGAAAACGCCATGTCAAATGCCATGGTGCGGCTGTCGAGTGCATCTGCAATGCGTTCTTCAACGCCGGAGACGACGGCGTTAAGCGCCGCCGTGCGGCCATCGAGCGTTTCCGCGATACGGGTCTCGGCACCGGCCACCAATTCGCCAAGGACGGCGGTGCGGGTATCGAGCGCTTCGGTAATTTTTTCCTCGGCGCCGGAAAACGCCATGTCGAGTGCCATGGTGCGGCTGTCGAGTGCATCCGCAATGCGTTCTTCAGCCCCCGAAACGACGGCGTTGAGTGCTGCCGTGCGACCATCAAGCGTTTCCGCGATACGGCTCTCGGCACCGGCAACCACGTCGCCGAAGGTGGACGTGCGGCTGTCGAGTGCGCCCGCAATCCTCTCTTCGGCACTTGCCACAATGCCGGACAGAGCGGAGGTACGGTTGTCGAGCGTTTCCGACAGCCTCTCCTCGACATTGGCGAAGGTCATGTCGAGCGACAGCGTGCGGCTGTCCATCGTGTCGGCGATGCGTTCCTCGACGCCGGAAATGGCGCTGGAAAGAGCGGCCGTGCGGCCATCCAGCGTCTCGGCAATACGGTTTTCCGCACCGGATACGACGTCGTGCAGGGCAGCCGTGCGGCTTTCCAGCGTATCGGAAATGCGGTCCTCGATGCCGGAAACGGCGCCGGTGATGGCGGCGGCGCGGGTTTCGAGCGTTTCCGAAAGACGGCGCTCGACATCGGCAACGACGCTGTTGATTGCGGCTGCACGCTCCTCAAGCATCGCGGCTAGACGTTCCGCCGTGCCGGAGACCGAGCCGGTAATGGCCAGCGAACGGCTGGCAAGCGCCTCGTCGAAACGGTCCTGGCTTGCCGAAAGCGCGCCAAACAGGGCATTGCTGCGCTCCGCCAGCACGCCGTCGATCTTCTCGTGCGAATTGGCGAAGGCATCGGTGATTTCAGCGGTGCGCTGGCCGATTGCGTCGCTGAACGCGCGGGTACGGGTCTCAAGCGCGCTTTCGAGCATTTCCTGGCCGGTGCCCAGTGCGGTTGCAAGTGCAAGCGACTGATCGGTCATGGTGTTGCCGATGCGCTCAAGTCCGCTGGTCAGCATGGTGTCGAGGGCTTCGGAGCCGCCGGCAACGGTTTCGTTGATCCGGGCGAGGCTCTCCATCAGCTTGCTGTCGAGGCTGCCGGCGCGCTGGTCGAAGGCACTGGCGAAATCCGCCACATGTTCGTCGAAGGCGGAGTTGACCTGGCCGACCGTCGCCTGCAGGCGTTCTTCATAGAGGCCGGAGCGAAGATCGAGATCCATGATCGCGTCATCAGCCGTGCTTTGCAGGCTCTGGCGGAAGGACAGGCCTTTTTCTTCAAGCGTCGTGGACAGCTTGTCGAGCACGTTATCCAGCGAGCCGCCGATGATCTGCTGGCCGCGATCGATATTGCGGTTGAGTTCGAGCGTGCGGGTGGAAAGGGTCTCGTTGAGCTGGCGGGTGCGTTCCTCGAGTGCGCTGTTGAGGCTTTCCGCGCCGCTGTCCAGCGTCGAGGCGTGGATCGCGAAGCGTTCCAGCAGCACTTCGCCGCGCTCGTCCAGCGTTGAGGTGAGGTTGTGCAGACGCATGTCGAATTCGCTCGACAGCGTTGCGCCCGAGGAATTCAGTGCCTGAAGCAGGTTTTCGGTCTTGGCGGCAATCAGGCTGCCCATCGCCTCGGTCGAGGCGCGCGATTTTTCCAGCAGCGCGGCCGAGCGTGTGTCAATCATCGAGGCGAAGGCCTCACCGGTCGTGGAAAGCCGCATCGAAAGCTCTTCGCCGACGATGGAAAGCTCTTCCTTGATCTGTTCCTGCGCGCCTACAATGGAGGAGCGGATGCGCTCCGCATGGTTGACGATAGCGTCACGCTCGGCGCTCAGTTCCTGCACGAGGCTGCGCACGCGCAGTTCATTGTCTGCATAGCTGCGCTCAAGCGCGTTGACTTCAGAATGGACGAGCGTTTCGAGTTCCGTCGCGCGGGCAATGGTGCGCTCGATGCCATCGTTCATGGCCGAGACTTCTCGGCGAACCGCCTGGCCGACGGACATGATCCGGTCGGACGCGACAGTTTCGGGTTCGGCAAGACGAAGGGCGACTTCTGCCATCGACCGGGCAGCGTTGCGCAGATCGCGGGCACGCGCCATCATGATCGCGAAGGCGAAGAACAGCATGATCGGAACGACGATGCCGACGACGATCGCCATCAGCCCAGGTATTGCGGCGAGATCGGCAACCGAGCCGATGTTCCAGAGTGCACTGCCGTAGATAAGATGCGCGATGCCGAGGCCGCCGAGCGCCCAGATCACCGACATGATCGTCGCGTTTCTGAGCGCGCCGCCGATAGAGCCGCCTTCGAGCGATTTCAGGATCATGGCCGGGCTGCGCTTGGAGCCGTCGTTGGCAGCTTCCAGATTGGGGGATCTGGGTGCCTGTTCGGCAGGCGCGCGCGCGGCCTCGGGAGCAGGGGTCTGTCTGCTTGCTTCCTTCAATCTGGCCTCCGGCTGCTTTGGCGCTGTCGTCTTCCGCGATTCCGGCTTGTCTTCGAAAGCACCAAGCTGCAGGGCGTCTTCCAACGCCTGAAATGCAGTCTCGTCGACAGAGTCGCTGATCTTGTTATTCGCCATGCGGTTACGCCTCGTTACACATACGCCCGGCTTCATGCCGTTTGACCATCTGCGACCCGCAAATGGACTGCCGCCATCATGCCAGCGGAACATTATCCCGTTAAAGATAACAATTCCGCCATTAACAATCCCGAATTGCTGGTGGTCCAGCTTTCGGGCGAAATTACATCACTGTGCCGGAATAACAAAGCTTGAGCATAAGCCTCGTCGGAACGGCAGTACCGTAGTGACACATTTAGGTGTTCGAAACAATTAATGCGGGTTTGCCGCAGCAGCGAAGTGTCGGCTTTTTAACAGTTTTTAAACCTGAGTTTCACGCTGAACGCCTTGTTTCGCATAAGTTTAACATAAATTAACCATAGCAGAAGATTTTCGCCCGCGTCACGCCGTAATTTAAGCTGATAGCACCGGCTTCAATGCGTAAATACGACACAGATGTGACACGAAACAGGAAACGGCGAGACAAAGGAATTTCAGATATGGCAGCCGTCAGTATTGCTTTCGAAGCTCCGGATAATTTTGGTGGTGCGCCGGCCGCCGCGACAAGACCAATCGATTTCGAACATCTCGCCCGCCAGACGATGGGCGACAAGGAACTTGAAATCGAGGTGCTGCAACTCTTCAGCCGTAACGCCCGTGCTGCCCTGCATGAAATGGCCGGCGCTGACGACAAGACCGTCAAGGCAACTGCTCATCGTCTGAAGGGGGCCGCGCAGGCGATAGGTGCCTCCACCGTTTCCACGGCGGCGGCGGCAGTGGAGGACAAGGGCAACGATAGCGCTGCTGTAGCCAGACTTGCGGCAGCGATTGTCGAAGCGGAAAATTTCATCCTCAAGCTCTGCCGTTAAGGCGAATCCAGTCTGTTTTACAGGGCCGGTTGCGCTTGGCGCCTGCGAGAAGCGGGTTGCCAAGGCGAACCGGCCTTTCTATGTGTTTGTTTAGAACAGTTCTTAGACACCATTTTGGATCTCCGGCATGACAAAACTGACCATTGTTGCCTTTGACGGCACGCCCCATGAACTCGACGTAAGCAACGGTTCCACCGTCATGGAGAATGCCGTGCGCAACTCCATACCCGGCATCGATGCGGAATGCGGCGGCGCCTGTGCCTGTGCGACCTGTCATGTCTATGTGGATGACGCATGGGCGGAGCGCGTCGGCGGACCCGAGCCGATGGAAGAGGACATGCTGGACTTCGCCTTCGAAGTACGCCCGACCTCGCGTCTTTCCTGTCAGATCAAGATGAAGGACGAGCTTGACGGCCTAGTCGTTCACGTTCCCGAACGTCAGGGCTGACGGCAAGCCGCATTATACGCCACAGAAAAAGCCCCGCTCACCTGTTAGCGGGGAGCGGGGCGAGGCGGGTACGCAGCATGCAAGCGAGGGAGGAAACACCTGCGAGCCTCAAGTGCGCACCGGGAGAACCGGAGGTGGTTTCGAACGCCGGACCCCTGCGGATCGCCACCGTTAAAAACCATGTGAACAAGCTACAATGAGTCTTGTCGACCGCACCATGACGAGAAGTCACGGGTGATATCGAACATGACGTAACGTCATGTTAGCGTTGCGTTTCGCGTCCGGGGGAGTATGGGCGGAAAGGCGGCTCAGCGCCGGTTCTGGCCCTGTTCGATCCGGTTCTTCAAAAGCCGGGTCATGCGCGCGTCGAAGTTTTTGGATTCCACGATATCGAACCGCAACTGATCCTTGTCGTGCTCGTCCATGACGGTCTGAGTGATCTTGCCGACCATTGCCTGTAGCGTTTCACAGTCTTTTTGCGGACGAAGCGCCGTCAGTTGCCTTTCGAGCGAGCGGGCATGGGTGCGGGCGATTTCCGCGTGCCGTTCCTCGTGGCGCTTGATATCTGCAAGCAACGTATCCCAGATGAAGGCCAGTTCCGCCGTGGTGCGGCGGCGGTTTTTCCATTGCGGCAGGAGAATACGGGTGTTCAGCAACACCTTGGTGCTTCCAACGCTGCACATGCCGTTTTTCTCGACATAGGTGAGTTCGCCGCCGAATTTGATCTCGGTGGCTCCGGGATGGCGTGCGCCGGTGTTGCGCGTCAGCGGGCCATGCTTGGAAAGCTGCTTGTCGAGGTCAGCGGCGGTTTTACCGCTGATCGAAAAATAGGAATAGGTCTTGCTGACGATGGTTTCGGAAAAGGCCGATCCGGGCATGGAAAGGGCTAATGCGCCAGCGAAAACGGCGCAAAGAGCACGTGAAGATATGGTCATAACCCGGCCTTCCGGTTGAACTTGAAAAACGTTTGCTGCATAGGCGGAGCGGAACTTATAAGAATTGGCATAACACTCCGTTATTCCCGAAAGGCGCGTGTTACGTGATAACAGCCGGCAGCAATGTGTGGCAAGCGGCCCATGGTCGCTCCCTGAAACTTGATGGACGTGGCCGTATTATGGCCATCGTCAATGCGACGCCCGATTCCTTTTCGGATGGCGGCCGTTATCTTGCCGTTGATGCGGCTTTTTCCCATGCCCTGACCTGTGTTGAGGAGGGGGCGGATATCATCGATATCGGCGGCGAATCCACCCGCCCGGGCGCGGCCGAGGTGACCGAGGGTGAGGAACAGGATCGCGTGCTGCCGGTTATCGAACGGGTTCGTCGCGAGACGGATGTTCTGATTTCCGTCGACACCTACCGCGCATCCACGGCAAGGCTGGCGATCGAGGCGGGCGCCCATATCGTCAACGATGTTTTCGGCCTGCAGAAGGACGGGAACATGGCGGGCGTGGTTGCCGCCACGCGCGCGGGTGTCTGCATCATGCATACCGGGCGCGACAGGCAGAAGCGCGCCGATGTTATCGAGGATCAGTTCGAATTCCTCAATCGTTCGCTTGAGATGGCGGAAGCTGCGGGAATTGCCCGCGACGCCATCGTGCTCGATCCCGGTTTCGGTTTTGCCAAGGACGAGCGTGAAAATGTCGAGCTGATGGCGCGCTTTGGCGAACTTGCCGCGTTTGACCTGCCTGTTCTGGCCGGGACGTCGCGCAAGCGGTTCATCGGGTCGCTGACGGGCAGGGATGCGGCCCACGAACGCGATATCGGAACAGCAGCGACGACAGTGATCCTCAGGCTGGCGGGTGCCGCGATTTTTCGCGCGCACAATGTCGCCGTAACACGCGATGCGCTGGCAATTGCCGACGCGGTTCTTGCCAAAGCGTCGGCAAGGCCCGATGCATAGATCAATAGATGCCGGAGTGCCGCATGCCTTAAAAGAGGCCGGCTATTCCGGTATAACCCCGCCATGGAGGCGATGCGATGAGCCGCTACACCATTATTCTGAAAAACTGTTCCTTTTTCGCCCGTCATGGCCTTCTCGAGCAGGAGGAGGTGCTGGGCCAGCGCTTTTTCGTCGATGCCGAGATGGAGGTTGAAGCGGGTAATGCGCTCGAAACCGACGATATCGAAAATACCGTCGATTATGGCGTCGCCTTCGCCGTTATCGAAAAGATCGTCGTCGGCCAGCGCCGTTACCTGATCGAGGCCCTCGCGAACGATATCGCCAAGGCCCTGCGCGCGCGTTATCCGCAGATTGTCTGGCTGCGTATCACGGTTCGCAAGCCCTCTGCGCCGGTTCCCGGCATTCTCGACTATGCGCAGGTGAGTGTTGAACACCGTGCCTGACAGGATGACAGTTGCCGCACTAGGCCTTGGCGGGAATATCGGTGACCCTGCCGCTGCAATGGCCAGAGCCTTGCGCGAACTGGATGCGCACGACGATTGCCGGGTGCTGTCTGTCTCCGGGCTTTATCGCACGCCGCCCTGGGGTAAGACGGACCAGGCGGATTTTTTCAATTGCTGTGCGCTGGTCGAAACCTCGCTTTCAGCACCCGCGCTGCTGCAATTGTGCCTCGATATCGAAAAGGGCATGAAACGTGTCAGAACGGAGCGCTGGGGGCCGCGCACCATCGATATCGACGTGCTGACCTATGGTAATGATGTTGTCGTTACGGAAAGTATTGAAGTGCCGCATCCGCGCATGACGGAGCGTGCTTTCGTGCTGATGCCGCTAGCCGATATCGCACCCGATCTCGAAGTCCGGGGCAAGCCCGTGCGGGAATGGCTTCGGCAGGCGGATAAAACCGGCATCATCAGCGCAAACGAAAAACGGGAGTGGTGGACACTCCCGCTTGGCGATGGCTGAAAAGGTCGCGGGTTTTACGGCTTGATCGAACCGACGGCGATCTGGTCGATGTCGCGCGCGAGTGTGACGCCGATAACCGGGATCATCTGGTCGGCGACCTTGACGGAAATGGTGATGTTCATCGAATTGTCGTTCGAGACGCGGGCGACCATGGCACCGTTGAGCTTGGCGCGATTGATGCCCACAACGACCTTGTCACCGCTGACCTGCCCGGAAATGATGTCCAGTCCCTTGCCTTCGGCGCCGTCGAGGAACTTGCCCTCGTAAGAGCCGCCCTTTTGGCTGATGACCGCGGACATGGGCTGGCTGAAGACGCCGACGCGGCAGGTGCCGGCGAGCTTGATGCCCGTTTGCTTGTCGTCGAGCGGCTCGCCCGTCAGGTCGCAGGTGAACTTGGTACCCTTGTACTTGCCAGCGACGATTTCGCCCGGACCTTTCCAGCTTCCCGCAACGGAACGGAAAAACACGTCGTCGCGATCGCGCGATGCGGCATGGACGTCAGACAGGCCGAAGCTGCCGCTGACGGACAATATGGCGGCAAGTCCGCCCACAAGCGAAAAGAAGCGCGAATACATGATACTTTCCCCGGCGAAGAAGCCTGTTCGATAAGCGGCAATCTACCGGCGGAATGGTTAATGCTTGGTTTATTTCGGCTTTATTTACAGCTTCGTCCGTAACCTTTTGAGCCGTACAAGTCCGGCTGATCAGGCTTTTTGACCGGTTTTTCCGCCACCAAGATCGGGCGTGAGGTCAGACATGAAATCACCTATGCCGGGTCGCTTTACCGCCTTGAAGGGTAGCGGGCGGCAGAGATCCATCGCCGCAATGCCGATTCGTGCCGTCATCAGACCGTTTATGACACCTTCACCCAGGCGTGCGGAGAGTTTTGAGGCAAGCCCGTGACCGAGAACCTGCTGGGCAAGCCCATCACCGACGGCGATCGAACCTGTGACCGCGAGATGGGCGACGACGTCACGCAAAAGCCTGAGCATGCCGAGCGTGCCCGGCCGGCCGCCGTAAAGTTCCGCCATGGCGCGCACCAGCCTTGTGACCTCGAACAGCACATAGGCGAGATCGACCACGGCGCGTGGGCTGACGGCGGTAACGACGGAGACGCGTTTGGAGGAGTTGAGGATCAGCGCGCGGGCCTGCCGGTCGAGCGGCACCAGCAATTCGCGTTCGGCAAGCTCAATCAGATGCGGCCCGTCGATCACGTCGTTTTCGGTGTCCTTGAGTGCGGCGCGCCCCTTGGCCGTTTCGGCGCGGTGGGAGAGAACTGCATTGAGGCGGGTAACGATGGCGCGGGCGGGTTTCGGGCTCTTGTCGAGGCTGGCCGTCTCCGCATCGGCTTTCAGCGATTGGACGGCGTTCAGCCGCATGATGCCGAACACTTCTCGTCCGACCAGAACGAGGACGGCAAAAAGCGCAACAAGGAGCGCAATGCTCGCCGTGTAACCCAGCCAGTCGGAGCGGGAAAAGAGATTGCGGATAAGCTGATCCGCCCAGAGCCCGAAGGCCAGCGAGAACAGCACGCCGAGTGCACCAAGCGCGAGCTTGCCGAAGGAGAAGCGGCTTTTCTTCGGCACGGCCACCGGCAATGCGGCGGCATCCGTCTCTTCAGGTGCTAAAAATGGATCATCCTCATCGGGCGTCAGGGAAATCTCGGTGTCGAAGCTGCGCGGTGCGCGTTTTTGCGCGACGGTTGGCCGTGCCGTTTCTTCGGTTTCGAGCGTGAAAGCCGCCGGGCGGCGTGCCTGCGGATCGTTTGGTGTGGGAGCCTTCATGCGAGCTTGTCTCCAAACAGGAACTGCATGGCGCGGTCGAGCCTTATGTGGGGAACGGAAAGCCGGATGCCGCCGCTGCCCGGTTCATCGATATTGGGGGGGCGGAAACGCACGACATTGACGTCCGGCAACGTCGCCTTGTCGCCATCCCTGTCGATGCTGCGGAAAAGCGGCTCCGGGTCTTCGGGCAGGTCGCCGGGAAAGATCGCCGTTTTACGGTTGCCGTCAAATATCTCGCCGTTGATGGTTTCACCCGCCATCGGCGTGCCGACGATGACCGGAAGCTCGTGACCGTCCTGTCTCACGCTTGCTTCCCGCGTAGCGCGCACGGAAGCCAGCGCCATGACCTCGATGCCGGCACCATTCATGCCGATGGTGGTGATGGCGCGGTCCACCAGACGGCGGGTTAGCCGTTCCAGCCGGTCGTGGCTTTCATGATGCAGGTGGTCGGCCTTGGTGGCGGCAATCAAAACCTTGTCGATGCGCCGGCCCAGCAGCGATGACAAAAGACTGTTGGTGCCAGGGCGGAAACAGGCGAGAACATCGCCCAGCGCCCGCTCCAGATCCTGCACCGCCTCCGGGCCGCGATTGACCGCCTGAAGAGTGTCGATCAGCACGATCTGCCGGTCGAGGCGGGCGAAATGTTCACGGAAGAAGGGTTTCACCACGATTGCCTTGTAGGCGTCGTAGCGCCGCTCCATCATGGCGCGCAGCGACCCCTTTGGTGCCTTGTCGTCTGTCAGGCCCGGCAGGGGCGCAAAGGTCAGCGCCGGTGATCCTTCCAGATCCCCCGGCATCAGCAGACGGCCCGGCGGCAAGGTGGAGAGCGACCGCTCGTCGGATTTGCAGGCCTTCAGATAGGCGGCGAAGCTTTCCGCGAGGCGTCGCGCCGTCATCTCGTCGGCGGGCGCATTGATGTCGAGCGAGGAGGCTATTGCCAACCATTCCTGCGCGAGTTCGGCGCGGATGCCATTTTGCGCCAGCGCGACGGTGCTGTCGCTGAAGCTCTTGTAGTCCTGCGAAAGCAGCGGCAGGTCGAGCAGCCATTCGCCGGGATAATCGACGATATCGATGGAGAGCTTGCCCGCGGAAAACCAACGGCCCCAACCGCTGGCGCTCTGGTAGTCGAGCGTGATCCGCAGTTCAGAGATTGCCCGTGTCGAGTCCGGCCAGAGCCTGTCGCGTACCAGAGCTTGAATATGGTCCTCATACTGAAACCGGGGAATGGCATCGTCCGGTTGCGGCTCCAGACGCACATTCGAGACGCGCCCGGAACGCATGGCCTCAAACAGCGGCAGACGACCGCCATTCAGAAGATTGTGGACGAGCGAGGAGATGAAAACCGTCTTGCCCGCCCGCGAAAGACCAGTGACGCCAAGCCGCAATGTCGGTTTTGTAAGGGTGCTCGCACGGTCGGCCAGATTGTCGAATGCAATGAGCGCACTGTCTGTCAGGGACGTAAGAGAAGGCGGCAATGGCAGTTTCCCAGCTATTTTTCACGGTCACAGCTGCAATATAGGAAGGGGCGGTTGCCCAAAAAAGAAGCGCGCCAATGGATTTTCAACGGGTCCGGCTTCGGCAACGCATTGGTCGCACGCTGCTGCTGCTATTTTCCGGGCGACAGAAAATCGACCAGTCGCCAGCGATTTTTACCATTCCCGGCACTGTCGTCGTGATCGAGAACCGCAAGACCCGATGTCGGAAAACCGGAGGGCAGGGCGGCATGCAGCAGGTCCTCGCCTATCATCGCCTCCAGCGTCGCCTCCATTGTGGGGTTGTGCCCGACCAGCATCACGGACTGTGCGTCCGTTTGCGCGGCGATGAGAGAAAGATAGGTTTCGCTGCGCGCATTGTACATTTCGTCGATATAGACGATGTCGATGCCCTCGTTGAAGGCCCGCTGCCAGGCCTGCGTGGTCTGCCGGCAGCGCGTGGCCGTGGAGGACAAGAGCACGTCCGGGCGGTAGCGCCGGTCGGCGGCAAGGTCGGCGATGATCTCCGCCTCGGCAAAACCGGCCTCGTTCAATCCCCGGTCGAAATCGCGTTCTCCCGGTGCCGCCCAGGCGGCCTTGGCGTGGCGCAAAAGATACACTCGGCTCGGAGAAGATGCTGTCAAGGGCGGGGACCGACGTTCGAATGGGAGGCAATGGAGGAATGCTACAGGATAGGGTTGCATGACCGCAAGTCCTCTTTCCTGTTGGTAAGTCGCGTTTAAGTGATTTAAGAAGAGATCGCTTGAATACGAATAAAGGATAAAAATTAGTCATTTAGATGATTTTTGTGTCAGTTTTAAAAATGCCTGAAAACTGATCTGTAGACTTGAATCAGCCTATATCATTGGAGTATACACCGCCGCATTGAGATGTTCTTCGAGGAGAATCGCGTTGAGTGAGAAGATCGATCTTAGCAAATATGTGCTCTCGGAAGACGACGAGTTCATGAATGCAAACCAGCGTGCCTACTTCCGCGCGAAGCTGGTGGCCTGGAGAAACGACATCCTGAGAGAAGCGCGCGAGACCCTCGGACATCTCGCCGAAGAAAGCGCCAACCATCCCGACCTAGCCGATCGGGCATCTTCGGAAACTGACCGGGCGATCGAACTTCGCGCCCGTGACCGCCAGCGCAAGTTGATCTCCAAGATCGACTCTGCCCTTCAGCGGATTGACGACGGCACTTACGGTTACTGTGAAGAAACGGGTGAGCCTATTGGCCTCAAGCGCCTCGACGCACGACCGATAGCGACCCTGTCCATCGAGGCGCAGGAACGTCACGAGCGTCGTGAAAAAGTCTACCGCGACGAATAAGGCGCAGCGTTGTTCCGGGCGCTTCGGCGAGTCGGCCAGCGAACAGAACCAAAATGACAAAGGGCACGGATTTATTTCCGCGCCCTTTTTTTGTTTTTAATCTCTGTCTGCCGACAGATGTGAACCTGTCAGCGGTCGCGGGTAACGGAAAGTTCGCCGAAAATACGCGCCATTTCCTTCTGCATGTCGCCATCCGGCGTTGCACCGGTAACAGGCGGCGAGACGGGTTCGGTTTTTGGCTTTTCCGCAGCAGCGGCGACTGCCTGTTCGCTATCGGCATCCTTGCTCTTGGCGATCTCCGCCTCAAGAAAGCTTTCGAAATCGCTGGCAAGGTCATCGGAAAATTTCGGCTCGGCGTTAGCGGAAACGACGGGCGGATTTTCAGGCTTTGGCGCAAAGGGCGCAGGCGCATCTTTCCCCGGTTTCAGGCCGGGTAGAACGCGCTCGCGCGCGGCATCCAGAAAATCTGCGGCATTCGTTTGGTCGATGACCGGTTCGCGCGCGGCAAAAACCGGCGGGGCAACGACCGTCGGCCGTTCTTCAGGAACCGTCGCCTGGACAGGAGGTGCGGGCGGCGCCGAGGGTAGAGGAGCCGGCGCGAAGGGATCAGGGCGACGCTGTTCCGGTCGCTCGGCGGGCATGTCGAGCGATGCGGCGGCGAGAGGTAGAACAGCGGCGGCCGGTGCCGCAATGACCGATGCCGGTGGTGGCGCGGGACGGGTAGTATCCCTTTCCGGGGCAGCTGTTCTTATCGGTGCAACGGGCTCGCGTGCCGTCATGGGCGTGGATACCGGTTGCGGCGGCGTAGACGGACGTGGTGGCAGCGATGCGGCCGGTGCAGGGGTGGGTGCTGCACGAGCAGCCGGGGCGGGCGGTTCCGGCCGCTGCGGCTGCTTTACGGGTTCTTCCGGCAAGGAGGCTGGAGATGCCGCTGCGATTGGCTGCTTTGGCAAAGCTGGGCGGCTTTCGCGAGGGATCGGCGGTTCAGCCCTTTTAGGTTCGCTGTCCTGACGCGGCAGCGCCTTGAGTTCCGCTTCCTGCGGTTCGCGCACTTCCCTGACGATTGGGATCGCGCCGATACCACTCTCGATGACGATATCGGTTGGACCGCCGATCATGACAAGATGCTCGACATTGTCGCGGCGCACCAGCACCAGACGGCGCCGGGCGTCCACCGCCGTCGCATCGAGAACCTGCAAGCGCGGCTGCCGGTTGCGACCGCCACGGATGAACGGGGCCGCCCCGCCGCGCCTGCGCAGTATCCAGAGAACAATTGCCAGAACAAGCAGGGCGAGACCGACACCGACGACGGCGACGATGAGATTGTTTCCATAGGTGCCGATAAAATCTTCCATCATGGAGATCATCCCTTCAGATTTTTTCGTGCAATTAATATTGCCGTGGTTCTTATAATGTGAACGTCAAGCAGGAAAAGACGATTTTTTTAAGCGTGATACAAGGTTTATTCATTTCGTCCCCAGGATCGCTTCATAGGATCGTCTCGTCAGCCGGCCGGGCGCCACCAAAGCGCCATATCTTTCCCTTCAATGCCGGGGAGCAATGAAGGTTGCAATTCTCTCTTCGAAGGAGCGATTGTAAATGCTTGCGAAATTGCTCGTTGACGGGTTTCCGGTAAGAGTTTTCATTTTTGTTGTTTTATTTGGATTGCCGGGATTTGTTTTTCCCGCTCAGGCCGCGACGGCGGATGACAAGGCGTCCGAAAATCCTGCGAACATGATCGAGTTCGTAAGAGACAATCCATCCTGTATCGATTTCACGGATGGATGCTCGGTTTGCACGGTTGCGGATGGCAATATCGTCTGCTCCGCGCCGCGCATTCAATGCCAGGTTAAAGCGCTGACCTGCACCGCAAAATAGGCTTCTGAGGCATTTGCGCCGCTTTAGGGCCGTTTCTCTGTGCGATTTTAAGCCTTTGTGGTGCAGCGGAGCTTTTTGACGGTCAAGCGAGTTGCTACAAGAAATTCTACTGCCCGATTCCGTTGAGGAAATAGGGCTGACCGAATGACGACCTGCAGGACTGCGAGGCCAAGATGACACGGGTGCGCGAGACAAGCGACAACGACCTTCCGCTGGTGGACAGGCGTGCCCGTTCCGGCACGGTTCTGCGGATTCTCCTGCTGGCGCTGGTGCTCATCGCCGCCGCCGCTGCTTTCGTCTATTTCAAGGATTCGCTGGAAAACGAAATCGTGCTCGGCATTCTCGGCGTGCTGGCGATGATGGGTATCTTTTTTCTGGTGTCGTCGATCATCGGTTTCATCGAGGTCATGCCGCAGTCGCAATCGGACGGGCTGGCCCGCCGTTTCCTGTCGGCACACCCAGACGGCACACTGATTACCGATGCCAAGGGGCATATGGTCTACGCCAACGCCACCTATTGCCGGATGAGCGGCACCACGAAGGCGAGCGATATCCAGAGCCTGGAGACGCTGCTCTCGCGCAGCCGGGAATCGACCGAAGCGCTCTATCGCCTCATCAATGTTTTGCGGGAGGGGCGTGACGGTTACGAGGAGTTCCGTCTGCTCAAGCCGCTCGGGGAGGCCACTTCCGGCGGGCCGCACTGGTACCGGCTGAAAGGTCGGGTGCTGAAGGATGCGGGAGGCGAGGCGCTGCACGTCTTCCAGATCGCCGACATCACGCCTGAGCGGGAAGATCAGGAACGCTTCTTCCGCGAATTGCAGAACGCCATCGACTATCTCGACCATGCGCCGGCCGGTTTCTTTTCCGCAGGTCGCAAGGGTGAGATCGTTTATCTGAACGCCACCCTGTCCGAATGGCTCGGCATCGATCTCGCGCAATTTTCGCCCGGTTCGATGACTGTGTCGGACATAGTCGCCGGCGAGGGTATGGCGCTGATCGAATCCGTCCATCCGCAGGGTTCAGCCAAGCGCACCGAGATTCTCGATCTCGACATGCGCCGGGTCAACGGCCAGAGCATGCCGGCCCGCCTCGTGCATCAGGTTACCTCGAAGGACGGCGCGCCCGGCGAAAGCCGGACAATTGTTCTGATGCGTCCGAAAGGGCAGGAGGATACGGAATCCTCGTCCGCCATGCGCTTCACGCGTTTCTTCAACAATACGCCGATGGCCATTGCCTCGCTCGACGGCGAAGGCCGCATTCTTCGTATCAACGCGCCATTCCTCAAGCTGTTCTCCGGCGTCGTCGGGCGTGACGATATTGATCGCGGCGTTGCCCTCGAAGCCATCATCCACGACAATGAGAAACCCAGGCTTGAGCAGGCGCTGGCCGAGGCGAAGGACCGGCAGGGCGATATCGCCCCGTTCGATTCCCGCCATCCGAGCGACGAGGGCCGCCATTTCCGTTTCTACGTCAATGCCGTCATCGATCAGGACGACGAGGCGCCCGAAGAGGTGGCAATCGTTTATGCGATCGAGGTGACGGAGCAGAAGGCGCTCGAAACCCAGATGGCGCAGACGCAGAAGATGAACGCCGTCGGCACGCTGGCAGGCGGCATCGCCCACGATTTCAACAATGTGCTGACTGCGATCCTGTTGTCATCAGACCATCTGCTGTTGCAGGCCCGGCCCGCAGACCCGAGCTTCGCCGACCTGATGGAGATCAAGCGCAACGCCAACCGCGCGGCGGTGCTGGTGCGACAGCTTCTCGCTTTCTCGCGCAAACAGACGATGCGCCCGGCGATCCTCAACCTGACCGACGTTATCGGCGACCTGCGCATGCTGGTAGACCGGTTGATTTCCGGCACCAATGTCAAGTTGGAAGTGGATTACGGCCGCGATCTCTGGCCGGTGAAGACCGACCTGTCGCAATTTGAGCAGGTGCTGATCAATCTTTGCGTCAACGCGCGCGATGCCATGCCCGATGGCGGCAAGATCACCATCCGCACCCGCAATGTGGATGCGGATGAAGCCGCAGCGCTCGGTCGACCGGAAGTCCCGGCGGAAGACATGGTCATGGTGGAAGTCGCCGATAACGGAACCGGCATTCCGCCGGAGATCATGGACAAGATCTTTGAGCCGTTCTTCACCACCAAGGATGTCGGCAAGGGCACCGGTCTCGGCCTGTCGATGGTCTATGGCATCGTCAAGCAGTCCGGCGGTTACATCTATCCCGAATCGGAAGTGGGCAAAGGCACTGCGTTCCGCATCTATTTGCCGCGCCACGTGGTGGAAGTGGTGCACGTTCCTGGCCAGCAGCCCGGTGAAGCGGCACTTGCCCCTGTGGCTCTGCCCGAACCGGTGAAGGAAGAGCCGCTGGATCTGACCGGCAACTCCGCCGTCGTGCTTCTGGTGGAGGACGAGGAGGCAGTGCGGCGCGGCGGCAAACGCATGCTGGAAACCCGTGGTTACACCGTTCATGAGGCGGGTTCGGGTGTCGAGGCGCTGGAGGTGATGGAAGAGCTGGAAGGCAAGGTCGATATCGTCGTGTCCGACGTCGTCATGCCGGAGATGGACGGTCCTTCACTCCTGAGGGAATTGCGCAAATCCTATCCCGATCTTAAATTCATCTTCGTTTCTGGTTATGCCGAGGACGCGTTTGCGAAAAACCTTCCGGCGGATGCCAAGTTCGGCTTCCTGCCAAAACCCTTCTCGCTGAAACAGCTGGCGATCGCCGTTCGCGAAATGCTCGACAACAAGGAATGACGGCGGATGGCGCGGGCGTGAGATTAGGTCCGCTGTTGCTCGCGATTCCCTTGCAGGCGCTTGGCGTCAAGGCTGAAACCACGTCAGGAAAGGTGGATAGCACCGCGCTTTCCCGCAGTGCTATGGCAAGCCCCCTATTTTTCCCAAGGTTTGCCTCTTCGCAAACGCAATAGTGATTGCACCGTTTCACAGGGGGCTTAAAATCCGATCTTAACGACCTAGATATGTAGAGGCGAAGTTCTCCCTCCTGGTGATGACTGCCGGTTTGAGAACGGTTTGGAGAATGATGAAAGATGATCGCTGAGCCGATCTACATGCAGGGCGAGGGCGACGGGGAAGACGGCGGTACGAACCGCGGAACGTCCGTTATAACCCGCGTCAAGCCAAAGACGAAAAGACCGAATTTGTACCGTGTTCTTTTACTGAATGACGATTACACTCCAATGGAGTTCGTCATTCATATTCTGGAGCGTTTTTTCCAGAAGGATCGCGAAGCGGCGACCCGCATCATGCTGCACGTGCACCAGCACGGCGTAGGAGAATGTGGGGTGTTTACATATGAGGTCGCAGAGACGAAAGTAAGCCAGGTCATGGATTTCGCCCGACAGCACCAGCATCCGCTGCAATGCGTCATGGAAAAGAAATGAGGATCGCAACGTGCCAACTTTTTCCCCAAGTCTCGAGAAGGCGCTGCACCAGGCACTGACCTTTGCAAATGAGCGTCACCACGAATATGCGACGCTGGAACATCTCCTTCTGGCGCTGATCGACGACGCGGATGCCGCTGCCGTGATGGGCGCCTGTAATGTCGATCTCGATGCGCTGCGCAAGACTGTCAGCGATTACGTCGACAACGAACTGACCAACCTCGTGACCGGTTATGACGAGGATTCCAAGCCCACATCCGGCTTCCAGCGGGTTATCCAGCGGGCTGTCATTCATGTTCAGTCGTCCGGTCGCGAGGAAGTGACCGGAGCGAACGTGCTTGTGGCCATTTTCGCCGAGCGCGAAAGCCACGCTGCCTATTTCCTGCAGGAGCAGGAAATGACCCGTTACGATGCGGTCAATTATATCTCCCACGGCATCGGCAAGCGTCCGGGCACGTCGCAGACCCGCGCTCCGCGTGGCGCAGACGAGCCGGAGGCCGACCCCAAGGCTGCACGCAGCAATCCCGAGGAAGAAGGCTCATCCGCCAAGAAACAGCAGGATGCGCTGAAGGCCTATTGCGTCAACCTCAATGAAAAGGCGAAAAACGGCAAGATCGACCCGTTGATCGGCCGTCATGAGGAAGTCAACCGCACCATCCAGATCCTCTGCCGCCGCTCCAAGAACAACCCGCTGTATGTGGGCGATCCGGGCGTGGGCAAGACGGCGATCGCCGAAGGTTTGGCCAAGCGTATCGTTGAAGGCAAGGTGCCTGAAGCGCTGGCCAATGACACGATCTTCTCGCTCGACATGGGCACGCTTCTGGCCGGAACCCGCTATCGTGGTGATTTCGAGGAACGCCTGAAGCAGGTCGTCAAGGAGCTCGAGGAATATCCCGGCGCAGTCCTGTTTATCGACGAAATCCACACCGTCATCGGTGCGGGTGCGACGTCTGGCGGCGCAATGGATGCATCGAACCTATTGAAGCCGGCGCTCTCGTCAGGCGCGATCCGCTGCATCGGTTCGACCACCTACAAGGAATATCGCCAGTTCTTCGAGAAGGACCGGGCGCTGGTGCGTCGCTTCCAGAAGATCGACGTCAACGAGCCGTCGATCGACGATGCTATCGCGATCATGAAAGGCCTGAAGCCCTACTTCGAGGATTATCATCACCTCAGATATTCCAACGAAGCGATCAAGGCTGCGGTCGAATTGTCGGCCCGCTACATTTCCGACCGCAAGCTGCCGGACAAGGCGATCGACGTAATCGACGAGACCGGTGCGGCGCAGATGTTGCTGCCGGCGTCCAAGCGCCGCAAGCTGATCACGGAACGCGAAATCGAAGCAACCATCGCGACGATGGCCCGCATTCCGCCGAAGACCGTTTCCAAGGATGACGAGATGGTTCTCGCCAACCTCGAAAAGGAACTGCGCTCGGTCGTTTATGGTCAGGACATCGCCATCGAGGCGCTGGCCACCGCCATCAAGCTGGCACGCGCCGGTCTGCGCGAACCGAACAAGCCGATCGGCTCATATGTCTTCTCCGGCCCGACCGGCGTGGGCAAGACCGAAGTGGCCAAGCAGCTCGCCGCCTCGCTTGGTGTCGAGATGCTGCGGTTCGACATGTCGGAATATATGGAGCGCCATACCGTCTCGCGTCTGCTCGGTGCACCTCCCGGTTATGTCGGCTTCGACCAGGGCGGTCTCTTGACCGATGGCGTCGATCAGCATCCGCATTCCGTGGTGTTGCTGGACGAGATCGAGAAGGCTCATCCGGATATCTACAACATCCTGTTGCAGGTAATGGACCATGGCTCGCTGACCGACCATAACGGCAAGAAGATCGACTTCCGCAACGTCATCCTCATCATGACGACCAATGCGGGCGCTTCCGAAATGGCGAAATCGGCCATCGGTTTCGGTTCTTCGCGACGCACGGGCGAGGATGAAGAGGCGATCAATCGCCTGTTTACACCGGAATTCCGCAACCGTCTGGATGCGATCATTCCGTTCTCGCCGCTGCCGACTGCCGTTATCCACAAGGTGGTACAGAAGTTCGTCATGCAGCTCGAGACCCAGCTCTCCGAGCGGAATGTCACCTTCGATCTGCACGAAGACGCGATCTCCTGGCTGGCGGAAAAGGGTTACGACGAGAAGATGGGCGCTCGCCCGCTGTCGCGCGTGATCCAGGAACACATCAAGAAGCCGCTCGCCAACGAAATCCTCTTTGGCAAGCTCAAGAAGGGCGGTGTCGTCAGCGTCACCGTCGGCAAGAAGGACGATGGTTCCGACGGCCTCAAGCTCGAGGTTCTGCCGGAAACAGCGCCGGTAAAGCCGAAGCCGGAAGCAGAGCTCAATGCTGCCAAGTCTCCGGGCAAGGCGTCTAAGGCCAAGGCGAAGCCCGCCTCGAAGGCAGCGATTGCCAATGAGGAAGCGGATGTTCTGGTTGCCGAGGCGAGCAAGCCCGACGAGGAGAGCAAGCCGCGCCGCAAGGCGAATACGGTGCCGAAGGTGCCGAAGAAGAAATGATAACGGTCTTCCGACCGACAAACGGTGCCGGGCGAAAGCCCGGCATTTTCATGCCTGAAGCGCGTCGCATTTTACCGGATTCGTGAAGCGCGCTTTATTTTTCTCATCATTCCGAAACCGCTGCGCACTTTCGGACGACATGCATTAGTGGACCAGCAATGCAATCAGCAGACAGCAATACCATCCCCCTGCGCGGCTGGTTTTTCAGGGGAATGCGGGGCATATTCTCGCTGCCCTCGCTTATTCTCATGACATCCTTCGTCGGTTTCAGCGCCTTCGCGCTGGAGTCGGGCGTTCAACGTGGCGAAGCGGTGTTTATGACGCTGGTTATCTGGGCTTTGCCGGCGAAGATGATCCTGATCGGCTCGATGGTCGGCGGCGCCAATCTTGCCGCGTGTTTTCTGGCGGTGACGCTGTCATCGGTGCGAATGATGCCCATGGTTGCCTCCATCGTTCCGGAGATGCGTGGCGCAAAAACGCCGACATGGATTTTGTTGTTCCTCTCCCACTTCGTGGCGATCACCGCCTGGGTCTTCGCCACGCAAAACCTTTCCAAAATACCGCGCGAAGCACGGGCTGCGTGGTTTGCCGGTTTCGGCATTACCCTTACCGTCGTCAACGCTATCATTGTCGGCCTTTGTTACGGCGTCGTCGCGGCTTTTCCACCGCTTGTCGCAGGCGTGCTGTTTTTTCTGACGCCTGTCTATTTCATAGCGTCGATCTGGGCGACCGCCCGCCATTCCGTCGTCAAGGTCGCCTTCATTATCGGTGTGATCGCGGGGCCGGTCTTTGCGGTAATCGCGCCGGAATTCGACATACTCTATGCCGGGATCGGTGGCGGCACGGTGGCTTATCTGATCGACCGTTTCGTCTTTCGTCGAAAGATCATTCCCGTCTCACCGGAGAGCGAACCATGATGACCGAACAGTGGTGGGCGCCCTATCTCTTCATCGCCATTGCCGGCTGGCTGGCGACCGATCTCTGGCGCTGGCTCGGCGTGCTCGCCGGCAACCGGCTGAAAGAGGATTCCGAGGCGCTATACTGGGTGAGGGCAGTCGCCACCGCGCTCGTGATGGCCGTCACCGCCAAGCTGATCGTCTTTCCAACCGGAACGCTTGAAGCTTCACCGCTATGGCTACGCATCGGCGCGGCAGCACTCGGTTTCACAGCGTTCCTGGCCGCCGGCCAACGCGTCATTGTCGGCGTAGCGGTTCCTATCCTGCTTCTCGCTGGCGGGTTGTTTGTGCTTGGCTTTTAGTACTCGTCTTATCCTAATATTAAGGCCAATGACCTAGATTTCCGCTGAATGGGTCTGGGGTAAATTCTATGAAGTTATTTATAGCAGAACGTTTTGTACTGAATGTAATTTTTATATTATTTATTGTCGATGTTGCATTGATTGTGACGAAGGGCATTGAGGTTGACTATACCGGATATTCTCTGTGCCTGGTGGCGGGTACCGGGGTTTTTCTTCTTGGCCAGTTCTACCGGATAAGCGAGCGTGATCTTCGCATAGCGGCTGCACTTGTTTCCGCTGGGCTGTTCATCCTTTTTTCGCTGGCGGGCTCTGTGTTTAACTACATGTTCCTGCCGGTTCAGTTTCCGGCGATCGATCCCCTGTTGTTGAGCGTGGATGCCGCGCTCGGCTATAACTGGCGGGATGTTGTCATCTGGGCTGCTACCCAACCGTGGATCGGCAAAACCTTGTTTTTTGTCTATGCGACGTCGCTGCCGCAACTGCTGTTGATCGTCATCATGCTGGGTTTTACCGGCAAGGATCGGATGCTGCACCATTTTCTGGTAACGGGGGTGCTTGGCGCTCTCGCCAGCATCGTCTTTTGGATATTTTTTCCAACCTACGGCGCTAAAGCCTATCTGGATCTGCCGCAATGGGTCACCGAGACAATTCCAATGGCGGTCGATCCTGCCTATGGACAGGAACTGATGCGATTGGGGCAGGAAGGCGTAAGCTATCTCACCCCTAAAAACGTGTTGGGATTGATCGGTTTCCCGTCGTTTCACATCTTCATGGCGGCGATGTCCGTCTGGTTCGTTCCGCGTCACTGGCTGGTGATGGCGGTGATTTTGCCGCTAAATCTTTTGATGCTGCCTGCCGTTCTCGTTCAGGGCGGACATCATCTCTCGGATATTTTTGGCGGCCTCTTCGCTTTTGTTATCGTTTGCGCAGCCTCGAGCCGTCTGCTCAACTGGCTGTCGGCAAAGGAACGGGCCGGCAAGGCGGCAGCAGTTCCTGCCCAAGTCTTCGCCGCGGAATAATCGCCCCGGTTTTCGTACTCGCGCGCCTCCGCAACAAGCCGGTCCGACAGAAGCCGGGGCGATGTGGTCATCTCGTGGAGGCATCGCTACTGTGGCTGCACATCGGAGCGGCGACATTCGGTTTCATCGCATTCCTGGCGACCGGCAATCGCTTTATCGCCGGCGTGGCCGCGCCGATCTGGCTCCCGGCCGGTGGGTTGTGTATAATACTTTCCTTATATGAATATTAAGCTAAATACCCTACTGTCCCGTCGATTGGAACCGGGGCGGCTATTCCATGCGAATCTTTGCGGCAGAGCGTTTTGTACTTGGCTTTATCACCATCTTATTCGTTATCGATACGGTACTGATCGCTGTCAAAGGCATCGGGGTTGACTACGCCGGATATTTATTATGCGGATCGATGGGCGCCGGCGTTTTTATTCTCGGTCAGTTCTATCGCAAAAGCGGGCGTGATCTTCGCATAGCTGCCGCGCTAATCGCAGGCGGACTGTTCATTCTTTTTACGCTTGTCGCGTCCGTCTTTAACTACATGTTCCTGCCTGTCGCGTTCCCAGCAATCGATCATGTGCTTTTCCGTGTGGATGCAGCCTTCGGTTATAGTTGGATGGGCATCGTCACTTGGGCGGCGACACATCCGTGGATCGGAACGATCCTGTTTTTCGTTTATGCGACGTCGTTGCCGCAGCTTCTGGTGATCGTTATTACGCTTGGTTTTACAGGCAAGGAGCGGATGTTGCACCACTTCCTTGTGACGGGAGTGCTGGGCGCTTTTGCAAGTATAATCTTCTGGATATTTTTCCCGTCATTTGGACCATCCGCCTATGTGCAACTGCCGCAATGGGTTTCTCAGACCATCCCCTTGGCTGTTGATAATGCGTACGGGCAGGAGTTGAACCGCCTGATAACGGAAGGGGTTGTTCACCTTTCGCCCAAAAACGTGCTGGGGCTAATCGGTTTCCCTTCGTTTCATATCTTAATGGCGGCGATGTCCGTCTGGTTCGTTCCACGTCACTGGTTGGTGATGGCGGTGATCTTGCCGATCAATATCTTGATGTTGCCCGCTGTTCTCGTTCAAGGCGGTCATCATCTGTCTGATATTTTCGGCGGTCTCGTCGCGTTTGCAATCGTCTGTGCAGCTTCAGCCTGGCTGCTCAAGTGGCTTTCGGTAAGGGAAAGAAACGGAGAGAAGGCTCGCGCTTCGACTCAAGTCGTCGCGGCGGAGTAATCGCCCCGGTTTCCGCTCTCGCGCGCCTCATCGACAAGCCAGTCCGACAGGAGTCGGGCCGATGCGGTCATCTCTTCTGCTTCAATCAACCAGTAATATTTGTCCGCATCGGCCGCCCGATCGAAAAGCACGGTCAATTGACCGTCGGCGATTTCGTCGCGAAGAAGCGCTGTCGGGCAAAGGCCGATGCCGTGTCCCGCCTTGAGAGCGGTCACGAGCAGATTGAAGTCGGCAAAGATTGGGCCAGTGCCCTGGAACAGGGATAGGCCAGCAGTCGCCAGCCAGTCCCGCCATGCCGTCTCGGTGGCGTCATGCAGCAATTCAGCCCGCCGCAGGCTTGAGACATCGTCGAACGGACCGGACTTCGTGGCGTAAGCGGGTGCGCATGTCGGGCGCGTCTCGGCACTGAAAAGCGCCACGGCTTTGTGCGCAGGGCGTGGGCCGTGGGTGATGCTGAGATCGGGCTGCGTGGTCTCATTCCTGCCGGAATAGCTGATTGACACCTGTATGTCTGGATAGAGCGCGCGGAAACGGGGCAGGCGGGGTGTAAGAAAATGCGCAACTACTGAAGGCAGGCTCGCCAGACGAACGGTGATGCGGTTTCGGCCCCGGCTGATCCGTTCCGCACCGGAAGCGATCTGCCCCAAGCCGGCCGAAACCGTCATGCCGAATTCCTGACCCGCCGGCGTCAGTCTCACGCCTCTCGCATGGCGCTCGAAAAGCGGCGCGCCGAGCCATGTTTCCAGATTGCGCACATGCTGGCTTACGGCCGTCGCCGTCATGCCGAGTTCCTGCGCGGCCAGGGAAAAACTTGTCCTTCTGGCCGCAGCTTCAAACGCGCGGAGGGTGGCGAGCGGTGGCAGTTTCATGATGCTGCGAGGCTAAGTCAGACTTGGTCTGAGCGCAAGAAAAACCCGTCTTGTCATCACGCCATTCATGCCGCAATTTCGCGTCACATTTTCATCCATCCGAGGATTTCATGACCCCCGTGTCCGCCGCCGAACCCATTGATGCCGCCGCGCGCCGCGCCGTCCGTCCCGTCGTCGTTTATCCGAACGGCACACTTCAGACACCGGACCTTGCGCGTCTTGAACAGGCTAAAAAAGCCATGGTGAAGATAGACGAAGTCATCGTGCCACCGCGCGAGGGCGGCACTTTAAATGTTCCGAAGGGACACTTTTTCCGCATCGTCAGCACCAAAGGCCCGCAGGTGGGGGATTTGAATCTCTGGAATGCCCATGATCTGACGGAGCGCTTTTTCAGCGGCAAAACCCGCGCCCTGCATGCGACCCATGTTTCCGTAGGCAACCGGCTGTGGAGCAATCTGCCGTCCCTGCGACCGATGGCGACCATCACCCATGATACTTTGTCATGGTATGGCTGGGATGAAGATGGCGGTGGCGTGCATGATGTGATCGGCACCCGGTGCGATCCCTACACCAACAAGTTGTTGAGCGGCGGCGACTATCACCATTGCTGCCATTCGAACCTCACCAATGCCCTCGCCGCGGCCAAAGGCCTGTCATTCGGCGAGGCGGAACCGCATGTACACGATGTTCTGAACGTCTTCATGTGCACGGGTTTCACCCGCGATACGCATCAGTATTTCATGAAGGCAAGCCCGGTGCGGCCGGGCGACTATCTGGAACTCTTCGCGGAAATTGATCTCATCGGCGCGCTCTCCGCTTGCCCCGGCGGCGATTGTGGTGCCAGCCATTCGAGCGACGCGGTCCCGTGCTATCCCCTGAAGGTGGAGATATTCCGGCCGGATATGGCGGTGCTTGAAGGCTGGCCCTGGCCGGAGAGGAATGCCTACCGTCCCGTGGAATGATGATAAACACCACGGTCGTCATGCCGGACTAGATCAGGCAACCAGCCAAGGCGCGTCTGCGCGGAGAGGAATATCGCGCGATCAAGGACTGGATCGCGCCACACCCCGGATAAGCTCCGGGGTGACGGTGTGCGGATGCCGCCATTCTGCCAAACGCGTGGGCGTCTTGGCAAACATCACGAGGCAAGCGCTGCCTTTATCTTTTCCGCATGGGCCTTCAGCACTTCGCCATCGGCGATAGCGCCGGAATGCGGCTTCAGCGGTTCGCCTTCCTTGCGCGGAATGACGTGGAAATGCAGGTGAAACACGGTCTGGCCAGCCGCCGGTTCGTTGAACTGGGCGACAAAGACGCCATCAGCGTCGAAGGCTTCCTTTGCTGCGACTGCCAGTTTCTGCACCACGGCAATGGTCTTTGCCAGCACCTGCGGGTCAGCATCGAGCAGATTGCGCGAGCCGGTTTTCGGAACGACCAGAAGATGGCCGGGTGCCTGCGGCATCACATCCATGAAAGCCAGCGTATGCTCGTCTTCATAGAGCTTGTGGCTCGGAATTTCGCCGCGCAGGATTTTCGCGAAGATATTGTTGTCATCATAGGCGCTGGCGGTCATCGGTGGTCTCTCCTCGTAACGGACTAAAGCATGTCGCCTAAAAGCGTGTAGCGGTTTTGCGATAACGACATGCGACGAAACAAAGGCATAAAGCGTCGGCAGCGAATCTGAAAGATCGCGACAGCTTTATGCATCCGGCTCGTGTTCCTGTCGCTCACCCTTGCGGAAGGGCGTGTGGTCTTCCAGATAGTCGCCAATATGTTCGACCTCTTCACGCTCGCGCTGAAGATAATCGGCAATCGCGCGGCGCAGACCCGGATGAACGATGAAATGCGCTGAATGGGTGGTGACGGGCACGTAACCGCGCGCCAGCTTGTGCTCACCCTGCGCACCCGCCTCCACCCGCTTCAAACCCTTCGACAGCGCGAAATCGATCGCCTGATGGTAACAGACCTCGAAATGCAGGAAGGGATGATCCTCGATACAGCCCCAGTGTCGGCCGTAAAGCGCATCCGAGCCAATGAAATTGATTGCACCGGCGATATAGCGTCCCTCGCGTCTGGCCATGACCAGCAGAACGTCATCAGGCATGCGCTCGCCGATCAGCGAATAGAATTCCCGCGTCAGATAGGGCCGTCCCCATTTGCGGCTGCCGGTATCCATGTAGAAGGCGAAGAACTGGTCCCAGATCTCCTCTGTCAGGTCGCTTCCGGTCAACCAGTCGATCTCGATGCCGTTTTCCAGCGCTGCCCGACGTTCCTTTTTCAGCCCCTTGCGCTTGCGCGATGAAAGGGCATCAAGAAAATCGTTGTGGTCGCGATAGCCGTCATTGATGAAGTGGAACTGCTGATCGGTCCTGTGCAGGAAGTCCCGGGGCAGAAGCGCGGATAGGTCGGCGTCTTCCAGAAACGTGACATGCGCGGAAGAAACGCCGATCTTTTCCGTCACCTGGACAAGGCCGGATGCCAGAAGCGGTTTGAAGCGCGTGTCGTCTTCGGTTTCGGATACCAGCAGCCGCGGCCCGCTCGCCGGCGTAAACGGCACCGAACATTGCAGCTTCGGATAATAATGGCCGCCGGCTCGCTCAAAGGCATCCGCCCAGCCATGGTCGAAGACATATTCGCCCTTGCTGTGGTTCTTCAGATAGGCCGGAACGGCTCCGACAAGTTCGCCCGACCCGTTTTCGAGAAGCAGATGGTGCCCAAGCCATCCGGTCTTGGCAGTGGCCGATCCGGAATCTTCCATCGAGGATAGAAATGCGTGGGAAATGAAAGGATTGTACGGTTTCCCTGACACATTGCGTGATGTTCCGGAAAGCCGTTTCCAGCTGTCCGGATCGATATCTCTCAGAGATTGCGCAACGCGTATGGAATAGTCTTCTGTCATGCCGTGGCGGAGGGGTTCTCTCTCGGGTCGAAACCTTCGAATGTCATCTGGTCCGCATATTTATAGGTAGTCTCGCGCGCATTTTCATCCCTGACAGTCCAGGTAATCACGGGAAGCCCAAGTTTTCTTTGCGCCTCGATGAAACTGTTGGGCAAATGACCCCAATGATAGGAGATGAAATCAACACCGATCTGCATCGCCTCGTCGTGTTTGAAGAAGTCTTCCGGCTTGGCGCCTTCGGCGGTAAGGCCGAGCGGCCAGGGCGAGCCTGCAGCCTTCAGGTCTCTGAGGAGGTGATGGTCGAAGCTCATCAGAGCCACCTGGCCCTTGTAGCCCTCGAGATCTTCCAGCACCGCTTCGGCAAACCCGTCATCGACGCCTTCGCCCTGACGTCCTTTCAGTTCGATCACCAGCGGCACCTTGCCGGCGCATAGCGTCAGAAGCTGTTTCAGCGTCGGTATGCGGTCCTTGGTCTGACCGACCGAAAGCAGAGACAATTCACTGGCGGTATGTTCGCGCACGTCGCCCTTGATACCCGTCAGCCGGGCCATGTCGTCGTCGTGAAAAATCACCGGCACGCTATCGGCGGCCAGCTGCACGTCGCATTCGATGGCAAAACCAGCGTCGATGGCGCGCGAAAATGCGGATAGCGTGTTTTCCCAGACCACCTTGTTCAGATCATGATAACCGCGATGGGCGACGGGCTGGGCGGTAAGCCAGGAAAGTTTAAGGGTCATACGTCGATTTCCACGATCGCGTCGATCTCGACGGCGGCATTGAAGGGCAGGCAGGCCATGCCGACGGCGGCGCGGGCGTGCTTGCCGGCATCACCCAGAACGTTGGCGAGGAGATTGGAGGCGCCGTTAATGACGAGATGCTGTTCAACGAACTCCGGAACCGAGGCAACGAAGCCGTTCAGCTTGAGGATACGACGGATTTTAGAGAGGTCGCCGTTCAAGGCAGCCTTGACTTGTGCGAGAATGTTGACGGCGCACAATTCGGCGGCGCGCTGGGCGGTTGCAACGTCAACATCGCGGCCAACGAGGCCCGTCACCGCAATCTTGCCTGATTCCATCGGCAGTTGACCCGATACATAAAGAAGATTGCCGCTGATGGTGAACGGAACGTAGTTTGCGGCGGGTGCTGCCGCTACGGGAAGAGTAAAGCCCAGTTCCTTGAGGCGGCCTTCGATGACATCAGACATTTTCGTCTCCGGTTTTGTTGTAAATCCTTCAAGAATCCGGCATTCAGAAGATGTTGATCCAAAAGCCGGGCGGTTGCTTGTACAATATGAGCAGCGAGTCCAACAGGAGATATTGAATGTTTGTCAGGACGCTTGGTTTCGTTGCCGCCACAGGGCTCATGACCGGCCTGTCGAACGGTGCCAATGCCTTGCCCGTCACGGTTCCGGACCTCATCGCCCATCGCGCCGTATACGATCTCGAACTCAAGGACGCGACGGATCGTTCCGGTATCGAGGGCATGACGGGCCGCATGGTCTATGAATTCACCGGCTCTGCCTGTCAGGGTTACAAGACGGATTTCCGTTTCGTGACACAGATCAACACCGGCGACGCGGTCCGCATGACCGACCAGCAGACGACGACCTTCGAGGACCTGGCGGCCAGGAAGTTCACCTTCGAGACCAAGTCCTACACCGACGACAAGCTGGACAAGGAAGTGCAGGGCGCTGCAATCGACAACAAAGAGGGTGTGAAGGTTGATCTGACCCGCCCGGACCCCCGTCAGATCGATCTCGTCGCCAGCGAATTTCCGACCGAGCACATGTTTCAGGTCATTGAAAACGCCAAGCAGGGAAAGCGCATCTTCGAATCCCGTATTTTCGACGGCTCGGATGACGGCGATGAAAGCCTGATCACTTCCACGCTGGTCGGCAAGGCGCAGATGCCGAAGGACGGCGATGCCGAGGCCGGCAAGGCGGGCGAATTCGGCAAAGCCGCGTTCTGGCCGGTGACGATCGCTTATTACAACGACAAGACCGGCACCGACGCCCTGCCGATCTACCGCATGTCGTTCAAGCTTTACGATAACGGAATCACCCGCGATCTGACGATGGATTACGGCGATTTCGTTCTGACCGGCAAGCTCGCGAAGCTTGATATCCTCAAGCCGGAAACCTGCGAAAACAAGCCGGTTCGCTAAAAGACGGACCGTTTGCGTGGTTTTTTCGCAGAAATGCTTGCTTTTTATCTGAGGCGACTGTATGCGCCTCACCATTCCACACGCGAAGCTTGGGATGTTCCGGGAGAAATCCGGTCCGTTCCGCCCGGTGGTGGCGATGTAAATCGGCGCTGTTCGCTTCGCGGGGGTTAAACCGGAAAAGGAGTAACTAGGCATGGCATTGCCCGATTTTTCTATGCGTCAGCTTCTGGAAGCTGGTGTTCACTTTGGTCACCAGACGCATCGCTGGAACCCGAAGATGAAGCCGTACATCTTCGGCGACCGTAACAACATCCACATCATCGATCTGGCTCAGACCGTTCCGATGCTGTCGCGCGCCCTTCAGGTCGTGTCCGACACCGTTGCTCGTGGCGGCCGCGTTCTGTTCGTCGGCACCAAGCGTCAGGCGTCTGAAATCATCGCCGACAGCGCAAAGCGTTCGGCCCAGTATTACGTCAACTCCCGCTGGCTCGGCGGCATGATGACCAACTGGAAGACGATCTCCAACTCGATCCAGCGTCTGCGCAAGGTTGACGAGATCCTGAACTCGGAAGGCACCGGCTATTCCAAGAAAGAGCGTCTGACCCTCGAGCGCGAACGCGAAAAGCTTGAAAAGGCTCTCGGCGGTATCCGCGATATGGGCGGCGTTCCGGACCTGATGTTCATCATCGACACCAACAAGGAAAAGATCGCGATCGAAGAAGCCAAGCGTCTTGGCATTCCGGTCGTTGCGATCATCGACTCCAACTGCGATCCGGATCACATCGACTATCCGATCCCGGGTAACGACGACGCATCGCGCGCGATCTCGCTCTATTGCGACCTGATCGCCCGCGCCGCCATCGACGGCATCCTGCGTCAGCAGGGTTCGTCCGGCCGCGACATCGGCGCTTCGGAAGAAGCTCCGATCGAGCCCGCGCTCGAAGACGAGGCTGGCGCCTGATATAGGCCCTGTCTGGCGGCGATTTCTTGTCGCCGTCTCCTCGACCAGGATATGACAAGGCCGTCAAAGACCTTAAATGGGTTGACGGCCTTGTTCGTTTCAAACCGCTCCGTCGGGGCTTCGGTGAAGTCTCTGGCGTTTTGATGCGGATGAAATCCGGTGGCAGCCTTCATAACGCTGTCACACTTGAGCGGCACCCATCGTTTCGATGTATGGAGACGCCGCAGCACTTGGGAATGCGCATGCCCCTTTCCGAAATCGTCCCGGTTTCAAAGGGTGTGCGGCCGGGTACACTCATCACCCAGAACTTCGGCACGGCGAATTCAGCCGGCTGACCGATCGAACCGATAAGAGGCAAACAATGACCGAAATCACAGCCGCAATGGTGAAGGAACTGCGCGAGAAATCCGGCGCAGGCATGATGGACTGCAAGAAGGCTCTTGCTGAAACCAATGGCGACATGGAAGCGGCGATCGACTGGCTGCGCGCCAAGGGCATCGCAAAGGCCGACAAGAAGTCTGGCCGTACGGCTGCCGAAGGTCTGATCGGCGTCGCCACCATGGGTCACAAGGCTGTTGTTGTCGAACTCAACTCCGAAACCGACTTCGTTGCTCGCAACGACGCGTTCCAGGATCTCATTCGCGGCATTGCCCAGGTAGCGCTCTCCACCGACGGCACCGTTGAAGCCGTCAGCGCCGCCACCTATCCGGCAACCGGCAAGTCCGTTTCCGACAGCATCAAGGACGCGATCGCCACCATCGGCGAGAACATGACGCTGCGCCGTTCGGCAGCACTCGAAGTCGAGCACGGCGTTGTCGCGACCTACATCCACAATGCTGCCGGCGAAGGCATCGGCAAGCTTGGCGTTCTCGTTGCCCTGAAGTCGGTTGGCGACAAGGCCGTTCTGAGCTCCATCGGCCGCCAGGTCGCCATGCACATCGCTGCAACCAACCCGCTCGCCATCCGCGCCGAGGAAGTTGACGCAGCCGTGGCCGAGCGCGAACGCAACGTCTTCATCGAGCAGGCCCGTGAATCCGGCAAGCCGGAAGCCATCATCGAAAAGATGGTTGATGGCCGCATGCGCAAGTTCTTCGAAGAAGTCGCTCTTCTGTCGCAGGCTTTCGTCATCAACCCCGACATCACTGTCGGCGCTGCCGTCAAGGAAGCTGAAAAGGAAGCCGGTGCTGCCATCGAAGTGACGGGCATGGTTCGCCTGCTGCTCGGCGAAGGCGTCGAAAAGGAAGAAAGCGATTTCGCAGCAGAAGTCGCCGCAGTCGCCAAGGGCTGATTATATTTACCCAATCTTGGGAAAACGGGAGGGCATCGCGTGACAACGCGGTGCCCTTCGTGTATCCGCGTTTCGGTTACATTTCCGAGGAGTCATGATGTCTTCCAAGCCGATCTACAAACGTGTTCTTCTCAAGGCTTCCGGTGAAGCCCTTATGGGCGATCAGGGTTTCGGTATCGATGTGGCGGTTGCAGACCGTATCGCCTCCGATATTGCTGAGGCGAGGGCGATGGGCGTTGAAGTCGGCGTTGTCGTCGGCGGTGGCAATATTTTCCGCGGCGTTGCCGTGGCGTCCAAGGGCGGTGATCGCGTTACCGGCGACCATATGGGCATGCTGGCCACCGTCATCAACGCGCTGGCGCTCGCAACCTCCCTGCGCAAGCTCAGCATTGACACCGTCGTTCTGTCCGCAATCGCGATGCCGGAAATCTGTGAGAGCTTCTCGCAGCGTGCAGCGCTCCACCATCTGGCGCAGGGCCGTGTGGTGATTTTTGCCGGCGGCACGGGCAACCCCTTCTTCACAACCGATTCCGCTGCAGCGCTGCGCGCCGCGGAAATGGGCGCGGAAGCAATCTTCAAGGGCACCCAGGTGGACGGCATCTATTCCGCCGATCCGAAAAAGGACCCGACAGCCACCCGTTTCGACGAGTTGACCCACAGCGAAGTGCTCGGCAAGGGACTGGCGGTCATGGATATTGCAGCTGTCGCGCTTGCCCGCGAGAATCACATCCCGATCATTGTTTTCTCGATCCACGAGAAGGGCGGTTTCGCGCAGATATTGACCGGCGGCGGCCGCAAGACCATCGTGCACGACAAATAATCAAAAAACGATGTCGCCCCTGTGGCGTATTCCGGCCGCCACGGCCGATAGAGATGGAGTATCAAGATGAGTGGTATTGACCTCAACGATATCAAGCGCCGCATGGATGGTGCCATCAATGCATTCAAAAGCGATATCGCATCGCTGCGCACCGGCCGCGCTTCGGCCAACATTCTCGATCCGGTGACCATCGAGGCCTATGGCTCGCGCGTTCCGCTAAACCAGGTCGCAAACATCACGGTTCCGGAGCCGCGCATGCTCGGCGTCAACATCTGGGACAAGTCGATGGTGAACGCCGTCGACCGTGCCATCCGCGAATCCAATCTCGGCCTCAACCCGATCGTTGATGGTCAGAACCTGCGTATCCCGCTGCCAGAACTCAACGAGGAGCGCCGCAAATCGCTCGTCAAGGTAGCTCATGACTACGCCGAGAAGTCCAAGGTGGCGATTCGTCACGTGCGTCGCGATGGCATGGATGGTCTGAAAAAAGCCGAAAAAGACGGTGATATCGGTCAGGACGAAAGCCGTGGACAGTCGGAAAAAGTGCAGAAAATCACCGACGACACGATTTCGGAAATTGAGCGCTTGCTTGGCGAGAAGGAAAAGGAAATCATGCAGGTCTAGTATCGCTTGCGATAGACCTGTATTTTATTCGTTTTAATTCCGCGCTGCCTGTTACTGGATCGATATGCCGACGACGACACGTTCCTCAATACCCGAGCACGTCGCCATCATCATGGATGGAAATGGGCGATGGGCAAAACAGCGCGGTCTTCCGCGCGTGATGGGGCATCGCCGCGGGGTCGAGGCTGTGCGCGAAACGGTGCGTGCGGCCGGCGACTGCGGTGTCCGCTATCTCACACTTTTCGCGTTCTCGTCGGAAAACTGGCGCAGGCCCGAATCCGAGGTCAGCGACCTGATGGGGCTCTTGAAGGCTTTCATTAGGCGCGACCTTGCGGAACTGCACCGCGAAAACGTGCGTGTGCGCATCATCGGCGATAGGCAGGGGCTGAAAAACGATATCCGCAGTCTTCTCGAAGAAGCGGAGCATATGACGGCTGACAACACCAGGCTGACGCTGGTGATTGCCTTCAATTACGGCAGCCGCGACGAGATTGCCCGCGCGACAATGGCTATTGCCCGCGATGTCGCCGAAGGCCGGCTGGATGCAGAATCGATCACGCCGGAGATTATTTCGGCCAGACTCGATACATCAGGCATACCGGATCCTGATCTGATCATCCGCACCAGCGGCGAGGAACGGCTGTCGAACTTCCTGCTCTGGCAGGCTGCCTATTCCGAGTTCCTGTTCGTCCCCGAATATTGGCCCGACTTCGACCGGCAGCGGTTTTTTTCCGCAATCGAGCAATATGCAACGCGTGATCGCCGTTTTGGCGCTCTGGCCGAGCAGGTTGCCGTGGCAGGCGCCTGATGAGCCGTGAACTCAGACTGCGGATCATATCCGCAATCGTCATGGCGGCGGTCATTTTGGCTGCGACCTGGTATGGCGGCATTCTGTTCCGCATCGTGGCCGGTCTGCTGGCGATCCTCATCTATTATGAATGGGCGACAATCACCCGCATGTCGGAAACCAATTCCACCGGCAATGCCTGGGGCTGGTTTGCGGTTGCCGTCATCGCTGGCAACACGATTTTCGGCGAACCTTCGCTCGATCTGCCTCTACTCTCCGGCTTCACGCTGACGGCGGCACTTTTTCCCGTGTTGCGTGGCAGAAACTGGTGGCTGGTGGGCGGCATCGTTTATGCGGGTCTGAGCGGCATATCGCTGGCCGCCATTCGCGGCGATGAGCTGACCGGTTTCGTCGCCATCCTGTTCATTTTCGCTGTCGTCTGGTCAACGGATATTCTCGCTTATTTCGTCGGGCGCGCCATCGGCGGGCCAAAGCTTGCGCCGTCGATTTCACCGGGCAAGACTTGGTCAGGCGCAATCGGCGGAGCGGTGGCCGCATTGATCGGCGGCGGCGCGGTGTCTCTTGCCTATCACGGCAGGATCAGCCTGCTGCTGCTTGGGCTCGCTCTCATTCTTTCGGTGTTCAGCCAGATAGGCGATCTCTTCGAATCCTTCGTGAAACGGCGTTTTCAGGTCAAGGATTCGAGCCATCTCATTCCCGGCCATGGCGGCTTCATGGACCGGGTTGACGGTCTTGTTTTCGCCTGCTTTACGGTATTCCTCATTGCTTTCGTGCATGCGGCGGCAACCGGCGACGTGCCCGGATCGGGCGGCGGCCTGTTGCCGGGCTTTTAAGCGGCACGCAAGGTCATGAAATAAAGGGCAGATTGTCATGAACACAGTAATGGCGGCGACCGGTTTTCTGACCGGCTATATCGTGCCCTTCGTCCTCGTACTTTCTCTGCTCGTTTTCGTCCATGAAATGGGCCACTACCTTGTCGGCCGCTGGAGCGGCATTCGCTCCACGGCCTTTTCCATCGGTTTCGGCCCGGAGCTGATCGGCTTTACCGACAGGCACGGCACGCGCTGGAAGATTTCCGCCATACCGCTCGGCGGCTATGTAAAATTCTTCGGCGACGAGGATGCGTCCAGCAAGCCGGATAGTTCCGGCCTGTCGCATATGTCGCTTGAGGAGAGGGCGCAGACGCTTTCCGGCGCTAAGCTGTGGAAAAGGGCGGCGACGGTTGCCGCCGGACCTATTGCCAATTTCATTCTCGCCATTCTCATCTTCGCGGTCCTGTTCGGTGTCTATGGCCGTATGATCGCTGATCCGGTCGTGGCGGAAGTGCGTGAAAACAGCGCGGCTGCGGCCGCCGGCGTGCACCCCGGTGACCGCCTCGTTGCGATCGACGGTGAAAAGGTCAAGACGTTCGAGGACGTACGCCGTTATGTCGGCATCCGTCCGGGCACGCCGATCACTGTGACCGTCGAAAGGGCAGGCGAGGAGCTGAAGCTGCCGATGGTTCCGACCCGCACCGAAACCACGGACCAGTTCGGCAACAAGCTGGAAATGGGCATCATCGGCATTGTCACCGACCAGAACAGCGGCAATTTCCGCCACATCGAGTATTCGCCGTCTGAGGCGCTGCTTGAGGGCGTGCGTGAAACGGGCCACGTCATCACCGGTACTTTCAACTACATCGGTAACCTCGTGACCGGGCGTATGAACGCCGATCAACTGGGCGGTCCCGTCCGCGTAGCACAGGCTTCGGGCCAGATGGCGACGCTCGGTATTTCGGCCGTCATCCAGCTTGCAGCGGTTCTTTCCGTATCGATCGGTCTTTTGAACCTGATGCCTGTGCCGGTTCTGGACGGCGGACATCTGGTGTTTTATGCAATCGAGGCCATCCGCGGCAGACCGCTTGGTGCCGGTGCGCAGGAGGTTGCGTTCCGTATCGGCATGGCAATGATTTTGGGTCTTATGGTTTTTGCAACATGGAATGATATCAGCAGCTTGATTGGCTGAGGATAGTGTTTTAACGGTTTTGTTAGTCGATTGTTTACCCTGTTCTTATCCCGAAGTGGCGAATGCGCCACTCTGGATCACGAAGTAAACAGAATTTAACGTTCTGACTTGCTTGTAGGGGAAAAGCAGGTAAAACGACGCACATGGCCGGAGTCGGGTTCCGCCCGCTGAGGGACAACGTAAAAAGGTAAGAATTGAAATGAAGGCTGGTTCAAGATTTTTGAACGCGGTGTCGGCGGTTGCGCTGTCTGCTGGTGTTTCTTCGGTTGCGGGCCTCGGCGTGCTTGCCTCTGCTGGTGTTGCGAATGCAGCCGTCATCAGCAAGATTGATGTTCGTGGCGCTGAGAGATCCGGTGCGGACTCCGTACGCTCCAACATCACCATTGCGCCGGGTAAGAACTTTTCCAATTCGGACATCGATGAATCGGTGAAGCGTCTTTACGCCACCGGTTACTTCTCGAATGTCTCCATGCGCGTTTCCGGCAGCACGCTGGTTGTAACGGTCAACGAAAACCAGCTCGTCAATCAGGTGGTTTTCAACGGTAACCGCAAGATCAAGGACGACAAGCTCGCTGGCATCGTGCAGACCCAGCCGCTCGGCCCGTTCAATCAGGCAATCGTTACTGCCGATATCGCGCGCATCAAGGAAGCCTATTCCGCGATCGGCCGCAGCGACGTCGAAATCACCACCCAGACCGTTTCCGTTGGTCAGGGCCGTGTGAACATCGCTTTCGTCATTAACGAAGGCGAGCGCACGAAGATCGGCCGCATCGATTTTGTCGGCAATAATTCCTATAGCGACGGTCGTCTGGCCGCTGTCATCAATACCAAGAAGTCCAACATGCTGTCGTTCCTGACACGCAAGGACGTCTATAACGAGGACAAGCTGCGCGCCGACGAAGAGGCGCTGCGCCAGTTCTACTACAACCGTGGTTATGCCGACTTCCGGGTCGTGTCGTCCGACGCGGTGCTTGATGAGTCCAAGAACGAATACACCATCTCCATCACGGTCGACGAAGGCAAGAAGTACGACTTCGGCAACGTCGCAGTCGAATCGACTGTTCCGGGTATTGACGGCTCCGAGCTTCAGGGTCTCGTGGAAACCCGCCAAGGCGCTAGCTACAGCGCCAAGGAAGTCCAGCAGAGCATGGAAGCGATTTCCAAGCGCGTTGCCGGTGAGGGGTATCCTTTCGCCCGTGTAACGCCGCGCGGCGACCGCGATATGTCCGGTAACACCATCGGTGTGACCTACATCGTCGATCAGGGCGAGCGCGCCTATGTCGAGCGTATCGAAATCCGTGGCAACACGCGTACGCGTGACTACGTCATTCGCCGCGAGTTCGATATTTCCGAAGGCGATGCTTTCAACCAGACGGTCATCACGGCTGCCAAGCGCCGTCTTGAAGCGCTCGGTTATTTCTCGAAGGTCAATGTCTCGACTGCCGGCGGCAGCGCGCCTGATCGCGTCGTCATCGTTGTCGACGTGGAAGATCAGTCGACAGGTTCGTTCGGTATCGGTGCGGGTTACTCGCAGAACGACGGTGTGCTGCTTGAAGCATCGATCGAAGAGAAGAACTTCCTCGGTCGTGGCCAGTACATTCGTCTCGCCGCCGGTGCGGGTGAAGACGATGCACGCAGCTACACGCTGTCCTTCACCGAGCCGTATTTCCTTGGTTACCGTCTGGCCGCAGGTTTCGACCTGTTCAAGAGCCAGAGCCGTAGCGAAGACTATTACGATTACGACGAGCAGGGCTTCGCACTGCGCGTGACGGCGCCGATCACCGAGAACCTCTCGACGACGTTCAAGTACACCTACAAGCAGCTCAACTACGACGGTGAGGGCGATTGGGAAACCGGCAGCAATCTTGCCGAGCCCTATAAGGCTCTGATCCGTGGCGGTGACTGGACACAGTCCATCATCTCCAACACGCTGAACTACAATACGCTCGACGACCGCAACATGCCGCGCGAAGGCTGGCAGGCTGCCTTGACGAACGAATTTGCAGGCCTCGGCGGCGATTCCGAATATTACAAGATCTACGCCAAGGCGCGCTTCTACTACACGCTTTCGGACGAGTACGACGTTATCGGCTCGCTCACCGGTCAGGCGGGTCACGTCGTTCCGACGGGCGACAATCTGCTGGTGTTCGATCAGTTCAAGTTCGGTGGTCGTCAGGTTCGCGGCTTCAAGAATGATGGTATTGGCCCGCGTATCGGTTCCGACTCCATCGGCGGCACGACCTACTTCGCGGCTTCTGCTGAAGTCACGGCTCCGATGCCAGGTGTTCCGGAAGATTTCGGCCTCCGTCTCGCCGGTTTCGTCGATGCCGGTACGCTGTACGGCAACAAGGTTGCCAACAGCGCAGGCGTGAAGGATGACAACTCCATCCGCGCATCCGCCGGTATCGGCGTGATGTGGGCATCGCCCTTCGGCCCGATCCGCGTCGACTATGCGGTTCCGATCGCCAAGGAAGACTACGACGAGGAACAGCGTTTCCGGTTTGGCATGTCCAACACTTTCTGATATCGGCAGTCCAGAACTGCAACTTTGAACGTTCTGGAGTGTCCGGCTAATGGAATACAACGCGTTTTTTCCGCCCCACGAGGGACTGCGATTGAAAGACATCGCAGACCGTTTTGGGGCGGAACTGTCTGATGAGGCGGCGGGAGAACGGATCATCAGGTCCGTTGCGCCGGTCTACCGGGCAAAACCCGACCAGCTCTGCTATATTCTTTCTCGCAAAAACCGCGATGAGTTGCCGACCTGTGAGGCTGGCGCTGTCATTTGTGACGCCGCACTTGCGGATATGCTGCCGTCTCACATCCCGGCGCTGATATCGAAAAACCCGCACACGCTTTTTGCGCAGGTAGGTGCCTTGTTGCATCCCGCCGCGATGCGTCCCGGTACGATTGTGGTGATGGAAGCTGAAGTTTCCCATACCGCGCATGTCGATCCGTCTGCAAAGCTGGAAGCTGGCGTGATTGTCGAGCCGCTCGCCGTGATTGGCGCTGGTGCCCATATCGGCGCCGGTACGCGGATCGGGCCTGGTGTCATCATCGGCGCGGATGTTCAGGTGGGGCGTGATTGCACGATTGCCGGCGGCGCGAGCATTCTTGCCGCTCTCATCGGCAACAATGTGATTATTCACAACGGAGCGCGCATCGGTCAGGACGGGTTCGGTTATGCGCCCGGTCCGCGCGGCATGCTGAAGATCGTTCAGATCGGCCGGGTTATCATTCAGGATAATGTTGAGATCGGCGCTAATACGACGATCGACCGTGGCACGATGGACGATACGGTCATCGGCGAAGGTACCAAGATCGACAATCAGGTTCAGATCGGCCACAACGTCCGCATCGGCCGCCATTGCGGCATCGTCAGCAAGGTCGGCATTGCGGGCAGCACCCGCATCGGCGATGGTGTGATGATCGGCGGCGCGGCGGGTATCAACGGCCATATCACTATTGGTGACGGTGTGCAGATTGCGGCGATGAGCGGTGTTGTCGCCGACGTTCCGGCCGGCGCCCGTTATGGTGGGACGCCAGCGCGTCCGATGAAGTATTTCCTGCGCGACATGGCCGATATTCTGGCGCGCGCTGAAGGGCGTGATAAAAAAACAGGAGAAAAAAACGATGGCTGAAGAAACCAAGACGACGCTCGGCGCGGCTGACATTCTGGAAGTCATGAAGCTTTTGCCGCATCGTTACCCGTTCTTGCTCATCGACAAGATCATCGAGATCGATGGTAATAATTCGGCGATTGGCATCAAGAACGTGACGGTCAACGAACCGCATTTCACCGGTCATTTCCCGGATCGCCCGATCATGCCGGGCGTTTTGATCGTTGAGGCCATGGCCCAGACGGCAGGTGCGATCTGCGCCCGCAGCCAGGGTGAGGGCGGTTATCTCGTCTATTTCATGACAATCGACAACGCGCGCTTCCGCAGACCCGTCGTTCCCGGCGATCGTCTGGAAATTCACGTGGTCAAGCAGCGCCAGCGGGGCAATGTCTTCAAATTTCATTGCGAGGCCAAGGTCGAAGGCGCGCTGGTGGCGGAAGCTGACGTCGGTGCGATGATGATCCCCGAGGACCAGCAATGAGCACTATCGCGGCTTCGGCAAAAATTCACCCGACCGCCGTTGTCGAAGACGGCGCGGTTATCGGTGAAAATGTCGTCATCGGTGCCCTGAGCTATGTCGGCGCGAAAGTTACTCTGCAAGACGAGGTCACGCTGCACAATCATGCCGTCGTCTCCGGTCTCACCGTCATTGGCCGTGGTTCGGTCATCCATCCAATGGCCGTTATTGGCGGTACACCGCAGGCAATTCGCCACGATGGCTCGGAAACGACGCTCGAGATCGGTGCGCGCTGCATCATGCGCGAAGGCGTAACAATGAATGCGGGCAGCTCCGACGGCAGCGGCAAGACGATTGTCGGCGATGACAACCTGTTCCTCGCCAATTCGCACGTGGCGCATGATTGTCGCCTCGGCAGCCATATCATCCTGTCGAACAATGTGATGCTGGCTGGACATGTCACCATTGAGGACCGCGCTATCCTGGGCGGCGGCTGTGCCGTGCACCAGTTCACCCGAATCGGTCGTCAGGCCTTTATCGGCGGGTTGTCGGCGGTCAATTATGACGTCATTCCCTATGGCATGCTGAACGGTAATCCCGGCATTCTCGGCGGGCTGAATGTCGTTGGCATGACGCGTTCCGGTATAGACCGCGCGGATATTCACAAGGTCAGGCGCGTCTTCAAGCAGATATTCGAAGGCGAAGGCGCCATCCGCAGCAATGCGGCTGCGATTGACCGCGCAGAATATCTCGATTGCCCCCAGGTCATCGAAATCCTCGATTTCATCGGTGCGGACAGCGACCGCGCGCTTTCCTCGCCAAACCGGGGCAAGTGAGTCGTGACAGGCGGCGGGCGTCTCGCCATCGTGGCCGGCAGCGGCCAGCTGCCGCTGCATGTCGCGGCGGCTGCGCGCGAGATGGGGGAGAACCCCTTCATTGTACAGCTGCGCGATGATTCCCAGTTTGACTGGAGCGGTTTCGACAATGCGGTGATTAGCGTCGGCGATGTCGCCGGGCTTGGTCGCCTGCTGCGCGAAAACCAGGTGGACCGCGTCGTGCTTTCCGGCGCCGTGGCGCGGCGCCCTGAATGGCGGGAAATCCGCCCCACGATCGGCATATTGCTGAAACTGCCATCCATCGTCCGCACCCTGCTGTCGAGCGGCGATGACGCCGTTTTGCAGATGGTCATCAAGGTCATCGGCACGCTTGGGGCAAAAGTCATTGGCGCCCACGAGATCGCACCCGGTCTGCTTGCTACGACCGGCCCTTTCGGTGCGCATAAACCTGCTGAAGACGATCTGCGCGACATACGCAAGGCCGCGCAGGCCGCACTGGCACTCGGCACGCTTGATGTCGGGCAGGGTGCAGTCGCCGTTGGCGGCCGTATCGTTGCACTGGAGGGCGTCGAGGGCACAGACGCGATGCTGGCGCGTGTCGCGGCATTACGCGCTGAGGGCCGCATCTCGACCCGTCGCAAGGGTGTTCTGGTGAAGCTCTGCAAGCCGCAACAGGATATCCGCGCTGACCTGCCGACTATCGGCGTGGAAACGGTGGAGAACGCGCATAAGGCCGGGCTGGCGGGGATCGCCGTTGAAGCCGGGCGCGCGCTGGTACTTGATCGCGATGAGATGTTGAAGGCGGCAGATCAGGCCGGCATATTCGTCTGCGGTATCGATACGTCACTCGGTGAAGACATGATGGGCGGAGACATGGTGGGATGGCGGCAACGTTGAAGGTGGCGGTTATAGCTGGCGAGGTATCGGGCGATCTTCTGGGTGCCGATCTCATCCGGTCCCTGAAAGGCCATTACTCGGGTTCTGTCGAGTTAATGGGCGTCGGCGGTGAGGCTCTGGAGGCGCAGGGGCTGGTTTCGCTGTTCGATTATTCCGAACTCTCCATCATGGGCTTCACGCAGGTTCTGAAGAAGCTGCCGAAGCTGATTTCGCGGATCAACCAGACCGCGCAGGCAATCATTGTCGCCAAGCCGGATATTCTGCTGATCATCGACAGCCCGGATTTCACCCATCGTGTTGCGAAAAAAGTCCGCAAACAATTGCCGCATCTGCCGGTCGTCAATTATGTCTGCCCCAGCGTATGGGCATGGAAGGAATATCGTGCCACTGCGATGTTGTCCTATGTCGATCACGTTCTGGCCCTGCTTCCATTCGAGCCGGAGGCGATGCGGCGTCTCGGCGGCCCGCCGACAACCTTTGTCGGCCATCGCCTCAGCGTCGATCAAGACGTGCTCTCCGTGCGGCAGAGGCGGGCTGAGCGGCCCCTGCCTGCCAACGGCGAACCGAAAACCATTCTGCTCCTGCCGGGGTCACGTTCCACCGAAACGACCCGGTTGATGGAGCCGTTTCAGGAAGCGGCAAAAGCATATGTCGAGCGCAACGGCCCGACGAAGTTTCTGCTGCCGACAGTGCCGCGCCAGGAAAACCGCATCCGCGAACTGGCGGCAACATGGCCTCAGGATATCAGGCCTGAAATCGGCATCGATCCCGCCTTCAAGTGGAATGCATTTGCGCGCGCCGATGCGGCGATTGCCGCGTCCGGCACCGTTATTCTCGAGCTCGCGCTCGTCGGCGTACCAACCATATCGGTCTACAAGACCGACTGGATTTTCACGATGCTGAGCAAGCGGGTGAAAACCTGGACAGGTGCGCTTCCGAACCTGATTGCCGACTATGTCGTGGTGCCGGAATATTTCAACGAGGTGGTACGGGCAGGGTCGATGTTGCGCTGGGCCGAACGGCTCTCATCCGACACCACCGAACGGCGGGCGATGCTGGAAGGCTATGCTCTTGTGCAGGAGCGTTTGCACACCGAAGTGCCTCCTGGCGAAACCGGCGCCCTTATCCTTCTCGATGTGCTGAACAGCCGCAAGCAGCAAGGCTGAACCGGCAGCGATCCTGTCTGCTTCCTGGGGTTGGCAGGGCAGGTTTCGCTATTCTTATCGATGATCATATCCAACAAAAAAGCCGGCGGATAAAACCCGCCGGCTTTTTTGTTGGTTGGTTTCCCGGCTTAACGCTTGGAAACCGGAACGTAGTCACGCTTGCCGGCGCCCGTGTAGAGCTGGCGCGGACGGCCGATGCGCTGCTGCGGATCCTCGATCATTTCGTTCCACTGCGCGATCCAGCCGACGGTGCGGGCCAGTGCGAACAGCACGGTAAACATGGTCGTGGGGAAGCCAAGCGCCTTCAGCGTGATACCCGAATAGAAGTCGACGTTCGGGTATAGCTTCTTCTCGACGAAATAAGGATCGGAAAGAGCGATCTTTTCGAGTTCGAGCGCGACCTGCATGATCGGATCGTCGGAGTTGCCGGTGGCTTCCAGCACTTCGTACATCGTCTTCTGCATGATCTTGGCGCGCGGGTCGTAGTTCTTGTACACGCGGTGGCCAAAGCCCATCAGGCGGAACGGATCGTTCTTGTCCTTGGCGCGGGCAATATATTCCGGAATGCGGTCAACCGTGCCGATTTCGTTGAGCATGTTGAGCGCCGCTTCGTTGGCGCCGCCATGTGCCGGACCCCAGAGGCAGGCGATGCCCGCTGCAATACAGGCGAACGGGTTTGCACCCGACGAACCGGCAAGACGCACCGTGGAGGTGGAAGCGTTCTGTTCGTGATCCGCATGCAGGATGAAGATGCGGTCCATGGCGCGAGCCAGAACCGGATCGACCTTGTACTCTTCGCAAGGCACGGCAAAGCACATGTGCAGGAAGTTAGAAGCGTAATCGAGGTCGTTCTTCGGGTAAACGAAGGGCTGGCCGATATGGTACTTGTAGGCCATGGCGGCGATCGTCGGCATTTTCGCGATCATCCGCAGCGAAGCGACCATGCGCTGGTGCGGATCCGTAATGTCGGTCGAGTCGTGATAGAAGGCCGAGAGAGCGCCGACCGTGCCGCACATGACAGCCATAGGATGTGCGTCGCGACGGTAGCCGGTGAAGAAGCGGCTCATCTGCTCGTGCACCATGGTGTGGCGCGTGACGCGGGTGTCGAAGTCCTTCTTCTGCGCAGCTGTCGGCAATTCGCCGTAAAGCAGCAGATAGCAGGTTTCCAGGAAGTCGCCCTGTTCGGCAAGCTGCTCGATGGGGAAGCCGCGGTGCAGAAGAACACCTTCGTCACCATCGATATAGGTGATCTTGGATTCGCAGGAGGCTGTTGAGGTGAAGCCGGGGTCGTAGGTGAAGGAGCCCGTGTGCTTGTACAGCGTGGCGATATCGACGACGCTTGGTCCAATCGTGCCTTCCCTGACTGGGAGTTCGACCTGTTTTTCGCCAAGTGTCACTGTAGCGCTTTTTTCCGTCATACTGATCCTCCGAAAACATGCGGGTGGGGGCGTTGAGATACGCCCCGCGGTTAAGCGTCTACCGATTAGCTATATGATCCTTGCGCGGATGCCAAGCTATCCAAAGGTCAAATTGTGCATTGCGGCAAACGCAATCGCGTTGCTTCAGGCTTTCCCGGCAGCAGCAATTCAATCTCGGTCAACGCATCGTTAAAGTAAAGGATTGCAATCCCCAGCGCTGGTCTGCAAACCTGTTTTTGGTGCGGCAAGGGGCGGTGGGGATTGCTCGGTCAAGGGGAAAAACAGCATTTCGAATATGCTAAAACGATGCAGGGAGACTTGCCCGGCACGCGGGAAATTCTGTTTCCTCTCCGCCGAAGCAGTGATGCGGCAACATATGACACTCCCGCCATTATTCCGGAGATTAACCGCAACACTACCGTGGTCGAAAAAATCGCCACGTACCTGGCCGAGGAGCGCGCATTCGGCCACGATTTTCTTTTCATTCCAGTTTCCATCGGCTGCGGCGCGGTACTCTGGTTTTCTCTAGATGCCACGCCTTCCCCGGTCATTTTGATTGCCACATTTCTATTTGTCGCCGTTCTGGCGCTCTTTGTGAGATATAAAGCTGGCATTGTGGCGGCGGTTTGCGGCCCTTTCGCTTTTCTATTGCTCGGCATGCTCCTGGCCGATTTCGAAACCCGACGGGCAGGGACCGTGGTGCTGGATACCCCCGTCACCACCACCATCACCGGCACTGTGGCGCGCCGGGAGGTCGATGCACGCGGCTACTGGCGATATGTCGTCGATCTGACCGCAACAGCGGACCCGACATTGTCGCGTCCGCCGCAGAGGATATCGGTGCTTTCGCGTGGCGGAGGCGAGCCGATCGCACTCGGCGCCAACCTTCGCGGCAAGGTCCGCCTCTCGCCGCCGTCCGGCCCGGCCTTGCCGGGACTGAACGACTTCGCCTTCACGTCCTATTTCAGAGGCATAGGCGCGACCGCTTTCTTTTATAAATCACCGGATGCGCTTGTATCACCCGTTGGTGACGCAAGGCCTGACAAGGGTTGGCTGGAATGGGCCGATATGCGGCTTTACGGCCTTCGCAGCGCAATTGCCGAACGCATCCGCACCACCATCGGCGGTGATGCCGGAGCCTTCGCCGCCTCCATCATCACCGATGAGAGACAGGCTATATCGGCGGAGACGATGGAGGCGTTGCGGCTCTCCGGCCTTGCCCATATCGTTGCCATATCCGGGCTCAACATGGCACTGGCCTCCGGCATATTCTTTGTTGGCCTGAGACTGGCTTTCAGCCTGTTTCCCGCCTTTGCGCAGCGCTGGCCGGTCAAGAAGATCGCGGCTTTCGCGGCACTGCTGATGACGCTTGCCTATTATCTGATTTCCGGTTTTGCCGTTTCCGCCGAGCGTGCCTGGCTGATGATGTCTGTGATGCTGATCGCGGTCCTTTTCGATCAGCCATCACTCAGCCTCAGAAACGTTGCCATTTCCGCCCTGATCATTCTGGCTTTCTCGCCCTCGGAAATCATGGGTCCGAGTTTTCAGATGTCATTTGCGGCCACCATAGCGCTTGTGTCCGCCTATGCCTTCTGGAGCCGTTGGCGCACGGATCGCGAAAGGCTGTTCATCGGGCGCAAGCCCGCATGGCTGAAGGTGGCGGAAATGATGGGCGCGGTCATTGGCGGCGTTATCACGACGTCGCTGATCGGGGGCCTTTCTACGGCGATCTATTCGGCCGAACATTTTCACCGTGTCACCACCTATGGACTGTTCGCCAATCTGGCTGCAATGCCGCTCATGTCGCTGATCGTCATGCCATTCGCTCTTATCGCCATGCTGCTGATGCCCTTCGGGCTCGACGCGCCGTTCCTGAAGATCATGGGTTATGGCATGGCACTCGTCATCGAGGTTGCAAACGAGGTGGCCTCCTGGGGCGGCAGCGCAGCGACGGGGCGTCCGCATGGCTGGTTTATCGGTTTGGCTTCGGTGGGTTTCCTGCTGCTGACATTGCTGCGCAGCCGGCTTGCACTTCTTGGCATCCCGTTTCTGCTCTTGGCCTTCGGCGTGTCGGCAGTTACGGCCTATCGTGATCTGCCGGATCTATTGATTCACGAGGACGGCGAATTGGTGGCACTCGTGGAGGATGGCAAGGTCTCAACCACAAAAGCCCGTCCGCAGGGCTTCGTTTACGGCCAGTGGCAAAGGGCGCTGCTGCTGCCGGAAAAAACCGTGCCGCCGGGTTTTATAAATGGCGAGAGCACGGCAAATACTGCTGGTTCTGCCTCGAGATCGAAACTGTCGCCGGAAGACATGGCTGTGGTGGTGCGCGAGATGACGGCGGCGCTCAAAGACGCCAAAGCTGGCGTCTTCACCTGCAGGAAAGACATATGGTGCGTAGCGAGCGCCGCGAGCGGAGAGTGGATTGTCGTTCTGGAAGATGGCCGCTTCGCCGGAAAAGCCTGCGATATTGCCGATATCGTCGTTGTTTCCCGCAGAACCTCTTTTTCTCAGTGCCGCTCGGGTGCACTCCTGCTCAGCCGTGACATCTTGCGGCGTCTCGGTTCCGTGGAAATAGATTTTGCTGACAAGAGGGAGGAGGGTGTGGCGAGCGGGCTGCGCGCCGCAATCGCCGGAACGGACAGGCCCTGGAGCCAGCACCGTTATTACGACTGGAAAAGCGGACGTTTCGACCGTGATCTGCCGCAGCCCATCATCCGGCTGCTGGCGGCGTCGCAATGACTGCCGCCAGCATGGATCATCGGGCCTTGGCGCGCAAATCTTCAGTCAATTCGCCGATCTCGCCAACTTCCTCTTCATGACCAGCGTCGCGCCAGCTCTCCTTCAAACCGGCCTCGTACCATTCTTGCATGGCAGGCAGGGCGAGCAGCCGGTCGCAATAGGCTTTCGCTGCTGGCGAAAGATCCGCGCTGCCATAGGTCTGGAAACGGAATGCAACCGGGCAGAAGAAAGCATCGACCGCCGTGAACTTTTGACCGGCAAGATATGGCCCGCCGAATTTTGTAAGACCCTCGCTCCACAACGCATCAATCCGCTTTATATCGGCCTTAAGTCCGGCATCGCCGCCCCTGGGTTTGACCCGAATGCCCACCGACATGGGATAGAGATTGCGCAGCGAGGAAAAGCCGGCATGCATCTCACTTGCGGCCGAACGCGACCATGCCCTCGCATGCTTGTCGCTTGCCCAGACGCTCTGGTGTCTTTCAGCAAGATATTCGACGATCGAAAGCGTTTCCCAAACCGTCATACCCTCGTCGACCAGGCAGGGCACCTTGCCCGTCGGCGAAAAGGAGGAGAAGGAGACGCCTTCGCCGAACGGAATGAGCTTTTCATCAAAGGCGATACCGAGCGTGCGCATCAATACCCACGGCCGCAGCGACCATGAAGAATAGTTCTTGTTGGCTATATAAAGATCGTACATGGCGTATCTCCCGGATATGACGCGTATTTCTACACCTGCCAAGCGTTCACGGAATATCGAAAATTATCCATGGCTCCCATAAACGCCGTTGATGAATGGTGATGTGGGGTCACTGAGAGCGCGCCTTGCGATAAGTCACCCTTTGGTGACCACTAAAACTGACTGCGCAACACGACAGAACAACGTCGCTAAAAAACAGCGGATGGGATCGCTTCGACAATTATAGCGAACAGCCCATTCGCCACCACGCCTGTAGCGAAACCGAAGCATCTTTATGGAGTAGGAACTCAGTTTAGAAAGGGCAACGCGCATAGGCTGAATGGCGCATATCCTCGTGCACCCGCAAAAGCACGCCACGTTTGGAAACAGCCAAACCCGATTATAGGCGCCATCTTCACGATGACGCCTATTGTAAAGTGAATACGTTCGGTTCGATAAGATCAATGGTAGCGGCGGATCAGCCCCACCAGCTTGCCCTGAATTTTCACCCGGTCGGGCCCGAAGATACGGGTCTCATAGGCTGGGTTTGCCGCCTCGAGCGCAATGGAGGCTCCCTTGCGGCGGAAGCGCTTCAGCGTGGCTTCCTCGTCATCCACCAGAGCCACAACGATGTCCCCGGGATTGGCGGTGTTGCCGTTGCGGATGATGACTGTGTCGCCGTCGAAAATGCCGGCCTCGATCATCGAATCACCCTTGACCTCAAGAGCGTAATGTTCGCCCGTGCCAAGCATGTCTACTGGCACGGCCACATCATGGGTGTTGTTCTGGATGGCGGAAATCGGCACGCCCGCAGCGATGCGGCCCATGACCGGCACGGTGACAGCCCCGCCCAGATCATTGGCCGGCGTCTTGGGGGCAGGGGCCGGTTCCGGCGTCTTGGGCTTGCCAAGGCTGCCTTCGATAACGCTCGGCGAAAAGCCGCGCTGCGGCCTTGCACCCGGCGTATAAGCCTCGGGCAGCTTGATGACTTCCAGCGCCCGGGCTCTATTCGGTAGCCGACGAATGAACCCGCGCTCTTCGAGAGCGGTTATCAGGCGGTGGATGCCGGATTTCGAAGCAAGATCGAGTGCGTCCTTCATTTCATCGAAGGAGGGCGGCACGCCGGACTCTTTCATTCGTTCATGAATGAAGAGAAGCAATTCCTGCTGTTTGCGCGTGAGCATGAGGAAAACACCCTTTAGAATCGTAGTGGAAGTCGCGAAACAAATACAGAACGAACACTATATGTTCCATATGTGTTCTGCAATCCCCTAAAATTTCGTGAAGGTGCCATCTGTTGCTGTGATGATTTGCCTCATAGCACGCAATTGTGCTTTTGTGCGGTCGAAACCGTCCCGGCATGCTCCGGGCGGAAGGCCGGCAGGATACATTTTCATGACGAAACCCTATAGCGTTGACCATCTCGTTTTGCCCGTGGAAGTCATAGGCGTCGCCGTGAAGCGCCTCGTCAGTCTTGGCTTTACGGTTGCGCCGGAGGCTCTGCATCCTTTCGGCACCCAAAATGCCTGCGTATTTTTCGCCGATGGCACCTATCTGGAGCCGCTCGCAATTGCTGATCCGGCTAAATATAATGCGTCAATAGAGAGGGGTGATGTGTTCACCGGCAGGGATGTGGCCTTCCGGCAACGGGACGGGCAGGAGGGTTTTTCGGCTCTTGTCGCCAGGACTGAAGACGCCTTGGTTGACCATGAGCGGTTTCGGGCAGCCGGCCTTTCGGCGGGCGATGTTTTCGAGTTTTCGCGGCCTGTTCGGATGTCGGATGGCTCGCAAGGCGAGGCGGCGTTCCGGCTGGCTTTTGCGGCAAGCGGAGCGGCCGCGGATTTCTTTTTGTTCAGTTGTCAACGGCTTCAAGCCCTTCCGGGCGATCGCACCATGCTGGAGCGCCACGCCAATGGTGTCACCGGCCTGAGTGAAATCGTCCTGTTTTCCGGCGGCAATATGAAGGTGGCGGGCCTGATCGAGACAGTGTTTGCCTGTGAAGGCAAATGGTCTCCGGGCGGTGATATGGTTTTCGCGACCGGCAATGCCAGCATCAGATTGACCGGAAAACCGCCTTTCGGCGGGCAGACCCTGAATGCTCAGGATGGCAACGAAGGCGGATTGCGCGGCGCGGGCATCGTCTTTTCGTCACACGATCTTGCCGTGACAGAGGCGGTGCTTGCTGCTAATGGCGTGTCCTGCGCAAAAGCGGACGGCCGTCTGGTGGTGCCCGCGGCACCCGGTCAGGGCGTTGCCTTCGCCTTCGAGGAAAAATGATGAGCGTTACGAACAATCTTAAAGTCACTGCCGGCGACGGCGCCAGCAAGGTTTCCTTCTCGAATACCGAGCGGTTTTCGCTGATTGCCGGTCCGTGCCAGATGGAAAGCCGCGAACATGCCTTCATGATCGCTGGCGTGCTGAAGGAGCTTTGCGACAAGCTGGGAATAGGGCTTGTCTACAAGTCTTCTTTCGACAAGGCGAACCGCACTTCGCTTTCCGGAAAACGCGGCATCGGCCTGGATAACGCGATGCAGGTTTTTGCCGATCTCAAAAAGGAATTCGGTTTTCCTGTTCTGACCGACATCCACACGGAAGAGCAATGCGCCATCGTTTCCGAGGTAGTGGACGTGCTGCAGATCCCGGCGTTCCTAAGCCGCCAGACCGATCTTCTCGTTGCTGCCGCCAAGACCGGCCGCGTCATCAACGTCAAGAAAGGCCAGTTTCTGGCGCCCTGGGACATGAAGAACGTGCTTGCCAAGCTCAATGAGAGCGGCAATCCGAATGTGATGTTGTGCGAGCGCGGCGCGTCCTTCGGTTACAACACGCTGGTTTCCGACATGCGCTCTTTGCCGATCATGGCAGCGCTCGGCGCACCTGTCGTGTTCGATGCCACCCATTCGGTGCAGCAACCGGGCGGGCAGGGCGGCTCCACAGGTGGCCAGCGCGAATTCGTCGAGACGTTGGCGCGTGCGGCCGTTGCGGTTGGCGTGGCTGGTCTCTTCATCGAGACCCATGAGGATCCGGACAATGCGCCGTCAGACGGCCCGAACATGGTCCACCTGAAGGACATGCCGAAACTGCTCGAAAAGCTTCTGGCTTTCGACGCGATTACGAAAGCCTGATCGGCTGACCGTGACGGCGGGCACTTTTGTGCCAATCGATTTTAATGGCGGGCGGGCCGTTTCCGCTGCCCACCGTCATTGTAATTTCTTCGCCATCGTCTAAGACAGGCGACGGAAAATATCTGTTCCATTCCCAAGGGAGAGACCATGACTGCCATTACCGATATCATCGCGCGCGAAATTCTCGACAGCCGCGGCAATCCGACCGTTGAAGTCGACGTTTATCTCGAAGACGGCTCCATGGGCCGTGCCGCCGTTCCCTCCGGCGCCTCCACCGGCGCGCATGAGGCGGTTGAGCTGCGCGATGGCGGCAAGCGTTATCTCGGCAAGGGCGTGGAAAAGGCGGTCGAAGCCGTCAATACAGAAATCTTCGACGCGATTGGCGGTTTCGACGCTGAAAACCAGATCCAGATCGACCAGATGATGATCGCGCTCGACGGCACGCCGAACAAGTCGCGCATCGGCGCCAACGCCATCCTCGGCGTGTCGCTCGCCGTTGCGAAGGCTGCCGCTGAAGCCTCCGGCCTGCCGCTTTACCGTTATGTCGGCGGCCCGAACGCGCATCTGCTGCCGGTTCCGATGATGAACATCATCAACGGCGGCGCGCATGCCGATAACCCCATCGACTTCCAGGAATTCATGATCCTGCCGGTCGGCGCAGAAAATATTCGCGAAGCCGTGCGCATGGGCTCCGAAGTCTTCCATACGCTGAAAAAAGAACTGTCCGCACAGGGCCACAACACCAATGTAGGCGATGAGGGCGGTTTTGCACCGGGTCTCGAAAGCGCGCCGGCAGCACTCGATTTCATCATGAAGTCGATCGAAAAGGCTGGCTACCGTCCGGGCGACGACATGTTCATCGGTCTCGACTGTGCGGCGACCGAATTCTTCAAGAACGGCAATTACGTTTATGAAGGCGAAGGCAAGACCCGTTCGCCGATCGAGCAGGCCGAATACCTGGCCGAACTCGTGGCGAAATATCCGATCATCTCCGTCGAAGACGGCATGGCTGAAGACGACTGGGATGGCTGGAAGGCGCTGACCGATCTCATTGGCAACAAGTGCCAGCTGGTGGGCGACGATCTTTTCGTCACCAACTCCGCCCGCCTTCGCGACGGTATCAAGATGGGTGTCGCCAACTCCATCCTCGTCAAGGTCAACCAGATCGGTTCGCTTTCCGAGACGCTGGACGCAGTCGAAACGGCGCACAAGGCAGGTTACACCGCCGTCATGTCGCACCGTTCGGGCGAAACGGAAGATTCCACCATCGCCGATCTCGCGGTCGCAACCAACTGCGGTCAGATCAAGACCGGCTCGCTTGCCCGTTCCGACCGGCTCGCAAAGTACAACCAGCTTATCCGCATTGAAGAGATGCTGGGCCCACAGGCTGCTTACGCCGGCCGTTCGATCCTGCGCGGATAATCCGCGTTCGGGTTTCGCGATATGGCCCGCCGCCTGGCGGGCCAGTCTCAGGGATGGGCGGTTTATCCGCACTGCTCACTCTCGAGTTGATCCGGGGTTCAGTCAGCCCAGGTCCCTGGGTTGAAAGGACTCTTTTCACGGCGAAGACGCGCTGTGGCTTGATGCGGGATCACGCTCGGCATAACGAACTCTCTCTGATATCGTCGTCATTATTAGCCCGCCTCTGGCGGGCTTTTTTGCGCCTATCAGCCGCGCGGAATTTTAAGGTCAACGGATAGTTAAACAATCCGCATTAGTCTCGAGACTCACATTATGCGTTTTAAGGCTTCTCTCCGGCATGTGGACCAGACATCATAAAAAGAGACGATTCGGCCGTTTAATCGTTCCGGCCATTACGATCGCTTTTCTTTCCTATTTCGGGTATCATTCCATCCACGGCGACTTCGGCCTTCAGGCGACGGAGCGGCTGGAGCGGCAGCGTATTGCCAGAACGGCAGAGCTTGCCAAGCTGACGCAGGCGCGCGTTGCGCTGGAGCGGCAGGTCGAATTATTGAGCGACGGTTCTCTCGAACGTGACATGATTGACGAGATTTCCCGTTATCAGTTGAATATGTCCCGTACGGACGAAATTGTCATCATGAATACCTACTTCTAATTAACCGAAATCAAGTTAATTAATGATTTGTGATTTATTCACAGCACTTTAGCGTGAATATGTGCCATGCGTTTAAAGCATTGCTGCATGGCATTTTCTTGCATATGGTACGCGCCAATCTATCCATTCAAACGGCAACTCAGGGAGGGATGAATGGCGCCGCGAAAAACCGCGTCCGTATCCGGCCGAAAGACAACGGCAAAGGCTGCAGGCGAATTCACCGGTAAGAACAGCCCGGACTTTTCGAAGGAAGAAGAGCTTCACGCCTATCGTGAGATGCTTCTCATCCGTCGCTTCGAGGAAAAAGCCGGCCAGCTTTACGGCATGGGCTTCATCGGTGGTTTCTGTCACCTCTACATCGGGCAGGAAGCCGTTGTTGTCGGCATGCAGATGTCTCAGAAGGAAGGCGATCAGGTCATCACCGCTTACCGTGACCACGGCCATATGTTGGCTCTGGGCATGAGCGCGCGTGGCGTCATGGCTGAGTTGACCGGCCGCAAGGGCGGCCTGTCGAAAGGCAAGGGCGGCTCGATGCACATGTTCTCCAAGGAGAAACATTTCTACGGCGGCCACGGCATCGTCGGTGCGCAGGTTTCGCTCGGAACCGGTCTTGCCTTCGCCAATAAATATCGCGGCAACGACAATGTCTCCGTGACCTATTTCGGTGACGGCGCCGCCAACCAGGGTCAGGTCTACGAGAGCTTCAATATGGCCGCTCTCTGGAAACTGCCGATCATCTATATCGTTGAAAACAACCGTTACGCCATGGGCACCTCGACCGCCCGCGCCACCGCCCAGTCGAACTATTCGCTGCGCGGCCAGTCCTTCGGCATTCCCGGCATTCAGGTGGATGGCATGGATGTGCGCGCCGTAAAGGCCGCCGCCGATCAGGCGCTGGAACATTGCCGCTCTGGCAAGGGTCCGATCATTCTGGAAATGCTGACCTACCGTTACCGTGGTCACTCCATGTCCGACCCGGCGAAATACCGTTCGAAAGACGAAGTGCAGAAGATGCGCTCCGAACATGACCCGATCGAGCAGGTCAAGGCACGGCTTCTGGAGCAGGGCTGGGCAAGCGAAGACGAGTTGAAGGCCATCGACAAGGATGTCCGTGATATCGTCGCCGATAGCGCAGACTTCGCCCAGAACGACCCAGAGCCGGATGTATCCGAGCTCTACACCGACATTCTGCTCTGATCGGGAAAGGGAAACCCATGCCAGTAGAAATTCTTATGCCCGCCCTTTCCCCGACCATGGAGGAAGGCACGCTTTCCAAATGGCTTAAAAAGGAAGGCGACAAGGTCACTTCCGGTGACGTGATTGCCGAGATCGAGACCGACAAGGCGACCATGGAAGTGGAAGCTGTGGATGAAGGTGTTATCGGCAAGCTGCTGATCGACGCCGGCACCGAAGGCGTCAAGGTCAACACGCCGATCGCCGTTCTCATCCAGGAAGGCGAAAGCGCTGCCGACATTTCTTCTTCTGCCAAGAAGGAAGAGCCGAAGGCTGAAGCTGCAAATTCCGATTCGGATGCCGCAGGCGGCAAGACCCGCGAAGCATCCGAGGAGCCGAGCGCTGCCAAGGAAGCCGCAAAGGTTCCGGCAGCACCTAAGATCGAAGTCGCTGCCGATCCAGATATTCCTGAAGGCACCGAAATGGTGATGACGACGGTGCGTGAAGCGCTGCGCGACGCCATGGCCGAAGAAATGCGCGCCGACGAAAAAGTCTTCGTCATGGGTGAGGAAGTCGCCGAATATCAGGGCGCTTACAAGATTACCCAAGGCCTGTTGCAGGAATTCGGCGAACGCCGCGTTATCGACACCCCGATCACCGAGCACGGTTTTGCCGGTATCGGCGTCGGTGCGGCAATGACGGGCCTGCGGCCCATCGTCGAATTCATGACCTTCAACTTCGCCATGCAGGCGATCGACCAGATCGTCAACTCGGCTGCGAAGACGCTTTACATGTCGGGCGGCCAGATGGGTGCGCCGATGGTGTTCCGTGGCCCCTCGGGTGCTGCTGCCCGCGTTGGCGCTCAGCATTCGCAATGTTACGCCGCATGGTACAGCCATATTCCGGGCCTCAAGGTCGTCATGCCCTACACGGCAGCGGACGCCAAGGGTCTCCTGAAGGCAGCCATCCGTGACCCGAACCCGGTCATCTTCCTTGAGAACGAAATTCTCTACGGCCAGAGCTTCGAAGTGCCGAAGCTCGACGATTTCGTGCTGCCGATCGGCAAGGCGCGCATTCACCGCAAGGGCAAGGATGCGACGATCGTTTCCTTCGGCATCGGCATGACCTACGCAATCAAGGCGGTGGCGGAACTCGAAAAGCTCGGCATCGACGTCGAACTGATCGACCTTCGCACCATCCGTCCGATGGATCTGCCTACCGTCATCGAATCGGTCAAGAAGACCGGTCGTCTGGTCACCGTCGAGGAAGGCTTCCCGCAGTCATCGGTTGGTGACTTCATCGCCAACCAGGTCATGCGTGCCGCTTTCGACTATCTCGATGCGCCGATCCTGACGATTGCCGGCAAAGACGTTCCGATGCCTTACGCGGCAAACCTCGAAAAGCTGGCTTTGCCGAACGTCGATGAAGTCGTTCAGGCTGTCAAAACCGTCTGCTACAAGTAAGGGGAGGCGTTTCGATGCCGATAAACATCACCATGCCTGCCCTTTCTCCGACGATGGAAGAGGGTAATCTGGCCAAGTGGCTGGTCAAGGAAGGCGACAAGGTCGCACCCGGTGACGTGATCGCCGAGATCGAGACCGACAAGGCAACCATGGAAGTGGAAGCCGTCGATGAGGGCACGGTCGCCAAGCTCGTGGTTCCCGCAGGCACGGAAGCGGTCAAGGTCAACGCCCTGATCGCTATCCTCGCCGCCGATGGCGAGGATGTGGCTGAGGCAGCAAAGGGTGGCAATGCTGCTCCTGCCGCGTCCCAGGCCAAAGCCGAGGCTCCGAAGCAGGAAGCTGCAAAGGCCGAAGCGCCAAAGGAAGAAGCTGTCCCGGCCAAGGCTGAAAAGCCAGCTGCCGACCAGGCCTCCGCACCTTCGACTCCGGCCCCGGTTGCAAAGTCCGGCGAGCGCATCTTCGCTTCGCCGCTTGCGCGTCGTCTCGCCAAGGAAGCCGGTCTCGACCTCACGGCCGTGTCCGGTTCAGGCCCGCATGGCCGTATCGTCAAGACAGACGTGGAAAAGGCCGCCGCTTCTGGTGGTGCGAAGGCAGCTCCTGCCGCCGCAGCATCGGCAGGCGCACCGGCTGCCGCACTTGCCAAGGGCCCGTCCGAAGAAGCTGTTCTCAAGCTGTTCGAACCGGGTTCTTACGAACTGGTGCCGCATGACGGCATGCGCAAGGTCATCGCCAAGCGTCTGGTCGAATCCAAGCAGACCGTTCCGCATTTCTACGTTTCGGTGGATTGCGAACTGGATACGCTTCTGGCGTTGCGCGCCCAGCTCAACGCCGCCGCTCCCGAAAAGGACGGCAAGCCCGCCTACAAGCTTTCGGTCAACGACATGGTCATCAAGGCGCTGGCTCTCGCGCTACGCGATGTGCCTGATGCCAACGTCTCCTGGACCGAAAGCAACATGGTCAAGCACAAGCATTCGGATGTCGGCGTTGCCGTTTCCATTCCGGGTGGCCTGATCACGCCGATCATCCGCAAGGCGGAAGAGAAGTCGCTCTCCACCATCTCCAACGAGATGAAGGACTACGGCAAGCGCGCCAAGGAGCGCAAGCTGAAGCCTGAGGAGTATCAGGGCGGCACGACGGCCGTGTCCAACATGGGCATGATGGGCGTCAAGAGCTTCTCCGCCGTCATCAACCCGCCGCACGCCACCATTCTGGCAGTCGGCGCGGGCGAACAGCGTGCTGTCGTGAAGAACGGCGAGATCAAGATCGCCAATGTCATGACGGTTACGCTCTCTACCGACCACCGTTGCGTCGATGGCGCGCTCGGAGCCGAGCTGATCGGTGCCTTCAAGCGCTACATCGAAAACCCGATGGGCATGCTGGTTTGATCGGAGAGTGAGATGGTGAAGTCGGTCCTCTGCTTTGGCGATTCCCTGACATGGGGATCAGATGCGGAAACGGGTGGCCGGCACAGCCATGACGATCTTTGGCCGAGCGTCTTGCAAAAGGCGCTCGGGCCTGATGTGAAGGTGATCCACGAAGGGCTGGGTGGACGAACCACCGCCTATGATGACCATACCGCTGATTGCGATCGCAACGGCGCAAGGCTCTTGCCGACGCTTCTGCACAGCCACGCGCCGCTTGATCTGGTCATCATCATGCTCGGCACCAACGACTTGAAACCGTCGATCCATGGCTCGGCCATCGTCGCGATGAAGGGTGTGGAGCGGCTGGTCAAACTGGTGCGCAACCATGTCTGGCAGGTGCCGGGCTGGGAAGCGCCGGATGTTCTGATCGTCGCGCCGCCGCAACTGTGCGAAACGGCCAACCCCGTGATGGGCGCTATCTTTCGCGATGCGATCGATGAATCGGCGATGCTCGCCCCGGTCTACCGGGATTTGGCCGACGATCTCGATTGCGGATTTTTCGATGCGGGGTCAGTTGCCCGCACGACGCCCGTGGACGGCGTTCATCTCGATGCTGAAAACACGCGGGCCATCGGGCGCGGGCTGGAGCCCGTCGTTCGCATGATGCTCGGACTTTGACAACAATTCTCGTTTCGGAACGGCATGCCGTGACCCGATAGGACAAGGCAGGATACCTATGGCTCAATCTTATGACGTCATCATCATCGGTTCGGGACCGGGCGGTTATATTGCCGCGATTCGCGCAGCCCAGCTCGGCATGAAGGTTGCCGTGGTCGAGCGCGAGCACCTTGCAGGCATCTGCTCCAACTGGGGCTGCATTCCTACCAAGGCGCTGCTGCGTACTGCCGATGTCTTGCATACGGCTCAGCACGCCAAGGATTACGGCCTGACGCTCGAAGGCTCGATCAAGCCTGATGTCAAGGCGATCGTTGATCGTTCGCGCGGCATCGCGCACCGCATGAACAACGGCGTCGGTTTCCTGTTCAAGAAGAACAAGGTCGATATCATCTGGGGCGAGGCCAAGATCACCAAGCCCGGTGAAATCGTAGTTTCCAAGACCCAGAAGAAGCCTGTCGAACCGATGGGCCCGGTTCCGAAGAACACGCTGGGCGAGGGCACCTATACCGCCAAGCACATCATCGTCGCCACAGGCGCCCGCCCGCGCGCGCTTCCAGGCATCGAACCGGATGGCAAGCTGATCTGGACCTATTTCGAGGCAATGAAGCCGGAAGAACTGCCGAAGTCCCTGCTCGTCATGGGTTCCGGCGCCATCGGCATCGAATTCGCCAGCTTCTACCGCACCATGGGTGTCGACGTTACCGTCGTTGAAATCATGAGCCAGGTGATGCCGGTCGAAGATGCGGAGATATCTGCCTTCGCCAAGAAGCAGCTGGAGAAGCAGGGCATCAAGTTCCATCTGGAAACCAAGGTTGCCAAGGTCGAGAAGGCTGCTAATTCGGTTACTGCGACGCTCGAGAAGAAGGACGGTTCGTCCGAGAAGATCACCGCTGACCGGATGATTTCGGCTGTCGGCGTCGTCGCCAACATCGAAGGCATCGGCCTTGAGGCCGTCGGCGTGAAGACCGATCGCGGCTTCATCGTCATCGACGGTTACGGCAAGACCAACGTGCCTGGCGTCTACGCCATCGGCGATGTCGCCGGCCCGCCGCTGCTCGCCCACAAGGCCGAGCATGAGGCCGTGATCTGTGTTGAAAAGATCGCCGGTCTGCCGAATGTTCACCCTATGGACAAGCTCAAGATACCCGGCTGCACCTATTGCAACCCACAGGTCGCCTCTGTTGGTCTCACCGAAGCCAAGGCGAAGGAACTGGGCCGCGATATTCGCGTTGGCCGCTTCTCCTTTGCGGCCAACGGCAAGGCCGTGGCGCTCGGTGAAGATCAGGGCATGGTCAAGACCATCTTCGACAAGAAGACAGGCGAGTTGATCGGCGCGCACATGGTTGGTGCGGAAGTCACCGAACTCATTCAGGGCTTCGTGGTCGCCATGAACCTCGAGACCACCGAAGAGGAACTGATGCACACGATCTTCCCGCATCCGACCATTTCCGAGTCGATGAAGGAAAGCGTGCTCGACGCCTACGGACGTGTGCTGAACGCATGAGTGCCCCGTGATGCCCGGCATTGTCTAACCGTGCCGGGTGTCCCATATGTCTCAACGCTGGTTCTATAAGGGAGCGCGGGAATGGAAAATATCGGCTGGATTGCGGCAATCATCATCGGCGGTCTTGCCGGCTGGCTCGCCGGCAAACTCATGGATATGCGTTTCGGCATCTTCATGAATATCGTTCTCGGCATCGTCGGTTCGGTGGTTGCCGTTGCGGTGCTGAGAACCTTCGACGTTTTCGTGCAGGACAGCAGGCTCGGTTATTTCGTAACGTCCTTCATCGGCGCCAGCCTGTTGTTGTTCATGGCTAAGCTGGTACGGCGCTGACTAGGCTTCGTGCCCGGAAGGGGCTTACGCTTTTTCTGGAATTGTTCTAAAGCATCGCGTCAATAAATGTGATGATCGCGGCAAGCGATAGAAACAGGTTTCTTATGGTCACTATTCTCGACAGGACTTCGTCCGAAGAAAAGCGTATCCGCCACCCGGAAAAGGCCCATCGGCCCGATACCGAAGTCATGCGCAAGCCGGAATGGATCCGCGTCAAGGCGCCGACATCCAAAGGCTACCACGAGACGCGCGAACTGGTGCGCAGCCACAAGCTGGTGACGGTGTGCGAGGAAGCCGGCTGTCCAAATATCGGCGAATGCTGGGACAAGAAACACGCGACCTTCATGATCATGGGTGAGATCTGCACCCGCGCCTGCGCCTTCTGCAACGTCGCGACCGGCAAGCCCAATGCGCTTGACATGGACGAGCCGGAAAACGTCGCCAAGGCCGTCAAGCAGATGGGCCTCAGCCACGTCGTCATTACCTCGGTCGACCGCGACGATCTCGCCGATGGCGGCGCGGAGCACTTCGAAAAGGTGATCTGGGCGATCCGCGCTGCGTCTCCCAACACCACCATCGAAATTCTGACCCCGGACTTCCTGAAGAAGCCCGGCGCGCTGGAGCGTGTCGTCGCGGCGAAGCCCGATGTCTTCAACCACAATATGGAAACCGTTCCCGGCAATTACCTCACGGTTCGCCCCGGTGCGCGTTATTTCCATTCCGTGCGCCTGTTGCAGCGCGTCAAGGAACTGGACCCCACCATGTTCACCAAATCAGGCATCATGGTCGGCCTTGGCGAAGAGCGCAACGAAGTGCTGCAGTTGATGGACGATCTGCGCAGTGCTGACGTGGACTTCCTTACGATTGGCCAGTATCTGCAGCCAACACGCAAGCACCACAAGGTTGAGGCGTATGTCACGCCGGAGGAATTCAAGTCCTATGAGACGGTCGCCTATACCAAGGGCTTCCTGATGGTCTCCTCCAGCCCGCTGACGCGTTCTTCCCACCATGCGGGCGACGATTTTGCACGCCTGCGCGCAGCCCGCGAGAAGAAGCTTCTGGCCGCTGCGGAGTAAGTGGGCGGGGCGGGCAATTTCTCTCACGCGTCATCCTTGGGCTTGTCCGGAGGATGACGTTGCTGCTTTCACCTGAAGTCCGGCCACAACCTTCTCCGGCCGATGCGCGCGCATGCACAGGATGACGCTCAGCACGACTGAGGAAATCGCCAGGACTTCGACGATTGTTGGCCCACGACCTTCCCAGAGGAAACCATAGAGCAACGCAAAGAGCGTCTCGAACAGGATCATCTGCCCAACCATGGTGAGCGGCAGCAGGCGGCTCATGCGGTTCCAGAGAGCATTTCCGAGAATGGATGCGGTGAAACCGAGACCGGCGGCGATGGCCGCAAAATGCAGCCAGTCCTTGGAGCTATGGCTTTCCCCGCCGAAAGCAAAGGCCGGTATGGCGAGCGCCAGCGCCAGCCCGCCGGTCACCACACCCGTCATCATGTTCCAGTCGTCGGCGCTGACATCGTGAAGGCGTGACAGCCAGCGGGCATTGCCAACCGCAAAGGCCGTCCATGAGGCGAGCGCGCCAAGCGCACAGGCCAGCCCGATCAGGCGGGATACATCCAGCCCCGCATCGCTTTCCGTCAGCGACTGCCAGGATATGCCGATAATGCCGATTGCGCCAAAGGCGAGCGACGGCCACAGACGCTTGAGCGATACCGCGCCATGATCGCGCGTGCCGATGATGGTGACGGCAACCGGCAGGAAGCCGATGATGATGGACGTGAAGGCAACGCCGCTCAGTTTCACCGCCGTTGATATGAAGACATAATAGGCGATGTTGCCGATCATGCTCAGCCAGCCGAGCGCGATCCATTCGCGCGCACCGAAATGGGCAGATACCCGTTTCAGGCGCGGTCCGATGATGACGAGCGAAATCAGCCCGTAGGTCAGGTAACGGGCCGTCGACAGTTGCAGGGCGGAAAAATCCGGTACGAGTTTCGGGGCGAGAAAGATCGCGCCCCAGAGTGCGCCCGCCATCATGCCGTAGATAACACCGAGGCTTGTCTTGTTCATGTCATGTCACATCCGCATTCACGATTGCCCGCGATGTGCCACAGCCACGTACGGCTGTCTTGACAAAAACTCCTGAGAGAAGAGGTGCTGTGCTTTCAGTGAATGCCGAAGGCCCGGCGATAAGCGGCAGGCGTTTTGCCCATCGCGTTGCGCATGGCGCGCGTCAGTGCCGTCTGGTCGGAGAAGCCGGCCCGCAAGGCAATTTCCGCAATCGGCAATGTGGAGTGGCGCAGCAATGCGCAGACCTTGTCCATGCGCAGCTCTGCAAGCCAGCGGTGAGGAGGGAGGTTGAACTCTTCCAGAAACAGCGCATGCAGGCGGCTATCGCTGATCGCGGCGCAGGATGCGAGCGTCTCGATGGTCCAGGGGAAAAATGGCTCCGCTCTGACGATCTCGCCCAGCGCATGCAGGCGGTGGCGGATATCGGTCTTTTCAGTCGCAAGGCTGTCGATCAGGAGCGGTGCCCAGAGGTTGGCAATATCCTCACGCGGCCCATCCGATCCGATGACGCCGCGCATGTAAGCGATCAGCTGCCGTGTATCCCGTGCGATATCGAGAAACGGCTTGTGGACAAATCTCTCCAGCACCTGTTCGGGAACAGCAGTTTCGTCGATATCGACCACCAGCGACCGGTTGATCGTCGTCGCTTCCTGTGTGTGCGATGTGTTGGGATGAATGAAGACCGCGCGCCCGGTGGACAATTCGTCCTGTAGCCCTGCTACATCGATCCGCAGACATCCCGAGACCGGAAGAACGATCTGCACGAAGCCGTGCCGTTCCTTCGGTCTTTCCTGCGTATAGGTTCTGATATCGGCGGATGCGGCGATCATGAGATTGTCATTTCCATCGTGCAAAGAAACGGCCGCCTCGAAAAGCGGCCGGTTTCAGTCCTGATTATGACATCGTCTTGAAGATTGGGCCAGCCGGCTTTATCGAACCGGCGTCTAACATTCTTCCTTGGCGGTCGATTCGCCGCGTTTGCGCTTGCGCAAAACCGGCTTGTTCTCTCTCGCCTCGCATTTCGCAACGTCGATGAGATAGGCAAGCATAGGCATTTCGTTCATCGATGCAAGTTGCTTGGCGGATTCGAGAAGGTTGATGATGTTGGAAAAATCGTCCATCGGCTCACTCAGTGGCTCAAAGCGGGTTATGTGGGTGTGAACCCAGGGATGAATAAGCGCGGTGAAAATGGGAGGTTCCAGCGCCGTTGCATCCCATGGGTGTAATATTAGTCGCAAATAAATAGCAATCCCTGCGAGGGGGTTGCAATAGTTAAATTTCCGTAACATCGGACGCCGCGGCCATGCCGCCGCGGAATAATAGCCGCGCTATTTAAAAATGGCATGGTGGCGAAGACGAGGTTTATTCGATGCCGAACTATCTTGAAAACGTGGAGGACGCGGCTGCGATTATCGCATCTGCGCAGCGTATTTCGGTCGTCGGTTGCTCCGGAGGCGGAAAATCGACGCTTTCCCGGAAGCTCGTAAGACGCTTTGGATTTGAATACATTTCCATGGATCGCGATATTTTCTGGTTGCCCGGCTGGCAGGCACGCCCGCGCCAAGAACAGCGGCAAAGGATCGCCGCCATCGTCACCAAAGACCGGTGGCTGATGGACGGCAGCAATCCATCGTCTTTCGACATGCGGCTGCCGAGATCCGACATCGTCCTTTGGGTGCGCATGCCGCGTTGGCTTTGCCTTTGGGGCGCCATCACCCGGATTGCCAAGGGGTATGGCAAGGCGCGTCCTGAAATGGCTGAAGGCTGCCCCGAAAGACTGGATCTCGATTTCCTGCGCTATATCTGGAATTTCGAACGCCGACACGCTCCGATCTTCGAGCAGAATTTCGCGCTTTATGGTCCCAACGTGCCGGTATTCCAGCTTAAAAGCCGAAAACAGCTTCGCCGCCTTCTTGATCTTCTTGTTGTCGAGGATTAACTCCCGCTCATGCCACAGTTCGAAACGCATCGCCTTGTAAAACACTCGCCCGACCGCATGTACGACCTCGTCGCCGATGTGGAGAAGTATCCGCAGTTTCTGCCGCTTTGCGAAGCGCTGGTCATCCGCTCGCGCAAGGAGCGGGACGGCAAGACTCTGCTGGTGGCTGATATGACGGTGGGCTACAAGGCCATTCGCGAGACCTTCACCACGCAGGTGCTGCTGAACCCGGCAGAGCGCGCCATCGACGTGAAATATATCGACGGCCCGTTCAAATATCTCGACAATCGCTGGCGTTTTGAAGCCTCCGCAGAGGGCGGCTCGGCCATTCATTTTTTCATCGAGTATGAATTCAAGAACAGGCTGCTCGGTGCGGTCATGGGATCGATGTTCGACAGGGCCTTCCGCATGTTCGCCGAAGCCTTCGAGACCCGCGCCGATAAAATCTACGCGGACCCAGCCTGATTGAGGGTAATCAGCATATCGAGCGCCGTCCTGACGGTCGCAAGACGGATTTCCGTGCGCCCGATCTCTCCGTAGTGCATTTCATGGTGCAGGATTTTACCGCTGCGTGCCATGGCGGCCAGATGCACCAGCCCCACCGGTTTTTCAGCCGAACCTCCGCCCGGACCGGCAATGCCGGTCACGGCTACGGCAAAATCCGCCCGGGAACGAAATAGCGCGCCGTGCGCCATTTGCAGCGCGGTCTGTCGGGATACGGCGCCGAAATTCGCCAGCGTCTCAGTTCCAACCCCAAGCATGTCCATCTTGGCCTGGTTCGTGTAGGTGACGAAGCCGCGATCGACGACGGCAGAAGAGCCGGCGATTTCCGTTAGCGAACCAGCAATCAGGCCGCCCGTACAGCTTTCCGCCGTCGAGACCATGAAGCCGCCGGCGGTAAAGTCAGAAATGATCCGCCGCGCCAGTTCTTCTATATCCGCAGGAAACAGGCTCATAGCGGTCTGCCCTTGTAGACCACAGTGGCAGTGGCAATCGCAGCAATACCTTCGCGGCGGCCGACGAAGCCGATCGTCTCGTTGGTGGTCGCCTTGACCGAGCAGCGCTCCAGCGCGATGCCGAGCATGTCGGAAAGCGCCTCACGCATGGCCTGCCGATGCGGTCCGATGCGCGGCGCTTCGGCAATCAGCGAGACATCGGCATTCATGATCGTGCCGCCATTGCCGCGGACTACCTTGGCCGCGTGTTCGAGGAAGATGCGCGAAGCGGCACCCTTCCATTGCGGATCGGAAGGCGGGAAGTGATCGCCTATGTCGCCAGCGCCGCAGGTGGCGAGCAGGGCATCCGTCAGCGCATGCAGCGCCACATCGGCATCCGAATGGCCTTTGAGTTTCTGGTCGTGTTCGATGAAGACGCCGCACAGTGTCACACCGTCTCCTGCTTCCAGCTGGTGCACGTCGTAACCATTGCCGGTGCGCACGTCAGGCAGTCCGTAGGAGAGCTTTTCATCGGCCATGGCGATATCCCGCTTGAGAGTGAGTTTCACATTGTCGACCGAGCCTTCGGTCAGCGTCACAGGCAGACTTGCCCATTCGGCGATCGAGGCGTCATCGGTAAAGTCGGCTTTTCCAGATGTGGCAGCAGCGCGATGCGCGGCGAGGATTTCGCCATAGCCGAAGCTTTGCGGTGTCTGCGCCGCATAAAGACCCTGCCTTGAAACCGTTTCCGCGACAGAATCGCCTGCGCCACGCTTCAGCGTATCAGTGACGGGCAGGGCAGGCAGAACGCCGACAGCGCCCGCCTTGTGCAGCGCCACGATGCGTTCCAGCATGTCCACGGCGATGAAAGGCCGCACGGCATCGTGGATCATCACATGTGTGAGGTCTTGCGCGGCCAGCGCTTCCAGACCAGCGAGCACCGATTGCTGCCGGGTTGCGCCGCCCGTGACGGTGACGATCCGCTCCCCGGCATTCAGCCGTCCAAGGATTGGTGACAGGAGCGCCGCATCGTCAGCATGGATAACGACCACGATAGGAGATGTGTCTGCCCAGGCAAGAAAGGTCGACAACGTATGCTCGATCACGGCCTTGCCACCGATCGGGCGATATTGTTTCGGCCCTTCCTCGGGGGAGCCGGCTCTTTCTCCGCGTCCTGCGGCGACAACGACGATGCCGAGTTTCATAGTACTTTCCTGCATTGGTCTTATGCTTTGTGCGCAACCCTTAATGGTTGACAGTCCTGCTCTAGCGTTTCAAAACCCGAATGGCCAGCCCGATAAGCCGCCCACCCGCACCCACATGCCGCAGGATCGGTCATCCCGTTTGTTCAAACCTGCACAAATTGCCGCCGCCAGCAAAACAGGCAGGCAGGCCACGCGCAAATAAAAGGTGCAACCCTGTAAAAGTGCTTGGCAACTGCGCAAACACTGTCTAAAAATAATGCATATAACTCTTCTGCACGAAAGATCATCACTTGCCCCTTCCGGAGTTGTCAGTCCCGTTCAGCATCGGCTCAGTCGCGATCCGTAATCGCGCAGTGCTGGCGCCTATGTCGGGCGTGACAGATTTGCCTTTCCGTCAGCTCGCCTGGCGTTACGGCGCGGGCCTTGTGGTGACTGAAATGGTCGCAAGCCGGGAACTTGTCGCCAATCGTGGGGAATCCTGGGCGCGGCTGAAAAATGCCGGGATGGTTCCGCATATGGTGCAGCTCGCCGGACGCGAAGCGCATTTTATGGCGGAAGCGGCAAAAATTGCCGCTGACAATGGCGCTGGCATCATCGACATCAATATGGGTTGTCCGGCCAAGAAGGTGACGGGCGGTTACTCCGGTTCGGCCTTGATGCGGGATCCTGATCATGCGCTGTCGTTGATAGAGGCGACCGTCGGCGCGGTCGATGTGCCCGTGACGCTGAAGATGCGGCTCGGCTGGGATGAAAACACCATCAATGCACCCGAAATTGCTCGCCGCGCTCAAGCCGCTGGCGTCCAGCTCATCACCATTCACGGCCGCACCCGCATGCAGTTTTACGAAGGACGGGCGAACTGGGATGCCATTCGCGCGGTGCGCGAGGTGATTTCCGTGCCGCTGATCGCCAATGGCGATGTCGAGACCGCCGAAGATGCGCGTGAAATCCTCAGCCGTTCCGGCGCGGATGCCGTTATGGTCGGTCGCGGTGCACAGGGTCAACCCTGGCTGCCGGCGGTACTGGCCGGACATGCAGCGCCGCAACGCGCCGATATTGCCGATATCGCCGTCGAACATTACGACATCATGCTCGAATTTTATGGAAGGGAAGCCGGTCTTCGGCATGCCCGCAAACATCTGGGCTGGTATCTCGACCGTTTCGCGACGGAGATCGCCACCACCGACAAGGCTAAAATCATGACATCGCGTGATACGGGGGAAGTGGCTGATCTGCTGCGCTCCGCCCTTTGCGACAATGCGGGCGAAGAAGCCGCAAGGAAGGCCGCATGAGCGCTGATAAACACAGCCCGGCAGATGCGAACCCGCTCGCCATGGCGGTTCTGAACGCGGTGCAGAATCCCGTTATTCTGGTGGATGCCGAAGGTTTCATCGCTTTTGCCAATTGGGAAGCAGAAGCTTTTTTCGGGGCCAGCGCCTCCCATCTCGCCCGCTACCGCGTCTCCACCTTCATTCCCTTCGGCAGTCCGCTGCTTGCGCTGATCGATCAGGTGCGGGAACGCCGCGCGCCGGTAAATGAATATCGGGTCGATCTGAGCTCCCCCCGGCTTGGACAGGACAAGCTCGTCGATCTCTATGTCGCGCCTGTTGTCAGCGAGCCGGGGTCTGTTGTCGTCGTCTTCCAGGAACGGTCGATGGCTGACAAGATCGACCGGCAATTGACCCATCGGGCTGCTGCACGCTCTGTCACCGGCCTTGCCTCGATGCTGGCGCATGAGATCAAGAACCCGCTTTCGGGCATTCGTGGTGCCGCGCAGCTTCTCGAGACATCGGTTGCCGATGAGGACCGTGCGCTGACGCGGCTGATCTGCGACGAGACCGATCGTATCGTCTCGCTGGTTGACCGCATGGAAGTGTTTTCCGACGAGCGTCCGGTGGACCGCGTGCCGGTCAACATCCATTCGGTGCTCGACCATGTGAAGGCCATAGCCAAGGCTGGCTTTGCCCGTAACATCAAGATTTCCGAGAATTATGATCCATCGCTGCCGGCGGTCTATGCCAATCGCGACCAGCTGGTGCAGGTCTTTCTCAATCTGGTGAAAAATGCGGCGGAAGCCGTCGGGAATCAGTCGGAGGGCGAGATCGTGCTGACGACGGCATATCGTCCCGGCATGCGCATGTCCGTGGCCGGCAGCCGCGAACGCATCTCGCTGCCGCTTGAATTTTGCGTGCATGACAATGGGCCGGGAGTGCCGTCCGATCTCCTGCCCCATCTCTTCGACCCCTTCATTACCACCAAGACGAATGGTTCGGGCCTGGGTCTGGCGCTTGTCGCCAAACTGATCGGCGCCCATGGCGGCATTGTCGAATGCGACAGCCAGAACCATCGCACGACTTTCCGCGTATTGATGCCCGTCTCGCCTGAAGTGGCGTTGGACGACCGCATCTTGCCGAACTCGACAGGAAATGACAGATGACAGCTACTATCCTCGTCGCCGATGATGATGCCGCGATCCGCACCGTGCTTAATCAGGCGCTCAGCCGTGCCGGTTACGATGTGCGCATCACGTCCAATGCCGCAACGCTCTGGCGCTGGGTTTCTGCCGGCGAGGGCGATCTGGTCGTTACCGATGTCGTGATGCCCGATGAAAACGCCTTCGATCTGCTTCCGCGCATCAAGAAGGCCCGCCCCGACCTGCCGGTTCTGGTGATGAGTGCCCAAAACACTTTCATGACCGCGATCAAGGCCTCGGAAAAGGGCGCTTACGATTACCTGCCCAAGCCGTTCGACCTGACAGAGCTGATTGCCATCATCGGCCGCGCCCTGTCGGAGCCGAAGCGCAAGCCCGCCAAACTGGACGACGATATGCAGGACGGCATGCCGCTCGTCGGCCGCTCGGCCGCCATGCAGGAAATCTACCGGGTTCTCGCCCGCCTGATGCAGACCGATCTGACGCTGATGATTACCGGCGAATCCGGTACCGGCAAGGAACTGGTGGCGCGCGCGCTGCATGATTACGGCAAGCGCCGCAACGGCCCCTTCGTCGCCATCAACATGGCGGCAATCCCGCGTGATCTGATCGAATCGGAACTGTTCGGCCATGAGAAGGGCGCCTTCACCGGCGCGCAGAACCGCTCGACCGGCCGTTTCGAACAGGCCGAGGGCGGCACGCTGTTTCTCGACGAAATCGGCGATATGCCAATGGACGCCCAGACGCGGCTGCTGCGCGTATTGCAGCAGGGCGAATATACGACGGTGGGCGGACGCACGCCGATCAGGACCGATGTTCGCATCGTCGCCGCCACCAACAAGGACTTGAAGCAGTCGATCAACCAGGGCCTTTTCCGCGAAGACCTCTATTACCGCCTGAACGTCGTGCCGCTGCGGCTACCGCCGCTGCGCGACCGCGCTGAGGATATTCCCGATCTGGTGCGCCATTTCATCCAGACGGGTGAGAAGGAGGGGCTGGAAGGAAAGCGTTTCGAGACCGAGGCGCTGGAAGTCATGAAGGCCTATGCCTGGCCCGGCAACGTGCGCGAACTCGAAAACCTGATCCGTCGCCTGATGGCGCTTTATCCGCAGGAAGTCATCACCCGCGAGATCATCGAGCAGGAATTGCAGTCGGATGTTCCAGACAGCCCGCTCGACAAGATGGCGGTCCGCACCGGCTCGTTGACCATTTCGCAGGCGGTCGAGGAAAACATGCGGGATTATTTCGCAAGTTTCGGCGAAGGCCTGCCGCCGCCGGGTCTCTACGACCGTGTTCTGCGCGAACTGGAATATCCGCTTATTCTTGCCGCCCTGACGGCGACGCGCGGTAACCAGATCAAGGCTGCCGATCTTCTTGGCCTCAACCGCAATACGCTGCGCAAGAAGATTCGCGAGCTTGGCGTTTCCGTGTATCGCAGCTCCCGCCCCAGCTGAGAATGTTGACAAGGCCGCGGTTGTCGTTGCATTTTCGCCACATTGTGTTGCTTGGAAAACACTAGGATGGAGAGAGATTCGCCGGCACGAGGCGGATTCGCCCATTTTCATGAATGTGGTGCTGGCTAGCCAGCGATTGGGAGAAATGCATGCGGAAACCCGCCGCCGAAAAAGCCGTTGCCGAAGACGCAGCGGGAATGGTGGTAGCCGATCGCAGGATGTCTTTCGCTCTGCCGGGGCTGGTGCTTGCCGGTGTCGCCCTTGTTTGCGCCATACTGACACTTTTCGTGCTTCTGGGCGTAACACCGATTGCGCCGACATCGAATGTCGTCATCGCCTCGGTCGTCATCAATTCGGTCTTTGTGATCGGACTGATCTTTCTCATCGGTCGGGAAATCAACCGCCTGCTGAAAGCGCGGAAAAAGGGCAGGGCGGCGGCACGCTTGCATGTGCGCATCGTCGTGCTGTTTTCCATCGTTGCGATTACACCGGCCGTTCTCGTCGCCATCTTCGCCAGTCTGACGCTGAATGTCGGTCTCGACCGCTGGTTTGCGCTACGTACCCAGTCGATCGTCGATTCCTCCAGCAATATCGCCCAGGCCTATATGATGGAGAATGCCGGTTATCTTCAGGGACAGACCCTGTCGATGGCCACCGACCTCGACCGCAATCGCGCGCTCTTTTATCTCGACCGCACCGGCTTCGTCGATCTCATGACCCGTCAGGCCAAGGGCCGTGGTCTTCTCGGCGCATTCCTGGTGCAGGAAGACGGCGACGCCGTCGCGCAAGCCGATATCAAGACGGAAAAGCCGCTTCCGGCCATTCCGCACGATGCGCTTGAAAAGGCCGCCGCTGGTCAACCAACCCTTATTCCGCCTGGCATCACCAATCTCGTCGGCGCCATCATCAAGCTCGAGGGCATCAGCGGTACGTTTCTTTACACCGTGCGTGCCGTCGATCCCAAGGTAATGGGCGCGATGCGGCTGATGGAAGAGAACCGCGCCGAATACAAGGCGATGGAGGCCGGCCGTGCGCCGTTGCAGATTGCGTTTGCAATCCTCTATCTCGGTTTCGCGCTGATCGTACTTCTGGCGGCGATCTGGACCGCGATTGCGGTAGCCGACCGTATCGTGCGTCCTATCCGTCTCCTCATCAGCGCAGCAGACAGTGTCGCCACCGGAAACATGCATGTGCTGGTTCCCGTTCGCGCCATCGATGGCGACGTTGGCCGCCTGTCGCGCACCTTCAACAAGATGGTCTCGGAACTGCGCAGCCAACAGGAACAGATCATTGAAGCGAAAGACGACATCGATGATCGCCGCCGCTTCATCGAGGCCGTATTGTCGGGCGTTACCGCCGCCGTTATCGGCATTGATGAAAATCGCAGGATCACCATCGTCAATCCTTCGGCTGAAGAATTCGTGGCGCTTTCCTCCGACCAGCTGATCGGTGCGCAACTATCTGATATCGCGCCTGAAATCGAAGAGGTCGTGACCGAGGCCAACACCTGGTCGCGCGGCAATTTCCGCAAGCAGATCAACATCATGCGGCGCGGCACAGAACGGACGCTCAATGTGCAGGTGACCCGTGAGGATGCGCGCGACAGCCGCGACAGCTACGTCATCACTCTCGACGATATCACCGATCTCGTCATTGCCCAGCGCTCGACCGCCTGGTCCGACGTCGCGCGGCGTATTGCGCATGAGATCAAGAATCCTCTGACACCTATCCAGCTTTCTGCCGAGCGCATCAAACGACGCTTCGGCAAGCAGATCGACGAGAACGATCGCGCCATCTTTGACCAGTGTACGGACACCATCGTCCGGCAGGTTGGTGACATCGGCCGGATGGTGGATGAATTCTCGGCCTTTGCGCGCATGCCGAAGCCCACGAAGGAAAAGTCGGACCTGCGTTCGATCTTGAAGGACGCGGCATTCCTCCGCGAAATAAGCGCCGCCGACACGAAATTCTCGACGGAATTTGGCGATGTCCCGCTGGAGGGCATGTTCGATGCCCGCATGCTGGGACAGGCGTTCGGCAATCTCATCAAGAATGCAACTGAAGCGATCGAGGCAGTGGAAGGCGAAAAGCGGCCAGGCAAAATCCTGGTGCGCGCATCCTTCGACGAGGCCAATTCGCGGTTCGTGGCTGACATCATCGACAATGGCAGAGGCTTGCCCGTCGAGAACCGTCACCGCATTCTCGAACCCTATATGACGATGCGGGACAAGGGCACGGGCCTCGGCCTCGCCATCGTCAAGAAAATCATCGAAGAGCATGGCGGGTATCTGGAACTCCACGATGCCCCGCCGGAGTTCGACCATGGCCACGGTGCCATGATCAGAGTGCTGCTGCCCTATATCGAGGCGGTCGGCGGCAAAAATAACAAGGAAGCAGCATATGGCGTCTGATATTCTGGTCGTGGATGACGAGGCGGACATTCGCGAAATCGTAGCGGGTATTCTTTCCGATGAAGGCCACGAGACGCGCATGGCGTTCGACAGCGACAGCGCGCTGGCCGCCATTTCCGAACGCGTGCCGCGTCTCATCTTTCTCGACATCTGGATGCAGGGGTCGAAGCTCGACGGTCTGGCCCTGCTGGACGAGATCAAGAGCCGCCATCCCGATATCCCTGTTGTGATGATTTCCGGTCACGGCAACATCGAAACCGCCGTCAACGCCATCAAGCGCGGCGCGTTCGATTTCATTGAGAAACCGTTCAAGGCAGACCGCCTGATCCTGATTGCCGAACGCGCGCTGGAGAACTCCAAGCTGAAGCGGGAGGTGCAGGAACTCAAGAAGCGCACTGGCGACGCGGTTGAACTCGTAGGCGCGTCGCTTGCGGTTTCCCAACTTCGCCAGACCATTGACCGCGTGGCGCCCACCAACAGCCGCATCATGATCCTCGGCCCCTCCGGTTCCGGTAAGGAGCTGGTGGCGCGCATGGTGCACAAGAAATCCTCGCGTGCCACAGGACCTTTCGTTGCGCTGAACGCTGCGACCATCACGCCGGACCGCATGGAAATCGCCTTGTTCGGTACCGAAGGTCTGCCCGGGCAGCCGCGCAAGGTGGGCGCTCTGGAAGAAGCCCATCGCGGTGTTCTCTATCTCGATGAAGTCGGCGAGATGCCGCGCGAAACCCAGAACAAGATCCTGCGCGTGCTGGTCGATCAGCAGTTCGAGCGTGTCGGTGGCGGCAAGCGGGTAAAGGTGGATGTGCGCATCATCTCCTCGACCGCCCATCACCTCGAAAGCCTGATCGCCGAAGGCCAGTTCCGCGAAGATCTATACCATCGCCTCGCCGTGGTGCCAGTGAAGGTGCCGGCGCTATCCGAGCGGCGTGAGGATATTCCTTTCCTCGTCGACATGTTCATGCGGCAGATTTCCGAACAGGCCGGCATCCGCCCGCGCAAGATCGGCGATGACGCCATGGCCGTTCTCCAGACGCATGACTGGCCGGGTAACATTCGCCAGCTCCGCAACAATATCGAGCGGCTGATGATTCTGGCACGCCCCGAAGGCGGTGAGGCACCAATCTCGGCAGACATGTTGCCGGCGGATATTGGCGACATGCTGCCGAAGATTTCGGCGCAAGGCGATCAGCACATCATGACCCTGCCGTTGCGCGAAGCACGTGAAATGTTCGAGCGGGACTATCTGGTTGCCCAGATCAACCGCTTCGGCGGCAATATTTCGCGAACGGCGGAATTTGTCGGCATGGAAAGATCGGCACTGCATCGCAAACTGAAATCTCTCGGCGTATAAGACACGAAGGCCCAAGTCGTCGTAATCGATTATTCCGTCAGAGAGACAGCATGAAAGTCATCATTTGCGGCGCAGGGCAGGTGGGTTACGGCATCGCCGAACAACTGTCGCGCGAGGATAATGAGGTATCGGTCATCGATACCTCCGCGACCCTCATTACCGCCATTACAGAGACGCTGGATGTGCGCGGTTATGTCGGCCATGGCGCCCATCCCGACATGCTGGCAAAGGCGGGTGCGGACCAGGCCGACATGATCATCGCCGTGACCCTGCATGACGAGATCAATATCGTCGCCTGCGAGGTTGCGCATGCGCTGTTCAGCGTTCCGACCAAAATCGCCCGCATCCGCGACCAAAGCTATCTCAAACCGGAATATGCCGATCTGTTCAGCCGCGAAAACATGTCGATCGACGTGACGATTTCGCCTGAAGTCGAAGTCGGCAAGATGGTACTCAGGCGCATCGCCTTTCCGGGTGCCACCGATGTCGTGCGTTTCGCCGACGACACGGTCTTCATGCTGGCAATCGAGTGCATGGAGGACTGCCCGGTCATCAACACGCCGCTGCAGCAGCTTTCCAACCTCTTTCCGGACCTTATCGCAACCGTGGTGGGTGTCTACCGGAACGGCATCCTCAAGGTCGCGCACTCCTCTGAGCAGCTGCGCGTCGGCGACCTCGCTTATGTCATCTGTCAGCGCCAGCACGCACGCCGCACCCTTGGCCTCTTCGGCCATGAGGAGCAGGAGGCGCAGCGCATCGTGATTGCGGGCGCGGGCAATATTGGCCACTTCGTCGCGCAGAAGATCGAGGAGTTGCAGCCTAAGACGCGGGTAAAGATCATCGAGGCGGATCGCGACAGGGCTATTGCCGCATCGGAACAGCTCAGCAACACCATTGTCATGCATGGTTCGGCGCTGGACCAGAAGATTTTGCTGCAGGCCGATATTCAGGATGCGGATCTGATCGTGACGCTCACCAACAGCGATCAGACCAATATACTGGCGGCGGTGATGGCCAAGCAGCTTGGCTGCAAATCCAACCTTGCATTGTTGAACAGCTCGTCCTTTCACGAGGTTGCGGATTCACTCGGTCTCGACGCCTATATCAATCCCCGGGCCGTTACCATTTCGCGCGTTCTCCAGCATGTGCGCAAGGGCCGTATTCGGTCTGTTTATGCCGTTCAGCGCGGCTCGGCGGAGGTAATCGAGGCAGAGGCGCTCGAGACTTCGCCGCTGGTCGGCCAGTCCTTCCGTGACATCGATATGCCTGATGGCGTGCGCATCGGCGCGATCTATCGCGACGGTGTGGTGATCCGCCCGGACGGCAGCACGAAGATCAAGGCGAAGGACCGCGTCGTGCTGTTTGCATCTGCCGATGCGGTGCGCGACGTGGAACAGCTTTTCCGGGTTTCGATACAATATTTCTGACTGTTTCGAATCGAAAAAGCAGGTCAATACTCGTACTCATTCGGCTGTTTTCGCCGTTGCGGAACAGGACACGATTTGATACCAGAGTTGCAGGTCGGCCAAGCGGGGGACTAGACTCGGCCGGCTTATTATTGATTGATTATTTTCCGGTATCCCTGCCGGCAAAAAAGAAAGAAGCGGCGCCATGGCGGAACGTTCTCAAAACCTTCAGGATCTTTTCCTCAATACCGTTCGTAAGCAAAAGATTTCGCTCACGATTTTCCTGATCAACGGCGTCAAGCTGACGGGCGTTGTCACTTCCTTCGATAATTTCTGCGTGCTTCTGCGCCGTGACGGTCACTCGCAGCTTGTTTACAAGCATGCGATCTCCACCATCATGCCCGGCCAACCGATGCAGATGTTCGAGAGCGAAGAAGGCGCAGCCTGATCAGGCTCCCTCAACGGTATCTTCGATATAAGCTGACCTGAACCGGGAACATTTCCGGTTCAATCAGGTTAATCCAGATAGTCGTCCGCACGGATGCGGTCGGCTGCAAATTCATTTCTTGATAAGGCTGAACCCATTACGACGCGCGACACCTCGAACGAATCGATCATCCCCGAACAGGAAAAGCACCGCGACGACATGCGTGCGGTGGTCATCGTGCCTGTCCTCAAGCAGCAGCGCGAAAGCCGTGATGCTGTGGCGGGTCCGGTTTCTCCTGTACGGTCTGTCGAGGCCAAGCTTGAGGAAGCAAAGGGGCTGGCGCTCGCCATTGATCTTGAGGTGACGCAAGGTCTTGTCGTGCCGGTCAACCAGCCGCGTCCGGCAACTTTGTTTGGAACCGGCAAGATCGAGGAAATCGGCCATCTTCTGGATGAAACCAATTCCGGTCTGGTGATCGTCGATCATCCTTTGACACCGGTGCAGCAGCGCAATCTTGAAAAGCAGTGGAATGCGAAGGTCATCGACAGGACGGGCCTGATCCTCGAAATCTTCGGCCGCCGCGCCTCCACCAAGGAAGGCACGTTGCAGGTCGATCTTGCGCATCTGAACTATCAGAAGGGCCGCCTCGTCAGAAGCTGGACCCACCTTGAACGCCAGCGCGGTGGCGCGGGTTTCATGGGCGGTCCGGGTGAAACGCAGATCGAGGCCGACCGTCGGCTGCTGCAGGATCGCATCGTCAAGCTCGAGCGCGAGCTGGAGCAGGTGGTGCGCACCCGCCAGCTTCACCGCGCCAAGCGCCGCAAGGTGCCGCATCCGATCGTGGCACTGGTCGGTTATACCAATGCCGGCAAGTCCACCCTATTCAATCGTATTACCGGCGCTGGCGTTCTGGCGGAAGACATGCTGTTCGCAACGCTCGATCCGACCTTGCGCCGCATGAAGCTGCCGCATGGCCGCACGGTTATCCTGTCCGATACCGTCGGTTTCATCTCCGATCTGCCGACGCATCTCGTCGCCGCTTTCCGCGCAACGCTGGAAGAGGTGCTGGAAGCCGATCTTATTTTGCACGTGCGCGACATGTCCGATCCGGATAATGCCGCCCAGTCGGCCGATGTGCTGCGCATTCTTGGCGATCTCGGTATTGATGAGAAGGAAGCCGAAAAACGCATCATCGAGGTCTGGAACAAGGTCGATCGTCTCGAACCCGAAGCGCATGACGCCATCATTGAACGTGCCGAGGGCCGCTCCGATATTCGTGCCGTTTCGGCGGTCACGGGCGAGGGCGTCGATGCCCTGATGGACGAGATTTCCGGCCGTCTGTCAGGTGTCCTGACGGAAACGACTGTCGTCCTCTCCGTCGAGCAATTGCCGCTGATCTCATGGGTCTACAGCAACTCCATCGTGGATAGCCGCGAAGACAATGAGGACGGTTCGGTTTCCCTTGATGTGCGCCTGTCGGAAGCGCAGGCCACCGAGCTGGAACGGAAGCTTGGAAAGGCAACCATCCGCGAGCGGGAAGACTGGGAGCAGTAAACGCTCCCAGAACGATTGCGGTATATTCCCTTATACTCAACGTCATCCTTGGGCTTGTCCCAAGGATCTAGACACACAGATACAATCAGGACGTCGCAGATGCTCGGGGCAGGCCAGAGCGTGACGCAGGAGAGGTCTAGATTTTCGTCACCACTGTCGAAAGCACCGGGCGCTCTGAATTTTTCGGCATATCTGGGTTATCAGGACGAAACCATATCCAGCGAGCGTTCGATGCGTTTTGCCGCCTGCCACAGGTCTTCCATTCTCTCAAGGCTCGCTTCCTGAAGCGTTTCGCCATTTTCGGTGAGCGACGTCTCGATGTGATTGAAACGCCTGCGGAATTTCGTATTGGTGCCGCGCAGCGCGTTTTCCGGATCGGCTTTGACATGGCGGCCGATATTGACCAGCGCGAAGATGAGATCGCCAAGTTCATCAGAGACCTTCTCCGGCTTTCCCTCCGCTAGCGCTTCACGCAGTTCGGCGATTTCCTCCTCGATCTTGTCGAGAATGGGGGCTGGATCCGACCAATCGAAACCGACACGCGCAGCCTGTTCCTGCAACTTCAGAGCCTCGGTCAGAGCCGGCTGGCTACGCTGCACACTGCCTAAAAAGCCGGCCTTGAAATCCTCGGTGATACCGCGGCGGGCGCGGCGTTCCGCACGCTCGCGCTTTTCCTCGGCCTTGATCTGGTCCCATTGCAGCTTGACGCTGTCAGGCGTATTGGCGGCGGAAACGGCAAAGACGTGCGGATGGCGGCGGATCATTTTGGACGTCACGGCCTCAACCACGTCACCAAAGGCGAATTCGCCCCGTTCCTCGGCGATGCGGGCATGGAAAACCACCTGCAGCAACAGGTCGCCCAGTTCTTCGCAAAGATCGTCCATATCCCTGCGCTCGATGGCGTCGGCAACCTCATAAGCCTCTTCGATGGTGTAAGGCTTGATCGTCTCGAAGGTCTGGACGACATCCCAGGGGCAGCCGGTTTCCGGCTGGCGCAGGGCTTCCATGATCTCGATCAGGCGGGAAATATCCTTCGAGGCTTCCATAGTCTTTCAAACCTTCGTTCTTTATTTTCATACATATCCAGGCGGAAAACCGTCTAGAAATGCTCTAGTTCAGCGGAATATCGTTGCCGCTCTTCGATGACTGATAGCTGGTGGAAAGCTCGTCATAGGCAGCCTTGATGCGGGCCGTCTGCGCCTTCAGCTCGGTCTTCAGCGGATCGTCTTCGCTCTCCACCAGATCGGCAATGAAGAAAGAGTTCCAGAAGGCGTTGCTGCGGCGATACCCGCCCGGCTCCAGCCCGAAAACTTCCTTGAGGATTTTCAGGTCGTGCGGAATGGCGAAAGCGTCGCGCGAATCCTCGTGGCTGAAAAAGGAGTAGAAATTGTCGAAGCCGGCCCAGGTGATGGCGGACATGCACATGGTGCAGGGTTCATGGGTGGAAAGGAAAATCAATTCCTTGGTGTTCGGTTTCTCACCCAGCTCGTAAAACCGCTTCAGCGCGTGCACTTCGCCATGCCAGAGCGGGTTTTCCAACTCGTTATTCGTCTCCGCGATCACCAGCGACAGGTCGGATTTGCGCAGGATCGCCGCACCGAAAACCTTGTTGCCGAGGCTGACGCCGCGCGCCGTCAGGGGCAGGATATCGTGTTCGATAACATCGAGAAGACGGGCGGCAATTGTCGAACTGGTCAAGGGTCTGATCCTTCGTACCGCCTCAGAGTGAAGCGGTTTTTGCATGGAGAAATCGACGAAAATAGTCCCTTCTTGTTCGGCGCGAGGGCCTAATTTGTCAAGGGATTCTCATGGGATTTCGAGGCGTTCGACAGGGTTGATAAAGGTGCGCCGGTTAGTTTTCCTCAAAAACAGGGGTGTTCGAGAAATAAAAATCCAGGTGTCGGAAAGGCTTGAATTTCTGTTTCTTCAATCTTGCGCCGCAATGCGTGATAAATGCCCGATGCACAACGAACATGATTTTTCCGCTTCTGGCGATCGCCTTTCGACCTTCCCCGCGTTCTTCCGGGTTGAGGGACGGCAGGTCGCTGTTTTCGGCAATGGCGACGAGGCCTTTGCGAAGGTAAGGCTGCTTGCCAATACCAATGCACATATCATTGCTTATGCCGACGAGCCGGAAGCGGATTTTGCGCGCTATATCAGCGAAAACGGCATCGATCATCGGGCCTTGGGTTTCGCAAGCCAGCTGATTGAAGGCGCAACGCTGGTTTTTGCCGCCACTGGGGACGAGGCACTGGACCGTGAGATCGTTTCGGCTGCGCGCGCCAAGAAAATCCCCGCCAATGCGGTGGATCAGCCGGAGTTCTGCGATTTCTTCACGCCGGCACTCGTCGCCCGCGCACCCGTCGCCATCGCCATTGGCACCGAAGGCGCAGGCCCGGTTCTTGCCCAGATGATCCGTGCACGCATCGATCAGATGCTGTCTCCGTCGCTGGGCAAGCTTGCGCGCCTCGCCGTGCAATATCGTGACGCCGCCGAGCAGAATGTTCCCAAGGGCGCGTTGCGGCGCAATTTCTGGCGCCGGTTCTTTTCCGGTGCTGTCGCAGATGCCGTCGCTCTCGGCGATACATCATCCGCCCGCCATGCCGCTGACCGTTTGCTGCAATCGCCCGAGCGCAGCGAAGGCCGCGTCTGGCTTGTCGGCGCTGGTCCTGGTGCTGAAGATTTGCTGACGCTGCGCGCGCAGCGCGTGCTGATGGAAGCGGATGTGATCGTCTACGATGCGCTAGTGCCGCAGGCAATCGTTGACATGGGGCGCCGCGACGCCGAGCGGCTGTCCGTCGGCAAACGCAAGGGCTGCCACAGCAAGTCGCAGGATGAGATCAACCGCCTGCTGGTGCGTCTTGGTAAAGACGGCAAGCGCGTCGTGCGCCTCAAATCCGGTGATCCGCTGGTCTATGGCCGGGCGGGAGAGGAAATGGCGGCGCTGCGCGATGCCGGTATCGGTTACGAGATCGTTCCGGGCATTACCTCCGCCTTCGCCGCTGCTGCGGATTTCGAATTGCCCTTGACGCTGCGCGGTGTCGCTTCGTCGCTGATTTTCACCACCGGCCACGATCTGACTGGCGATGTCCTGCCGGACTGGGCGCGGCTTGCCGTCTCCGGCGCTACCATTGCTGTCTATATGGGCCGCAGCGTTGCCGCGTCGGTCGCGACGAGGCTGATAGAGGCAGGTCTGGGCGTGGAAACGACCGTAGCCGTCATCGAAAATGCCAGCCGCGCGGATCGCCGCCTGCTGCATGGCACTTTGAACGATCTCCCCGACCTCGAACATCGCCACGAACTGACCGGTCCGGTCATGGTCATTATCGGCGATGCCGTGGCGGGCGCCAATTTTGACAGGTCCGAGGCGCTCGCGCTTGTTGCGCGGCCAGCGAACCTTAAAAGGGAGTATGCAAATGGCTGACAAGGTTTTGACCGCCAACCGCCTGGGCGATGGGATCGCTGTATGGCTCGATGCCAATGGCGAATGGACGGAGAACCTGCAGGACGCAATCGTCGCCCGCCACGCGGAGGCCGTCGCTTCGTTCGAGGAAATCGGCAAGCGGGATTTTTCCGCCAACAAGGTCGTTGACGTGAATGTCATCGACGTGGTGGAGGAGAATGGCAAGCTTTGGCCGACGCGGCTTCGTGAGCGCATTCGCGCCGCTGGCCCGACCATGCACTATGCCAACGGCTTCAAGCCGGCCGATGCAGCATTCATCGCAGTCTGAGGAAGAATATGTACCGTTACGACGAGTTCGATCACGCATTTGTTGAAGGCCGCGTGGCACAGTTTCGCGATCAGGTCGAGCGCCGGTTGTCCGGCGAGCTTGCTGAGGACGCGTTCAAGCCGCTGCGCCTTATGAACGGTGTCTATCTCCAGCTCCATGCCTATATGCTGCGCGTCGCCATTCCCTACGGCACGCTGAATTCGCAGCAGATGCGGATGCTGGCCCATATCGCCCGCAAATATGACCGGGGTTACGGCCACTTCACCACCCGCCAGAACATTCAGTACAACTGGCCGCGCCTGTCCGACACGCCCGATATCCTCTCCGAACTGGCAAGCGTGGAAATGCATGCGCTGCAGACCTCGGGTAACTGCATTCGCAACGTGACCGCCGACCATTTCGCGGGCGCCGCCGCAGACGAGGTCGCCGATCCGCGTCCTTATGCGGAAATCCTGCGTCAATGGTCTTCCGTGCATCCGGAGTTCTCGTTCCTGCCGCGCAAGTTCAAGATCGCTGTAACGGGCGCCGAGCGCGACCGCGCCGCGATTCAGGTTCACGATATCGGCCTGCATCTGAAAAAGAACGACAAGGGCGAGATCGGTTTTGCCGTCTATGTCGGCGGCGGGCAGGGCCGTACGCCGATGATCGCCAAGAAGATCCGCGACTTCCTGCCGGAAGAAGACCTGCTGTCCTATACCACGGCCGTCATGCGCGTTTACAACCTGCACGGCCGCCGCGACAACAAGTACAAGGCGCGTATCAAGATCCTCGTGCATGAAACCGGCGCAGAAGAACTGGCCCGCCAGGTCGAGGTTGAATTCGCGGAGCTGAAAGACACGGAATTGAAGCTGCCGGATGCCGATATTGCGGCCATCACCGCCTATTTCGCACCGCCGGCACTTAAGGACCGTCCTGAAGGCTGGGAGAGCCTGGCGCGCTGGAAGCGGGCGGATGAGGGTTTTGCCCGTTTTGTCGAGCAGAACGTCCAGCCGCATAAGCATCCGGACTACGGCATGGTGACGATTTCCCTGAAGCCGATTGGCGGCATTCCCGGCGATGCGACCGACGAGCAGATGGAACTCGTCGCCGATATCGCCGCCGAATACGCGTTTGACGAAATCCGCATCAGCCACGAGCAGAACATCATCCTGCCGCATGTGGCACTGGCCGATCTCGAGCCGGTCTATCGCGCACTTGTAGGAGCCGGACTGGCGACTGCCAATGCCGGGTTGATCACCGATATCATTGCCTGTCCCGGGCTGGACTATTGCGCGCTTGCCAATGCGCGCTCCATTCCGGTGGCGCAGGAAATCTCTACCCGTTTTGGCGCGCCGGAACGTCAGGCGGAAATCGGCGAGCTTAAGATCAAGATTTCCGGCTGCATCAATGCCTGCGGCCACCACCATGTCGGCCATATCGGTCTTCTGGGTGTTGAGAAGAAGGGTGCGGAACTCTACCAGATCACGCTTGGCGGATCGGGTGATGAAAACACCTCGATTGGTGAGATCATTGGCCGCGGTTTCGAGCCGGAAAAAGTGACCGACGCGGTGGAAACCATCGTCGACACCTATCTGGGCTTGCGTCTTTCGAAGGAAGAAACCTTCCTCGAAGCCTATCGCCGCGTCGGACCGCAGCCGTTCAAGGATGCGCTCTACGGTTCCGCCGCTGAAGCCGCCTGAGGAGATTGCCATGACGAAAATCTGGAACCGCGACGGCTTCGTGGAAAACGATCCCTGGGTGATCGAAACGGAAGAAGTGAAGGCAACTGCCGAGCAGAAACCGGTGCTGTCGCTTGCTGATTTCCTTGTCCGTGCGGCTGAAAGCAATGATGTCGGCCTCGGCGTTCTGATTGCGCCTGCCGACGATGTCACCCGACTCGAGCCCTATCTCGACCGCATCGACCTTGTCGCCGTCAGCTTCCCGGCCTTCAATGACGGGCGGGGTTTCAGCCATGCCTCGTTGCTGCGCAGCCGTCTTGATTTTGCCGGCGAGGTGAGGGCGGTTGGCGATGTTTTGATCGACCAGGTGCCGCTGATGCTGCGCACCGGCTTTACCAGCTTTGCGGTCACGAACGAGACGGCGATCCGCCGCCTCTCCGAAAATCGCCTGCCGGAAATCCCGGTCTATTACCAGCCGACGGCCCTTTCGGCCAAGGGTGGAGAGGCCTATAGCTGGCGCCGCCGTGCGGCCCAATGACGCGTTGCACGGAAATATGAGTTTTAGATGCATATTTTCTGCGCGCATGGCAGTATTGATATTCTCATGCCTTCAAACCGCGGCAAAAATGGTATAATTGCCCGGTCGAAGAATGTCGCTTATCGAATGAATGGACGGAACCTGAAATGAACGCGCCAGCCAAGACGGAAGATTTCGCGATCAAGATACCTGATGGTGTTTACGCCGAGACAGTTTTGTCGGTGGAGCACTATACGGATCACCTGTTCCGTTTCCGCATGACGCGTCCGGCCGGCTTCCGCTTCCGCTCCGGCGAATTCGCCATGATCGGCCTGATGGTCGGCGAAAAGCCGATCTACCGCGCCTATTCCATCGCCAGCCCTGCCTGGGACGAGGAGCTTGAATTCTTCTCGATCAAGGTTCCGGATGGCCCGCTGACCTCGCATCTTCAGGCGATCAAGCCCGGCGATACCGTGCTTATGCGCAAGAAGCCGACAGGAACTCTGGTTCTGGATGCCCTGACACCAGGCAGACGGCTCTATATGTTCTCGACCGGCACCGGCATTGCACCTTTCGCAAGCCTGATCCGCGATCCCGAGACCTATGAAAAGTTTGAAGAGGTCATCCTCACCCATACCTGCCGCGATGTGGCCGAACTGAAATACGGTTTCGATCTGGTCGAGGAAATCAGGAACCATGAATTCCTGAACGAGATCGTCGGCGACAAGCTCAAGCACTATGCGACTGTCACGCGCGAGGATTATCCCTTCAAGGGCCGCATCACCTCGCTGATTGAGAACGGCAAGCTGTTTGCGGATCTGGGTGTTCCCGCACTCGATCCCGCGATCGATCGCGGCATGATCTGCGGTTCTTCGGCCATGCTGAAGGACACGAAGGAGCTTCTTGAAAAGGCCGGCCTTAACGAAGGTGCGAACAACAAGCCTGCCGAGTTCGTCATCGAGCGCGCTTTCGTCGGATAACCGACATTTGCGCAAGTTGGATGAAGGAGGCCGTGAGGCCTCCTTTTTTATTTGTACGGTTTACTGAGGCAGTACTTCGTCGGCCTGCTTCGGGGCGATCTCGTTTCGGTAGATGAAGAAGAGAGCGATGGCGATGGCCGATATGCCGCCGCCGACCAAGTGCGAAAGGGCGTAACCGCCTTTGGTTACCAGCCAGCCGGCAACAACGTTGCTGAGGGACGCACCAATGCCTTGCACCATCATGACGCTTGCAAGGCCGACATTGAACCGGCCGGTTCCCTTGAGAATGCGTTCGGCGGCCACAGGCGTCACGATGCCCAGAAGGCCTGCACCGATACCGTCAAGCAGCTGTACCGGAAAGATTACCCAGAAATCCGTGAAGGCGGATGCCAGCAGACCGCGGATAGGCAGGGCGGCAAGCGCGATCAGGAACACCGTCGCAAGACCGAAGCGACGGATCAGCCACGGCGCCAGGGCCGCAACGAAGATCATGGCGAATTGCGCGACGCCAGTAATGATCGCTGTCGTGCGGAATGGTGTCTGCAGTTCGATGGCGAAATTCTGCGCGATAAGCCGCCCCATCGGCGCGTTGCCGAAGTGGAAGATAAGAAGAATGATCGCGAGGAATATCAGACCGCGTTCGTGAAGCAGCACATTGATGCCTGAAGGTCCCGGTTCGCCCTTGTCCTCGCCAAGGCCTCGCGCCACCTTGTGGTCGATCCTGTCGGGGTCGATGGCGGCGTCGGCAACAAGTGCGCCGGCAGCCGTCAGAAGCATCAGTCCGATGACGCCATGCAGGCCGAAGAAGGAAACGGCAACGTAAGTGGCGAAGAGCGATGCGAAATTGCCGCCATGGTTCCAGAATTCGTTTCGCGATATCTGACGGGAGAACAGGCGTTCACCGACCAGACCAAGCGTCAGTCCGGCCAGAGCCGGTCCAACGACGGCGCCGACAACCGCAGTCATGATCTGGCCGGTCCAGACGATCCACGCATCGGGAAAGATCAGCGTAATCAGCGCGCCGACGGTCACGAGAACGACGGGGATGGCAATCAACGTCCTTTTCCACGTCGTGCCGTCCACCAACGCGCCGCAGAACGGTGTGGCAAGCAGACCGACGAGGCCGCCGACCGTGGCAATCATCCCCAGCGAAAGCGATGACCAGCCCTGTGTCGCCAGAAATGCATCCAGAAAAGGCCCTAGCCCGTCACGGGCATCAGCCAGAAAGAAATTAAGCGCCGCAAGGGCAAAAAGCGTGCGGTCTGACATACCACCGCTGCGAGGCAGACCGCCGGAGGGGAGGCTGCCGCGCGGTGCCAAAACGCCGATCGTCGTCATGAAATATGCTCCGAAAAATATGCGGTAGTGATCAGAAATTGATCGACGCTGGCGAGAAACATCTATGCCTGCATTTGGTTGCATCGGCGCGATAGAAACATGAGCCTCTCGAATTTTTTGACAGTTGCTAAATAAACCGGAGGAACGTTTGACGGTGCAAGCGAGTTAGTCTTCGTGAAAAATTGGATACGCGCCATGAAAACGACGGCTATCACGAGTTTATTTTTTGCAGGGCTGCTCGGTGTGCAGCCGGCATTAGCGGACGAACGCGAATTCCTCTCGTCGCTGAAAGGCACATGGGCGGGGAAGGGAACCGTGATCACCCGCATTGGCACGCCGCCAATCAACGTCAATTGTACGCTGAATTCCAAAACGGGGACCTCGTCGCTTAATATGTCCGGCACATGCCGTGGCCTTCTGGTGGTCAGGCGCGCAATTGCAGCCGACCTGTCAGAGAAAGGCGGACGTTACAGCGGCGCTTACACCGGACCCTCCGGCCGACCGTCTGCCCTTTCCGGTACGCGACAGGGAAATGCAATCAATCTGACGGTTCGCTGGAACCGCGACATCAACGGCGACCGCGTCGCAGCCATGACAATCGAAAAAGTCGGGCAAAACGGCCTGCGGCTTCGCACCACCGACAAGGACGGCAGGACCGGCAAGACGGTGGTGACGAGCGATATCCGGCTCGTGCGCTGACCAAACCGTGAGATGAAGACAACGACCTATAAGGCGGCTTAAGCCTCTAGCTGAATTCGAGCAGCAAGGGGCAATGATCCGAGACTTCTGGCTGTCTCACCACATCAAAGTGATCGACCTGCACAACCGGGTTGACCAGCATGTAATCTGCAAAACGGTTTTGTTTGGCATAGTGCGAGGTGCGCGTGTCTGTGAAACCACGTGTTGTGACGAGTTCGATGAGATCCAGTTCCTTCAATACCGTGAAGGTGTCGCTCTCAGGCAGAACATTAAAATCGCCGCAGACGATGATCCGGTCACCATCCTCCGCGATGTCTTTGACGAGTTTCACGAGGCGTTTTGCTTGCACCAGACGGGCGGGAATATCGTGTTTACCGTTGGGGTCACGCAGCCCATGCATATGGGCGATGACGGCTGGCTGACCGGTCGTGAAGTCGAAAACCCTGACAGCATGGCCCGTGCGCGAACGCGGGTGATCTCCGTATCCATTCGCAGAAAAGCAGCCGTGCACGAAACCTTGAGCCTGCGCAACAATCGCGATGGATTTACGCACGAAAGTCGCCAGCCCCCATTGTGAGGGATATCGTGTCTCCCCGTGCCAGAGGTCACCCTGTGACGCCGGGCAAAAGATTGCCAGATGATCGGGTAGGGCTTCTTCGACATCGCGAAGAAAGTTCGCCCTTTGCGGCAGATCCCTACCGTCATCGCGATAGCTCAACCAGTCCTCTTCGGCTGCCGGTGTGTGCACCACTTCCTGCAAACATAGAATGTCGGGATCGGACGCGGAGATATAGGGAACAAGCTCGTCATGGAGCTTTCCGCCCCAACCATTCAGGCAAATCAAACGCATTCAAACTCCATCACCGCTTAAATTGCAGCATCCGGTTTAGCATGGAACGGGTTACGATCAATCGCATGTGACGTGGTAGCGCAGTCTTGGGGCTTGTGTCCGGAACGAAAAAGGCCCGGATCGCTCCGGGCCTTCATAAGGTCGTTCGTACCGCTGCCTTTATTCGGCGGCCTCGGCATAAGCCTCCATCGGCGGGCAGGTGCAGATGAGGTTGCGGTCGCCATAGACATTGTCAATGCGGTTTACCGGCGACCAGTATTTGTCAATGCGGAAGGCGCCGGGCGGGAAGCAACCCTGTTCGCGGCTGTAGGGACGATCCCACTCGCCGACGAGGTCTTCCACCGTGTGCGGCGCGTTCTTCAGCGGATTGTTGGTCTTGTCCGCACGGCCTTCCTCGATGTCGCGGGCTTCCTCGCGGATCGCCAGCATGGCATCGCAGAAACGGTCGATTTCCGCCTTGGTCTCGGATTCCGTTGGCTCGATCATCAGCGTGCCGGCAACCGGCCAGCTCATGGTCGGCGCATGGAAACCGCAGTCGACGAGGCGCTTTGCAACGTCGTCCACCGTCACGCCGCAGCTGTCTGCCAGCGGGCGGGTGTCGATGATGCACTCATGCGCCACACGTCCCGTTTCGGACTTGTAGAGCACGTCGTAAGCACCCTTCAGCCGTTCGGCGATGTAGTTGGCGTTGAGGATCGCAACCTTGGTCGCCTGCGTCAGCCCTTCGCCGCCCATCATCAGGCAGTAGCTCCAGGAAATCGGCAGGATCGACGGTGAGCCGAAGGGGGCAGCCGACACCGCACCTTCACGACCGTCCGTCGTCGGATGGCCGGGAAGATAGGGAGCAAGATGCGCCTTGACGCCGATCGGCCCCATGCCCGGACCGCCGCCGCCATGCGGGATGCAGAAGGTCTTGTGCAGGTTGAGGTGGCTGACGTCGGAACCGATATCGCCGGGACGGGCAAGACCGACCATGGCGTTCATGTTGGCGCCGTCGAGATAGACCTGACCACCGTGTTTATGGGTGATCTCGCAAATCTCGCGAACCGTCTCCTCAAACACGCCATGGGTGGACGGATAGGTGATCATGCAGCACGAGAGGTTTTCCGCATACTGCTCTGCTTTTGCTCGGAAATCGTCGATATCAATATCGCCATTTTCCCGCACTTTCACCGGCACCACTTTCATGCCGACCATCTGCGCGGAGGCTGGATTGGTGCCATGCGCCGAGGTTGGAATGAGGCAAACGTCGCGATGTGCGCCGCCATTGGCGATGTGGTAGTTGCGGATGGTCAGGAGCCCCGCATATTCACCCTGCGCGCCGGAATTCGGCTGCATGGAGAAGGCGTCGTAACCGGTGACCGAGCACAGCTTTTCCGAGAGGTCATCGATCATCTCCTTGTAGCCGAGCGCCTGATTGGCCGGCACGAAGGGATGGATGTCGGAAAATTCCGGCCACGTTATGGGCAGCATTTCCGCAGTTGCGTTCAGTTTCATGGTGCAGGAACCGAGCGGGATCATCGAGCGGTCGAGCGCGAGATCACGGTCCGAAAGACGGCGGATGTAACGGGTCATCTCGCTTTCGGCACGGTTCATGTGGAAGATCGGATGCGTCATGTACTGGCTGGTGCGCAGCAGTTCCTTCGGCAGGCGATATTCCAACTCGAAATCCGAGATCGAGAAATTGCCGCCGAATGCGCGCCAGACCGCCTCTAGCGTCGCGGGACGCGTGCGCTCGTCAAGGCTCATGCCGATCTTGGTCGCGCCGACCTTGCGCAGGTTCACACCTTCCGCAACGGCCGAGCGCAGGATGACGCCCTGCATATGGCCGACTTCGACGGTGATGGTGTCGAAGAAGGTTTCCGGCTCGATGACGTAGCCTAGTTTCTCGAGGCCCTTGGCCATCAAAACGGCCTTCTGGTGGGTCTGCTGCGCAATCGCCTTGATGCCCTGCGGGCCATGGAAAACGCCATACATCGACGCCATGACTGCAAGCAGCACCTGCGCGGTGCAGATGTTGGAGGTAGCCTTCTCGCGGCGGATATGCTGCTCGCGGGTCTGCAGCGACAGGCGATAGGCGCGATTGCCGCGCGCATCGACTGAGACGCCGACCAGACGGCCAGGCATGGAGCGCTTATGTGCATCCTTGACGGACATGTAAGCCGCATGCGGACCACCATAGCCGACCGGAACCCCGAAACGCTGCGAGGTGCCGATGGCGATATCCGCACCCATTTCACCGGGTGACTTCAACAGCGTCAGCGCCAGAAGATCGGCGGCAACGGCAGCGATGGCACCCGTCTTGTGCAGGCGGGAAATCAGGCCCGAGAAATCGCTGACATGACCGTGGGTGCCCGGATACTGGAAGATCGCGCCGAACACGTCGACAGGATCGAGATCGGTAAAGGGATTACCAACGATCACCTTCCAGCCGAGTGGCGCCGCACGTGTCTCGATCAGCGCGATGGTCTGCGGATGGCAATTGGCATCGACGAAGAAGGCGGTTGCCTTGGACTTCGCGACGCGCTGGCACATCGCCATGGCTTCGGCAGCGGCGGTCGCTTCATCAAGCAGCGATGCATTGGCGACATCGAGGCCGGTCAGATCGCAGACCATGGTCTGGTAGTTCAGCAGCGCCTCAAGACGGCCCTGGCTGATTTCTGGCTGGTAAGGCGTATAGGCGGTGTACCAGGCCGGGTTTTCCAGAATGTTGCGCTGGATCACGGGCGGGGTGATTGTACCGTAATAGCCCTGGCCGATCAGCGAGGTCAGCACCTGGTTCTTGTTGGCCGTTTCGCGCAGGCGGTCGAGCGCCTCGCGTTCGGTCAGCGCTGCACCCCAGGTCAGCGGCACCTTCTGGCGGATGGAGGAGGGAACGGTGGCGTCGATCAGGGCATCGAGGCTCTTGTAGCCGATGACCTTCAGCATCTCCGCCATTTCCGACGGCGACGGCCCGATGTGACGCCGGTTGGCGAAATCATAGGGCTGATAGTCGGTGAAATGGAATTCCGTGGGCGTCGTCATTACGCGATCAGCTCCTTGTAGGCTGCCTCGTCGAGCAGCGTATCGGCATCCGCGGCGTTGGAGAGCTTCAGCTTGAAGAACCAGCCGGCACCCTGCGGATCGGAATTGACCAGCGAGGGATCGTCGACGATGGCCTGGTTGATTTCCACCACTTCGCCATCCAGCGGACAATAGACATCGGAAGCCGCCTTGACGGATTCAACGGTCGCCGCGTCGCCATTCTTGGAGAAGGTGGCGCCCACTTCCGGCAATTCGACGAAGACGAGGTCGCCAAGCTGTTCAGCGGCGTGGCTGGTAATGCCAACGGTGGCGATATCGCCTTCGAACTTCAGCCATTCGTGTTCTGCGGTAAATTTCAGCATCGTATTCTCTCCGGAGATGGGATGAAGATTATCGTTTGTAGGTAGGCTTGATGAAGGGCAGGGCAGCGACGGTGACGGGCAGATATTTGCCGCGCACTTCCGCAAAGATCGCCGTGCCGGGAGCAGTATGGGCCGCAGGGACGTAACCCATGGCAACGGGACCTTCGACCGACGGACCGAAGCCGCCGGAAGTCACTTCGCCGATTTCCGTCTTGCCTTCTGCATCCGCGAAAAGCTTGGAATGACCGCGCACCGGTGCCTTGCCCTCTGGCTTCAGGCCGACGCGACGACGCGATGTGCCGTCCTTGAGTTCACCGAGAATACGCTCTGCCCCAGGGAAACCGCCTTCGCGATCACCACCGGCGCGGCGCGCCTTCTGGATCGCCCATTCAAGCGAGGCTTCGATGGGGGAGGTCGTTGTATCGATATCGTTGCCGTAGAGACAAAGGCCAGCTTCAAGACGCAGGCTATCGCGCGCTCCAAGCCCGATCGGCTCGCAATCAGGGTGCTCAAGCAGGGCCTTGGCGATCTCTTCCGCCTTTTCGGCAGGCACGGAGATTTCAAAACCATCCTCGCCGGAATAACCGGAACGGGAAACGATGCAGGGAACGTCGTGCAGCGGAACTTCCAGCACGTCCATGAACTTCATTTCGGAAACACCGGCCCAAAGCTCGGCCAGAACCGCTTCCGCGCGTGGCCCCTGAAGCGCAATCAGCGCTCGATCATCGAGAAGGGTAATGTCGCAAGTGTCAGAAAGATGCGCCTTCATATGGGCGACATCAGCGTCCTTGCACGCCGCGTTGACGACGACGAAAAGGTGATCGCCACGATTCGTGATCATCAGATCATCGAGGATGCAGCCGTTTTCATCGGTGAAGAAACCGTAACGCTGGCGGCCTTCCTTTAGGCCGAGAATGTCAACCGGCACCAGTTTTTCAAGCGCGATTGCAGCGTCGGCATTGTTGCCCGACTTCGCCTTCACGATAACCTGGCCCATGTGGGACACGTCGAAGAGGCCAGCAGAGGTACGGGTCTGAAGATGTTCCTTCAGCACGCCCGCCGGATATTGTACCGGCATGTCGTAACCGGCGAAAGGCACCATGCGGGCGCCAAGGGAAACATGCAGGGAATGGAGCGGCGTGATTTTAAGCTCGGCGGTATCGTCCAAGGACGCCTCCAGGGTTGCGCGAAAGATCGCGCGGGCTCAGGTCATGACGCGAAAAACGCGCCGGGTTCAAGAGCCCCCTCTGTCCTTGTCGCCTGAGATTGTTATCCCTTCGGCGAGCCGTCCTTATGAAAGGTGGCTTCTCTCCAGAGTTCCGTCGTCACCGGTGGTCCTTTTGCCTGAGAGTTTCCGGGGCGGTTGCTCCTTCGGCACCGCAATGAAGCGGTTTCTCCCAACGATGATGCGAGGCTCATTATCTTCGAAGCCCGGTCATTGGCAAGGACGAAATGACGCATCTGAACAGATTTTTGCTCCATCTGCGCCATCGCTGGCTAGATACACGGCGAGTTCCATGCACGAAGCGTGCCGTCAGTCTGATTTTTTCTCCGGCAGACCCTTGCGCTTTGTCGACGCCAGTTCATCAAGTTCCTTTTCTGTCATGGACTTCTCCATGCTTTTTGAAGCACCTTGTAAACTGGATTTCTTGACTTCACCGCGTTTGGCGGCCAGCGCCGCACCTGCGGCTTTCTGCTGGGCTTTCGATTTGGCTGGCATGTCGGTACTCCTTCCGAAACGATCCGTATTGGAAAGGAAATGCCGCCCTGTATCGATTGTTCCTTTGAGCGATTGGGCCTGCGGCAAATTTCCCCTTTGAAATCGGAAGGAAAGAGGGGTATCGCCAGAAGATGGACGCAAATCGAAAACGACCGCTGACAAGGGTGGAGAAAATGCTTCGCATTTTCTGCGCGCTTTTGATGTTGTCGCTTGGTTTTGCCCACAAGCCCGCGCTCGCCGCGGCACCTGCCGTTCTTCTGGATGAGAGTTACCGGCTGCCGGACGGCACCTTTGCCGAAATCTGCCTTGGCCACAGCGGCGGGGTAAATGCCTCGCACCCCAATGACGGCCCCGCCCATTCAAGCGATGCGATCCTGTTTTGCGAGGCCTGCCTGCTGGCCTCGTCCATTCTCTTGCCGGTGCCCGATGCGGCCGGCTGGCTGAGGACGGAATTCGCCTGGCTCGACAATCGCCTGACCGCGGAATGGGGCTTTCACTCGGTCCAGACGATCCGCAAACCGTCCGCACGCGGCCCGCCATCCCTGTCCGCCTGACCTCTTCGTTTCACAGGATCATCGCCGCCGGGTGGCGGCACGGAGCAGCTGCCCGGGCCAATGGCGCCGCAGTCGCAAGGACAAACAAATGAAAACCACCAAGATCATCACCTGCACCCTGTTCGTCGCCTCCGTCTCGACGGCGCAGGCCTTCGCCCATACGACCTTCGTTGACGGTTCGGCCGAACAGGAAAGCACCATCGTTGCCGCACTTCAGGTGCCGCATGGCTGCGATGGCGGACTTGCCACCACAGAAGTGCAGATCAAGCTGCCGGAAGGCTTCATCACTGCCAAGCCGCAGCCCAAGGCCGGTTGGGACCTTGAGGTCATCAAGGGCGACTATCAGAAAGCCTACAAGAACCACGGAAAGGACATCAAAAGCGGCGCGGTCGAAATCCGCTGGAAGGGCGGCAATCTGCCGGATGAATTCTATGACACCTTTGCCGTTCAGGGAAAAATCTCCGGCATAGAGGCCGGGCAGGACCTTCCCTTCAAGGTGACGCAGCTTTGCGGCGACAAAGGCAAGGTTTCCTGGGACGAGGTGGCGGCCGCAGGCGTCGATCCGCATTCGTTGAAAAGCCCGGCGCCGACCATCCGCGTTACCGCAAAAGCCCATGCCGGCGGGCATGACCATTCCGCTATGGCCATGGATATGGATATGGACGTGGTGAAGGCTGGCAGTCTCGAGCTCTCGGCTGGCGCGACAAAGGCCATGCTGCCCGGTCAGCCCGTGGGCGGCGGTTATGTGACGATCAAGAATACCGGTTCCAGCGACGACAAGCTGATCGGCGTCGAATCCTCCGCCGCCGGCCGTGCGGAAATTCACGAAATGGCCATGGTCAACGACGTCATGAAGATGCGCAAGCTGGATGACGGCATCGTCATTCCCGCCGGCGAGACAGTGGAGCTGAAGCCCGGCGGCCTGCACATGATGTTCTTCAACGTGAAGAAGCCGTTCGCCGAAGGCGACAAGGTGCCGGTGACGCTGATCTTTGAAAAGGCTGGCAAGGTCGAGATTGTGCTTTCCGCAGGCTCGGCCAAGGGTGGTGACGACAAGAACGCTCACCAGCACAACTGACGCAAAAAAGAGGCTGCCGGAACGCAATACTCATCCGGCAGCCTCAGCTTGTTCGACCAATATTATTTTGTAACAGTCAGCTTGGCCTGCATACCCGCTTCGTAGTGACCTTTTATGTTGCATAAGAGGAGATATGTGCCGGGCGTAAGCTTTGCCTTGAGCTGACCATCGCCGCCGGGCTTCAGGTCGGCCACTTCGCCAAGACTTTTAAGCTGTTTTTCATCGACACGGTGTTTCGCGGTATTGAGCGGTATTTTTTCGTCTGCAGACTTCAGCTTGACGAGCACCATTTCGTGCTGCTCGCTCATGGCATCGTTATGCACATGAAACACGGCTTCACCGGCTTTGACCGTCGTCTGGTCCATAACGAGTGTCATTGGTCCGCCACCTTCACCGCCTTCGGTGACCTTGATGGTCGTGGCCGCGAAAGCCGGCGCCGAAACAAGGAGCGCGATCGTGGTGGCTGTGACGTGACGGGCAATAGAAATCATGATCTTCCTCCAGTTGGTACCGAAGGACTAAAATTTGAATCTGACAACAACCTGAACGCGCAAAATGCGCACCAAAAAACTTACAAATCGATTTAATAAGTATGGATATCAAATTGGTATTATAAGTTTTTATTGGATTGGTTTTCCTCGTAGGCCTGCACGGCCTGATCGAGTGTTGTCTGGGGGGCGTTGCGATGGCTGGCGCTTGTCAGGAAATAGAGGGTCAAGGCCGGCGGCTTGATGGCGGTGAGCAAGGCTCTCAACTGGAAATCGTCTCCCTGTTCGGCCTTGCGCGCCAATTCGTGAATGGCTTCCTCAACCTCGCTTCTGCGCGATACACGCTGCGACGGCTTCACGGCCTCCAGTGCGTAGGCCGCAGTGTTTGCAGAAACGGAAAGAACCTGTGTCATCCAACCTCCGGCCATCCTTCGCCGACCCGTAAAACCGCAGATTAGCAGCTGCGTCTTGTTGGAAGCCTAAATCGCGGACGTGCAATTTAATCGAGTTTTAATCGAAAAAAGGTCGGGACGAGGGGGTTTCACCACCCGTGGCTATGTTCTAGAAAACGTCTTCAACAGACCCGTCGGGTATTTCTCCGGAGACATTCCCCAAATGCTGAATATCGCTCTTGTCGCAGCAGGCGGCGCAATCGGTTCGGTTTTCCGCTATCTCGTCGGTCTGTTGAGTGTGCGCCTTGTGGGTATGACTTTCCCTTGGGGAACGCTGGCGGTGAATGTGGTCGGATCCTTTCTCATCGGTTTCCTGGTTGAGCTTGTTGCAAGGCGGCTGAACGCGTCCATGGAGATGCGTCTGTTTCTGGTCACCGGCGTTCTCGGTGGCTTCACCACCTTTTCGTCCTTCTCGCTGGATGCGGTAGCGCTTTTCGAACGTGGCGCGCTCGGTCTTTCGGCGGTTTACATCACGGCAAGCCTGGTGGTTTCCATCGCGGCGGTTTTCGCCGGGCTGGCCTTGGGCCGCAGTTTGTTCTAAAGGCTTGCTCCAAACGGTGCGCCGGATAACAGGGCGCGCGATCAAGACAGAGAGACTGGAAATTTCATGGCAGGTATCGAGCATATCAAGGTCGAGGCCGACGAGGCCGGTATGCGCCTCGATCGCTGGTTCAAGATTCACTATCCGGGTCTGGGGTTTGGGCAGCTGCAAAAGCTGCTGCGCTCCGGACAGGTGCGTGTGGACGGCGGCCGGGTGAAGACGGACGCACGGGTGCAGCCGGGACAGATGGTGCGTGTGCCGCCTGTTGATTCCGACCTCAAGGTCAAAAGCGGACCGATCGGATCAAGGGACCTCAAACATTCGGCAGACGGTGAACTTCTGGCGCGCATGCTGCTGCATGAGGACGACAAGGTTCTGGTGTTCAACAAGCCGGCCGGCATTGCCGTGCAGGGCGGATCGGGCGTCAACCGTCACATCGACGGGCTTCTGGAAGCATGGACCAGCCCGAAGGGCGAAAAGCCGCGTCTGGTGCACCGTCTGGACCGTGACACGTCGGGCGTGCTGGTGGTGGCCCGCACCCGAGGTGCTGCACAGAAGCTGACGGCCGCTTTCCGCGAGCGCGATACCAAGAAGACCTATTGGGCGCTGGTTCGCGGCGTACCACGCAAGCATCAGGACAAGATTTCCACCTGGCTGGTCAAGGAACAGACCCCCGACGGCGACCGCATGCGCATTGCCAAGCACGGCGAGGAGGGGGCAGATCACGCCATTTCCTATTACCGTGTTATCGATACCGCTGCGCAGAACCTCGCCTGGCTGGAAATGGAGCCCTATACCGGCCGTACCCACCAGCTGCGCGTTCACGCACTGCATATGGGGCACCCGATCATCGGCGATCCGAAATATTACATCGATGATCCGAACTGGGATTTTCCGGGCGGTGTACAAAAGCGTCTGCACCTGCATGCACGCCATATCGACATTCCGCACCCGAATGGCGGCCGGCTTCGCGTCAGCGCGCCTTTGCCACCGCATATGGTACAGACTTGGAACCTGCTCGGCCTCGACGTGGCCGATGGCGACAGGGAAGGCTGATATCAGATGAAACTCGTTCTTTTCGATTGTGACGGCACGCTGGTCGACAGCGCCGGCCTTATCCATGCCGTCATGGTCGATACCTTTGCCGATTTCGGAAAGCCACGGCCTGATATTGCGCAGACCAAGGCAATTATCGGCCTGACGCTCGACATCGCCATCGCCCGCATGCTCGGTAAGGCGCATGTGGATGACGAGGCGCGCGCGATGACTGAGCGCTATCGGGAAATATATCACCCGATCCGCGCCCGACCTGGCATGATCGAGCCGCTGTTCGACGGTATCGCGCCCTTGATCGACACGCTCGCCAGGCGGGATGAGGTGCTGATCGGCGCGGTCACCGGCAAGGGCCGTCGCGGGTTGACCCATATTCTCGAAACGCATGGTTTTGCCGAGCATTTCATCGTGTCGCGCACGGCGGATGATTGCCCTTCCAAGCCGCATCCGGCCATGGTGATGGAATGTTGCCACGAAACCGGCATGGTTCCGGCCGACACTGTCGTCATCGGCGATGCTATCTATGACATGCAGATGGCAAAGGCCGCCGGCGCAAAGGCCATCGGCGTTGCCTGGGGCTACGCCTCGGTCGATGATCTCTGGAAGGCAGGCGCAGACGCCGTCGTCAGCCATCCGAGCGAAATTCCGGCCCATGTTCCCGCCGATATTCTTGAATGATCCTTTCTATTCGACTGATGAGGACGTGCCATGCGTGATCTCCTGAACGACCTTTCGGAAGGCCTCAGCCACCCCGATCCGATCCTTCGCGCCCAAATCCAGATGCAGCGGCCCCTGCCGAAACGTTTCTATAAGGACGTTACCGTTGCTGACGTGGAAGACGGCGGCTTCACCATCCATCTCGATGGCAAACCTTTGCGCACGCCCGCCAAGAAGCCGCTTGTCTTGCCATCGAAGGCGCTTGCGGACCTGCTTCGCGATGAATGGGATGCGCAGAAAGAAGTGGTGAACCCGGTCGTCATGCCGGTCTCGCGACATGTGAACACCGCCATCGACGGTATCGCCAGCGACACCCAGGCGGTTTTCGAGGACATACTGCGCTTTTCCTCTTCCGATCTCCTGTGCTACCGCGCAGGTCAACCGGAAGCGCTTGTGGCGCGGCAGGCGGACCATTGGGATCCGGTCATCGACTGGGCGGCCAATGTTCTCGGCGCACGCTTCATTCTCGTCGAAGGCGTCATGCATCGCGATCAGCCTCGGGAAGCTGTTGCAGCCTTTGCCGTGACGCTCAAAAAATACGATACGCCGATCGCGCTTGCCGCCCTGCACACCATGACGTCGCTGACCGGCTCCGCCATTCTGGCGCTGGCACTGGCGGAAGGGCAGCTGACGCTGGAGGAAACCTGGGCGCTGGCCCATCTTGACGAGGACTGGACCGCCGAACATTGGGGCGAGGACGAGGAGGCGCTGGAGCGCCGCGCCACCAGGCTCATCGACATGCGTGCAGCACTCAACGTTCTGGAGGCGTTGAAGAGCGCGCCTTAACGCTTTTCTAACCCTGATGACCGAATATGCGGTTACCTCACGTTAGGGGAGCCGCAGATCATGAACACTCGATTGAAACGCCTTGGCATTGTTGTGCTGGCGTGTTTCACGCTCATGTCTTTCAGGCTGGAACCGGAGGCGACCAATGCCGACCGGCTGCTTTATGATGTGCGCGGCGCCTTTGTAGCGGCACGGCCGGATGTAGCGCCGGCATTGATGCAATCCATTCATGCGCAACTACAGAATGCCATCAAAACGACGGCACGCGGCGAAATCAGACCGCGCGTTGTGCTGACCATTCGCCTCGCATCCGTCACCCGCGGCCCCTTCCTGTTTGGAGAACGGGCATCGGCCCGTGTCATCGTTCGTGCGGCCGCCGTGGCGACGGGCGAGGTGATCGCCGAGGCCAAATTCACCGCCACCGTCGTCAGCTTCGACAATCAGTCGATCGAGCAGGATCTCGCTTACGGCGTCGCGGAGCGCGTGATCCGCGAGTTCCGGCTGAGCCGACCCGGACCGACAACGCTCGCGACGGCGTTGTTTCCGTGAACAAGTATGGTTTCCAGATAGAGTTTAAACTGGTTTCACAAGAAGGCCGGTGGCCATGGACTGGAAAGCCTCGACAGCCTTCGGCAGCACCCTCACGGGATCGTCACTGGCGGCGATCCATAGCGCAGCATTAAGTGCAGCGCCGCTTAGAAGCCGGGCAGCAGCTTCCGCATCGACTGACTTGATGACCCCTTGTTCGATGAGGCTCTGAACCGTTCGCTTGGTCGCATGCAGACAACTGCTCTGGCTAGGCCACTGCGACGGATCACCCAACACCGCAGGCCCGTCGAGCAGAACGATGCGTTGTACTTCCGGATCAAGCGCCATTTCGATATAGGCGGCGCCCTCGGCGAGCAAACCTTGCCAATCGTCCTCGGCCAATGCCCCGATCTCTTGAGCGCGAGACGCCATTTCAGAATCGATCTGATCGACCACCGCCGCCAGCAGCCCACGCTTATCTCCGAAATTGTGATAAAGCGCCCCACGCGTCAGACCAACCTGAGCAGTCAACTCGTCCATTGATGCGGAAGAGTATCCCTTTTCGGCGAAAATCTTTCGTGCAGCCGCGATCAGTTTTACGCGATTTTCCTCCATCGTTTCCGCGCGTCGTTTCGCCATACTCTCCTCAATTTTACATACGTGACGTATATGGGTTGACATACGGAACGTATGCCACCAAATTCAAATACGCACCGTATATCAAATAAGGCGTTGTGTGAAGCGCTCGAAGCGTAACGTTCCGCCCAGAGAGTGCACTTGATTACAAAGAAGAGAGATTTAAAAATGGCGAAGCGCGAAGCAATCTTTCCCGCAAACAGACATGCTCTTTACGAGGAGCACGGCTATTCGGCGGCTATCCGATCCGGGGACCTTCTGTTCGTTTCCGGGCAGGTGGGCAGCCTTTCCGATGGAACGCCAGAACCCGATTTTGAACGTCAGGTACAATTGGCTTTCGAAAATCTCAAAGCCACGCTGCATGCAGCGGGCTGTACATTTGATGATATTGTCGACGTGACGACATTCCATACGGACCCCGAAAAACAGTTCGGAACCATCATGGCCGTCAAGCAGCAGATTTTCAGCACGAAGCCTTACCCGAACTGGACTGCAATAGGCGTGAACTGGCTCGCGGGCTTCGATTTCGAGATCAAGGTCATCGTCCGCATTCCTTTGGATGCATAAATCTCCGAAAGCCATAGCGAAGACGGCGTACTAAAAACGCCGTCACGTCGCTGTTCAAGATGTCGGACGAATCCAAACCGCGCAGGTTAAGCTTCCCCTTTCGCAGCCTTAGCCAAGTCGCTCGGCATGCCATTTCAGATGGTCATCCATGAAGCTGGAGATGAAATAATAGGAGTGGTCGTAACGCTCGTGCATGCGCAGCGTCAGGCCGATATCGGTTCCTTTGATCGCCTCTTCGAACAGCCAGGGACGCAGGCCTTTTTCGAGGAAACTGTCGGCCTTTCCCTGGTCGATCAGGAATTCCGGAAAACGGGCGCCGTCTTCGACCAGCGAGCAGGCGTCGTATTGCCGCCATGCGGCGCGATCCGTTCCGAGATACTTTTCCAGCGCCGGTTCGGACCAGTCGGCAGAGGAGGGGGCGACGATTGGGGCGAAGGCGGAGCAGCTCTTGAAGCGGTCTGGGTTCTTAAGCGCAATCGTCATGGCGCCATGGCCGCCCATCGAATGGCCGAAAATGCCCTGACGGCTCATATCCGCGCGGAAATGCTGGCCAATGAAGGCTGGCAGCTCTTCCGTTAAGTAGCTGTACATATGGTAGTGCTCCGACCAAGGCTCCTGCGTGGCGTCGAGATAAAAGCCCGCGCCCTTGCCCATTTGCCAGTTGGTCACTTCATCAGGCACATCGTTGCCACGCGGGCTGGTATCCGGGCAAACGATGATCAGCCCGAGTTCGGATGCCATGCGGCGATATTCGCCTTTTTCCATGACATTGGCGTGGGTACAGGTGAGGCCGGAAAGATACCACAGAACCGGGCACGGCTCGCTGATCGCCTTCGGCGGCACATAGACTGCAAAGGTCATCTCGCATTTCAGGGTTTCGGATGGGTGCGAAAATACGCCCTGCATGCCGCCAAAGGCCGTATTTTGCGAGATGATATTCATGAAGCCATTCCTTTATGAAGAGTTTTTTCCGGTTCAGCCCGCAAGCGCGACCGCAGCATTGACCGCCGCTGCTACCAGAACTGTGTTGAAGAAGAAGGAGACGATGGAGTGCAACAGCGTGACCTTGCGCATCGGTGTCGTGGTTACAGCAACATCCGAGGTCTGCGCCGTCATGCCGATGACAACAGCGAAATAGAGGAAGTCGTAACCGCAGGGTTCCTTCGTTGCCGGGAAATCCATGCCGCCGCGATGCTTGCGCTTGCCATCAACGGTTTCCGGACGCCAGTAAAGATGTGCGTAGTGCAAGGCGGTCATGGTGTGGATTGTCAACCACCCGAAAATCACGGAGCCGAAGGCGAGCAGCAGCGTCCAGACGGTTTCGCCGGAATGGTTGAGTGCCTGGAAAAGTGAAACGACGGCGACGGTGGCAGCGATCAGCGTAATGGCGATGATGGCCATTGCCGGCAGGTCATCACTATCGGCATGCGCTTTCAGGTGCTGGGCCGTTAATTTCGGAAGCCGAAAGGCCACCAGCCCGAGATAGGTCAGGAAAAACAGAATGGCTGCAATTTCGATGGCGAGCGGCCGTTCGAATGCCAGCGCCAAGCCAAGGCCGAAGGCGCCAACGAAAAGAGCGACGAAGAAAGGCTTATGGCGGCTGTAGGTGTTGCTCTGCGGATTGGCCGGGGTCATGGGCTGCGCCTTCCTGTTTACGCGGTCATTTTTTGACACGGCGGCAGAAACGGTCAAGCGTCTCCAGAAAAGCAGACCGGTCGCGCGGCGAGAAAGCCGCGTTATATCCCTTGCTCTCACCGGTTTCGCGCAGGTGTGCGCCAAGGTCGCGCATCGCAGTTGCCATGCCGATGTTGGTTTGGTCGAAAACGCGGCCGGTCGGTCCCGTCACCAGCGCGCCCCTGGCAACGCAACGCCCGGCGAGCGGCACATCGGCGGTAATGACGATATCGTTTTCGCCCGCACGCTCCGCAATCCAGTCATCCGCCGCATCGAAACCGGCCGATACGATCACGTTTTTCACCATCGGATCGCGCGACGGGCGCAAACCGGAATTGGCAACGAATGTCACCTCCAGCCCATGCCGTTCCGCCACCTTGAGAATCTCGGGTTTCACGGGGCAGGCGTCGGCATCGACATAGATTTGCGGGGTCTGCGACATGGGCACTCTTCGAGGATCATTTATGCATCGCTTTTAAGGGCAAACGCTGCGATTACCAAGCCCGCCATCTGTGAAAATATGGCGACAGGCAGGGTAAGGAATACGCTTGCGACCTTCAAACAAGTCCAGTATGTTCACTTTATGTTCCTGATGTGAGGTATTCCCGATGCTGGAAGAATTCATCGTGCAGGCCAAGTCCGCCACTTATGTGGGCGGCGGCAACAAATCCTCGACGCCCACCCGCATCGGCTCACACGACCTCGGCTTTCGAAGTGGCGACTGGAACTATATCGATAGCTATTTCGGCGGAACCGACTTCATCGGTCAGGAGGTCGTCTGGCATCAGGGAGTTCCACTTTGGGCCATGAATTATTACGGCCGCATCATCCGCCCTGAGCTGATCGACGGCACGGTGGCGGGCAGGGTGATCCAGCGATCGCTTTCCACGCTATACAGGGAAGGGCGCTTCCTAGGCGGCTTCACCCACGAGGTTGAAGACATGATCTATGTCGATACCAATGAGGGCGAATTCCGGTCTTTTACCGGCGTGGAGCGCATATATCGGGACAGCGTTGAGTTGTACCGGCTCGACTACCACGGCGGCGTGATAAAGCCGTAGCTGCGCCGCGAGTAAGATTAAAGAGGGACGATGGAGATCCATCGCCCCCTTTATCGATTTCAAATCAGCCGGGCTGCTTCGTCTTGCGCAGGTATGGAAGAACAGTGTCATAGGAGCCGAAACGGGCAATCGCATCCTCGTTGGAGACGGCGGCGGTGATAATGACGTCTTCGCCCTGTTTCCAGTTTGCCGGTGTCGCCACCTGATGTTTGGAAGTCAGCTGGATGGAATCGATCGCGCGAAGAATTTCGTCGAAGTTGCGCCCGGTGGTCATCGGGTAGGTGAGGACCAGCTTGATCTTCTTGTCGGGACCGACAACGAAGACGGAGCGCACGGTGGCGTTGTCGGCCGGCGTGCGGCCTTCGGAACTGTCGCCAGCGCCCGCCGGCAGCATGTCATAGAGCTTCGCGACTTTCAGGTCCTTGTCGCCGATCAGCGGATAATCGACATTAAAGCCGGTCGCGGTGCGGATGTCGTTTTTCCATTTCTCATGGCTTTCGACCGGATCGACCGAGATGCCTATGATCTTGACGCCGCGCTTTTCGAATTCCGGCTGCAGGCCGCCCATCGCGCCGAGTTCCGTGGTGCAGACCGGCGTGAAATTCTTCGGATGCGAAAACAGGACCGCCCAGCCGTCGCCGATCCATTCGTGAAAGCTCACCGGACCGTGTGTGGTCTCGGCGGTGAAATCGGGTGCGATGTCGTTTATACGCAGGCTCATCTGATGGTTTCTCCCTAATGATTTAAATTGAAATCCTGAAGGTTTTGGCAATCCGCGTCCGGCGCAGGAGCTTAGAGTTTTTGCGTGAAATGGCCAGCCCTTTCCACGGCAAACGGCACGCTAATGACCTGTCATTGAAACGTACAAGGATTGTTTTCGTTCTGGCAAACGCCTATTCTGACGCGCTGCCTTTTCCGGCCGGCGCAAAAAGCTGATGCTCGACCACAATGAGCCAATAGTCTCCAAACAGACGCGATGGGGAACAGCAATGACGATCACGATTACCGCTTTTGAACGCTCGCCCGATGGCGGCAAGGGTCTGGCCCGCGACATGCGCGTCCGCTGGGCGCTGGAGGAAGCGGGACTGTCCTACGATGTTCGACTTCTCTCCTTCAAGGCGATGCGGGAACCTGCGCATCTGGCACTTCAGCCGTTCGGACAGATCCCGACCTATGAGGAGGGCGACCTCGTACTGTTCGAATCCGGCGCGATCATTTTCCACATCGCGGAGCGCAATGCCGGCCTGTTGCCGCGGGATGTGAATGCGCGGGCACGGGCGATAACCTGGATGTTCGCCGCGCTCAACACGGTGGAGCCGCCAATCGTTGACCGCTCGATTGCCCGGTTTCTGGAGGGCGACAAGAGCTGGTACGAAGAGCGCTTAGCGATGATCGATAAAAATATCAGCAAGCGGCTCGGCGAACTCTCCCGCTGCCTCGGTGACGACGACTGGCTCGACGGTGCGTTCAGCGCTGGAGATCTGTTGATGATATCGGTGCTGCAAAGGATAAAAAGCTCAGGCATCCTCGACGAATATCCAAACCTTTCAGCCTATGTGGCTCGCGGTGAGGCGCGTCCGGCCTATCGACGCGCCTTTGCCGACCAGCTTGCCGTCTTCAAGGCCGCCTCGAGCGCTTGAACGTCGGTGAATAGCGAGGGCCTTAGGTAAGAACAAACTACACGGTCTGTACAGGACTGCCCGCCCTCAAAGGCTCCCGCAGCCGTTTCGGTGATTGTTGTGCCTCTATCGGCGCCGGTTCTACTTCTTGATTGAAATTGAAATCTGCGATAGTGCTGATATTGAGGTACGTACCTCAAATTTAGAAGCAGCTCAAATGCGGAAAGAGAAAAACAATCGATATGTCAGCAATATCCAAGGCGTTTTCGTCTGGTGAAGCTGATGGGAACAACGGGGCAACGTCACAAGGGTGAGGATGATGACGGCGTTTGAACTTGATCCGGAATTTGCAATAACAGATGAGCCATCGCTTCGAGGATTGTTCGAGGCGACCCACGCGCTGGCGATATTGAAGTGTCAGGACACCATTGGCGAGCATGCGCGGGAATTTATCAGACGCTCTCCGTTCCTGTGCATAGGAACGCAGAATCTGGCGGGAAGTGCTGACGTAAGCCCTCGTGGCGACCCTGCGGGGTTCGTCAAGATTCTTGATGAACGCACACTCGCGATACCGGATCGGCCGGGTAACAATCGTCTGGATACGTTGACCAATATCATTGCCAATCCAAGCGTCGGGCTGTTGTTTGTCATACCGGGATTTGACGACACGTTGCGTGTGAACGGGCAGGCAAAGCTCGCAACCGACCCGGAACTTCTGAGAAGCATGAGCATCAATGATCGTGCGCCCAAACTCGCGATTGTCGTCAGGGTGAGTGAGGTTTTCATGCATTGCGCCAAGGCGTTTCGGCGGTCTCATTTGTGGAGCCCGGATCATTTTCAGGATCGCTCCGAGATGCCGTCGCTCATCAAAATCATCCTTGACGAAACGACGGGGGCGCCCAGCAACAAGGATGAGATGCGGAAATTGGATGACGATCTGGAAAAGGACTACCAGAGAACACTTTATTAGCTATTTTCGAGGGGAGGCGGTGCGGCTCCTGTTGTCTTCAGCAGCCCTGAAAGGGATCATGCGCCGAAGCGTTGGATCTTTGCGGACGAAATGGTGCCACAGCGCTGCTGCCACATGAAGAAGGACGATAACTGCGGCAAGATAGGCCAGAGTGGCGTGAACCTTAGTCCAGAAGGCCTCGGCTTGGTCGGAGATCGCCATGGGTAGTCCTGGCACGACGAGAAGATCGAAGACATAACTAGGGATCTGCAGAGGAGACGTCGACGCGACGGCCCAACCGGCAAGGGGAACGGCGAGAGTAAGGAACAGCAGCGCGGCGTGAGCCGACCGTGCGGCCAACCTCGAAGCCATCCCTTCACCATCCAGAGCCCGCGGTTTCCTGCTGAAAATCGACCAGATGAAGCGGGGGGCGGCGAGGGCCAGAACCAGAAACCCAATCGACTTGTGATACTGAAAAAGATTGAACTGAAGCACCGGATCGATGTCGCGGCTCATAAAATATCCCAGCGCAAGCTGCGCGAGGAATAGGAGCGCGATCGTCCAATGGAAAACGATCGCCACCAAACCAAAGGAGGCGGGCGTGTTTCGCCATCTCCTTACGCCGCTCGTCGCTCTATCGGAATGACCCTTGAGATATTGCATCGGCTAACTCAGCTGTTGATAGGTGTCTTTGGCAATAGCGTCCATGCGGTCGGACGGCAGGCTGCCGACCAGGGCGCAGCGGATTGTTTCGTCATCCCAGGACACTGTTTCCAGCGCGTCGACATTGGAGCGCCGCATGGCGGTATCGCTCGTTTCAGCCGCAGCCACGATGTAAAGAGTGACACGCTGCCCACTTTTGTCTTCATACATCAGTTGAGCTGCGGCGCCTTCGGAACTGGGCAGCACCCGGCCGCCGACAAGGGACAAGCCATGGTGGGTGAGGTCCGGCACGTTCAGTTTACGGTCGAGCCGTTTTGACAGCCATTTCGGCAGGCTGGAACCATTCTCGGCATCAGCCCGAACTTCGACAGGGTGCAGAACCTCGCTAGCAAACAACTTATGCGCCAGCGTCGCATCCGCCACGATGGAATGGGCAGGTGCCTCGACTTCCGACACAAGTCCGCGCCCGAACCAGCCACCTGTCAGTCCAACTGCCAGAACGAGAACGGATGCCGCTGCCAGATTGCGCCAATTTGCACGCTCCGATCGCAAGCGCCGCTCCATCCGATAAACATCGAGGCGCTCGGGTAAAACATCGACATCAGCAGGACGATAGAGAGCCGTAAGTGTCGCATTCTGCCGCTGCCATATCTCGACCTTGCGCGCATCGGCCGGATTGGAGGCGAGGTGGGAGCGAACGGCATCACGTCGCTGGTCTTCGAGCTGCCCGTCGACATAGGATATCAGATCGGCTTCGGTTATCTGCGGCTCGTTGCCAGTCATTTTATCACCTTGAGATTTGGCTGGTCTTCCTGGGTCATGCGGGCCAAGGCTGTTCGGGCGCGCCCCAGACGGGACATCAAAGTGCCCAACGGAATTTCCAGAACCTTTGCCGCTTCCGCATAACTCAGACCTTCGACGACGACGAGGAGGAGGGCCTCACGGTGCTCGCCTGACAGTTTTTCGATGGCACGGGCCATTTCGGCAAGCGCGATCCGGCCCGTCTGCGGCGCCGGCACAAACATCTGTTCGGCAACATCATCAATCGGGATTTGCGAGGGCCGGCGGTTTCTGCCGCGCAGATTGTTGCGGTAAACGTTGACCAGCACCCGGTACAACCATGGACGTAACGGCGCCTGCGGCCGCCACAGCGCCTTTTTGCGGATGGCTCTTTCCAAACAGTCCTGAACGAGATCGTCAGCCGTGTCACGGTCGTGCGTGAGCGCATTCGCATAACGTCGAAGCGCCGGTATGCAACTTGTGATCTCGTCAAGAAAATCAGGCATGGGTGCTATTCCTTGGCAACGTGCCAGACGCCACCAATACCATCACCCGTGACATCGCCGGGCTTCTTGTCCATCTGCCAATGATACAGCGGCTTTCCATCATGCGACCACTGCATCGTGCCATCCCTGCGGGCGAGTGGTCTGTAGTCGCCATCCGCCTTGTCGGTTTTGGCAGCCGCAAGTGGCGGCCATTTCTTCGCGCAGCCGTCATAGCAGGCTGACGAGCCATCGCCATCATTGTCGAACGTATAAAGGGTCATGCCCTTGGCGTCAGTCAGGATCGTGCCCTTTGCCGTCGCCATTTCGACCACCGCGCCACCGGCATATGGTTCGGCAAGCGCGGCAGTGGAGGCGAGCGCGAGAGCGCCTGCCAGAATGAAATGATGTTCACGCATGAGATCGTCCTTTGAGAGGTAACGGTGCGGACACCATGTCCGATACAACACAGAACACCGACCAGCGACAATTAATCCCGTCCCGCCGATTTTTTTGACGTTCCGTCGTTTTTATCTGACGCCCTTCAAATCTATGTCGAAGGCAACCGTGTTCGAATAGAGTGGCACGCCAACACCCATGCCATAGGGCAGGCGAGGGATATTTCCGGTGACATGGAAGGTGACGGAACCCTTTTGCTGCTCAACGAATGTTGCGTGAAACGTCTCGGTTCTGGAGACGCCTCGGGCCGTGAGCACGCCTTCAACGACCGCGCTGCGCGGCCCGTCCTGCGTAACGCGGTTGGAGCGAAACACGATCTGCGGATAGGCGGCGATGTTGAAAACTGCGCTGGACCGCAGGAAATTTTCCACCCGCTCCTGGCCTGTCTTCACGCTGGAAGGGTTCAAACTGATTTCCACATAGGACTTGGACGGTTGGTCCGGATCGATATCGAAGCGGCCGGATATATCGGGAATAGTGCCGTTGATGCCCGGACCGGCAACCTGTGCAATCGAAAATCCGATGTGCGAGGCGGGATCGATACGGTAACGTCCGGCGGCCGACGAAAACGGGCTTGCAGATACGGCCGTGCAGGCCAATGTGGCAATAACGAGTGTGATGGAATAGAGGTGCTTCACGGCGCAGGCTCCTTCATGAGTACGTGGTCGTACCCGTGAGAACACCGCTGGCTACTATTTAATCCCTATCAGTTCCGACAGATCATCAAAATCTTTGCCGCATCAGCCAATGCATGGGCATTTCGTCAGCAATGTCTTTCATGGGTTCAAAGCCCACTCAAGGCTAGGTGCTTTCTCTAAATCCTTTGCTCGTTATTGTGCTCGAGCGAGGTACAGAGTGTCTAGGCGGCGCTGATGAAGGTGAGGCGCTCGGGACCATAGAAAGCTTCATCAGCTTACCACATACGATGTGGCGGCAAGGTTGAAATGTCGCGAATCGTGCAAAGTTAAAATGTCATCTGTCGCTCTGCCAGCCAGTTAGAAATGCGACACTGGCTCAAACAATCAGCCCCCGACCGGACCGGCTGGGCCGGGTTGCAAGGGTAGGGAGGGGGCGGGTGATGGAACACACCCTTCGGCTTTAGCTTTCTCACTCCAAAGCACTTTTCGTCGCGTCATGGTCAGCCGTTGACAGCGCCATAAGCTACAATCAGATTCACCTTGGCTTCGCCAGATGAGAGGGAAGGGCATGATAGATGGGCTTGAGAACTGGAGAGAGATCGACCATCGCGAACGCGCGCTCCTAATGCATCTGCTGCGAGGTGACTTTCAAGGGAAAGCGGAAATCCTGGAGCAGATGAGCTCCGTGGAAGTGATGCGCATCAGCCCTACCGGGAGCCTAAAGCTTCGCAGTCAAGGGCCATTGGCGATCGTGAAGGACAACGACGCCCCTTCGCCTAGACCAAACGACCATATACCCATCGAGAGCTTTTACGACGATGAAGCTCCAAACCAGAAAAGTATCGTTCGCATCGCCAGACTTGTGCGATTGGCGCTGCACGTAACCAACGGCAGAATCTCCGAGCTTGAAGTTTACAAGGAAGATGGAAGCCCAATCCAGACAGATCCATATGAAGTCGATCTGTCGAAAGTCCATTTTTACTGAAAAGCCAGTTGTTTACACGGCAGAAGTGGGTGCGGCCTTCACCCAGCCGCATCCATTTGAGCAAGAGCCTTTTGCCGTCTCGCAATGACGTCCGGATCATTCATGAAATCCGTGCGCGGACCGGGTTTGCGGCCTCTCGGCTTGTAGCCGATCTTCTCACTGTTGGTCTTTGGCGCAGCTGCGTGGTCTCGATCTTGCTGCTCTTTGATGTAGGCCAGTACTTCGCCGAGACGCTTGTTCTCGACCACAGCCGCATGGGTCACGCGCTGATCCTTGTCGAAGATCTTGTAAGGCAACGAGTGACCTTTCCATCGAATATCCAGTCGACCATCAACGTAAGCGAATGTCTCGACATACTTTCCAACCAGG